>NZ_JBFUPJ010000009.1:0-336217 GCF_041355175.1 Variovorax sp. RCC_210 | reverse complement strand
CAGCCAATACCGCCTATTGAAAAACCAAACTCGCACCGCCGCTTGCGGATTGGAGAAGTCCCGGTAAAAGGAGGAGGCCGCAGGCCGGGGGACATTCGCGGAGGGGAGTACCCGGCGGCCTGTTCACACGCCCTGAACAGCCCCGCAAAACACATCAACCAGCAGTGCCCTCGGTCCCTCCAGCAGGAGACGAACACCCCTCCGTCCCGTTCGCCCCATTCGCCCCATTCGCGCGCTTGTCGAGCGCATAGCGCAGCGCCGCCTGCAGCGCAGGCCACCCCGCGAACGCGAGCGCGTTGTTGAAAGAGTCCCACCGCGCGCCCAGCGCTTTCATGCGTTGCGACAGCTCGGGGTCGCAGCCCACCAGCGCGGGGCGTGCGTGGCCGTGTCGGGGCACGGCCTCCACCAGCGTGCAGCCCAGTTGGCTCGCCAGTTGTGCGGTTGCTTCGTTGCCTTGACGAGGTCGGCGGATCATCGGTTTTCCTTTCGCAAGAGGGTTGAAGAAGGTCGGTTCGGTTCTGTCCATTCGCGCAGGTAGGGCGCGGTGCGGCTGCCCGCGGCCCTTGCCACCTCGCGCGGCGTGCCCGCCGCCACGATGCGGCCGCCCTCGCCGCCCGCGCCCGGGCCCATGTCGATCACCCAGTCGCACGCGGCCACCCAGCGCATCTCGTGTTCCACCACGATCACCGTGTTGCCCGCGTCGACCAGGCCGTTGAGTTGCACCATCAGCTTGTCCATGTCGGCCGGGTGCAGGCCCGTGGTCGGCTCGTCGAGCACGTACAGCGTGTCGCCACGCTGCGCGCGCTGCAGCTCGGTGGCCAGCTTGATGCGCTGCGCCTCGCCGCCCGACAGCTCCGTGGCCGGCTGCCCCAGCCGCAGGTAGCCCAGGCCGATGGCGCGCAGCAGGCGCAGCGGCCGCTCGATGGCGTCGTCGGTCTCGAAGAAGGCATGCGCCTCGTCGACGGTCAGCCCCAGCACGTCGGCGATCGTCTTGCCGCGCAAGCTCACCTTCAGTGTCTGCGGGTTGAAGCGCGACCCATGGCACGTGGGGCACGGCGCGTACACGCTCGGCATGAACAACAGCTCCACGCTCACGAAGCCCTCGCCCTCGCAGGCCGGGCAACGCCCCTTGGCCACGTTGAACGAGAAGCGCCCGGCGTCGAACTTCTTCGCGCGCGCCGCCGGCGTCTGCGCGAACAGCTTGCGCACATGGTCGAACAGGCCCGTGTAGGTTGCCAGGTTGGAGCGCGGCGTGCGGCCAATGGGCTTCTGGTCGACGCGCACCAGGCGGCGGATGCCGTCCATGCCCTGCACGATGCGCCCCGCCGTGCGCTGCGCCACCACCGGCGCCGACGATGCTTCCTCTTCAGCCGCCTCGGCCTCGGGCGGCTCGTGTCCCAGGTGCGCCGACACCAGCTCCACCAGCGCCTGCGTCACCAGGCTCGACTTGCCCGAGCCCGACACACCGGTCACGGCCGTCAGCACGCCGAGCGGAAACGCCGCGGCCAGCCTGTCGAGGTTGTTGCGCGAAATGCCCGCCAGCTTCAACCAGCCGGTGGGCGAGCGCGGCGCGGCCGAAGGCGGCACCGCCTCGCCGAACAGGTAGTTCGCCGTGTGCGACCCCTTCACCCCGCGCAGCCCCTCGGGCGGCCCGCTGTAGAGCACCACGCCGCCCTTCTCGCCCGCCTCGGGCCCCACGTCGACCAGCCAGTCGGCGCGCCGCATCAGCGACAGGTCGTGCTCCACCACGAACAGCGAATTGCCCGAGCGCTTGAGCATTTCCAGCGCCACCACCAGCGCTTCGCCGTCGGCCGGGTGCAGCCCGGCGGAAGGTTCGTCGAGCACGTACACCACGCCGAAGAGGTTGGAGCGGATCTGCGTGGCCAGCCGCAGGCGCTGCAGCTCGCCCGGCGACAAGGTGGGCGTGCGCCGGTCGAGCGACAGGTAGCCCAGCCCCAGGTCGAGCAGCGTGCCCACGCGCTCCAGGAAGTCGTGCGTCAGGCGCTGCGCGGCGATGCGTTTTTCTTCCGACTGGCGCGGCAGCTTGCCGGCCGCGATGGGCGCCAGCACGCGCGACAGCTCGCCCAACGGCATCTGCGCGATCTCGCCGATGTCGTGGCCGGCCACGCGCACCGACAGCGCCTCTTTTTTCAGCCGCTTGCCCTTGCACGACGGGCACAGCGCGCCCACCATGAAGCGCGACACGCGGTTCTTCATGAGCGCGCTCTGCGTGGTCGCGAAGGTGTGCAGCACGTACTTGCGCGCGCCGGTGAAGGTGCCCTGGTAGCTGGGCTCCATCTTGCTGCGCAGCGCGGCGCGCGTCTCGGCGGGCGTGAAGCCTGCATACACCGGCACCGTCGGCTGCTCGTCGGTGAACAGGATCCAGTCGCGGGTTTTCTTCGGCAGCTCGCGCCAGGGCTTGTCGACGTCGTGGCCCAGCGTGACCAGGATGTCGCGCAGGTTCTGCCCGTGCCATGCCGGCGGCCATGCGGCCACGGCGCGCTCGCGGATGCTGAGCGAGTCGTCTGGCACCATCGATTGCTCGGTCACCTCGAAGACGCGGCCCAGCCCGTGGCAGGCCGGGCATGCGCCCTGCGGCGTGTTGGGAGAAAAGTCTTCCGCGTACAGCAAGGGCTGCCGCGCCGGATAGTCGCCAGCGCGCGAATAGAGCATGCGCAACAGGTTCGACAGCGTGGTCACGCTGCCCACCGACGAGCGAGCGCTCGGCGTGCCGCGCTGCTGCTGCAGCGCCACCGCGGGCGGCAGGCCCTCGATGCTGTCGAAGGCCGGCACGCCGACCTGGTCGATGAGCCGGCGCGCATACGGCGCCACCGATTCGAAGTAGCGCCGCTGCGCCTCGGCATACAGCGTGCCGAACGCCAGCGACGATTTGCCCGAGCCCGAGATGCCGCTGAATACCACCAGCGCATCGCGCGGAATGTCGACGTCCACGCCCTTCAGGTTGTGCTCGCGCGCCCCGCGCACGCGCACGAAGCGGTGGATGGAGTGGCTGTCTTCCTGCTTGTGTGTGTTGTGTGTGTCGCTGGCGCCCATGGTCGGGGCAGCGTAGGTGAGCGGGCGCTGCGCAACGGTCGTCTTGCAGCACGGCGCGCTGTAGGAAAGAACGAAAGATGAAAAGAGGGAAGGCCACGGCAGCGTGCCGTCGCTGCGGGCCTACAGACAAGCGGCCCGCTTTGCGCCATGTTGAAGCCATGACACACCCCATCGAACTCACCATCGAGGAGCCGCTGCCGGGAGCCTTTGTCTGGCAGCTGCTCGAAACCGACGAACAGGGCACGCACCCGCGCGTGCTCAACAAGGCGTACGACGCGGCGGAGAGCTACGAGCTCGCGCTGTCGGCGGGCCAGCGCGCGCTGAAAAGCGCGATACGCGACCGCGCCCCTTCCAACCGAGGTTGACGCCCGCGGCCCGCGCCGCGAACGTCCACCACCGTCAAAGCAGCGGAAGAGCCTCCGGAAGAGCCCCGATCACTTGGGCGTGCCGCCGGGCACCGGCTTCGGCTTGCCGGGGCGGCGCTCGTCGCGCGTCTCGGCGCGGGCTTCGCCGGCCACGGCAGCGCGGTCGTTGCCGATGGCGCCGCCTTCAGGCGTCTTGCCTTCGTCGCCGGCCTGCGGCTTCACCATGCCGGGTGCGCGGCGGTCCTTGCGGGCCTCGCCTGCGCGCTCGGACTTGCCGGTCGCGTAGCCCGGCGTGTTGGGCGGCACGTTGGCACCGGGTGGGTTCGACTGGGCGAAGGCGCCGGTGGCGGCCATGAGGCCGGTGACGATCAGTGCGGGCACAAGTTTCTTCATCGAAAGCTCCTGGGTAGATAGAGAGGGGGCAGGGAGGGGTGGGTTGGAGAAACGAAAGCAGACCTCGCAGGGTCACTGCGCCCACCTCCGCGCTACGTAGGAGATCGTCGCGTCCGCATAGGCGCAAATCACGACGTCAGCTTCACGACGCGGGCTTCACCACGCTGAACGCGGCCCACGGCACATGGCGCAGCGCGGTGGCCAGTTCCAGCCCACCAGCGCCCGCGGTGAAGCGCTCGCCGGTCAGCACGTTCTCCAGCACCGCACCTTCCAGCCCCGCGGGCAAGCGCACCGTGGTGCCGCGCCAGGCATCGCCTTGCGGCAGGACCGGCGCCGGGCTTTCGCCCGGGCACAGGCCGACGAACAGCCGCCCCGCCACCACCACCAGCGCCTGGTCCTCGTGCTGCCGCGCGAAGGCCACCACGTGCCGCGCCAGCGCGCCTTCGGCCGCCAGCCCTTCGTAGCTGCCTTCGCGGAACAGCGCGGGCTGCGCGCGCCGCAGCGACAGCAGCCGCCAGATGAACCACAGCTTCGCGCGGCCGTCGTGCGGCGCCGCGGCCAGGGCGCGGACCTGCGCGGCAAGGCCTTCAGGATCACCATGGCCACCCTGGCCACTCTTTCCAGTCCGATCGGCCATGTGCTTCAACGCATGCAGCTGCCCCTGCCGCAGCGCGTAGTCCACCGGCCGCCGGTTGTCGGGGTCGACCAGGCTCAGCTCGATCAGCTCGCTGCCCTGGTACAGGTCGGGCACGCCCGGCGAGGCGTACTTCAGCAGCGTGAGCGTGAGCCCGTTCCACGCACCGAACCACGAAAGCCGGTCGGCCAGCCGCTGGATGTCCGACAGGCAGGCGCCCTCTTCCATGTTGGCGACGATGGCGCGCACGTAGCCTTCCAGCGCGGCCTCGTACTCGGCGTCGGGCTGGGTCCAGCGGGTGCGCAGCTTGGCCTCGCGCGCGGCCTTCTGCATGTACTCCCAGATGCGGTCGGCAAAGGCGGGCGCGGTGGCTTCGTCGAGCCCGCCTGAACCGCCGGACCCCGTGAAGGGCAGCGTGCCCAGCAGCGTCTGGTACAGCAGGTACTCGTCGGCGCGCGAGGGCGCGTCGTCGCACTCCAGCTTGCGGCGCGTGTCGCGGCACAGGCCGTGCCAGCGCGTGAGCGCCAGCACCCATTCGTTGGGCATTTCGGAGAGCACGTCGATGCGGTTGCGCACGTCTTCCGAGCGCTTGTTGTCATGCGTCGAAGTCGCCAGCATGGTGTGCGGCCAGCGCAGCGCGCGGTCGGTGCTCAGCGCATGGAACTCGTCCACGCCGATGCCGAAGCGGTCGGGCTCGCCGCCCACCTCGTTGAGCGAGCTGAGCGGAAAGTAGCGGTAGAAGGCCGTGTCTTCCACGCCCTTGGCCGTGACCGGCGCGCTGAACTGCTGGAAGCGCACCGCAAAGCGGCGCACCCGCTCGGCCAGCGCCGGTGGCGCGCCCTCCACCGCCACGCCGCGCAGCGCGCGCCGCAGGAAGCCGAAGACCGAGCGGTCGGCGTCGCTGCTCTGGCGCTCTGCCGCGGCCGTGGCCTCGTCGATGAAGCGCTCGTCCTGCGCGGAAGGCGCATCGATGATGTAGGTGCGGTACACCGGCATGCAGGCCGCGACGTCGGCCAGCGCGCGGCGCAGCGCATTCAGCGTGTAGTCGCGCGTGCGGCGGTCGGCGCGCGCAATGCGCAGCAGCTCGCTCGACAGCATGTTCAGCTCCGACGACAGCGCGTTGCGCATCACCTCGCGCCGCCCCGCCTGCGACAGCGCATGAAAGCTCTGCACCTCGCCCGTGAACCGGCGCCACGCATGGCCGATGGTCTCTTCGGCCGTGGTGTCGACCAGCACGCCGTTGGCCACGTTGGCGAACCGGTAGCCGGTGGTGCCGTGCACGTGCCAGCCCTCGGGCACCTCCTCGTCGTTGGCCGCGATCTTCTCGGCGACCACGTACAGCGGGCGCGCCGGCCGGCCCTGCGCGTCGTGCGCGGGCAGCACCAGCCCGGCGCGGCGCGCGTAGCCCTGCTGCAGCTTCTCGAAGTAGCGCGCGGGGTCGTACAGGCCGTCGGGGTGGTCGATGCGCAGGCCGTCCACCTTGCCCGCGGCGGCCAGGTCGAGCGCGAACGACTGCGTGGCCTCGAACACGTCGTCGCGCTCCATGCGCACCGCCGCCAGGTCGTTGATGTCGAAGAAGCGCCGGTAGTTGATTTCGTCGGCCGCCACGCGCCAGTACGCCAGCCGGTACGCCTGCGCCTCGACGAGCGCATGCAGTGCATCTCGCGCCGCCGGCGTGGCCAGGTTGAACTCGGCCACGGCCGCGGCCAGCGCCCCGGCGACCGTGGGGTGCCGCTGCGCGAGCCGCGCCAGCCGGGCCTTGAGCAGTTCCTTGTCGCGCGCGCGCTCGGCCCGCGCCTCGGGCTCGGTGGCGTCGCGCCCCGGCAGGTGGCCGAAGGCGGTGGCCACGCTCGCGAGGCTGGCGGCGGCGTCGGTCGATTCGTCGAGCTGCGCCAGCGCGCGCGCCAGCACCGCCGGATAGCGCTCGGGCGCCAGCGGAAAACGGTGGTCGAAGTACATCAGCGCGAAGCCGCCGGCCTCGGGCTCGAAGTGCAGCACCAGCTCGCCGCTGGCCAGCACCTCGCCGTAGTGGCCGCCCAGAACGGGCAGCAGCACCTTGCCGGTGAGCTCGACGTTCAGCGGCTGCCAGTCGATGTCGAAGTGCTGCGCGTAGAGCGAGGCCGGGCCGTTTTCCAGCACGTCCATCCACCACGCGTTGTCGGCGCCGAACACGCCCATGTGGTTGGGCACCATGTCCAGCAGCTGGCCCATGCCGTGCGACTGCAGCGCATCGACGAAGCGCGCAAAGCCTTCTTCGCCGCCCAGCTCGGGGTTGACCTCGTCGTGCGCCACCACGTCGTAGCCGTGCATGCTGCCGGCGCGGGCGCGCTGGATGGGCGAGCAGTACACGTGGCTCACGCCCAGCTCGGCCAGGTAAGGGAGCACGCGAATGGCGTCGTCGAAGCCGAAGTCCTTGTGGAACTGCAGCCGGTAGGTGGCGCGCGGCACGGTGGCCTGCACGTCTTGCGGCGCGAGCACACCGGTGGCCGAGCGCAGCCCCGGGCGCACCGCGCGCAGCTTCGCGGCAATGCCCTGCATGCGCTCGCCCTCGGCCAGCGCACGCGACGCCACTGGCAGCTTGCGCCGCCAGTTGGGCTGCTCGCTCACGGTGCCGGGCATGTTGGCCTGCTCGACCACGCCGGCGGCGTCTTCGAGCTGCACCATCATCAGCGCCGAGGGCGCGGCGCCCAGGTAGGCGTGCACCGCTTCAACGATGCGGGTCGAAGGCAGCGCCTGCCCCGCGGCCGCGGCCACCTCCTCGCGGCTGAGCAGCCCGCCGCGCTCGGCCGCGAGCATCAGCTGGATGCGCTCCTGCGCGCGGTCGAGCAGCTGCTTGTCGAACACGCGCTCGTCGGGGAACAGGCCCAGCTCGAGCCGCACGCGCAGGTCGTGGGCGGCCCACCAGCCCGCGAAGGTGGCCAGGTCGTGCGTGCTCACCGCCACCAGCGCGGCCGGCGGGTAGGCCTCGGGCGGCTTGAAGCCGCCGGCGTGGTGCTCGTGGTGCTGGCCGTCGAACTTCTCGAAGTACAGCAGACGGTAGGAGAGCACGTCGGCCTTGGCCAGCGCCTCGCGCACGGCGTCTTCCACCGTGCCCAGGTCTTCGCCCACCACCATGCAGCGGTGGCGGTGGCTTTCGATGGCGACGATGGCCAGCATCTCGTCCAGCGGGTAGTACACGTAGGCACCGTCGTGCGCGCCGCGGCCCGGCGGAATCCAGAACAGGCGCATGAGCCCCATCACGTGGTCGATGCGCAAGGCGCCCGCGCCGCGCATGCCGGCGCGCAGCGTGTGCATGAAGAAGCGGTAGCCGTCGGCGCGCAGGCTGTCGGGCCGCAGCGGCGGCAGGCCCCAGTTCTGGCCGGCGGGGTTGAACTCGTCGGGCGGCGCGCCGATGCTGGCGCCCGGCGCGAGCACGCCCTGCGCGGTCCAGGCGTCGGAGCCGGCGCGGTCGACCGACACCGCCAAATCCACGTACAGGCCGATGCCCATGCCCACCGCCTCGCAGCGCGCCGAGGCCTGCGCCAGCTGGCGCGCGGCCTGCCACTGCAGGAACTGGTGGAACTGCAGGCGCTGCGCATGCTGCACGGCAAAGGCCGTGACTTCGGCCGAGTCGGGGTCGCGGTACGCCACGGGCCACACGGGCCAGCCCCACAGGCCGCTGTCGGTGGCCAGGAAGTGCGCGTGCAGCGTTTCGAACAGCGCGTGCTGGCGCAACCCCTCGCCGCGCTCTGCCACGAAGGCCAAAAACGCCAGCCCGTCTTCGTCGGGCGCGGCCAGCTCGGGCAGGTGCGCTTCGCGAAAGTGCTCGAAGAGCAGCTCCAGCACCTCGAACTTGGCCGCCGCCACGCCGGGCAGGTCCACCAGCGCCTCGGCGCGCAGCGCGGCCAGGCGCGCCTGGAACGCGGGCGAGCGCACCAGGTGGCGCGCGGGCTCGCAATCGGCGAAGCCGTCGACCGCTTCCACGTCGATGTACAGCACGTTGAGCTGCTCGCGCGACGACGGGCTGTACGGGCTCGCATGCGCCGGGTTGGCCGGGAACAGCGCATGCAGCGGGTTGAGCCCGACGATGTCCGCGCCCTGCGCGGCCATGAGCGTGACCAGTTCGTCGAGGTCGCCGAAGTCGCCGATGCCCCAGTTGCGCGGCGAGCGCAGGCTGTAGAGCTGCACCGCCGGGCCCCACACGCGGCGGCCGTCGCGCACGGCCGGCGGGCGGTAGCAATGCCCCGGCGTGGCCAGCACCAGCGTCTCGCCGGGCAGGCCGTCGATGTGCAGGCGGTGGTAGCCGGCGGCCAGCGGCAGGCTCATGGGCAGCGTGCGTTCGCACAGCCATGCGCCGCCGTGCTCGGTGCGCGCGGTTTCGTGCAGCGCGTGCGCATCGGCCTCGCCCTGCTGCGTGAGGCCGGCTTCGTCGGTCAGTTGCCAGCGCAGCGTGCGCGTGGCCAGCGGCAGGCGCAACGGCACCTGCCAGTGCGCGTTGCCCGCGGGCACCACCGCCACCGGCGGCAATGCCTGCGCCCAGCGCGCGCGGTGCACGGCCTCGAGCGCACGGTGCGCGTCGGCGGCGCTGTCGATGCGCACGCCGAACTCCGCCAGCAGCGCGCGCAGGCTCTGCGTGCTGGCCTCGCGGCGGGTGCCGAAGGCGTCGTTGTAGGCGGTGGCGATGCCGTGGTGCTCGCACAGCGCCACCAGCGCGCCGGCCGCGTCGCGCAGGAAGGTTTCGTTCACGTCATTCACCGCGCGCGTCCTCCAGCGTGACGAACACAGCGCCGTGGTCGAGGCGCAGCGCAGCGTTGCCCTCACCGCTTTCTTCATGCACGCCGTGGCGGTAGACCACCGCGCCCGGCGAGCCGGCCAGCGGCGCGGTCTGCTGCCTGCCGAAATGCGCCAGCATGTGCAGGCGGGCCGAACCTGCACCTGCACTTGCACCTCCGGCCTGCGGGCCCAGGTCCCAATGCACGCGCAGCGTGTCGTTCTCGCAGAAGAACACGCCCGCGCCGGTCGAGCCGGCCAGCCGCGGCACGATCATCTTGTGGCGCAGCGCCAGCAGCTGCTGCACTTCGCTGAACTGCTCGAAGTGCGCGCGCGCGCCGCGCTCGCGCCAGTTGAGCTTGGACGCGAGAAAGGTCGCCTCCGCGTTCGGGTCGGGGATGCGCGCGCGCGCCGCCTCGTCCTTGAAGGCCGCGAAGCCGCCGAACTCCGAGCGCCGCCCGTTGGACACCGCCTCGGCCAGCTCGGGCCCGAAGTCGCAGAAGTACAGGAACGGCGTGGACGCCGCGAACTCGTCGCCCATGAACAGCATGGGCACGTGCGGCGACAGCAGCAGGCAGGCCATGGCCGCGCGCACGCGCACCGGGTCGCCCAGCGCATGGATGCGCTCGCCGAAGGCACGGTTGCCCACCTGGTCGTGCGTCTGCAGGAAAGAGACGAAGGCCTGCGACGGCAGCCGCGTGCTGGGCTCGCCGCGCCGCTCGCCGTTGCGGAACGCCGAGGGCTGCCCCTGGTAGATGAAGCCTTCGGCCAGCGACAGCGCCAGGCTGCACACGGGGTTGTCGGCGTAGTCGGCGTAGTAGCCGTCGCGCTCGCCGGTGGCCAGCACGTGCACCGCGTGGTGCAGGTCGTCGTTCCATTGCGCGGTGCCCGCCACGGGCAGGCCGTGGCCGTCGCGCGCGAGCATCGAGGCCTGGTTGGTGTCGTTCTCCAGCACCAGGTGCACATGGCGCTCGCGGCCCGGCCCGGCCAGCACGGCCTCGCGAATCTCCTGCACGATGTGCGGGTGCGAGCTGTCGCGAATGGCGTGGATGGCGTCCATGCGCAGGCCGTCGAAGCGGAACTCCTCGATCCAGTAGAGCGCGTTGTGCACGAAAAAGTCGCGCACCGTGCGCGCGCCCGGCCCGTCGAAGTTGATGGCCGCGCCCCAGGGCGTGCGGTGCTCCGGGTTGAAGAACTCGGGGCAGTAGCCGTGCAGGTAGTTGCCTTCGGGCCCGAAGTGGTTGTAGACCACGTCGACCAGCATCATCAGCCCCAGGCCGTGCGCCGCGTCGACCAGCGCCTTCAGCTCGTCGGGCGTGCCGTAGGACGCATCGGGCGCGAACTGCAGCACGCCGTCGTAGCCCCAGTTGCGCTTGCCCGGAAAGTCCGCGAGCGGCATCAGCTCCACCGCGGTCACGCCCAGCTCGGCCAGTTCGCCCAGCCGCTCGCGCGCGGCGTTGAAGGTGCCTTCGGCCGTGAAGGCGCCGATGTGCAGCTCGTACACCACCGCCTCTTCCCACGGGCGGCCGCGCCAGGCGGCGTCTTTCCATGCGTAGCGGCGCGGGTCGATGACCACGCTGGGGCCGTGCACGTCTTCGGGGTTGAAGCGCGAGGCCGGGTCGGGCACGGCGGAGCCGTCGGGCAGCTCGAAGCGGTAGCTGTCGCCGTGCGCCGCGCCGGCCAGGTCGAGGCGGTGCCAGCCTTCAGCGTCTCGCGCCATGCGGTGCGCGGCATGCTCGCCACCCGACGCGTCCAGCGGCCGGTGCGCGAGCAGCACCCGTTCCTGCGAGGGCGCCCACAGGGCGAAGGCGACGCCGCCGTCGTGCGCGGTGGCGCCGAAGGGCATCGAATGGGCGTGATGAGGATGGATCGACATGGTCATGGCCGTACGTCCGGCCGACTCAGCACGACGAGCGAGCGGCATTGAAGCGGGTAAGTGGGCTCGGCCCAGGCGGGCGCGAGTGCGGAGGCGTCTTCGGTGGTGGGCGGCGGCGAGGTGCTGGCGGTGTCCACCAGCAGGCGCCACGCGCCGTGCGGCATCGGCGGCAGGGTGAAGGCGATCTCGTCGTGGTGCGCGTTGAACAGCAGCAGAAAGTCGTCGTCGTGCTGCGTTTCGCCGCGCGGCCCGCGGTCGGCGATGCCGCCGCCGGGGATGTACATCGCCATGCAGCGGGCGTTCGTGTCGCTCCAGTCTTCGGTGCGCATTTCTTCGCCGTCGGGCTTGAGCCAGTGCACGTCGGTCACGGTCTCGCCCGCGGCCGGCTTGCCGGCGAAGAAGGTGCGCCGGCGGAACGACGGGTGCGCGCGGCGCAGCGCGATCATGCGTTCGACGAAGGTGGTGAGCGCAAGCCGCTCGGGCGTGGCCGACCAGTCGAGCCAGCCGAGCGCGTTGTCCTGGCAATACACGTTGTTGTTGCCCTGCTGCGTGTGGCCGCGCTCGTCGCCGGCCAGCAGCATGGGCACGCCCTGCGACAGCAGCAGCGTGGCCAGCAGGTTGCGCTTCTGGCGCTCGCGCAGGGTGACGACTTCGGGGTCTTCGGTGGGGCCTTCCACGCCGCAGTTCCACGACACGTTGTGGCTGTTGCCGTCGCGGTTGTCCTCGCCGTTGGCCTCGTTGTGCTTGTCGTTGTAGGACACCAGGTCGTGCAGCGTGAAGCCGTCGTGCGCCGTGACGAAGTTGATGCTGGCGCTGGGCTGCTTGCCCGACCAGCCGTACAGGTCCTCGGAGCCGGTCACGCGCTTGGCCATTTCGCCGATGAGGCCGCCGTCGCCCTTCCAGAAGCCGCGCATGCCGTCGCGGTACTGGTCGTTCCACTCGGCCCAGCCCAGCGGAAAGTTGCCCACCTGGTAGCCGCCGTGGCCCAGGTCCCACGGCTCGGCGATGAGCTTCACGCGGTTGAGCGTCGGGTCTTGCCGGATGGCGTCGAAGAAGCCGCCCAGGTTTTCCACCTTGCCGGCCTCGCGCGCCAGGGCCGAGGCCAGGTCGAAGCGGAAGCCGTCGACGTGCATTTCCTCGGCCCAGTAGCGCAGCGAGTCCATCACCAGCTGCAGCGCATGCGGGTGCTCCAGGTTCACGGTGTTGCCGCAGCCGGTGAAGTCGTCGTAGTAGCGGCGGTTGTCTGCGTTGGCGATGTAGTACGAGGCGTTGTCCACTCCGCGCATCGACAGCGTGGGCCCGAGCTGGTTGCCTTCGCAGGTGTGGTTGTAGACCACGTCCAGGATCACCTCGATGCCCGCGGAGTGCAGCGTCTTCACCATGGTCTTGAACTCCTTCACCTTGCCCGAGGCGCTGTAGCGCATCTCGGGAGCGAAGTAGGCCAGCGTGTTGTAGCCCCAGTAGTTCTGCAGCCCCTTCTCGGCCAGGTGGCGGTCGTTGAGGAAGCTGTGCACCGGCAGCAGCTCCACCGTGGTCACGCCCAGGCGCTTCAGGTAGTCGACCACCGGCGCGCAGCCCAGCGCGGCGTAGGTGCCGCGCAGCTCGGGCGGCACGTCGGGGTGGGTCATGGTGAAGCCGCGCACGTGCATCTCGTAGATGACCATGTCCTGCCACGGCACCGAGGGGCGGCGGTCGTCGCCCCAGGTGAAGGCGGTTTCGAGCACGCGGCCCTTGGGCATCAGCGGGGCGCTGTCGCGGCGGTCGAACGACAGGTCTTCGCGCTTGCTGCCCACGGTGTAGCCGTACAGCGCGTCGCCCCAGCGCAGGTCGCCCACCAGGTCCTTCGCATACGGGTCGACCAGCAGCTTGTGCGGGTTGAAGCGGTGCCCCTCCTCGGGCTTGTAGGGGCCGTGCACGCGGTAGCCGTAGGCCTGGCCGGGCCGGGCCTCGGGCAGGTAGCAGTGCCACACGCCGTCGGTGCGCTCGCGCAGCACGATGCGCTGCAGTTCGTGTCGCCCGCGCTCGTCGAACAGGCACAGCTCCACCTTCTGGGCGTGCTGGGAAAACAGCGCGAAGTTGACGCCCTCCCCGTCCCAGGTGGCGCCGCGGGGGTAAGGCTTGCCGGGCCAGATGGCCGTGATCGTCGGATTGGTTTTTCGTGTCATTCAGTGGCCAGGGCAATCACAGGCAGGCAGGCAGGCAAGGCAATCGGGGCGACGGTCGCCGCGCTCAGCGCGGCGGCCGGTCGTCGTAGCGCGGCGGTGGCGACACGGTGTTCGGCGCCACCGGGGGAACCACGGGCGTCTCCTTGACGACCCGCGTGTCCTTCACCACCACCTGGCGCGGCCACCAACGCTCGATCTGCGCCTTCGCCCAGTCCTTGCCGGCCAGGCCGAAGGCCAAAGCCAACGCAAAAACCACGCCCGCCAATATCACCAGGAAGCTTTCGCGCACGATGTCGCCGCCCACCTTGATCTGGTCGAGCGCAATGAGGATCACGAAGGCCATCACCGCGTACTGCGCCATCTTGGCGAACAGCATGGCGTCCTGCATCTTCACGCCGCGAAAGTAGCTGCCCACCGCGTCGCCCACGAACTTGGCGAAGTACGAGCCGAAGGCCAGCACCAGCAGGGCCACCGCCACGTTCGGCACGAACCACACGATGCGCCCCAGCAGGTCGGCGATGTAGCTCAGCCCCATGCCGTTGAAGGCGATGAGCAGCGACGCCAATATCACCAGCCAGTACGCCAGCACGCCGAACACGCTGCTGGTGTCGCCCTGCCAGCCGCCCTGGCGCAGGAAGTTGTCCAGCCCCGCGCGCTCGGTGAGCACGTTGAAGTTGATGGCGCGCAGCGCCTTGGTCACCGCGAAGCGCACCGCCTTGGCGATGACCCAGCCCACGACCACCACCACCAGCGCGATGAGCAGGCGCGGAATGAATGCCCCGACCTGGTAGAGGATGGCGCGCAGCGGCTCCAGGTGAATGCCGAAGTTTTCCATGATGAGTCTCTTCCGGTAAGTGGGGTATCAAGCGCGCGCGGGGCGAATCAGCGCCAGCACGCCGTGCAGCGGCACCTGCACCCAGTCGGTGCGGTTGTTCAGTTCGTAGCGCAGTTCGTACAGCGCCTTTTCCAGCTCGAACAGCGAGAGCAGTTCAGCGTCGAGCGGCGAGCCGCCGGCCGCATCGCCTGGCGCGGCGATGGCCTCGGCGTAGCCCTTCAGGAAGGCGTCGCGCGTGGCCTGCTCCCAGGCGATGGCCGGCGCGGCCAGCTTCTCGGCCTCGTCGGGGCTTTGCGCCACGCGCCGCAGCGCCGACCAGCGCGCGTAGTTGAACGAGCGCAGCATGCCCGCCACGTCGCGCAGCGGCGAGCTCTTGGCGCGCCGCTCCTCGAAGCTGCGCGCGGGCTCGCCCTCGAAGTCGATGATGATGAAGTCGTTGTCCTTCACCAGCACCTGGCCCAGGTGGTAGTCGCCGTGGTAGCGGCTCTTCAGCGCCGCCGCGCCACCGCCCTTGCCCTCGCCTTCCCCGACGAAGCGCCGCTCCGCGATGTTCGCGTGCAGCGCCTCGCCGGCCGCGAGCAGCGTGTGGGCGTCGGCCTGCGCGCCGGCCGGCAGCACGTCGATGCGATCGCGCAGCAGCGCCAGCGTGGCCGTGGCGTCGGTGGTGGCGTGCGTGCGGTAGCCCGCCACGTCGGTGGCCGACAGCGGCTCGGGATCGAAGGCGGCGGCACCGGTGCGGGTGGCCAGCGCGCGGTGCAGCTCGCCGGTGCGCCGGCCCAGCGTGGCCATCAGCGCGAGAAAGCCGCCGTGCACTGCCAGCACGTCGGGCGCCGCCGTGGCGCCGTCGGTGGTGGCCACGTCGCGCAGGAAGCGCTCCAGGTAGCCCAGCGTGTAGTCCCAGCCGTCGCCCTGGTTGGCGACGTAGCTCTGCACCATGGCCAGCGTCATGGTGCGGCCGTCGTTGCCGATGTACTCCAGCGCGCCCAGCACGGGCACGCAGTTGGGGTACTCCACCTCGGTGAGGAAGCGGCCCATTTCCAGCTCGGGGTTGATGCCCTGGCGCACGTGGCGGTAGCCCTTGAGGAACAGGGTTTCGTCCAGCGTCACGGCCGTGTTGCTGCTCACGCCGCTGGGGCGGCCGACCGGCAGTGCGCCGATGTCGATGTTCAGCGTGCCGAACGCGGCCGTGGGCTTGAACACCAGCTTGCCGTTGCCCGTGGCCAGCTCGGCCCCTTGCGAGATGGCGCGCACCAGTTCGCGGCAGAAGGCCTCGTCGTAGAAGGCGTCGCCCATCAGCCCGACCTGCGCCTGCTGGCGCACCTTGGCGAGCGCAGCCTGCGCCACGCCGGCCATGCGCTCCTCGTCGCGCTCTTCCCAGGCCAGCGCCAGCGGCATGAAGTAGGTGGCGCCGCCGGGCGGGCCGTCGAGCGCCAGCAGCGGCAGCATCCAGCTCTGGCCGTTGGCCTCCCACACGGCGTGGTCGACCATGCGCGCCCGCGCGATCGGCACGCCCTTGGAGGCGTACCAGCGCTGGATCTCGATGTGGCGCGGCAGCGTGTCCAGCTCGAACTGGTTGCGCATGCGCTCGGCCATGCCGATGCGCCACGGCATCACGCGGTCGCGGAAGAAGCTGGTCCAGCCGTCGAACAGCACCAGCGTGGGCCAGTCCTGCAGCGCCACGCCCTGGTCGTGCCAGCTGGGCGCGTCGGCCTCGGCCGTGAGCTTGAACCAGTAGAAGCCGTACGAAGACAGCGTGAGCAGGTAAGGCAGCTCGCCGATGGGCGGGAACGGCGCGCGCCCCAGCATCTCGATGGGCACGTGGCCCTTGAACTCCGACAGGTCGAGCTCCACCGGCTGCGCGGCGCGCGACAGATTGAACACCGCCAAAATCACGTCGCCGTCGTGCTCGCTCAGGTAGGCCAGGATCTTGCGGTTGCCCGGCTTCAGGAAGCGCCGCTTGCCGCGCCCGAAGGCGTGGCTGGTCTTGCGCACGGCCAGCATGCGCTTGGTCCAGTTCAGCAGCGAGCTGGCGTCGCGCGCCTGCGTTTCCACGTTGAGCGCCTCGTAGCCGTACATGGCGTCCATGATGGGCTGCAGGTACAGGCGCTGCGGGTCGGCGCGCGAGAAGCCGGCGTTGCGGTCGGGGCTCCACTGCATGGGCGTGCGCACGCCGTTGCGGTCGCCCACGAACACGTTGTCGCCCATGCCGATCTCGTCGCCGTAGTAGATGATGGGCGAGCCCGGCATCGACAGCAGCATGCCGTTCATGAGCTTCACGCGGTCGAGGTCGTTTTCCATCAGCGGCGCCAGCCGCCGCCGAATGCCCAGGTTGATGCGCGCGCGCGTGTCGGCCGCGTACATGGTGTACATGTAGTCGCGCTCCTTGCTGGTCACCATCTCGAGCGTGAGCTCGTCGTGGTTGCGCAGGAAGATGGCCCACTGGCAGCCTTCGGGAATGTCGGGCGTCTGCGCCATGATTTCCACGATGGGGTGGCGGTCTTCCTGCGCGATGGCCATGTACATGCGCGGCATGAGCGGAAAGTGATACGCCATGTGGCACTCGTCGCCGTCGCCGAAATACTCGCGCACGTCTTCGGGCCACATGTTGGCCTCGGCCAGCAGGAAGCGGTTCTTGTATTGCGCGTCGATGGCCGCGCGCAGCCGCTTGATGACCGCGTGCGTTTCCGGCAGGTTCTCGTTGCTGGTGCCGTCGCGCTCCACCAGGTAGGGAATGGCGTCGAGCCGGAAGCCGTCCACGCCCATGTCGAGCCAGAACTTCATCGTCTTCAGGATGGCTTCCATCACCGCCGGGTTGTCGAAGTTCAGGTCGGGCTGGTGGCTGAAGAAGCGGTGCCAGTAGTACTGCTTGGCCACCGGGTCCCAGGTCCAGTTCGACGTCTCGGTGTCGGTGAAGATGATGCGCGTGCCCTGGTAGATCTGGTCGGTGTCGCTCCACACGTAGAAGTTGCGCTCCGGCGAGCCGGGCGGCGCCAGCCGCGCGGCCTTGAACCACGGGTGGTCGCTCGACGTGTGGTTGATGACCAGCTCGGTGATCACGCGCAGGCCGCGCTTGTGGGCCTCGGCCATCATTTCGCGGAAGTCGGCCAGCGTGCCGTACTGCGGGTGCACGTCTTCGTACTCGGCGATGTCGTAGCCGTCGTCGCGCAGCGGAGACGGGTAGAAGGGCATCAGCCAGATGGTGTTGACGCCCAGGTCCTTCACGTAGTCGAGCTTGGCGGTCACCCCCTGAAAGTCGCCCATGCCGTCGTTGTTGGAGTCGAAGAAGGCCTTGACGTTGAGCTGGTAGATCACCGCATCGCGGTACCACAGCGGATCGTCGCTGTTGTCGATCTCGACGGTTTCAAGGGCAATGTGCGAGACGGGTGCATTCATGGGCGGGCGACCTCTCAAAGAAAGTAGTCGAAGTCGCGCTCGTCGCCATGGCGCCGACGGACCACGAAGATGTGCGCGGGTGCGGTGTGCGGGTCGAGCCGCACGTAATGCCAGTCGCCCTGCCAGATGAAGCGCTGACCGCTGAGCAGGTCGTGCATCTGGAAGGAACGCGAGGCCGGGCTCACGCCCACGCTGCCGGGCTCCAGCCCGACCCAGCCCGACTGCGGCGTGTGGGGGTCGAGGTTGACCACCGTGACCACCACGTTGCTGCCGTCGGCCGAGGTCTTGGCGTAGGCCAGCAGCTGCGGGTTGTCCACGTGCAGGAAGCGCAGCGTGCGGTCCCACTGCAGCGCGGGGTTCTCGCGGCGTATGCGGTTCACCCGCGCGATGAAGGGCGCCAGGCTCTCGGGGTCGTCGTGGTTCCAATGGCGCAGCTGGTACTTCTCGGAGTCGAGGTACTCCTCGCTGCCGTGCTCGCGCGGCAGGTGCTCGCGCAGCTCGTAGGCCGGCCCGTAGATGCCGTAGCTCGCCGACAGCGTGGCCGCCAGCACCAGCCGCGACATATACACCGACGCCTCGCCGCCCTGCAGCTGCTCGTGAAGGATGTCGGGCGTGTTGGGCCACACGTTGGGCCGGAAGTAGTCGATGCCGGGCGTGGTCGACAGCTCGGTGAAGTACTCGACCAGTTCCTCTTTGGTGTTGCGCCAGGTGAAGTAGGTGTAGCTCTGCGAGAAGCCGCCCTTGGCCAGCCGGTGCATCACCTTGGGCCGCGTGAAGGCCTCGGCCAGGAAGATGACCTCGGGGTGCGTGCGCTTGATTTCGGCGATCACCCACTCCCAGAACGGAAAGGCCTTGGTGTGCGGGTTGTCCACGCGGAAGATGCGCACGCCCTCGCCCACCCAGTGCTCGAACACGCTCTTCAGCTCGTTCCAGAGCCCGCGCCAGTCGTCGCTCTCGAAGTTGAAGGGGTAGATGTCCTGGTACTTCTTGGGCGGGTTCTCGGCGTACTGCACGCTGCCGTCGGGCCGCCATCGGAACCAGTCGGGGTGTTCCTTCACGTACGGGTGGTCGGGCGCGCACTGGAAGGCGATGTCCAGCGCGATCTCCAGGCCGTGCTCGGCCGCGCGCGCCAGCAGCTGGCGAAAGTCTTCGGGCGTGCCCAGCGCGGGCAGGATGTGCTTGTGGCCGCCTTCGGCCGCGCCGATGGCCCAGGGGCTGCCCACGTCGTCGGGTCCGCTCACCAGCTTGTTGTTCGGGCCCTTGCGCTGCACGCGGCCCACGGGGTGGATGGGCGGAAAGTACAGCACGTCGAAACCCATGGCGGCAATGGCCGGCAGGCGGGCTTCCACGTCCTTGAAGGTGCCGTGCACGCCGGGCTCGGAGCCGGCCGAGCGCGGGAACAACTCGTACCAGGTGCTGAAGCGCGCGCGCTCGCGGTCGGCCACCAGCGGCAGCTCGACCGGGTAGTGCGCCTCGTGGCGCCGGTCGGGGTGGCGGCGCGCGGTGTCGGCCAGCTCTTCGTCGAGCGCCAGGGCCTTGAGCGCCACGGCGTCGGCGCCGGGCGTGGCGGCCACGGCGTCGAGCTCGGTGGCCCAGCGCTGCAGCGCGGTCTTGTCGACGCCGTCGGCACGCCCGGCGGCCGCGGCGATTTCGAGCGCGCCCACCTGCGAGGCGATGCGCACGTCGTCGGGGTCGACGCGACGCGTCATCTCGCTGCGCCACGACTCGAAGGGGTCGACCCACGCCACCGCGGTGTACACGTAGCGCCCGAGCGCGGGCGGCGAAAACGCGGCCTCCCACACGTCGTTGCCCAGCGGCTTCATGGGCACTTCGCGGAACTCGGGCTGGTCGTGCGCGCGCCAGCGCAGCTGCACGCGCAGCACGTCGTGGCCGTCGGTGAAGCAGTGCGCGCGCACGCGCACGCGCTCGCCGGCCACGCACTTCACTGGGAAGCGGCCGTTGTCCACGGCGGGCAGCACGGCGTCGATCACGGCGCGCACGTTGCCGTGGTCGTCTGCGATGTCGGTCGCCACGGGGGCGTGGCGGGTGGCAAAGATGTTCTTCATGGTGTGGGCCGTTGCTCCAGGATCAGCGTCGAAAGGGGCGGCAGGGTCAGGCTCACCGACTGCATGCGGCCGTGCGATCGCACGGGAGCGGCCTCCACGCCGCCCAGGTTGCCCCAGCCCGCGCCACCGAATTCGGCCGCGTCGGTGTTGATGACTTCGCGCCAGAAGTTGCCGCCCAGCGTGCCTTTCAGCCCACCGGGCACGCCCAGCACGTAATTGGTGCGCGGCACCGGCGTCATGTTGCTCACCACCAGCAGCGGCGGGCTGCCGTCGGCGGACTTGCGCAGGAAGGCGAACACGCTCTTCTCTTCATCGTCCGCGGTGAGCCACTCGAAGCCCGCCGCGGAAAAGTCGAGCTGGTGCAGCGCGGGCTGCTCGCGGTACACGCGGTTGAGCTGCGCCACCAGCCGCTGCAGGCCGCCGTGGCCCGCCTGCTCGGTGACGAACCACTCGAGCTCGCCGTCGTGCGTCCACTCGCGCCGCTGGCCGAACTCGCCGCCCATGAACAGCAGCTTCTTGCCCGGGTGCGCCCACATGAAGCCGAACAGAGCGCGCAGGTTGGCGAACTGCTGCCAGTTGTCGCCCGGCATCTTGTTGACCAGCGAGCCCTTGCCGTGAACCACCTCGTCGTGCGAGAGCGGCAGCACGAAGTTCTCGTGAAAGGCGTACACCAGCGAGAAGGTCAGCTTGTGGTGGTGGTACTTGCGATTGACCGGGTCTTCCTTCATGTAGGCCAGGGTGTCGTGCATCCAGCCCATGTTCCATTTCTCGCCGAAGCCCAGGCCGTCCATGTCGGTGGGGCGGGACACGCGCGGCCACGCGGTCGACTCTTCGGCCACCGTGACGGTGTCGGGAAACTCGCGGTACACGGCGCGGTTGAGCGTCTGCAGGAAGTCGATGGCCTCCAGGTTCTCGCGCCCGCCGTGGCGGTTGGGAATCCACTCGCCGTGCTTGCGCGCGTAGTCGAGGTAGAGCATGGAGGCCACCGCGTCCACGCGCAGGCCGTCCAGGTGGTACAGGTCGAGCCAGAACAGGCCCGACGACACCAGGAAGCTGCGCACCTCGGGGCGGCCGTAGTTGAAGATGGCCGAACTCCACTCGGGGTGGAAGCCCTGGCGCGGGTCGGCATGCTCGTACAGGTGCGTGCCGTCGAAGTAGCCCAGCCCGTGCTCGTCGACCGGAAAGTGCGAGGGCACCCAGTCGAGCAGCACGCCGATGCCCTGCTGGTGCAGGTAGTCGACCATGTACATGAAGTCTTGCGGCGAGCCGTAGCGCGCGGTGGGCGCGAAGTAGCCGGTGGTCTGGTAGCCCCAGGAGCCGTAGAACGGGTGCTCGGTCACGGGCATGAGCTCCACATGCGTGAAGCCCATCTTCGTGACGTAGGCGCCGAGTTCGTGCGCCAGCTCGCGGTAGCTCAGGAACTGGCCGTCGTGCCGACGCCAGGAGCCCAGGTGCACTTCATAGACCGACTGCGGCGCGTCGAGCGCGTTGTGCGCGCCGCGCCGCGCCATCCACTCGTCATCGTTCCACTGGTACGACAGTTCGCAGATGCGCGACCCTGTGGCCGGCGGCAGCTCGGCGCTGAAGGCGACCGGGTCGGCCTTGTCGACGGCGTAGCCGCCGAAGCGCGAGCGAATGCGGTATTTGTAGGTCTGCCCGAGCGCGGCTTGCGGCACATGGCCTTGCCAGATGCCCGTGTGGTCGGGGCTGGGCGAGAGCGGGTCGGCGTCGCCGGACCAGTAGTTCCAGTCGCCCACCACCGAGACCGACTCGGCATTGGGCGCCCACACCGCAAAGTTCACGCCGCCACCCGGCTGCGGGTGCGCCCCGAGCAGGTCGTACAGGCGTGAATGGGTTCCTTCGTGGAAAAGGTAGGCGTCTCGCTCGCCTTGGAGTGAATGGTTCAGAGGCACCGGCGTTCCTTGATGTGAAGGCCAGCGACACGGCTGTTCAAGGAACGACTGCGTTGTTCGTCTGGCGGTGTCTCAATCTGCGGCGACACCGCGTGCCGTGGTTACGGTCTGCACCGACTTGGCTTGTCGGAGAGTTGCCCGAATGTCGGCTTCGGCTTCCTCGGCTTCTGGTGGCGGCCTCAGGCGTGCAGCGCGAAATCGTCGACCGTGAGCGTGATTGCCCGGCCCGGCTCGGCCCGGTAGCGCGCGATGGCCGCGGGCTCGATCACCGGGAAATGCCGGCGGCACACGTCCAGCAGGCGCTCGCCGACCTCGCGTTCGCCGAAACCGTCGTGCAGCGTGTGCTCGGAAATCTGCGCGATCACGCGCGGGCCGCCCGGGCCTTCGGGGTAGACGGCGAAGCGCACGCTCGCCGTGTCGAAGCAGTAGATGCCTTCGAAGTTCATCTGTCTTGTCTCCTGGCTTGTCGTGGTGTCATCCGCATGTCATTCGCATGTCATTCGCAGGTTCGGGGCGCTGTCGATGGGTTGGCAAATGGGTTGACATCGACCCGAACCGGGTCGGATTGAGCACGCGCGCCGCACCATTTGAGAGTGGACATTCGCGCATGCGCGTGCAGGAAATTTCCTACAGCCGACAGCGCCTGCGCTTGCACGCACAAGGCGTGTTGGCTTTGGTTACGCGGTGTGAATGCGGCGAAGATCGGGCCTCCAGATTTCCTGCTCTTCACCGGAGCCACCGTCTTGATGACTGAAGCGATCACGCGCGCCGCACTCCCCCTGGTCGCCGCGCTCCTGCTCGGCGCCTGCGCCTCGGGCACCACCGAGGCCCAGCGCCAGGCCGCGGCCAGCAAGCCCCCGCCCACCGACTGCACCGCCTGGGTGGGCACCGACCGCAACGCGAACATGGGGGGCTACCTGCTAGGGCAAGGTCCGAAGGGAACCGGCGCCAAGGTCTGCGTGCCGGTGCTCATGACGGCCAACCCCACGCCGGCCGGCTACGCGGGCGGCGACTACCACGTGAGCGAGTTCAGCGACGAGAAGCTCAAGGCCCGCTGGCGCGCCTGCAAGGAAGACGCGGCCTGCTTCAAGCGCATCGACGCGCAGATGCAGCGCTGGCTGCCGCCCAACAAGGAGCGCGCCACGCGCTCCACCGGCGTGGTCGACCCGTCGGGCAGGATCGACCCGGACGGCCAGGTCGACCTGAAGAAAATCCGCCGCCCCGCCTTCTTCGCCAAGGCGCCCTACCGCGAAGGCATCGCGGAGACCGACGCGCGCACCTCCATCGTCGAGTTCACCGTGCCGCGCGACACCTTCGAGCGCATCGACCTGAAGATGACCGGCGACATCAAGCTGCGCGGCTGGTACATCGAGGGCGCGGGCGTGAGCGACGGCAAGGGGAAGAAGACGCGCGCGCTGGTCATCATGGCGCCGGGCGGCGGCGGGCAGCTCACGGCCATCCAGCACCCCGACGAGGTGGCCTACCGCACCGACGCGAAGACGGGCAAGACCGTGCCCGTGAGCTTTCCCAACGCCACCACCGAGACCATGGGCCAGCGCTGGTGGCGCGAGAACCTGTACGCGCTGAACCAGGCCGGCTACGACGTGCTGGCCTACGACCGCCGCGGCGAGGGGCTGTCGGGCGGCTTCAGCGACACCAACACGCTGGAGCAAGGCGAGGACGTGTTCCGCGCGCTCACCGCGCTGGACACCGGGCGCGGGCTGCGCATTCTCACGCCGCAGGGCGAGCTGCTCGCGGGCGACGCCACGCGCGGCCGGCTGCTCGCGGGCATGCCGGCCAGCGAGATTCCGCTGGTGCTGGGCGGCTATTCGCGCGGCTCCATGTCCACCGCCTGGGCCATGACGCGCAACTACGTGGCGCAATGCAGTTTCGACATGCCCCAGCCCAGCTGCACGCCGCCCAAGGGGCTGCGCAACATTCGCGGCGCCATCCTGCTGTCGTCGTTCGCCAGCGGCGCGGGCTACGTGGGCGATTCGCCCGACCTGGCCGACCGCAACCTGTTCCTGGGCGGCATGGCGGCCGACCACCACATCGTTTTCTATCCCAACTCGTCGACGCTCGCGGGCATGGACCGCTGGCCCGCCGCCTTCTTCGGCAAGGGCCTGTGGGACCGCGCCGAGACGCTGGAGGGCACCGTGGCCGCCTACAACCGCATCCGCGGGCTGAAGGAGATCGTGGTGGCGCGCGGGCCGCATTCGATAGAGACCTGGCCCGAGTCCGACCGCGCCTACCTGCGCGAGCGCATGGTGGCGTACGCCAAGGCGCTGATCGTGGGCGGGCGCACCATTCCCGGCGCCAGGCCGTGGAAGGACTTCAGGTCGCTGGTGGCGACCACGCCGGATTCGTGGGAGGCGTCTTCGAAGCCCAAGGCGCCTTGAGCGGCATCCAGGAGGCCGGCTGGTGCATTCGGGCGGCGGCTTGCGTATCCTTGCGCACCCTGCTCCTGCCTTGTTGCTTCCATTGACTTGAAGGTCCGCCGCCATGTTTCCCACCGACGTACTCCTCGCCTACCTCGCCGCCTGCCTCGTGGTGGTGCTCGCGCCCGGTCCCGACAACATCCTGGCGATCAGCCGCGGGCTGAGCCAGGGCAAGGCGGCCGCGGCGCTGTCGTCCATCGGGGCGGGGCTGGGCATCATGTGCCACACCGTGGCCGCGGCGCTCGGGCTGTCGCTGGTCATCCAGGCGTCGCCGGTGGCGTTCTGGGCCGTCAAGGCCGTGGGTGGGGTGTACCTGCTGTGGCTGGGCTACAAGGCGCTGCGCTCGCGCAACCTGATTTCTTTCGAGCCGGGCGCGCACCAGTCGCTGCGCAAGGTGTTCTTCACCGGCCTGCTGTCGAACGTGCTCAACCCGAAGCCGGGCCTGTTCGTGCTGGCCTTCCTGCCGCAGTTCGTGAGCGCGGCCCGCGGCCCGGTGGCGGTGCAGATGCTGGTGTACGGCGCCATCTTCGCCGTGCTGACCGCGCTCATCTTCAGCGTGCTGGGCGCCTTCGCGTTCAGGCTGTCGGGCTGGCTGAAGCGCCACCCGCGCGTGGGCACCGGGCTGAACGTGGGCGCGGGGCTCACCTTCATCGGCGCCGGGCTGTCGGTGCTGGCGCTGCGGCAGCGCGCCTGATCAGTACTTTCTCGGGTTGTCGGGGCGGCGGTCGTAGCGGTCGGGTATGCCGTCGCCATCGCTGTCGCGGTTGACATCGCGGTTTCGCTCGTAGCGGTCCGGAATGCCGTTGTGGTCGCGGTCGCGGTTGCGCCGGTGGTCGTCGTGGCCGCAGCCCACCGCGAGGGTGGCGACGGCGATCATCAGGAAAAGGTGCTTCTTCAAGGTAAGGGCCGCGCGTGCGGCTGGGTGTGTCGGGCCGTCCAGTCTGCGGCGCGCGGCTGAAGGATCGCTGAGGGTTTGCTGAAGCCTTCGTGAACTGAATCGAACCGGTAGCGCGCAAAAAAGAACCCGGCGCCAAGCCGGGTTCAAGCCTCGTCGCTGTCACGCTCCGAGGCCCTCGCAAAAGGAAGAGGAACAAATACGAGGAACGGATGACCGTCGACCTCCAAGTTAACGCGCGCGCCGCACGCCGATGACATGGGATGCCGACTCCGCCGGACGGACAAGACCTACGGCAGCACGGGCCGTTGCGCGACCCGATGCAC
The DNA here is from genome assembly GCF_041355175.1 of Variovorax sp. RCC_210. Lineage (NCBI taxonomy): Bacteria > Pseudomonadati > Pseudomonadota > Betaproteobacteria > Burkholderiales > Comamonadaceae > Variovorax > Variovorax sp. RCC_210. The sequence goes on along the minus strand of NZ_JBFUPJ010000009.1, from coordinate 311,115 downwards.
GCACAGGCCGCACCCCACCGCCGAACCTGTCGGCGCCGGACGACACGCCAGCGCGGTGTGTGTCCTCAAGCCCCTCGCGGACCTGCCCTTACGGTGAAACCTTCATCGCCAACCTCAACGCATCAGGAGCACCCGACATGACCGCCACCACCACCGACCAAAGCAAGCTCTGGGACCTCATCAAGGACACCCGCTTCGGCATGCTCACGCACCGCCACGACGACGGCCAGCTGCACAGCCACCCGCTGACCACGCAGAACAAGAACGGCGACGAGGCCGGCACGCTGTACTTCTTCGTGCCCAAGAACGGCGACATCGCGCGCCACGTGGCCACCGACCCGGTCGTGAACATCGCCTATGCCAACACCGACGACGACAGCTACGTGTCGGTATCGGGCCGCGCCGCGCTGCTGGAAGACCAGGCGAAGAAGGAAGCGCTGTTCACCAAGGCCGCGCAGGCCTGGTTCCCCAACGGCGCCACCGACCCCAACCTGGGCCTGCTGGCCGTGAGCGTGCTCGGCGCCGAGTACTGGGACGTGGACGACAGCAAGATGGTGCAGCTCTACAAGATGGCCAAGGCCGCCATCACCGGCGAGCCGCCCAAGAACCTGGGCGAGCACAAGAAGGTCGCGGTCTGAGCGGAGGGCCGCCGACGATGACGCAAGCGCCGAGCACCGCAACCCCACCGAAGGTCGCCGACCGCCGCCCGCTTCCCTCCACACCCTCCACACCTCCCCACCGCTGGCAGTTCATTCGCGCGGGCGGCACCGACCAGGTCGTGTTCCGCTCGGGCGAGGACATCGCCCGCATCGGTGAACTTGACCAGAAGCTGTGGGTGGCGCTCGCCTGCCCCACGCGCGGCATCGATTTCGATCCGCGCACGCTCGACCTGATCGACGCCGACCGCGACGGCCGCGTGCGGCCGCCCGAGGTGGTGGCGGCGTGCGAGTGGGTGTGCGCGCGGCTGCGCAACCCCGACGTGCTGCTCGAGGGCAGCGACGTGCTCACGCTGGACGAACTCGACGACGGCAACCCCGACGGCGCCCGGCTCCGCGAAGAAGCGCGCCGGCTGCTGCAGATACAGGGCAAGCCCGACGCAGCGACTCTGACGCTGGCCGACATCGCCGACCGCGGCGAGCTGCTGGCCGCCATGCGCTTCAACGGCGACGGCATCGTCACGCCCGACACCGCGCAGGACGACGCGGTGCGCGCCACCGTGGAGCAGGTCATGCACACGCACGGCAGCGTGCCCGACCGCCACAAGGCCACGCCCGGCATCGACCGCGCGCGGGCCGAAGCCTTCTTCGCCGAAGTGCAGGTCGCGCGCGACTGGCATGCGCAGGCCGACGCGGGCAACACCACGTTGATGCCGCTGGGCGACCCCACGCTGGCGGCGGCCGACGCCACGAACAAGGTGCAGGCCAAGCTCGACGACTTTTTCGCGCGCTGCCGCGTGGCGGCCTTCGACGTGCAGGCCGTGACCGCGCTCAACCCCTCGCCCAAGGCGTACGACGAGCTGGGCGCCAACAAGCTCGACCTGCAGGCCCAGCCCATTGCCGACCTGCCGCTGGCACCGGTGACGCCGCGCTGCGTGCTGCCGCTGCACGGCACCAGCCTGAACCCCGCCTGGGCCGACGCCATCGAGGCCTTCACCTTGCGCGCTGTGGAGCCGTTGCTGGGCGCGGGCGCACCTGCCGAGCTGGCCGAAGCCGACTGGCTCGCCATCAAGCGCATGCTCGCGCCGCTGCAGGCGCTGATGGCCAAGCGCCCCGACAACTGGGCCGCCGCGCTGCCGCTGGACAAGCTCGACGCCCTGCTGCAAACGCGCGAGCCGCTGCTGGCGCTCATCAAGGACGACGAGGCGGCCGAAGAACACAACGCGCTGCTGGTCGACCTGGAAAAACTCATTCGCCTGCAGCGCGACCTGGTGGTGCTGCTGAACAACTTCGTGTCGTTCAAGGCCTTCTACCGGCGCGAGGGCGCCATCTTCCAGGCCGGCACGCTGTACCTGGACGCCCGCAGCTGCGAGCTCACGGTGCAGGTGCAGGACACGGCCAAGCACGCCGTGCTCGCGGGCCTGGCCAAGACCTGCCTGGCGTACTGCGACTGCACGCGCCAGGGCGCGAAGATGAGCATCGTCGCGGCCTTCACCGCGGGCGATGTCGACTTTCTGTTCGTGGGCCGCAACGGCGTGTTCTACGACCGCCAGGGCCGCGACTGGGACGCCACCATCACCAAGCTGATCGAGAACCCGACCAGCGTGGCGCAGGCTTTTTTCGCGCCCTACAAGAAGTTCGTGCGCGTCATCGAGGAGCAGGTGGCCAAGCGCGCCGCCGCGCAGGAGGCCGCGGGCCAGGGCAGCCTCACCAGCCTGGCCACCAAGCTGACCACCGCCGACCAGGCCGCGGCGGCCGACGCCGCCAAGGTGCCGACCGCCGTGCCCCGCCCCGCGGGCCGTGTCGACGTGGGCACCGTCGCCGCCATCGGCGTGGCGCTGGGGAGCATCAGCGCGGTGCTGGTGGCCATCTTCGGAAAGTTCATCGACCTGGGGCAATGGATACCGGTGGCGCTGCTGGGCATCGTGCTGGCCATCTCGGGGCCGAGCATGCTCATTGCGTGGCTCAAGCTGCGCCAGCGCAGCCTGGGGCCGATCCTGGACGCGAGCGGCTGGGCCATCAACGGGCGCATGAAGGTGAATGTGCGGCTGGGCGGCATGCTCTCGCAGATGGCGCACGTGCCGCCGGGCGCCCGGCGCATCGCGCCCGACCCGTACCGCGACCGGCACGGCGCGACCGGCTTTGCCGCTGCGGCCGTGCTGGTGCTTGCGATGGCGGTGCTGGCGTGGCGCATGGACTGGCTGGACGATAGGCTGCCGACGGCGCTGCAGCATGGGCCTACGGCGGCGCTGTCTGCAACCGGCGCTAGCCATGCAGCAGCAATTCGGCCCGTCCCCGGGGCGTGATGAGCTTGACGACGGCGGGCAGGCGCCCTTCCGCGGCGTCGTCGTCGGTCAAGGCGGGCGGCAACACCGCCTCCACCATGCCCGCCGCCACCAGCACGGCGATGCTGTTGATCTCGCTCCTGTCGTTTACCAGCAAAGGAAGGCCGGCGTGTTCGATTTTGCGAAGGTAGTCGAGTGGCATACGGGCCTTTTTTGCATGCATGCCCCGAGGGCGCCCACCGAAACCCGGCGAGCAAGCCTTCCGGACTGCAACGACCAACGGCGCGCACCTTACGCCCCGAGCGGCCGTCGCTCGGTGCGTTAACGCACGTACCGCAAGCGAGCGTCGCGGAGCCGCTTTGTATTCGGGAAAGCACTGCGGCGTGCTGTCACAGCGACGCCTTCACCAGCGCGGCCCATTGCTCGAAGCTGTCGGCGGGCCAGTTGTTGTCCACCTTCAGCCGCTCCACCGCATAGGGGCGCGGCTTGCCGCCGTACCAGTTGAACCATGCGCTTCCCTCACCCGCCTCGCCCCTGGGCACGCAGGCGAGCGGCACATCGAACTCGTAGATCACGAATTCGGTGCCCGCAGGGAAGTCGGATCGCTCGGGGAGCTTGGCCATGTGCAGGGACGCCTTGTTCAATGGGTTGATGGGCTGATGGACTGATGGGTTGAGGTCGAAGGTAGCAGCACGCAGTCGCGCGGCGGGGATGTTTTCGGCATCTCTTCCGACAGGGCGCGCATGCGAAGCGCACTACATTTTTTACGAACCATTTGACCTTTGTTTCACCTTCGTTGCACACCCCGCGCATGAACTCATTTCGCTCGGCATCCCTCCTGAGATCCATCGCCCGTCCATCGCGACGCGAGCGCGTGATGGCTACCAAGGCCTTGCCCGATGCGCTCGCCCATTCGGAGCTGCACCACGGCGGTTGGGAAATTCACTACCGCGTGGAACCGGCCAGCGAAAAGTTCGCGGGCAGCGCGCGCATTCATTCGGGTGGCCATCCCGAGCCGCATTGCGAGCTGTCGATCTTCGAGCCGCAGTCGAACGCGCTGGCCTCCTTCGACCTGCTGCGCGAGCAGTGCCTGGCGTGGATCGAGGGGCGCGCTGAAAGCCCTTCGGCCCGATCGCTCTCGGCGGACTGAAGCACCGCCCAGGCAGGCTGCCCCGGCGCGTTTTCGGGGCGGACGCCAAAGGCGTGGAGAATGCGAGATGACTCCCTCCTCCCCCGCCTTTCTTTCCCCGGACCATATTGCGGTGCTGCGCGCCGTGGCCCGCATGGACCTGTCGCTCGGCACCGTCATCGGTCAGAGCCTGGGTCGGCCGGTGTCCGACGACCTGGCGGAGTTGCGGCTCCAGGGTCACGTCCGCGAGGTTTCCAGCCCGCGGCACGACGGCACGCCCGGCCACCTGTACACCATCACCACCAAGGGCCGCGACGCGCTGCAAGGCCGCGACGCGCTGCAAGGCCGCGACGAAGCACCGAGCAACGCCGCGCCCACCCCCACCCTGGGCCCCCGCCCGCCCCTGCGCCGCGAGACCTACACCGGCAGCGAGATGCGCCCCTTCACCGGCCGCGCGGGCTCGATGGACGCGCTGAAGTACCCCAGCCGGGTCGGCAACCAGCTGCGCTACCGCGACGACGGCACGCCACCGGCGAACACCGATGGCAAGGATGCCAAGGACGCCACGGACGACAGGGCCGGCAAGGACAAGAAAAACGAGCCGCCGCGCCGCAAAGGCTGAGCCGGCCGGGGGCTGCTGAAGCGGACGGACAATAGGGCCAAACAGCCTGGAGAAAACCTTGTCTACCGTCACCATCAGCCCCAACGTCAGCGTCAGCAACACAAGCCCCTTCGTTCTCTTCGGCGGGGTCAACGTGCTGGAGTCCCGCGACCTGGCCCTGCGCAGCGCCGAGGAATATGTGCGCGTCACGCAGAAGCTGGGCATTCCCTATGTCTTCAAGGGCAGCTTCGACAAGGCCAACCGCTCGTCGATCCACTCGTACCGCGGCCCGGGGCTGGACGAGGGCCTGAAGATCCTGCAGGCCGTGAAAGACAGCTTCGGCGTGCCGGTGCTCACCGACGTGCACGAAATTGCCCAGGCCGCCCCCGTGGCCGAGGTGGTCGACGTGCTGCAGCTGCCCGCCTTCCTGGCGCGCCAGACCGACCTGGTGGTGGCACTGGCCAAGACCGGCCGCGTCATCAACATCAAGAAGCCGCAGTTCCTGAGCCCCTCGCAAATGCTCAACATCGTCGAGAAGTTCAAGGAAGCGGGCAACGACCGGCTCATTCTTTGCGACCGCGGCACCTGCTTCGGCTACGACAACCTGGTGGTCGACATGCTGGGCTTCGGCGTGATGAAGAAGATCACGCAAGACCTGCCGGTGATCTTCGACGTGACCCACGCGCTGCAGCAGCGCGAAGCCGGCGCCGCGGCCTCCGGCGGGCGCCGCGAGCAGGTGGCCGACCTGGCGCGCGCCGGCATGGCCGTAGGCCTGGGCGGCCTCTTTCTGGAGGCCCACCCCGACCCGGCACAGGCCAAGTGCGACGGCCCCAGCGCCCTGCCGCTGGACAAGCTGGAACCCTTCCTGACCCAGCTGAAGGCGCTGGACGACCTGGTCAAGTCGTTCCCGGCATTGAAGATTTGAGCCGGTAGCCAAAAAAAGAATGGCTTCGTACTAAACATCTGGCCGGACTTTCCGATAGATCACTCAGGCGCCAAAACCCCGACACACAGCGGGACCGGCGCAGGCACCGCCCTCACGGCGCGGACGATCGAACAACGGAAAGGCCCGGCATGAACAGAGAAGCTTCGGCACTCGGACACGACTTCTCCAGGTGGGCGCGCCTGACCGAGAGCTACGCCAAGGAGGTCGAGGCGCTGCGCCGCGAGGAGCCCGGCGCGTCGATGCGGCTCATGCGCATCGCCCACGCGCTGATGCAGCACCAGGACCCGTTCAGCGCCAACCCGCCGGACTCCGAGCACATGCCGCTGCCGCTGCGCTTTGCACCGCCGAGGCCGCCCCGGTCTTCAGGGGCTGCCCGGCCCGGCGCCCCCGCGTGGAGCGGCCCGCTGCGCAAGGCGCTGAGCGGCTTCAGGGAGCGCCTGCGCAGCCGCGGGGAGGGCTCCGGACACGCAGACGCACAGGGCTCCCCCCCGTCACCACTGGCTTGAAAAGCCCGCGCGCCGCCGCCATTTCCCTGGAAACATTTCCCTGAAATCTTCTTCGGGACCCGGCGACTGAAAGGTGCTCCATGGGCGCGCGCGACGAATTCCTTCTCGACTCTTACTCGGCCACCGTCACACAGGTGGCCCACACGGCCAGCGCGGCGGTCGCGCACATCAAGGTCAAGAAACCGGGCCAGCGGGGTGCTGCCTCCGCCCAGGGCGCGGTGCACGGCAGCGGCTCGGGCTTTCTGTTCACGCCCGACGGCTTCACCCTCACCAACGCCCACGTGGTCGAAGGCGCGAGCGAGCTGCGCGCCGCCTTTGCCGACGGCACCGAAAGCATCGCGCGGCTGGTGGGCATCGACGCCTCCACCGACATCGCGGTGCTGCGCATCGAGTCGCACCCTGCGGCCTTCCTGCCGCTGGGCAGCTCGGCGGCGCTGCAGCCCGGCCAGGTGGCCGTGGCGGTGGGCAACCCGCTGGGCTTCGACTTCACCGTGACGGCCGGCATCGTCAGCGCGCTGGGCCGCAGCCTGCCCTCGCGCGGCGGCCGGATGATCGAGGATGTGATCCAGACCGACGTGGCGCTCAACCCCGGCAACTCCGGCGGCCCGCTGCTGGACAGCGCGGCCAACGTCATCGGCGTGAACACCGCCGTCATTCCCTCGGCCCAGGGCCTGAGCTTTGCCGTGGCCATCGACACCGCGCGCTGGGTGGCCGGCGAGCTGATGCGCCACGGCGCCGTGCGCCGTGGCAAGCTGGGCGTGCAGTGCGCCGCCGTGGCCCTGCCCCGGCGCTGGGTGCGCGAAAACGATTGGCCCGTGGCCACCGGCGTGCGGGTGGTCGAGGTGGTGGCCGGCTCGGCCGCCGCGCGCGACGGACTGCGCAGCGGCGACATCCTCGTGGGCTGCGACGGCACGCCGCTGGCGCAGCTGTCCGACCTGTTGAAGCGGCTGGCGGGCGAAGGCTATGGAAAGCCGCTGCTGCTGAAGCTGCTGCGGCCCGTGGCGGGCACGCTGACGCCGTTCTACCTGACGGTCACGCCCGGGGGCTGAGCTCTAAAGCAAAGAGGAAAGAGCGACCGAAGAGCGAGGGAAGACCGAGGGAAAGCGCTTAGGAGAACCCGCGCCGCGCTGTAGGCGCCTGGGTGTCGGCGAACGTTCATGAAGACCGGGCATGCTCACGCGCGCCCGACGCTTTTCTCCAGAGAGTCTGTCGACTCGCCCCTCCCGCTACCCAAAGGATTTCATGTCAGGACACGGCTTTCACGTGCACGGCCCGCACGACCACGAACTCGAACACGCCGCATCGGGCGGCCACGGCAACGACCACGGGCACGGCTCGGAAGACGCCGCGGCGCAGGGCGGCGGCATGAGCATGACCAGCAAGATCGCGGTGTGCACCGCGGTGATCGCCACCGTGGGCGCCATCTTCTCGTACATGGGCGGGGCCACGCAGGCCAACGCCGGCCTCTACAAGAACAACGCCGCCATCAAGAAGACCGAGGCGTCGAACCAGTGGAATTACTTCCAGTCGAAGAGCACCAAGCAGGCGCTGGCCGAGTTCGCGCGCGACACCGCCACCGACGACACCCGCCGCCAGGGCTGGCAGGTGAAGGTGGCGCGCTACGAGCAGGAAAAGACCGACATCCAGACCGCCGCGCGCAAGCTGGAAGACGAGTCGAACCGCTGGGACGCGCAGTCTGAAGAGCAGATGCACCAGCACCACCGCTGGGCGCAGGCGACCACCGTGCTGCAGGTGTCCATCGCGCTGGCCGCCATGGCGCTGCTCACCAAGAAGAAGTGGCTGGAGCGCGGCATGTTCGGCGTGGCCGCGGCCGGGCTGGCCATCGGCGTGCTGGCGGCGCTGCACATCTAGCACGGGCTGCGCGCAGCCACGCGAGAAGACGGACGCGCGGAGACGGACGCGAGCAGACGGACGCGGGGCTGCTTCCTACTTCCTGGCTGCGTCCGCGTCTTCCGGCCACTGCTGCGGCACGCGGCGCAGCTTGTCGACCGCGTAGCCCAGCGTCTTCAGCTGCGTGACCGCGGCCTGGTACACCGGCTCCGACACTGTCGGCGTGCGCGCCATGATCCAGGCGTAGTCGCGGTCGCTGCGGCCGATGATGGTCAGCTGGTAGTCGCGGTCGATGTCCACGATCACGTACTCCGCCTTGATGGGCCAGATGAACTGCATGCCCCATACCGCATTGCTGGTGCCGGGCACCACGGTGCCGGTGGGGTTCATGGTTTTCAGCGGGCCGTCGAAGCCGCCTTCGCGGTAGCGAAAGCGCGTGTCGATGCTGCCGTCGGGCTTCAGGCTGTACGACTCCACCGCGTTGAAGGCATCGCGCTCGGGCCGCGTGGGAATGTTGCCGATGACGTACCAGTCGCCCATGAAGCGTTGCAGGTCGACCTGCTTCACCGGCGTGATGGTGGGCGGCGACACGGCGCAGCCGGTCATCATGAAAGCGGCCGCCACGCCCAGCACCATGTGCAGCGGGGGGCTGGCAAGAAGGGTTCGCAGGGTACGGGTCATGTCCTCGGCTCCGGTGTTTTGAAAAGCCACCCTAGCGCGCCGACCCGCCGCGCCGCGTCGGACGGGACGCCTTGGAGCCGCTGCCAATACACCGGCCACGACCGGCCATTGCCCGCACCGACCGGCAACGCTACAGCGTCTGCCACCCCGACATCAACCGCCTGGCCGATCGCTCGCCCGCGACCACGTAGCTGCCGCGCCCGCCCTGCTTGGCCTGGTACATGGCCTTGTCGGCGGCGCCGAGCAGGGCCTGCGGGGTTTCGTCGCCGCTGCCCAGCGCGATGCCGATCGACACGCCGATGGAAATGCGCGAGTCGCGCAGCTGCAGCGGCACGGCAATGGCTTCGATGCAGCGCTGCGCCAGCGTCAGCGCGGCGCCCTGGGCCGGGTCTTCGAAGTCGGCGGCCAGCAGAACGAACTCGTCGCCGCCCATGCGCGCCACGGTGTCCGTCTCGCGCACCAGGCCGAGCAGGCGGCGCGCAATTTCCTGCAGGGCCTGGTCGCCGGCCTCGTGGCCCAGCGTGTCGTTGAGGTTCTTGAAGCCGTCCAGGTCAAGGTACAGCAGCGCCACCTGGCTCACGTTGCGCTTGGCGCGCACCAGCGTCTGCTGCAGCCGGTCGTCCAGCAGCTTGCGGTTGGGCAGGCCGGTGAGGCTGTCGTGGTGGGCCATGCGCGCCAGCGCCGCCTGGTTGTCGACCAGCTTGGCCAGCAGGCGGTTGAAGGCCTGCGTGAGGTGGCCGATTTCGTCGTTGCGCACCACCCGCAGCGGCGTGAGCGCGAGCTCGCCGCGGGTCATGCGGTCGGCCTGGTCGGCCGCGCGCAGCAGGGGCCGCAAGAGCCACACCAGCACCAGGCCGATCACCGCCAGCACGACCAGCACCGCGGGCGCGCGCTGCTGCAGGATGAAGCGCTGCATGCGCCCCACCGGCGCCAGCGCCTCCGCCACGGGCAGCCGCGCCACCACGAACCAGCCGGCGATGGGCACCGAGGCGATGGCCGAGATTTCGTCGATGCCCTTGGCGTTGCGCGTGGTGCCGCTGCCGCGGTAGCCCTCCATGGCGCGGTCGTGCAGCAGGTTCACGCCCACGGGCGGGGTCGAGGTGAGCGACATCGAGGTGTCCGTCGAGGCCACGAAGAGCCGGTCGCGCGGCGACACCACCAGGATGCCGCCGGCATGGCCGACGCGTCCGCGCTGCAGGTGTTCGAGCAGGCCGTCGGCGTCGAGGTCGGCGGTGCCGGCGAGCACGGCCATCACCTGGCCGTCGCCGCTGCGCACGGGCACGGCCATGGGCAGCACCGAATGGCCCGACACGGGCACCGCCTGCGGGCGCCCCAGGCTGGAGCGCCCGGCGAGCGCGCCGGCGAATTCCGAGCCGTCCACGGGCACGCGCCCTTGCCCGTCGAGCCGGTTGCCGGCCGCGTCGGTCACCTGCAGGCCAAGGGGGAACACGGGGCTGAGCGAACTGCGTTCCTCCAGCCAGGCGCGCAACGGCTCGGGCTGCGACAGCAGGCCCCGCGGCAGCGTGGCGGCCAGCCGGTCCAGGAAGAGCAGGCGTTCGCCCAGGTAGTTGTCGACGTCGCGGGCCACGTAGTCGGCCAGGGCCGTCTGTTGGGTGGCGACGGACTGCGTGAGGTCCGAGCGAAGGAAGCGGGTGAGCTGGAAGTAGCTCAGGGCCGTTCCCACCAACGCCATGAGAAGGCCCATCAGCATTAACCGAGCAACCAGGCTGTTGGCAGTTTTTCTGAATTTCACTCGGTTGAAACGTGGTGAGCCGGACAGGATGCGAACTTTAGCTTAACTGTCTGTCAGCCGGGGCGTCGGACCGGGATCCGGCTGTTTCGTGAAACGTAGTGTTCGCCCGGCGCCGCGCGGATACACAGGCATACGCAGTTCGCGCCGCGAGGGGGGCGTGCGTCGAAGAATCGGCCACGTTCACGCACCGATGAACACCCCCCACTCTTCTTCCGAAGGAACCCCCATGCGCTTTCGCTCCCCTGCCCTTTTCTTCGCCGTCGTGCTCACGGCGTCCGCCGCGGCCTTGACGATGTCGTTCGCCGCATCGCCGTGGGGTGGCGACATTGCCGCGGCCGACGCGCAGCCCGCGCCCGAGTTCCAGAACATCGACACGTGGCTCAACTCGCAGCCGCTGAAACTGCAGGAGCTGCGCGGCAAGGTGGTGCTGGTCGACTTCTGGACCTACACCTGCATCAACTGCCTCAACCACCTGCCCTACGTGAAAGACTGGAACGAAAAGTACAAGGACCAGGGGCTGGTCGTCGTCGGCGTGCACACGCCGGAGTTCGCGTACGAGAAGTCGACAAGGAACGTGAAGGACGCCATCCAGCGCCTGCAGATCAAGCATGCGGTCGCGCAGGACAACAGCTACGGCACATGGAAGGCGTTCAAGAACCAGTACTGGCCGGCGGTGTACCTGATCGACAAGCAGGGAAAGATCGTCTATTCGCACTTTGGCGAGGGCAGCTACGCCGCGACCGAGAAGAAGATCCAGGCGTTGCTTGCGGCGCCTTCTTCGAGCGGGTCTTGACGATGCATGGGCTGCTGTTCACACGCCCTGAGCAACAGCAACAACAGCAACAGCAAACGAAATGAAGAAACTCTGGTTCGCCCTGCTCTTCTTCGCAGGCGGAATCGCGCACGAAGTGCGCAACCCTGTCAGCTGCCAATGCATCACGACGCGCGCCAACGCGCGCCCGCGTCAGTCCAACGCTTCGACGGAAGACGCGAACACATAGCCCTCGCTGCGCACCGTCTTGATGTAGCGCGGCTCGCGCGCATCGTCGCGCAGGCGCTGGCGCAGCCGGCTCACCAGCAGGTCGATCGACCGCTCGAACAGCTCCGCCTCGCGGCCCTGCGTCAGGCTTAGCAACTGGTCGCGGCTCAACACCTTCTGCGGATGGTCGAGAAACACGCGCAGCAGCCGGTATTCGGCGCCGCTCAACGCCACCATCACGCCGCTGTCGTCCAGCAGGTGGCGCGCGGTGGTGTCCACCTGCCAGTCGCCGAAGGCCAGCATCGTGGCCGACTCGGTCGCGTGCATGTTCGGCGGCAGCATGCGCGTGCGACGCAGCACCGAACGCATGCGCGCCAGCAGCTCGCGGGCCGAGAACGGCTTGGCCAGGTAGTCGTCGGCGCCCATTTCCAGGCCCAGGATGCGATCGGCCTCCTCGCTGCGCGCCGTGAGCATCAGGATGGGCGTGGCCTTGTACTTGCCGGTGCGCAGGTCGCGGCACAGCGTGAGGCCGTCTTCGCCCGGCAGCATCAGGTCGAGGATGATGAGATCGAACGGGCCCGACTCTTCCAGCGCCGCGCGCATGTGCCGCCCCGTGGGCACCGCCACCACGCGCAGGCCGTTCTTGACCAGGTAGGTGGTGAGCAGCTCGCGGATTTCCCGGTCGTCGTCGACGATGAGGATGTGGTCGGAATTCTTGGGGATCATGGCCGTGCGGTGAGGCTGTTGCTTGTGTGCGGAAGCCGCAATGTAGCCCGGCCGCCGGGCGGGACAAGCGGGTTTGTATGCCTGTGTATCCCGCGGGGCGAGCGGCCACAGTACGTTGCTTGGGGCGGACGTGCGCAAGGCCGATGCAGGCCGGCACGGGCCGTGGCAGGTAATGTTGTATGTCCCGCCCGGCTGCCCGACACACTGCCATACAAACAACCGCGCCCCCGGCGGCGGCGGGTCTATAAACCAGCCCATGCCTACCTCCGCAAGCCTTTCCGCGAACACCGCTTCCGCCCCGGTTGCGCCCCCCGGCCCCGGCCCCCGCCTGCGCCGGCTGGTGCCGCGCACGCTGTTCGCCCGCGTGACGCTGATCATCGTCATCGGCCTGGCCATCGCGCAGCTGCTGACCTTCGCCTCGATCCGCTACGAGCGCGGCATCGCGATGCGCGAGCTGATGATGACGGGCATCGAGCGCGACATCGCCAGCTCGGTCGCCATCCTCGACCGGCTGCCGGCCGGCGAGCGCGAAGGCTGGCTGGCGCGGCTGGAGCGGCGCAACTACCGCTTCGTGCTGGGCGGCACGGCGCAGGGCACCGCGCCCGACACGCCGATGTCGCAGCAGTTCGCCACGGCCATCGCCGAGGCGATGCGGCCGTTTCAGATCGTCAAGGTGGCGCAGGTGGCCAACCCGCCGCAGGGGCTGCAGATTCAGGTGCGGCTGTCCGACGGAGCCAGCGTGATCGTGCATGCGCGCCGGGTCGACATGCCGGTGTCGAGCTGGGTGATGTGGCTGCTGTGGGTGCAGCTGCTGGTGCTGGCGGTGTGCGCCTGGTACGCGGTGCGGCTGGTGACGCGGCCGCTGGCGCAGCTGGCCCATGCGGCCGACGAGCTGGGCCCCGACCTGAAGGGCCAGCCGCTGGCCGAAGAGGGCCCGACCGAGGTGCGGCACGCCGCGCGCGCCTTCAACGCCATGCAGAAGCGCATCGCAGGCTACATGGCCGAACGGGTGGAAATCCTGGCGGCCATTTCACACGACCTGCAGACGCCCATCACCCGCATGCGCCTGCGCACCGACCTGATGGACAGCGAACCCGACCGCCACAAGTTTCGCCAGGACCTGGACGAGATGCACGCGCTGGTGCGCGAAGGCGTGACCTATGCGCGCACGCTGCACGGCGCCACCGAGCCGCCGCTGCGCGTGGACGCCGACGCGCTGTTCGAAAGCATGCTGGCCGACTACGAAGACGCGGGCCAGCAGGTGCGGCTGGAAGGCCGCATGGGCGCGCCCATCGTCACGCGGCCGAACGCGCTGCGCCGCATCGTGATGAACCTGATCGACAACGCGCTGAAGTTCGGCGACGACGTGCGCCTGCAGGTGCATGCCGAGGCAGGCCAGCTGGTGGTGGCCGTGGTCGACAACGGCCCGGGCATTCCGCCCGACGAACTGCAGCAGGTGCTCAAGCCCTTCTACCGCGTGGAAAGCTCGCGCAACCGCAGCACCGGCGGCACCGGCCTGGGCCTGGCGATCGCGCACCAGCTGGCGACGGCCATGGGCGCGGAGCTGGCGCTGCGCAACCGCAGCGAAGGCGGGCTGGAGGCGCGGCTGACGCTGGACATTCGCGCCGCGCCCTAGCGTCCTAGCGTCCTAGCGCCCTAGCGCGCGATCGCACCGCGACTCGTCGCCGCACCCGTTCCCTGACCTTCCCTGCAAGCGGCTCGCATGGCGAGACCGTGAAGCCGCTGCTCGCTCTTTTTTTCACCCTTGCCATCGACCCTTCACCGGACCCGCACCATGTTCCTCCTCGTCGTTGCCTACCTGGGTGGTGTGCTCACCATCCTGAGCCCGTGCATCCTGCCGGTGCTGCCCTTCGTGTTCGCGCGGGCCGACCGGCCCTTCCGCTCGCACGGCCTGCCGATGCTGCTGGGCATGGCGCTGGCGTTCGCGGCCATTGCCACGCTGGCGGCGGTGGGCGGCGGCTGGGTGATCACGCTGAACCAGTACGGGCGCTACGCGGCCATCGCGATGCTGGCGCTGTTCGGCGTGACGCTGCTGTTTCCGTCGGTGGCCGACCGGCTGAGCCGGCCGCTGGTGGCGCTGGGGCTGCGCCTGTCGGAGGCGGACCGGGCGCGCGCGTCGGTGTTCTCGCCGCTGCTGCTGGGCGTGGGCACGGGGCTGCTGTGGGCGCCGTGCGCGGGGCCGATCCTGGGGCTCATCCTGACGGGTGCGGCGCTGAACGGTGCGAGCATCGGCACCTCGCTGCTGCTGCTGGCCTATGCGGCGGGCGCGTGCACGTCGCTTGCGGCGGCGCTGCTGTTCGGCGGGCGGCTGTTCGCGCTGATGAAGGGGTCGCTGCGCACCGGCGAATGGATGCGGCGCGTGGCGGGCGTGGCCGTGCTGGCCGGCGTGGGCGCGATCGCGCTGGGGCTGGACACGGGGCTGTTGAGCCAGGTGTCTTTCGGCACCACGTCGGCGCTGGAGAAGGTGCTGGTGGACAAGGTCGATACGAAGCGGCCCCAGCCGCTGTCGCAATCAGGCGTTGACCGCACCGGCCTCATGCTGACCGCCACCGCTCCCGAATCGGCCAAGCCCGCGCAAGCCCTGCCCGACGAAGGCCGCTTCGCGCCGCTCGCCGGCGCCACCGAGTGGATCAACTCCGCCCCGCTCACGCCCGAAGCCTTGCGCGGCAAGGTGGTGCTGGTCGACTTCTGGACCTACTCGTGCATCAACTGCCTGCGCGCCCTGCCCTACGTTCGCGCCTGGGCCGAGAAGTACAAGGACGCTGGCCTGGTGGTGGTCGGCGTGCACACGCCGGAGTTCGCCTTCGAGAAGCAGCCGGCCAACGTGCGCCGCGCCACCCAGGACCTGGGCGTGGGCTTTCCGGTGGCGGTGGACAGCAACTACGCCATCTGGCGCGCGTTCGACAACCAGTACTGGCCGGCGCTGTACTTCGTCGATGCGCAGGGGCGCATTCGCCATCACCAGTTCGGCGAGGGCAAGTACGCGCAGTCGGAGCAGGTCATCCAGCAACTGCTGGCGGAGGCCGGGCGGCCGGTCTCCGCATCCATCGGCGCCGGCACGCTCGTGGCGCCCGAGGGCCAGGGCACGCAGGCCGCCGCGGCCGCGGTGCCTGCGCTCTCGGGCGAGACCTACCTGGGCTACGAACGCGCGAACAGCTTCGCCTCGCCCGGCGGCATCGCGAGCGACCGGGCACGCGCGTACCAGGCGCCGGCGTCGCTGCGCACCAACCAGTGGGCACTCGACGGCGAATGGACGGTCGGCAGCGAGCGCGCGGTGCTCGGCCGTGCGAACGGGCGCATCGCCTACCGCTTTCATGCGCGCGACCTGCACCTGGTGCTCGGGCCGTCGGCCGACGGCAAGCCGGTGCGCTTTCGCGTGCGTGTCGACGGCAAGCCGCCGCTGGCGGACCACGGCACGGACACCGACGCGCAAGGCAACGGCACCATCGACGCGCAGCGGCTGTACCAGCTGGTGCGGCAGCAGTCGAACGGGCCGGACCGGCTCTTCGAGATCGAGTTTCTCGATGCGGGTGCGCAGGCCTACGTGTTCACGTTCGGCTGAAGATCGTGTTCTTGCGCGGCGCCGGACGGGTCAGAGCAGCCCGAGCGTCAGCGCCTTGAGCGTGGCCGCGGCGCGCGTGGTGCAGCCGAGCTTGCGGAAGATGTTCTCCAGATGCGCGCGCACGGTGCTCGGGCTGATGCCCAGCGAGCGCGCCGCCTCCTTGTTGCTTTCGCCGAGGCTGATGCGGCCCAGCACTTCGACCTCGCGGCCCGAGAGCAATGCGGCGTCGTTCGACGACGGCACCGCAGCGGCCGCCCGGGGATGGCCGGTGAGCGCGGCGACGGCCTGGGCGTCGAGCCGGCCGGCGTCGGCCTCGGCGCGCAGGGCGCTGGCCGCGTCGGCGTCGGGCAGCGCGGCCCTGCCCGGTCGGCCGGTGCACAGCGCCACCCAGTGCGCGGCCGCGGCGAGCACGCGGCATTCGGTGTCGATGGCCGGCCCCTTCACGCCGCGAAAGAAGCCCGAGCCGTCGAGGCGCTCGTCCACGAAGGAAGCAAGTTCGGCTTCGGCGCGCAATGTGTCGATGCGGCGCGCGGCGCGCTCCGTCCAGTAGGGCACGAGGCGCAGCCGCTCGGCGTCGGCCTCGCTGCGCACGCCGGGCGTGTCCCACACGCTGTTGGGCACCGACGCACGGCCGATGCCATGGATGAGCCCCGCGCGGTACACGCGCTGCTGCTGCGCCGCGTCCAGCCCTAGCTCGGCGGCGCAACGCCGCGCGGCCTCGGCCACTCGGCGCGAAAAACCGGTCATCCAGGGCAGCTTGAGGTCGATGACGTCGGCGATGAGCTCCAGCGGCGCGGTCGCGCCCTGCAAGGTACCGGGCGACGGCAGCGCCTCGGTCGCGGCGCCCTGCTCCAGCCCGTGCAGCCAGTCGACCGCGTGGCGCTGTACGGCGTCGACCAGGAAGGCGGGGTAGCGGGCATCGGCGCGCTCGGCGATGTAGCGCAGCGCATTGCTCAGGCCGTGCACGCGCGAGAGGATCTCGAGGTCGCCCGCGATGCTGACCAGGAACACCTCGCCGGGAATGCGCGAAGCGTCGAGCCCGTTCGGCTTGCCGCGGCCGTCGTAGGTTTCGAAGATGTGGCGCAGTGGCAATTCCACCGCCGCGGGCATGCCCAGCGTGCGCGCGATGTCGCCCGACACCTCGCAGTGGATTTCCGCGAGCGGCCCCACGGAGCCCGCGAAGTCGGCCGCCGCGCGCGCCGAGCCGGTGGCGAGCATGGTGCGGCGCCCGCCCACGTCGTCGCCCAGCAGGTCGGAGAACTCGGGCGCGTTGGCCGTGCAGCCCGACCAGCGCAGCAAGGACACGCAGGCCGCGTGGCCCTGCGTGGCTTCGCCCTGCCCGGTGGCCGCCGCGAGCTGCGAAGCCAGCCACGCGGTGCGCGTCGAATGGTCGACGGGTTGGCCCATGCTGAGATCGCCGACGAAGGCGAGCGCGCGGATGGCGTCGAAGACCTGGATGGGGGAAGAAGGCGGAGCGGAAGACAAAACGAAAGACGGCACGAAAAACGGCACGGAGGACGAAGAAAGCCGAGGGCGGCGTGCCGACGCCGCATGGCGCCGCGCCGGCACGCGCGAACTTACTTGGATTGGCGCACGGCGTCCAGGATCACTTCGGCCACCTTGGCAGGCTGCGATTGCTGCGGCACGTGGCTGCTGTTCACGCGCGTGAGGTGCGCGCCGATCTTCTTGGCCATGTCGAGTTGCAGCGCGGGCTGGATCATGTGGTCGGCGCCGGTGGCGAGGTACCACGAGGGCTTGGTCTTCCAGGCGGCCACCGAGATCTTCTGCTCGAACGACTTGCCCAGGATGGGGCCTTGCGTGGCCGTCATCACGGCGGTGGCGGAGGCCGGCAGGTCTTGCGCGAAGTGCTTGCTCATGCCCTCTTTGGTGAGCGACAGGAAGCCGCTCTTGTCGGCCACGATGTGCGCGAAGCCGGGCGCCGGCGGGTAGTCCTTGCCGAGCTCGGCGCTGGTCTGGCCGGCGTCGGGCGCGAACGCGGCCACGTAGACCAGCGAGCTCACCTTGTCGTCGGCGCCGGCTTCGGTGATGACCGAGCCGCCCCACGAATGGCCCACCAGCACCACCTTGCCGGGCTGCGCGTCGATGGCGCGCTTGGCGGCGGCCACGTCGTCTTCCAGCGAGGTGAGCGGGTTCTGCACGGCCACCACGTGCAGCCCCTTGGCCTGCAGCAGCGGAATGACCTTGGCCCAGTCGGAGCCATCGGCGAAGGCGCCGTGGACGATCACGACGCTGGGCTTGGCGGTGTCTTGCGCGGCCGACGGCGCGGCCGGCGTGGCAGCCATGGTGGAGAACGACAGGCCGATCACGGATGCGGCGGCGGCGAGCTTGAAGCGTTGGGCGATTTTCATGACGGGGTCCAGTGACGGGGAGTGACGGAAAAGGAAGAGATGAAGGGAGAACCCGTACTGTCCGCTTCGGGCGATGGCCGCGCCATTGGACGAATGTCCGATCGGGGCCTGACCGAATACCGTGAATTGGGGAGTGCGAAGAAAGTAGTCAATTGCAACAATTGCTGCAAATGCACCGCGGGATGCCGAAGGCCGAAAGAGCCAGGTTTGGTAGGTCAACGTGCGCAACCGGACGACTTGATGGCCAAACTTTTTTCACTCTGCGCATGCGGCTCGGAGTATCTGCAGCGGATTCCACGACGCCCATGGATGCGCCTGTTTCCGGGCCGGCTGCACTACCGGTGCTCGGTCTGCAAGCAGCACCACCTGGTTTCGGCACACAAGGTGGACGAGGCCCGCGCCTCGCACGCGAGCAAGGGCGCGTACCGGAAGGAGTAGTCGAAACCGACGCTCCCCATGTAAAAAGTCGTAAACCGATGGCGAGGTTGCGGCGTTGCTACGAAATGGCCATACCTCAGCCTTCCTTCGTAGCCTTCGCGTTCCTCGTGGGCGTTGCCGCAGGCGCGATCCTCATGAGCATGCTCGCAGTCGTTCGACATGAACGCGATCGCGCCGTGAAGGCGTTCGACGCGGGCCCCACGCCCAAGCCGTGCCTGCGACCTGCACGCAGGTCGCGGCGCTATGCGAAGCGGCGGACTTTTCCTCTGGCTCTGTCGACGTGGTCGCCGCAGAAGAACGCGCAAGCGCGCAGATGCGGCTGGCCTGTTGCACGATCGGCGAAGTCTTAGACAGAAATCGCGGGGGCATATCGAAAACCCCTGCTATACTCGCCGCTTCGCTCAAAGATCCTGAGCGTTGCCTGGCCAGGCAAGCCGAATCTCATACCGGCGCGTCGAAGTTACTACGACGAGAAAAACAACAAGTGACTTCCGCAATTGAATATTTGCCGTAGCGTGGACCGCGTAAGAGTTCACGACCAAATTCAAAAGCCTGCCTTGTGCAGGCTTTTTCGTTGGTGTCTGAGTCGTGGATTGTTGAAGGCGATTGAGCTTTGGCCTGCGCTCGCTCTTCCGTGATTTTCTCGACACGGAAGAATGCAGGAAGCCGCTCGACGAACATTCCAGTCCACCCCTCGCCTCGATGGCGAACCCGGCGCGGATGGCTCGCGCCTTGAAATGCTTCGGACAAAGAAAAACGGCTTACGCCTTGTGAGCGTAAGCCGTCGTTCTATCTACTGATTTTGGTCGGTGTGAAAGGATTCGAACCTTCGACCCCTTGCACCCCATGCAAGTGCGCTACCAGGCTGCGCCACACACCGAAGCTCTCGATTATAGCTGTCTAAATTGGGTGTCCGACAGTCAACAGCTCACGAATTTCAAAGAGTTCGCGGCGAAGGTGCAACAACTGCGAAAGATCGACCGTTTTTGCAGCCACGGCAGCAGACGCTGGCGTGTCCTGAACCACGGCGGCATCGAATTCTTCCTGGTCGATCTCGATGGCTTCCATGCCTTCGAGCGGCACCTCGCCCGCCTTGCGGCGGTCGCGTTCGCCCTGCACCAGTTCTTGCAGCTTGTTGCGTGCACCGCTGATGGTGAAGCCCTGGTCATAGAGCAGGTCGCGGATGCGGCGAATCATGAGCACCTCGTGGTGCTGGTAGTAGCGGCGGTTGCCGCGCCGCTTCATGGGCCGCAGTTGCGTGAACTCCTGCTCCCAATAGCGCAGCACGTGCGGCTTCACGCCACAGAGTTCGCCCACTTCACCGATGGTGAAGTAGCGTTTGACAGGAATCGGCGGGAGCGTTTTCTCCATTGAAATCAAGACTGTGCGCGGGAAACCTTAGAGATTACTCCACGCAGGCGCACAGCACCAAGCACTATTCGGCGCCCAGGCTCCACTCGACCTCGGACGCGCTGCCCTGGTCGATGCTGCCGTGAATCTGCTCCTTCAATTTCGCGCTTGCGTGGAAGGTCGCGACGCGGCGCTCGCCGATGGGAATGGCCTCGCCGGTGCGCGGGTTGCGGCCCGGCCGTGGCGCCTTCACGCGGATCTGGAAGTTGCCGAAGCCCGAGATCTTCACGTCCGTGCCCTCGATGAGGCTGTTGGCCACGAGCTCGAAGAATGCTTCGACCATGTCCTTGGACTCACGCTTGTTCAGCCCGATCTGTTCGAACAGCAGATCGGCCAGGTGCGCCTTGGTGAGCGCCGGCGTTTCGAGGGCCTCGAGCGTGAATTCGGCAGCGTTCATTCTCATCAACCCCTCAAGCGGCCGCCAAGCTTGGCGCCCAGTTGTTCGACGATGGCGCGCACGGCCGGCTCGACCTGCTCGTCCGTCAAGGTGGCGCTGTCGCTCTGGAAGCTCAGGCGAACCGCCATGCTCTTCTCCCCTTGCGCCAAGGCACCAGGCGCAGCCACCGCGCCGTCGCGCAAAGGTTGTGGGCGGTAGATGTCGAACAGCGTGGCGTCGCGCAGCAGTCCTTGCGCCGCAGTGGCCGCGCGAATGGCCTGCATCAACGCATCGTGCGTCACGGCTTCGGCCACCACGACGGCAATGTCGCGCTCCACGGCCTGGTGCTTGGGCACAGGCTGCGCCACCGGCACGGGCCGCGCAGTAACGGCGTCGAGATCGAGCTCGAACAACACCGGTGCCTGCGAGAAGTCCCACTTCTGGCGCCAGCGCGGATGCAACTCGCCGACGAAGCCGATGGCCTTGCCGTCGACGAGCACGCGAGCCGAACGGCCCGGGTGCAGCGCCGGATGCTCCGCCACTTCGAAGGTCGGAATCACGGGTGCAAGCACGGCCTCGACGTCGCCCTTCATGTCGTAGAAGTCGACGCGCTGCGACTTGCCGTCCCAGCGCGATTCGTCGGCATCACCCCAGGCCAGGCCTGCCACGCGCATCGGCTGGTTCACGCCGCGCACGGTGCTGTCGGTGGTGGCCACGCTGTCGTCGCGCAGGAACACGCGGCCCGCTTCGAACACGCGCACGCGCGGGGCCTTGCGGTCGAGGTTGAACTTGAGCACCTGCATCAGCGAGCCGAGCAGCGACGAGCGCATCACGCTCATCTGGCTGGCGATGGGGTTCAGCAGCTTGATCGGGTTGGCGTTGCCCGCAAGGTCATGCTCCCAATGCGCTTCGACGAAGCTGAAGTTGATCGTCTCTTGATAACCCAGCGCGGCCAGGCTGCGGCGCACGGCAAAGCGGCTGCGCTGCGCCTCGGGCCGCACGCGGGCGGTGATGGGTGCGAGCGGCGCGGTGGTCGGCAGGTTGTTGAAGCCGATGAGGCGCGCCACTTCTTCGATCAGGTCTTCTTCGATCAGCAGGTCGAAGCGATGCGGCGGCGGAGTCACGGTCAACGTGCCCTCGCCTTCGGCTATAGAGAAGCCGAGGCGGTTCAGCGCGTCGGCGCACTGTGCCTGGGTCAGCGGCATGCCGATCACGCGCGCCGCACGCGCCACGCGCAGCGTGACGGGCACGGCCGCGGGCACTTGCAAGGTCTGGTCGTCGATGGCGCCGGCCTCGCCGCCGCAGATCTCGACGATCAGTTGCGTGATGCGCTCGATGATCTGCACGGTGCGGCTCGGATCGACGCCGCGCTCGAAGCGGTGGCCCGCGTCGGTCGAGAAGTTGAAGCGGCGCGAACGGCCTTGCACGGCCTCGGGCCACCAGAACGCGGCCTCCACGTAGATGTTGCGCGTGGCGTCGGACACCGAGGTGGCATCGCCGCCCATGATGCCGGCGAGCGACTCGACCTCGCGGTCGTCGGCAATCACGCCGACCTTGTCGTCGACGCTGATGGTGGTGCCGTTCAGCAGCTTGAGCTGTTCGCCCGCCTTGCCCCAGCGCACCGTCAGGCCGCCGTGGATCTTGTCGAGGTCGAAGATGTGGGTGGGCTGGCCGTACTCGAACATCACGTAGTTCGAGATGTCGACCAGCGGTGTCACGCTGCGCTGGCCGCAGCGCGCGAGGCGCTCGACCATCCATGCCGGCGTGCTCACCTGGGTGTTCACGCCGCGCATGATGCGGCCCGAGAAGCGGCCGCAGAGTTCGGGGGCTTCGACCTTGACGGGGAGCACGTCGGTGAACGACGTGGCGACCGCGGCGATGGCCGGGGTCTTCAGCGGCGCGCCGGTGAGCGCGGAAAGTTCGCGCGCCACGCCATACACGCTCAGGCCGTGCGCCAGGTTCGGCGTGAGCTTGAGCGTGAGCAGCGCGTCGTCGAGCTTGAGCACCTCGCGCACATCGGCGCCGATGGGCGCGTCGGCCGCGAGCTCGAGCAGGCCGCCGTGGTCTTCGCTCAGCTTCAGTTCGCGCGCCGAGCACAGCATGCCCTGGCTCTCGACACCGCGCAGCTTGCCGAGCTTGATGAGGAAAGGCTTGCCGTCTTCACCGGGCGGCAGTTCGGCGCCGACCAGTGCGCACGGCACCTTGATGCCGACGCGCGCATTGGGCGCGCCGCACACGATGTTGAGCAGCTCGCCCTGCCCCACGTCCACCTGGCACACGCGCAGGCGATCGGCGTTGGGGTGCTGCACCGCTTCCTTGATTTCGCCGACCACGATGCGCGTGAAAGGCGGCGCCACCGGACGGCGCTCTTCGACCTCGAAGCCGCCCATGGTGAGCGTTTCGGCCAGTGTGGCGCTGTCGAGGGGCGGGTTGCAGAACTCGCGCAGCCAGGATTCCGGGAATTGCATCTCTTCGATCTCGATCTGGTTTTTCTATGGATGGGTGCTTACTGGAACTGCGAGAGAAAACGCAGGTCGCCGTCGAAGAAGAGGCGCAGGTCGTTCACGCCGTAGCGCAGCATCGTGAGCCGGTCGGGGCCCATGCCGAAGGCAAAGCCGATGTAGCGCTCGGGGTCGAGGCCCATGTTGCGCACGACGTTCGGGTGCACTTGGCCGGAGCCCGACACCTCGAGCCAGCGGCCGGCGAGCGGGCCGCTCGCGAACTGGATGTCGATCTCGGCGCTGGGCTCGGTGAACGGGAAGAAGCTCGGGCGGAAGCGCAGCACGAGGTCGTCGCGTTCGAAGAAGGTGCGGCAGAAGTCGGTGAAGACGACCTTCAGGTCCTTGAAGCTCACGTTCTCGCCGAGCCACAGGCCTTCGCACTGGTGGAACATGGGCGAGTGGGTGGCGTCGCTGTCGACGCGGTAGGTGCGGCCGGGCGCGATCACGCGAATTTCGGGCGCCTTCACGGTGCCGGTGGTGTCGGCCGCAGCCGCTGCGAATTCGGCGGCGTACTTCTTGATGTGCTGATGCGCATAGCGCACCTGCATCGGGCTGGTGTGCGGACGCAGGTTGTAGGGAATGCCGTCGTCGCCGTTCATGTCGACGTAGAAGGTGTCCTGCATCGAGCGCGCCGGGTGGTTCGGCGGATTGTTCAGCGAGGTGAAGCTGTGCCAGTCGCTTTCGATTTCGGGGCCGTCGGCCACATCGAAACCCATGCTCGAGAAGATCTCCTCGATGCGCTCCAGCGTACGGCTCACCGGGTGCAGGCCGCCGGGAATGCGGCGGCGACCGGGCAGGCTCACGTCCAGCGATTCGGCGCGCAGTTGCAGCGAGAGTTCTTCGTCCGCGAGTTGCTGGCGGCGCTCGGTCAAGGCGGCCTCGATGGCCTGCTTGCCCACGTTGATCGCGGCGCCGCGGGACTTCTTCTCTTCGACACTCAGCGCGGCCATGCCCTTCATCAGCTCGGTGATGCGGCCCGACTTGCCGAGGAACTGGGCCTTGGCGTTTTCGAGCTCGGCGGGCGTCTTCGCTTCGGCGAAGGCGGCGCGTGCGGTGGCGACCAGGGAGTCCAACTCGTTCATAGCAACAAAAATCTTCGAGGGGAAATAAAAAAGAGCTGGAGCCTTTTCAAGCGCCAGCCCTTGAGCCGTGGGCGCAGGAAGCTGCCCGGAGGCAGCAGCCTGCTGTGCAAAATCAAGCAGCCAGCTTGGCCTTGACCTGCTCCACGATGCCGGCAAAAGCGGCCTTGTCGTGCACGGCGATGTCCGCAAGCATCTTGCGGTCGATCTCGATACCGGCCTTGCGGATGCCGTTGGCGAACTGGCTGTAGGTCAGGCCCAGTTCACGCGAGGCGGCGTTGATACGCGCGATCCACAGCTGACGGAACACGCGCTTCTTGGTACGGCGGTCACGGTAGGCGTATTGGCCTGCCTTCATCACCGCCTGTTTGGCGACGCGGAAGACATTGCCGCGGCGACCGCGGAAACCCTTGGCGAGTGCGAGAACTTTCTTGTGGCGGGCGCGAGCCGTTACACCACGTTTGACGCGAGGCATGTGTGTACTCCTTGTTCGTCTGAGTTAAATGCCACGGCCGGGCAGCATGGCGGCGACAGAAACCATGTTGGTCTCATGCACTGCGACTGCACCACGGAGGTGACGCTTGTTCTTGGTGGTCTTCTTCGTCAAGATGTGACGCTTGAAGGCTTGACCGCGCTTGACGGTGCCACCGGGACGAACGCGGAAACGTTTTTTCGCGCTGCTCTTGGTCTTCATTTTGGGCATGTGAATGCTCCTTTAGTTTGTGCTCGTGAGGCGCCGCGGAAACTCCACGGACTTGTTGGCCCCGAGACACTTCTTTATCCCGCCCCTGCCTGCGCTCCTTGCGAAACGCCGGCAATGGCGAAATTCTTCAAACCACCTCTACTGCAACGCCAGATTCAGGCCGTTGCGGGCGATGCCGCCGGCGCCGCGGCATCTGCCGCCGGCTTCGGTGCACCGCCACCGGCCTTCTTGCGGCCCGGCGCGATCATCATGATCATCTGCCGGCCTTCGAGCTTCGGAAACTGCTCGACCATGATCAGGTCGCCCAGCTCGTCGCGAATGCGCTGCAACAGCGCCAGACCGAGCTCCTGGTGCGTGATCTCGCGGCCGCGGAAGCGCAGCGTGATCTTGCACTTGTCACCTTCATCGAGAAAACGCTTGATGTTGCGCATCTTGATGTTGTAGTCGCCGTCGTCGGTACCGGGCCGGAACTTGATTTCCTTGACCTCGATGACCTTCTGCTTCGACTTCGCCTCGGCTGCCTTCTTCTGCTCGTGGTACTTGAACTTGCCGTACTCGATCAGGCGGCACACCGGCGGGTTGGCCGCCGCGACGACCTCCACCAGGTCCACGTCGGCCTCACCGGCCAGGCGCAAGGCCTCGGAAAGGCTCATGACACCCAATGGCTCGTTTTCCGGGCCGACCAGGCGGACTTCCGGGGCCATGATTTCCCGGTTCAGGCGGTGTTGGCGTTCCTCGCGGTGGCGGCGGTCGCGAAATGCAGTAGCGATGGTCAGAATCCTTCAAAAATTGCTACAAAATCTGTAGCGAACGCCGCTCAGCCCTCGCGGACAAACGGCACGATTTGGCAAGGAAACATATGGGGTGTTTCGCGGTCAAATCAACGCTTGTCGGCAACGTCCTGAACGAGCCGTTGCTGGAACGATTCGAGGGACATTGCACCGAGGTCTTGATTGCCCCGAGCGCGCACTGCGACGGCACCAGCTTCCTTCTCTTTGTCGCCTACGACAATGATGTAAGGGAGCTTTTGCAACGAATGCTTCCGTATTTTATACGTAATCTTTTCGTTGTGCAGGTCAAGCTGAACCCTAAGCCCTTGATTTTGCAGCGCTTTCGCCACGTCCCGGGCGTAATCGGCCTGTCCTTCGCTGATATTTAGCACCGCAACCTGCACCGGAGCGAGCCATGCGGGCAGTGCGCCGGAGTGGTGTTCGATGAGCATGCCGATGAAGCGCTCCAGGCTGCCGACGATCGCGCGGTGCAGCATCACGGGGTGCGCACGGCCGCTCGATTCCGTCACGTACTCGCCGCCCAGGCGCTCCGCCGTGTTGAAGTCGACCTGCATCGTGCCGCACTGCCACTGGCGCCCGATGGCGTCGCGCAGCGTGTACTCGATCTTGGGGCCGTAGAACGCGCCGTCGCCGGGAGCGATGACAAAGTCGACACCCGAGCGGCGCAGCGATTCCATCACCGCATGCTCGGCCTTGTCCCACAGTTCGTCGGAGCCCACGCGGTTCTCGGGACGCGTCGCGACCTTGTAGAGGATGTCCGTGAATCCGAAGTCGGCGTAGACCTTCTGCAGCTGCTCCGTGTACGCGATGCACTCGTCGAGGATCTGGTCTTCCGTGCAGAAGATGTGGCCGTCGTCCTGCGTGAAGCCGCGCACGCGCATGATGCCGTGCAGCGCGCCGCTGGGCTCGTTGCGGTGGCACTGGCCGAACTCGCCGTAGCGCAGCGGCAGGTCGCGGTAGCTGCGCAGGTCGCTCTTGAAGATCAGCACATGGCCCGGGCAGTTCATCGGCTTGAGCGCGTACTCGCGCTTTTCCGACTCCGTCGTGAACATGTTGTCGCGGTAGTTCTGCCAGTGGCCCGTTTTCTCCCACAGGCTCTTGTCGAGGATCTGCGGGCCCTTCACTTCCCAGTAGCCCGTGTCGCGGTAGATGCCGCGCATGTACTGCTCGACCTGCTGCCACACCGCCCAGCCCTTCGGGTGCCAGAACACCACGCCCGGCGCCACTTCGTCGATGTGGAACAGGTCGAGCTCCTTGCCGAGCTTGCGGTGGTCGCGCTTCTCGGCTTCCTCGATGCGCTGGATGTACTGGTCGAGCTGCTTCTTGTCGGCCCAGGCCGTGCCGTAGATGCGCTGCAGCTGCTCGTTCTTGGCGTCGCCGCGCCAGTAGGCACCGGCCAGCTTCGTGAGCTTGAAGACCTTCAGGAAACGCGTGTTCGGCACGTGCGGGCCGCGGCACATGTCGACGTATTCCTGGTGGTAGTACAGGCCCATGGCCTGCTCGTCGGGCATGTCCTCGACCAGGCGCAGCTTGTATTCCTCGCCCCGCGACTTGAACACCTCGATGACTTCGGCACGCGGCGTCATCTTTTTCACGACGTCGTAGTCCTGCGCAATCAGCTCGCGCATGCGCGCCTCGATGGCGGCCATGTCTTCTGGCGTGAACGGGCGCTCGTACGAGATGTCGTAGTAGAAGCCTTCGTCGATCACCGGCCCGATGACCATCTTGGCCGTCGGATACAGCTGCTTCACCGCATGGCCTACCAGGTGGGCCGTCGAGTGGCGAATGATTTCCAGGCCCTCGTCGTCCTTGGGCGTGATGATCTGCAGCTTGGCGTCATGGTCGATGACGTCGCTGGCATCGACGAGCCGGCCGTCGACCTTGCCGGCCACCGTCATCTTGGCGAGGCCGGGGCCAATGGACTGGGCCACTTCGGCCACCGAAACCGGGCCGGGGAACTCGCGGCGCGAGTTGTCGGGGAGCGTGATCTGAATCATGTGAAAACCTCGGGGAGAAAAACAAAAAAGCGCGGTGGAAGACCGCGCTTTGCTTGGCTGTAGAGCTGGAACAAACCAGCGTGCGCGGGGCTACCGGCCTTTTCCTTCAGTGAAGAAAAAGCCGTTGGATCCTTGCGGAGTAGTTCGCGGTGTCATAACCAAGGTGCCTTTCTCGCTCTTGTTGAGTGCAGAGTCCGCGATTCTAGCCTTTGCCCGCCCAGGCTGTGCGCACGGCATTCTTCGCCCTGCACGCAAGCCGGAACGCCGCCAAGCCACGGTGCGAACACAAAAAAGCCCGGCACGCGGCCGGGCTTGAAGGTGACAGCGAAACCGCTGTCCATGAACCGATCCGAGCGGATCAGTGGAACTGTTCTTCTTCGGTCGAGCCCGATAGCGCCTTCACGCTGGACGAGCCGCCCTGGATCACGGTGGTCACGTCGTCGAAGTAGCCGGCGCCGACTTCCTGCTGATGCGACACGAAGGTGTAGCCCTTGTCGCGTGCGGCGAACTCGGGCTCCTGCACCATGTTCACGTAGTGCTTCATGCCTTCGCCGCGGGCGTAGGCGTGGGCGAACTGGAAGGTGTTGAACCAGTTGATGTGGATGCCGGCCAGCGTGATGAACTGGTACTTGTAGCCCAGCGCCGACAGGTCTTCCTGGAACGAGGCGATCTGCTTGTCGTCGAGGTTCTTCTTCCAGTTGAACGAAGGCGAGCAGTTGTACGACAGCAGCTTGCCGGGGCAGGCGGCGTGCACGGCTTGCGCGAACTCGCGGGCGAAGCCGATGTCCGGTACGCCGGTTTCGCACCACACCAGGTCGGCGTACGGGGCGTAGGCCACGCCTCGGCTGATCGCTTGCTCCAGGCCGTTCTTGACGCGATAGAAGCCTTCTTGCGTGCGCTCGCCGGTCAGGAAGGGCTTGTCGTTGGCGTCGTGGTCGGACGTGATCAGGTTGGCGGCTTCCGCGTCGGTACGGGCCAGCACGATGGTGGGCACGCCCATGACGTCAGCGGCGAAACGTGCCGAGATCAGCTTCTCGCAGGCTTCCTGCGTGGGAACGAGCACCTTGCCGCCCATGTGGCCGCACTTCTTCACGGCAGCCAGCTGGTCTTCGAAGTGCACGCCGGCAGCACCGGAGGCAATCATGTTCTTCATCAGCTCGAAGGCGTTCAGCACGCCGCCGAAGCCGGCTTCCGCGTCGGCCACGACCGGCAGGAAGTAGTCGATGAATTCCTTGTCGCCCGGGTTGATGCCGCGGCCCCACTGGATTTCGTCTGCGCGACGGAAGGTGTTGTTGATGCGACGGACCATCGTCGGCACCGAGTCGTAGGCGTACAGCGACTGGTCGGGGTACATCGTCTCGGAGGTGTTGCCGTCGGCAGCGACTTGCCAGCCCGACAGGTACACGGCTTCGAGACCGGCCTTGGCTTGCTGCATGGCCTGGCCGGCGGAGATGGCGCCGAAGGCGTTCACGTAGCCCTTCTTGGCGCCGCCGTTGATCTTGTCCCAGAGCTTTTCAGCGCCGCGCTTGGCCAGCGTGTGCTCGATGGGGAACGAACCACGCAGACGCACCACGTCGGCCGCGCTGTAGCCGCGCTTGACGCCCTTCCAGCGGGGGTCGGTGGCCCACTCTTTTTCGAGGGCGGCGATTTGTTGTTCGCGGCTGAGTTGTTCTGTGAGGGTCTGGGGCATGGTCACTCCGTGAGGTTGATTGAAGGTTGGGCGCTGCGGCCGTGGAGTTACTTTAATCCGACGGCAGACTCTTATGTCTTATAGAAGACATATTTTTCAATCAACAAAATCAACTAGTTACGTCGATATTTCTCAATGCAAAATTATTTTTCTCATATTGAGAAAAAATATTGCGCCGCAGCAGCCGCGGATTTCGTAATGCGCAATCAATCTTTCGGTGGTGAAAACGGCGAGCCGCTTTGCAGTGCCGCATGCGCAATCCAGTCGCCACTGCCGATCACCTGCCGCCCCGCAATGCGCGACGGATGGATCTCGTAGACCAGGCAATCGACCTGCTCCCCGCCGACCCCCACGCGCACCCGCCGCTTGATGTATTCACCCGAATCGTCGTCGGCCACTTCCTCGAGCACATCAAGCGCCGCCTCGACCGCAGGCTCGACGACGTACACCTCGCCCTTCACGCGCCCTGACCCGCCCAGCACCACGCCCGGATACGCGCCCAGGTCGTACAGCGTGCCGGCAATGCTGGCCTCGCCCACACACACAGGCTGCGGCCGGTAGCGCGCGATGTCGTTGCGCCCGCTGCGGCGCAGCGTGCCGTAAACAAAAACGTGGGGCATCATCGAAACCGCTTTCCTCGCAACAACAAGAACTTCAGTCTATTGAACTCCACCGCCCCCGCATCAGGCCGCCTCGTGGCCTACGGCTGCCTGGCACTGAGCATGTCGCTCGTCGGCGGCTACGTCGCACTCTCCAAACCGCTCGTTGCCGCCTTCCCGGTGCTGCTGCTCGCATGGCTGCGCTTCGGCATTGCGGCGCTGGCCATGCCGCACTGGCTCAAGCGCGCCCCCGACGAACCGCCGATGACCGCGCGCACGCGCTGGCTGGTGTTTCTCGAGTCGTTCCTCGGCAACTTCCTGTTCTCGATCTGCATGCTGTTCGGCGTCAGCATGACCAGCGCGGTGTCGGCGGGCGTGATCATGGCGTCGATCCCCGCGTGCGTGGCGGTCGCGAGCTGGCTCTTCCTGCGCGAGCGCATCACCGTGCGCATCGGCGCGGCCATCGTCTGCGCCGCGTTCGGCATCGGCCTGCTGGCGCTTTCTCCCGCTTCTGGAGCGCATGCATCGGCAACGCCCGCGGCCACGCAATCGTCGATGCCGTGGCTGGGCAACCTGCTGGTGTTCTGCGCGGTGCTCTGCGAGACGGCCTATGCGGTGATCGGCAAGTCGCTCACCGGGCGCCTGGGGCCCAAGCGCATCGCCTCGCTCATCAACCTCTGGGGCTTCATGCTCTCGATGCCCTTCGGCATCTGGTTCGCGCTGCAGTTCGATTTCACCGCCGTGCGCTTCGGCACCTGGGCACTGCTGGTGGCGTATGCGCTCGCCGCGAGCATCTGGACAGTGTGGCTCTGGATGACCGGACTTCGCAACGTACCAGCCGCACAAGCGGGTGTTTTCGCCGTGCTGTTGCCGGTGAGCGCGGCCCTCGTGGGCGTGCTCGTGCTCGGCGAAAACCTGTCTTCGCCACAGCTGCTTGCGTTCGTGATCGCACTGGTGGGCGTGATGCTCGCGACATGGCCGGCGCGCCGAACGTGAAAAACGAGGCTTCTCCCCTCTGAAAAAACAACAGCCCCCAATGAAAAAAGCGCTTTTTCCCTTGGAAACGCGTTTTTTCTCCTTTAGCATCCGCAATGCCACTGGAGACGCAAGTTTTTCATTGGTGAACGTTCAACCAAAAAAGGAAATCAACCATGGCAACTGCAAAGAAAGCTCCGGCAAAGAAAGCCGCCGCTCCCGCGAAGAAGGCTGCTGCTCCGGCAAAGAAGGCCGCCGCACCGGCGAAGAAGGCTGCTGCTCCGGCAAAGAAGGCCGCTGCTCCCGCGAAGAAGGCTGCGGCTCCTGCAAAGAAGGCTGCTGCACCGGCGAAGAAGGCTGCTGCTCCCGCAAAGAAGGCTGCTCCCGCCAAGAAGCGCACGCCCAACGCCGCGTTCATGAAGGCCCTGACCCCCAGCCCCGCGCTGGCCGCCGTGGTCGGCTCGACGCCGCTGCCGCGTACCGCCGTCGTGAGCAAGCTGTGGGACTACATCAAGAAGAACAACCTTCAAGACAAGGCCAACAAGCGCAACATCAACGCCGACGCCAAGCTGAAGGAAATCTTCGGCAAGGCCCAAGTGTCGATGTTCGAACTGGCCGCGCTGATCGGCAAGCACGTCAAGTAAGCACTCGGGGGCCCCGCGCTCCTGAATCAAAAAGCCCGCTTCATGCGGGCTTTTTTTTCGCCTGCCGCCGGGGCCCCTACCCCTCGAAGAAGCGCGCCGGCGTGCGGCCGAAGTGCTTGCGGAAGGCCTCGATGAAAGCGCTTACCGAGCTATAGCCCACCGTCAGCGCCACCGCCGTCACAGGCTCCTTCAGGCTCAACAACTCGACCGCCTTCAGCAACCGCGCCTGCTGGCGCCATTGCGCAAAGCTCAGGCCCGTCTCCGCCGCGAAGCGCCGCGTGAGCGTGCGGCGCGCCATGCCGATGCGATCGGCCCATGCGTCGATGCCATCCGCCAGCGCCGGATCGTCGGCCAGCGCGGCCGCCATCGCGACCAGGCGCTTGTCCTGCGGCATGGGCAGGTGCAGAGACGGCCTGTCGCCCGCGGCAAGCTCGTCGACCAGCACACCCACCAATCGCCCGCGGCGTGGCTCCAGCAGGGCATCGGATGCGTCCAGCGACGTCAGCCGGTCGACCAGCCCCTGCACCAGCGGCGTGACCGCGAACACATGCGGCGCCTTCGGCAACGCTGCAGCAGCCGTTGCATCGATGTGCAGGCTCCAACCCGCCGTGGCGCCGAAGCTCTGCGCCGCGTGGGCGCAGCGCGGCGCAATCCACCCGATCCAGCCCGGCGGCTGCACCCAGCGCCCCGAAGGCGTATCGATGAGCTGCAGGCCCTCGCGCAGCGCGAACAGCTGCCCGGTGTCATGCGAGTGATAGGCGGTGACGCGCGGCGCCCCGTGCACATCGAGCCAGAGCTTCGCCGGCGACTCAAAGGCCATGGCTGGCCCGCCGGCGGTATCGATTGGCCCCGCGGCGCAAGCCTGAAGCGCGCGGCCTGCCTAGCATCGAGTTCATCTTCACTCCCCCCTGAAAGGACCTCACATGCAAGCCCAAGACGTACTGCCCGACGGCCAGGACTTCACCGTCATCAACGGCACCACCCTGCGCAAGGGTTCGGTCGCGGCCTTCCTCGCCAACGCCCGCGTGCTCGAAGACGCGAACGCCTCGGCCGAAGACCGGCAGACCGCACAGCAAGACCTGCGCTCGCTGATTCCCGCGCTCGAGACGCTCGGCCTGTTCGACATCTTCGAACTGCGTTCGCCCGCCTTGCGCGCCGAAGTGGACCGCCATCGCGCAACGCTCAGCCAGCAGCCCCGGACTTGACCTCGGCCTGCTTCGCCGCGCGCGTGATCGACGCGAGCGTGCCGCGCGTGGTGATCACCTCGGGGTCCAGCGGAATCTCTATCAGCGTGCCCGTGTCGGCCGCCAGCGCGCGCAGCAGCGCGGCCTCGAACTGCCCGGTGGCCGTCACCCGCTCGGCCGCGTAGCCGTAGGCGCGCGCCAGGCCGCAGAAGTCGGGGTTGCGCAGCGCCGTGCCGCTGGTGCGTTCGGGGTACTCGCGCTCCTGGTGCATGCGGATGGTGCCGAACATGCCGTTGTTCAGCAGCACGATGATGCTCTTGCCGCCATGCTGCGACGCCGTCGCCAGCTCCTGCCCCGTCATCAGGAAATCGCCGTCGCCGGCAATCGTGAAGGCCACGCGCCCCGTCGCCAGGTTGGCCGCGATGCCGGCCGGCACGCCGTAGCCCATCGCGCCGCTGGTCGGCGCCAGCTGCGTCTTCGCGCCCTTGGTGAGCCCGTGGTAGCGAAAGTAGCGGTGCACCCAGCTCGCGAAGT
The DNA here is from genome assembly GCF_041355175.1 of Variovorax sp. RCC_210. Classification (NCBI taxonomy): domain Bacteria; kingdom Pseudomonadati; phylum Pseudomonadota; class Betaproteobacteria; order Burkholderiales; family Comamonadaceae; genus Variovorax; species Variovorax sp. RCC_210. The sequence goes on along the minus strand of NZ_JBFUPJ010000009.1, from coordinate 278,129 downwards.
TGCCCGCGCCGTTGGTGATGGCCGCGTCGGCGGGCAGGTGCTTCTGCAGCAGCGCGACGACCTCCGCCATGTCTACCGGCCCGCGTGGCGCGTCGGCGGGCATGCCGGCCAGCGCCTGGGGCACCAGGTTGGCCTCGTAGTCGGCATGGGCCTGCAGCGTCCATTCTTCCCACGGCAGCGTCGGCGGCGCGCTCAGCACCTCCAGGCTGCGCGCGGCGGCGCTCATGCCGGCGTTGATGGCCAGATCGGCCTGGTACACGCGGTTGAGTTCTTCCGCGCTCGCGTGGATGTGCACCAGCGTCTGCCTGGCCTTGGGCGCCTCGAGCAGCGTGTAGCCGCCCGTCGTCATCTCGCCCAGGCGCGGGCCGATGGCGAGGATCAGGTCCGCGTCCTTCACGCGCTGCGCGAGCTTCGGGTTGATGGCGATGCCCACGTCGCCCGCGTACAGCGGGTGGTGGTTGTCGAAGGTGTCCTGGAAGCGAAAGGCGTTGGTCACCGGCAGGTGCCAGTTCTCCGCGAAGCGCTGCAGCGCGTGCGCGGCCTGCGTGGTCCAGCCGCCGCCGCCGGCAATCACCAGCGGGCGCTGCGACTTCAGCAGCAGCTCGCGCAGCGTGCGCAGCGCGCCCGGGTCGCTCCAGGGCTCCACCGCTTCGACGCGCTTCAATGGCCGCGCGGCGGTCTCGCTGCGCAGCATGTCTTCGGGCAGCACCAGCACCACCGGCCCTGGCCGCCCGTTCATCGCGGTGGCGAAGGCGCGCGCGATGTACTCGGGAATGCGGTCGGCGTCGTCGATGCGCTCCACGCGCTTGGCAAAGCCCTTGGTGCTCGGCCCGAAGAAGCTGCCGTAGTCGACCTCCTGGAAAGCCTCGCGGTCGCGAAAGTCGCTGCCGACGTCGCCCACGAACAGCACCATCGGCGTGGAGTCCTGGAACGCGTTGTGCACGCCGATGGATGCGTTCGTCGCGCCCGGACCGCGCGTGACGAAGCACACGCCCGGCCGCCCGGTGATCTTGCCGTGCGCCTCGGCCATGAAGGCCGCGCCGCCCTCCTGCCGGTTGACGATGAAGCGCGCGCGCTCGCGGTACGCATGAAAGCCGTCGAGCACCGCCAGGAAGCTTTCGCCGGGCACGCCGAACGCGATCTCCATGCCCTGTTCGACCAGGCACTCCACGATCAGGTGGCCTGCGGGTTGTGATGTACTCATGAGAAGTAGAACCTCAGCTGCAAATGTCTTCGGCAATTATGTGCGTCCGCCCTTCGCGCCTTGCGTTAATTCCCCAATTGGTTAAATTCGCGCCATGAAGGCTCCCAAGGACCGCACCGCTCAAGCCAGCATTGCCGGCAATGCCGCCCGTGCCACGGACACCATCGACGTGCTCGAACCCCGTTCGCGCGATGCCGACCGCTCGCAGCTCGCCATCCTCGCGTCGGCGCGCGACGAGTTTTCGGCACGCGGCCTGGCCGGTGCGCGCATGGACAGCATCGCCGAGCGCGCGGGCCTCAACAAGCGGCTCATCTACTACTACTTCGGCAGCAAGGACGACCTGTTCCTGGCGGTGCTGGAGCGCACCTACGCCGACATCCGCGAGGCCGAGCAGCGCCTGCACCTCGACGAGATCGAGCCGGTCGAGGCCATTCGCCAGCTGGTGTCCTTCACCTGGCACTACTACCTCGAGCACCCGGAGTTCATTACCCTGCTCAACAGCGAGAACCTGCACTGCGCGGCGCACCTGAAGCGCTCCGAGCGCATCCAGGAAATGAACTCGCCGCTGGTGCAGCTGCTGGACACCGTGCTGGAGCGCGGCAAGAAGGACAACCTGTTCCGCGCCGGCGTCGACCCCGTGCAGCTGTACATCTCCATCGCGTCGCTCTGCTACTTCTACCTGTCGAACAACCACACGCTGTCGGCCATCTTCGGGCGCGACCTGCGGGCCCCCAAGGCGATGGCGCAACGCCTGTCGCACATGACCGACCTCGTGCTGGGCTACGTGCTGCACTGAAGGCGGCACCGCGGCGCCCCTCCTTCCTCACCGACCGGGCGCCGCCTCTCCTCACTCTGCGGGTATTCACTAGGCGGCGGCCGTTGACGCTGCGGTGTGGCCGTTTCTAAAATCGATAATTCACTCAATGGTGAATTGATCGATCCAAGAAAGCGGCCCGACCGCGCGGAGACAAACCTTGAAGCTTCTTGCCAGCACTGCACGCTCCCCCGCCCTCGCCTCGCTGACCGCGGCCTTGACCTTGGCCTGCACAGCCGCGCTGTTCCCCACGCTGGCGTCCGCGCAGAACGGCTACCCCAGCAAGCCCATCCGCGTGATCGTTCCCTTCGCGGCCGGCAGCACCACCGACATCATTGCCCGCGCCATCACCGACAAGATGAGCGTCAGCATGGGCCAGACGCTGGTCATCGACAACCGCGGCGGCGCCAGCGGCACCATCGGCCAGCAGGCGGTGGCCACGGCGGCGGCCGACGGCTACACGGTGATGATCCATTCGTCGTCGCACACGGTGAGCCCCTCGACCTTCGCCAAGCTGCCCTTCGACACGGTGCACGACTTCGCGGGCGTCACGCCCATCTCGTCGCTGCCCAACGCGCTGGTGATCTCGCCGGGCAAGAACATCAAGACGCTGCCACAGCTGCTGGCCGCGGCGCGCGCCAAGCCGGGCAGCATGAACTTCGCTTCCGCCGGCCAGGGCAGCGCCACGCACCTGAACGCAGAGAAGTTCAAGCTGGCCGCCAAGATAGACGCCACCAACATCCCCTTCAAGGGCTCGGGCGAGGCCGTGACCGAGGTGCTCTCGGGCCGCGTCGACTACTACTTCTCGCCCATCGCCCCGGTCATCGGCCAGATCAAGGAAGGCCAGCTGCTGGCGCTGGCCGTGGGCTCGCCCAAGCGCGCCGCCGCCCTGCCCGACGTGCCCACCACCACCGAGGCCGGCGTGCCCGGCTCGGAGTTCAACTTCTGGATCGGAATGATGGCGCCGGCCAAGACGCCGCGCGACATCGTCGAGCGCCTGAACGCCGAGGTGGCCAAGGCGCTGGCCACGCCCGAGGTGAAGGAGCGTTTCGCCAAGCTCGGCGCCGACGCCTGGACGCTCAAGCCCGCGCAGTTCGACGCCTACATCAAGGACGAGATCGCGAGCAACGCCGAGCTCGTGAAGGCGGCCGGCCTCTCGGTGCAGCAGTAAGCAAGCAGACAACAAGCAAAAGAAACCCCGGCCCCCCGTCATGTTCCGCAAGCTCCTGCTCTCCCCGGCCCTGCGCCCGTTCATCCTCATCTTGCTGCTGCTGGTGTTGTGGGACCTGGCGATTCGACTCTTCAGGATTCCGGCCTACCTGGTGCCGCCAACCTGGGAGGTGGTGAAGCAGCTCGTGGCCGAGTGGCCGCGCCTGCTGTCCGAAAGCTGGAAGACCACGCTGGCCACGCTGGGCGGTTTCGGGCTGACCATCCTCATCGGCATTCCGATGGCCATGGTCATCGCGTACTCGCGCGTGGTCGAGTCGTACGTGTACCCGCTGCTGGTGTTCTCGCAGAGCATTCCCAAGGTGGCAATCGCGCCGCTGTTCGTGGTGTGGTTCGGCTTCGGCATCTTCCCGAAGGTGATCAGCGCCTTCCTGCTGGGCTTCTTCCCGGTGGTGGTGTCCACGGTGATGGGCTTCAAGTCGGTCGAGCCCGACATGATCGACCTGTCGCGCTCCATGGGCGCGAGCCGGCTGCAGACCTTCTTCAAGATCAGCCTGCCCCAGGCGCTGCCGCAGATCTTCAGCGGCTTGAAGGTGTCGGTCACGCTGGCCGTGGTGGGCGCGGTGGTGGGCGAATTCGTCGGCTCCAACTCGGGCATCGGCTACGTGCTGCAGGTGGCCAACGGCAACTTCGACCTGCCGCTGATGTTCGCCGCGCTGGTGGTGCTGTCGAGCATCGGCGTCATTCTTTTCGTCGCGGTCGACCTGGTCGAGCGCGTGATGATTCCGTGGCACGCCTCGCAGCGCCACGCGCACTGAGTTCCCGGTTTCTAGTTCCTTCTGCATACCAACAACCTCCCGGAGACAAGACCATGAAGAAACTGCTTCCCTCGCTGCTCGCCCTGTCGACCGCCGCGGCATTCGCCACCTTTGCCGTGCTGCCGGCCCATGCCCAGGGCGACAAGCCCAAGGACAAGGTCACGCTCATGCTCAACTGGTACCTGTACAGCGAGCACGCGCCCTTCTTCCTGGGAAAGGAAAAGGGCTTCTATGCCGACGAAGGCATCGAGCTCGACATCCAGGAAGGCCGCGGCTCCGCCGTCACCGCGCAGGCGGTGGCCGCCAAGTCGGCCACCTTCGGCTACATCGACGTCACCACCATGATCAAGGCCGCCGCCAAGGGCGCGCCGCTGAAGTCGACCGGCGTGCTGTTCCAGGTGAGCCCGATGTCGGTCATGGGCTTCACCGAGAAGAACATCAAGACCCCCAAGGACATCATCGGCAAGACCGTGGCCGTGACGCCGGGCGACTCCATGTCGCAGATGTGGCCGCTGTTCCTGAAGGTCAACAACATCACGGCCGACCAGGTGAAGATCGTCTCGGGCGACGGCCAGACCAAGCTCAACGCGGTCACCAACGGCCAGGCCGACCTGCTGCTGGGCTACGTGATGGACCAGGCCATCAAGCTGCAGGACGCCACCGGCAAGCCCGTGACGCCGATCCGCTTCGCCGACTCGGGCGTGAACCAGATCAGCTCCGGCATCATCACCAACAAGAACCTGCTCACCGAGAACCCCGACCTGGTGAAGCGCTTCATGCGCGCCTCCACCAAGGCCGCCGAAGCTGCCGAGAAGAGCCCCGAGGCGGCCGTGGACGCCATGCTCAAGGCCAACGCCAAGGCCGGCGTGCGCGACACGCTCATCGTCGGCATGAAGCAGAGCGTGGCCCTGTATCACACGAAGGAAACGGCCAACCAGCGCCCCTACCGCGTGACCATGAAGAACGTGAGCGACTCGCTCGACCTGCTGGTGCAGTACGGCGGCATGGACGCCTCCACGCGCGGCAAGCCGGAAGACTACGTGACGCTGGACTTCCTGCCCTGATCGCCTGATCACCCGACCACCCGACCCATCGACCGCCCGACCGCCGCCTCCCGAGCCCCGCGCGCCTTTCGCCGTTGCCACCTCCCACGCATTCCATGTCCCAAGTCAACCTGATCGAAGCGCGCGGCGTCTCGAAGATCTACCAGAGCAAGGACGGCCCGGTCGAGTCGCTCAAGCCGCTCGACTTCGCCATCGGGCAAGGCGAGTTCGTCTCGGTCGTCGGCCCGTCGGGCTGCGGCAAGAGCACGCTGCTGAAGATGGTGGCGGGCCTGCTGCCGATCAGCGGCGGCAGCCTCACGCTCGCGGGCAAGCCCATCCAGGGCCCGCAGAAGGACGTGGGTATCGTGTTCCAGAGCGCGGTGCTGCTGCCCTGGCGCAGCGTGGAGGACAACATCCTGCTGCAGGCCGAGATGCGCCACCTGCCCATGGAAGCCGCCCGGGCTCGCGCCCGCGAGCTGATGGAAATGGCCGGCCTGAAGGGCTTCGAGGGCAAGTACCCGTGGCAGCTCTCGGGCGGCATGCAGCAACGCGCGTCGATCTGCCGCGCGCTGCTGCACGACCCCTCGGTGCTGCTGATGGACGAGCCCTTCGGCGCGCTCGACGCCATGACGCGCGAGAAGATGAACCTGGAGCTGCAGCGCATCTGGCTGGCCTCGAAGAAGACGGTGATGCTCATCACCCACAGCATTCCAGAAGCCATCTTCCTGTCGGACCGCGTGATCGTGATGAGCGAGCGGCCCGGCTCCATTGCGGCGGTGTACGACATCGACCTGCCGCGCGCCCGCACGCTGGACATGATGGCCTCGCCCGAGTTCGGCGCCTACACGAAGCTGGTGCGCGCGCATTTCTTCTCGCAGGGCATCCTGGACCACTGAACGGCACCCCATGGACGCGACCCGTTTCCACGTCGAGGAAGTTCGCTTCGCGGAGCGCAACGTCACGCTGCGGCTGCCGTTTCGCTTCGGCGCGGCCACCGTCACGGCCTGCCCGCAGGTCTATGTGAAGGCGCGCATCCGCTTTGCCGACGGCCGCACCGCCGAAGGCTGCGCCGCCGAGATGATGGTGCCCAAGTGGTTCGACAAGAACCCGGCGCTCACCAACGAGCAGAACTTCGAGCAGTTGCGCTTCGCCCTGCGCGACGCGCGCGAGGCCTACACCGCGGAGCCCGACGCGCAGACCGCGTGGACGCACTTCGCCTCGAACTACGCCGCGCTGCAGTCGCGCGCCAGGGCCAAGGGCCTGCAACCGCTGGTCGCCAGCTACGGCCCCGCGCTGATCGACCGCGCCCTGCTCGACGCGCTGTGCCTGCACCACGGCGCGAGCTTTGCCACGGCGATGAGCGGCAACCTCTGCGGCATCGACATCGCGGGCAGCGGCCTGGCCGACGACCTCGCAGGGTTCGACATGCCCGCCTTCCTGGCGAAGCAGTCGCCGCGCGCCCGCATCGCCGCGCGCCACACGGTAGGCCTCGCCGACGCGATCGACGAGATGGACGCCAGCGAGGCGCTGACGGATGCGCCTGAAGACGGCCTGCCGACGACGCTCGCGGCCGCCGTGAAGCGCTACGGCCTCACGCACTTCAAGCTCAAGCTCTGCGGCAACACCGCGCAGGACATCGACCGGCTGCAGCGCATCGCCCGCGTCATCGACGGCCATGCGCAGCGGGTCACGCTCGACGGCAACGAGCAGTACGCCGATGCCGACGACTTCGCCGTGTTTCTCGACCGCATGCTGTCCACGCCCGTGCTGTGGAAGCTCGCGCAGAAAACCGTGTTCGTCGAGCAGCCGATTCGCCGCGACGCGGCCTTGCAGCGCGACGTGTCCGCGCTGGGCAAGCGCATGCCGCTGCTCGTCGACGAGTCCGACGCCACGCTCGATGCCTTCGTGCAGGCGCGCGCGCTGGGCTACACCGGCGTGTCGAGCAAGAGCTGCAAGGGCTTCTACAAGTCGGTGGTCAACGCGGCGCGCTGCGCGCACTGGAATGCGGCCGAGCAAAAGCAGCCCTCCTCGCGCTTCTTCCTTTCAGGTGAAGACCTCACCATGCAGGCCGGCCTCGGCGTGCAGCAAGACCTGGCGCTGGTCGCGTGGCTGGGCCTGTCGCACGTGGAGCGCAACGGGCACCACTACGTGAACGGACTGGCCGCCGCGCCGCAAGCCGAACAGCAGGCGCTGCTGAAGCTGCACCCCGGCCTGTACGAACTCAGCGAGGGCGCCGTGCGCCTCGCCATCCGCGACGGGCAAATCGACTTGTCCTCGCTCGCCGCCGCGCCCGGCTTTGCCACCGGCAGACCCGGCGCCGGCATCTCGTGGGACGCCATGCGTTCCGTCTACTGAAGCCCTTGCGCTTCGCTCTGCAATCTCTCTCGCATCTCAAGGAAGAAAACGATGGCCACCCAACGTCTAGGAATCATCATGCACGGCGTCACCGGCCGCATGGGCATGAACCAGCATTTGATCCGCTCCATCTGCGCCATTCGCGCGCAAGGCGGCGTGACGCTGTCGAACGGCGACAAGGTCATGCCCGACCCGATCCTCATCGGGCGCAACGCCGAGAAGATGGAAGCGCTGGCCAAGGCGCACGACATCGCACGCTGGGGCACCGACCTCGACAAGGCGCTGGAGAACCCGGACGACACCATCTTCTTCGACGCCGGCACCACGCAGATGCGCCCCACGCTGCTGGCCAAGGCCATTCGCGCCGGCAAGCACGTGTACTGCGAGAAGCCCATTGCCACCAACCTGAACGAGGCCGTGGAGATCGCGCGCCTGGCCGAAGGCTCGGGCCTGAAGCACGGCGCCGTGCAGGACAAGTTGTTCCTGCCCGGCCTGCGCAAGCTCGACATGCTGCGCCGCGCCGGCTTCTTCGGCCGCATGCTCAGCGTGCGCCTGGAGTTCGGCTACTGGGTGTTCGAGGGCGACCTGCAGCCCATCCAGCGCCCGAGCTGGAACTACCGCAAGGAAGACGGCGGCGGCATGATCCTGGACATGATGTGCCACTGGCGCTACGTGCTGGACAACCTGTTCGGCGAGGTGAAGTCGGTGTCGTGCATCGGCGCCACGCACATCCCGAAGCGCTGGGACGAAGCCGGCCAGCCGTATGAAGCCACCGCCGACGACGCCGCCTACGCCACCTGCGAGCTCACCGGCCACAACGGCGAGCCGGTCATCGCGCAGCTCAACATGAGCTGGGTGACGCGCGTGCGGCGCGACGACCTCGTGACCTTCCACGTCGACGGCACCGACGGTTCCGCGGTGGCGGGCCTGTCGAGCTGCCGCGCCCAGTCGCGCGTGGCCACGCCGCGCCCGGTGTGGAACCCCGACGAGAAGCAGACCATGAACTTCTTCGACCAGTGGCAGGAAATTCCGGACTCGCAGGTGTACGACAACGGCTTCAAGATCCAGTGGGAGCACTTCATTCGCCACGTGGTCGAGAACGCGCCCTACAAGTGGACGCTGCCCGAAGGCGCCAAGGGCGTGCAGCTGGTCGAGGCCGCGCTCGAGTCGTGGAAGGACCGCCGCTGGGTCGACGTGTCTCCTTTGAAGGTGTGAGGCGGCCATGGCACTGTCGCTGACCCTCCCCAACACCGGCGGCACGCTGGCGCCCTACGCGCTGCGCGGCACCGCGCCGGTGAAGCCCGACGCGGGCGTCAAGTTCGACCGCATCGCCTACTCCGCGGCGCACGTGGTGGCCGACCCGCTGGCGGCCGTCGACCCGTGGCTGCAAGCGGCGGTCGACTGGGACACCACCATCGCCTACCGCCGCCACCTGTTCTCGCTGGGCCTGGGCGTGGCCGAGGCCATGGACACCGCGCAGCGCGGCATGGGGCTGGACTGGCCCACCTCGCTGGAGCTGATCCGCCGTTCGCTCGATGCCGCCCAGGACACGCCGGGCGCGCTGGTCGCCTCGGGCTGCGGCACCGACCACCTGGACATCGATGACGTGAAGAGCGTCGACGACGTGATCCGCGGCTACGAAGAGCAGATGGCGGCCATCGAGAAGCTGGGCGGCAAGCTCATCGTGATGGCCAGCCGCGCGCTGGCCCGCGTGGCGAAGGGCCCGGCCGACTACGAGCGCGTGTACGACCGCATCCTGGGCCAGGCGAAGCAGCCGGTGGTGCTGCACTGGCTGGGCGACATGTTCGACCCGGCGCTGGCGGGCTACTGGGGCACGAAGGACGTGAACGCGGCGATGGACACGGCGCTGGGCATCATCGCGGCGCATCCGGACAAGGTCGACGGCATCAAGATCTCGCTGCTCGACAAGGACAAGGAAATTGCGATGCGGCGGCGCTTGCCCGCGACCGGAGGGGCTGATGGCCGTGGCGTGCGCATGTACACGGGCGACGATTTCAACTACGCCGAGCTGATCGCCGGCGACGGCTTCGGCAGCGCGCCGACGCACGGCAAGAGCGATGCGCTGCTGGGCATCTTCGACGCCATCGCGCCGGCCGCGAGCGCCGCACTGGGCGCGCTGGCACAGGGCGACACCGCAAAGTTCCACGCCATCCTCGGGCCGACGGTGCCGCTGTCGCGCCACATCTTCGCGGCGCCGACTCGCTTCTACAAGACGGGCGTGGTGTTCATGGCCTGGCTCAACGGCCACCAGAAGCACTTCACGATGGTGGGCGGCCAGCAGAGCACGCGCTCGCTGGTGCATTTCGCGGAGCTGTTCAGGCTGGCCGACGCGGCCAACCTGCTGGAGCAGCCCGAGCTGGCGGTGCGGCGCATGAAGACGCTGCTCGCCCTGCACGGCGTGGAAGGCTAGTCATGCTGCACCCTCACGCACATCACTTCATGCATCGCTGCTCCCCGAAGGGGCGCCCAGTGCCCTTCGGGCAGCCGGGCGGGCACTGACCATGCGCGATTTCTCGCAGAACCACGACTGGCTGTCGATCAACACCGCCACGGTGCGCAAGCAGTCGGGCGCCGAGGTGCCGCTGGACCGCATCATCGACCAGTGCGCCGCGCGCGGCATCCGCGCCATCAGCCCCTGGCGCGACCAGGTGGCGGCCGTCGGCCTCGACAAGGTCGCGAAGCAACTGAAGGCGCACGGCATGGGCCTGTCGGGCTACTGCCGCGGTGGCTTCTTTCCCGCGCCCGACGCGGCGGGCCTGAAGGCCGCGCTGGACGACAACCGCCGCGCCATCGACGAGGCGAAGACGCTCGACGCGCCCTGCCTGGTGCTGGTGGTCGGCGCGCTGCCCGGCGCGCTCGACGGCAAGGCGGCCTACAAGGACATCGGCCGCGCGCGCGCCGAGGTGCGCGACGGCATCGCCGCCTCGCTGGAATACGCGCGCGAGGTCGGCATGCCGTTGGCCATCGAGCCCCTGCACCCGATGCAGGCGGCCGACCGCGCCTGCATCAACACGCTGCGGCACGCGCTCGACCTGTGTGACGAACTCGACGCCGGCAGGAGCGGCATGCTGGGCGTGGCGCTGGACATCTACCACGTATGGTGGGACCCGAAGCTGCAGCAGCAGATTGCGCGCGCCGGTCGCGAGCGGCTGCTGGCGTACCACGTGTGCGACTGGCTCACGCCCACGCGCGACCTGCTGAGCGACCGCGGGATGATGGGCGACGGCGTGGTCGAGCTGAAGAAGATCCGCGGGTGGGTGGAAGACGCGGGCTTCGCCGGGTTCAGCGAGGTCGAGATTTTCTCGAACCTCGATTGGTGGCAGCGGTCGGGCGAAGAGACGCTGGGCGTGTGCATCGAAAGGCACAAGCAAGCGGTCTAGGCGCTGTCTAGGTGGTCGGCCGTTCGGCCCTGTCGAAAGCAAAAAACAACCGGCTGTGCTGCAATTCGCCGCATGGCTGACCCGACCCTCGACGACCTGCGCCGTTACGCGATCGCGCGCACCCTCTTCAAGCCCACGACATTGCCCGGCGCGATCCGCCGGCTCGGCTTCGTGCAGGCCGACCCCATCCGCGCGCCGGCGCGTGCGCAGGACCTGACGCTGCGCCACCGCGTGAAGGACTACCACGCGGGCGATCTCGAAAGCCGCTACACGCGCCTGGCCATCGAGGAAGACTGCCTGGTCAACTACGGCTTTCTGCCGCGCGAACACCTTGCGCTGATGCACCCGCGCGAAGCCAAGCGAGCGTGGGACGCGGCCACGCGGCGCAAGGCCGCCGACGTGCTGGCCTATGTGCAGGCGCACGGCCAGGTGCATCCGCGCCAGGTGGAACAGCACTTCGCCCATGGCCGCGTGCAGAACTACTGGGGCGGCTCCAGCAACGCGACCACGCAGCTGCTCGACGGCATGCATTACCGCGGCATGCTGCGCGTGGTGCGGCGCGACAGCGGCACGCGCGTGTACGAGGCGGTGGCGCACGCGGGCGCCGACGACAGCCCCGCAGGCCGCGCGCAACGCGCCGCCGCGCTCATCGAACTGGTGGTGCGCAAGTACGCGCCGCTGCCGGCCGCGAGCCTCACCTACCTCGTGCGGCTGCTGGGCTACGGCGCGCCGCACCTGTCGGCGCAGACGCAGGCGGCCCTGCGCATCGCGCGCGAGGAGCTCGCCAGCTGCCGCATCGACGGCACCACCTGGTACTGGCCCGCCGACGAAAACCCGGCCTCGCGCCGCCATGCGCCCGACGATGCGGTGCGCCTGCTCGCGCCCTTCGACCCGGTCGTGTGGGACCGCCGCCGCTTCGAGCTGCTGTGGGGCTGGACGTACAAGTTCGAGGCCTACACGCCCGCGCCGAAACGCCAGTTCGGCTACTACGCGCTGCCGCTGCTGTGGCACGAGCGCGTGATCGGCTGGGCCAACGTCACGGCGCCCGGCGGGCTGGTGACGCCCGGCTTCGGCTACGTCGAAAAGAAGCCGCGCGACGCCGCCTTTCGCGCGGCGCTGGACGACGAGCTGCAGCGCATGACGCAGTTTCTTTCGGGGCGCTGAAGCCCGCCTGCCGCTCCTATAATTCCGCCGCTCAGCCAGCCGCCCGCCACGGGCGCGCCAGCCGTCTTCGAAGGAACGAAGACCGCAGCCGCAACGGCTGCACCCGACAACGCACAGACCATCTACATCATCGGCCGCCGGCACCAGGCGAGCAGCCGGATGCGTTCGCTCGGACCCGAACCGAGAAGCCATGGCGCGCCCCGACGCGCGCCGCAGCCACTCCCCGCCCCTTTTGACGCAGGACCAGGAGAAGCTGCACATGACATCGAACACCCGTCGCCCTAAGTGGCGCCTTTCAACTCTTTCCAATCTTTCGGCCCTTTCAGCTGTTTCCCACCGCCGCCGCGCCACGCTCGCGGCAACCGCCGTCGCGCTCAGCGCCGCCGTGCCCGCCTACGCCGACGAAAAAGACGAGTCCGGCGAGCCCCGCAGGGCGCTGCCGACGGTCACCGTCTCCAGCGATTCGGGCGAGACCGCCACCGGCCCGGTGACCGGCTTCGTCGCGCGCCGCGGCGGCACCGCCACCAAGACCGACACGCCGCTCATCGAAACGCCGCAAGCCATCTCGGTCATCACGCGCGACCAGATGGAAGCGCAGGGCGCGCTCACGCTGCGCGAAACCACCAACTACACGGCCGGCGTGGTGTCCAGCTACTTCGACAGCCGCGTCGACTCGTTCAAGGTGCGTGGCGGCGACGCCGTGCAGTACCTCGACGGGCTGCAGCGCACCTACGGCACCTACAACTCGACCAAGGTCGAGCCTTACCTGCTGGAGCGCGTGGAGCTGCTGCGCGGCCCGTCGTCGGTGCTGTACGGCCAGGGCGGCATCGGCGGCGTGCTCAACCTGGTGTCCAAGCGGCCGCAGGCCGAGGCGCAGCGCGAAGTGCAGGTGCAGGCGGGCAGCCACGACCGCAAGCAGGTGGCCGCCGACTTCACCGGGCCGCTCGATGCCGAGGGCAAGTGGCTCTACCGCCTGGTGGCCGTGAACCGCGACAGCGGCACGCAGGTCGACCACGCGCCGGACGACCGCATTTTGGTGGCGCCGTCGCTCACCTGGCGCCCGAGCACCGACACCTCGCTCACCCTGCAGGCCTCGTACCAGAAGGACAAGAGCGGCTCGCTGATCGGCTTCTTCCCGTGGCAGGGCACGCTGCAGCCCTCGCTGTACGGGCAGATTCCCACCTCGACCTTCACCGGCGAGCCCGGCTTCGACCGCTACGACTCGCGCAACACCTCGCTGGGCTACCTGTTCAGCCACCGCATCGACGACACCTGGACCGTGCGGCAGAACCTGCGCTCGACCGAAAGCAAGGTCTGGTACGACACCGCGTACACCAGCTTCACGGCCAACCGCGCCACCGGCCGGCCGGCGCGGCCGGTGTTCAACATCGACCAGCGCACCATCGAGCGCGACCTGAGCTCGACCATCAGCGCCGGCAAGATGCTGCTGGTCGACAACCAGGCCGAGGCGCATTTCAAGACCGGCGGGGTGGAGCACACGCTGCTGGTCGGCGCGGACTTCCAGCGCAACCAGACCTCGCAGCTCACCGGCCGCGGCCGGGCCGGCGCGCTCGACGTGTATGCGCCGGTGTACGGCAACTACACGCCGCCCGCCTTCCTCACGCGCCAGCCCGCGGTGGTGCAGAAGCAGGTGGGCATCTACGCGCAGGACCAGGTGAAGTACGGCCGCTGGGTCGGCCTGCTGGGCCTGCGCCACGACAAGGCCGACACCGACACCGAAGGCCGTCCGGCAGCCGCAGTCGACGACAAGGCCACCACCAAGCGCGCCGGCCTGGTGTACCTGGCCGACGGCGGCTGGGCGCCGTACCTGAGCTATGCCGAATCGTTCCTGCCGCTGGGTGGCGTCGACCTGAACAACACGCCCTTCAAGCCACAGCGCGGCAAGCAGTGGGAGGCCGGCGTGAAGTGGGAGCCCGAGGGCCAGCGCACGTCGTTCATGGCCGCGCTGTACGACCTGCGCGACACCAACCGCAAGACCACCGACCCGACCAACCCGCTGAACAGCGTGCAGCTCGGGGAGGTGCACGTGAAGGGACTGGAGCTGGAATACAAGGGCAGCATCGCGCGCGACTGGGACTGGATTGCCTCCTACGCCTACACCGACGCGCGTGTCTCGCGCAGCAACGGCGCCGACCTGGGCAAGCGCCTGTCGGGCGTGCCCAGGCACACGGCCTCGGCATGGGTGATGCGGCGCTTCTCCATCGGCGGGGTGCCGGGCTTTTCGCTGGGCGGCGGGGTGCGCTACCTGGGCGAATCGTGGGACGGCACCGACGCCCTGCGCACGCCCTCGGTCACGCTGTTCGACGCAATGTTCGCCTGGGACAACGGCCCGCTGCGCCTGTCGCTGAACGCCAGCAACCTGACCGACAAGGTGCAGATCACCACCTGCCTCACGCGCGGCGACTGCTTCTACGGCCAGCGCCGTAGCGTGACTGCGTCGGCCACGTACCGCTTCTGAAGAAAATCCCCGCGCGCCTGAAGGTCTGGCGCGCGGGCGACAACGCCGCGCCGCGGGCGGCTCCTAGAATCGCGCCGTGGTCCGGTTCGCCGGACGACAAGCGTTCTCAGGGCGGGGTGCAATTCCCCACCGGCGGTGATGGCGGTTCTTTCGAAAGAAGGCCGCACAAGCCCGCGAGCGCCTGGAGCTTGCAACAAGCCCCAGGGTCAGCAGATTTCGGTGCGATTCCGAAGCCGACGGTCACAGTCCGGATGAAAGAGAGCGCGAAATGCGGGCGTGCCCGCGCGCTTCGCTTTGCGGGCGCGCAGGCGGGCCTGTGGTTTCGTGCGCCCTGATTCAGGAATCCTGCTTTCCAGAGGCACACCATGAGTCAGATCAACGACCTTCCCCTTTCCGCCGTCACGGCCTCGGGCTCGCCCCGCGGCACGCGCATCGCCTTCGTCGAGGCGCAGTGGCATTCCGACATCGTCCACCAGGCCCGCGACGCCTTTCTCGAAGAGATGGCGCGGCTCGGCGTGGCGCGCGAGCTCATCGACATCTTCGACGTGCCCGGCGCGTTCGAGATTCCGCTGCACGCCAAGCGCCTGGCCAACTCCGGCAAGTACGCGGCCATCATCGGCTGCGCGCTGGTGGTGGACGGCGGCATCTACCGCCACGAGTTCGTCGCCAACACGGTGGTCAGCACGCTGATGTCGCTGCAGCTGGAAACCGACGTGCCGATCTTCTCGGCCGTGCTCACGCCGCACCACTTCCACGAACACGTGGAGCACCGCAAGTACTTCCACCGCCACTTCGCCGTCAAGGGCACCGAAGTGGCCGAGGCCTGCTTCCGCACGCTGGAAGGCCTGAACAAGGTCGACGCACTGCTGGCTGCGTAGTCCCTGGCCAGGTTACTTCTGGCTGCGTGACAGCAGCCCCGCTGCTGCAGTAGCCTGCGAGGATGAGCGCTTCATCCACGCCTTCTTCCGCCGCCGACCGCTACACCCTCTACGGCGCCCCGGGCTCCGGCGCCACGCCGGTCCACGCGGCGCTGACGCTCGTCGGCGCGCAGGTCGACACGGTCGACATCGCCACCTGGGAGGGCGAGGCCGAGCGCGAGCGCGTGTCGGGCGTGAACCCGATGCGCCAGGTGCCCGCGCTGGTGCTCCCTTCCGGCGAGCTGATGACCGAGAGCGCGGCCATCCTCGTGTGGCTCGCCGACCGCTACCCGCACGCCGGCCTGTGCCCCGCGCCGGACCATCCGCTGCGTGCGCGCTACCTGCGCTGGATGGTCTATCTGCCGGCTGCCATCTACTCGCTCTTCTGGGTGCGCGACGACCCGTCGCGCCTCGTGCCCGACCCCGCGGCGCAGCCCGCGATGCTCGAACGCAGCGCGGAGCGCATCGCGCACTGCTGGCACCTGATGGACGCGCAAATCGACGCGCCCTCGCCCTACCTGCTCGGCGACACGCTGAGCGTGCTCGACCTGTACGTGACGGTGATGTCGCGCTGGACGCCATGCCGCACGCGCTTCTACCGCGAGGCGCCGCGCATGGCCGAGGTGGTGAAACGGGTCGACGCCGACCCGCGGCTCGCCGCGTTCTGGGCCGCGCGTTTTCCGTTCGTGCCCGCGTGGGAAGACGGCAACGCATGAGCGCGCGTTGGCTTTTTTCGATAATCCCGGCCATGACCGCACGCACCCCCACCACCGCCTACCCGATGACCATCTTCCACAAGCCCAACTGCAGCACGTCGCGCAACGTGCTGGGGCTGATCCGCGAAAGCGGCGTGGAGCCCGAGATCGTGCTGTACCTGGAAACACCGCCCTCGAAGAAGAAGCTGCGCGAGCTCGCCAAGGCGATGGGCCTGGGCCCGCGCGACCTGCTGCGCACGAAGGAAGCGCCGTACGAAGAACTCAAGCTGGCGAACGAGGCGCTGAGCGACGACCAGCTGTTCGACGCCATCGTCGCGCACCCGATCCTGCTGCAGCGGCCCATCGTGGTGTCGCCGCGCGGGACGCTGATGTGCCGGCCCTGGGAGCGCGTGCGCGAGATTCTTCCGGTGTGATTTTCGTGATGGGCTGGTGGCTTCGATTGCCTGGCCGGCTGAAAGCTCAGGCCAGGTCCGCGGCCTGTTGCGCCAGGCCCCAGGCCACATGCTCGCGAACGAGTTCGCTGTCGTGCGTGGCGCGCGTGGCCAGCGCTTCGTGCGCATCGCCCTCCCCCGCCCGCGCAGCATTGCCCAGCGCCACCGCGATGTTGCGCAACCAGCGTTCATGGCCGATGCGGCGAATCGGGCTGCCCTCGGTGCGGCGCAGGAAGTCTTCCTCGGTCCACGCGAACAGCTCGGCCAGCGTGCGCCCGGTGAGCCCTTCGCGCGCGTCGAAGTCGGGCAGCGTGCTTTTCTTGGCGAACTTGTTCCAGGGGCAGATCAGCTGGCAGTCGTCGCAGCCGTAGATGCGGTTGGCCATCAGCGGGCGCAGCTCCAACGGAATCGGCCCGCTGTGCTCGATGGTGAGGTACGAGATGCAGCGCCGCGCATCGAGCCGCCGCGGCGCGACGATGGCCTGCGTGGGACACACGTCGATGCAGGCGCTGCAGCTGCCGCAGTGCGCGGTCACGGGCTCGCTCGGCGGCAGCGCCATGTCGACGTAGATCTCGCCCAGGAAGAACATCGAGCCCGCGTCGCGGTCGAGCACCAGCGTGTGCTTGCCGCGCCAGCCCTGGCCGCTGCGCGCGGCCAGCTCGGCCTCGAGCACGGGGGCCGAGTCGGTGAACGCGCGGTGGCCGAAGGGGCCCACCTCTTCGGCGATGCGCTCGGCCAGCCTGGCGAGGCGGTTGCGCAGCACCTTGTGATAGTCCCGCCCCCGCGCATAGACCGACACGATGGCTTCGCCGGGGCGCGCAAGGCGATCGAACTCGATGGCCTGCCACTCGGGGGCGGTGTCGCGCGGCAGGTAGTCCATGCGCGCGGTGATCACGCTCACCGTGCCCGGCACCAGCTCGGCCGGGCGGGCGCGCCGGGTGCCGTGTGTTGCCATGTATTGCATCTCGCCATGGAACCCATGGGCCAGCCATTGCATCAGACCGTCCTCGGCGCTCGATAAATCGACGCCCGCGATTCCGATTTGGGAGAATCCGAGATCCCGGGCCAAGGCCTGAATACGAACAACGAGTGGATGGCTGACGATCACTTGCCGATTGTAGAAACGCAAACGAGCACCCGCACCCTGCGCTGGCGCAGCGAAGACGACACCGACGCCCTGGCGCGTGCGCTGGCGGGCGCGCCCGCCGTGCGCGACGCCTTCATCGCGCTGCACGGCGACCTGGGCGCCGGCAAGACCACTTTCGTACGCCACCTGCTGCGCGCGCTGGGCATCGCGGGGCGCATCAAGAGCCCGACCTACGCCGTGGTCGAGCCGCACGAGGCGCCCGACGGCCTGCAGATCTTTCACTTCGACTTCTACCGCTTCAGCGACCCGCGCGAATGGGACGACGCGGGCTTTCGCGACATCTTCGCGGGCCCCGGCCTCAAGCTCGCCGAGTGGCCTGACAACGCCGCGGGCCGTACCCCGCCGGCTGACCTCGCTATTAAAATAGAAGCAATGACCGACGACACACGCAGCGTGACCCTCCTCGCGAACACCCCTCGCGGCAGCGATCTGCTGGCGCGCATCGCCGCATGAAGGCGGCCGGACTGAAACGGCGCGTGCTGCTGCAGGGCGGCAGCATCGCGCTGATGCTCGGCGTGCACCAGATCGCGCGCGGCGCCAGCATCCTCGCGGTGCGCGTCTGGCCCGCGGCCGACTACACGCGCGTGACCATCGAGTCCGACGCGCGCCTGAACTCGCAGCAGCTTGTGGTGGGCAGCCCGCCGCGGCTGGCGGTGGACATCGAGGGCATCGACCTGAACCCCGAGCTGCGCGAGCTGGTCGGCAAGATCAAGCCCAGCGACCCCTACATCAACGGCCTGCGCGTCGGGCAGTACGCACCGAAGGTGGTGCGCATCGTGTTCGACCTGAAGCAGGCCGTGGTGCCGCAGGTGTTCTCGCTCGCACCCGTGGCCGCGTACAAGCACCGGCTGGTGCTCGACCTGTACCCCGAGCAGGCCATCGACCCGATGGAAGCGCTGATTGCCGAGCGCCTGCGCGACGCGCCGCGAACCACCGGCGGCAACAACAACGCACCGGCTGTGGCGGGCAACACGCCGCAACCTTCGCCCGCGCCCACGGTCGACGCACTGGGCGAACTGATGGCGCAGCAATCGATGCGCCCCGGCCCGCCCGCGCCGCCACCGCCGGTGGTATCGGGCCCCGACCGTGCGGCGCCCGCGCTCGTGGTGCCTGCACCCGTGCCACCCGTGGTGGCGGCTGCGCCCCCCAGGCCCGTGCAACCACCGCCTCCGGTGGCGCGCGGCGGCGGCACCGCCACCGCGAGCCGCACCGACCGCATCATCATCGTGGCGCTGGACCCCGGCCACGGCGGCGAAGACCCCGGCGCCACCGGCCCCAGCGGCACGCGCGAGAAAGACATCGTGCTGCAGGTGGCGTTCCGCCTGCGCGATCGCATCAACGCAGGCAGCGTCAACGGCAACCCGATGCGCGCCTTTCTCACGCGCGACGCCGACTTCTTCGTGCCGCTGGGCGTGCGCGTGCAGAAGGCGCGCCGCGTGCAGGCCGACCTGTTCGTGAGCATCCACGCCGACGCCTTCACCACGCCCGCCGCACGCGGCGCCAGCGTGTTCGCGCTGAGCCAGAGCGGCGCCTCCAGCAGCGCCGCGCGCTGGATGGCAAATAAAGAGAACGACGCCGACAAGGTGGGCGGCGTGAACGTCGGCGGCCACGAGGCGCAGGTGCAGCGCGCGCTGCTTGACATGAGCACCACCGCGCAGATCAACGACAGCCTGAAGCTCGGCGGCGCGATGCTCGGCGAAATCAAGGGCATCGGCGCGCGGCTGCACAAGGGCCAGGTCGAGCAGGCCGGCTTCGCGGTGCTGAAGGCGCCCGACATTCCCAGCGTGCTGGTGGAAACCGCCTTCATCAGCAACCCCGAAGAAGAGGCCAACCTGCGCCGCGTCGACTACCAGGAGAACCTGGCCGACGCGCTGATGCGCGGCATCCAGCGCTACTTTGCGCAGAACCCACCGCTCGCGCGCAGCCGGCAGCTTTGAAGTTCGAAGCCTGCTCTGGCGCCGAGCCATGGCGGGCTGCTTTGCAAAGCCACAGCGCCAGTGGCAGCGCCCTGATGTCCCACGCCGGGCGGCCCATGTGTCCGCACAGGCAGGCGCGGCAGGCTCCTACACAGGGAGCGAGCGGGTTTTGAACATGATGACCCATCACTCTTCGAAAGGTGGACATCATGAACACACGTCTCTGGATCGCTGCAGCCGCAGCCACTTCGGTCATGACGATCGCAGGCTGCGCAAGCGGCCCCAACCAGAACCTCGGTACTGGCGTCGGTGCGGTGGGCGGTGCGCTGGTGGGCAATGCCATCGGCGGCAACACTGCCAGCACGGTGGGTGGTGCAGCCATTGGCGGCATCATCGGCAACCAGGTCGGCCGCAATGCCGACGAACGCAACTACAACCGCCAGCGTTATCCGCAGGGCAGCGGCTACTACCCGAGCAACGGCCCCAACTACTGATCGCTGTTCGGCCTGGACTCAGCCTGAACGAAAAAGCGCGCCATCAAGGCGCGCTTTTTCTTTTGTGAGGGAAGAAGCTCAGGCCTGCGCGGTGCGCGCCTTCTCGGCTTTCGACGCGCGCCACGCGCCGAAGATGGCCAGCAGGCCCGGCACGAAGATCAGCGCCCAGATGATCTTGTCGAGGTGCTGGCGCACGAACGGCAGGTTGCCGAAGAAGTAGCCCGCCGTCGCGATGCCCAGCACCCAGATCAGCGCGCCCACCACGTTGAACATGGTGAACTTGGCGCGGCTCATCTCGGCCACGCCGGCCACGAAGGGCGCGAAGGTGCGAATGAAGGGCATGAAGCGCGCCAGGATGATGGTGATGCCGCCGTAGCGCTCGTAGAAGCCGTGCGCCTGGTCGAAGGCCTTGCGGTTGAAGAAGCGCGAGTTCTCCCACTGGAAGACCTTGGGCCCGAAGTAGCGCCCGATGGAGTAGTTGCACTGGTCACCCAGAATGGCCGCCGCAATCAGGATGCCGCAGGCCAGCGGGTAGTTCATGAGCCCGGCGCCGCACAGCGCGCCCACGATGAACAGCAGCGAGTCGCCCGGCAGGAACGGCATCACGACCGCGCCGGTCTCCACGAAGACGATGAGGAACAACAGCGCATAGACCCAGGGGCCGTAGGCAATGACGAAGGCCTCGAGGTGTTTGTCGACATGAAGGATGAAGTCGACGAGAAAGCTGATGATTTCCATGGGCGCGGATTATCCTTGTTGAATACGAACGCTCCCTGAATCACCCCACTTGGAGACCCCCACGATGACCGGTCAGTACATCCAGATCCAAGCTGCCGATGGCAGCGGCACCTTCCGCGGCTACCTCGCCCTGCCCGAGAGCGGCAGCGGCCCCGGCCTGGTGATCGCGCAGGAGATCTTCGGCGTGAACCACACCATGCGCGAGATCGCCGACTACTACGCCGAGGAAGGCTACGTCGCGCTCGTGCCCGACCTGTTCTGGCGCCAGGAGCCCGACGTGGAGCTGGGCTACAGCGAAGCCGACTGGCAGCGCGCCTTCGCGCTCTACGGCGGCTTCGACGAAGCCAAGGGCATGGCGGACATGCAGAGCGCCATCGATGTGCTGCGTGCGCGTGCCGAAGTGCCTGGGAAGAAAGTCGGTGTCTTGGGCTTCTGCCTCGGCGGCAAGCTGGCCTATCTGGCAGCCTGCCGCACCGACGCGGACGCCGCGGTCGGCTACTACGGCGTGGGCATCGACGCCGCGCTCGACGAGGCCGACAAGATCAAGTGCCCGCTGACCCTTCACATCGCCGAGCTCGACAAGTTCTGCCCGCCCGAAGCACGCGACCGCATCGTCGCCACGCTCAAGGGCCATTCGGGTGTCTCTCTGTACGTGTACCCCGGCATGGACCACGCCTTCGCGCGCACCGGTGGCGAGCATTTCCACAAGCCCTCCGCGTTGATGGCGCACGAGCGCAGCATCGCGACGCTGAAAGGCGGCATCGGCCCGCACTACGACCTCTCGGCGCTGTGGGACAAGCACTGCGAATACGAGTTCGGCACGCGTAACGTCGACGACACCATGGGCACGATGGTCGCGCAGCCCTACGTCAACCACATCCCGACCATGACGGGCGGCGTGGGCTACAAGGACCTGCACGCCTTCTACACGAACCACTTCGTCAACAGCAACCCGCCGGACACGGCGCTGGTGCCCATCTCGCGCACCGTGGGCGCCACGCAGGTGGTGGACGAGATGCTGTTCAGCTTCACCCACACCACCGAGATCCCGTGGATGCTGCCGGGCGTGGCGCCCACGGGCAAGCGGGTGGAGGTGCCGCTGCTGGCGGTCATCAAGTTCCGTGGCAACAAGCTGTACCACGAGCACATCTACTGGGACCAGGCCAGCGTGCTGGTGCAGGTCGGGTTGCTCGACCCCAAGCTGCTGCCCGTGGCGGGCATCGAGACCGCCCGCAAGCTGCTGGACGAGACGCTGCCTTCGAACACGCTGCTGAAATAACGAGCAAGGAACGCCCGCGCGCAGAGGGCGCCGTGAACAACGCCCTGCGCAGCGCCCGGCTTCATCGCGCTCCTAAAATGCCCAGCGTGAGCGCCCTCCCCACCCCCAGCATCCCCCGCAGCCCCACCGAACGCCGTCCGATCCGCGAGCTTCCCGACGAGCTGATCAGCCAGATCGCCGCCGGTGAAGTCGTCGAGCGCCCCGCCTCGGTGGTGCGCGAGCTGCTGGACAACGCGCTGGACGCCGGCGCCAGCCACATCACCGTGCGCCTCGCCTCGGGCGGCGTGCGGCTGATTTCGGTGGAAGACGACGGCCTGGGCATTCCACGCGAAGAACTCACGGTGGCCCTGCGCCGCCACGCGACCAGCAAGATCGCCAGCCTGAACGACCTGGAAACGGTCGGCAC
Organism: Variovorax sp. RCC_210; assembly: GCF_041355175.1. Lineage (NCBI taxonomy): Bacteria > Pseudomonadati > Pseudomonadota > Betaproteobacteria > Burkholderiales > Comamonadaceae > Variovorax > Variovorax sp. RCC_210. Next base: position 255,640 of record NZ_JBFUPJ010000009.1, on the reverse strand, counting down.
CATGGGCTTTCGTGGCGAGGCGCTGGCGGCCATCAACGCCATTGCCGAGCTCAGCATCCTGTCGCGCTTCACCGGCGCGGACACCGCTTTTTCACTCGACGGGCGCACCGGCGAGCTGCGGCCCGTGGCGCGTTCCACCGGCACCACGGTGGAGGTGCGCGAGCTGTTCTTCGCGACGCCCGCGCGCCGCAAGTTCCTGAAGACCGACGCCACCGAGCTGGCCCACTGCATCGAGTCGGTGCGCCGCCATGCGCTGGCGCGGCCCGAGGTGGGCTTTTCGGTCTGGCACGACGGCAAGCTGGTCGAGCAGTGGCGCGGCGCCTCCACGCACGAGCAGCGACTGGCCGACGCGCTGAGCGACGACTTCGTCACGCAGAGCGTGGCCGTCGAGCGCACCCACGGCCCGGTGCGCGTCGTCGGGCGCGCCGGCATTCCCGACGCGGCCCGCTCGCGCGGCGACCAGCAGTTCTTCTATGTCAACGGCCGCTTCGTGCGCGACAAGGTGCTGTCGCACGCGGTGCGCAGCGCTTATGAAGACGTGCTGCACGGCCAGCGCCAGCCGATCTACGCGCTGTACCTTGAAATCGACCCCGCGCGGGTCGACGTGAACGTGCACCCGACCAAGATCGAAGTGCGCTTTCGCGACGGGCGCGAGGTGCACCAGGCGGTGCGCCACGCCATCGAGGACGCCCTGGCTGCCCCGCGCGCCGGCGACGCCGTGGTGCCATCGGCCGCGCAGCAACCCTTCTTCAAGGAAACCCAGCTGCCGTCGAACGCGGGCTGGTCGCAGCCGGCCATGAATTTCGTGGCGCAGGAACGCGGCGCGGGCGACCTGGAGGCCATGTGGCCCCTCCGCACGAGCCCCGCGGGTTCCACGGGCTTCGTTCAGGAGGCCGGGCCCGCGCTGCGGTCTTCGTCTTCGTTCGCCTCCCCGGCCTCGGCGCCGGCCGCGTTCAGCCCTCCCGCCAACCTGGGCGCCAATCTCGGCACGGGTGCCGCGGCCCTCCAGGCCAACGACCAGGCATGGCCGCTGGGCCGGGCGCTGGCGCAGCTGCAGGGCATCTACATCCTGGCCGAGAACAGCCAGGGCCTGGTCATCGTCGACATGCACGCGGCGCACGAGCGCATCGTCTACGAACGCCTGAAGACCCAGCTCGACGGCGCCGCCATCAGCAGCCAGCCGCTGCTCATTCCGGCCACCTTCGCCGCCACGCCCCAGGAAGTGGCCACGGCCGAGGCCTGCGCCGACGTGCTGCCCACGCTGGGCCTGGAGATCACGCCGTTTTCGGCGCGCACGCTCGCGGTGCGCGCCGTGCCGGGCACGCTGGCCGACGGCGACCCGGTGGAGCTGGCGCGCAGCGTGCTGGCCGAGCTGGCCCAGCACGACGCCAGCACCGTGGTGCAGCGCGCGCAGAACGAATTGCTGTCCACCATGGCCTGCCACGGGGCGGTGCGGGCCAACCGGAAACTCACCGTGGACGAGATGAACGCACTGTTACGCCAAATGGAAGCAACAGAACGTTCGGACCAGTGCAACCATGGCCGCCCGACCTGGCGCCAGCTGTCCATTCGCGAGCTCGATTCGCTGTTCATGCGCGGGCGATAGGTTTTTCGGCGCTTTTTTCAGGGTTTTCGAGGGTTTTGGACGGTCATCCGTGCGGCGGGCACGCACGTTGCATAGGTTCACTGAAGCGCCAACGAGCGTTGTTTGAGGGGGTTACCAAAGTGCAATGTCGGCGCACGGCGGTCAGAGCAGGTGAACTTTTCCGCCGACTTCGCTGTCCCTCAACCCCATGATGAAACGCTGGACCCTCCTCGCGTCTGTCTTCTCGCTTTGCGCCCTGCTCGCCGCCGGTTGCTCGACGCTCGACGCGCAACAGCGTGAGTGGATCTTCCAGCCCAGCGACCGCAGCTGGGGCAACACCGCCTCCATGACCCAGGGCATGGAGGACGTGTGGATCGACTTCCAGTCTTCCCTCACCGGCGAGCCCGCCCGCCTGCACGGCCTGTGGCTGGGCGGCGCGCCCGAGACCACCGACACCCCCGTCATGCTCTACCTGCACGGCGCGCGCTACAACGTGGCCGGCTCGGCGCCGCGCATCCAGCGCATGCACGAGCTGGGCTTCTCGGTGCTGGCCATCGACTACCGCGGTTTCGGGAAGAGCTCAAAGGGCCTGCCCTCCGAGGAATCGGCCCGAGAGGACGCCCGCGCCGCCTGGACCTGGCTGGCCGCGCGCCACCCCAAGCAGCACCGCTACATCTTCGGCCACTCGCTGGGCGGCGCCATCGGCATCGACCTGGCGGCGCACGTGAACGACGAGAGCGGCACCATCGTGGAGAGCACCTTCAGCTCCATCGCCGACGTGGTCGCCAGCTTCAAGTGGGGCTGGCTGCCGCTGGGGCCCTTCATCACGCAGCGCTTCGAGGCCATCGACAAGGTCAAGGACATCGGCGCGCCGCTGCTGGTGGTGCACGGCACCGCCGACAGCCTGATCAACCCCACGCTGGGGCGCAAGCTGTACGACGCGGCCACCGTGCCCAAGCTGTTCGTGCTGGTGGAAGGCGGCTCGCACCACAACACCAACTCGGTCGGTGAAACGCAATACCGTTCGGCGCTCACGCAGCTGTTTCGCATGAAGCCGGAGAACATGGTCGCCAGCAACGCCGGCGTGCCGCGCCCGACGCCCAAGCTCGCGCCGCCCGCTGGCGGCGCCCTCACGCCGCAAGACGTGAGCGGCAAGGTGCTGCCGCCGGTGCCCGCGGCCATCTGATCACCGCGAGCACTGGGGCCGCGCCGCCGCTTCAGCCGACCGCCACGCCGCGGCCGATGGCCCGGCGGGCGCCCAGCACGAACACGAACACCCCACCCATCGCCGCCGCCAGGCCGGCGAGCATGCCCGCATAGCCCGTGCGGTCCAGCAGGAAGCCCGCGGCCACCGGCACCACCAGGCGGCTCAGCGCGAACAGGCTGGCCTGCAGGCCATAGTCCGCGGCATGGTGACCGTCGCGCGCGAAGAACATCATCAGCCCGAAGGCCAGCGACGCGGCCGCGCCCATCGCCAGCGCAACCAGCAACGCACCCACCGCCAGCCACGCTGGTGGCGCTTGCAGGCCCACCAGCGCCGCGAGCAAGGCGATGCAAAGACAGCACAGCAGCGCGATGCCTGGCACCGCGCGCTCCACGCCAACCCGCCGAATGACCGCCGCGGCCACCATGCTCGCCACCGCCGCGACCAGCCCGCCGCCGACGCCCACGAGCCACGCCACCTGCGGCAACGCGAAGCCCCGGTCGATCAGCAACGGCTTCAAAAAGAACCACGCCGCGCCGATGAAGGGAAAGCATGCCAGCAGCAGCACCGTCCACGCTCCAGCGCCTGGTTGCGCGAAATAGCCGCGCGCCCGGCCGTTCGACACGCCCTGCACCGGCGATGAAGCCGCGGCATCGCCTTCGTTCACGCACAGCAGCGCCAGCACGCCCGCCACCAGCAGCCCCGCCATCACCCAGAACGGTGCGGCCCAGCCCCACTTCGCCTGCACGAGCAGCATCAGCCCGCCGCCCACGATGGCGCCCAGCGACAGCGCCGCCGAACGCAGCCCGCCCGCGCGCACCCGCGCCGCGGCGGGCAGCAGGCGGATGGCCAGCGCGTTGACCGGAATGTCGGCCCACGTCGACATCAGCGCCGCCGCCACGGCCAGCACATAGAGCGCGAGCCGGTCGGCCAGCAGCGCGCGCTGCGCCAGCAGGCCCAGCACCGCGGCAAAGCCGAGGCACAGCAGCACAGCCCACGCGCGGTAGTGCCCGCTCCTGAATCGCAGCCGCTCCACCGGCACCGCGAGCACGAACTTGAAAACCGCCGGCAAGCCCGCGAGCTGGAACAGCCCGATTTCCAGCCCGCTCCAGCCGTGTTGCCGCATCACGACCGGCAGGCCCAGCCAGAGGTAGACGCTGGGCGCGGTGAGCGCCAGGTTCAGCCCGGCGAAGAGCGACTGCAGCAGGTTCTCGCGCAGCCGGGACATGGGCGAACGGCTCATGCGGCCCGCCTGCGCGCCACCAGCACCTGCAGCGGCGCCATCGGAAATCCGGTCGACGCAAAGCGCCGCAGGCACTCGAAGCCCACGCGCTGCAACGCGGCCTCGCCAGAGCCGGCGGCGCCCACGTGGCGGCCCAGCATCATCATCGGCAGGTAGAACGGCAGCACGGCCGCGGCGCCCTCGCGCGACGCGCCCACCTCGGCATGCGCGCAGACGAAGATGCCGCCGGGGCGCAGCGACGCCAGCACCACGCACAGCAGGGCGTCGATGTCGGGCACGAAGTGCAGCACCGACGAGCACCACACCAGGTCGTAGCCCTCGCCGATGCCGTCGCGCACCACGTCGCCGCCCACCGCGCGCACGCGGTGCGAGAGCTGTTCGCGCGCGATGTTCTCCCTGGCGACCGCCGCCGTGGCGGGCCCGTCGAACACCACGCCTTGCGAGTCGGGCCATGCCTTGGCCAGCGCGATGCCGATCCAGCCGGGGCCGCCGCCCAGGTCGAGCCAGCGCTTCGTGCGCGCCGCCTCGGGCACGCGCGCCATCACGTGCAGCGCCGCCTCGACGCTGACCGCGCGCTGCTCCTGGCCGATCTGCACGCGCGCGGCCTGGGCCCAATCGGAATCGGCGCCCGTCGCAGGCCGGGGCACCGCCTGCCCTTCTTCGGGCTGCGGACCGCCTTGCAATTGCCCGTGCAACCGCCCGCCCGCCGCGCGCAGGCTGCGCAGCCTAAACAGCAAGGCGTCACCGCAAAACGCCGCGCCGTCGCCCAGCAGGAAACGCCGCGCGCCTTCGCTCACGCGGTAGCGGTGAACGCCGCCGCCGTCGGCCTCGGTGCGGTCGAGCACGTCGAGGCTCCACAGCAGGTCGAGCAGGGGCCCCATGGCGGCGAGCTGCAGGCCGAGGCGCTGCGCGGTGTCGTGCGCGGTGGCGTGCTCGCGCAGCGCGTCGGGCACGCCGAGCTCCAGCGCGGCGGCCAGTGCGTCGGCCTGCACGGCGGCGCTGGCGATGTCCCAGTAGCGTTGCAAGGGATGTTGCAAGGGATGGTGTGGCGAAGAAGTCATGTCGTCTGTGCGCATCGAAGCGGTGTCAGGAAAAAAGGAATGCCGCATGCGTCACATCCGCCAGTTCAGCCGCACGCCGACTTCGCGCGGCGGGCTGTACACGGTGACGATGCCGTTCTGGTAGCCCACCGCGTCGTAGCGCCGGTCGGCCAGGTTGCGCACGTAGGCCGTGAGCTCCCACGGGCCCTGCGTGTAGCCGCCCGACAGGTCGAGCCGGCCGTAGCCGTTGCGGCTGTAGCGGTTGGCCGCGTCGAGATAGACCTTGCCGGTGCCCGACAGCGTGGCCTGGGCATGCCAGCCCTTCGGCGCGTCGTAGCGCAGGCCCAGGTGGCCGTCGATGTCGGGCGCGAACGGGTTGCGGTGGCCGTCGTACACGGCGCTGCCGTCGCGAAAGCGCTCGAAGCGCGTGCGGTTCAGCGCCAGGCCGGCGCGCAGCTGCCAGCCCTGGCCGAAGAGGTAGTCGAGCGACAGCTCCGCCCCGCTCGCGCGCGCCGACGCGGCATTGGTGACGTACACCGTGCCGGGCACCGGCATCTGCTGCACCTGCATGTCGTTCACGCGCATGGCGTACACCGAGGCCGCATAGCGCAGCCGGTGGCCGGCCACGGTGCCCTTGGCGCCGAACTCCAGCGAGCGCACCTTCTCCGGCTGGTAGGCCGCATAGCGCGCCGCCGGCACGAAGACGTTGAAGCCGCCCGCGCGAAAACCGTCGGACACGCTCGTGTACAGCTGGTGCGTGGGCGCGAGCTGGTACTGCAGCGCGAGCTTGGGCGAGAAGTGGGTCCAGTCGGCGCGCTGGCCCGCATTGGCTGTGCCGCCCGCACCCGCCGCGAACCGCACCGCGTTGCGCTCGATGCGCGCACCCGCCGACACCGACCACGCGCCCGCCAGCGGCACCGACCAGTGCGTGAACAGCGCCGACGAATGCCCTTCGAGCGTGGCCGCCGACACGCTCGACGCCAGCGGCAGCTTCTGCGTGTTGCGCAGGTCGTGGTCGTCGCGGTCGAGGTACACGCCCGCCAGCCACTGCGCGCCGCCGAGCCGGCCTTCGAGCCGCAGCTCCTGCGACAGCGTGCGAAAGCGGTGGTCGCGGCCGATGTGCAGCAGGTCGGCGGGCTGGAAGTCGGTGTCCTGCTGCACGCGGTCATTCACGTGGTTCTGCGCGGTGATCGAGCGCAGCCGCAGGCCGTTGTCGAAGTTGTGCGTCACGTCGAGCGACAGGCTTCGCCCGCCCGACCGGTTGTAGCTGGCCGTGCCCGAGCGCACCGTGGCGCGCTGCGCGCCGGGCGAGCCCCACAGGGCGGCGCCGTCGTCGTAGTCCTGGCTGGCGAAGCGCAGCGTGGCGTCGGTGCGCGCGCTGGGCGTCCAGCGCAGCGCCAGGCGCAGCGCGCGGCGCTCGCGGTCGTCCTCGGTGCGGCCGGTGTAGGTGTTGCGGATGAAGCCGTGCTGCTGCGAGGTCTCGGCCGCGATGCTGGCGTAGAGCGTGTCCTGCACCAGCGGCCGGCTCAGCGCGAAGCGCAAGGCGCGCCGCTCGCGGCTGCCCGCCTCCACGCCCACGCTGGTGCGCGGTTCGTTGCCCGGCTGGCGCGAATGGATGGCGATGACGCCGGCCTCCGCATTGCGCCCGTACAGCGTCGACTGCGGCCCGCGCAGCACCTCGACGCGCTCGACGTCGAGCAGCGCGTGGTCGAAGCCCTGCGCCATCAGCGTCGGCACGCCGTCGAGCAGCAACAGCGTGGACGAAGAAAAGCTGAAGAAATTGGCGCTCAGCCCGCGCATCACCGGCGACAGCACGCCGGCCTGCCCGAAGGGCTGGAAGCCCAGGCCGGGCGTGAGCTGTTCCAGCGTCTGCAAGCCGGTGGCGCCCTGCGCCTCGAGCGTGTCGCCGTCGAGCACCGACACGCTGGCCGGCACGGCATCGAGCGGCTGCGACTGCTTGGTGGCGGTGACCGAGATAGACGGCAGCTCGGGCGCCTGCGCGGCCGCCGTGCCGCACAGCGCGCAGAGAAGCGGAGAGGCCCAGGCGGCACGCGCGCGGGAACAGAAAAGCAATGAAGCCATGGTTGGAAATCGCCAAGAAGAGAAGAGACGAGGTGAGGTGCGAAGGGCCTTCGAAGCCCTGGCGCGACGCTTGCCCCAGCGTATTTCCAAACAAGAATGACTATCATCTGAGTTCGAATGCATTCCGGTCCGTTTCATATGCATTCGCCCTTTCCATTCATTTCCCGCCCCTTCCGTTCGCCTGCGAACGAGCCTCGCCATCGCCTTTCGCATCGCCGCCACCGAAGCCCACGCCGCCCCTTCCGGCGTGGCGGGCTGGTCGCGCCTGCAGTTGCCCGACACGGTGGGCGATTGCCATGCCGAGCGGCTCGACATCGACCACGGGCTGGCCGTGGTGCGCTCGCGCTACCTGCCGCGGCGCGACCTGGCCGAGCACAGCGCGCAGCAGGACGGCGCGCGCCGTTTGATCCTCACCTTCGCGCTGCAGGGCGACTCGGGCTATGAATCGCAAGGCGGGGAACGGCTGGCGTTCAGCGCGGGCTTCACCACCGTGTCGGCCGCGCGCGACAGCGTCGGCGAGCGGCGCTACAAGGCCAACGAGCCGGTGGCGCAACTGCGCCTGCTGGTCGACGAAGACACGGTGGCGCGCTACTTCGGCGAGCAAGGCCGCCACCGCCTGCTGCCCGACGCCGGCCTGCGCCCGCTGGCCTTTGGTCGCACCAGCGCCGCCAGCGCCGCGCATGCGGCCGCGCTGGGCCGGCGCAGCGCGCAACCGATTCAGAACCCGCTCGACCTGCACATCCACGCGCTGAGCCTGCTGGCCGGAGAAATGTGCGCGCTGCAGGCGCCCGCGCCGGCAGCCGCCGGCAGGCTGTCGCCGCAAGACATCCGCAAGCTCGAACAGGCACGCGACCTGATGCAGGCGCAGATGCAGTCGCCGCTCACCGTGGCCTACCTGTGCGCCAGCGTCGGGCTCGGCGAATCGAAACTGCAGCGCGGCTGCCGCGAGCTGTTCGGTGCCAGCCCCTATCGGCTGCTGCTCGAATTGCGCATGCGGCGCGCCCTTGCGCTGCTGGAGGCCGGGGCGCAGGTCGCGCAGACCGCCTGGCAGGTGGGCTACGCGCACCCGGCCAACTTCAGCGCGGCCTTCACCCGGTTCCATGGCCGCGCGCCCAAGGCGGTGCGCGGCCGCCAGCGCTGAGCAAGACCTGAACCGGCGTGCGGCCCGCGCCATTTGCTACCCTCGGCGCACCATGTCTCCCAGCTTCGTTCCGGCCGCCGAGGCCGCTCCCCCGGCAGCGCCACGCGCAGCCACTTCCACCACGCTTCTCACCGCTCCTTCCACCGCTCCTTCCACCCCGCTTTCCCCAGCCTCCCAGCTCCCCCCGCGCTTCGTCGCCCTCGCGGGCCCCACCGCCTCCGGCAAGACCGCCGCCGCGCTCGCCCTGGCGCGACTGCAGCCGGTGGAAATCATCTCGGTCGACTCGGCCCTGGTCTACCGCGGCATGGACATCGGCACCGCCAAGCCCACCGCCGCCGAGCAGGCCGCCGTGCCGCACCACCTCATCGACATCCTCGATGCGAGCGAGAGCTACAGCGCCGCCGCCTTCGTGGCCGATGCCACGCGGCTCATCGGCGAGATCCACGCGCGCGGCGCGCTGCCGCTGCTGGTGGGCGGCACCATGCTGTATTTCAAGGCGCTGTTCGACGGCATCGACGCCATGCCCGCGGCCGACGCGGCCGTGCGCGCGCAAATCGACGCCGAAGCCGCCGCGCTGGGCTGGCCCGCCATGCATGCGCGGCTCGCGCTGATCGACCCCGTCACCGCCGCGCGTCTCGCGCCGCAGGACAGCCAGCGCATCCAGCGCGCGCTCGAGGTGTGGGCCAGCAGCGGGCAGCCGCTGTCGAGCTTTCACGCGAGCGACAACAAGACAGCCAGGCCGGTCGAAGGCGGCGTGCTGTTCTCGCTGGAGCCCGCCGACCGCGCCTGGCTGCACGCGCGCATCGCCGAGCGCTTCGACGCCATGCTGGCCGGCGGCTTCCTGGACGAAGTGCGCGCCCTGCGCGCGCGCGGCGACCTGTCGACCGACCTGCCCTCGATGCGCTGCGTCGGCTACCGCCAGGCCTGGGAAACGCTGGACGCCTGCGGCAACACCGCGCCCGACGCCAGGGCCATGGCCGACCTGCGCGAGCGCGGCATCGCCGCCACGCGCCAGCTCGCCAAGCGGCAGGTGACGTGGCTGCGCAGCATGCCGCAGCGCACCGTCGTCGCCTGCGACGCGCCCGACGCGGTGCAAACCGCCGTTCAACTGATCTACAAGACCACCCACCCCGGATGACGCTGCGCATTACCAACCTCGGCAAGCACTACGGTGATGTGCCCGTGTTCGAGAACGTGACGCTGGCCGTCGAGCCCGGCGAGTTCGTCGCCATCGTGGGGGAATCGGGCGTGGGCAAGTCGACGCTGCTGAACTGCATGGCCGGCCTCGACAGCTGGGACCAGGGCACGGTGGTGCACGACGGCACCGACATCGGCGCGCTCGACGGCGAAGCCTGCGCGCTCTGGCGGCGGCGTCACGTGGGTTTCGTGTTCCAGGCCTTCCATGTGCTGCCGCACCTGGACGTGGCGCAGAACGTGTCGCTGCCGCTGATGCTGCTCGGCCAGCAGAAAGACCAGGGCCGCGTGGCGACCATGCTCGACGCCGTGGGCCTGCCCGGCATGGGCGGCCGGCTGCCGCAGACCTTGTCGGGCGGCCAGTTGCAGCGCGTGGCCATCGCCCGTGCGCTGGTGCACCGCCCCGCCCTGCTGCTGGCCGACGAGCCCACCGGCAACCTCGACCCCACGACCGCCGCCAAGGTGATGGACCTGCTGATCGGCCAGACCCGCGAGCACGGCGCCTCGCTGGTGCTGGTGACCCACTCGGAAAGCGCCGCCGCCCGCGCGGACCGCCTGCTGCACCTGACGGCCGGCGGCATTCGCCCGTGAACCTGGGCGCCTGAACGGACTACTGCTGCGGCGCGATCAGCGCGGCGAAGCGCGACAGGTCGACGTTGCCGCCGCTGATCACGATGCCCACGCGCTGGCCCGCGATGGCCTTGCCGGCCGCGATGGCACCCGCGAAGGCCAGGCAGCCGGTGGGCTCCACCACCATCTTCATGCGCTCGGCGAAGAAGCGCATCGCATCGACCAGCTGCGCGTCGGTCACGGTGAAGATGTCGTCCACGTCGCGCTGGATGATGCCGAAGGTGTACTCCCCCAGGTGCTGCGTCTGCGCGCCGTCGGCGATGGTCTTGGGCGTTTCGATGTGCACGATCTTCCCGGTGCGGAAAGACTGCTGGCCGTCGTTGCCCGCCTCGGGCTCCACGCCGTAGACCTTGCAGTCCGGCGACAGCGCACGCGCCGACAGCGCCGAGCCCGACAGCAGCCCGCCGCCGCCCAGGCACACGAACAGGTGGTCCAGCGGCCCGGTCTCCTCGATCAGCTCTTTCACCGCCGTGCCCTGGCCCGACAGCACGTCGGGATGGTCGTAGGGCGGAATCATCGTCATGCCGCGCTCCTGCGCGAGCCGCTTCGTGAGTGCCTCGCGGTCTTCGGTGAAGCGGTCGTACATCACCACTTCGGCGCCGTAGCCCTTGGTGGCGGCCACCTTGGCGGCCGGTGCGTCCTTGGGCATGACGATGACAGCGGGCATCGACAGCAGCCGCGCCGACAGCGCAATCGCCTGCGCGTGGTTGCCTGAAGAGAAGGCGATGACGCCGCCCCTGCGCTGCGCGGCATCGAACTTCGACAGCGCATTGAACGCACCACGGAACTTGAACGCGCCCATGCGCTGGAAGTTTTCGCACTTGAAGAAGAACTGCGCGCCCCAGCGCTCGTTGGCGGTGGTCGATTGCAGCACCGGCGTGCGGTGGGCATGGCCTTCGAGCCGCGCGGCCGCGGCGGTGACGTCGTCGTAGGTAGGTAGTTGCATGGGGCCAGAGCTTAGCGGCGGCTTGCAAATTTTTGCAGTCCTGATGGGTAAAAACCCGGTACGCACGGCGGCGGCAATGTTCGTACTCTGTATACAGAGTTCAGAAAAAAGGTCTGCCATGCCCGCCCAGCTCGTCAGCATCGAGGTCGCGCCCGACCTCGTCGACCAGGTCTACCGCGCCCTGCTCGGCGCCATCAGCAGCGGCACGCTCGCGCCGGGCGAGCGCCTCACGCAGGAAGACATCGCGCAGCGGCTGTCGGTGTCGCGCCAGCCCGTGCTGCAGGCGCTGCGGCTGCTGAAGAAAGACGGCTTCGTGCTCGACGCGCCGGGCCGCGGCGTGCTGGTGGCGCCGCTGGAGGCCGAGGCGATGCGCAAGGTCTACCAGGTGCGCGGCGCGCTCGACGCGCTGGCCGCGCGGCTGGCGGCGCAACTGTGTTTTCGCATCGACCCCAAGCTCATGGAGCGCGGCCGGCGCGCCGCGCGCGGGCGCAACGTGGAGGCCATGCTCGACGCCGACGTCGCCTTCCACCAGGCCATCTACGCCGCCTCGGGCAACCCGTTGATCGGCCAGAGCGCCGACCCGCACTGGCGCCACCTGCGCCGGGCCATGGGCGCGGTGCTGCAGGCCGAGCCGCAGCGCGAGTCGCTGTGGGACGAGCACGAGGCCATTGCCGCGGCCATTGCCGCCGGCGACGCCGAGCGCGCCGCGCGCCTGAGCGAGGAACACGTCTCGCAGGCCAGCCAGGCCCTGGGCGAGCGGCTCGCGCAGCTGTCGCGCGGCGCCGCCCGCGCACCGATCACCCCACCGAAGACAAAAGGAGACAAGGCATGAAGCTGACCCCCGAGCAACGCGCGCAGTTCGAGCGCGACGGCTACCTGTTCTTCCCCGGCCACTTCTCGGCCGACGAAACCCGCGTGCTGACCGACGCGGTGCCCGAGCTGTACGCCCGGCGCGAGGCCTTCAACGTGCGCGAGAAAGGCTCGGACGCTGTGCGCACCAACTTTGCCGCGCACCTGGTCAGCGAGCCCTTCGCGCGGCTGGCGCGCCACCCGCGCATGGTGGGCCCGGTGATGGACCTGTTCGACGAAGAGGTCTACATGCACCAGTTCAAGATCAACGGAAAGATGGCCTTCGAGGGCCAGGTGTGGCAGTGGCACCAGGACTACGGCACCTGGCTCAACGACGACCTGATGCCCACCGAGCGCGCAATGAACGTGGCCATCTTCCTGGACGACGTGAGCGAGCACAACGGCCCGCTGATGTTCATTCCGGGCAGCCACCGCAAGGGCGTGGTTGATGCCAGGCACGACCTCACCACCACCAGCTACCCGCTGTGGACGGTCGACAACGCGCTCATCGCGCAGCTGGTGGAGCGCGCCGGCGGCAAGCACGGCGGCATCGTGTCGCCCAAGGGGCCGGCGGGCTCGATGATCCTGTTCCACAGCTGCCTGGTGCATGCCTCGGGCAGCAACCTGTCGCCCTTCAACCGCGTGGCCGTGTACCTGAGCCTGTGCGCGGTCAGCAACCACATCCGCCGCCACAAGCGCCCCGAATACATCGCGCACCGCGACTTCACGCCCATCGCGATGCTGCCCGACGACTGCCTGCTCGCGCCCTGCCCGGTCGAGGTGCCGTGGAAGCACGGCCTGCCCGAGAGCGCGCTGAAGACGTCGCTCGATGTCATCGACGAAGTGGAGGCCTGACCCCATGAGCCTCTACGCCCGCCTGCAACAACGCGCCGCCGAAGGCCGGCCCATTCGCATCGGCCTGATCGGCGCCGGCAAGTTCGGCGCCATGTACCTCGCGCAGATTCCGCGCACGCCCGGCGTTCAGCTGGTGGCCATTGCCGACCTGTCGCCCGACGCGGCGCGCGTCAACCTCGCGCGCGTGGGCTGGCAGCCCGAACGCGCCGCCGCCGGCTCGGTGCAGGAGGCACTGAAGCACGGCACCACCTGGATCACCGACGACTGGCAGGCCGTGACGCGCGAGCCCTCCATCGACATCGTGGTCGAGTGCACCGGCAACCCCATTGCCGCGGTCGACCATTGCCTGGACGCCTTCGCGCACGGCAAGCACGTGGTGAACGTGACGGTGGAGGCCGACGCTTTCTGCGGCCCGCTGCTGGCGCACCGGGCGCAGCAGGCCGGCGTGGTCTATTCGCTGGCCTTCGGCGACCAGCCCGCGCTGATCTGCGACCTGGTCGACTGGGCGCGCACCTGCGGCTTGCCGGTGGTGGCGGCCGGGCGCGGCCACAAGTGGCTGGCGCACTTCACCGAATCGACGCCCGAGACGGTGTGGGGCAACTACGGCCTCACGCCCGAGCAGGCGAAGCGCGGCGGGCTCAACCCGAAGATGTTCAACAGCTTTCTGGACGGCTCCAAGCCCTCCATCGAAAGCTCGGCCGTGGCCAACGCCACCGGCCTCACCGTGCCGTCGGACGGCCTGCTCTACCCGCCCGCGAGCGTGGAAGACATTCCCTTCGTCACGCGCCCGAAGAGCGAGGGCGGCGTGCTGGAGCGCAAGGGCATGGTCGAGGTGGTGTCTTCCCTGGAGGCCGACGGCCGCAAGATCCCGTACGACATCCGCATGGGCGTGTGGGTCACGGTGGAGGCCGAGACCGACTACATCAGGAACTGCTTCGAGGAATACAACGCCCACACCGACCCGAGCGGGCGCTACTTCACGCTGTACAAGCGCTGGCACCTCATCGGGCTGGAGGTGGGCATGTCGGTGGCCAGCGTGGCGCTGCGCGGCGAGCCCACCGGCGTGGCCACCTGCTGGAACGCCGACGTGGTCGCCACCGCCAAGCGCGACCTGGCCGCGGGCGAGATGCTCGACGGCGAAGGCGGCTACACCGTGTGGGGCAAGCTGCTGCCGGCCGAACGCTCGCTGCGCCTGGGCGGCCTGCCGCTGGGGCTGGCGCACAACGTGAAGCTGGTGAGCCCGGTGAAGAAAGGCCAGAGCCTGGCATGGGCCGACGTGGCCATCGACGCCGGCACCGCCGCCTACAAGCTGCGCAACGAGATGGAGGCGATGTTCGCGCCTTCGGTGCAGGCGCGGGCGGCTTGAACCGCCTGGGCGTTTGCTGAACCGAGCGCGAAACGATGCATTGCGCCGCGGCGCCTTAAGGTCAAGAATATTCTGCTCGGCACGGCGCCCCCGTGTCGAAATGGCCGCCGGCGGGCCGTCATTGTGGTGAGCGATCCTGCTCAGCAGCTTCTTCCATGACGGAGAGACACCATGCAGTACATGTTGATGTTCTATCAGCCCGCGTCCGAGTTCGAACAACGCGACGACGCCTCGTCCCGGGCCTACCGCGCCAGCTGGATGGCCTATGCCGACGCCGTGCGCCGCGCGGGCATTTCGCTGGGCGGCCACGGCCTGCTGCCGCCCCTGACCGGCACCACGCTGCGCGTGCGCGGCGACAAACGCCAGGTGCAGGACGGCCCCTTCGCCGACACCAAGGAGCAGCTCGGCGGCTACTTCGTGATCGAGGTGGCCGACCTGGACGCCGCGCTCGAATGGGCCGAGCGTGCGCCCTGCGCCACCACCGGCGGCGTGGAGGTGCGCCCCGTGTTCACCGCCACCGCCATGGCCGCCGCGGCATGAGCGGCCCGGCGGCGCACCAGGCCGCCGAGCGCGCGGCGCGCGATTCGTACGGGCGGCTGCTGGCCATCCTGTCCGCGCGCACGCACGACATCGCCGCCTCCGAAGATGCGCTGGCCGACGCCTTCGCGCGCGCGCTCGAGCGCTGGCCCGCCGACGGCATTCCGCAGCAGCCCGATGCCTGGCTGCTGAGCGTGGCGCGCCACCGCAAGCTCGACGCCTGGCGCCACACCCGCGTGCAGGACAAGGCCACGCAGACGCTGATGCTGCTGGCGGGCGAGGTCGATGACGGCGCCGCGCATGGACACGACGGCGCCGCCGTGCCCGACGAGCGGCTGCGCCTGCTCTTCGTGTGCGCGCACCCGGCCATCGACGCGCCGGCGCGCGCACCGTTGATGCTGCAGACCGTGCTCGGCATCGACGCCGCGCGCATGGCAGGCGCCTTTCTCACATCGCCCTCCACGCTGGCCCAACGGTTGGTGCGTGCCAAGGCGCGCATCCGCGCGGCCGGCGTGCCCTTCGAATACCCGCAGGCGCGCGAGCTGCCGCACCGCCTGCGCGACGTGCTCGACGGCATCTATGCCGCCTACGGCACCGGCTGGGACGACGTGGACGGCGCCGACGCCCTGCCCCGCGGGCTCACTGGTGAAGCCATCGACCTGTGCCGCATCCTGTGCGGGCTGATGCCGAACGAGCCCGAGCCGCTCGGCCTGCTGGCGCTCATGCTGTTCTGCGATGCGCGCCTGGCCGCGCGCCGCAGCGACACCGGCGCCTACGTGCCGCTCGACCAGCAGGACATCACGCGCTGGAACCACGAGTTGCTGGCCGAGGCCGAGCACCACCTGCGGCAGGCTTCCACGCTGGCGTCGCTGGGCCCCTACCAGCTGGAGGCGGCCATCCAGTCGGCGCACTGCGAGCGCCGCGCCGGCGCACCCGTGCCGCCCGAAACGCTGGTGTCGCTGTACGAAGGCCTGCTGGCGCTGCGCCCGAGCATCGGCGCGCAGGTGAGCTTGGCGTGCGCGCTGGCCAATGCACGCGGGCCTGAAACGGGGCTGCAGGCGCTCGATGCGATTCCGGCGGACGAGGTGGCCAGCTACCAGCCCTTCTGGGCGGCACGCGCGCACCTGCTGGCGGCCGGCGGTGCGCGCGCCGCCGCGCGGCAGGCCTACGACCGCGCGATCGGGCTGAGCACCAGCGCTGTGGTGCGGACGTATCTCGACGCGATGCAGCAGCGGCTTTGAGACGGTGCGATGGCTTCAGCGTGCGTTGAAAAACACAAACTTCAACGTGCGTTGAGAAGCGGTTCGCTTCAACGTGCGTTGAGAAATACGAACTTCAACGTGCGTTGAAGGTGCGCGGAAACAGCGCCGCCTGCGACCGGTCGCGCAGCCGGTAGCTCATGGCCGGCCGGCCCAGCGTGCCGGTGACCATGCCCGCTTCTTCCATGAAGTCGCCGTCGAGCATGCGCTTGCGGAACGCGCTCTTGTCGATGTCGCGGCCCAGCACCACCTCGTAGGTGTGCTGCAGCGCAGGCAGCGTGAAGGGCTCCTCGAGCAGGAAGGCCGGCAGCGAGGTGTATTCGACCTTGCTGCGCAGCCGCGCGACGGCGGCCTCCAGCAACTCGCCGTGGTCGAAGGCCAGCCGCTTGCGCGCGGCGGCATCGACTTCGAACCACGCCACCTCGGCCGTGTTGGCGCCGCTGCGCAGCTGCATCGCTTGCGCGGGAATCAGCGCATAGAAGCAGTGCGTGGTCGACCAGCCCCGCGGGTCGCGCTGCGCGCCGCCCCAGCTTCCGAGCTGCTCCAGGTAGGGCGCGGCCACGCCGGTCTTTTCGCTGAGCTTGCGCAGCGCGCAGCCGAGCAGGGTGGCGTCTTCGTCGATGTTCACGAAGCCGCCCGGCAAGGCCCACTTGCCGGGAAACGGCTCGTCGGTGTCCGCGGCGCGCTTCACCAGCAGCACCTGCAGCGCGTCGCCGAGCACGGTGAACATCACCACGTCGACCGTGACCAGCGGGCGCGGAAAGGTCAGCGGGGGAAAGTTCGACGAAGGTGTTTTCACGGGAAGGCTTGACTCCAGATTTGTTAGTTGTACTATACAACCCTTGATTAGTTGTACTGGACAACTCTCATGACAAATAAAACAACAAGAGGATTAAAAAATGAACACCGCTGTCACACCCCTTCCCACCGAGCGACACCTGGCGCAGCGTGTGCGCTGGCCACAGAGCGGGCGACACATCCTGGCTCATCACGACGCTGAATCGGTTGTCGTGTACCAAGCCTATCGCCCGGCCATCGGCGAGTACGCCATTCGCAACGGACGGCTCGATGGGCCGGACTTCAGTCTTTCGCGCATGAGCTGGATCAAGCCGAACTTCCTCTGGATGATGTACCGCTCTGGCTGGGGCACCAAGGAAGGTCAGGAGGTAACGCTCGGACTGCGGCTCCGTCGCGCATTTTTCGAGCGGCTGGTGCGAGAGGCTGTGCCGTCGACCTTCGACTCAAGCTATCCGAGCCGCGACGCGTGGCAGGCTGCGGTCGGGCGCTCCGAAGTGCGGCTGCAGTGGGACCCTGACCACTCGCCCAGCGGCCACAAGCTCGAGCGCCGCGCAATCCAGCTCGGCCTGCGCGGGCGTGCGCTGGTCGCCTTGGCACACGAAGAACTGCTGGAGGTGATCGACATGCGTGCCTTCGTGGACGCCCAGCGCGCGCTGGCGCAGAACGACAACGCTGAATTGCAACTGCCGGTGGAGCATCCGATCGGCATCGGCCAATGATCGGCCAATGAGGGAGAAAAACAAATGACGAACAACAACATCGGCGCCGCCACCATCATCAATACTGCTACCGCCACCCCGCGCAGCACCCGCGACCTGCCCGCCTACTTCGCGCAGGGCCACCGCCCCGAGTACCTGCTGTTCTGGGGCCACCAGGCGCCGAAGGCCGGCGTGAACAAGAGCTGCTTCAGCCAATGGTTCGAGGCCGGGTTCAAGCTCGACGGCATCAGGTACCGCACGGCCGAGCATTTCATGATGGCTGGCAAGGCGCGCCTGTTCGACGACACGGCGACCTGCGAGCGCATCCTCGCGGCGCGCACGCCGGGCGAGGCGAAGAAGCTGGGCCGCGAGATCGGCGGTTTCGACGAGGCGGCGTGGGCCGCGGCGCGGCTGGACATCGTGACGCAGGGCAACATCGCCAAGTTCGCGCAGAACCCGGCGCTGGGCGCCTTCCTGCTCGGCACGGGGCATCAGGTGCTGGTGGAGGCCAGCCCGGTCGACCCCATCTGGGGCATCGGCCTGGCGGCCACCGACCCCGCGGCGCAAGACCCGCGCGCGTGGCGCGGACTCAACCTGCTGGGCTTCGCGCTGATGGCGGCGCGCGATGCGCTCAGCGCCGCGCCCGACGCTCTGGATACGCCAGGGCAGTCGCAATGAGCCCGCTCGAACGCTATGAGGGTTGCCTGCTCGGGCTGGCCTGCGGCGACGCCGTGGGCACCACGGTCGAGTTCCGCACGCGCGGCAGCTTCGAGCCGGTGACGGACATGGTCGGCGGCGGCCCTTTCAGGCTGGTCGCCGGCGAGTGGACCGACGACACCTCGATGGCGCTGTGCCTGGCCGCCAGCCTGGTGCACCGCGAGGGCTTCGACGCCGTCGACCAGATGAACCGCTACTGCAACTGGCGCAGCGTGGGCTACATGAGCAGCACCGGCAACTGCTTCGACATCGGCATCACGGTGTCGGGCGCCCTCACCCGCTACCTGGCCTCGGGCGATCCGTTTTCGGGCGACCCCGACCCGCGCACGGCCGGCAACGGCGCGCTGATGCGGTTGGCGCCCGTGCCCATGTTCTTCGCGCCGAGCGCGCAGGCCACCTGGCAGCAGGCCGGCGACAGCACGCGCATCACGCACGGCGCGCAGGAGGCCATCGCGTGCTCGCAGCTCTTCGCGCTGCAGCTGCGCGCGGCCCTGCTCGGCGAGAGCAAGGCGGCCATTCTTGCCACCGCGCCGCTCGCCGTGTTGAGTGAGAAGGTCGCGGCGCTGGCACGCGGCGACTACGCGACGAAGCCGCGCGAGCGCATCAAGGGTTCGGGCTACTGCGTCGAGTCGCTGGAGGCGGCGCTGTGGTGTTTCGCGCACACCCAGTCTTTCGAAGAAGCCGTGCTGGCCGCCACCAACCTGGGCGACGACGCCGACACCACCGCCGCCATCTGCGGCCAGCTGGCGGGCGCGTTCTACGGCGTGGGCGGCATTCCCGCGCACTGGCTCGAAAAGCTGGTGATGCGAGACGAGATCGCGCAACTGGCCGGGCGCCTGCTCGCGATGACGCGCTAACGCGCTGAAGGCGCCGACCGCAGCAGCAGCCTTTGCCTACTCCTGCGGCACGGCGACCGCTTCGCCCACGCGCCGCGCGTCAAGCTGGCTGCCGCCCTGCGCCAGCGTCACGCCCACCACCACGTTGCCCGCGTCGCGCCGGAACACCAGCTGCGCGCCGATGCCGGCCACGGCGAAGCGGTCGGGCCCGGTGGGCGTGAGCGCGTTGTAGCCGCGCCCCGTCTCGCGCACCAGCAGCCGGCCGCCGCGCACCGTGAAGCTCAGCGCCTGCGTTCGGCTGACGCGGTATTCGCCCTTGTAGTCGTCCAGCCGCTTCGCGTCGATGGGCACCTCGACGGTGGACACGGGGTAGCGGCTCTTGCCGATGGCCAGCATCACCGACTGCATCGGCGCGCGTGCGTTGCTGCTGAGCACGACGATGGCTTCGCCGGTGTCGGGCGCCAGCAGCCACAGCGTGCGGTAGCCCTCGGTGAGGCCGGCGTGCCAGTAGGTGCGGCGCCCGCCCTCGGGGCCGCGCACCATCACCGCATAGCCGATCTCCGCGCCCTCGTAGCGCGCCAGCGGCGTGAGCATGCGCACGGCCGCCGGGCCCAGCGGGCCGTTGGCGCCGGCCAGCACGGCGCGGCTGAAGGTCAGCATGTCGGCGGCGGTGGAGCGCAGCGCGCTGGCCGGCGCGTAGGCCTGCATGTCGAACAGCGGCTGGCGGCGGTCGCCGGCAAAGGCCGGGGCCATGCGCGAGGCCTTGTCGCCGAGAAAGATCACAGTGTCGTTCATGCCCAGCGGCTCGGTGATGCGCGCGCGCACCAGCTCGCCCCACGAGGTGCCGTAGCGCTCGGCCAGCAGCTGGCCCAGCAGCGCCATGCCGAAGTTGCTGTACGCGGCCTCGCACGGCGGCGCCGCGGCCGTGAGCTTGATGCGCGCCAGCGCGGCCCAGAACATGGGCTTGTCGAAGCTGCGGAACTGCTCGGCCAGCGGCGCGCCGCCGGTCACGCCGTCGGCCATCACGGGCATGCAGCCGGTGTGCGTGACCAGCTGGCGCAGCGTGACCGAGGCCACGGCGGGCGGCAGCGGCTGCTGCGGCACGTCGGCCTTGCCCGCGAGCAGCTTGCCCACGGTGTCGTCCAGCTTCACGTCACCGCGCTCCACCGACTGCGCCAGCAGCAGCCCGGTGAACACCTTGGTGACCGAGCCGATCTCGAACATCGGCTGCTCCGCGCTGTTGGCCGCAAGGGCGCGCGGCGGCGTGGGCGGCTCGGGGTTGTAGGCCGCGCCGTAGGCGGCCTGGCCGCCGCGCAGGGTGCCGACCACCAGCGTGCCGCGCTCGGCGCCGAGGGCGGCCCTGGCGAGCACCAGCGGGTCGCTGGCCAGCGTGAGCGGTTGCTGGGGTTGGGGAGACTGAGGAGGCTGGGCTTGCTGCGGTTGCTGGGACGTCTGGGCGGCGGCGGCGCCCACCAGCAGCGGCGCGAGGAGCCAGGCGGCGAGCCAATGGCGGGACAGGGCACGGGGCAAAAGCCGCATCGTCGGGTACCTCAGGCGTCGGTCGAAGAGGCGCCATGGTGCCACGGCTGGGCCGGCGGCCGTGCAGGCTTTCGCGCGCCGCCACAATCGGCGCATGCGCGCACTGCTCACCACCTTCTCCTGGCAGGAACTCCGCCACCACCCCTGGCGCAACGCGGCGGCCGTGCTGGCCGTGATGCTGGGCGTGGCGCTGGCCTTCTCGGTGCAGCTGATCAATGCCTCCGCGCTCGACGAGTTCTCCAGCGCCGTGCGCTCGGTGAACGGCCAGCCCGACCTCGAGGTGCGCGCCGTGCAGGGCGGCTTCGACGAGGCCGTGTTCGCGCGGCTGGCCAAGCACCCGCAGGTGACGCTGGCGAGCCCGGTGGTGGAGTTCCAGGGGTTGGCGCTGGCGGGTGATGGCAAGCCTGGTAGTTCGGCCGGCGACAGCCAGGTGCCCATGCGCGTCATCGGCATCGACGCCCTCGTGCTGCCCACCATCGCGCCCGCGCTCATGCCGCAAGCCGCGCCCGGCGCCGACCGCTTCGCGCTGTTCGCGCCCGGCCAGGTGTTCCTCAACGCCGCCGCGCGCACCGCGCTGGGCCTGCCGGCCGAAGCGCCCGCCGGCAGCCGGGAAACCGTGCAGCTGCGCAGCGGCGATGCATGGCGCCAGCTGGCCGTGGCCGGCCATGTCGCGGCCGGCGGCACGGCGCTCGCGGTGATGGACATCGCCGCCGCGCAAGACCTGTTCGACCAGGGCGGCCGCCTCAGCCGCATCGACCTGCGGCTGGCGCCCGGCACCGACCGCGCCGCCTTCACCGCCGCGCTGCAGAAGTCGCCCGACTGGCCCGCCGGCGTGCAGTTTGCCGAGCCCGGCGACGCGGCCGAGCGCGTGAGCAACCTGTCGCGCGCCTACCGCGTCAACCTCACCGTGCTGGCGCTGGTGGCGCTGTTCACCGGCGCCTTCCTGGTGTTCTCGGTGCTGGCGCTCAGCGTGGCCAAGCGCGCGCAGCAGTTCGCGCTGCTCGGCGTGCTGGGCCTCACGCCGCGCGAGCGGCTGCGGCTGGTGCTCACCGAATCGCTGGTGCTGGGCCTCATCGGCAGCCTGGCCGGCCTGGCGCTGGGCACCGCGCTGGCGGCCTTCGCGCTGAAGGTGCTGGGCGGCGACCTGGGCGGCGGCTACTTCGAAGGCGTGGCGCCCACGCTGCACTGGAGCGCCGGCGCGGCGCTGCTCTACGGTGGGCTGGGCGTGGCCGCCGCCCTGGTCGGCGGCTGGTGGCCCGCGCGCGCGGCGCAGGCGCTGCCCGAGGCGCAGACGCTCAAGGGCCTGGGCGCCGCGCCTGTGCAGAGCAACGGCCACTGGCTGGCGCTGGCGTTGATCGCGCTGGGCGGTGCGCTGGCCAAGGTGCCGGCCATCGGCGGCATTCCGGTGGCGGCGTACTTGTCGGTGGCCTGCCTGCTGGTGGGCGGCATTACTGCCCTGCCCTGGCTGATTGCGCTGCTGTACGACCGCATCGCGCCCCTGTTCGCGCAGCGTGTGCTGCCCATGCTGGCCGTGGAGCGCGCGCGGCGCATGCGCGGCACCGCAGCCGTGGCCGTCAGCGGCGTGGTCGCCAGCCTGAGCCTGGCCGTGGCCCTCACCGTGATGGTCGCGAGCTTCAGAGATTCGGTGACGCAGTGGCTCGACGTCGTGCTGCCCGCCGACCTGTACGTGCGCGCCACCTCGGGCGGGCGCGGCAGCAACAGCGGCGGCGGCAACAGCACCGACACCGCCACCTTTCCCCCGGCCTTCGTGCAGGCGCTGGCGCAGTTGCCCGGCGTGGCGCGCACCGGCACCCTGCGCACCCAGTCGCTGCAACTCGACGCCACCCGGCCGGCCGTGGCGCTCATTGCGCGCAGCCTGGAAGGCGGCGCCACGCAGTCGCTGCCGCTGGTCGGTTCGGCCCTGGCCGTGCCCGAAGGCCAAGTCGGCATCTATGTGAGCGAGCCGATGGTGGAGCTGTATGGCGCCCGGCCCGGCACCACCTTCGCGCCGCTGGCCGATGCGATGGGCGCCGTGGCGTCGGCGAAGACAAAGCCCGGCTTCTTCGTGGCCGGCGTGTGGCGCGACTACGCGCGGCAGTTCGGCGCCATCACCATGGATGCGCGGGACTACGAGCGCATCACCGGCGAGCGCAACGTGAGCGACGTGGCCGTGTGGCTCGCGCCCGGCGCCGCCGAGGGCGAGGTGCAGGCGGCGGTGCGTGCGCTGGCCGCGCGCCAGGGCGGCGGTTCCGCCGAGTCGGTGGAGATCGCGTCTGTCGGGCAGATCCGCGTGACTTCGCTGCGCATCTTCGACCGCAGCTTTGCCGTCACCTACTGGTTGCAGGCCGTGGCCATTGCCATCGGCCTGTTCGGCATTGCCGCCAGCTTCAGCGCCCAGGTGCTGGCCCGGCGCAAGGAATTCGGCCTGCTCGCGCACCTGGGCTTCACCCGCCGCCAGGTGCTGGCCGTGGTGGCCGGCGAAGGCGCCGCGTGGACCGCCATCGGCGCCGTGGCCGGCCTGGGGCTGGGGCTGGCCGTGTCGGTGGTGCTGGTGAAGGTGGTGAACCCGCAGAGCTTCCACTGGAGCATGGACCTGCTCGTGCCATGGGAGCGCCTGGTGGTGCTGTGTGCCGCCGTGGTGGCCGCGGGCACCGTCACGGCATGGCTGGCCGGCAGGGCCGCCGCAGGCAAGGACGCGGTGCTGGCGGTGAAAGAAGACTGGTAAAAAAGCGACCCTCGAAAAAAGGAAGCCAGGTGCTGCAGAAGCAAAGCGCCTGCAGCACCTGGCGGGCCGAGCGAAGCAATGGCCCGTGGGCTCCCGCCCCTCTGGCTGCGCCGAGGAGCGGAGCGTTTCGCGGATCAGGGCTCGCCCTTGTTTGAGCGAAGCGAGTTTGGGCGAGACCCCGCGAAACGCGAGCACCGCAGGTTGCCCGCAGCGAAGCGGAGGGACGCAGCCAGTGGGGTCGCCTTTTCTTTGCTTACTTTCTTTTGGCGAAGCAAAAGAAAGCAAGTCGCCCGCCGGGGCGAGACCCGGCCCCGAAACCCCAATCCCAAAGCCAATCAACGCCCACCCAAAAAAACCGCCCAACAGCCCCAACCACGCAAGCGCCATTGGGAGTCACAAGGCATGACTTGTAGACTGGCGCGCTATGCAGCAACCCCCCTCCTCCACAGCCATCACCGGCTGGCTAGACGGTGCCATCCGCCGCATCGAGGCCGACTACCAGCGCAGCGCCGATACCCACCTCATCCCCCTGCCGCTGCCCTCGCTGGCCGCCGCCGGCATCGACCTGTACCTGAAGGACGAGTCCACGCACCCGACCGGCAGCCTGAAGCACCGGCTCGCGCGTTCGCTCTTTCTCTATGCGCTGTGCAACGGCTGGGTGCGCGAGGGCACCACCATCGTCGAGGCTTCCAGCGGCTCCACGGCGGTGAGCGAGGCCTACTTCGCGCGGCTGCTGGGCCTTCCCTTCATCGCGGTCATGCCGCGCAGCACCTCGCCCGAGAAGGTCGCGCAGATCGCCTTCTACGGCGCGAGCTGCCACTTCGTGGACCATGCGGCGCAGGTGTACGAAGAGGCCCGCGCGCTGGCCGAGCGCACCGGCGGCCACTACATGGACCAGTTCACCTACGCCGAGCGCGCCACCGACTGGCGCGGCAACAACAACATCGCCGAGAGCATGTTCCAGCAGATGGCGCGCGAGCGGCATCCGGTGCCCAAGTGGATCGTGGTGGGCGCGGGCACCGGCGGCACCAGCGCGACCATCGGGCGCTACGTGCGCTTTCGCTGCCACGACACGCAGGTGTGCGTGGCCGACCCCGAGGGCTCGGTGTTCTCGGCCTACCACCGCACCGGCGACGCCACGCTCACCGCGGCCGGCTCGCGCATCGAGGGCATCGGCCGGCCGCGCGTGGAGCCCAGCTTCATCCGCACGCTGGTCGACCGGATGATCGAGGTGCCCAACCTCGATTCGGTGGCCGCGATGCATGCGCTGTCGGCGCTGCTGGGGCGCAGGGTGGGCCCGTCGACGGGCACCAACTTCGTCGGCATGCTGGCCGTGGCGCGCGAGATGCGCGCGGCCGGCCAGCAAGGCTCCATTCTTTCGCTGCTGTGCGATGCCGGCGAGCGCTACCTGCCGAGCTACCACGACGCCGCGTGGGTGAAGAACGCGTTCGGCGACATCGGCCCCGCGCAGCAGCGCATCGACGCGCTGGTGGCAGCGTGATGCAACCCGGGCGCACCCCCTTCGCTCTGTCGCGGCGCGGCCTGCTGCTGGCGGCGCTTGCCGCACCGGCGCTCGGCCCTTTCACGGCGTGGGCGTTGCCCGAGCGCAGGCTCGAGTTCCCTCGCGACTTCGGCAGCCACCCCGACCTGCACACCGAGTGGTGGTACATCACCGGGCACGCGAAGACGCCGGCCGGGCGCGAGTTCGGTTTTCAGGTGACCTTTTTCCGCTCGCGCGTCGATGCCGCGCAGGGCATGCGCTCGGCGTTCGCGGCGAAAAACCTGGTGTTCGCGCACGCGGCCGTCACCGACCTCGAGGGCCGCGTGCTGCTGCACGACCAGCGCATCGCACGCGCCGGCTTCGGCGTGGCCGAGGCCAGCACCAGCGACACCGACGTGCGCATCCGCGACTGGTCGCTGGTGCGCGAGAACGGCATCTACCTTGCGCGCATTCCGGCCGGCGAGTTCGCGCTCGACCTGCGCTTCACGCCCACGCAACCGGTGTTGCTGCAGGGCAAGGCGGGGCTGTCGCGCAAGGGGCCGGACGAATCGCAGGCAAGCTACTACTACAGCGAGCCGCAGCTGAAGGCGCAGGGCAAGCTGACGCTGAAGGGCCAGGCGTTCGACGTGGGCGGCGCGGCGTGGCTGGACCACGAGTGGAGCGAAGCATTGATGCACCCCGAGGCCGTGGGCTGGGACTGGACCGGCATGAACCTGGACGACGGCAGCGCGCTGACGGCCTTTCACCTGCGGCGCAGCGACGGCAGTGCGTTGTGGGGCGGCGGATCGTTTCGGCCACGCGATGGCGTGGCGCGCATTTTTGCGAACGACCAGGTGCGCTTCGAGGCGCTCAAGTCATGGGACAGCCCGCGCACGCAGGCCAAGTATCCGACGCAGTGGCGTGTGCAGACGCCGGCGGGTGCGTTCGAGGTGCGGGCGCTGCTCGACGACCAGGAGCTGGACAGCCGTGGCTCTACGGGCGGGGTGTACTGGGAAGGGGTGAGCGATCTGCTCGATGCGCAGGGGCGGCGCGTGGGGCGGGGGTATCTGGAGATGACGGGGTACGCGGCGCCTCTTCGGTTGTAGCCCCTTGTTCCTGGTGCTGCTGTACGGGGCGTGATCGCGCCCTGAGCAACGGCCGCGACCCCGCCGACAGCGCTCAGTGCGACTTGCCCGAAGCCCCCTTGCGCCGCTCGATGAACGCAATGATCTCGCCCATGATCCCCTTGCGGAAGGCCAGCACGCAGATCACGAAGATCAGGCCCGTCACCATGGTCACCGACTCGCCCAGCGTGTTGAACCAGTCGACCGTGGTGATGCGCGCGAGCAGGTTGCCCAGTTCGCCGATCTTGTTCTCCAGCAGCACCACCACCGCCGAACCCACCAGCGGGCCCGAGAGCGTGCCCAGCCCGCCCACCAGCGTCATCAGGATGACCTGGCCCGAGGCGGTCCAGTGCACGTCCGACAGCGTGGCGAAGCCCAGCACCAGCGTCTTGAGCGAACCGGCCAGCCCCGACAGGGCGGCCGAGATCACGAAGGCCAGCAGCTTGAAGCGGCTCACGTCGTAGCCCAGCGACAGCGCGCGCGGCTCGTTCTCCTTGATGCCCTTGAGCACCTGCCCGAAAGGCGAGTGGATGGTGCGCACGATCAGCAGGAAGGCCAGCACGACCACGACCAGCGCCACGTAGTACATCGTGAGGTCGTTCGACAGGTCGATGAGCCCGAACAGCTTGCCGCGCGGCACGCCCTGCAGGCCGTCTTCGCCGCCCGTGAACTTGGCCTGCAGCGCGACGAAGAACATCATCTGCGCGAGCGCCAGCGTGATCATCGCGAAGTAGATGCCTTGCCGGCGAATGGCCAGCACGCCGAAGATCCAGCCCAGGAAGCCGCCCGCCAGCGTGCCCGCGATGAGGCCCAGCTCGGGCGTGAGGCCCCACACCTTCATGGCGTGGCCCGCGACGTAGGCGGAACCGCCCAGGAAGGCCGCGTGCCCGAAGGACAGCAGGCCGGTAAAGCCCAGCAGCAGGTTGAACGCCGCCGCGAACAGCGCGAAGCACATCAGCTTCATCACGAACACCGGGTAGGCGCCGAAGAACGGCGCCAGGATGAGCGCGACCAGCAGCAGGCCGTAGACGACGGTGGAGATTTTCTTCATGTTCAGGTTCATGGTGCCGCTCGCCTTACTTCTCTTTGCCGAACAGGCCGGCGGGGCGAATCAACAGCACGATGACCATGATCACGAACACAACCGTAGACGAAGCCTCTGGATAGAAAACCTTGGTGAAGCCCTCGATCACGCCCAGCCCCAGGCCCGTGAGGATGGCGCCCATGATCGAGCCCATGCCACCGATGACGACCACCGCGAACACCACGATGATGAGGTTCTGCCCCATCAGCGGCGACACCTGGATCACCGGGGCGGCGAGCACGCCGGCGAACGCCGCGAGGCCCGCGCCGAAGGCGTAGGTCAGCGTGATCATCAGCGGCACGTTCACGCCGAAGGCCTCCACCAGCCGCGGGTTCTCGGTGCCGGCGCGCAGGTAGGCGCCCAGGCGCGTCTTCTCGATCACGTACCAGGTGGCGAAGCACACCACCAGCGAGGCCACGACGACCCAGGCGCGGTAGTTGGGCAGCACCATGAAGCCGAGGTCGGTGGCGCTCGACAGCGCCTCGGGCGCGTCGTAGGGCAGCCCCGACACGCCGTACACCGAGCGGAACACGCCCTCGATCAGCAGCGTGAGGCCCAGCGTGAGCAGCAGGCCGTAGAGGTGGTCGAGCTTGTAGATCCAGCGCAGCAGCAGCCGCTCGATGAGCACGCCGAACAGGCCGATGACGATGGGCGCCGCGATCAGCATCACCCAGTAGTTGATGCCGAGGTACTCCATGGCCATCCAGGTGAGGACGGCACCGAGCATGAACAGCGCGCCGTGCGCGAAGTTGATGACGTTGAGCAGGCCGAAGATCACCGCGAGCCCGAGGCTCAGGATGGCATAGAACGAGCCGTTCACCAGCCCCAGGAGGAGCTGGCTCAGCAGGCCGGGAAGGGAAATGGTCATAGGCGTTTCAACGAACCCGGGCGCCGGGGCGCCCGTGAAAAATCACTTCCAGAGGGCGCACTTGCTCTCGGCCTTCGTCGTGTACACGTCCTCGCCCTTGAGCTTCTGGACCACCTTGTAGTAGTCCCACGGCTGCTTCGACTCGGCCGGCGACTTCACCTGCATGAGGTACATGTCGTGCACGAAGCGGCCGTCCTCGCGCACCACGCCCTTGGCGTAGAAGTCGTCGATGGGGGTCTTCTTGATCTGCGCCATGACCGTGTCGGCGTCGGTGCTCTTGGCGGCCTGCACGGCCTTCAGGTAGGTCATGGTGGCCGAGTAGTCGGCGGCCTGGATGTCGGTGGGCATGCGCTTGGTCTTGTCGAAGAACTTCTTGCCGAAGGCGCGCGTCTTGTCGTCCAGGTTCCAGTCCCAGCTGGTGGTGAGCAGCAGGCCTTCGGTGTTCTTCAGGCCCAGGCTGTGCACGTCGGTCACGAAGACCAGCAGGCCGACCATCTTCATGGTCTTGGTGATGCCGAATTCCTTCGCGGCCTTGATGGCGTTGATGGTGTCGCCGCCCGCGTTGGCCAGCGCCAGCACCTGCGCCTTGGAGTTCTGCGCCTGCAGCAGGAACGACGAGAAGTCCGACGTGTTCAGCGGGTGCTTCACGCTGCCCACCACGGTGCCGCCCTTCTCCTTCACCACCTTGGAGGCATCGGCTTCCAGCGCCTGGCCGAAGGCGTAGTCGGCCGTCAGGAAGTACCAGCTCTTGTCACCGCGCGCGATCACCGCGCTGCCGGTGCCCTTGGCCAGCGCCACGGTGTCGTAGGCGTAGTGCACGGTGTAGGGCGAGCACTGCTCGTTGGTGAGCGCCGAGCTGCCCGCGCCGTTCACGATGAACACGCGCTTCTTCTCCTGCGCCACCTTGGCCATGGCGAGGCCGGTGCCCGAGCTGGTGCCGCCGAACAGCATCGTCAGGCCCTGCGTGTCGATCCACTCGCGCGCCTTGGAGGCGGCGATGTCGGCCTTGTTCTGGTGGTCGGCCTGCAGCAGCTCGATGGGCATGCCGTTGACCTTGCCGCCGAAGTCGTCGATGGCCATCTGGATGGCGAGGGCGCCGTTCTTGCCCTCCACGTCCGCGTAGAGGCTCGACATGTCGGTGATGAAACCGATCTTGACCTTGTCCTGCGCCTGCGCGGCGCCGGCCGCCATCAGGCAGGTGGCGACGAGGCAGGCGGAGGCGATGAGCGTGCGTTTCATGGAAGGGTTCTCCTCGTTGGCTTCGGTGGTGGCTTGGGTGGTGGTGTCTGCGCGGGGGTCAGCGGTCTATGCCGTTTATTTGCCGCTTATTTCCAGGCGGCGCACTTGGTCTCGGCCTTGGTCGTGAAGACCTGGTCGCCCGGCAGCGTCTTGAGCACCTTCAGGTAGTCCCAGGGCTTCTTCGACTCGGCGGGCGACTTCACCTCGACCAGGTACATGTCGTGGATGAAGCTGCCGTCGGCGCGGATCTGGCCCTTGCCGTAGAAGTCGTCGATCTTGGTGCTCTTGAGCTGCGCCATCACCTTGTCGGAGTCGGTGGTCTTGGCGGCGGCCACGGCCTTCAGGTAAGTCATGGTGGCCGAGTAGTCGGCGGCCTGCACGTCGGTGGGCATGCGCTTGGTCTTCTCGAAGAAGCGGTTGGCGAACTTGCGCGACTCGTCGTTCAGGTCCCAGTACCAGCTGGTGGTGTGCAGCAGGCCTTCGGTGTTCTTCAGGCCCAGGCTGTGGATGTCGCTCAGGAAGACCAGCAGGCCGGCGGTCTTCATGGTCTTGTTGATGCCGAACTCCTTCGCCGCCTTGATGGAGTTGATGGTGTCGCCGCCCGCGTTGGCCAGCCCCAGGATCTGCGCCTTCGAGTTCTGCGCCTGCAGCAGGAACGAGGAGAAGTCCGACGCGTTCAGCGGATGGCGCACCGCGCCCACCACCGTGCCGCCCTTTTCTTTCACGACCTTGGTGGTGTCGGCTTCCAGCGCGTGGCCGAAGGCGTAGTCGGCTGTCAGGAAGAACCAGCTCTTGCCACCGCGGTCGACCACCGCGGCGCCCGTGCCCTTGGCCAGCGCCACGGTGTCGTAGGCGTAGTGGATGGTGTACGGGCTGCACTGCTCGTTGGTGAGCACCGAGCTGCCCGCGCCGTTGTTGAAGTACACGCGCTTCTTTTCTTCGGCCACCTTGGCCGTGGCCAGCGCCACGCCCGAGTTGGTGCCGCCGAAGATCATCGTCACGCCGGCCGTGTCGACCCACTCGCGCGCCTTCGAGGCGGCGATGTCGGCCTTGTTCTGGTGGTCGGCCACCAGCAGCTCGATGGGCTGGCCCAGCGCCTTGCCGCCGAAGTCGTCGATGGCCATCTGGATGGCCGTGGCGCCGCCCTTGCCTTCGAGGTCGGCGTACAGGCTCGACAGGTCGGTGACGAAGCCGATCTTCACTTTTTCCTGCGCCTGCGCGGCGCCCGCGCCCAGCGCGAGGATGCCGATGGCGGTAGCGACGAGGCCGAGTTTCTTGTTCATGGTGTTGTCTCCTGGAGGAATCTTTGTGGGATGGGAGCGAGGTCTTGTGGACGTTTGTTTTTTTTCTCTTCTCAGACGCCCAACAGCTCGGTGAGCACGGGCATCTTGGCTTCGAGCTCCGCGGCGCCGAACTTCTCGACGATGCGGCCGTGCTCCATCACGTAGAAGCGATCGGCCAGCGGCGCGGCGAAGCGGAAGTTCTGCTCCACCATCACGATGGTGTAGCCCTTGGCACGCAGCGTGGTGATCATGCGGGCCAGCGCCTGCACGATGACCGGCGCCAGGCCTTCGGAAATCTCGTCGAGCAACAGCAGCTTGGCGCCCGTGCGCAGGATGCGCGCCACCGCCAGCATCTGCTGCTCGCCGCCCGACAGGCGCGTGCCCTGGCTGTGGCGGCGCTCGGCCAGGTTGGGGAACATGGCGTAGATCTCTTCGACCGACATGCCCTGCCCGCCCCCTTTGAGCTCCGGCGGCAGCAGCAGGTTTTCTTCGCACGAGAGGCTGGCGAAGATGCCGCGCTCTTCGGGGCAGTAGCCGATGCCCAGGTGGGCGATGCGGTGCGTCGGCATGCCGATGGTCTCTTTGCCGTTGACCTCGATGCTGCCCTTGCGCGCGCCCGTCAGGCCCATGATGGCGCGCAGCGTGGTGGTGCGGCCTGCGCCGTTGCGCCCCAGCAGCGTGACGACCTCGCCCGGCTGCACGACCATGTCGACGCCGTGCAGCACGTGCGATTCGCCGTACCAGGCTTGCAGGCCCTTGATTTCGAGTGCGGCGGTCATGTCAGTGGGCGCCCTGCATTTCGCCGTCGGTGGTGCCCATGTAGGCCTCCATGACCTGCGGATTCTTCGAGACCTCGGCGTACGGGCCTTCGGCCAGCACCGCGCCGCGCTGCAGCACCGTGATGGTGTCGGCAATGGTCGACACCACGCTCATGTTGTGCTCCACCATCAGGATGGTGCGGCCCGCGGACACGCGCTTGATGAGCTCGGCCACGCGGTGCACGTCTTCGTGGCCCATGCCCTGCGTGGGCTCGTCGAGCAGCATCAGCTCGGGCTCCATGGCCAGCGTGGTCGCGATCTCGAGCGCGCGCTTGCGGCCATAGGGAAGGTTCACGGTCTGCTCGTCGGCGAGCTCCTCGAGGCCCACTTCGGCCAGCAGCTCGCGTGCGCGTGCATCGAGCGGCTTGAGCGACTTCTCGCTCTTCCAGAAGTGGTACGAGGTGCCCAGGCGGCGCTGCAGGCCCAGGCGCACGTTTTCCAGCAGCGTGAGGTGCGGGAACACGGCCGAGATCTGGAACGAGCGGATGATGCCGCGCCGCGCGATCTGCGCGGGGCGCTCGCCCGTGATGTCCTGGCCGTTGAAGAGGATCGTGCCGGTGGTCGGCTCGAGGAACTTCGTCAGCAGGTTGAAGCAGGTCGTCTTGCCCGCGCCGTTGGGACCGATGAGCGCGTGAATGGAGCCGCGCACCACCGACAGGTTGACCTTGCTGACCGCGGTGAACCCTTTGAATTCCTTGGTGAGCTGGCGTGTTTCGAGAATGACGTCGCTCATCTCGCGAAGTCGCCCGGATGCGGAAGAAGAAAGTCGGTCATGCGGTCCATCTGAATTCGCCACTACCGGGCGCGGACTGATTGTTGGTGGGCGTTCCGCGCTTGGATACTGGGGCAAATGCCTATGCTGCAGTGCAACCATGCATGGCCCGGCGTGAGCTGTTCAGAGGGACTGTCGTCGCAACGACAAACGGTCGATGCGACGCCTTGCCTGCCTTGGGCGGCATGCGGATGACTGCAGCCGCCGGTGTTCAGCTCACCGCGCCAAGCGCAGCCTTCAATTCCTCGCACAGGCGCGCGAGCGCGGGTTGCAGGTCTTGCGCCCACTCGGCGTGCACGCGCGCAGGCAACTTCACAAGCACGTCGACGAGCCGCGTCGGCGCCGTGGCGGACAACACCGAACCGAAGGCCGGATGCTCGTAGAACTTCGGATGGGTCGTCAAGGCGAGCTGGCAGGCGAGCAATCGGTCGTCCCATCCGAAGAACCCCGCGCCACGGGCAAACACCAGTGCATCACGTGCGACCTGCCTGCGCAGACAGGCGTGCATGCGTGAAAGATCGAGCAACGCCGGGGAGCCCGCCGCCTCCATCTCCTCAAGCAGCAGCGCGACGATCAGTTGCGGCTCGCCCACCTCGTCGACGGCCTTGAGCCATCGGGTGTCCAGTTCGATGGGTTCGCTCGACGATGAACCATCGCCGCTTGCAGCGCCGGGGAAGCGGCGAAATTCAAAGCCGCCATCCCAGCCTGCCCACCACGCCAGCGGTGCAAGAAAGCGCTGCCTGACAACATCCGGCCAATGCAACAGCATGTCGAAGCCGATCCGTGGGTCGAACCAACGCAGCAACACCGGGGAACCGTCCTGCAGCACGCCGGACATGAAGCTGCGCAGGTGTTCGGCCAACTTGGGGATGCGCAGCGCGCTGCACAACAAGGTCATCGACTGCGAGGTCGCCATGTCGGCCAACGCATCGAGCAGCTCAGGCCTAGGCGTGGACGGCAGCTCGATCAGCCAGGGCCCGATGTCCGCCATGTCCGACTCGGGCGTCTGCATGAACAGGCGCTCGCCAGGCAAACGGTGATTGCGTACCGCGGCTGCGACGGCGCCCTCATTGCATTGCCCCGCGCTGACAAGCGCGTAACGGCATAGCCTGGCGTTCGCTTCGCCCGGGGCAAGCAACGGAGCAACCTGCACGCAGAGATAGCGATGCAAGGCCTCGTGAAGCTCGGCGCCATGATCCAGTGCATCGCTCGCACCCAGTGCCGGGAACATCTGCGGGCGGCTCATCTCATGCCCTCGGCGCAGCCGCGGTCCCCCGCCGCATGGCGCGCTGCATGCACTCCCAGCACACCTTGGGTGCCGAGGAGGTCGGCGCGGCATCAGGGCCCGGCGTGGCATGCATGGCGGCATGCTCGATCCAGGTGCCCAACGTGCCGTGACGAATGCCGCCCTCGTTCCATTCGCTGAAACTGGTGCCGCCATTGATCGTCACCTTCTTGCTGGCGATGACATAGACGGTGTCCTGCGTGCTGACGATGTCGACGTCTCCCAGCGCCATGGCCGCCAGCGCATCGCCTTGGGCCTCGATGCGGATGTCACCCTGCGATGCAAAGGCCTTGATGCCGCTCTGGAGCGCGAAGAGGCGGATGCCCTCGCCCACGCTCGCCAGGATGCGCTTTGCCACGCCGATGCACACGTGGCCACCGCTGGTCAGCTGCGTGTGCGCGCCCGTGTGGCTGTGCAGGCTTTGTGCTGCCGTGATCGCCATGCTCGCGGGGCTGGCGAGCACCAGGTGCGGCGCGTCGAGTTCGGGAAAGCTGTGCTCGCTGTGAGGCTCGCCGCCGCCCTTGAGCGCGTCGTTCTGTTGCTTGACGGCCCGGGCGACGGCGGATTGGTCTTCGCCCTGCTCCTGCGCGCCAGCCGACTGCGCGGCTTGCAAGAGGCCTTCGATCTGGTCGCGGGCCTGCGCGAGACGCTGGATGGTCTCGCCCATGTCCTTGGCATGGCGGGCCGCATCGGGCCGTGCTTCGGTGGTGATGAGCAGCCCGTCTTGCGCGCGCAGCACGCCGTGCCCGTCCGTGCGCAGTTCGAAGCCCTCGCCTCTCGCCTCTTTTCTCCCCGTGTTGTCTTCCACCCGGGTGATGTTTCCCAGGCTCAGGCTCGAACTCTGGTGGTCGCTTTTCAGTTGCGCCTGGATGCAGCCCTCCGTGTCGTCCATCAGCAGGTGGTTCGATCTGCCCGCCGCGCCGTTGCCGCCACCGTCCTTCGTCAACTCCCGGCTCCTGAAGCCGCTCAGCGCGCTCTGCCCCGGCAGCGCCCATGGCGGCAGGTTCGCCTGGTTGTGCACCCGACCCGTGCAGATCGGCAGGTCCGGGTCGCTCGAGATGAAGTCGACGATCACCTCCTGGCCGATGCGCGGGATGTGGATGCCGCCCAGCTGGTTGCCCGCCCACGGCGAGCTCACGCGCAGCCAGCAGCTGCTGTGCGCGTCGTTCCCGCCGAGGCGGTCCCAGGGGAAATGCACCTTGATGCGGCCCAGCGCGTCGGTCCAGATGTTTTCTCCCGCTGGCCCGACCACCACGGCCACCTGGCAACCGCCCGCGCGGGGTTTGGGCTGGGTGAGCGCCGGGCGCAGGGGTTCGGTGACGGGGTGCGAAGTGAAGTCGACGCTGACGCGCCATTGCTGCTTTTCTTCTTTGTCGACGAGACCGTCCTTGCGCTGGCTTTCTTGCGCGACGTTCTCGATCAGGAACCGCGTGGCCAGGATCAGGTACTCGGCGTTGGCGGACTCCCTGGGGTGCTTCTGCAGCCTGAAGGTGCGCCCGGCCACCATGCCCCGGAGGTTGCCGCTGGCCTGTGCCCTGGCGCCGTGGGTGCGCAGGGCCTGCATGCGC
Source organism: Variovorax sp. RCC_210 (assembly GCF_041355175.1). NCBI lineage: Bacteria > Pseudomonadati > Pseudomonadota > Betaproteobacteria > Burkholderiales > Comamonadaceae > Variovorax > Variovorax sp. RCC_210. Next base: position 220,875 of record NZ_JBFUPJ010000009.1, on the reverse strand, counting down.
AGCATCGCCAGCAGGTCGCCTTCCGCCTTCGGGTCGTTGTTGCCGGCGCTGCCGGCATCGGGCTGGACGCTGTGGCTGCCGCCGAAGTCCGCATGCCACTGGTAGACCTCGCCATCGGCGTGCCCCGTGGGCCTCGGGTCCTTGCGGCTCGTGCCCAGCTCGGCGCGGGGCCGCGTGTAGTCGTAGTCCCGTGCCGCATACCGCCCGCTGGTGAGTTGGTGCGTCGGCACGAAGCTGTGGATGTATTCCGCATCCAGCTTCCAGCCCGGGGCGTGGTATTCGACCTCGCGGTACGCGGCACTGTCGGCGGGCTTGAAAGCGCCCATGGCGTCCGACAGCACCAGCCGGTGCCTGCCCTGCGAGTGTTCGAAGTGGTAGCTGATGCCCCATTCCTGGCACAGGCGGCTGAAGAACTGGAAGTCGCTCTCGTTGAACTGGGTCTGGTAGTCCCGCAGCGGGTAGCTCTCGGCCAGTCTCTTGTCGACGGGAAAACCGTAGTTCGCCAGCAGCGCGTCGAGGATCTGCACGACCGTCTGGTTCTGGAAGATCCGGCAGTCGGTGCGCAGGGTGGCCAGGTGCAGCCAGGGACGCAGGGTGAGCTTGTACTGAACGTGGCGTCCCTGCTCGCCCCACAGCGCCGCATCGGTGATGAGCGCATTGATCTGGCGAGGTGCAGCACCGTCGAGTTCGATCTCGCAACAGATCTCTCGCCCGACAAACCCATCGAGCTCCAGCTCCGCCGCCCCCGACAGCCATAGCTCATAGGCAAACAACCCATCGACGCCTTCTTCGCCGAAAAGCCGCACAGGCTCCAGCACCGGGCGACCGAGGACAACAGGAATGGCGGAACAAGAAACAGACAGCGTGCGCGACATCGACGACCTTCCATCACGGACATGAGGTCGCGGCAGTTTGCAGGGGCATCCCCACAGGCACTGCAAACAATGGTCATACAGCCGAGCGCCGAACACGCGAAGGTGAGGAATTCAGCACTCCATTCGCTTCGCTTCACGCCCAAGGCTGGCGTTCGACATGGCGTCTTGTTCGGGGAAACCACAAGGCCCATTCGCCCATACCCCTGCCTACACTGGTTCGGCAACCCGCATGCCGCTTCATTCCAGATGCCGAACTTTCGCTCCCCCGACTTCCTGGTCGACCACATCCTGCACACGCTCGCGTTCTACGAGCCGCGCAGCCTCGACGCCACGGGCGGCTTCTTTCATTTCTACAAGGACGACGGCACGGTGTACGACCGCCGCACGCGCCACCTGGTGAGCAGCACGCGCTTCGTCTTCAACAACGCGATGGCCTACCGCCGCTTCGGCAACCCGCAGCATCTCGCGGCGGTACGGCATGGGCTGGCCTTTCTGCACGCGGGCCACGCGAAGCCCGAGGGCGGGCACGCCTGGCAGGTCGACTGGCACCAGCAAGGCGCCACCGTGCAAGACGGCACCAACCACTGCTACGGCCTGGCCTTCGTGCTGCTCGCGCATGCGCACGCGCTGATGGCCGGCGTCGAGGAGGCACGCGCCGGCCTCTCGCACACATGGGAGCTGATGGAGCGTCACTTCTGGGAGCCGCGGCACCAGCTCTATGCCGACGAAGCCACGGTCGACTGGCGCGTGGGCGCCTACCGCGGGCAGAACGCCAACATGCACGCCTGCGAGGCGATGCTGGCTGCCTTCGAGGCGACGAAAGACACGCGCTACCTCGACCGCGCGCTGGCGCTCGCCGAAGCGGTCACCGGCAAGCAGGCGGCACTGGCCAACGGGCTGGTCTGGGAGCACTACCGCGAAGACTGGTCGCCCGACTGGGACTACAACCGCGGCGACAAGACCAACATCTTCCGGCCCTGGGGTTTCCAGACCGGCCACCTGACCGAGTGGGCCAAGCTGCTGCTGCAACTGGAGCGGCAGCTCACCGCGGCGGGCCGCAGCGCCGACTGGGCCGTGCCGCGCGCGCGCCACTTCTTCGACACCGCCATGTTCCGCGGCTGGGACGCCGACAACGGCGGACTGGTCTACGGCTTCGCCCCCGACGGCACGGTGTGCGACGGCGACAAGTACTTCTGGGTTCAGGCCGAGAGCTTCGCGGCCGCCGCGCTGCTGGCGGTGCGCACCGGCGACGCCGGCTATTGGGACTGGTACGACAGCATCTGGGCGTACAGCTGGGAGCACTTCGTCGATCACCGGCACGGCGCGTGGTACCGCATTCTCACGCCGCAGAACACGAAGATCAGCGACGAGAAGAGCCCGGCCGGCAAGACCGACTACCACACCATGGGCGCCTGCTACGACGTGCTGCGCGCCCTGCAGATGTGAAAACCCCCGGGTCTTCCTGAAGAAGCCCGGGGGTCGAGTGCGTTCTACAGCGTGACGCTCAGTGCGCGCCGGCCGCGGCGTCGCCACCGGCACCGCCCTTCTGCGGCTTGGCCAGCCACACCAGCGGAATCAGCAGCAGGAACAGGATGGCCGACGCATAGAAGATGTCGTTGGTGGCCAGCATGTAGGCCTGCTGGTCGACGATGCGGTTCATCTGCCCCAGCACCTGGTCGGTGCTGAAGCCGCTGCTGGTAAGGCCCGACATCGCGCTCGTGGCGGCGTTGTTGCCCTGGTTGATGGTCTCGGCCAGCTGCGAGTGGTGCAGCGTGGCGCGGTTGTCCCACAGCGTGGTGGTCAGCGACGTGCCCATGGCGCCGGCCGTGATCCGCAGGAAGTTCGACAAGCCCGAGGCGGCCGGAATGCGGTCGGGCGTGAGGCCCGACAGCGTGATGGTCACCAGCGGAATGAAGAAGAACGCCATCGCAATGCCCTGGATCACCGTCGGAATGATGATGGTGACGAAGTCGGCCTGCGTGTTGAAGTTCGAGCGCATCCACAGCACCAGCGCGAACACCAGGAAAGAGAAGGTCGCGTAGCGGCGCGGGTCGATCTTGCTCACCGTGAGCCCGACGATCGGCGAGAAGAAGATCGCCAGCAGCCCCACGGGCGCCATGATCATCCCCGCCTGCGTGGCGGTGTAGCCCATCCACTGCTGCAGCCACAGCGGCAGCAGCACCACGTTGCCGAAGAACAGGCCGTAGGCGACCGCCGTCGCCACCGCGCCCGACCAGAAGTTGCGCCGCTTGAACAGCGACAGGTCGACCACCGGGTGCTTGTCGGTCAGCTCCCAGACCAGGAAGAACGCGAAACCCACCACCGCGACCACGGCCATGGTGACGACCTCGGCCGAGTGGAACCAGTCGAGCTCCTTGCCCTTGTCGAGCATCAGCTGCATCGAGCCCACCCACAGCACCAGCAGCGCGAGGCCGATGGCGTCGATGGGCACCTTGTGCGTGGTGCTCTCGCGCTTGCGGTACAGCGCCCACGTGATGGACGCGGCCACGATGCCCACGGGGATGTTGATGTAGAAGATCCACGGCCACGAGATGTTGTCGGTGATCCAGCCGCCCAGGAGCGGCCCCATCACCGGCGCGACCAGCGTGGTCATCGACCACATGGCCATTGCCAGCCCCGCCTTGGCGCGCGGGTAGCTCGACAGCAGCAAGGTCTGCGACAGCGGAATCATCGGGCCCGCGACGAAGCCCTGCAGCGCGCGGAACAGGATGAGCGTGGTCATGTTCGGCGCCAGGCCGCACAGCAGCGAGGCGATCATGAACAGGATCACGCTGGCCATGAACAGGCGCACCTGGCCGAAGCGCTGCGTCATGAAACCCGTGAGCGGCACCGCGATGGCGTTGGCCACCGCGAAGCTGGTGATGACCCAGGTGCCTTGCGTGGTGCTCACGCCAAGGTCGCCCGAGATGGCGGGCAACGACACGTTCGCGATCGACGAGTCGAGCACGTTCATGAAGGTTGCCGCAGACAGCGCTACCGTGCCCCAGATGCGGGCGGAGCCCTCGAGTGGCGGGTGCGCGATGTAGGCAGGAGCAGCGGTGGCCATTGCGGTCGCGCGAACTGTTCAGCTGACTGTGACGGGTGTGCGGGGCGCGCGGGCGATCAGCCCGGCTGGCCCTGCACGGCCACGGATGCCGCCGCGGGCGCGGCGCTGGGCGCGGCCGAGCCCTTGGACGGCACGGCGGCCGTGGCCGGCGCGCTGCGGCCGAGGTTGGCCGCGACGATGCGGTCCACTTCGGCGTCGGCGCCGCGGTCGAGCTGGCTGTACACCGCCGTCTGCGTGAGCGCGGTGGCGCGCGGCGCGTCGGCGAGCATCTTGCCGCTCTTGGACGAGATGTCGATCTCGGCGTCCATCGACAGGCCGATGCGCAGCGGGTTGGCCTTGAGCTGCTCGGGGTCGAGCGCGATGCGCACGGGCACGCGCTGCACCACCTTGATCCAGTTGCCGGTGGCGTTCTGCGCGGGCAGCAGGGCGAAGGCGCTGCCGGTGCCCACGCCCAGGCCGGCGACCCGGCCGGTGTACTCGACCTTCTTGCCGTACACGTCGGCCGTGAGCTTCACGGGCTGGTCGATGCGGATGTTGCGCAGCTGCACTTCCTTGAAGTTGGCGTCGACCCAGAGCTGGTTGAGCGGCACGATCGACATCATGGGCGTGCCGGCGGCCACGCGCTGGCCGAGCTGCACGGTGCGCTTGGCGACGTAGCCGTCCACCGGCGCGGGCATGGCGACGCGCTGCGTGGCCAGGTAGGCCTCGCGCACCTTCGAGGCGGCGGACAGCACGCTGGGGTGCTGCGCCACGCTGGTGCCTTCGGTGAGCGACTGGTTGCTCACCAGGGCTTCCTTGGCGGCCACCACGCCGGCCTGGGCCGCGGCGAGCTGGCTCTTGGCGGTGTCGAGCTGGGTTTCGGCGTGGTTGAGTTCTTCCTTCGACACGGCGCCGTTGCCCGACAGCGCGCGGCGGCGTTGCAGGTCGTCCTGCGCCTTGGCGATGTCGCTCTGCGCCTTGACGATGTCCGACTGGCGCAGGGTGACCTGCGCGGCCAGCGAGCCGTTGTTGGCGTACAGCGTGCGCACCTGGCGCACGGCCTGCGCGAGCGCGGCCTCAGCCTGCTCCAGCGCCACCTTGGCGTCGGCGGGGTCGAGTTGCACCAGCGGCTGGCCGGCCTTGACGAAGTCGGTGTCGTCGGCGCCGATGGACATCACGGTGCCGCCGATCTGCGGGGTGATCTGGATGACGTTGCCCGACACGTAGGCGTTGTCGGTGTCCTCGTAGTGGCTGGCGACCAGCCATTCGTACAGGCCCCAGCCGCCGCCGGCGACGATGACCACCGCGGCGAGCGCGGTGAGGGCGCGACGGCGCTTGCCGTTGCTGGCGGGCGCCTCGGGCGCCGTCGGGTTCGCGGAGGCTGCGGCAGCAGCGGGCGTCGGAGTGTTGTTATCGCTCATGGTGAAGTTCTTTCCGAAGACGAGGGAGTCGGGTCTGTTCAGTTGGTCAGTGCGGCCGTGGCGGTGGCCGGGGGCTGCCAGCCGCCGCCCAGTGCGCGCGCCAGCGCCACCTGCGTGTCGAGCGCGCGCGCGGCGAGGTCGACCGCCAGGCGGCGTTGCGCCAGCACGGCGGTTTCGGCCGTCAGCACGTTCAGGTAATTGCCCAGGCCCGCGCGGTAGCGCTGCACGGCGATGTCGTAGGCACCTTCGGCCGCCGTCTGCGCGGCGCGCTGCTCGGCCTGCTGGCGCGTGATGGACTGGGCGCTGGCCACCTGGTCGGCCGCGTCGCGCACGGCGTCGATCACGGCGGCGTTGTAGCTTTCGATGGCCACGTCGAGGTCGGCCGACTTGCCGCGCAGGTTGGCGCGCAGCTTGCCGCCCTCGAAGATCGGCAGGCTGATGGCCGGGCCCACGCCCCACTGCTCGCTGCCCGACTTGAGCAGCTTGCCGAAGCCCAGGCTCTGGAAGCCGGCGAAGGCCGTGAGGTTCACGTTGGGATAGAAGAGCGTCTTGGCGTTCTTCACATCGCTGGTGGCGGCCTCGACGCGCCAGCGCGCGGCGGCGATGTCGGCGCGGCGGCCCAGCAGGTCGGCCGGAATGTTGGACTGCAGCGCCATCGTCTTCACGCTGTCGAGCACCGGCGGCTTCAGCGAAACCGACACGTTGGGCTGGCCCACGAGCGCGTCGAGCGCGTGCTGCTGCAGCGCGATCTGCTCGTTGAGCGCTTCGATCTGCTGGCGCGCCTCGGGCAGGCCGCCTTCGCTCTGGCGCAGTTCGAGGCGGGTGTCCAGGCCAGCGGAGACGCGGTCGCGCACCAGTTTCAGGGTTTCGTCGCGCTGGGCCAGCGTGCGCTTGGCCACGGTGAGTTGGTCGTTCAGGCGCGCCCACTGGAAGTAGCTGCGCGCCACGTTGCTGGCCAGCAGCACGCGGGAGGCGTCGGCATCGGCGGCCGCGGCGTTGGCCGCGCCGATGGCGGTGTCGAGCGCGCTGCGGTTCTTGCCGAAGAAGTCGAGCTCCCAGCTGGCGCTGAGCTGCAGCAGGCCGATGTTCTGCGTGGAGCCGCCCAGCGGTGCCGGGTAGATGTAGTTGCTGTTGAACTTCTGGCGGTTCAGGTCGAGGTCGCCCTTCACCTGCGGCTTGAGGGCGGCACCGGCGATGTCCGCGGAAGCCTGCGCGCGCGCAAGGCGGGCCTGGGCGATCTGCAGGTTCGGGTTGCCGGCCACGGCCTGGTCGATCAGCGAATTGAGCTGCGTGTCGCCGAACGCGAGCCACCACTGGCTGTCGAGCGTGGCGGCCGGCGCGGCGGCGCTGTCGGGCGCGATGCCCAGCGAGGACGCGTCGCGCAGCTTGGCCTGCGAGCCGATGCCGGACATGTCGGCGCAACCGGCGAGCGCGATCACCAGCAGCGCGGCGGCCACGATGGGCGCGCGACGCGGCGCGGCGGCTGCGACGGTAGTGCGGCGCTGCGCGACAGCTTCGACGGTAGTGCGACGCTGCGCGCGCACGGCGAGGGAATCAGTCATTTTTATCTCCACGGACCGCGAGGGCCTGTGCGTTGTCGAGGATGCGGCGCAGATAGCCTTTCAGCTGCTCCCACTCCTCATTGGAAAAACCTGCAAGGTGTTCGTTCTGCACGCGGCTGAGCACGTAGGGCACTTCCTTGGCGGCGGCGCGGCCTTCGTCGGTGAGCTCGATGTTGACCACGCGCCGGTCTTCGAGCGAGCGCACGCGCCGGCACAGGCCCTTGGCCTCCAGGCGGTCGAGCAGGCGCGTCATGGCGCCGGTGTCGAGTTCGCAGGCGCGGGCCAGTTCGGCCACCGTGGTGGCGGCGCCCACATGCAATTTATAGAGGGGCACCCACTGCGGATAGGTCGGGCTGCCAGGCTCGCAGATGCGGCTCTCGATCGACTGGCCCACGGCCGTCACGATGCGGCGCATGAGGTAGCCGATGCTCTCTTCAGTCTGGTAGGTTTCCGGCCGGTAGAAGGCGGCAGGCGCGCGACGCTCGGCGTCGGCTTGCGCCGACGTGGCTTGGGTTGAATTGGCATCGCTCATGGCCGAAATATTAGTTGCCGCGGCAGTTATTGTCAAGGCTTCCTTTGTAGAGGCAAGGGATCGTTAGAATCGCCGGATGGCTTCTAACCCACCGTCTTCCCAGGTATCGCAGGCCAAGGGCTCGCCCCGCTCTCTGTCGGGCCTGAACCCTTTTCTTCGCCCCTACCGGGTCCAGATCGTCCTGGCGGCTGTCTTTCTGGTGATGGCGGCGGTCACGACGCTGGCTTTTCCTATCGCCTTGCGCAGCCTGATTGACGGCGGCTTGATCAACCCCGACAAGGGCGCCCAGACCATGGCGCTGCGCGAGCACTTCGGCGCGCTGTTCGCGGTGGCGGTGGCGCTGGGGCTTTTCTCGGCGGCGCGCTTCTATACGGTGAGCTGGCTCGGCGAGCGCGTGACGGCGGACATCCGCAACGCGGTCTACGGCCATGTGCTCAAGCAGAGCCCCGCATTCTTCGAAACCACGCAAACCGGCGAAGTGCTCTCCCGCCTTACGGCCGACACCACACTGGTGCAGACGGTCGTCGGCTCGTCCCTGAGCATGGGCCTGCGCAACGCGGTGATGGGCGTGGGCGCGCTGGCGGTGCTGGTGTGGACCAACCCCTATGTGATGGTGCAGGTGCTGGGCATCCTGGTGCTGGTGGTCCTGCCCAGCATGTGGTTCGGCCGCCGCGTGCGCAAGCTGTCGCGCGCCAGCCAGGACCGCGTGGCCGACTCCAGCGCCATCGCGGCCGAGGTGCTGAACGCCATTCCCGTGGTGCAGAGCTATACCGCCGAAGACCGCGAGGCCGCGCGCTTCAACGGCTCGACCGAAAACGCCTTCCGCACCGCCGTGCGCCGCACCAAGGCGCGCTCGGTGCTGGTGGCGTTCATCATCATCGCGACCTCGGCCGCGCTGCTCTGGGGCCTGTACCAGGGCACGCAGGCGGTGCTGCGCGGCGACATCACGGCTGGCCATCTCGGCCAGACCGTGGTCTACGTGGCCATCCTGGCCAGCGCGACGGCCGTGCTCGGCGAGGTCTACGGCGACCTGCTGCGCGCCGCCGGTGCCACCGAGCGGCTGATGGAACTGCTGCACGCGCCCGCGGCCATCGTGTCGCCCACGCGGCCGGCGGTGTCGCCCGTGCCCGTGGCCGGCAGCGCCATCCGCTTCGATGCGGTGACCTTCCACTACCCATCACGGCCGGGCACGCCCGCGCTGCGCGACTTCAGCCTCGACGTCGCGCCCGGCGAAACCGTGGCGCTCGTGGGCTCCAGTGGCGCGGGCAAGAGCACGGTGTTCCAGCTGCTGCTGCGCTACTACGACCCGCAATCGGGCAGCCTGCTGCTCGACGGCACGCCGCTGGCGTCGCTCGCCCTGCCCGACCTGCGCACGCGCATCGGCCTCGTGCCGCAAGACGCGGTGATCTTCTCGGCCAGCGCGTTCGAGAACATCCGCTACGGCCGCCCGGAAGCCACCACCGAAGAAGTGCACGCCGCCGCGCGCGCCGCCTTCGCGCACGACTTCCTGCAGGCATTGCCCGAGGGCTACGACACCTTCCTGGGCGAGCGCGGCGTGCGGCTGTCGGGCGGACAACGCCAGCGCATCGCCATTGCACGCGCCATCCTGAAGAACCCGCCGCTGCTGCTGCTCGACGAAGCCACGAGCGCGCTGGACGCGGAGAGCGAGCGCATGGTGCAGGCCGCATTGGAGTCGGCGATGGAGAACCGCACCACCGTCGTCATCGCGCACCGGCTCGCAACCGTGCAAAAGGCCGACCGCATCGTGGTGCTGGACCACGGCGGCATCGTCGAACAAGGCACGCACGCGACGCTGGTCGCCCAAGGCGGGGTCTATGCGCGGCTGGCCGCGCTGCAGTTCACGGCCTGAACTGCGTCTTGCTGTTCCGGCGCCGAACTGCGCGCCGCAGCGACGACTACTGCAGCGTTTCCTTGAGCGCCGCCGGCATCGGCAGCGCCATCACCGCGATGCCTTCGTCGAGCAGCGCCTCGGCCTGCTCGGGCGTGGCCTGGCCGCGAATGCCGCGCTCCTCGGTCTCGCCGTAATGCATCTTGCGGGCTTCGTCGGCAAAGCGTTCGCCGACGTCTTCGGTCTTCGACAGCACCTCGCGCACCGCACGCATCCAGCGCGCCTGGGGCGAAAGCTCGGCCGGAACGTTCGAGGAAGCGGTGGACGTGGCTGCTTGTTGCGGTGGCTTCGCGTTGCCGAGATTCAGCCGAGGTGCGCTCAGCAGCTTGACGATGGCGGTGTCGCCGCACACCGGGCACTCGACCTGGCCGTTGGCCAGTTGCGTCTCGAATGCTTCGCTGGACGCGAACCAGCCCTCGAAGCCATGGCCATGCGCGCAACGGAGATCGAGAACCTTCATGCGCGGATTATCCCGCGCGGCCTTCTGCAGGCACCGGCTGCCAGTCCAGAGCCCATGCGCCGGAAAGGACGTTCTGCAGCCACAGCGTGCAGGTCAGCGTCTTGGCGTCGGTCACGCTGCCGTCGCGGCACCAGCCGGCCAGCTCGTCGGGCGTGGCCGTGAACACGTCGAGGAACTCGCCGTGGTCGAGCTTTCGCTCGCCCAGCGAGAGGCCGCGCGCAAAGTAGATGTGGATGATCTCGGTCGAATACGCCACCGCCAGGTGCATCGCACCCGCATGCGCCCATTCGCGCGCGGTGTAGCCCGTTTCCTCGAGCAGCTCGCGACGGCCGCACACGAACGGGTCTTCGCCCGCGTCGATCTTGCCCGCCGGAAACTCGACCATCACGTGGCCGATCGGGTAGCGGAACTGGCGCTCGAGCACCACGCGGCCGTCGTCCAGCAGCGGAATCACCACCACCGCACCCGGGTGCACCACGTACTCGCGCGTGGCGGTGTGGCCGTCGGGCAGGCGGATGGTGTCGCGCTTGGCCTGCAGGAAGTTGCCCTTGACGAGCTCCTCGCTGCTGACGAGCTCCTCGCGCAGGTGCGAGTCGGTGGCCGATGCGGGCGTGGGTGATGTCATGTCATCAGTGCCTGTGCTTCATCAGGTAGCGCCAGGTGAACCCCGGAAAGGCCAGCACGATGAAGAGCGCGCCGGTCACCGCATAGAACTCCCAGCCCTGCGGGGCGATCTGCCCTGCCCTGCGCTCGAACAGCAGCCCGACAGCGCCAGCCAGAAAGTACAAGACCACCAGTTCGGCGAGGCGCACCGCGAGCGACTTGGGTTTCGTCGACAGCGGCACAACCCCGAACAGGCGGTCGTTGAAGAAAGGCAGGTTGGCGGCCACCAGGGCCACCAGCAGGACCACCCATACCGACGCGGTTTGCGACACCGTGAGTGAGCGAGCGTGGCGCCGTCAGTGGGCCAGCGTCGCCACGATGGCGTCGTAGCACAGCGTCATCAGGCCGCCGGGCACGATGCCCAGGATCAGGATCAGCGCGCCGTTGATCGTCAGCACCGCACGCACATCTCGCGGGGCCGACACGGTGGTGGCCGTGACGGGTGCGTCGAAGTACATCACCTTGACCACGCGCAGGTAGTAGAAGGCGCCGATCAGCGACATGATCACCGCGAACACGGCCAGGCCGATGTAGATGGCCTGGCCAGAGGCGATCAGTGCCTGCAGCACGGCCAGCTTCGCGTAGAAGCCCACCAGCGGCGGCAGGCCGGCCAGCGAGAACATGGCGATGGCCATCACGCCGGCGTACAGCGGGCTGCGCTGGTTCAGGCCGGCCAGGTCGGTGATCTCTTCGCTTTCGAAGCCTTCGCGCGCCAGCAGCAGGATGATGCCGAAGCTCGCCAGCGTCGTCAGCACGTAGGTCACGATGTAGAACATCGAGGCGCTGTAGGCGTACTGGGCGTTGTAGGTGCCTTGCTGGTCCGAACCGGCGACCAGGCCGAGGAGCATGAAGCCCATCTGCGAGATGGTCGAGTACGCCAGCATGCGCTTGAGGTTGCTCTGCGCGATGGCGGCCAGGTTGCCCACCAGCAGCGAGGCGATGGCCAGCACGGCCAGCATCTGTTGCCAGTCGATAGCCAGCGGCTGCAGCGCGTCGACCAGCAGGCGGATGATGATCGCGAAGGCGGCCAGCTCGGGCGCGGCGCCGATCAGCAGCGTGATCGCCGTCGGAGCGCCCTGGTACACGTCGGGCACCCACATGTGGAACGGCGCAGCGCCTACCTTGAATGCCAGGCCGGCGACGATGAACACCAGGCCGAACACCAGCACCTGGTGGTTCACCTTGCCGCTGGCAATGGCCTTGAACACCTCGTTCACGTCCAGCGAACCGGTCGCGCCGTACATCATCGACAGGCCGTAGAGCAGGAAGCCGCTGGCCATGGCGCCGAGCACGAAGTACTTCATGGCCGCTTCGCTGGCCACCGCGTTATCGCGGCGCAGCGCCACCAGCGCGTAGCTCGACAGCGTGAGCAGCTCCAGGCCCAGGTAGATCAACAGGAAGTTGCTGCCCGAGATCATCACGAACATGCCCAGCAACGCGAACATGCTCATGGTGAACATTTCGCCGCCGCGCAGCATGTCTCGGTCGGCCGCGTAGGGACGACCGTAGACCAGCGTGACCATCAGGGCGATGGTGGCGAAGCACTTGAGCCAGTTGCCCATCGGGTCGCTGACGACCATGCCGCCGAAACCGTAGGACGTCTTGCCGTTGAGGGCCGCGAGGCCCGACAGCACGCCCACCACGGCGAGCGTGAGCAGCGTCAGCACATAGGTGCGGGTGCGGCGATGGCTCGTGGTCGACAGGTCGACCAGCGCAATGATGCAGGTCATGACCAGCAACACGATTTCAGGGTAGATCGTGACCCAGCTGATTTTGTCAATCATCTCGTTCTCTTTTTCAGCGTGGAATCAGGAAGGCAACTTCGAAATCGCCACATGGCGCAGGAGCCCGCTCACCGAGGCGTCCATCGCATCGGTGAAAGGCTTCGGATACAGGCCCATCCACAGCACCGCGATGGCGAGCAGCGACAGCATCAGGAACTCGCGGGCGTTGATGTCCTTCAGTTCCTTGACATGGTCGTTGCCGACCGGGCCGAGGTACACGCGCTTGTACATCCACAGCGTGTAGGCCGCACCGAAGATCAATGCGGTGGCGGCGCCCAGGCCGACCCAGAAATTGGCCTTGACGGCACCCAGGATCACCATCCACTCGCCCACGAAACCGGCGGTGCCCGGCAGGCCGCAATTGGCCATGGCGAACAGCAGCGCGAACGCGGCGAACTTGGGCATGGTGTTGACCACACCGCCGTAGTCGGCGATCTGGCGCGAGTGCACGCGGTCGTACAGCACGCCGATGCCCAGGAACATCGCGCCCGAGACGAAGCCGTGGGCAATCATCTGCACGATGCCGCCGGACACGCCGAGCTCGTTGAAGATGAAGAAGCCCAGCGTTACGAAGCCCATGTGAGCCACCGACGAGTACGCCACCAGCTTCTTCATGTCCTGCTGCACCAGCGCCACCAGGCCCACGTAGATCACGGCGATCAGCGACAGCGCGATCATGAGCCAGGCCCACTCGTGCGACGCGTCGGGTGCGATGGGCATCGAGAAGCGCAGGAAACCGTAGGCACCCAGCTTCAGCATGATCGCGGCCAGCACGGCCGAGCCGCCGGTGGGCGCCTCGACGTGCACGTCGGGCAGCCAGGTGTGCACCGGCCACATCGGAACCTTCACCGCGAAGGCCGCGAAGAAGGCGAAGAACAGGAAGGTCTGCGCGGTCGACCCCAGCGGCAGCTTGTGCCACGCCAGGATGTCGAAGCTGCCGCCCGACTTGTTGTACAGGAAGATCAGCGCCACCAGCATCAGCAGCGAGCCGAGCAAGGTGTACAGGAAGAACTTGAACGCCGCGTAGATCTTGTTCGGGCCGCCCCAGATACCGATGATCAGGTACATCGGGATCAGCGTGGCTTCGAAGAACACGTAGAACAGGATGCCGTCGAGCGCGGAAAACACGCCGATCATGAAACCCGACAGGATCAGGAACGCGCCCATGTACTGGTTCACGCGCTCGGTGATCACTTCCCAGGCCGAGATCACGACGATGACCGTGATGAACGACGTCAGCAGCACCAGCCAGAGCGACATGCCGTCGATCCCGAGGTGGTAGTTGACGTTGAAGCGCGCGATCCAGCTCGTCTTCTCGACGAACTGCATGGCGTCGGTTCCGTTCTGGAAGCGCGTGAACAGCGGCACCGTGACCAGGAAGCTCACGATGGCACCGACCAGCGCGACCCAGCGGACGCCCCTGGCGTGCTCGTCACGGCCGAACGCCAGCAGCGCGGTACCGAATGCGATCGGCACCCAGATGGCAAGGCTCAACAAACCCATTTTTCTTTTTCTCCAGCGTTCAGGCTCAGCGTTTGAACCAGACGAAGTACGTCATCAGGATGAAGATGCCGAGCAGCATCGCGAAGGCGTAGTGATAGATGTAGCCCGACTGCATCCAGCGCACCACACCCGAAATACGGCCGACCAGCTTCCACGAACCATTGACCACGGCGCCGTCGATGATCGCCTGGTCGCCGCCCTTCCAGAGGCCGGTGCCGAGCGCACGCGTGCCGCGGGCGATGATGTTTTCGTTGATCCAGTCGAGGTAGTACTTGTTTTCCAGCAGGCGGTAGATCGGGCCGCAGGCACGCTTGATCGCGGCCGGCACGGCCGGGTTGATCATGTACATGTACCAGGACAGGACCACGCCGGCCAGCGCCAGCCAGAACGGTGCCGTCGTCAGGCCGTGGATGGCCATGGCCACCGGACCGTGGAAGCCCTCTTCCAGCTCCTTCATGGCGTGGTGCTTGGCACCGTCCACGAAGATCGCGTTCTTGAAGAACTCGCCGAACAGCATCGGCTCGATCGTCATGAAGCCGATCACCACCGAGGGAATTGCCAGCAGCACCAGCGGCAGCCAGACCACCCAGGGCGACTCGTGCGGCTTGTGGGCGTCATGGCCGTGGTCGCCGTGACCATGCGCGTCGTGCGCATCGTGACCATGCGCGTCGTGCGCATCGTGACCATGGTCGTCATGGTGCGCATCGGGATTCTGGTCGTAGCGTTCCTTGCCGTGGAAAACCAGGAAGTACATGCGGAACGAATAGAACGCCGTGATGAACACGCCGGCCAGCACTGCGTAGTACGCGAAGTTCGCGCCCCACAGGTGGCTTTCGTGCACCGCTTCGATGATGCTGTCCTTCGAGTAGAAGCCTGCGAAGAACGGCGTGCCGATCAGCGCGAGCGACCCCAGGAGAGACGTGATCCAGGTGATGGGCATGTACTTGCGCACGCCGCCCATCCAGCGGATGTCCTGGTTGTGGTGCATGCCGATGATGACCGAGCCGGCACCGAGGAACAGCAGCGCCTTGAAGAACGCGTGCGTCATCAGGTGGAACACCGCCACCGAGTAGGCCGAGGCACCGAGCGCCACCGTCATGTAGCCGAGCTGCGAGAGCGTCGAGTACGCGACCACGCGCTTGATGTCGTTCTGGATGATGCCCAGGAAGCCCATGAACAGCGCGGTGATGGCACCGATCACGAGGATGAAGCTCAGGGCCGTATCGCTCAGCTCGAACAGCGGCGACATGCGCGCCACCATGAAGATGCCGGCGGTCACCATCGTCGCCGCGTGAATCAGCGCGGAGATGGGGGTCGGGCCTTCCATCGAGTCGGGCAGCCACACGTGCAGCGGAAACTGCGCGCTCTTGCCCATCGCGCCGATGAACAGGCAGATGCAGATCACGGTGATCAGCATCCACTCCGTGCCCGGGAAGGTGATGCCGGCCAGCGTGCCCGCCTTGGCGAAGGCTTCGGTGTAGTTCAGCGTGCCTGCGTAGGCGGCGATCAGGCCGATGCCCAGGATGAAGCCGAAGTCGCCCACGCGGTTGACCAGGAAGGCCTTCATGTTCGCGAAGATCGCGGTCGGCTTGTTGAACCAGAAACCGATCAGCAGGTACGACACCAGGCCCACCGCTTCCCAGCCGAAGAACAGCTGGAGCATGTTGTTGCTCATGACGAGCATCAGCATCGAGAAGGTGAACAGCGAGATGTACGCGAAGAAACGGTTGTAGCCGTCGTCTTCTTCCATGTAGCCGATGGTGTAGATGTGGACCATCAGCGACACGAAGGTCACGACGCACATCATCATGGCGGTGAGGCCGTCGACCATGAAGCCGACTTCCATCTTCAGGCCGCCGACCACCATCCACTCATAGAGGGTGGCGTTGAAGCGGGCACCGTCGGCGACCACGCTCTTCAGCGTCATGGCCGAGATGATGAAGGCGACCAGCACGCCCAGGATGGTCAGCGAATGCGTGACCTTGCGGCCGATGTGATTGCCGCCGAACTTGGTGCCGAACAGGCCGGCGACAGCGGCGCCGACCAGGGGTGCCAGCGGCACGGCCAGCAAGGTGGATGCGGAAAGGGTTGCGCTCATGTTGCTTTCAACCCTTGAGCGAGTTGAGTTCGTCCACGTTGATGTTCGACTTGTTGCGGAACAGCAGAACCAGCAGCGCCAGCCCGATGGCCGACTCGGCCGCGGCCACCGTCAGGATGAAGAACACGAAGATCTGTCCGTGCATGTCGCCCAGGAAGTGGGAGAACGCCACGAAGTTCATGTTGACCGCCAGCAGCATCAGCTCGATGGCCATCAGCAGCACGATCAGGTTCTTGCGGTTCAGGAAGATGCCGATCACGGACAGCGCGAAGAGCATCGCGCCGAGCGAAAGAAAGTGTCCTAGCGTGAGCGTCATGCCTTGTTTTCCTTTGCAGCATCCGCAGCTGCAACTTCAGCCACAGGTTCGGCCGCACGCGTCGCCTGCATCTGCACGATGCGCACGCGGTCGCGCGCCTTCACGCGCACCTGGTCGGCCGGGTTGACGTACTTGCTGTCCTTGCGGGTGCGCAGCGTCAACGCGATGGCGGCCACGATGGCCACGAGCAGGATGACCGCGGCAATTTCCAGCGGGTAGAGGTATTCGGTGTACAGCAACTTGCCCAGTTCGAGCGTGTTGGATGCGTTGGCCGCCATCGGGCCCGAGGCGGCGCGAGGTGCTTCGCCCAGGCGGAAGCCGCCCATGAGCACGGCCGCCATTTCGAGTGCGATGAGCGCGCCCACCCCTGCCGCCAGCGGAAAGTGCTTCCAGAAGCCCTCTCGCAAGCCGTCGACGTTGATGTCCAGCATCATCACGACGAACAGGAACAGCACCATCACGGCACCGACATACACGAGCACGAGCGAGATCGCGAGGAACTCGGCGCGCAGCAGCAACCAGATGGCCGAGGCCTGGAAGAAGGCCAGCACCAGGTACAGCGCGGCGTACACGGGGTTGCGGGCGGTGATGACGCGGAAGGCTGCAAACAGCAGCACCGCGGCAAACAGATAGAACAGACCGGTCTTGACGTCCATGGAATTCGAATGGGTACGGGGTTCGGGCTGGTCGGGATCAGCGGTACTTGGCGTCGGCCGCCTTGTTCGCTGCAATTTCGTTTTCGTAGCGATCGCCCACCGCCAGGAGCATGTCCTTGGTGAAGTACAGGTCGCCACGCTTCTCGCCGTGGTACTCGAAGATGTGCGTCTCGACGATCGAGTCGACCGGGCAGCTTTCTTCGCAGAAGCCGCAGAAGATGCACTTGGTCAGGTCGATGTCGTAGCGCGTCGTGCGGCGCGAGCCGTCGTCGCGCACATCCGATTCGATGGTGATGGCCAGGGCCGGGCAAACGGCTTCGCAGAGCTTGCAGGCAATGCAGCGCTCTTCGCCGTTCTCATAGCGGCGCAGCGCATGCAGGCCACGAAAACGCGGCGACAGCGGCGTCTTCTCTTCGGGGAACTGCACCGTGATCTTGCGGGCGAAGGCGTACTTGCCGGTCACGGCCAGGCCCTTGAACAGCTCGAACAGCATGAAGCTGCTCAGGAAGTCCTTGAGCGAGAAAGGCGCGGAGGCGAGTTTGGAAGGGCGCGCGGACGCGCCGGCGGTATGCGCAGCAGACATGGTATTGGCGCTTCCTGTTATTTCCAGATGTTGAACGGCGTCTGCATCCAGCCACCGACCACGACCAGCCACACGAGGGTGACGGGAATGAAGATCTTCCAGCCCAGACGCATGATCTGGTCATAGCGGAAGCGCGGGAATGTCGAGCGGACCCACAGGAACATGGTGACCACGCAGAAGGTCTTGGCACCCAGCCAGATCCAGCCCGGAATGAAGCTCAGGAAGTCGAACGGCGGCAGCCATCCACCCAGGAACAGCACCACGGTGAGGATCGACACGAGCCACATGTTGGCGTACTCGGCCAGGAAGAACATCGCGAAGCTCATGCCTGAGTACTCGATCATGTGGCCGGCCACAATTTCAGACTCGCCTTCCACCACGTCGAACGGGTGGCGGTTGGTTTCGGCGAGGCCCGAGATGAAGTAGACGACGAAGATCGGCAGCAGCGGCAGCCAGTTCCACGACAGGAAGCCCACGCCCAGGTTGGCGAACATGCCCTTGCCCTGAACGTTCACGATCTCGCTCATGTTCAGGCTGCCGGTGACCATCAGCACCACGACGAAGCAGAAGCCCATCGCGATTTCGTAGCTCACCATCTGCGCCGAGGCGCGCAGCGCGCCCAGGAACGCGTACTTCGAGTTCGACGCCCAGCCGGCGATGATCACGCCGTACACCTCGAGCGAGGTGATGGCCATCACGAACAGCAGGCCGGCGTTGATGTTGGCCAGCGCCACATCAGGACCGAAGGGAATCACGGCCCATGCGGCCAGCGCCGGCATGATGGTCATGATGGGGCCGAGCAGGAACAGGCCCTTGTTGGCGACCGTCGGAAGAATGATTTCCTTGGTCATCAGCTTGAGCGCGTCCGCCATGGGCTGCAGCAGGCCCATGGGACCGATGCGGTTCGGGCCGATGCGGATCTGCGTGAAGCCGATCGCCTTGCGTTCCCACAGCGTGAGGTACGCCACGGCCAGCATCAGCGGGATCACGACGACGATGATCTTGATCAGCGTCCAGATCACGGGCCAGACCACTGCCGTCCACCAGCCTGCGGCAACCAGGCCCTGGCCGAAGCCATGAATAGCGTCGATCATGCCAATGCCTCCTCGGCACGGGCCGGTGCGGTCGATGCGTTGCGCGCATCGGCGGTCAGTTGCAGCGACGGTGCGCGGCGCACGATCGAGTCGAGCTGGTAGATGCTTGCGACCACGGGTGCAGCAGCCTCGCCGTTCGACGCGACAGCGCCGGCGGACGTGGCATTGCTCAGCGCATTCGCCGGCAGCGCGCCCTTGTCGCCGATGGTGGCGAGCACTTCGGCGGTCGATTCGAACGCGAAGCCCGGCAGGCCCAGCAGGTTGGCCAGCACGCGCAATACCTTCCACGCCGGACGCGTTTCGCCTTGCGGCTTCACGACGGCATGGAAACCTTGCAGGCGGCCTTCGGCATTGACGAAGGTGCCAGGGGTTTCGGTGAACGGAGCAATCGGGAGCAGCACATCGCTGAACGCGAGGTTGGCCTTGAAGGGGCTGAGCGTGACCACCATTTGCGCATTGCCGATGACATCGGCAGCGGCAACGCCGGCAGCCGAGTCGAACACCGGCTCGGTGTTCAGCAGCAGCACCGCCTTCAGGCCGGAGCCCGCGGCGAGCATGCGACCGGCATCGAGGCCGCCGTTCTTCGGGAACGCACCGACGAGCTGCGCGCCCACGGTGTTGGCGGCTTCGGTCAGGTAGCCGACGGTGGCGCCGGTCTGCGTGCCGATCCAGCTCGCCAGGGCCAGCAGGCTGGCGGCCTGGGCGTGGTGGGCGGCGGCGTTGCCGAGCAGCACGGCCTTGCGTTCGCCGCTCAGCAGCGACGCGGCGATGGCCTTGGCGGCATCGTCCGGCGTGTTCTTCGGTGCCAGCGGCGCGGCTGCGCCGTTGGTCTCGCCGATGGCGGCCGCCACGGCAGCCAGCGCCTCGACCCATTGGTCGGCTTCGACGATGGTCGATTGCGCCACGTCGATGGCCCACGCGTCGCGGTCGGACATCAGGCCGGCCGAGGTGATCACCGACAGCTTGGCGCCCTTGCGCACGGCCTGGCGGATGCGCTGTGCGAACAGCGGATGGTCCTTGCGCAGGTTGGAGCCGACGACCAGCGCGCGCTGCACTTGCGTGAGCGAAGCGATGGAAGTGCCGAGCCAGCGCACGCCTTCGAAGGCCGTGAATTCGGCGTTGCGCAGGCGGTAGTCGATGTTGTCGCTGCCGAGTTCACGCGTGAGCATGGCGGCGAGCTGCAGCTCTTCGAGCGTGCTATGCGGGCTGACCAGCGTGCCGATGCTTTGCGCGCCGTGGTCGGTCTTGATCTGGCGCAGGCCGTTGGCGACGTACTCGAGCGCCGTCTGCCAGTCGACCTGTTGCCATTGGCCGCCCTGCTTGAGCATGGGCTGCGTCAGGCGTTCCGGGCCGTTGAGCGCTTCGTACGAGAAGCGGTCGCGGTCGGCGATCCAGCATTCGTTGACGTCTTCGTTCTCCAGCGGCACCACGCGCATCACGCGGTTGTTCTTGACCTGGACGATCAGGTTGGCGCCGGTGGAATCGTGCGGGCTCACCGACTTGCGGCGCGACAGTTCCCACGTGCGGGCGCTGTAGCGGAACGGCTTGCTCGTGAGCGCGCCGACCGGGCAGATGTCGATCATGTTGCCCGAGAGTTCGGAGTCGACCGAGTCGCCCACGAAGGTCTCGATTTCGGAGTGCTCGCCGCGCTGGGTCATGCCGAGCTCCATCACGCCGGCCACTTCCTGGCCGAAGCGGACGCAGCGCGTGCAGTGAATGCAGCGGCTCATCTCTTCCATGCTGATCAGCGGGCCCACGTCCTTGTGGAACACGACGCGCTTTTCTTCTTCGTAGCGCGAAGAAGAGCCACCGTAGCCCACGGCCAGGTCCTGCAGCTGGCATTCGCCGCCCTGGTCGCAGATAGGGCAATCCAGCGGGTGGTTGATCAGGAGGAACTCCATGACCGACTGCTGCGCCTTGATGGCCTTCTCGCTCTTGGTGCGAACGATCATGCCCTGCGTGACGGGCGTGGCGCAGGCCGGCATCGGCTTGGGCGCTTTTTCCACGTCGACGAGGCACATGCGGCAGTTGGCCGCGATGCTCAGTTTCTTGTGATAGCAAAAGTGCGGAATGTACGTGCCCGCCTTGTCGGCCGCATGCATGATCATGCTGCCTTCGGTCACGTCGACCTTCTTGCCGTCGAGTTCGATTTCAACCATATGTGTGTTTCTCGCGCTCAGGCCTGGACCGGCGCTTTGGGAACGTAGCCCGGGATCAGGGCTTCGAACTCATGACGGAAGTGCTTGATCATGGCGCGCACCGGCATGGCCGCCGCGTCGCCGAGCGCGCAGATCGTGCGGCCCTGGATGTTGTCTGCCACGGAGTTCAGCAGGTCCATGTCGGTCGCCCTGCCCTGCCCGTTGTGGATGCGGTCCACCACGCGGTACAGCCAGCCCGTGCCTTCGCGGCAAGGGGTGCATTGGCCGCACGACTCGTGCATGTAGAAGTACGACAGGCGCTTGAGCGATTCGACCATCGAGCGGCTGTCGTCCATGACGATCACCGCGCCCGAGCCCAGCATGGAGCCGGCCTTGGCGATGGAGTCGTAGTCCATGGTGCAGGCCATCATGATGTCGGCCGGCAGCACGGGAGACGACGATCCGCCGGGAATCACGGCCTTCAGCGTGCGACCCTTGCGAACGCCGCCGCACAGCTCGAGCAGCTTGGAGAACGGCGTGCCCATGGGCACTTCGTAGTTGCCCGGCAACTCGACGTCGCCGCTCACCGAATAGATCTTGGTGCCGCCGTTGTTCGGCTTGCCGCATTCGAGGTACGCCGGGCCACCGTTGTTGATGATCCAGGGCACCGCCGCGAAGGTCTCGGTGTTGTTGATGGTGGTCGGCTTGCCGTACAGGCCGAAGCTGGCCGGGAACGGCGGCTTGAAGCGCGGCTGGCCCTTCTTGCCTTCGAGCGATTCGAGCAGCGCGGTTTCTTCGCCGCAGATGTACGCACCGAAACCGTGGGCCGCGTGCAACTGGAAGTTGTACGTGCTGCCCATGATCTTGTCGCCGAGGTAACCCGCGGCGCGCGCTTCTTCGAGGGCTTCCTCGAAACGGTCGTAGCTCTGGAAGATCTCGCCGTGGATGTAGTTGTAGCCCACGCTGATGCCCATCGCATACGCGGCGATGGCCATGCCTTCGATCACGATGTGCGGGTTGAACTGCAGGATGTCGCGGTCCTTGCACGTGCCCGGCTCGCCTTCGTCCGAATTGCAGACGAGGTACTTCTGGCCCGGGAACTGGCGGGGCATGAAGCTCCACTTCAGGCCGGTCGGGAAGCCCGCGCCGCCACGCCCGCGCAGGCCTGAGGCCTTCACTTCGGCGATCACCTGGTCGGGCGTGAGGCCCTCGGTGAGGATCTTGCGCAGCGCTTTGTAGCCACCGCGCGCTTCGTAGTCGGCCAGGCGCCAGTTGGTGCCGTTCAGGCCCGCGTAGATCTGCGGCTCGATGTGACGGTCATGGAAACAGGTCTGAACACCCGTTGCCTGGAACTGCTGGAGAACTTGTTCGGGCGACATCAGGAAGCCTCCCCTTTGGTGGCGGGCGTGGCACCGCGCAGGCCGTCGACGAGCTGGTCGAGCTTCTCGTTGCTCATGAAGCTGCACATGGTGCGATCGTTCACCAGCATCACGGGCGAGTCGGCGCACGCACCCAGGCACTCGCTCTGCTGCAGCGTGAACAGGCCGTCGGCCGTCGTTTCGCCCATCTTGATGCCGAGCTTCTTCTCGAGGTGCACGAGAGCGGTCACGCCGTCGCGCAGCTGGCAAGGCAGGTTGGTGCACACGTTGAGCTTGAACTTGCCCACCGGGTGCTGGTTGTACATGTTGTAGAAGGTCGTCACTTCATGCACGGCGATGGGCGCCATGCCGAGGTAGTCGGCAATCTCGCGCTCGCGCTGCAGGCTGACGTAGCCCTCGTCCTGCTGGACGATCGACAGGCAGGCCATCACTGCGGATTGCTTGCCTGCCTCGGGGTACTTGGCCACCTCGCGCGCAAAGCGCTCGAGGATCGCAGGTTGCAGAGGGGAAGAAGGCGCCGAGGGCGCCGTTTCATGGTGGGTCGAGGAAGTCGTCATTCGCTCTTTCTCACCTGTCGATCTCGCCGAACACGATGTCCATCGTGCCGATCACCGCGACAGCGTCGGCGATCATGTGACCGCGCGACATTTCGTCAAGGGCGGCGAGGTGCGGGAAGCCAGGGGCGCGGATCTTCAGGCGGTACGGCTTGTTGGCGCCGTCGCTCACCAGGTAGATACCGAACTCGCCCTTCGGATGCTCGACGGCGGCATACGCCTCGCCTTCGGGCACATGGAAGCCTTCGGTGAAGAGCTTGAAATGGTGGATCAGCTCCTCCATGTTCGCCTTCATCGATTCGCGCGCAGGCGCGGCGACCTTGTGATTGTCGGTAATGACAGGGCCCGGGTTGGCACGCAGCCAGGCCGAACACTGCTCGATGATCTTGTTGGCCTGGCGCATCTCTTCGACGCGAACCAGGTAACGGTCGTAGCAGTCGCCGGTCCTGCCCACGGGTACGTCGAACTGCATGCGGTCGTAGACATCGTAGGGCTGCTTCTTGCGCAGGTCCCATTCGATGCCCGAGCCACGCAGCATGGGGCCGGTGAAGCCGAGGTTCAGCGCGCGCTCCGGCGTGACCACGCCGATGCCCACGGTGCGCTGCTTCCAGATGCGGTTGTCGGTGAGCAGCGTCTCGTACTCGTCGACCATCTTCGGAAAGCGCTTGCAGAACGCGTCGATGAAGTCGAGCAGCGATCCCTGGCGATCTTCGTTCAGGCGCTCGATGGCCTTGGCATTCTTGATCTTGCTGACCTTGTACTGCGGCATCGCATCCGGCAGGTCGCGGTACACACCACCCGGACGGAAGTACGCCGCATGCATGCGCGCGCCGGACACGGCCTCGTACATGTCGAACAGGTCTTCACGCTCGCGGAAGCAGTAGATGAGCATGTTCATCGCGCCGCAGTCCAGACCGTGCGCACCGAGCCACAGCAGGTGGTTCAGCAGGCGGGTGATCTCGGCGAACATCACGCGGATGTACTGCGCGCGAATCGGCACGTCCAGCCCCATCATCCGCTCGATGGCCAGGCAGTAGGCGTGCTCGTTGGACATCATCGACACGTAGTCGAGGCGGTCCATGTAGGGCAGCGACTGGATGAAGGTGCGCGATTCGGCGAGCTTCTCGGTCGCGCGATGCAGCAGGCCGATGTGGGGGTCGGCGCGCTGGATCACTTCGCCGTCCAGCTCGAGCACCAGGCGCAACACGCCGTGGGCCGCCGGATGCTGGGGACCGAAGTTGAGTGTGTAGTTCTTGATTTCGGCCATATCAGTGCAAACCGCCGCCGTAGTTGTCTTCGCGGATCACGCGCGGGGTGATTTCGCGTGGCTCGATCGATACCGGCTGGTAGACCACGCGCTTTTGTTCTTCGTCGTACCGCATCTCGACGTGACCCGACACCGGGAAGTCCTTGCGGAACGGGTGGCCGATGAAGCCGTAGTCGGTCAGGATGCGGCGCAGGTCGTCGTGACCATCGAACACGATGCCGTACAGGTCGAAGGCCTCGCGCTCGAACCAGGTGCACGAGCTCCACACGGGCTGCAGCGAGTCGACCACGGGCAGGTCTTCGCTAGGCGCGAACACCTTCAGGCGCACGCGCTGGTTGAGCGTGACGGACAGGAGGTGCGAGACGACGCAGTAGCGCTCGCCCTGCCACTCGCCTTCACGGTAGTCGGAATAATCCATGCCGCACAGGTCGACCAGCTGCTCGAAGCGGCAGCCGGGCGCATCGCGCAGCAGCGTGGCGGCTTCGAGGTAATCGGCCGCACTCACCACCACGGTCACTTCGCCCAGGGCGAGCGTCACGCTCTTGGCCTTGGCGCCGAGCGTCTCGGTGATGGTGGCGCGCAGCACCTCCGGCGAAATTGCAAAGTCAGTCATCGTCGGCAATCTCTCAGGCGCGGGCAATGGTGTTGGTGCGGCGAATCTTCTGCTGCAACTGGATCACGCCGTAGAGCAAGGCTTCGGCGGTGGGCGGGCAACCCGGCACATAGACGTCGACCGGCACGATGCGGTCGCAGCCGCGCACGACCGAATAGCTGTAGTGGTAGTAGCCACCACCGTTCGCGCACGAACCCATCGACAGCACCCAGCGCGGCTCGGGCATCTGGTCGTAGACCTTGCGCAGCGCCGGCGCCATCTTGTTGCACAGCGTGCCGGCCACGATCATCAGATCGGACTGGCGCGGGCTGGGACGGAACAGCATGCCGAATCGGTCGATGTCGTAGCGGGCAGCGCCCGCGTGCATCATTTCCACCGCACAGCATGCGAGGCCGAATGTCATCGGCCAGAGAGATCCGGTCTTCGCCCAGTTCACCACCGAGTCATAGGTGGTCGTGACGAAACCTTCTTTGAGAACGCCTTCAATGGCCATCGTGTGCTTTCTTTGTCATTCCCAGTCGAGCGCGCCTTTTTTCCACTCGTAGGCGAAGCCCACGACGAGGATGGCGAGGAAGATCATCATGGCCCAGAAGCCGACAGCACCGATCTCCTTGAGCGCAATGGCCCACGGAAAGAGAAAGGCAATTTCGAGATCGAACAGGATGAAGAGAATGGCGACGAGGTAGTAGCGCACGTCGAACTTCATGCGCGCGTCCTCGAAGGCTTCAAAGCCACACTCGTAGGGAGCGTTCTTTGCGGCGTCGGGCCGGTTGGGGCCGAGAATGTATCCGATGACCTGAGGTGCGACGCCTACGCCGACTCCGACCAAAATGAACAAAAGGACGGGGAGGTAGGAGTCGAGATTCATCGAGAGTTTTTCACCGCTTGCCACCGGCAAGAAGAACCTCTGGATGAGGTTTTCTGCCGATGAGATTTGGTGCGGTCGGCGAGACTCGAACTCGCACAGCTTTCGCCACTACCCCCTCAAGATAGCGTGTCTACCAATTTCACCACGACCGCGGTTTTTACTGTTCAGATGGCATGAGGTACCTGGTTACAGGCATTTGGCTTTCCGAACAGATTTAGAGTTTACCCTGAAATGAAGTCATTTTTCACAGGGGACTCATGAAAACGAGATGATTACTTCGCCGGGATCTGGCCAGCACCCGAAACCGGTGCTGCAGGCGCCGAAGCAGGTGCGCTCGGGGCTGCTGCACCGGGGATTTCGTTCGCCGCGCCAGTGGCCGGCTTGGCCGGTGCGGCGGGCGTGCCAATGGCTGCGCGCTCGAGCAGACTGCCACCGCCCGCTGGCCGTGCGTGGCTGAAGTAAGCCAGCAGCAGCGTGCACGCGAAGAAGACCGCTGCAAGCACTGCCGTGGTGCGCGACAGGAAGTTGGCACTGCCACTTGCACCGAACAGGCTGCCGGCACTGCCGCTGCCGAAGGCTGCGCCCATGTCGGCGCCCTTGCCGTGCTGGATCAGGATCAGGCCGATCATCGCGAGGGCGGACAGCATCTGCACGCCGACGAGAAGGTTGAGGACCACGTTCATTCGTTCTTACTCCTAAGTGATACAGCCGTTGCGCGTTCAGCGCGCAGCGGCAGAAATGATCTGCAGAAAATCGGCTGCCTTGAGCGACGCGCCACCGATGAGGCCGCCGTCGATATCGGCCTGCGACAACAGCTGGGCGGCATTCGCCGCGTTCATGCTGCCGCCATAAAGAATCTGGATGCCCGCGGCATGCTCGCTAGCCGCATGGTGCAGCTGCGCGCGCAGCACGGCATGCACCGCTTGCGCCTGCTCCGGCGTGGCCGTCTTGCCCGTGCCGATGGCCCAGACAGGCTCGTACGCCACGACGATCTCGCTGATGCAATGGCCATTCACATGGATCACCGCGGCCAGCTGGCGCTTCACGACCTCTTCGGTCTGCCCTGCTTCGCGCTGTGCCAGCGTTTCGCCGACGCACACGATCGGGGTGATGCCATTGGCCAGCGCGGCAGCCGCCTTGGCCGCGACCGTTTCATCGGTTTCACCGTGGTACTGGCGACGCTCGGAGTGACCGACGATCGCATAGCGCACGCCGAAATCCTTCAGCATCGCAGCCGATTGCTCGCCTGTGAACGCGCCTTGCGAATGCGCCGAGACGTCCTGCGCACCCAACGCCAGCGCCGGCGAACCCGCCAGCAGCGACTGCAGTTGCGCAAAGTACGGCGCAGGCGCGCACAGCGCGATGTCGCAGGCGGCAGGGCTTGCCGCCAAGCCTTGCTGCAAAGCCTTCACCAGCGCCTCGTTGGCGGCCAGGCCGCCATTCATCTTCCAGTTGCCGGCGATCAGTTTCTTCTTGGTTGTCATCGCGTTTTCGTCACCATGTCAGCACGATCTTGCCGATGTGCTGGTTCGATTCCATGAGCGTGTGTGCCTGCGCCGCGCCACTCGCCGCAGCGCCAGGCTCACCCACCGCCGCAAAGCTGCTGTGGATCACGGGCTTGATGGCACCGCTTTCGAGCAACGGCCAGACCTTCTCGCGCAGTGCCTTGGCGATCGCGCCCTTGAACGCCACCGGCCGGGGCCGCAGCGTCGAGCCGGTGATCGTGAGACGCCTGCGCAGCACGAGGCCCGCATTGATCTCGCTCTTCACGCCGCCCTGCACCGCGATGATCACGAGCCGGCCGTCTTCGGCCAGGCATTCGATCTCGCGCGCCACGTAGTCGCCAGCGACCATGTCGAGCACCACGTCCACGCCTTTGCCGCCGGTCAGCTTCTTCGCTTGTTCGACGAAATCGCTGGTGCGGTAGTTGATGGCATGGTCGGCGCCGAGCTTCTTGCAGGCTTCGCACTTGTCGTCGCTGCCGGCCGTGACGATCACGGTCGCACCGAGCGCCTTGGCGATCTGGATCGCCGTGACGCCGATGCCGCTCGAGCCACCCTGGATCAGCAGCGTCTCGCCCTTTTGCAGGCGGCCGCGCTCGAACACATTGCTCCAGACGGTGAAGAAGGTCTCGGGCAGCGAAGCCGCGTCGGCATCGCTCCAGCCCTTGGGCACCGGCAGGCATTGCGCCACGGGCGCCACGCACAGCTCGGCATAGCCGCCACCCGCGATCAACGCGCAGACGTGATCGCCGATCTTGAAGCCCGCCTCGGCCAGTGCCGCGGCGTCGCCCGACACGATCTCGCCAGCCACCTCGAGGCCCGGCAGGTCGGACGCACCCGGCGGCACCGGGTAGTGACCCATGCGCTGCAGCACATCGGGGCGATTGACGCCACTCGCCGCAACGCGGATCAGCAGTTCGCCCGCACCGGCCACCGGGTCGGGACGCTCTGCCACGCGCAGCACCTCGGGGGCGCCGTACGAAGTGATTTCAATGGCTTTCATGGTCTTTCGGCCTCCAACGCCCGCAGATGGGGCGAAGCTTGCTGTTCAAAAGATTGCAA
Source organism: Variovorax sp. RCC_210 (assembly GCF_041355175.1). Taxonomy (NCBI): domain Bacteria; kingdom Pseudomonadati; phylum Pseudomonadota; class Betaproteobacteria; order Burkholderiales; family Comamonadaceae; genus Variovorax; species Variovorax sp. RCC_210. The sequence continues at coordinate 192,990 of NZ_JBFUPJ010000009.1, read as the reverse complement.
CGGCGGCATATCGCGCCGCCGTTGCGCCCTTCTTACTCCTGAGGCTCGCGCGGGGCCTGTTGCTGCTCGCCGGCCGGGGCCTGCGGCTGCTCGTTGCGCGGCTGCTGTTGCTGCTCGTTGTTGAAGCGCGGTGCGCGCTCGCCACGATCACCACCACGGTCGCCGCGGTCGCCACGGTCCGAACGTTCGCGGCGGTCGCCGCCACGGTCACCGCGATCGCCGCGGTCTTCACGCGGCGGGCGCTCGCTGTATTCCATGCCGGCCGGACGCTCGGTCAGTGCCTTCATGGACAGCTTGACGCGGCCCTTTTCGTCGGTCTCGAGAACCTTGACCTTCACGATCTGGCCTTCGCTCAGGTAGTCGGTCACCTTCTCGACGCGCTCGTGCGCGATCTGGCTGATGTGCAGCAGGCCGTCCTTGCCGGGCAGCAGGTTGATGAGCGCGCCGAAGTCCAGGATCTTGGTGACCGGGCCTTCGTAGACCTTGCCGATTTCGACTTCGGCCGTGATCTGCTCGATGCGCTTCTTGGCGAGTTCGGCCTTTTCGGGATCGGTGGACGCGATGGTGATGAGGCCCGGATCTTCATCGGAGATGTTGATCGTCGTGCCGGTCTCTTCCTGCAGGCCACGGATGACCGCGCCGCCCTTGCCGATCACGTCGCGGATCTTCTCGGGGTTGATGCGCATCGTGGTCAGGCGGGGCGCGAAGTTCGACACCTCGGCCTTGGCTTCGCCCATGGCTTCCTGCATCTTGCCCAGGATGTGCATGCGCGCTTCCTTGGCTTGCGCCAGTGCGACCTGCATGATTTCCTTCGTGATGCCCTGGATCTTGATGTCCATCTGCAGCGCGGTGATGCCGTTGGTGGTACCGGCCACCTTGAAGTCCATGTCGCCCAGGTGATCTTCATCACCCAGGATGTCGGTCAGCACGGCGAAGCGGTTGTCTTCCTTGATCAGGCCCATGGCGATACCGGCCACGTGCGCCTTCATGGGCACGCCGGCGTCCATCAGGGACAGGCAGCCGCCGCAGACCGAAGCCATCGACGACGAGCCGTTCGACTCGGTGATTTCCGACACGACGCGAACCGTGTACGGGAACTCTTCCTTGGTCGGCAGCACGGCGACGAGCGCGCGCTTGGCCAGGCGGCCGTGGCCGATTTCGCGGCGCTTGGTCGAGCCCATGCGGCCCACTTCGCCGGTGGCGAAGGGAGGCATGTTGTAGTGGAACAGGAAGCGGTCTTCGTACTCGCCGGCCAGCGCGTCGATGCGCTGCGCGTCGCGTTCGGTGCCCAGCGTGGTGATGACCAGCGCCTGCGTTTCACCGCGCGTGAACAGGGCCGAACCGTGGGTGCGGGGCAGCACCGAGTTGCGGATTTCGATGGGGCGCACGGTGCGCGTGTCGCGGCCGTCGATGCGGGGTTCGCCTGACAGGATCTGGCTGCGCACGATCTTCGATTCGATGGCGAACAGCAGGTCGCTGACCTTGCCGGCATCGAAGGGCTCGCCGCTTTCCTTCAGCGACGCCAGCACGCCGGCGTTGGCTTCGCGCAGGGCTTGCGTGCGGGCTTGCTTGCTGCGGATCTGGTACACGGCGCGCAGCTTTTCTTCGGCCAGGCCCTTGACCTTGGCGACGAAGGCTTCGTCTTCGGCAGGCGCCTGCCAGTCCCACACCGGCTTGCCGGCGTCGCGCACGAGGTCATGGATCGCGTTGATGGCGATGTTGGCTTGTTCATGGCCGAACACCACGCCACCCAGCATGATTTCTTCGCTGAGCTGCTGGGCTTCGGACTCGACCATCAGCACGGCGGCTTGCGTGCCGGCCACGACGAGGTCCATCTGCGAATCCTTGCGGGCCGTCTGGCCCGGATTCAGCACGTACTGGCCGTTGATGTAGCCCACGCGGGCCGCGCCGATGGGGCCGCTGAACGGAATGCCGGAGATGGCGAGCGCTGCGCTCACGCCGATCATGGCGGCGATGTCGGCGTCGACTTCAGGGTTGAGCGACACGGTGTGGATGACCACATGCACTTCGTTCAGGAAGCCTTCGGGGAACAGCGGGCGGATCGGACGGTCGATCAGGCGGCTGGTCAGCGTTTCGTGTTCGCTGGGCTTGGCTTCGCGCTTGAAGAAGCTGCCGGGGATCTTGCCCGCGGCGTAGGTCTTCTCGATGTAGTCGACGGTCAGCGGGAAGAAGTCCTGGCCGGGCTTGGCCGACTTGGAGGCGACCACGGTCGCGAGGATGACGGTGCCGTCGATGTCGACCAGCACGGCGCCGTTGGCCTGGCGGGCAACTTCGCCCGTTTCCATGACGACGGTCTTGTCGCCCCACTGGAAGGACTTGGTGACTTTGTTGAAGAGGCTCATTTTCGCTCCTGTTTTAATAGCAGACCACACAGGATCTGCAAGGGCCGGAGGCTTCTCAGAACACGATGCCATTCCAGTGAAGATCGCCCGAACTTCATTGGAATGACACAGCTTCGCTCTGCTTGGGCACTCCGAAAAGTGGATCGCGAAGTAAAAAACGCCTGAGCTAGCGGACTAACCCAGGCGTTTTTTCATGCGATTCGAATTACTTGCGCAGACCCAGCTTGGCGATCAGCGCGGTGTAACGGTCGGCGTCCTTGGACTTGAGGTAGTCCAGGAGCTTGCGGCGGCGGCTCACCATGCGCAGCAGACCGCGACGGCCGTGGTGGTCCTTGGCGTGGGTCTTGAAGTGGGGGGTGAGCTCGTTGATACGGGCGGTCAGCAGTGCGACTTGCACTTCGGGACTGCCAGTGTCGTTGGCGGCGCGGGCGTTGTCTTTGACGACTTCGGCCTTGATGGAGGCTGCGATCATGTTTGATTTCCTTGTTCCGGGATGTTTGACTTGCGGTGAGCGCTGGAACTGCCCTCACCGTGCGCCTTGCGGCATGCAAAGCCTCGGGATTATAGCCCGGGGACTTTCAGCGGGCTTTCGCCTCCCCTTTTCGCCTCTTTCGTGCGCACTCAATGCGCACGTCAAGCCTCGTGATCAGCTCGCCCGCGGCTGCTCCGCCAGCCAGGCGCGCAGCCGCTCCACGCCCCGCACCAGCCGCTGCGGATCCTTCGACGCGAAACACCAGCGCAGCCAGCCCTGCGCCTCGGGCGCGAAGGCGTTGCCCGGCGCGAGCCCCAGGCCGGCCTCGGCAACCAGCCGCTTCGCCACCTCCAGCGAATCGCCGAAACCCTCGAGCCGAAAGAACGCATACATGCCGCCCTTGGCCGGCGCCACCTGCACGCCCGGCAAGGCCGCCAGCAGCGGCACCAGCGTGTCGCGGCACTGCTTCAGGTGCGCCACCACGCGCGGCGTGATCTCGCCCGTGTGTTCGATGGCGGCAATGGCCGCGCGCTGCGTGAACACGCTGGCGCACGAGGTGTTGAACTCGATCAGCTTGCCGATGCCCTCCACCATCGCGGGCGGCAGCACCAGCCAGCCCAGGCGCCACCCCGTCATCAGGAAGCTCTTCGAGAAACTGTGCGTCACCACGAGCCGGTCGTCGGCCTTCGAGATGTCCAGGAAGCTGGGCGCGCAGCCGTTGGGCGTGGGCTCGTAGTACAGGCGCTCGTAGACCTCGTCGGCCAGGATCCAGGTGCCGGTGTGGCGGCAGTGGTCGAGCACGGCCTGCTGCTCGTCGCGCGTCATGGTCCAGCCCGTGGGGTTGTTGGGCGCGTTGACGATGAGCAGCTTCGTGTTCGACGTGACGGCCGCGCGCAGCGCCGGCAGGTCGAGCGTCCATTGCCCATCCACCGGCACCAGCGGCAGCGTGCGCACCTGCGCGCCCATGATCGCGGGCTGCGCCGTCAGGTTGGGCCACACCGGCGTCACCGCGACCACCTCGTCGCCCGCGTCGACCAGCGCCTGCACCGCGAGCATCAGCGCGCTCACGCCGCCGGATGTGACGGCGATGCGCGACGCATCCACCGCCGGATGCAGCGCGCTGGTGTAGCGCGCGATGGCCTCGCGCAGCTCGGGCAGCCCGAGGTTGTGCGAGTAGAAAGTCTCGCCGCGCTGCAGCGACTCGATGGCCGCCTGGCGGATCACCTCGGGCGTGACTTCGTCGCTTTCGCCGAACCAGAAGGCCAGCACGTCGTCGCGGCCCATGCCGGCGTTGGCGACTTCGCGGATCTTCGAGGCTTCGAGGTTGTGGATGGCTTCACGCATGGTTCGGGGTCCTGTGGTTCATCGATCGATCAAGGTCTTTTCATCTTGCACGAGGTCGGCAGTTCGGCGCGCTCGGCGGCAATGGTCTTCACCACGCGAAAGCCGTAGCCCGAACCCTCGACGTCGAACTGCACGCCCGGGCGGCCCTGCCGGTCCATCACGCCGACCACGAGCTGCTGCTGGAACTGGTGGTCGGCGGCGCGCATGCGTCCGCGCTGGCCGTACAGGCTCACGTCGGCCTGCTCGAGGGCACGAGCGACCGGCACCGCATCGACGCTCCCGGCACGCTCGATGGCCTGCGCGAGCGCCTCGACCAGCAGCTGCAGCCGCATGTGCACATAGTCGTCGGCCGGCTTGGGAAAGCGCATGCGAAAGGCGCGATAGAACGCCTCCGACTGCGAGGTCTGCACATTGGGCAGCCAGTCGGCCACCGCCACCACGCGGCCGATGCCCGCGTCGCCGATGGCCGCGGGCGCACCCAGCGCGTTGCCGTAGAAGGTATAGAAGGTGCCGTTGAAACCCGCCTCGCGCGCCGCCTTCACCAGCAGCGTGAGGTCGTTGCCCCAGTTGCCCGTGACCACGGCCTGCGCGCCGCTCGCGATGAGCTTCGTGGCGTAGGGCGCGAAGTCTTTCACCTTGCCCATCGGGTGCAGCTCGTCGCCCACGATGTCCACGTCGGGCCGCTGCACGCCGAGCTGCCGGCGCGCCTCGCGCAGCACGGCCTGGCCGAAGCTGTAGTCCTGCCCGATGAGGTACACGCGCTTGAGCGACGCGTCGTCCTTCACCGCCGACATCAGCGCGGCCACGCGCATGTCGGCATGCGCGTCGAAGCGAAAGTGCCAGAAGCTGCAGCGCTCGTTCGTCAGCACCGGATCGACCGCGGCGTAGTTGAGGAAGATCACGCGCCGCGATGGGTCGCGCTCGTTGTTCTTGTCGATGGCATCGACCAGCGCCGACGCGGTGGCCGACGAGTTGCCCTGCAGCACGATGCGCGCGCCGTCGTCCATGGCCGCGCGCAAGGCGGAGAGCGCCTCTTCGTTCTGGCCCTTGCTGTCGTACCGGTCGAGCTGCAACGCCCGCGCACCGCCCGGCACGCCGGGCAGCTTGATGCCGCCGCGCGCATTCACGCGCTCCACCGCCCACAGCAGGTTGCGGAACACTGCCTCGCCGGTGTTGGCGAAGGGGCCGCTCATGCTTTCGATGAGGGCCAGGCGGATGGGTGCGGAAGGTGTGGACGGTACGAGTGGGGTGGCGGAAGCGGCCTGCGCAAGCGCGGCAAAGGGCTTCGCGCATAGCGCCAGCGCCGCGAATTTCAAGGCCTCGCGACGCCAAATAAAGGGGGGATTCATTGTCTTGAAACGCCTGCCGATGCGCCTAGATGAGGTGTCAAGCGGCACTCACGATTGAACGGCCGCGCAGTGTAAGGGACACACATTCCTTGTCCCCATTGTGTTGATTCAGGAGTTCTTCATCATGTTTTTTGCCCCCACCCTTCGCACCGCCCGCTTCGCTCCCCGCGCCTACGACCAGGCCTTCGAACGCTTCGCCAGCGAGGCCTTCGCGGGTGCCCGCCGTTCGCCGCTCGTGGAGCAGGACGACACCAGCTGGACCCTCTCGCTCGACGTGCCCGGCCTTGCGCGTGAAGACCTCGTCATCAACATCGAAGGCGCCTTGGTGCGCATCGACAGCAAGGCCGAAGCCAAGCGTCAGTTCAAGGCCGCCTACGAGCTGCCGCTGGACATCGACGTGACCGCGAGCGACGCCAAGCTCGAGAACGGCGTGCTCACGCTGAAGCTCGGCAAGCGCGTTCCGGTGAGCCAGGCCGCACAGTTGCAAATCAACTAGTTCGACCTAAGCCCACAAGAAGAAAGTGTCAGTAAACGTTCCTTTTGACTTTGAACATGCTCCCTATTCACAATAGGGCCGCATAACGTCACATCATGTGACGTTTTCTTAGTACTTTCTTCTTCGTGGGCGTCTCGTAAACGCATCGAGTTCCATGACGGTGCGGGTCGGGTGCCCCCTCACGGCACCATGCAAACACATCTCCAACCCGCCCATCCCAACGAACAGTCCGACACGCTCCTGATCTTCCTGCCAGGCGCGTACCTCAAGCCCGACGAATTCGAGCGCGAAGGTTTCATTGCCGCCGTGCGCGAACGCCACCTGGCGGCCGATGCGCTGCTGGTCGACGCCGACGTCTCGTATTACTACGAGCAGACGCTCAGCGAGCGCCTGCACGCCGACGTCATCGAGCCGCAGCGCGCCAAGGGCTACAAGTCGATCTGGCTGGTGGGCATTTCCATCGGCGGCTTCGGCGCCTTGATCCACGAACTGGCGCGACCGGGCTCGGTCGACGGCATCGTGGCGCTGGCGCCCTACCTGGGCCGGCGCGTGCTCGGCGCGGAAATCAAGAAGGCCGGCGGCCTTCGCATGTGGCAGGCCCCCACCGGCCCGCAGCCCGACGAGGAGCCCGACCGCAAGCTGTGGCCCTTCTTCCAGCAGTACCTGCAGGACCAGCCCGTCAAGAACCTGCCGCCGCTGTACCTGGGTTTTGGCCTGGAAGACCGCTTCGTCAACAACCACAAGCTGCTGGCCGATGCCCTGCCCTCGGGCCAGGTGTTCACCACCGAAGGCGGCCACGACTGGCCTCAATGGCGCCAGCTGTGGCGCAACATGCTCGACGTGTTGCCGCTGCCTTCGAGCGCCCGCGCGCGTCAGCCGCTTACGCAGTCTCCGGTATCGGCGGCTCGGCCGACAGCATCGCCATGGGCCATCGCGGCTTGACGTCGAAGGCATAGCGCTCGCTGGCCTGCGACAGGCCCGATTGCAGGCGCATGGCGGCGGCCATGGCGATCATGGCGCCGTTGTCGGTGCACAGGTGCAGCTCCGGGTAGTGCACCCGCACCTTGCGCTTGGCGCAGGCGGCGTTCAGCTGCTCGCGCAAGTTCTTGTTGGCCCCCACCCCACCCGCCACCACCAGGCGCTTGAGCCCGGTCTGCTCGAGCGCGGCGAGCGACTTCTTCAGCAGCACCTCCACGATGGCCGCCTGCGTCGAGGCCGCCAGGTCGGCCTTGTTCGCCTCGAGCGTGTCGCCCAGCTTCTTGGCCTGCGTGAGCACGGCCGTCTTCAGGCCGGCGAACGAAAAGTCGAGGTCGCCGCTGTGCAGCAGCGGGCGCGGCAGCTTGAAGGCCGTGGCATTGCCGCCCTCGGCCAGCTTGGCGAGCCAGGGGCCGCCGGGGTACGGCAGGCCCATGAGCTTGGCGCTCTTGTCGAAGGCCTCGCCGGCCGCGTCGTCGATGGTCTCGCCGAGCAGTTCGTAGCGGCCCACGCCGTCCACCCGCATCAGCTGCGTGTGGCCGCCCGAGACCAGCAGCGCGACGAACGGAAATTCCGGCGGATCGGCACTGAGAAACGGCGACAGCAGGTGCCCTTCGAGGTGATGCACGCCCAGCACCGGCTTGCCCAGCGCCACGCCCAGTGCGCAGGCCACACCCGCGCCCACCAGCAGAGCGCCCGCCAGGCCGGGGCCGCGGGTGTAGGCCACCACGTCGATCTCGGCGAGCGAGCGGCCGGCCTCGGCCATCACGGCCTCGGTCAGCGGCAGCACGCGGCGGATGTGGTCGCGGCTGGCCAGTTCGGGCACCACGCCGCCGTAGGCCTGGTGCATGGCGATCTGGCTGTGCAGCGCGTGCGAGCGCAGCAGCGGCAGCGCGTTGCCGTGCGACTCGACCAGCGCCACGCCGGTTTCATCGCAGGATGATTCGATTCCCAACAAGAGCATGCCGCCGAGTGTAGGTGGCGCCCGCCGCGCCCGTCCCCCGAAGGGGCAAGCCTGCGGGGCCGCAAGGCCGCTGCGCCGGCAGGGGCACGGATGTTGCAGTGCCGCTACGTACCCCGCGCACCGACCCCACCCATGAAATCCGGACTGAGCTTCCTCATCGCCGCCCGCCGTTGCGAAATCGACGAGCTCGACCAGCTTGCGCGCACCAGCGAGCTGGTCGGGCTGATCGGCCGCCTCGTGCATGCGCTGCAGCGCGAGCGCGGCATGTCGAACATCTTCCTTGCCACGCGCGGAAGCCGCTTTGCCGAGCAGCGCGCCCCGCAGATCGCCGAATGCCTGGCGCTGGAGCGCGAGGTGCGCGCCGGCTTCGACCAGCTCGAAACCGACAAGCACCGCGGCGTGGGCGCGGGCAACGGCGCGCGGCTGTTCAGCCGCATCGCCTGGGTGCTGCCGGGGCTGGACGCGCTGCCCACCCTGCGCAAGCGCATCGACGCGCTCGAGCTCAAGCCGGCGCAGGCCGTCGCCGCCTTCGCCAAGCTCATCGCCGGGCTGCTGTCGGTGGTGTTCGAGGCGGCCGACGGCGCGGCCGACCCCGAGATCTCGCGGCTGCTGGTCGCCATGTTCAATTTCATGCAGGGCAAGGAATTCGCCGGGCAGGAGCGTGCCTTCGGCGCCGCGGCGCTCGCGCTGGGCCGCAGCGACGAGGCGCAGCGCCTGCAGTGGCTGCACCTCATCGAGTCGCAGGAGCGCTGCTTCCAGGTGTTCACCGACTTCTCGGGCGACGCCGTGCTCGCGCTGTGGCGCGACAGCCAGCCCGACGCCATGCTGGCCGAGCTGGAGCGCATGCGCCGGCGCGGCACCACCTCGGCACCGGCCGACGCGCCCCTGAGCCAGGCCTGGTTCGACTGCTGCACCCGCCGCATCGACGCCATGAAGACCGTGGAAGACCGCCTGGCCGCCGACCTGCGCGCGCTGTGCGAGCGCAAGACCGCGCAGTCGCGCGCCGAGTTGCAGGACTACCAGCAGTTGCTCGACACGCTGGCCCCGCAGGCCGCGGCGCTGTTCTTCGACGACGCCGACGCGCAAGCCGCCGCGCCCGCCCAGTTCGGGCGGCACCTGGAGCGCTCGGTGCTCGACATGGTGCAGGAGCAGTCGCACCGGCTGCAGGCCATGAGCGACGAGCTGGAAACCGTGCGCGCATCGCTCAACGAACGCAAGATCGTCGAGCGTGCCAAGGGCCTGCTGATGGCGCACCGCCGCCTCAGCGAAGAAGAGGCGCACAAGATGCTGCGCCAGACCGCCATGAACCAGAAGCGGCGCCTGGTCGACGTGGCCGAGTCGATGCTGGCCATGGCCGACTACCTGCCCGTGGTCGAGCGCACGCCGCCGCGCTGAAAGCGTTCAACTTGGTGCGGTGCACAACAACTGTGCCCACATCGTGTCCATGACGTGTCCGCCGGACACCGTCCGTCCACCCGCACCAAGCCTGCCGAACCCTTCCCACACGACCGCGCCATTGGCAGCGCGCCGTGAACGTGCCAGCTGGCACGCCGTTTGCAAGCACCCAGCCCACAGGCCCCCACTGGGTCTTGAGGCAGGCGGCACCCAACGGCGGGTGCTTCCCGCCGAACCGGACAAAGGCGTCCCCATCCCGCAAGGGCTCGTTTTCGAGCAGCCCCTGCGCGGTGCGGACGCCTTTTTTGTTTTTGTCTTTCCAGTCTGTTCGTCTTCAACCGGAGCCCGCCCCATGACCGATCTGCTCACCACCCGCCTCAGCCGACGCCGCGTATTGCAAGCCGCCGCCATCGGCGCCGTGGGCATCGACCCCGCCCTGCGCGCGGCCGTCTGGGCCGCGGGCTCGGACAAGCCCGAGAAGGAGGAAGTGAAGATCGGCTTCATTCCGCTGACCGACTGCGCCAGCGTGGTCATGGCCTCGGTGTTGGGCATCGACAAGAAGTACGGCGTGAAGATCGTTCCCAGCAAGGAGGCCAGCTGGGCCGGCGTGCGCGACAAGCTGGTGAACGGCGAACTCGACTTCGCCCATGTGCTGTACGGCCTGGTCTACGGCGTGCATGTGGGCGCCGGCGGCCCGAAGAAGGACATGGCCGTGCTCATGACCCTGAACAACAACGGCCAGGCCATCACGCTGTCGAAGAAGCTGGCCGACAAGGGCGCGGTCGATGCCGCCTCGCTTGCCAGGCTCATCGCCAGCGACAAGCGCGAATACACCTTCGCGCAGACCTTTCCCACCGGCACCCACGCCATGTGGCTGTACTACTGGCTCGCGTCGGCCGGCATCGATCCGTTCAAGGACGTGAAGAACATCACCGTGCCGCCCCCGCAGATGGTGGCCAACATGCGCATCGGCAACATGGACGGCTACTGCGTGGGCGAGCCCTGGGGCCAGCGCGCCATCATGGACGGCATCGGCATCACGGCCATCACCACGCAGGACATCTGGAAGGACCACCCCGAGAAGGTACTCGGCACCACCGGCGACTTCGTCAAGAAGTACCCCAACACCGCGCGCGCCGTGACCGCCGCCGTGCTCGAGGCCAGCAAGTGGATCGACGCCGGCCTGCAGAACAAGAACAAGATGGCCGAGACCATCGCCGACAAGAGCTACGTCAACACCAGCGTGGACGCCATCAACCAGCGCATCCTGGGCCGCTACACCAACGGCCTGGGCAAGAGCTGGGACGACCCCAACCACATGAAGTTCTACGGCGACGGCGCCGTGAACTTCCCCTACCTGTCGGACGGCATGTGGTTCCTCACGCAACAAAAGCGCTGGGGCCTGCTGAAGGAACACCCCGACTACCTGAAGGTGGCCGGCGAGATCAACCGCATCGACATCTACAAGCAGGCCGCCGCCGCCACGCAGACGCCCGTGCCCAAGGACGCGATGCGCACCAGCAAGCTGTTCGACGGCACGGTGTGGGACGGCAAGGACCCGAAGAAGTACGCCGAGTCTTTCAAGTTGCATGCCTGAGGAGAACACCATGGTCAGCGCTGTTTTTCATTCGCCCCTGGATGCGTCCCTTTCGGCACCGCCCTCGCCCACTCTTCCTCTCGCCCGTGCGGAAGCCGCTCCTCAGCCGCTCCCGAACCCTGCCGCCAAAGCGGAGCGTGAGCCCAGGCCGCGCACGCCCATCGACCTGCGCGCCTTCTGGATGCGCGTGCTCCCGCCGCTCGCCGGCTTCGGCCTGCTGCTGCTCGTGTGGGAGCTCATTGCCGTGAACAGCACCACCGGCTTTCCCACGCCGCTGGCCGTGTGGCACCAGGCCGTGACCGTGTTCAGCGACCCGTTCTACAGCAAGGGCCCGAACGACCAGGGCGTGGGCTGGAACGTGCTGTCGTCGCTGCAACGCGTGGCGCTGGGCTTCGGGCTGGCGGCGCTGGTGGGCATTCCGGCCGGCTTCGCCATCGGGCGCTTCGAGTTCCTGGCGCGCATGTTCAACCCGCTCATCAGCCTGCTGCGCCCGGTGTCGCCGCTGGCGTGGCTGCCCATCGGGCTGCTGGTGTTCAAGGGCGCCAACCCGGCGGCCATCTGGACCATCTTCATCTGCTCGATCTGGCCGATGGTCATCAACACCGCCGTGGGCGTGCAGCGCGTGCCCAGCGACTACATGAACGTGGCCAAGGTGCTGAACCTGAGCGAATGGAAGATCCTCACCAAGATCCTGTTTCCCGCCGTGCTGCCCTACATGCTCACCGGCGTGCGGCTGGCCGTGGGCACCGCGTGGCTGGTGATCGTGGCGGCCGAGATGCTCACCGGCGGCGTCGGCATCGGCTTCTGGGTGTGGGACGAGTGGAACAACCTGAACGTCGCCAACATCATCATCGCGATCTTCGTGATCGGCATCGTCGGCCTGGTGCTGGAGTTCGCGCTCGTCAAGCTCGCCACCGCGTTCACGTTCGAAGAGGTGAAATCATGATCGACGACAGCAAGTACATCGAGGTCCATGGCGTGGAGCAGGCGTTCAAGACGCCCAAGGGCCGCTTCGTGGCGCTGCGCGACGTGAACCTGAACGTGGCCAAGGGCGAATTCATCACGCTCATCGGGCACTCGGGCTGCGGCAAGTCGACGCTGCTGAACCTGGTGGCCGGCCTCACCACGCCCACGCAGGGTTCGCTGCTGTGCGCCAACAAGGAAATCAAGGGCCCGGGGCCCGAGCGCGCGGTGGTGTTCCAGAACCACTCGCTGCTGCCCTGGCTCACCTGCTTCGAGAACGTGTACCTCGCGGTCGAGCGCGTGTTCGCGGCCACCGAAGGCAAGGCGCAACTGCGCGAGCGCACCGACGCGGCCCTGGCGCTGGTCGGCCTCACCCCTGCCGCGCAGAAGCGCCCCGGCGAGATCTCCGGCGGCATGAAGCAGCGCGTGGGCATTGCGCGCGCGCTGTCGATGGAGCCCAAGGTGCTGCTGATGGACGAGCCCTTCGGCGCGCTCGACGCCCTCACCCGCGCCAAGCTGCAGGACGAGCTGCTGGCCATCGTGCAGAAGACCCGCAGCACCGTGGTCATGGTGACGCACGACGTCGACGAGGCCGTGCTGCTGAGCGACCGCATCGTCATGCTCACCAACGGCCCGGCCGCGACCATCGGCGAGGTGCTGAGCGTGGGCATCGCGCGGCCGCGCAACCGCGTGGAACTGGCCGAAGACCCGGCCTACGTGCACGCGCGCAAGGCCGTCATCGACTTCCTCTACACGCGCCAGGCGCACGTGGAAAAGACCGCGGCCTGAGCCACGGCGCGGCAGGAACCCGGCACCATGGACATGCGCGTGAAGAAGCAGAAGCTCGTGATGGTCGGCAACGGCATGGCCGGCGTGCGCACGCTGGAGGAGCTGCTGAAGGTCGAGCCCGATCTGTACGACATCACGGTGTTCGGCGCCGAGCCGCATCCCAACTACAACCGCATCCTGCTGTCGCCGGTGCTGGCGGGCGAGCAGACGGTGGACGAGATCATCCTCAACCCCTGGGCCTGGTACGCGCAGAACGGCATCACGCTGCATGCCGGCAAGACGGTGACCCGCGTCGACCGCATGAAGCGCATCGTGCGCGCGGTGGACGCGCAAGGCGCCGTCACCGAGGCCGCCTACGACCGCCTGCTGCTGTGCACCGGCTCCAACCCCTTCATGCTGCCGGTGCCGGGCGCCAAGCTCGAGGGCGTCATCGCCTACCGCGACATCGCCGACACCCGCCTGATGATCGAGACCGCGAAGACGCACCGGCATGCCGTGGTCATCGGCGGCGGACTGCTCGGGCTGGAAGCCGCCAACGGGCTCATGAAGCGCGGCATGCAGGTCACGGTGGTGCATGTGAACCCCTGGCTCATGGACCGCCAGCTCGACGAGGTGGCGGGCAAGCTGCTGCAGAAGTCGCTGGAAGAACGCGGCATGAAGTTCCTGCTGGGCGCGCACACGCAGGAGCTCGTGGGCGACGCGCATGAAGGCAAGGCCGGCCGCGTGAAGTCCATCCGCTTCAAGCACGGCCTCGAAGTGCCGACCGACCTCGTCGTGATGGCCGTGGGCATCCGCCCCAACACCGCGCTCGCGCAAAGCATGCGGCTGCATGTCGATCGCGGCATCGTGGTGAGCGACACCATGCAGACCGTGACCGACGCGCGCATCTACTCGGTGGGCGAATGCGCGGCGCACCGCGGCATCGCCTACGGGCTGGTGGCGCCGCTGTTCGAGCAGGCCAAGGTGGCGGCCAACCACCTGGCGATGTCCGGCATCGGCCGCTACCTGGGCTCGCTCACTTCCACCAAGCTGAAGGTGACGGGCATCGACCTGTTCAGTGCGGGCGACTTCCGGGGCGGCGAAGGCACGGAAGAAATCGTCATGAGCGACCCCTTCGGCGGCGTGTACAAGAAGCTGGTGATCAAGGACGACAAGCTGGTGGGCGCCTGCCTGTACGGCGACACGGTCGACGGCGGCTGGTACTTCGAGCTGCTGCGCGAAGGGCGCGACGTGCAGGGCATTCGCGACCGGCTGATGTTCGGCGAATCGAGCATCGGTGACGCCGCTTCCAATGTCTTGTCCCCTCTCCCTCTCCCGCTAGCGGGAGAGCGCTAGGGTGAGGGCCAGCGGCGTGAACATGACCCACCGCGTGTCCATCAGCGAGGCCGCGAGCCCCCACCCCAACCCTCCCCCGGGAGGGGAGGGAGCGATGCGGGAAACGAAGTCCACCTGCCCCTACTGCGGCGTCGGCTGCGGCGTCGTCATCGAATCGCGCGGCGACCAGATCACCGGTGTGCGCGGCGACCCCGACCACCCCGCCAACTTCGGCCGCCTGTGCACCAAGGGCTCGACGCTGCACCTCACGGCCAGCGCCACGGTCACGCGGCAGACGCGGCTGCTGCAGCCGCTGCAGCGCCTGGCGCGCGGCGACGCACCGACCGCCGTGCCGTGGGACACCGCCCTGGACAACGCCGCCGGCAAGTTCGCCCAGGTGATCCGCGACCACGGGCCGGACGCGGTCGGCTTCTACGTGTCGGGCCAGCTGCTGACCGAGGACTACTACGTCTTCAACAAGCTCGCCAAGGGCCTGGTGGGCACCAACAACATCGACACCAACTCGCGCCTGTGCATGAGCAGCGCGGTGGCCGGCTACAAGCAGACGCTGGGTGCCGACGCGCCGCCGGCCTGCTACGACGACCTGAAGCACGCGCAGTGCCTGTTCATCACGGGCAGCAACACGGCGTGGGCGCACCCCATTCTTTTTCGCCGCATCGAGGACGCGAAGGCCGCCAACCCGGCGCTGAAGATCGTGGTGGCCGACCCGCGCCGCACCGACACGGTGGAAATCGCCGACCTCTTCCTGCCGCTGCAGCCCGGCACCGACGTGATGCTGTTCAACGGCATGCTGCACCTGATGCTGCGCGAAGGCTGGACCGACGCGGCCTACATCGCCGCCCACACCAGCGGCTTCGGCGCGCTGGAGGCCACGGTGCGCGGCTGCACGCCCGACACGGTGGCGCAGGTGTGCGGCATCTCGAAGGCGGACCTGTTCGAGGCGGCGCGCCTGTTCGCGACCTCCGCGGCCACGCTGAGCCTGTATTGCCAGGGCTTGAACCAGTCGTCCAGCGGCACGGCGAAGAACGCGGCGCTCATCAACCTGCACCTGGCGACGGGGCACATCGGCCGCGCCGGCGCCGGGCCCTTCTCGCTCACCGGCCAGCCCAACGCCATGGGCGGGCGCGAGGTAGGCGGCCTGGCCAACCTGCTGAGCGCGCACCGCGACCTGGCCAACCCCGCGCACCGCGCCGAGGTGGCCGCGCTGTGGGGCCTGGACCGGCAGGAGCGCTCCGTGCCCGGCAAGCCGGGCAAGACCGCCATCGAGATGTTCCAGGCGGCGGCCGACGGCGAGATCCGCGCGCTGTACATCGCCTGCACCAACCCCGCCCAGTCGATGCCCGACCAGGCCACCGTGCGCCGCGCGCTGGAACTCGCCGAGTTCGTGGTGGTGCAGGAGGCCTTCGCCACCACCGCCACCTGCGCCTACGCCGACCTGCTCCTGCCCGCCACCACCTGGGGCGAAAAGGAAGGCACCGTGACCAACAGCGAGCGCCGCATCTCGCGCGTGCGCCCCGCGGTGCCGGCGCCGGGCGACGCGCGCAACGACTGGTCGATTGCGGTGGCTTTCGCGCGCCGGCTCGAGCGGCAGCTGGGCCGCAACATCGACCAAGGCGATGAAGGTGGCCTGGAAACCACGCTGTTCCCCTACGACACGGCCGAGTCGGTGTGGAACGAGCACCGCGAATCGACGCGCGGGCGCGACCTGGACATCACCGGCATGAGCTACGCCATGCTGGAAACCGCCGGCCCCCAGCAATGGCCGCTGAGGCAAGGCGAAAGCACCGGCCGCGCGCGCCTGTACGAAGACGGCGTGTTCCCCACGCCCGACGGCCGCGCGCGCTTCGCCGACACCGTCTACCAGGCCGTGGCCGAGGCCCGCGAGCCGCGCTACCCCTTCTCGCTGAACACCGGCCGGCTGCGCGACCAATGGCACGGCATGAGCCGCACCGGCACGGCCGGGCGGCTGTTCGGGCATGTGTCGGAGCCCGTGGTGCAGATGCACGCGCAGGACATGGCGCGCCGGCAGCTCCAGGAAGGCGACCTGGTGCATGTCACGTCGAAGCGCGGCTCCATCCTGCTGCCGGCACGCGCCAGCGCGGAGGTGGGCCTGAGCCAGGCCTTCGTGGCGATGCACTGGGGCGAGGAGTACCTGAGCGGTTGTTCGTCGACCGGCGAGCGGCTGGCAGGCATCAACGCGCTGACCACGCCGGCGTATTGCCCTACGTCGAAGCAGCCCGAGCTGAAGCACACGCCGGTGAAGATATTGAAGGCCGAGCTGCCATGGTCGCTGCTGGCCATGGCCTGGCTGCCCGCAGACGCGGCGCTGACCGCGCAGCGTGCGCTGCGGCCGCTGATGGCGATGTTTCCGTTCGCCACCTGCGTGCCCTTCGCGGGGAACACCCAGGGCGATGAACGCAGCGGCCTGCTGTTTCGCGCCGCCGCCCACGAGGCGCCCGACGCCGCGCTGCTCGAGAAGATCGAAGCCCTGCTCGGCCTGCAGGCCGCCGACACCCTGCGCTACGCCGACCGCCGCCGCGGCCAGCGCCGCGCCGCCCGGCTGGTGCGCCGCGCCGACGGCAGCGTGGGCCTGGAGGCCTTCCTGCTGGGCGGCGACACCAGCGCCGAAGCCTGGATCGCCACGCTGCTGCGCGAGGAGCTGCCGGCGCAGAGCTACGGCCGGCTGCTGCTGTCGCCGGGCGCACGGGCGCCGGTGGCGGTGCGGTCGCGCGGCAAGACGGTGTGCACCTGCTTCAACGTGGCGGACGTGGCGATACAGGCGGAACTGGCGCGCTGCGGCGGCACGGCGGAAGAGCGGCTGGGCAAGCTGCAAGGGGCGCTGAAGTGCGGGACGAATTGCGGGTCGTGCATTCCGGAGCTGAAGCGGATGGTGCGGGCGGTAGCGGTTGAAGCGCAGGCGGAGGTGGCGCTGTGAGGCTCCTGCATTGCTCCCTCTCCCCTTGGGGAGAGGGCTGGGGTGAGGGTGAGCGGCAATGACGCCCGCGCGACGTTGGAAAGCCGCCGCCCTCACCCTAGCCCTCTCCCCGAGGGGAGAGGGGACAAAACCAGAAGCCGACCCCATGCATAAGCCGAATGACATTCCGGCATAAGCCTTGCAGGACAATCCCCCCACCCATGGGAATCAGCCAATACATCAAGGAAATCGGCCGCGGCGCGCGAGGCGCCAAGCCGCTCACGCGCGAACAGGCCACCGACCTGTTCGCCCAGGTGCTGGACGGCACCGTCACCGACCTCGAAATCGGCGGCTTCTGCCTGGCCATGCGCATCAAGGGCGAGACGCCCGAGGAGATGGCGGGCTTTCTGGACGCCACCCACGCGCGGCTGAACCGCATTCCGGCCGGCGACCGCCCGCTGGTGGTGCTGCCCAGCTACAACGGCGCGCGCAAGCTGCCGGTGCTCACGCCGCTGCTGGCGCTGCTGCTGGCCCGCGAAGGCCTGCCGGTGCTGGTGCACGGCAGCGCCAGCGAAACCTCACGCGTGCTGGCGTCGAACGTGCTGGCCGCGATGAACCTGCCGCCGCTCACCGCCATCCGCCCCATCGCCAACGGCGAAGCGGCCTTCGCGCCCACCGAGCTGCTGAACCCGGCCCTGAAGCGCCTGCTCGACGTGCGCCGCGTGGTCGGCCTGCGCAACCCGGGCCACAGCGTGGTCAAGCTCATGCAGCCCGGCGCCGGCGCCTGCGTGGTGGTCGCGAGCTACACGCACCCCGAATACGCCCGTACCATGGGCGAGACCTTCGAGCTGACGGGGCAAACCGCCCTGCTCTCGCGCGGCCTCGAAGGCGAAGTGGTGTCCGACCCGCGCCGCACCGCGCAGATCGACGGCTTCGTGCGCGGCGCGCGCACCGAGCTGCAGGCCCAGCAGCCCGGCACCACCAGCGAGGTGCCGGGGCTCCCGAAAGAAATCGACGTGGCCACCACGGCCGACTACACACGCCGCGTGCTGGCCGGCGAGCTTCCGGTGCCCGAGGCCATCGCGACGCAGGTCAGGCACATCACGCAACTGGCATCCCACGCATGAACCACGACGACCATCACCACCACAACCCCACCGCCACCCTCGTCACCGGCCGCTGCACCCTGGTCGGCGCCGGCCCGGGCGACCCGGAGCTGCTGACGGTCAAGGCCGTGAAGGCCATCCAGGCCGCCACGGTGCTGCTGGTGGACGACCTGGTGAACGACGAGATCCTGGCGTACGCCCGGCCCGGCGCGCGCATCGTGCACGTGGGCAAGCGCGGCGGCTGCAAGAGCACGCCGCAGGCCTTCATCGAGCGGCTGATGATCACCGCGGTGCGCGAAGGCGAGACCGTGGTGCGGCTGAAGGGCGGCGACCCGTTCATCTTCGGGCGCGGCGGCGAAGAGGTGGCGCACCTGCGCGAGGCCGGCATCGAGTGCGCGGTGGTCAACGGCATCACCGCCGGGCTGGCGGCCGTCACCTCGCTGGGCGTGCCGCTCACGCACCGCGACCATGCGCAGGGCGTGGTGTTCGTCACCGGCCATGCCAAGACCGGCGCCGGCGCGGCCGAAGACCCGACCGACTGGCGCGCGCTGGCCGCCATGGCCTGCAACGCCCGCCTCACGCTGGTGATCTACATGGGCGTGGCGGGCGCCGGGCACATCGAGCGCGAGCTGCTGCACGGCCTGCCGGGCGACACGCCGGTGGCCGTCATCCAGCATGCGAGCCTGCCGCAGCAGCGGCACATCGCGACCACGCTCGACAAGCTGCACAGCGGCATCGCCGAGGCCGGCCTCGCCAGCCCGGCGGTGATCGTGGTGGGCGACGTGCTGCGCGGACTGGCCGCGGCGCAGCTGCCGGTGGACGCGGACAAGTTCGGCACCTGATCGCGCGGCGGTAGCGCCCCAAGGCCGGGCCAACGCGCAGCCCGTCTTACCGCGACCGGCACGCGCCGGTCTGTACGCCTTTCGGCCCCCCGCCCTCCCCCCGGTCCGCACCCCGCTTTGGTGCGGCGTGGCATGGATCCTGCTGAGCTTTCGGCAATGAATGCCGTCGCCACGCCAGTTCCCGCCGCCGTCGAGATCGTCGCGCTCACCAAGCGCTACGCACCCGGCACGCCGGCCGCCGTCGACCAGATCGACCTGCGCATCGCCAGCGGCAGCTACTGCTGCCTGCTGGGCCCCTCGGGCTGCGGCAAGAGCACCACGCTGCGCATGGTCGCGGGGCACGAATCGGTCACCAGCGGCGACATCCTGCTGGACAACCGCAACATCACCAACCTGCCCGCCGCCGCGCGCGGCACGGCCATGATGTTCCAGAGCTTCGCGCTGTTCCCGCACCTCTCGGCCACCGACAACGTGGCCTTCAGCCTGAAGATGAAGGGCGTGGGCAAGGCCGAGCGCCAGAAGCGCGCGCACGACCTGCTCGACCGCGTGGCCATGGGCCACCTGGCCGAGCGCAAGCCCGGCGAACTTTCCGGCGGCCAGCAGCAGCGCGTGGCGCTGGCGCGGGCGCTCATCACCGAGCCGCGCGTGCTGCTGCTCGACGAGCCGCTGTCGGCGCTCGACCCGTTCCTGCGCATCCAGATGCGCGCCGAGCTGCGGCGCTGGCAGAAGGAACTGGGCCTGACCTTCGTGCACGTCACGCACTCGCAGGAAGAAGCCATGGCGCTGGCCGACACCATGGTGGTCATGAACCACGGCGTGATCGAGCAGGTCGGCGCGCCGCACGCCATCTACAACCACCCGGCCAGCGAGTTCGTCGCGCGCTTCATGGGCGGGCACAACGTGTTCGACACGCCCGCCGGCCCCATCGCCGTGCGCAACGACCACATGCGCATCGCCGCGGTGGACGGCGCCGCCACGCATGGCCTGGCCGCCAAGGTGACCGACGTCGAGTACCAGGGCACCTACGTGCTGCTGGGCCTGGCGCTGGACGCCGCCGCGCCGGGGCGCCAGAGCGTGTCGGTGCTGCTCGGCGAGGCCGCCTTTCTTGCCAGCCCCTACAGCCCGGGTGACAGCGTGCGCCTGTCGTGGGCCGAGGCCGACGCCCGCACCCTGGGCCCCGGCGTGAAGCCGCCGGGCCAGCGCTCGGCCGCCACCGCCACCACCCCCGCCGGCGCGCTGCGCGACGACACCGCCGCGATCGCCATGACGCTTTGAGCGCGCGGCGCCTTCCGTTTTTGTGCCCCTTCCCCTCCCGCTTTCCAGCGACTTTTTCCACGGAGACTTTGCAATGACCGAACCCATCGACTCGTCCACCGGCGTCAAGCGCCGCACGCTGCTGCAAGGCACCGCCGGCATCCTGGCCACGGGCATCGCGCCCTTCGTGCATGCGCAGGAAAAGATCGTGCTGCGCTACCTGGGCACCGCGGTGAACCAGGACAAGGCCATCGCCGAGAAGTTCAAGGCCGACACCGGCATCGAGATCCAGTACGTGGCCGTCACCACCGACGACGTGACCAAGCGCGCCGTGACCGCGCCCAACAGCTTCGACCTGATCGACACCGAGTTCTTCTCGCTGAAGAAGATCGTGCCCACCGGCAACCTGAAGGGCATCGACACCAAGCGCGTGAAGAACGCCGACAAGATCACCTCGCTGTTCACCAAGGGCGAAGTCGCCGGCAAGAAGGTGGGCGACCAGGGCACCGCGCCGGTGAAGGTGATCTACCTCGAGGGCGAGAAGAGCAAGGTCTTCGCCAAGTCGGCCACGCAGTTCATGTCGCTCATTCCGACCACCTACAACGCCGACACGCTGGGCATTCGCCCCGACCTCATCAAGCGCCCCATTACCTCGTGGGCCGAGCTGCTGAACCCCGAGTTCAAGGGCAAGGCCGCGATCCTGAACATTCCGTCGATCGGCATCATGGACGCCGCGATGGTGGTGGAGGCCAAGGGCATCCACAAGTACGCCGACAAGGGCAACATGACCAAGGCCGAGATCGACTTGACGATCAAGGCGCTCATCGAAGCCAAGAAGGCCGGCCAGTTCCGCGCGCTGTGGAAGGACTTCAACGAGTCGGTCAACCTCATGGCCTCGGGCGAAGTGGTGATCCAGTCGATGTGGTCGCCGGCCGTGACGGCCGTGCGCGGCAAGGGCATCGACTGCACCTTCCAGCCGTTGAAGGAAGGCTATCGCGCCTGGGCCTCGGGCTTCGGGCTGCCGGCCACGCTGTCGGGCAAGAAGCTCGACGGCGCGTACGAGTTCATCAACTGGTTCCTCGACGGCTGGGCCGGCGCCTACCTCAACCGCCAGGGCTACTACAGCGCCGTGCTGGACACCGCCAAGACCAAGATGGAAGGCTACGAGTGGGCCTACTGGATGGAAGGCAAGCCCGCCGCGCAGGACATCAAGAGCCCGCAGGGCGACGTGATCGCCAAGGCCGGTTCGGTGCGCGACGGTGGCAGCTACGAGCAGCGCATGGGCGGCATCGCCTGCTGGAACGCGGTGATGGACGAGAACGAATACATGGTTCGCAAGTGGAACGAATTCGTCGCGGCCTGAGCGCGCGACCCTGCAGGACACCATCGACATGAGCGCACCCGCCGCGTCCGGCCACGCCGCCACCATGCCCACGCACACCGTGAAAGCCTGGTGGCAGGCGGCGCCGTTCGCGCTGGTGTTCCTGCTGTTCTTCCTGATTCCGCTGGCGCTGGTCGCGATGGTCAGCCTGTGGAACTTCAACGAGTACGAGCTGATCCCGGCCGTCACGCTGCGCAACTACCTGAGCCTGTTCGACGGGTGCTCGCGCCTCACGGACAACGGCGACCTGTGCGTCACGCTGAACACCTACCTCAGCACCTTCAAGTTCTGCCTGCTGGTGTGGGGCATCACGCTGCTCATCGGGTTTTCGGTGGCCTACTTCCTGGCGTTCCATGTGCGCTCGTCGACCATGCAGACGGTGCTGTTCGTGCTGTGCACGGTGCCGTTCTGGACGTCGAACGTGATCCGCATGATTTCGTGGGTACCGCTCCTGGGGCGCAACGGGCTGGTCAACCAGGCGTTGATGGGCACGGGCCTGGTGAACCAGCCGGTGGAGTGGCTGCTGTTCTCCGACTTCTCGGTGGTGCTGGCCTTCGTGCACCTGTACACGATGTTCATGATCGTGCCCATCTTCAACAGCATGATGCGCATCGACCGTTCGCTGCTCGAGGCGGCGAGCGACGCGGGCGCCTCGGGCTGGCAGACGCTGTGGAACGTGGTGGTGCCGCTGTCGCGCACGGGCATCCTGATCGGCTCGATCTTCGTGATCACCATCGTCATGGGCGACTTCGTGACCATCGGTGTGATGGGCGGCCAGCAGATCGCCTCCATCGGCAAGATCATCCAGGTGCAGACCTCGTACCTGCAGTTTCCCCTGGCCGCGGCCAACGCGATGATTCTTCTGGCGGTGGTGCTGATGATCATCTGGGGCCTGACGCGGCTGGTCGACATTCGCAAGGAGCTCTGAGCATGCAGACGCCCATCAGCGCGCAGCGCGCCCCCGGCTTCTGGCCCCTCGCCACGGTCTTCGCCCTCTTCGTGCTGTTTCTCTACGGCCCGATGATCACGATCTTCGTGCTGAGCTTCCAGGGCCCCGAAGGCGGCCTGACCTTTCCGTTGCGCGGCGTTTCGCTGCACTGGTTCTACAAGCTGGCCGAAGGGCTGGGCACGGTCGACATCGGCGCGGCATTCAGGCGCTCGCTGGCACTGGGCGCGGTGGTGATGGCCTTCACCGTGGTGCTGTCGGTGCTCGCGGGCCTGGCCTTTCGCAAGAAGCTCAAAGGCAGCAACGCGCTGTTCTTCGTGACGGTGGCCAGCCTGATCATGCCGTCGATCATCATTTCGCTGGGCATCGGGCTGCAGTTCCGGCTGCTGGACACGGGCATCAAGGGCCTGCTGACGGCCATGGACGCGACCTCTCTGCTCGAAGGCTACGGCACCGCGCTGGGCCTGTTCAGCTCCGCGCTGGGGGCGCACCTGACGTGGACGCTGCCCTTCGGCCTGCTCATCATGTTCGCGGTGTTCAACCGCTTCAACCCGGCCTACGAAGAAGCCGCGCGCGACCTGGGCGCCACGCCCTGGCAGACCTTCCGCTTCGTGGTGCTGCCGCTGATCGGCCCGTCGATCGTGGGCATCGGCATGTTCGGCTTCACGCTGTCGTGGGACGAAATTGCGCGCACCTCGCAAGCCATCGGCGACGTCAACACGCTGCCGCTGGAACTGCAGGGGCTGACCTCGACGGTGACCACGCCTTCGATCTATGCGCTGGGCACGGTGACCACCGTGGTGTCGCTGCTGGTCATGGCGGTGGCGCTGGGCTCGGCCGCGCTGCTGCGCCGGCGCGCGACGCGCAAGCCCTAACCAGCAACAGCGGCTGCTGCAGCGCGCCAGCGGGCGACGAGCAGCGTCTCGATGTCGTGCACGCGCCGGCCGGTGGCGCGCGCGACAGCCTCCCGGTAAGGCGGCATGTTGGTGCACTCCAGCACGATGTCTTCCACCGCCGGGTGAAGCGCCACCAGCCGGCGCGCGGCATCGACCACGTTGCGCTCGGCTTCCGCCAAATCGAGCTGTGCCTCGTTGTTCAAGATGCGCCGATGGAACTCGCAGCCCGGCTGCACGCCCTGCACCGGCGTGCCGGTCGGCACGTCGGCGGCGTCGAGGATGGGCTGGTGCATCGACGCCGCGTCGAAGGTCAGGATGCCGGGCCGCGCGAACTCGCGGCATTGCAGCAGGCTCGAGGTGAGCACGGGCACGTTGACCGCACGGGACAGAACCTGCTGGTACGCCGCGAGAAAGCCGCAGCTGGTGGTGAGCACGGCAGCGCCCTCTTCAACGAGCCGCAGCGCACCGTCGACGAAGGGCTGCAGCAGCGAAGGGTCGGCCTCCTTCACGATGCGCTCGGGCGACGCGCCCTCGATGGTGAGCAGGCGCACCGCGATGCCGTGCCGCTCGAAAGTCCGGGGGTTGCCCACGTCGCCGGGCGGCCGTGGAAAGCGGGTGTCGAGCATCAGGACGCCAAGGAACGGCTTGGAGGGCGTGGCGCTGTGCTTCTTCATGCCAGGCACGACCGCGGACACCACGTCACTGCGCCGCCACGCCCTTGAAGCGGCCCAGGAAAGCCTGAGTCGACGCCTCCTGCGGGTTGTCGATCACCCTCTCCGGCGGGCCGCTTTCCGCCACCAAGCCGTCACGCATGAAGACGACCTGGTCGGCCACCTCGCGCGCGAAGCCGATCTCGTGCGTGACCAGGATCATGGTCATGCCGTCCTTGGCCAGGCCCTTGATGACGCCGAGCACTTCGCCCACCAGCTCCGGGTCGAGCGCGGAGGTGGCTTCGTCGAACAGCATCACGGTCGGCTTCATGGCCAGCGCGCGCGCAATGGCCACGCGCTGCTTCTGGCCGCCGGAGAGCTTGTCGGGAAAGTAGTCGGCGCGCTCGAGCAGGCCCACCTTGGCGAGCAGCGCGCGCGCCTCGGCCTCGGCCTGCGCCTTGGGGGTCTTCAGCACGGTGACGGGCCCTTCCATCACGTTGCGCAGCACCGTCATGTGCGGGAACAGGTTGAAGTGCTGGAACACCATGCCCGTCGATGCGCGAAAGCGCGCCAGCGCGCGCTCGTTGGGCAGCGTGGTGTGCACGCCGTTGAACTCGATGGTCTGCTCGCCCACGGTGATGCGCCCGCCCTGGGGCACCGACAGCAGGTTGATGCAGCGCAGCAGCGTCGACTTGCCCGAGCCCGAGGGCCCGATGATGGCGACCACCTGGCCGCGCTCGACCTGCAGCGAAATGTCCTTCAGCACCACGTTCTGCCCGAAGGCCTTCTTGAGCTTGCTGATGTCGATCAGGGGTGCGGCCATTTCAGCTTTCTTCCTTCGGCCCGGCGCCGAATTCCATGCGCTTGGCCCAGACGGTGACGGGCAGCAGCACCGCGAAGTACGCGACCGCGATGAAGGTGTAGAGCTCCAGCGGGCGGTAGGTTTCGTGCGCGATCACCTGGCCCTGGTAGAGCAGGTCGGGCACGGCCAGCACCGACAGCAGCGAGGTGTTCTTCAGCTGCATGATCGACTGGCTCATCAGCGGCGGCACCATGCGCTTGAAGGCCTGCGGCAGCACCACCCGGCGCATGAGCTGCAGGCGCGTCATGCCGAGCGCGCGGCCGGCCTCGACCTGGCCGTTGTCGATGGAAATGATGCCGCCGCGCACGATCTCCGAATAGAACGCGCCGCCGTACAGCGACAGGCACAGCGTGGCCGCGACCACGGCCGATATTTCCAGCCCGGTGAGCACCGGCAGCGCGTAGTAGAACCACACGAGCTGCACCAGCACCGGCGTGCAGCGGAACACCTCGATGTAGGCACGGATCGGCCCCGACACCCAGGGGTTGCGTGACAGCCGCCCCAGCCCGGTCGCCAGGCCGACGAGCAGCCCCAGCACCACGCACACGACGGTGAAGACCAGCGTGTAGGCCAGGCCGATGAGCAGCAGCCGGCGGTAGCTCCAGAGCACGCTGAAGTCCCAGTCGTAGGCCGTGCCCGAGGCGCCGCCCGAGAAGTGGCGCACCGCGGCCCACACGCCGGCCAGCCCGCATGCGAGCAGCAAGGCCGTGCCGAGCCGTGAGCGGCCGGTGGGCCCGCTCGCGGGATCGTGGAGGTCCATGGCGCCCCCTTAGAACTTGATTTCGGGCGGGAAGGCGCTGGCCGGCACGCCGGCGAGCTTTTCCATGTTCTTCAGGATGACGCTGCGCACTTCGCCGTTGGTGCGCTCCTGCGCGAGCCAGGCGTTGACGGCCTTCTGCAGGCCGGGGTCGGTGTCCTTGCGCAGGCCGATGCTCACGGGCGCGGTGTAGACCGGCTGCGGGATGTACATGGTGCCCAGGCCCGGGCGCTTGGCCAGCAGCGGCTCGGCCAGCAGGATCACCAGCACCTGGCAGTCGGCGCGGCCGGCCTGCAGCTGCATGGTGGCGGCGCCGGAGTTTTCCAGCCGGGTGACTTCGGCCTTGGGCAGCACGCGCTGGGCGAGCTGGTCGTGGCTGGAGCCGATGTCCACCACGATCTTGGTGTCGGGCGTGTTCAGCTGCTCCCAGCTCTTTTGCGGCACGCCCTTCTTGCAGACCACCGTGTAGGTGTTCTCGAACAGGGTGTCGGCAAAGTTGACCATGGCCGCGCGCTGCGGCGACGGGGCCAGCCCGAACATGGCATCGATCTTGTTGGACTGCAGGTCGAGCACCGCGTTGCCCCAGGTGGTCTCGACGTATTCGACCTTGGCGCCGAGGCTCTTGGCCAGGCTCTCGCCGAAGTCGGGGCCGAAGCCTTCCCACTTGCCGGTGCCCGGGTCCTTGGCGAAGTACGGAATGGCGCCGGCAATGGCACCCACGCGCAGCACATGGGTGCGCTGCACCCGAGCGAGCGAGCTTTCCTGGGCTTGCGCCTGGGCAAAGGCCGGCACGAGGGTGCAGGCGGCCGTGGCAGCTGCGGCAGCCACGAGGGCGCGAATGAAATTTCGTTTGATGGTCACGGCCACTCCAAGCAATTAGTTTGCCAATATACAAAGGTGGACGATTGTGTTCCAAGGCCTGCATTTCGCTTGTTGCGCCCGTGACGACGCCCGAAGCGGCGCAAGGCGCCCGAAAAGGGCCGCGCGACCTAAAATCCGCCGCACAACAACCACAACGCAACCCCGAGGGGGCTCCATGCTCGACATCGACAAACTGAACGATTTCACCCAGAACCACGGCGAACTGCGCCGCGGCCAGGGCCTGGTCACCGGCACCATCGCACTGAGCCTGGCCATCCTGTGCTTCCTGGGCGTGCTGGCGTTCCACTTTCCGCAGTACCTCACCACGCCCGAGTTGCGCAAGAGCTACAACGTCGACGTGATGCGCTTCATCTTGCTGGCGGCCATGGTCATCTCGGGCGGGCTGTCGCTGGTGAACATCATCTTCAACCGCTCGCGCTGGCTTTCTTCGGCCGCGTTCCTGCTGGTGGCGGCCTCGGCGCTGCTGGGCGGGCACAAGGTGCCGGTGCACGACTTCGCGGACAACACGCCCTACATCGGGCTGGACTGGTTCATCCTCGACCTGCTGGGCTCGTCGCTGATCTTCATCTTCATCGAGAAGCTGTTCGCGCTGCGCAAGGACCAGCCGGTGTTCCGCGAAGAGTGGCAAACCGATTTCCACCACTTCGTGGTGAACCACATGATCGTGGGCTTCGTGCTGCTGGCCACCAACCTGATGGTGCACAAGCTCTTCGGCTGGGCGGCCAACGACGGCATTCGCGGCTGGGTGGGCAACCTGCCGTTCTGGGCGGGCATTCTGCTGATCATCCTGGTGGCCGACCTGGTGCAGTACTGGACCCACCGCGCGTACCACGAGGTGCCCGTGCTGTGGCGCCTGCACGCG
Source organism: Variovorax sp. RCC_210 (assembly GCF_041355175.1). Classification (NCBI taxonomy): domain Bacteria; kingdom Pseudomonadati; phylum Pseudomonadota; class Betaproteobacteria; order Burkholderiales; family Comamonadaceae; genus Variovorax; species Variovorax sp. RCC_210. The sequence continues at coordinate 165,596 of NZ_JBFUPJ010000009.1, read as the reverse complement.
GTGCACCACAGCGTGAAGAGCATGGACTGGATGGCGGGCTCGCGCCAGCACATCCTCGAGCTGCTGATCACGCGCACGCTGGTGCTGGCCCCCATCTACGTGCTGGGCTTCAGCAAGGAAGTGATCGACGCGTACATCGTGGTGGTCGGCTTCCAGGCGGTGTTCAACCACTGCAACGTGAGCGTGCGGCTGGGGCCGCTGCGCTACATCGTCGTGACGCCCAACTTCCACCACTGGCACCACAGCCAGGACATCGAGGCGCTCGACAAGAACTACGCGGCCCACTACGCCTTTCTCGACTACCTCTTCGGCACGGCCGTGAAGAGCACCAAGCTCTGGCCCGAGAAGTACGGCGTGCTGGGCGACTACGTGCCCAACGGCTTCTTCAAGCAGCTGAAGTTCCCGTTCGTCTGGAAGGGCTGATGCGCTCCCGCCTCAAGACCTTCGCGGCACTGGCTGCCGCGGGCGCCGCCCTGCTGCTCGGCGCCTGCGCCACCCGGCTCGACCTGCCCTCCAAGGACAACGGCCTGCGCCTGCGGGTGCAAAGCTCGGTCATCGCGCCGGGCAACGGCGGCGAGCTCATCGCGGCCGACGCGCTGGAGCCCGGCGACATCCTGCTGACCTCCATTGCCACGGTGAACTCCTTCGGCATCCGCCTGGGCACCTTCGCGCCGGTGAGCCATGCGGTGCTGTACCTGGGCGACGGGCAGATCGCCGAGGCCGTGGGCACCGGCGTGCGCGCCCGGCCGCTGGCCGAGGTGGTCGACGAGGAACAGATGGTGGTGGCGTTTCGCGTGCCGGGCGTGGACGAAGCCGGCGCCGGGCGCATGCGCGCCTGGGCGCTGTCGAAGGTGGGCGTGCAATACAACACCGTGGGCGTGCTGCTGAACGCGCCTTTCGTGCTCAACCGCCGCCTGTGCGAGCTGCCGCTGGTGCCCAGCGCCGTCAGCAGCTACTGCATGAGCGGCATGGCCATGGTGCAGCTGGGCGCGAGCCGCAACGACCAGTTCTTCTGCTCGCAGTTTGTGCTGGAGGCCTACAAGCAGGCCGGCCTGCCGATCACCAGCGCCGACCCGCGCTGGGTGAGCCCGGCCGACCTGCTGCACATGCGCGAGGGCGACGTGCCCTCCATTGCCGCCACGCAGCCGCTGCGCTACGTGGGACACCTGAAATACAACCCGCCGCCGCTGCTGGCGGCCGACGGCCCTTGAGCGCCGAATCGAGCGCTGAATCGAGTTCGGGATCGAGCTCGGCGGACGTGTCCCACCGCTTCGACGTGGTCGTGATCGGCGCTGGCGCCGCCGGCCTGTTCTGCGCCGGCGTGGCCGGCCAGCGCGGGCTGAAAGTGCTGGTGGTGGACCACAGCGAGAAGGTGGGCGAGAAGATCCGCATCTCCGGCGGCGGGCGCGCCAACTTCACCAACCGCGACCTCGACGTGCGCGCGCCGCAGCGCCACTTCATCGGCGACAACCCGAATTTCTGCCGCTCGGCGCTGTCGCGCTACGCGCCGCAGCAGTTTGTCGAGCTGGTGCAGAAGTACGGCATCGCCTTTCACGAGAAGCACAAGGGGCAGCTGTTTTGCGACGGCTCCTCGCAACAGATCGTCGACATGCTGCTGGCGGAATGCGCGGCGGGTGGGGTCGCGCGCTGGCAGCCGTGCAAGGTGGGGAAGATCACGTTTTCCGCTGAATCTGCTGATGGCGGCGACGTTTCCCGCTACCAAATCGAGAGCAGCCGCGGCGTCATCGAGGCGGCGAAGATCGTGGTCGCCACCGGCGGGCTGTCGATTCCGCAGATCGGCGCGAGCGACTTCGGCTACCGCATCGCCGAGCAGTTCGGCCTGCGCCTGGTCACGCCGCGCCCGGCGCTGGTGCCGCTGACGTTCGGCGGCGACGCCTGGGCGCCCTATGCCGAACTGGCCGGGCTGGCACTGCCGGTGCGCATAGAAACGGGAGCGAAGAAAGACAAGATGGCCTTCCTCGAAGACCTGCTGTTCACCCACCGCGGCCTGTCGGGCCCGGCGGTGCTGCAGATTTCAAGCTACTGGAAGCCTGGCACCCCGCTCACGCTGGACTTCGCGCCCGGCGTGGACGTGGCCGCGTCGCTGGGCGAAGCCAAGCTGCGCTCCAAGAAACGCCTTGCCAACGAGCTGGCCACGCTGGTGCCCTCCCGCCTGGCGGACGCCTGGGTCGGGCAGGACCCGGGCCTGCAGCGGCCGGTGAACGAGGCCGCCGACAAGGCGCTGGCGGCGCTGTCGGAGCGCATCGCCCGCTGGCAGATCACGCCCAGCGGCACCGAGGGCTACAAGAAGGCCGAGGTCACCGCGGGTGGGGTCGACACGCGCGATTTGTCTTCGCAGACCATGGAATCGAAGCAGCCGGGCCTGTATTTCATCGGCGAAGTGGTCGATGTGACCGGTTGGTTGGGTGGATACAACTTCCAATGGGCCTGGGCGAGCGCCCATGCGTGCGCAACCGCGCTATAATCGCGGGCTAACTCTGGCCTCCCCTCAACGGCCGCAAAAAGTTTTCAGTTGAGGAACCCCGGCTTTGGGCCTCGATCTCCCCGAGCCAACTTCATTTCAACGATTCATCAATGACCACCATCCGCGTTAAAGAAAACGAGCCCTTCGACGTCGCCCTGCGCCGCTTCAAGCGCACCATCGAAAAGCTCGGCCTGCTGACCGACCTGCGCGCCCGCGAGTTCTACGAAAAGCCGACCGCCGAGCGCAAGCGCAAGAAGGCCGCTGCAGTCAAGCGCCACTACAAGCGCGTGCGCAGCATGCAGCTCCCCAAGAAGCTGTACTAAGCAACGCCCAGGGCAGCTGGCGCTCGACGAAAGTCTCCGCCAGCACCCCGTTGCCCAAGCCGCGCCAGGGAAACCTGCCGCGGCTTTTGTTTTTTGCCAAAGGTTCCCGAATGACACTCAAAGAACAGATCACCGAAGACATGAAGACGGCCATGCGCGCCAAGGACTCCGAGCGCCTGGGCACCATCCGCCTGCTGCTCGCCGCCCTGAAGCAGAAGGAAGTCGACGAGCGCGTGGAGCTCGACGACGCCATGGTGGTGGCCATCGTCGACAAGATGGTCAAGCAGCGCAAGGACTCGATCGCCGCGTTCACCACCGGCGGCCGCGCCGACCTGGCCGACAAGGAAGCCGCCGAGATCAAGGTGCTGGAGGTGTACCTGCCCCAGCGCATGAGCGCCGAAGAAACCACCGCCGCCGTGAAAGCCATCGTGGCCGAGCTGGGCGCCAGCGGCCCCGGCGACATGGGCAAGGTCATGGGCGTGGTCAAGACCCGCCTGGCCGGCAAGGCCGACATGGGCCAGGTCAGCGCCGCGGTCAAGGCCGCGTTGACGGGCGCCTGAAGATGAACGCCGGCAGCCCCTGCGCGCCCGACGCCCCGGTCCTCAAGGCCTGCGCCTGCCTGGTCGACGCGCGGGACCGGCTGCTGGTGTTCCGCCACCCCGCGGACGGCAATATGCAGCTCCCCAAGGGCACGATCGAGCCTGGGGAGTCGCCTGAAATCGCCGTGCGGCGCGAGCTGCTCGAAGAGTCGGGCATCGATTACGCCGGCGCGCTGCAATCTCTGGGCACGCTGGACCGCGAATGCGAAGCCGGCGTCGAAGGCAACACGCACCGCCATCCGCAGCTGTGGCACCTGTTCCTGATGCGCGCCGAGGGCACGCTGCCCGAGAGCTTTCCGCACACGGCCACCGGCAGCCCCGAAGAGGAAGGCCTGGTGTTCGTGTTCCGCTGGCTCGAAGCCGGCGACAGCATCGACGACTTCGCCCTGCCCTACCGCCAGACCATCGAGCGCGTGCGCGCAGCCCTGCTGCTGGCGGCCTGAACCGCCCGAACAGGATTCGCGCTCACGCCACGGCCCGCGTGGCCATGTACAGGCCCAGCAGCGCCAGCCCAATCAGAAAACAGCGCCTGAACACCGCCACCGGCAGCCGCTTGCGCAACCAGGTGCCCAGCACCATGCCGCCGACGGCCGGCACCAGCATCGCGAGCGATGCGCCCATCGCCGACATCGGATAACCCCCGTTCCCCGCCAACCCGATGGCCAGCACCACGGTGGACGTGGTGAAGGAAATGCCCATCGCCTGGATCAGCGAATCGCGTTGGAAACCCAGCGCTTGCAGGTACGGCACGGCCGGCACCGCGAACACGCCGGTCACCGCCGTCACCAGCCCCGTGACGACGCCCACCAGCGGCCCCAGCCAGCGCGAGCGTGCGTCGCTCACATGCATCTGGCGCCCGGTCAGGCTCCAGCCCGCGTAGACGACCAGCGCCACGCCCAGCGCCACCGAGGCCCACGCCCCCGCCGGCACCCCCAGCCACAGCGCCCCGCCCAGCGTGCCGACGACCACGCCCACCTGCATGCCACCGATGCGCCGCAGCACCGGCATGAAGCTGGCGCGCGGCCCGGTCTGCCAGATGTTGGTGACCAGCGACGGCACGATCAGCAGCGCCGCCGCCTGCACCGGCGGCATCCACAGCGCCAGCACCGCCATCGACACCGTGGGCAGGCCCAGGCCGATCACGCCCTTGATCACCCCGGCCAGCAGGAACACGGCCGTGGCTGCGGCCCAGAAACTCGCCGTGTCGTTCGCATGTGTCATCGCGGCGGAGTCTGCCGGGCAACGCCGTGGCTGGAAATGCGGGGTTCGCAGAGCCGGCCTCAGGCTGCGGCTGAGGCCCGTGGCGCTTCCTGGTGCACACTGCGCCGACCATGCGATTCGACCTCACCGACCTGCGGCTCTTCCTGAACGTCGTCGAAGCCGGCAGCCTCACCGGCGGCGCCGCGCGCTCGCACATGACCCTGGCCTCCGCGAGCCAGCGCGTGCGCGGCATGGAGGACGCGCTGGGCTCTGCGCTGCTCACGCGCCATGCGCAGGGCGTGCGCCCCACCGAGGCCGGCCGCACGCTGCTGCACCACGCGCGTGTCGTGCTGCAGCAGATGGAGCGGCTGCGCGGCGAGCTCGGCGAGTACGGCCAGGGCCTGAAGGGCCATGTGCGTTTTCTGTGCGGCACCGCGGCGCTGACCGAGCACCTGCCCGAGGTGCTGGCGCGCTTCCTGGCGCAGCACCCGCGCGTGTCCATCGACCTCGAGGAACGCGCGAGCCCCGACACCGTCGAGGCCCTGCGCGCGGGCCTGTGCGACATCGGCATCGTCTCGGACGCCATCGACACGCAGGGCCTCGAATGCCATCCCTTCCGGCGCGATGACCTCGTGCTGGTGATGCCGCGCGGCCATGCGCTGGCCACGCGCCGGCGCGTGATGCTGGCCGACGTGGTCGACGACGAATTCGTCGGCCTGCCCGCCGACAGCGCGCTGCAGCAGTTGGTGACCTCGCATGCGCGCACGCTGGCGCGGCATTTGTCCTACCGCGTGCGCGTGCGCAACTTCGAGGCCGTGTGCCGCCTGGTCGAGCAGGGCATCGGCGTGGCCATCGTGCCGCAGACCGCGGCGGCGCGTTGCGCCCGCACGATGAAGATTGCGCGCGCCTCGCTGGGGGACGCGTGGGCCGAGCGCACGTTGATGGCGTGCGTGCGAACGTCTGAAGAGTTGCCGCTCAATGCGCGGCGGATGCTCGAGTTCCTGATCGCGCCCCAGCAGGACGTTGCGAAGAAGTAACCGAGCGTCCGGGCAACCGCATAGGGTTTGTCCGGTGCGTCTTCCGTTCATCGCGCCTGTACCTCCTTCGTGTCGATAACGACACGAAGGTGTGTAGGCCGCGCGCATTCACGCTGAAAACCTGCGGTATCGACTACTTCCAGCGTATCGACGCTCCATGGCATCCCGGCTGTAATGCACCCGCCCAATGAGCGCTGCCACAAGCGGCGGTCGGGTCGGTATGTGTCTACCCCTTACATCACCTTTTGTGGAACGCGTATGAAAACCAGGCTCAGAATTCTCGTGGTCGCAGTGCTGACCTTGGCGGGGCATTCAGCCTTCGCCGCCGAGGCGGACCGACAGGCGGCGATCGACCGCGCACTGGCGTTGATCCAGACCAACCCGTCGAACTTCAACGTTGCGCCGCCCCCTGCCGCCTCACCCTACCCTTCCCCCTCACACTCGCCTGCACCCTCGGGCCGGTCGATGGCATCCAGCGCCGCCGCCCCGCCGGCACTGCCCGGCAGCGGCGATCAGTTCAAGGCGCGCGACGTGATCGTGGACAAGGACGGCACCGAGCACGTGCGCTTCGACCGCTATCACGACGGCCTGCGCGTGATCGGCGGCGACGTTGTCGTGCATTCGAGCCAGGGCCGGCTGCTGCCGCCCGACCTGACGCAAAAGAGCGCCATCCGCCTGCCTGAAACGCTGGGCAAGGTCGGCGGGCGCACCGTGATCCAGAACGCGCCCGACATCGGCGCCGAGCGCGCGAAAAGCATTGCCGCGCAGAGCTTCGCCAGCGCGGTGCTGCGCTACGGCACGCCCGAGCTCGTCGTGTTCGCGCGCGACGAGACACCGGTGCTCGCCTATGCGGTGCGCGTGTACGGCAGGGCCACTGCGGCGCACGGAAGCGCCGTCGTGTACTACGTGGATGCGCGCGACGGCAAGCTGCTGGACGCCGAAGACCTGGTGCACACCGCGGCCGCCACGGGCACCGGCAAGTCGCTGTATTACGGCGACCTGCAGATCGCCACCGACCAGACCGGCAACAACGCCTACCGCATGGTCGACCCGACGCGCGGCGGCGGCGAGGTGATCGACGGGCGCGACTCGGTGGCCAGCGACCTTGGAGACTCGCCCGACCTGGTGCCGTTCACCAGTCCCAACAACAAGTGGGGCAACGGCGCCACCACGGACCGCAAGACCGTCGCGGTCGACATCAACTACGGCCTGGCCAAGACCTGGGACTACTACAAGGACACGCACGGCCGCAACGGCATCTTCAACGACGGCAAGGGCGTGCAGAGCTACGCGCACGTGCAGTTCCTCAACCCGGACGGTTCCACCACGGGCGCGAATGCCGCATGGCTGAGCGAAGGCCGCATGATGGCTTACGGCGACGGCGAGGCGGGCACCTCGCTGCCGAAGCCAGTGGTCTCCATCGACGTCGCCGGGCACGAGATGAGCCACGGCGTGAACCAGGCCACCGCGAACCTGGCCTACTCGCGCGACGCCGGCGGCCTGAACGAGGCGAACTCCGACATCTTCGGCACCCTCGTCAAGTTCTATGCGAACAACGTGAACGATCCCGGCAACTACGTCATCGGCGCAAGGATCCTGCCCGGCGGCCTGCGCAAGATGTACAAGCAGGACGTCGACGGGCGCTCGTCCGTCTGCTATCCGCAGGGCGGCTTCAAGAGCACGCAGACGAATCCCCGGCACGACCCGCACCTCTCGTCCGGCGTGGGCAACCGCTTCTTCTACCTGTTGGCCGAAGGCGCGGTGGTGCCCGCGGGCGAAAGCAGGCTGACGAAAAGCGACCTGGTGTGCAACGGCGACACCGGCCTTGCAGGCATCGGCCGCGACAAGGCCGGCAGGATCTGGTACCGCACGCTGACCGTGTACCTGAACTCCAGCTCGACGTACCCGAATGCGCGCGCGGCATCGATCCGCGCGGCCACCGACCTGTACGGCGCCAACTCGGCGGAACAGGCGGCGGTTACCCGCGCCTGGAGCGCGGTGTCGGTGCAATGACCTGTTGATGTGATGCGATGAGGGAAGACGGTGCGGCGCGGCGCCGTCTTCTGCCTCAAGCGTATTTCCATGCGACGCTGCAGATTCAGGCCGTGCTGGCGAGCGGCGTGAAGCTTGCTCATCCTGCAGGTCACTGGAACCAGTCCGTGGGTCTTTCGGGTGAGCGCCGCCCACGCAACGGAGGCTGGCGCAGCCTCAGCTGCCCGCGACCTTCATCCGGTTCACCAGGATCGACCCCGTCGTCTTGGCGCCGAAGGTATAGGCATCCGCGCCGATGGCCTGGATGCCCATCAGCATGTCCTTCAGGTTGCCGGCGATGGTGATTTCTTCCACCGGGAAGGCGATGCGACCCTTCTCGACCCAGAAGCCGCTGGCGCCGCGCGAGTAGTCGCCGGTCACGTAGTTCACGCCCTGGCCCATCAGCTCGATGACGAACAGGCCCGTGCCCAGCTTGGCGAGCATGGCGTCCAGGTCGTCGCCGTGCTTCGTCAGGCGTGAGCTCAGCGTCAGGTTGTGCGAACCGCCGGCGTTGCCGGTGGTCTTCATGCCCAGCTTGCGGGCCGAGTAGGTCGAGAGAAAGTAGCCTTCGAGGCGGCCGGCATCGACGACCTTGCGCGCCCGGGTGATCACGCCTTCGTCGTCGAAGGGCGAGCTGCCCTTGCCGCGCATCACGTGCGGGTCTTCAGCGATGTCGATGTGCTTGGGCAGCACGGGCTTGCCCAGCGAGTCGAGCAGGAAGGTGCTCTTGCGGTAAAGCGCACCGCCGCTCACGGCCTGCACCAGCCCGCCGAGCAGGCCCACGGCCAGCGGTGACTCGAACAGCACCGGGCATTCGGTGGTCTTGATCTTGCGCGACTTCAGCCGGCTGAGCGCGCGCTCGGCGGCGTAGCGGCCCACGGCCTGCGGGCTGGCCAGTTCGTCGGCCGCGCGCATGGAGCTGTACCAGGCGTCGCGCTGCATGTTGTCGCCCTTGCCGGCGATGGGCGCCACCGAAATCGAGTGCCGCGAGCTGGCATAGCCGCCGCGAAAGCCGTGCGTGTGGGCGCTGAAGAAATGGCTTTGCTGGGCCGAGACGCCCGCGCCTTCGCTGTTGGTGATGCGCTTGTCGGTCGACAGCGCCGCCTCTTCGCACTCCAGGGCCAGCTTGGCGGCCTGCTCGCTCGTCACGTCCCAGGGATGGAACAGGTCGAGCTCGGGGTGTTCCTTGGCGATGTCGGCCTCGTCGGGCAGGCCGCTCACCGGGTCTTCGGCCGTGAAGCGGGCAATGTCGTAGGCCGCCTGCACGGTCTGGGCGATGGCGGCTTCGGAGAAGTCGGAGGTGCTGGCGTTGCCGCGGCGGTGGCCCACGTACACCGTGACGCCCAGCGACTTGTCGCGGTTGCGCTCGACGTTTTCGAGCTCGCCCTTGCGCACCGAGACGCTCAGGCCGCAGCCCTCGGAGGCCTCGGCCCCGGCGTCGGTGGCACCGAGCTTCTTGGCGTGCGCCAAGGCCGTGTCGACCAGGTTTTCGAAGAAGGAGCGGCTGTAGGCGAAGCCGGAATCGGCGCGCGAGGAGGATGTCGTCATGTGGTGGCTATGATACTTGCGCCCCCTGTTTCACGTTTACCCCCCAGCTTCCCACTGCACATTGCACGCATTGCATGCGTTGCAACACCGCACGGTGCGGCCCAGAATCCATTCCATGTCCCGCAAACCCAAAAAAGGCTATTTCGTCCGTGGCCAGTTCGTCGCCGAAGGCAGCGAGCTCGACCTGGAGCTCAAGCGCGAGCTCAAGGGCACCGACGACGCCAGCCGCACCGACCTCAAGCGCGAAAGCGACGAGCTGCAGAAGCTGGGCACCGAGCTGCTCGGCCTGCGCGCCGCGCTGTTCGACGCCCTGCCCCTGGGCGAGAAGCTGGTCGACGCCGTCGCCGAGGCCAAGCGCATCACCAATTTCGAGGGCAAGCGCCGCCAGATGCAGTTCATCGGCAAGCTGATGCGCAAGCTCGACGAACCCACGCTGGAGGCCGTGAAGCTCGCCCTCACCGAGCAGAACACCGTGCCGGCCGCCGAGGCCGCCGCCCTGCACGAAGCCGAACGCTGGCGCGACCGGCTGATTGCCGACGACGACGCCCTGGGCGGCTGGATAGAAACCCACCCCGCCACCGACTCCCAGCAACTGCGCGCCCTGGTGCGCCAGGCCCGCAAGGACATGAAGACCGGCCCGGCCGGCGAGGCGCCGCGCCAGGGCAAGGCATACCGCGAGATCTTCCAGCTGGTGCGCGCGCAGCTGGCGGTGCATGGCGGCGACGACCATGCGGCGGCGGCCGCGGCGCAGGATCGCGAAGAGGACGCGTGAGACGTGTGAGACGCGCGAGCTTCCCGTCTTTCTCCCTCCCCTCCCGGGGGAGGGCCGGGGTGGGGGCACGGCGGCCTTCGAACGGCCGTGGCGTCGCTGGCGCCGCTTGCCCCCATCCCTACCTTCCCCCGGAAGGGGAAGGAGCAACCCCAACGCCATGAACACACCCGACCCCGTCCGCATCGGCATCGTCTCCATCAGCGACCGCGCCTCCAGCGGCACCTACGAAGACAAGGGCCTGCCCTCCCTCAAGGAATGGCTCGGCCGGGCGCTGAAGAACCCGCTCGAGTTCGAGCCCCGCCTCATCCCCGACGAGGCCGAGCGCATCAGCGCCACGCTCGTCGAGCTGGTAGACGCCGGCTGCTCGCTGGTGCTGACCACGGGCGGCACCGGCCCCGCGCTGCGCGACGTGACGCCCGAAGCCACCCTGGCCGTCGCCCACAAGGAGATGCCCGGCTTCGGCGAGCAGATGCGCCAGATCAGCCTGCGCTTCGTGCCCACCGCGATCCTCTCGCGCCAGGTGGCGGTGATTCGCGCGCAGAGCCTGATCATCAACCTGCCCGGCCAGCCCAAGTCCATCGCGGAAACGCTCGAAGGCCTGAAGGATGCCGACGGCGCGCAGGTGGTGCCCGGCATCTTCGCGGCCGTGCCCTATTGCATCGACCTGATCGGCGGACCGTACCTCGAGACCGACGACGCCGTCTGCAAGGCCTTCCGGCCCAAGTCGGCCGTTCGCCCGGCGCGCTGAAGCCGGCAGAACGATGCTGGCGCGCCCCTACAGCACCTACGCCGATAGCGCCAACGCCGCTCGCCTGCTGGCCGACTGCATCGCGCAGGCCGTGACGTGGCGCTGGGCCACCGAATCGATGGGCGAGCCGACGCCCTTCATGCAGGAACACTACGGCGGCGCCAAGCCCCGGTGGCTGGCCGACGACAAGGCCGACCCCGAGCGCCACATGCACCACGGCTTCGACGCCGAGGGCCGCCTGGTGCTGCAGCGCCAGAGCCGCGGTCGCGCCACGGCCTGGCTGCACGAGGCCGATGGGCGCACCGGCGTGGACCTGCAGGTGTACGAGGGCGAGCCCTCCGTCAGCACCGTCACCCGGTACCGCCATGCGGGCGGCCTGCTGGTGGCGCAGCACATCAGCCACGGCCACAAGGGCCTCGACACACGCTACGAATGGCAAGACGGCCAGTTGCAGCGCGCCGTCACCTCCAACTGGGCCGACGACCGGAAGACCTGGGGGTGCCAGGACGTCTACCGCTACGACGAGGCCGGCCGGCTGGACACCATCACGCTCGAATACCTCGATGACGACGGCACGCCCAGCGGCGAGACCCGCCTGAGCTACCGCCGCCCGCGCAAGGGCGAGACGCTGGCGAGCGTGGCCGCCAGGGTCGAGGCCCTGCTCGTCGACGCGATCACGCACGCGCTCGCGCAGGTTCCCCGCGACGAGAAGCTCTACGCCCTGTTCATCTGCTATACGCAGGAAGACTTCGGCGCCGCGTGGCCGCCCTTTCTGGTGTGGGGCCGCGAGCCCTACCGCCGCGCGATCGTGGAGGCCGGCGAAGAAGTGCGCTACTACCTCTGGGCGCCCGACGAAATTCGCTCGGTGCAGGGCGATGCGCACGAACGCTGGTTCGACGACGCGGCGCTGAAGGAGGCCTGCCTGCTGCACGCGCAGTTCATGGACATCGCGCAAAGCACGGCCTCGGCGATGCGGGTGCTGAAAAACCTGGCGGCGCGTTTCAACGCGCCCGCGTCGCAAGCCGTGCTGAACACGACCGACGACTTCGTCGTCGCCTACGCGGACAACACGGGCGAGATCGATCCGCTGAAGGCCATGAAGGCCGCTCTCGCGCCCGAGCGCTGGGCCTTGCTGAAGGCGCGCGGCCTGGTCTGAGCCCGCTGTCCTTTCCCCTGCCCGCGCCATGCGAATGGCCGCGGGCAAGGGAACGGTCAGGCGCCGGTCGACCCTTGCGTTGCAGGCACCAGCGGCGCACCGTGCTGGCTGTCGGCGTTCGCCTGTGCCACCTCGTCCTCGTCGCGCCGGTGCGCGATGCGGTACAGCAGCGGCAGCACCAGCAAGGTCAGCGCTGTCGACGACAGGATGCCGCCGATCACCACCGTCGCCAGCGGCCGTTGTACCTCGGCCCCGGTGCCGGTCGCGATGGCCATCGGCACGAAGCCCAACGACGCGACCAGCGCCGTCATCAGCACCGGCCGCAGCCGCGTGAGCGCGCCTTCGCGGATGGCCGCGTCCAGCGGCAGGCCGTTCTCGCGCAGGTTGCGAATGAACGAGATCATCACCAGCCCGTTGAGCACCGCCACGCCCGACAGCGCAATGAAGCCCACCGTCGCCGAGATGGACAGCGGAATGTCGCGCAGCCACAGCGCCACGATGCCGCCGGTGAGCGCGAAGGGAATGCCGGTGAACACCAGCAGCCCGTCCTTCAAATTGCCGAACATGGCGAACAGCAGCACGAACACCAGCGCCAGCGACACCGGCACCACCACCTGCAGCCGCTCGGTGGCCGAGGCCAGGTTCTCGTACTGGCCGCCCCACACGGTCCAGTAGCCGGCGGGAATCTTCACGCCGCGCAGGGCCTCTTCGGCCTCGGCCACGAAGGAGCCCAGGTCGCGCCCGCGCACGTTGGCGCTCACCACGATGCGGCGCTTGCCGTCCTCGCGGCTCACCTGGTTGGGCCCCGGCGCAATGTCGAGCGTGGCCACCTCGCCCAGCGGAATGAAGCTGGTGCGCGCGCCATCGGCCGCCGCGCCCTTGGGCAAGGCCACGGGCAACCGCTTGATGGCCTCCAGGTCGGTGCGCAGGTGCTCGGGCAGCCGCACGATGATGTCGAAGCGCCGGTCGCCGTCGAACAGCGTGCCCGCCTCGCGCCCACCCACGGCGATGGAAATCGTGTCCTGCACATCGCCCACGTTCAGGCCGTAGCGCGCGGTCTTCTGGCGATCGATGTTCACCGTGAGCATCGGCAGGCCGGTGGTCTGCTCGACCTTCACCTCGGCCGCGCCGCGGATCTTGCCCAGCGCCTGCGACACCTCGGCCGCGGTCTTGTCCAGCACCGCCATGTCGTCGCCGAAGATCTTCACCGCCACGTCGCTGCGCACGCCCGAGATCAGTTCGTTGAAGCGCAGCTGGATGGGCTGCGAGAACTCGTAGTTGTTGCCCGGCAGCTTCTCCACCTCTTCCTGCACGGCCGCCAGCAGCTCGGCGCGCGTGCGCCGCGCGCCGCCCTCGGCCACGGGCCATTCGCGCTCGGGCTTGAGCATGATGTAGCCGTCGGAGATGTTCGGCGGCATCGGGTCGGACGCGATCTCGGCGGTGCCGGTGCGCGCGAACACGCGCTCTATTTCCGGAAACTTCGCCTTCAGCGTGCGCTCGAGCTGCTTCTGCATGTCCACCGACTGCGTGAGGCTGGTGCCCGGAATGCGCAGCGCCTGGATGGCGAAGTCGCCCTCGCTCAGGCTGGGCACGAACTCCGTGCCCAGCCGCGTGGCCAGCAGGCCCGACAGCAGCACCGCCACCACCGCGGTGGTGATGACCAGCGGCTTGGCGTTCATCACGCGCGCCAGCAGCGGCGCGTAGCCGCGCTTGGCCCACAGCATGAGGCGGTTCTCCTTCTCGCCGACCTTGTTGCCGATGAACAGCGCCACGGCCGCGGGAATGAAGGTGATCGACAAGATCATCGCGCCCAGCAGCGCGATCACCACCGTGAACGCCATCGGGTGGAACAGCTTGCCCTCCACGCCCGTGAGCGCAAAGATCGGCAGGTACACGATCATGATGATCAACTGGCCGAACAGCAGCGGGCGCCTGGCCTCCTGCGAGGCAGCGAACACCTCGTGGAAGCGCTCGCTGCGCGTCAGCGGCCGTCCGAGCCTGGCCTGCGCATGGGCCAGCCGTCGCACGCAGTTCTCCACGATCACCACCGCCCCGTCGACGATGATGCCGAAGTCCAGCGCGCCCAGGCTCATGAGGTTGGCGCTGATCTTCTGGTTCACCATGCCGGTGAAGGTGAAGAGCATCGACAGCGGAATCACCAGCGCCGTGATGAGCGCCGCGCGGATGTTGCCCAGGAACAGGAACAGCACCGCGATGACCAGCACGGCGCCCTCGAAAAGGTTCTTCTTCACCGTGGCGATGGCCTTGTCGACCAGCACCGTGCGGTCGTACACCGTGACGGCTTTCACGCCCGCGGGCAGCGTGCGGTTGACCTCCTGCATCTTCCTGTCGACGGCCTGCGACACGGTGCGGCTGTTTTCGCCGATGAGCATGAACACCGTGCCCAGCACCACCTCGCGGCCGTTGTCGGTGGCGGCGCCCGTGCGCAGCTCCTGGCCGATGCCGACCTCGGCCACGTCCTGCACGCGCAGCGGAACCCCGCCGGCATTGCCCAGGATGACGTTGCCGATGTCTTGCGCCGACTTCACCTGCCCCGGCGCGCGAATGAGGTACTGCTCGCCGCGCTTCTCGATGTAGCCCGCGCCCACGTTGGCGTTGTTGCGCTCCAGCGCGGTGACCAGGTCGGTCATGGTCAGGCCGTGGGCCAGCAGCTTGGCCGGGTCGGGCGCGATCTGGAACTCCTTGGCGTAGCCGCCGATGGAGTTGATCTCGGTCACGCCCGCCACGTTGCGCAGCTGCGGCTTGATGATCCAGTCCTGTATCTCGCGCAGGTCCGTGGGCGAATAGGGCTTGCCGTCGGGCTTTCTCGCGCTCTCTTCGGCCTCCACGGTCCAGAGGTAGATCTCGCCCAGCCCGGTCGAAATGGGCCCGATCACCGGCGAGATGCCGCCGGGCATGCTCTCGCGCGCCGACTGGATGCGCTCGTTGACCAGCTGCCGCGCAAAGTAGATGTCGGTGCCGTCCTTGAAGATCACCGTCACCTGCGACAGGCCGTAGCGCGAGAGCGAGCGCGTCTGCTGCAGCCCGGGCAGGCCGGCCATGACGGTCTCGATGGGGTACGTCACGCGCTGTTCTGTTTCCAGCGGGGAGTAGCCGGGCGTGGCGGTGTTGATCTGCACCTGCACGTTGGTGATGTCGGGCACGGCGTCGATGGGCAGCTTCTGGTAGCTGTAGATGCCCAGGGCCGCCATGCCGAGCACGGCGAGCAGCACGAGCCAGCGCTGCGCGATGGAAAAACCGATGATGCGTTCGAACATGCGGCGTCCTCAGTGCGTGTGCGTGGCCGAGCTCTTGCCCTGCTGCGACTTCACGACGAAGCTGCCGTTGGCCGCATGGCTGGCGCCGGGTGCCAGGCCGCCGACGATCTCCACGCGCCGGCCGTCGCTGCGCCCCGTCTGCACGTGCTGCGGCATGAAGCCGCCGGGCACGCGCAGGAACACGGTGGGCTTGTCTTCCACCGTCTGTATCGCCTCGGCGGACACCGTCACGGGCGCGTCGGTCTCGGAAGCCACCAGCTCGACGTTCACGAACAGCCCCGGGCGCCAGATGCGCTGCGGGTTGGTCAGCGTGACGCGGGCGGTGGCGGTGCGCGTCTGCGCGCCGATGAGCGAGCCCACGTACGACACCTTGCCGCTGGCCGTCTGCTCGAAGGCGCTGGAGCGGATGGTCACCGGCTCGCCGATGCGCACCAGGTTCAGCTGGTTGGCAGCCACGCTGATCTCGGCCCACACGCTCGACAGGTCGGAAATGGTGAACACGTTGACGTCTTCCTTCACCGACTCGCCCAGCGAGATGTGCTTTTCGACCACCATGCCGTCGAAGGGTGCGCGCAGCTCGTAGCGCCCGAGCGCGGCCGAGCCCGGCGTGGCGCCCAGCGCCAACAGCTTCTGGTTGGCGTTGGCCACTTCGATGCGTGCCTCCTGCATGGCCTGCTCGGCCTGCAGGTAGTCCTGCTGCGGGGAAATCTTTTCTTCCCACAGCTTCTTCTCGCGTTCGTAGGTGGTGCGGGCCAGCGCGAGCCGGCGCTGCGCCGACTGCAGGGCGCTGCGCTGCTCCGACAACGAAGGGCTCGACAGCACGGCCAGCACCTGGCCGCGCTTGACCTCCTGCCCGAGGTTGGCCGACACGCTGTCGACCACGCCTGCCACGCGCGGCACCACGTGGGCGGTGCGGTCTTCGTTGAACCTGATCTCGCCGGGCAGCTGCAGCGCGTTCCTGATGCGGGCCGGGCCGGCGCCTTCGATGGTGATGTCGGCGGCGTTGAGCTGCGCGTCGGTGAAGGGGATCTTTTCTTCGCCTTCGCTGTGTTCCTTGTGTTCATTGCTGCCCGCGGAGGCGGTCTTGCCCTCTGCCTCGGCCTTTGGCTTGCCTTCTTCGTGGTGCTCCTTGTCGCCGTGGCCGGCCGCCTCTTCATGACCGTGGCTGTGGTCGTGGTCCTTGGTTTCTTGCTTGGCGGCTTCCTTGCCGTGGGCGTCCCCTTCTTCGTGGTGCTCGCCGTCCCCATGGCCCGCGGCCTCGGAATGGCCGCTGGCAGCGGGCTTGGAAGGCGAGGTCCGCAGGATCAGCGCGCCCGCGCCGATGCCCAATGCAAGGACGACCGCGATGGCGATCCACTGCTTCTTGCCGACGCGCTCGGCCACGGTGTTGCGTTCTTGTGCGTTCATGGTGTGTGGAGTTCGTTGGGTCAGTGCGCGACGGGCGACGCGGGCAAGGTGGCGGGCAGGGTGGCAGGCGAGGTGGTGTGAGGCGCGGCGAACGCGACGTCGTCGCCCTGGCGCCCCAGCAGCCGGTCGAGTTCGCCGGCCGCGCGGTGCGCGTCGGCCAGCGCCAGCAGGTACTGCGCACGCACCTGGAACAGCGTGCGTTGCGCGTCCAGCGCCTCCAGGAAGCTGAACTTGCCCAGCTCGAAGCCCTTGGTCGCGGCCTTGTAAGCGGTCTCGGCGCCGGGCAGCGCATCGCGTTGCAGCGTCTGGGCAGTGGCTCGCGCGGAGCGCAGGCGCTCGGTGGCCTGGGCCACGTCGGCGCCCAGCTGCAGCTCGGCAGCGGCGAGTTCGTCGCGCGCCTTCTCTTCGCGGCTCAAGGCCTCGGCCACGTTGCCGCGGTTGCTGTCGAAGATCGGCAGCGGAATCGACAGCCCCACCACCACCTGGTTGCGCCGGCCGCCGCCGGTCTCGCCCTCGGACGAAGGCACGCGCTTGGCGCCCAGCGACACCGTCACGTCAGGAATGCGCCTGGCCTGCTCCAGGTCGGACAGCGCACGGCGGCGCTCGACTTCAAGCCTGGCCTGCCGCACGACGGGCGCATCCGCAAGCCGGCCCAGGAGGTCGCCATCCGATGCCATGCCGGGCAGCTGGTCGACCGCGCCGTCCACCCGCGTGAAGCGCGGCGCCGGGTTGCCCCACAGCGCGGCGAGCTGCTGGCGCGCCGAACGCAGCGTGCCTTCGGCCTGCAGCAGCTCGACGCGAATACCCGCCTCGGCCACGCGCGCGCGGGTTTCCTCCAGCGGCGAGACCTTGCCGGCCGCCACGCGGTTCTCCGCGGCGCGCGTGCCCGCCTGCGCGAGCCCCACCGAATCCTGCGCGAGGCGCAGGCGCTCCTGCGCGGTCAGCACCTCGAAGAAGGCGGTGACGGTGGCGGCGCGAATGTCCGCGCGGCGCGCGGCCAGCGCCGAAGCCGCCTGGTCGCGCGCGCGCTCGGCCGCTGTCACGCGCGCGGCGCGCTTGCCGCCCAGCTCGATGGGTTGGCTCAGTTGCAGCGTGGTGGTGCGGTTGTCGCGGCGCAGGTCTTCCACCTGCGCGTCGAGCGTGGGGTTGGGCCAGGCGCCGGCCTGCACGATGGCGGCTTCGGTGGCGTCCTGCTCGCGCGACGCGGCGCGCAGGCTGGGGTTGGCCTGCAGCGCCAGGGCGAGCGCGGCCTGCAGGTTCAGCGCGCCGACGGGCTCCAGCGTGCGAACAGGCAAAGAAGAAGGCGAGGAAGACGTCGATGAGGACGCCGAGGATGACAAGTGGGTGCCGGCGGCAGTCTCGCCCTGTGCGAACTGCGTGGTCTGTGAAAAAGCCGGGGGCGCCGCCATGGCCAATGCGGCCAGCGGCACGAAGAGCGTGCGCATCGAATTCTCCTGGGTTGCAAAACAACGGACGGACGAATTCGGCGAGAAAAGCTCAGCTGTCGATGAAGATCAGAAGGTGCGTCGGTTCTCTCGCCGAATCAACGGGCGAGAGACCAGTCGGGCCGCACGGGCACGTCGGCGATGTGCGAGGCGAAGCGTTCTTGCGCTGCCACGCGAAGGGCCTGCGCCGTGCGCGCGGGCGCCGGGGCCGGCGCGGTGGAGGCATCGGCGTGCTGCGCCCAGCCCGCGTGGCAGACCGCGCAGTCGCCGACCACGGCATTGGGCTGGGTGCTGGAATTTTTCTGCGCACCCTCGCCGCTGTGGCTGCGGTCGGTGCCGCGGCCTTCGTTCTCGTGGTGGCCCCAATGCTCGGGCTGGGTGTCCCGCTCGTGCTGGCAATACGCCGATGCCGCGGCCCAGCTGAGCTGGAGCGGCAGGAGGGCAAGCAGGAAGATGAGGAGCCAGCGGCGCATGGAGGCAAAAAGTATATCGAGCGCCTTCGGCGCGGCCGTCGGGCAAAAGCCCTGCCACTGGCAGGCCCAGCGCAATGTATGACGCCGTGCCGGGCTTTTGTCCGTCAATAGGATTACTAATTCGTAACCGCCGTAGTAAAAGCGCTTCGATACCATCTATCAATGCGAATTCTTGTGATTGAAGATGAGCCCAAACTCGGTGATTACCTCAAAAAGGGACTCGAAGAGAACGGTTACGTGGTGGATATCGCCCGCGACGGCATCGAAGGAAAGTACCTGGCGACAGAGGGCGACTACGCGCTGGTGCTGCTCGACGTGATGCTCCCGGGCATCGACGGCTTTTCGGTGTTGCAGGCCATTCGCCGGACCAAGAACGTGCCGGTGCTGGTGCTGACCGCGCGCGACAAGGTCGAAGACCGCGTGCAGGGGCTGCAGCAGGGGGCGGACGACTACCTGGTCAAGCCCTTCTCCTTTTCCGAACTGCTGGCGCGTGTGCAGGCGCTGCTGCGCCGTGGCAAGCCGCAGGAGTCGACCCAGCTGCGCCTGGCCGACCTGGAGGTCGACCTCATCAGCCGCAAGTGCATGCGCAACCGCACGCGGCTCGACCTCACGGCCAAGGAGTTCACGCTGCTGGTGGTGCTGCTGCGAAGGCGCGGGCAGATCCTGTCGCGCACCACGCTCGCCGAGCAGGTGTGGGACATGAACTTCGACAGCGACACCAACGTGGTCGAGGTGGCCATTCGCCGCCTGCGCAGCAAGATCGACGACCCCTTCGACGTGAAACTGCTGCACACGGTGCGCGGCATGGGCTACGTGCTGGAGGACCGGTCCTGGGCATGACCGTGGCAGGCGCGCCGGCACGAGCCCAGGCAGGCAAGCGCACGAGCACCGGCACGGCGCGCGCGCATTCGCTGCAGCGCCGCCTCTCGCTGTGGTTCGCCGTGCAGACGCTGTTCGGCCTGAGCGTGGTGTGCCTGGCGGTGTACCTGGTCACGGCCTGGAGCTTCGGACAGAAGCAGGAAGACGAGCTCGACCAGAAGGCCGTGCTGGTGCGCCACCTGCTGCAGGAGGCCGAGAAAGGCGGCGACCTGGTCTTCTTGCGGCACAAGCTGGACGACTTCTTCTCCATGCAGGACGAGGTGTCGCTGCGAATTTCGCATGCCGGGCGCGAGCTGTTCCGCTCGGCCGCCGCGCCCGACGGCCACTGGATGCGCCGCGACCTCGAGGTGCCGTGGACGCAGGGCGGCACGACCACGCCGCTGTCGGTGCAGCTGGGCGTGAACATGGCGCAGGAGGCGCGGCTGCTGCAGCGCCTGGCGTGGACGCTGCTGGGCGCCGTGGTGCTGGGCACCGCGCTGGTCTCGCTCACGGGCATGTGGCTGGTGCGGCGCGGCCTGCGCCCGCTGAGGGCGCTGGCCGACCGCACCGCAGCCATGGCGCCCGACAAAGACAACCCGCCCATCGACGCCATGGCCTTCGCCGAAGAGCTGCGCCCGTGGATCACGCAGTTCAACGCCCTGCTGCTGCGGGTGCAGCGCGCCTACGTGCAGCTGGAATCCTTCAATGCCGACGTGGCGCACGAGCTGCGCACGCCGCTGGCCAACCTGCGCGGCTCCACCGAGCTCGCGCTCACGCGGCCGCGCAGCAACGAAGAGCTGCAGACGGTGCTCGCGTCGAACATGGAAGAAATCGGGCGGCTGTCGGGCATCGTCACCGACATGCTCTTCCTGTCGCAGGCCGAGCGCGGCGTGCCGGTGCGCACGCGCGCCGCCGCCAGCCTGGCGGTGCAGGCCGCCGACGTCATCGACTTCTACGACGCGATGCTCGAAGAGGCCGGGCTGCGCGCCGAAGTGCATGGCGACGCCACCGCCGACGTGGACGCCGCGCTGATTCGGCGCGCGCTGTTCAACCTGCTGGGCAATGCGATCCGCTTCGCGGCGCCGGCGTCGACGCTGCGCATCGAGATCGGCGAGCAGTCAGGTCAAGACGGCGCGGGCGAATTCGCCGTGGCCGTGGTCAACCAGGGCGAGCCCATCGACCCGGTCGCCCTGCCCCGACTGTTCGAGCGCTTCTACCGCGCCGCGCACGCGCGCGACGGCTCCACGCGGCACCACGGCCTGGGGCTGTCCATCGTGGAGGCGATTGCGCGCATGCATGGCGGACGCGTGTTCGCGGCGAGCCAGGGCGGCGAGACGCGCATCGGCTTCACGGTGACGCGCGGCGGTTGAACGGCGGTTGGGCCGCAGCATGCTGCGCTGCTGCTCAGACCCGGGGCTGTTCAGGACTGTTCAGGACTTCGCAGGCGCGCCGACTTCTGCAGCGCTTGCAGCCACCGCCGGCTTGCGCCCGATGAACAGGTTGATGAGCGGCCCCGTCATCGCGGTGGTCACCAGCGCCATCACCAGCAGCATGGTGAAGAGCTCGGGGCCGATCAGCCCGGCGTCCAGGCCGATCTTCATGACGATGAGCTCCATGAGCCCGCGCGCGTTCATCAGCGAGCCCGTGGCCAGGCTGTCGCGCCAGCCGTAGCCGGCCATGCGCGCGCCGATGGCGCCGCCGGCGATCTTGCCGAAGGCGGCCACCGCCAGGATGAGCATCATGGCGCCGAAGCCCGCGCCCGAGAAAGCGTTCGACGTGGTGCCCAGCCCCGCCAGCGCGAAGAACAGCGGCATCAGCACCACGATGGAAATCGGCTCGATGCGCTCGGTGAGCGACTTCAGCAGCCGGTCGTCGCGCGGCAGGCAGGCGCCGAACAGGAAGGCGCCGAACACCGCGTGCAGGTGCAGCCACTCGGTGACCAGCGCGGTGGCGAGCAGGCCGATCATCAGCGCGGCCATCAGCGTGATCGACGGCTCGCCCTCGGGCGCCTTGGTGCGCAGCAGCCAGGCAAAGGCCGGCTTCACGCCCAGGAAGAGCACGCACAGCACCACCACCATGCCCAGCGTGGTCTTGAGCAGCCCGTGAAAGCCTTCGCCTGCACCGACCATCGCGACCACGAAGGCCAGCAGGATCCAGGCGAACACGTCGACCACCGCGGCCGCACCCAGCGACAGCTGGCCGAAGGAGGTGCGCGTCATGCCGCGGTCTTTCAGGATGCGCGCCATCACCGGGAACGCGGTGATCGACAGCGCCGCCGCGATGAACAGCGCGAACGGCCAGAAGCCCACGCCGGCCGGCGCCAGCGAGGGGTGCAGCGCGGGCGCGATGGCAATGCCCAGCGCGGCAGGCACCACCGTGCTCAGCACGCCCACGTAGCCGGCGGAACGCAGCTGCTCGCGCACGCCCTTGGCAGCGCGAAGCTCCAGCCCGACCACGAACATGAACAGCACCAGCCCCAGCGTCGACAGCGACGAGAGCCCCTGCAGCGACGCCTTGGAGAACAGCTGCGCGTGCAGCTCGGGAAAGAGCGCGCCCATCACGACCGGCCCCAGCATGAGCCCCGCCGCCATCTCGCCCACGACACTGGGCTGGCCCACATAGCGAAGCACCCAGCCGCAGACGCGCGCGGTGGTGAGGATGACGATGAGTTGCAGCAGCAGCGAGGTGGCGGACATGGAGCGGATCGCTTCGTTGACAAAAGTGCCCGCAATGTTAGTTGCAACCCGCCCCGCGACGCCAGCGCGGCGCCGCAGGGGCTTCAGCGGCTCGCGCGCATCAGCCGCAGCCCGTTCGCCACCACCAGCAGGCTCGCGCCCATGTCAGCGAACACGGCCATCCACATGGTCGCGCTGCCGAACACCGCCAGCACGAAGAACACCGCCTTGATGCCCAGCGCCAGCGAAATGTTCTGCCACAGCACCGCGTGCGCCCGGCGCGACAGGCGGATGGTCTCGGGAATGCGGCGCAGGTCGTCGTTCATGATGACCACGTCGGCCGCTTCCATGGCGGTGTCGGTGCCGGCGCCGCCCATGGCGAAACCGATGTCGGCCTGCGCGAGCGCGGGGGCGTCGTTGATGCCGTCGCCGGTCATGGCCACCGCGCCGTAGCGCTGCTGCAGGGCCTTGACGGCGGCCAGCTTGTCCTCGGGCAGCAGGTTGCCGCGCACGTCTTCGATGCCGGCGTGCGTGCCGATGCTCTTCGCGGTGGCGGCGTTGTCGCCGGTGAGCATCACGGGCACCACGCCCAGCGCACGCAGCTCGGCCACCGCGGCCTGCGACGACAGCTTGATGGTGTCGGCCACGGCGAACAGCGCGAGCACGGCCGTGTTCGACGCCAGCAGCGTGACGGTGCGCCCGGCTTCCTCGTGCCCCTTGAGCTCGGCTTCGAGCGCCGGCGTGCACAGCCCGCGCTCCTCGATCAGGCGGTGGTTGCCCAGCACATAGGCCTGCCCGCCGACCGTGGCCTGCACGCCGCGCCCGGCCAGCGCCGTGAAACCGTCCGCCTCCCCGGCTTCTTCGCGCGCGCCCTTCAGCCCCTCGGCGATGGCCTTGGACACCGGGTGGTCCGAACGGCCCGCGATGCTCGCGGCAATGGCGAACACCGCCGCCTCGTTGCCCGACGCGTCGAGCAGCGACGAGGCCACCAGCTTCGGCTTGCCTTCGGTGATGGTGCCGGTCTTGTCGAGCGCGATCGCCTTCAGCTTGCGTGCTTCTTCGAGATACGTGCCGCCCTTGATCAGGATGCCGCGCCGCGCCGCCGCGGCCAGCGCGCTCACCACCGTGACGGGCGTGGAAATGACCAGCGCGCATGGGCAGGCGATGACCAGCAGCACCAGCGCCTTGTAAAGCGCCTGCAGCCAGGTCCAGTCCATGAACAGCGGCGTGAGCACCGCCACGGCCAGCGCCAGTACGAACACTGTGGGCGTGTAGATGGCGGCGAAGCGGTCGACAAAGCGCTGCGTGGGCGCGCGCGAGCCTTGCGCTTCCTCGACCGCGTGGATGATGCGCGCCAGCGTGGTGTTGGCGGCCACCGCCGTCACGCGGAACTCGAGCGCGGCGGTCTGGTTGATGGTGCCGGCGAACACCGGGTCGCCCACGGTCTTGTCGACCGGAATGCTCTCGCCCGTGACCGGCGCCTGGTCGATGGCGCTGCTGCCCGCGGTGACGACGCCGTCCAGCGGCACGCGCTCGCCGGGGCGAATGCGCGCAACGGCGTCCAGTGCCACGGCATTGGCCATCACGGTGTGCCAGCTGCCGTCGGGCTGCTTCACCTCGGCCTGCTCGGGCGCCAGCGCCAGCAGGCTCTGGATGGCGTTGCGCGCGCGGTCCACCGCGCGGGCCTCGATGAGTTCGGCAATCGCGTACAGCGCCATCACCATCGCGGCCTCGGGCCACTGCCCGATGACGAACGCGCCGGTCACGGCCACCGCCATCAGCGCGTTGATGTTCAGCCGCCCGCGCACCAGCGCGGCAAAGCCCTTCTTGTAGGTGTCCAGCCCGGCCAGGCCGATGGCGCCCAGCGCCAGCACCATTTCCGCGGCCATGAAGCCCTTGCTTTCGAAGCCCATGAACGAGATCGACTCGGCCGCGATGGCCAGCACCAGCGCCGCCACCAGGCGGGCGAGCCCCACGCTCATGCCCGCGATCTGCGCCGGCGCGGCCGCCGCCTGCGTGCCGGATGCGGGGCCGCCCGCCGCGTTCAGCGGCTCGGGCTTGAAGCCGGCCTTGCGAATGGCCGCCAGCGCCTCGGGCAGCGCGCCTTCGTCGGTGGTGATGGCCATGGTGCGCTCGCCGAGCCGGAAGCGCAGCGCCTTCACGCCCGCCACGGGTTCGAGCGCGCGGCGGATTTCGGACTCTTCCACCGCGCAGTCCATGGTGGCGATGCGGAACAGCTGCGCGCCCTTGGGCACGCCGCCCGCGTCACCCAGGTCGGGTGACAGCGGAATCGGTCCGTGGCTGCTCGCGCCGCCGCAGCAGGCGTCGGCCGCGTGGGCGTGGGGCTTCGCGTGCGAATCGGCGTGGCCGTGGCCGTGGTCGTCGCCATGCGAATGGGTGTGCGCGTGCGGCGCGGGCTGCTTCAGGGCGTTCTCGTTCGTCATGCAATCGATTGGAAACCCTGAAGCAGGTGTAGAGTCAAACGCTCTTTTCCACTCGCTGATTTGCCGCATCATGAAAATCGGAGAACTGGCCAAGGTCGCGAACACACCGGTCGAAACCATCCGGTACTACGAGCGCGAGCGGCTGCTGCCCGAGCCCGCGCGCACCGATGGCAACTACCGCATCTACGACGAAGACCATGCCCAGCGCCTGGGCTTCATCCGCCGTTGCCGCTCGCTGGACATGACGCTGGACGAGATCCGCAGCCTGCTGAAATTCCGCGACGCGCCGCAGGAAGACTGCGGCCAGGTCAACCAGCTGCTGGACGACCACATCGGCCACGTGGCCGCGCGCATCGCGGAGCTGAAGACGCTGGAAAAGCAGCTGAAGGCTTTGCGCCTGCAGTGCGGCGGGCCGGAGTCGGCGAACGCCTGCGGCATCCTGCAGGAGCTGGACACCGCGGCGCTCGCGCCCGAGGGCTTCGGGCAGCACGCGGGGCATGTGCATGGGTCGCTGCACAGCGCGGCGGCGAAGCGGTCGGCTTAGAGGTCGGCTTAGGGCTTTCGCCTCGCCCCGAACACCGACCCAAGGGCGTTACTTGCCCACCAGCTGCGTCAGCTTCTCCGCCTCGAAGCTCTCGCCGAGCGCCGCCTCGCGCGGCACGCAGTCCCTGGTGCCGGGCTGGGCCGACAGCTTCTCGATCGCCTTCCACAGCAGCGCGATCTGGTGTTCCTGGCTCGACGCGTTGTCGATCAGCCCACGCATCGCCTGGCTCAGCGGGTCGTCTTCCTGCGTGATGCCGTAGGCCGAGAACTTCTGCGGCGGCGCCACGTCGGCGCTTTCGCCGGCCACCGAGCTCTTCGCCGGAATGATGCGCGCCGGAATCCCCACCGCCGTCGCTCCCGCCGGCACCGGCTTGATGACCACCGCGTTGCTGCCGATCTTCGCGCCGTCGCCCACCACGAAGCCGCCCAGCACCTTCGCGCCCGCGCTCACGACCACGTTGCGGCCCAGCGTCGGATGCCGCTTGGCACCCTTGTAGAGCGAGGTGCCGCCCAGCGTCACCCCCTGGTAGATGGTGCAGCCGTCGCCGATCTCGGCCGTCTCGCCCACCACCACGCCCATCGCATGGTCGAAGAACACCTGCTGGCCGATCTTGGCCGCCGGATGAATCTCGATGCCCGTCAGCCCGCGCGCGCAATGCGCGATGAAACGCGCCGACCACTTGAAGCCATGGTTCCAGCACGCATGGGCCCAACGGTGCAGCACCAGGGCATGCAGCCCCGGATACAGCGTGAGCACCTCCCAGGCGCTGCGCGCGGCCGGGTCGCGTTCGAGAATGCACCGGATGTCGGCGCGCAGTCGAGAGAACATCGCTGCCTTTGTTGTCGTTATATCGATAGGGGCGCGCAGTCTATAACCCGTCGTCATCGCGTACGGGCAATGGGGGTTTTACTCGCCCGAACCTTCACCCGAACCCTCAGCCGAGCGGTCACCGGGCGCGGGAGCCTGGCGAGCTTGCCGCGGGGGGCGCGTCGCGTCGCTCATGGCCTTGGCGATGCCGCGCAGGATGTGGATTTCTTCCGGCGTCGGCTGCGCCCGGTTGAACAGCTGCTGCAGCCGCGGCATCAGCTTCTTCGGCGCCTCGGGGTCCAGGAAGCCGACCTCCACCAGCGAGCGCTCCCAGTGGTCGAGCATGCCGGCCACGGCCTGCGCGTCGGCCGCCTGCACCGGCTCGGCCTCGCGCACCCCGTAGCCGCCGAGCGCCAGGCGCCATTCATAGGCCACCACCTGGATGGCCGCGCCCAGGTTCAGCGAGCCGAATTTCGGGTCGGTCGGAATGCTCAGCGCCACGTTGCAGCGGTAGACGTCTTCGTTTCGCATGCCGAAACGCTCGGAGCCGAACAGGAAGGCCACGTGCTGGTCGCCCTGCTTGCCCAGCGGCTCCAGGTGCTCGCGCGGCGTGCGCGTGGGCGGGCCGAAGTCGCGCGGGATCATGGCGGTGGCGCACAGGTGGGTGACGCCGTCGAGCGCTTCGTCGAGGGTTTCGACGATGCGGGCATTGGTCAGCACGTCGAGCGCGCCGCTCGCGCGCTGGATGGTTTCCTCGCGCCGCAGCACGTTGGCCCAGCGCGGCGCTACCAGCACGAGGTCGTCGAAACCCATGGTCTTCATGGCGCGGGCGGCGGCGCCCACATTGCCGGCGTGGCTGGTCTGGATCAGGATGAAACGGGTGCGCATGGCGGGTTGGAGAGGCACAGGGGAGACACGAACGGGCGGACCCGGTAAAATCCTGCGATTCTCGCCGCCCGCATCGCCGGGTCGCTTCCAGGGGTTCCCAGAGGCCCCTTCCCTGTTCTTCTCACAATCCAATGTCGTCCCCCAACCTGCATCCCATGCTCAATGTGGCCGTCAAGGCCGCACGCGCCGCCGGCGCGATCATCAACCGCGCTGCCCTCGACGTCGAGGCCGTGCGCATCTCCCAGAAGCAGGTCAACGACTTCGTCACCGAAGTCGATCACGCCAGCGAGAAGGTGATCATCGAAACGCTGCTTGGCGCGTATCCGGGGCACGGCATCCTGGCCGAGGAATCGGGCACCGAGCATGGTGCGCAAGACTCCGACTACGTGTGGATCATCGATCCGCTGGACGGCACCACCAACTTCATCCACGGCTTTCCGGTGTACTGCGTGTCCATCGCGCTGTCGGTGCGCGGCAAGATCGAACAGGCCGTCATCTACGACCCGAGCCGTAACGACCTGTTCACCGCCACCAAGGGCCGCGGCGCCTACCTGAACGAGCGCCGCATCCGCGTGTCCAAGCGCGTGAAGCTCAGCGAGTGCCTGATTTCCACCGGCTTCCCGTTCCGCACCGGCGACAACTTCAAGCAGTACCTGGCCATCATGGCCGACATGATGCCCCGCATGGCCGGCCTGCGCCGCCCCGGCGCCGCCGCGCTCGACCTGGCCTACGTGGCCGCGGGCTTCACCGACGGCTTCTTCGAAACCGGCCTGAACCCCTGGGACGTGGCCGCGGGTTCGCTGCTGGTGACCGAGGCCGGCGGCCTGATCGGCAACTTCACCGGCGAGCCCGAGTTCCTGGAGCAGCGCGAATGCCTGGCCGGCGCCCCGCGCGTGTACGGCCAGCTGGTGCCGCTGCTCGCCAAGTACTCCAAGTTCGCCAACGTGGACGACAAGCTGCGCGCGAGCGACCGCGTGCGCGCGGTGTCGGCCTCGACCAAGTCGAACCCCGAAGAAGCCTCGGCCGACCTGTACGCCCGCAGCACCGTGGTCGACTTCGCCGACGAATCGGCCGAAGGCAGCGCACCCGCGGTGGCCGCGCCGCCCGCCCCCCGCAAGCTCACGCGCATTCGCCGTGACGCACCCGCCGCCGGTGGCCCCGCAGAGGGCGACAACGCCGCCAAGTGATGGCGGGGCCCCACGCCGCGAGCGCCGAGAGCCGAGTCCGCGCCGCGCTGCGCATTGCACTGAGCCACTACGTCGCGAGCGGGCTCACCGTGGCGCTGGGGCTGCTGTTCATTTCGGGCGGCATTCACTTCTGGCTGGGCACGCTCGCGGCCTCGGCCGCCGCCACCGGCGTGATCGTGACCGCGCCGCCCGACCTGCCCGGCCCGCGCCGCGGCAAGTTCCTGCAGATGCTGCCGGCGCCGCTCATCGGGCTGCCGCTGTTCTTCGCGGTGCAGATGCTGCACACCGCCCCCATCCGCCTCGGGCTGCTGCTGGTGCCCGCCACCTTCATGGCCTTCCTGCTGATGGCCTGGGGCAAGCGGGGCATTCCCATTGCCATCGCGGTGATGTTCTCGATGATCTTCTCCATGGCCACGCCCACCCCCTCGGGCATGGCCGACGCGCTGGAGCGCACCTGGCACTTCGGCATGGGTGCGGGGCTGTACGTGGTGTGGGCCACGCTCGCCAACCTGGTGCTGAACGGGCGCTTTCGCACGCAGTCGGTGGCCGACGTGCTGTATTCGCTGGCCGCGCTGATGCGCACCGAGGCCAGCCAGTTCCTGCCGCAGGACGAAACCCGCGACGTGCGCGACACCCCCGCCCCGCTGCTGGGCCAGCTGCTGCGCGAGCAGGCCGCGCTGGCCGACCAGCTGCAGGCCACGCGCGACATCGTGCTGGAGTCTCCGCGCACGCCGCGCCGCCAGCGGCTGGCCGCGATGCTGGTGATCGTGCTCGAGATGCGCGACCAGCTGCTGGCCAGCGAGCTCGACCTGGACACCCTGCGCGCGCACCCCTCGCACGCCGAGGCGCTCATCGAGATGCGCACCGTGCTCGAGGAGCTGGCCGCAGAGACCACCGCGCTGGCCGACGCCCTGCTCATGCGCCGCCACCCCGAGGCCGTGGCCGACCGCCGCCCGCGGCTGGCGGCCATCCATGTCTCGGCGGACGACAGCGCCAGCAACCGCCTCGGCGGTGGCCACATCGGACCCACGGCCGCCATGCTCGCGCGCGGCCTGGCCAGCCGCATCGGCCACATCAACGACGAGGTGCTGCGCCTGTCGGCCATGGCGCGCGGCGACGTGGAGCCCAACCTGGCCGTGGTGCGCGCCAACTGGCAGATGTTCGTGAGCCCGACCGACTGGTCGCTGCGCCCCTTCTTCACGCTGTGGCGCTGGGACCAGCCGCCGCTGCGCCACGCCATTCGCGCCGCGCTGGCCATCGCCGCGGGCTACGCCATCGCGGTGTCGATGCCGTGGGGCTCGCACGACTACTGGATCTTGCTGACCATCGTGGTGGTGCTGCGCGGCAGCCTCTCGCAGACGCTGGAGCGCCGCAACGCGCGCGTGGCCGGCACGCTGCTGGGCTGCGTGCTCGCGGTGGGGCTGCTGTCCGCGCATCCGTCGGCGCTGATGCTGCTGGTGTTCGTGACCGTGGCGCAGGCCATTGCGCACAGCTTCGCGGTGCGGCGCTACCTGGTCACCGCCGTGGCCGCCACCGTGCTGGGCCTGGTGCAGGCCCACATGCTGAACGTGGGGGTGGCGCCCATCTTCGCGCTGTTCGAGCGCATTGCCGACACGCTCATCGGCGCCACGCTGGCCTGGGGCTTCTGCTACGTGCTGCCCTCGTGGGAGCGCACGCAGATTCCGGCGCTGGTGGCGCGCGTGCTCACCGCGCAGGCCCGCCATGCGCGCCTGGCGCTCGGCCTGGGCCAGCTGCAGGCCGTTGACAGCAGCCCCGAGCTCGAATGGCGCCTGGCGCGCCGCGAGGCCTACGACAGCCTCTCGGCGCTGGTGCAGGCGACGCAGCGTTCGCTTTCCGAGCCTCGCGCGGTGCAGCCGCCGCTGGAACCGCTGGAGCACCTGCAGGCCCACAGCTACCAGCTGCTCGCGCAGCTGAGCGCGGTGAAGTCG
Source organism: Variovorax sp. RCC_210 (assembly GCF_041355175.1). Classification (NCBI taxonomy): domain Bacteria; kingdom Pseudomonadati; phylum Pseudomonadota; class Betaproteobacteria; order Burkholderiales; family Comamonadaceae; genus Variovorax; species Variovorax sp. RCC_210. Next base: position 135,742 of record NZ_JBFUPJ010000009.1, on the reverse strand, counting down.
ATGCTGGTGCTGCGGCGCGACCGCCTCACGCCGGCGGACATCGAAGGGCCCATCAGCCGCACCTCGCAACGCATCGAAGCCGCCATCGGAACTCTGCCCACCACCGGACCCTCTCACCCCGAGAGCGCCGGTTCCACCGCCGTGGGCGGCCCCATTCCGCTGCCCGACCCGTTCGACAACGACATCAGCCCCTGGCTGCTGCGCCGGCTCGACCAGGCCACGGCGCTTTCCACGCAGCTGCGCGACGACGCAGCGCGCATTCTTCAACCTCTGAACGAGACAACGGAACAAGCAAAGACGACCCCCGCCTGATGACCAAAGAGATACTCGCCCACCCGTGGTTCGGCACCTGGGTTGCCGCACTGATCGCAGTTCCCCTGGCCCTCCTGGCCCACCGCATCGGCGGCCTCGTGTTGAGGCGGATCACCCGCCCGGCCCCGACCATCCACACGATGGTGGTCAACTGCAACGCCGCGGCGCGGCTGGTGCTTCCGCTGGTGGCGCTCAACGTGGTCTGGCAGGGCGCGCCCGACGACCTGCGCTTCATCGGCAACGTGCGCCACTTCACCGGGCTGCTGCTCATCGCGTCGAGCACCTGGCTCGCGGTGAAGGCCATCAGCGGCTTCGCCGACGGCGTGCTGGCGCAGAACCCCTCCGACGTTTCCGACAACCTGCAGGCGCGGCGCGTGCTCACGCAGACCCGCGTGCTCGCGCGCACCGCCGCCACCGTGGTGCTGGTGGCCGGCGGCGCCATGATGCTCATGACCTTTCCGGGCGCCCGCCAGGTGGGTGCCAGCCTGCTGGCCTCGGCCGGCGTGATCGGCATCGTGGCCGGCCTGGCGGCCAAGCCGGTGTTCAGCAACCTCATCGCGGGCCTGCAGATCGCGCTGGCGCAGCCCATTCGCATCGACGACGTGCTGGTGGTCGAGGGCGAATGGGGCCGCGTCGAGGAAATCACCGGCACCTTCGTGGTCATCAAGATCTGGGACGAGCGCCGGCTGATCCTGCCGCTGACCTACTTCATCGAGAAGCCGTTCCAGAACTGGACGCGGCACTCGGCGCAGCTGCTGGGCGCGGTGTTCATCTACGCCGACTACGGCATGCCGCTGGCGCCGCTGCGCGAAGAGGTGGAACGCATCGTGAAGGCCGCGCCCGAGTGGGACGGCCGCTTCTTCAACCTGCGCGTGACCGACGCCACCGAGCGCACCATGCAGATCCGCGTGCTGTGCACGGCGGCCACCTCGGGGCTGGCCTTCGACCTGCGCTGCAGCGTGCGCGAAGGGCTCATCGACTTCATGCAGCGCGAGTACCCGCAGTTCCTGCCCAAGATGCGCATCGAGAGCGACGGGCCGCAGGAGCGGGAGCAGCCGAGGCAGATGGCGGCCGCGCCCGGCGTGGCCTGATTCGCATCGAAGGCGACACGGTGAGACTGCTGCGTTGAAGCCCGCCCCCGAACGCAATTCGCCGCTCACGCGGTTCCTGCTGTACGCCTTTGCCGTGCTGTGCCTGGTGCTGGGCCTCATCGGCGTGGTGCTGCCGGGCATGCCGACTACCGTGTTCATCCTGATGGCGGCCTGGGCCGCCGCGCGCAGCTCGCCGCGCCTGCACGCCTGGCTGCTAAACCACCGCCTGTTCGGCCCGCTGCTGCACAACTGGGAAAACGGCCGCACCGTGAGCCGCCGCGCCAAGTGGAGCGCCACCATCACCATGGCCGTGTGCGCGGTGATCGTGTCGTTCACCGCGCACCGCGCATGGCTCGCCGTGCTGGCCATCGCGTGCATGGCGACCGTGCTGGCGTGGTTGTGGTCGCGGCCTGTGCCGCCTGTGCCTACTGCGACGCCCTCGCCGCCTTCGCCTCCCTCACCTCCCGCTTGACGACACGCCGGGGCCGCCGGTCAGCAACCGCAGTGAAGCGCGATGCAGTTGCCCTCTGAATCCTCGAACTCGGCCACCGACCCGAAGGTTTCCACCCGCGTCACCGGGAACAGCACCGCACTGCCTTGCGCGACCGCCTTGGCGAGCGTGTTCTCGATGTCTGCCACGCTGAAATAGATGCGGGTGCCGGACCTCGAGGGCTGATAGCTCTCGCCTTTCACAAGCGCTCCGCTCGCACCCGCGCCGCCATCGCTGTGCGGAAAGAACGCCATGTCGTTTCCGTCGATGGTCGCGCGTTCGAATGCGCAATCGAAAACGGCCTCGTAGAAACGAATGGCACGCGCCATGTCCTGCACGGGTATCTCGAAGTAGGTCACGGGGTTTGTCATGGCCGCCAGCCTAGCAGCCGCGGCGCAGACGGCGCCGGTCTGAGCGAGCGCACGTCGCCACAGGTGCGGCCGTATAGTCGCGCAACTCGTGCGCCGGCAAGCGGGCCGGCCATCGATATAAAACCATCAGGGAGCCGCCAGCAGCATGACCACGCATCGACCCGACACCAGGCCACCTCGACGGCCGCTCGACATCTCCGACGTTCTGCGGCTGCAAAGCTTTCATGACAGCCACGGCCGGTCTGCTGCGTTCTCCGCGGACGGCCGCAAGCTCGCCTTCTGCAGCCAAAGACCCTTGTCGACGGCCACTGCACACCGCGACTGGCCGATGACCGGCATCGCTCGCGGTGAACTGCACATCGTCGACATCACCAGCGGACACATCAAGCAGGTCGCTTCACCGGACGACCTCTTCTCGCCAAGTTGGTCGCCCTGTGGCAACTACCTGGCCTTCGGCGAGGCCAGCGAGCAAGCGGTGCGACTCACGCTCATGGACTTGCGCACCGGCGCTCGCAGTTCGCCGCTGCCCGGCCAGCTGCAACTCGTCGGCATGCCCACGTTTGCATGGCTGGGGCCGGGGCGGCTTGTGTGCGCGCTGGTGTCCGGGGCGCGGGCGCCCGACACGCTCGACCTCGAACGCCGTGGAGCGAACCGGGCCGCGCGGTTCTGGCAGTCGTTGGAAACGCCTGGGCAATGCACCGCGAGCGCGCTGCAATCGCTCGGCGATGAGCCAGCCCACAGCAACCCGGACCGCACCGAGTTCGTCATCTACGACACCGCGCTGCGGCGCTGCACGCCGCTCGACCCGGCAGCACAGGAACCGCGCGCCCACGATTTCCGCAGGCGCTTCGAATCCTTCGAACGCGAGGTTGCGCAATGCGATGGCGCTGTGCCCAATGGCGCCTTGCTCGCCGTCCATGCGCCGTCGAAACAGGCTGCCTTTCTTGTCGAGGACGAGCAAGGCAGCCGTATCACGCTGTTGAACACCGAAAGCCATGCACAAACCGTGCTCTTCCACGTCAACACCCACCTGCAGGAGGTGCGCGCAGGTCAGGTCAGAGACATTGACTACGTCGACGCGAAAGGCAAGCCCGCGCGCGTGCGCATGCTCCTGCCGCCCGACCATGTGGAGGGCGTGCCCTGCCCGGCGGTGTTCTGGGTGTACCCCGGTGCCGTTCCCGGCCCGTCTGCGCGGCACCTGCTGAAACCCCATGAGGCCGGCCCGTTCAACCTGCAACTGCTGGCGGCGCGCGGCTACATCGTGGTCGAGCCTGCACTGCCCATCGACCCGATGCCGGGCTCTCCGGACCTCGCGCAGGCGCTGGCCGGCCACATCAAGACCGCCATCGAACATTGCCTGCAATCGGGGCTGGTCGACGCGCGACGCATGCATGTGTTCGGCCATAGCTTCGGCGGCTGGGCGGTGATGAGCCTGCTGACAACCACCGGCTTCTTCAGGTCGGGCATTTCGATGGCAGGCATGTCGAACCTGGTGAGCCTGCACGGCAGCTTCGACCCGCGCTTCAGGTACGACGAATCGCTGCCGCAGGGCAACCGGTCACCGATGCTGGTCGAGGCCATCTTCGGCTTGAAGACGCCGCCCTGGAAAGACCTGGACGCATACGTTCGGCACAGCCCGTTGTTCGCGGTCGAGAATATCTCGGTCCCTCTGATGATCGTCCAGGGCGACCAGGACTACATCCCGATCTCGCAGGGCGAAGAGATGTTCACGGCCCTGCAGCGGCTTGGCAAGAAGGCGAGCTTCGTGCGCTACTGGGGCGAGGGGCACATGCTGTCGGGCAAGGCCAACATCGAGGATCGGTGGCTCCGGATCTTCGACTGGCTGGAAGAGCATTCGCGCTGAAGCTGTTGCCGGCAACGGGCCGTCAGCCGCCGGTCTTGTCGAGCCTTCGCCGCATCGGCGGCACCTCGAGGTTGGTGAACGCCCGCAGCACCCACTCCACCGGCCCATACGCAAAGCGGCGCATCCACCAGCGGCTCAGCACCAGCTGGCATCCGAAGATCGCGAAGGCGATGGCCGTGGCCGCGAGCGGGCCCATGGTGCCGATCCATCGCAGCCCGTAGGCCAGGAAGAGCCAGGCGCACACCGTCGACTGCAGCAGGTAGTTCGACAGCGCCATGCGTTCCGCGGGCGCGAGCCAGCCTTCGAGCACGCGACCGCGCGGCGCCAGCATCCACAGCACCAGCGCGCTCGCGTAGGCGGCGGACAGGAGCGGCGCGGTCAGCAGCGTGGCGGAAAGGCCGTAGATCTCGCGGATCGTGTTGTCCAGCCGCGCCGAAGGCCACGCGTACACCGCGGCCCCCGGCAAGCCAATGACCAGCCCCCAGAACACCACGCGCCGGAGCAGGCCGCGGTGTGCCTCGGCATTGGCGAAGAGCCCGCGCCGTCCGGCGCTGAAGCCGATGAAGAACATCGCCAGCGCGGTCGGCGCCTGCACCAGCCCCGTGATCCACCAGATCTGCATCAGCTCGCGCACATGCTGCGCGATCACCGTGAGGGGCGTGCCTCGGTAGGCGGCCAACGCCCGGCCTGCCTCGGCGTAGGCGCCGCGCATGTCCGACAGGCCGCCGCCCAGCGTCAGCAGGTAACCGATGCCGGCCCACAACAACGAAGTCGCCAGCACCAGCCCGACGGCGGCGCGCATCAAGAAGGCATCGCCGCGCCGCCTCACCATCAGCAGCACCATGCCGATCACCGCGTAGGTGGTGAGGATGTCGCCGTGGTACAGCAGCACGGCATGCAGCAGGCCGAGCACCCACAGCCCGAGCAGCCGACGCGCCATGCGCGGCGCAAAGCGCTTGCCGTCGCGCTGCGCGGACTGCATCTGCAGGCTGAAGCTGTAGCCGAACAAGAACGAGAACAGCAGGTAGAACTTGGTCTCGAACACGAAGGTGCGCACGAACGAAGCGCAGCGCTCCAACAGCGACACGGCCATCGGGTCGGGCACGCCCGCGCCGTAGTAGGTCGAGGAGAAAGTGGCGATGTTGACGACCAGGATGCCCAGCAGCGCGAAGCCGCGCAGCGCGTCGACGAGGGACTCGCGCTGCGGCGCGATCTGGCCGTCGTGGACGTCGTGGCCGTCGTGGCCGTCGTAGCCGTTGTAGCCGTCGTGGCCGATGCAGGGCGGCGACGGCGCCATCAGCCGGCCGGCCGCGTGTCGAAGCGATCGTTGATTTTTTGCATCTTGCGAGTTCTTTGTAAAAGCAAAGTATGTGATTGACCGCGAATCGCAAACTCTAAACGCGCGCCCGACAAGCAGATGTGAAAAGACCGTGGCCCGCGCCAAGAAACGACCGCCGTTTCACCGATACTTCGCCCCTTCAAAAAAACGCCGCACCCGCGGCAAGAGGGAGAAGCAAATGATTTTTGTCTGGTCGGGCCTTGGTTTCCTGGTGGTGCCCATCGTGTTCGTTACCTCGATGGCGGTCACGATGCTGCTCGAGCGCCTGCTCGGCGCCATCGGGCACAGCGAGTGGCTGACGGCGGCCATTGCGCTGGGCATTTTTTCCGGCGCGGCGGCCAACTGGTTCATCGGCCGCAAGCTCAACAGCAAGCCGCCGCGCGAGCTGGTCGACCCCAAGACCCAGGAGACGGTGTTGCTCTACAGGCGCCACAAGTTCTTCTGGGTGCCGATGCAGTACTGGTCGTTTCCGGTGGCGGTGATCGGCCTGTTCGTGCTGTTCGCGCAATCGACCCAGGCCGCGCCGGCGGACGGCGGCAAGGCGCTGCCGCCGCTGCAGGCGCTGGTCGAATGCAAAGGCACGGCCAGCGGCATCGCGGCCTACGCCGACAAGCTCGAAGCAGGCACGCTCGCGGGCTGGACCCAGAGCCCCGAGCTGAGCGCCTTCATGTCGACCGTGTGGCGCATGCCCAAGCCGATCACCGTGGCGGGCTTTCAGGTGCAGGACGTGCGCTTCGGCAGCTACGAACTGGGCAACTACGCGGTGCACGCCGTGACCGACAGCACCGACATCGATGCGGTCGCACGCCAGCTGGGGCTGCGCGGCGTCGAGGGCCGGGGCCTGGCGCGCGAGGCCAGCAAAGGAGCGTGGATCGTGGCAGGCAAGCTCAAGGGCCGCGTCGAAGTGGGTTGCGAATACCCGAACCCGAAGCTCGCCGGCTGAGCACGCACTCTCACCAGTCTCGGAGCGGCATCAGGCCTTGCGCTTGCGCTTGCGCACGATGCCGCGAATTTCCTCGATCAACAGGCGCGCGCCCTCGGTCAATTCGCCCAACTCGCCGCCTTCACCCGAATCGACGGTGCGCCGCACCGTGAGCCCCACCGGCCCCTCGGTGCTGGTGGTGTCGATGGCCACGCGCTGGAGCTCGCCGCGCGCGAGCAACCCTTCCACCGCGCCCTGCGGTGCGAACCACACGGCGTCCGAGCGCTGCAGCAGGCCGACCACGAAGCTGGTGTCGGTCGCCTCCACCAACTGGTTCGGCAGGGCCATGCCCTGCGCGATGAGAAAGGCGTCCGCCGTGTGCCGGATCAGCGTGCCCGACACGGGCAGCACCAGCGGGCAGGCGGCCAACGCGTCCAGCGTCGGCTTGCGTCGCGACGCCAGCGGATGCCCCGGGCGCACCACCAGCCGCAAGGGCTCGCTGTAGAGGTGCTCGAAGGCCAGGTCGGCCATGGCCGAGGCCTGAGCGAGCCGGCCCAGCACCAGGTCGATTTCGCCCTGGCGCAGCTGCGTCATCAGCTGCGCGTTGGTGCCGCTCACCACGCGCACGCGCAGCGCCGGGTGCGCGGCGTGCAGCTGCGCCACGGCCTGCGGCAGCAGCTCGCCCGCCATGTTGGGCAGTGCGCCGACGGCCACGCGCAGCTGGTCGGCCTCGGGCTGGTCCATGGCCAGGCCCAGGCCTTCGCGCAGGCCGCGCAAGGCCGAGACGGCGTGGCGCACCAGCACCTCGGCCGCGGGCGTCAGCTCCACGCCCCGGCGGCGGCGCAGCAGCAACTGGCGCCCGACGATCTCCTCCAGCTCGGCCACGGTCTTGGACACCGCCGGCTGCGTGAGCGACAGCGCCTTGGCCGCGCGCACCAGGTTGCGCTCTTGCGCCACCATCACCAGGCACTGCAGGTGGCGCATCTTCAAGCGCCCAAAGTTCATGGCTGACATGGGGTTTCCTTCTGGAGCGGCATCGCTGAAATATAACGAGCCGGAATACCTGGCGGATGAGCTTTCAGTTGTGAAGCGCCCGGCGCCCTTCTAGAGTTGCCTTCAATACCGCGGTCGCCACAGGCCGGCACACAACGAAGAGAGACACATGACCCACCGCCTTTTGAACGCCTTCGGCGGCACGCGCCGCCGCCTTGCCATCGCCACATTCGCTGCCTGCGCCGCGCTCTGCGCGGGCAACGCCGCTGCGGCCGACGCGCCCTACGCCACCAAGGCGGTGAAGCTGCTCACCAACTTCCCCGCGGGCGGCCCCATCGACATCCTTGCCCGCGCGCTGGCCGACGCGCTGCAAAAAGACCTGAAGCAGCCCTTCATCGTCGACAACCGCCCCGGCGCGGGCGGCAACATCGGCGCCGACCTGGTCGCCAAGAGCCCGGCCGACGGCTACACCGTGCTGCTGGGCATCGACACCACCTTCACCATCAACCCGCACCTGTACGCGTCGATGCCGTTCGCCGCGAAAGACCTGAAGCCGCTGATGATCTTCAGCTCGTCGGGGCTGAGCTTCGGCGTGGCGTCGAACGTGAAGGCGAAGACGCTGCCCGAGTTCATCGCGCAGGCCAAGGCCGAGCCGGCCACCTTCAGCTCGGCCGGCAACGGCAGCCCGGGCCACATCGCTGCTGAAATTTTCGCGAGCGAAACGGGCGCGAAGATCACCCACGTGCCCTACAAGGGCAACGCGCCGGCGGTGCTGGCGCTCATGGGCAACGAGGTGCAGGCCGGCATCCTGGCCACGCCGGGCCTGCTGCCGCAGGTGCAGTCGGGCAAGCTGCGCGCGCTGGCCGTCACCGGCAAGCAGCGCTCGCCGCTGCTGCCGCAGGTGCCCACCGTCGGCGAACTGGGCCTGAAGGACCTGGAGTTCGAGGTGCTCTACATCGCCATGGTGCCCGCCGCCACGCCCGAGCCGGTGATGCAGACGCTGCGCCAGTCGCTGCAGAAGGCCATGGCGCTGCCCGAGCTCAAGTCGCGCCTGGCCTCGCTCGACATGGTGCCGCTGGGCGAAACCGGCGCCGTCGCCAGCGAGCACCTGGCCGCGAGCCAGGCGCGCTACGGCCGCATCGTGAAAGCAACAGGCATGAAGGTGGATTGAGGCCTTCGGGTTAACACGGGCAATGGTTGATTTGAACAATCAGATGCCGCGTCTTCAGAATCGTCCGCAACCGCGGACCTCGCGGTCACACACACCGGCCACCGCCTGAACGACGACTAGGACCTGCCCATCATGCTGACGAACACCCCCTCCACCCAACGCCGCGCCGGCCCCGCTCGCTGCATGAGCCGCCGTGTCGCCGGCCTGCTGGCCATCGCCGCCGCCACGATGGCTTTCGCCGGCGGCGCGGCCGCGCAGGCCAAGCTCGACAGCCCCCTGCACATCGTGGTGGGCTATGCGCCCGGTGGCGCCACCGACCGCGTGGCGCGCATCGTAGGCGACAAGCTCGGCACGAAGCTGGGCGTGGCGGTGGTGGTCGACAACAAGCCCGGCGCGGGCGGACGGCTGGCGGCGCAGCAAGTGAAGATCACGCCCGCCAACCAGAACGTGCTCATGCTCGCCAACCCCGCCGTGATGGTGGTGGCGCCGCTGGTGTTCAAGGACAACAACTACGACGCCGAGCGCGACTTCGTCCCCGTGTCGCACGTGAACGACTACGACTTCGCGCTGGCCGTGTCGCCCACCCTGCCGGTGCGCGAACTGAACCACCTGCTGGCGTGGATGCGCGCCAACCCCGGGCAGGCCAACGTGGGCGTGCCCGCCACGGGCAGCCTGCCGCACTTCTTCGGCCTGATGGTGGGCGAGAAAGCCAAGGTGCAGACGCAGGTCATCGGCTACCGCGGCTCCGCGCCGCTGCTGAACGACCTCATCGGCGGGCAGGTGCCCATCGCGGTGGACACCGAAGACGTCGTGCTGCCGCAGCATGCCGCGGGCAAGCTGCGCATCCTGGCGCTGTCGGGGGCCAAGCGCTCGCCTTTCGCGCCGGACATTCCCACCTTCAAGGAAGCCGGGCTCGATCTGTCCGCCACCGGCTGGAACACCTTCTTCGCCCCCACCAGCATGCCCAAGGCCAAGGTCGAGCAGCTGGCCGCGGCCATCCGCGAAGTCATGCAGGACCCGGACACCCAACGCAAGTTCAAGGACTCCGGCATGACGCCGGTGGTCAGCACGCAGGCGCAGACCGCCGCGATGCTGAAGGCCTACAAGACGCAGTGGGCGCCGGTCGTGCAGAAGTCGGGCTACCAGCCCTGAGCCGCCCCAAGGAACCTGTAGAGACATGACCCGACCCAACATCATCTTCATCGTGGCCGACGACCTCGGCTATGCCGACCTGGGCTGCTACGGCGGGCGCGACGCCGCCTTCGGCCCCGTGTCGCCCGTGCTCGACGGCCTGGCGGCCAACGGCCTGAAGCTCACGCAGGGCTACGCCAACTCGCCCGTGTGCTCGCCCACGCGCTTCGGCATGATCACCGCGCGCTACCAGTACCGCCTGCGCGGCGCGGCCGAAGAGCCCATCAACAGCAAGAGCCGCGGCAGCACCACGCTCGGCCTGCCCACCGACCACCCCACGCTGCCGTCACTGCTGAAGGCCAGCGGCTACCAGACCGCGCTCATCGGCAAATGGCACCTGGGCTACCCGCCCACCTTCGGGCCGCTGCGCTCGGGCTACGACGAGTTCTTCGGGCCCATGTCGGGCGGTGTCGACTACTTCACCCACTGCGACTCCACCGGCCGCCACGACCTGTGGTTCGGCGAGGAAGACAGGCAGGAAGAGGGCTACCTCACCGACATCCTGTCGAAGCGCGCGGTCGACTACGTCGAGCGCATGGCCGAACACCAGAAGCGCGAACAGGACGCGCCCTTCTTCCTGAGCCTGCACTACACCGCCCCGCACTGGCCGTGGGAGACGCGCGACGACGCCGCGAAAGCGCCGCTGGTGAAGGACAACCTGTTCGACCTGGCCGGCGGCAACATCCACGTGTACCGCCGGATGATCCATCACATGGACGAAGGGATCGGCTGGATCCTGGCCGCGCTCGAGAAGCACGGGCTGGCCGACAACACGCTGGTGGTGTTCACCAGCGACAACGGCGGCGAGCGCTTCTCGGACAACTGGCCGCTGGTGGGCGGCAAGATGGACCTGACCGAAGGCGGCATCCGCGTGCCATGGATCGCGCACTGGCCCGCCGTGATCGCCAAGGGCGGCGAGAGCACGCAGCTGTGCATGACGATGGACTGGTCCGCCACCATGCTCGACGCCGCGGGCGTGGCGGCCGACCCGGCCTATCCGCTGGACGGCGTGTCGCTGATGCCCGTGCTGAAAGACGCGACCCAAAGCTTCCGCCGGCCCTTGCACTGGCGCATGAACCACCGCGGCCAGGAAGCCCTGCGCGACGGCGACTGGAAGTACCTGAAGGTCGACGGCAACGAATACCTCTTCAACATTCCCGCGGACGAACGCGAACGGGCGAACCTGGCAAAGAAGGAGCCGGAGCGCCTGGCCGCGATGCGTGCGGACTGGGCAACGTGGAACGCGACGATGCCTGCGATTCCGGAGGATGCGACGGTGAGCCTGGGGTATTCGGTGAAGGACATGCCGCAGCGTTGAAGGCGCGGCTCGGCGCCTGAGGTTCCCGGATCAGCGCCCATCACCCATCGCTGCGGGCTCCCCCTCCCGCAGCACCTTGATCACCCCGATCACGTCTTCGTCCCCCTGCCCTCGCCGCATCGCCTGCGCGAACACCACGCGGTTGGTGCGTGCGGCGGGCAGCCACAGGCCGAGCGCCTGCGCCTCGTCGCAGACGAAGCCGATGTCCTTGAATGCCTGGCTGATGGCGGCCTGCCGCTCGAAGTCGTCGGCCAGCAGCTTGGGCGCCTTCATGCGCAGCACGTCGTTGGCCAGCGGGCCGGCCTGCGCCATCTCCAGGAACTGCCGCACATCGAGGCCGATGGCGCCCGCGAAGTGCACGGCCTCGGTGATGGCCTCGAAGCTCGCGATCAGCAGCAGGTTGTTCGCGAGCTTCATGCGCATGGCGCCCGGCACGGCGCCGCAGCGCACGGTGCGCTTGCCGATGGCATCGAAAGCGGGCTGCAGCGCGTCGATCTGCGCGGCGTCGGCCGCGGCGGCCAGCACCACCAGCTGGCCGGTCTGCGCCGGCGTCTTCGAGCCCGACACCGGCGCCTCGACATAAACCCCGCCCGCCTCCCCCACGGCGCGCTCCAGCGCCTGCGAGTACGCGGGCGCCACCGTGGCCATGAGCACCAGCGTCTTGCCCTCGACGGGAATGCCGATGCGCCCGCCGGCATCGCGCGCGAGCACGGCGTCGATGTCGCCGTGGCCCGGCAGCATCAGCACGGTGGCGTCGCTGGCCGCGATGGCCTGCGCCGCGCTGGCGGCCACGTCGATGCCCGCCTCGCGCAAGGGTTCGCAGCTTTCGGGGCGGCGGCTGTACACGGTCACGTGCAGCCCGGCCTTCTTCAGGTTGCGCGCAATGGGGTCGCCCATCACGCCGATTCCGATCACGCCTATCTTCATGGTTTCCTTTCAGGGGAAGGCCAATCTAGGGCATCCGACTGTTCTCATAAAATGAATTATTCAGAACGAATGCTTCGTCTCTGACGAACACAAGAGGTCAACGCCATGGAACTCTCCGACCTGCAGGTATTCAAGGCGGTGGTGCAGACGGGCGGCATCGTGCGGGCGGCCGAGTCGCTGCACCGGGCGCAGTCGAGCGTCACGGCGCGCATTCAGGCGCTGGAAGAAAAGCTGGCCGCGCCGCTGTTCATTCGCGAAGGCCGGCGCCTGCAGCTGGCGCCGGCCGGCCGGGTGCTGCTGCAGTACGCCGACCGGCTGCTCGACCTGGCCAAGGAAGCGAGCGAGGCGGTCAAGCTCGACCAGCCCTCGGGCGTGCTGCGGCTGGGCGCCATGGAAAGCACGGCGGCGGTGCGGCTGCCGAAGCCGCTGGGCGAGTTCCACGACGCGCACCCTGAAGTGGCACTCGAGCTGTACATCGGCGACCCGACCGATCACACGCGGCAGGTGCTCAACGGCGAGCTCGACGCGGCCCTGGTCGCCATTCCGGCATCGGACAAGCGGCTGGCGTCGGTGCCGGTCTACGAGGAAGAGATGGTGCTCATCTCCGAGGCGAAGCACCGGCCCATCGCGTCACCGCGCGACATCGAGGCGAAAGCGCTGCTGGCCTTTCACCCGGGGTGCCCGCACCGCAAGCGCTTCGAAGACTGGTTCGCGCGGGCGCGCGTGTCGCCGCAGCAGATGGTGGAAATGGGCTCGTACCACGCCATCCTGGGTTGCGTGGCCATCGGCATGGGCGTGGCGCTGGTGCCCGCGAGCGTGCTGCCGACCTACGCCCAGCGCGACCGGCTCGGCGTGCACAGGCTGAGCCCGAAGTTTCGCCATGCGCAAACCCGGTTGATCTGGCGCCGGGATGCGCCGCAGGCCAAGATCGCGGCGCTCCGGCAGGTGCTGGGGCGCACTTGATTGCGCCTTGATCGCGCCCGAGCCTTGATTGCCTTGATCGCCGGGGTCAGCCCAGCGGGTCGTAGCCCGGTGCCGAGCTGATCTCGGTGGCCTTGAAGATCTTGTGCTGCGCCGTCGGGCCGATGGCGTCCAGCACCACCAGCAGGCGCCACAGCGGCTCGCGCGCAGAGCTGGTGCGCTCTTCGGGCGTGAGCTGGAAGGTCGACACGCCCGAGCCGATGCCCTTGGCCACCACGCGCAGCAGCGTGGCGCCCTTCGAGTTCGAGATCTCCAGGTCGTAGCCCAGGTTCTGCTCGGTCACGTTCTCGGCCTTGTAGCCGTAGCCGGTGAAGTGGCGCGTCACATAGGCGAGCGCCGCGGCCTGTATTTCTTCCTGCGAGGCCTGGCTGGCGACCACGGGTGCAAGGTCGGCCGGCTCGGGCACGTTGCTGCGCGCCTTGGCGGCCTTGATTTCTTCTTCGCTCGGCTCCCAGCCGCGCGGGCCGCGTACCAGCACGGCGAGCTTGCTGTCGAGCTCCCAGCTGGCCACGTGCCATTCGTCGTCGTCGCGCACGCGGGTGGACACCTTGGCGTCCTTGTTGCTCTCGACTTCGGAAATGGCGATGCGGTTGGTCTGCACCACGGCGCGGAAACCCTGGCCTGCGTCCCAGGTGCGCTTGAGCAGGGCCAGGCGGTCCTTGGCGCGCTGCACCTGGTGGGCGCTGCGGGCGCCGCCGTCTGCACGGCGCTGCACGTCGAGCGATTCGAGGCAGAACCAGCGTCCGCCGGCGCCTACGCTCACCCACTCGGCCCAGATGGTGGCGATGACGTTGTCGCCCGTTGCCAGCCAGGCGTGGTCGAACGGCTTCTCGCGGGCGTCAAACACGCCCATCTTGGCCACGATTTCGACCGGCGTGAGCCGTGGTCCGGACAGTCGCTTTTCATTGATGACAGCGAGTACCTGGGAGTCGACTTCGTTTTCCATTCAGCGCGTTTCTGGCAAGTTGTTGTGGGGGCTGGAAGTATGCCGCATCCGTCATTCGGCCCTGCGCCACCGGCCCGAACCGGGGCACGGCTCCACCGGCTCGCCGTTCAGCCGCACCTGCTCCGCGTCCAGCTGCAATGCGGCGGTGGCGGAGTCGATGTCGAACGACAGGCCCAGCAGGCGCGCCACCTCGGCCTGCTCGATGGGCAGCTCCCAGGTCAGGAACACCAGCGTGTCGTCGCCGCCCACCGGGAAATCGGCCGCGTCGAAGCCGCTGCTGCCGCGCCGCACGACGGCATGCGGCTGGCAGGTGTCGAAGATCACCGCGGTGCCGCGTGCCAGCGGCATGCGCACGCCGGCGCCGGGGAAATGCACGTCGAGGTTCTTGTCCTCGCTGAGGAACAGGTTGCAGAAGGCGGCGCTGCCGTACTGCGCGCCGTCGTGGTGGTAGCGGGCGCCGCGGCAGGCCATGAGGGCGACGTCGCTGCCCGCCAGCACGTCGGCCAGGCCCAGCGTGCGCGTCCAGTCGGCCACCGCCTGCACGCAATGCTTGTAGTCGGGCCAGCGCATGCGTGCGCGCGCCAGCGGCAAGGGCTCGACGTCGCCGGGCTCCAGCGCCAGGCGCTGCGCGATGTCGCGCGCCCAGTCGGCGACCAGGCGCTCGGGCGGCGCCGGCACATCGAGGGTGGTGCTCGGCACGGTGCCGCTCACGCTGCGGCTGCGGATGACGTCGCCGCTCCAGAAATAGGAGGCCAGGAGGTCTGGCGCGCCATGCGGCCGGGCGGGTGGGTTCATCCGGCGCAGTGTAGTGAGGGCTCCTGACGGCGGCGCCAGAGAACGGAAGGGAACGACAGGGAACGACAGAGATCAGGGCTTGAACAGCGGCGCGAACGCCCATGCCTGCCCCTTGAACGCCGCGTAGTCCAGCGTGACGCTCACCGCGTTCGGCGGCGTACCGCCCGAGGTGCCGCCCGAGATGCCGATGACCTTCGGGTCCAGCGCATTGCTGACCACGCTCTTGCTCTGCACGGTCCAGTAGCCCGGCACCATCGTCGGCGACAGGCACCACAGCTGGTCGTCGCGCTCGTCTTCGGCCGGCCTGGACACGACGATGCTGCCGCTGGCCGCCAGCGTCAGCACAAAGCCCGTGCCCATCTTCGTGCGCAGGTACCACCATCCCGGCGCGCCTGCCGGCACGAACTCCCATTGCTGGTTGAGCCCTTCGTTCAGCGGGTACGCAATGACCTGCTGGTTGTCGGCCTTGTTGTTCTGGAACACGTCCAGCACCAGCCCCTTGGGCTCCAGCAGCCGGATGTAGAACACGTCCTGAACGCCGTGCGTGCTCTTCGACCCAATGGGGGCAACCGCCCTCTTCTCGGTGATCGTCATCATTTCTCCTTTGCGCAGTTCATCGCGCGGTTCATGGCGCAGTTCATGGCACGGTGGCGTGCGCGGTCAGGTCTCGATGGGCATCACCGACCGGCGCCAGTGCAGTTCGACGAGCTCCAGCGCGTGGTCGATGTTTTCGCGGTTGCCGCTGTCCTGCAGTAGCGCAAGGGCCTGCGGGCTGGTCGAGTTCTCGGGAATGAAGCACGGCAGGCGCGGGTTGATGTTGGCGTAGCGCTTGCCGAGCAGCAGCCGCGCCATCGTCGGCATGACTTGCGCCGACGTGCCGTTCAGGCACATGTCGAGCATGGGCGACGGCCGGGCCTGGTTCATGAGAAACGGCGGCGTGTTGTCGAAGGGGTTGGCCACGCCGTTCATCCACTGGTCGGCGCCCCAGTCGTGCGTGTCCTCGGCGACCCAGTCGGGCATCAGCCCGGTGCCGATGGTGATCGCCGTGATGTCGTCCAGCGCATGGCCCTTGTGCACCGCCAGCGCGATGGCCGCGACCGTGGGGTCGTGGTTGAAGTAGGTGCCGTCGACGTTGCCGTCGAACGAGCCCAACTGCCCCGGCATCGCGCCGCTGGAGGTCGCGGCCTTGGCGATGGCGTAGCCGCCATGGCCGTCCAGGCCCTGCAGCCGGTCGGCCTCGTCGAGCATGTTGGTGTACATGCGCGGCTCCCACGGCCGGGGCACCACAATGCCGTCCACCACATCGAGGCCCCCGACATTGAACGACACGAAGAGCGCCTTCCTGTCCTTGAGCCCGTTGACGGGTGCATCACCGTGCAGCAGGTACTGCGAGGCGTAGGCCTTGTCGATGTCGTAGGCGGGCTTGCGCGGGTCGGCGCTCATGTGGTCGTAGAACTTGATCTCGCCGTGGGTGAACAGCTTGATGAGCTCGGGCGGCGTCTTCCCCGCCAGGATCTCGCTGGTGATGATCGACCCCGTGGAGCAACCCGCGATCAGGTCCGTCGTGTCGAGCATCCAGGGGTGGTTTTCCCACAGCCGGTTCAGGATCGTCGAAGACATCAGCCCGCGTATGCCCCCACCCACGAACGCGAGGATGGTGAATTTCCTTTTAGTCGCCACTGCCAACTCCTTTGAAGAAAAGATATGACTTCAGACCCCGGGGCAGCGAGTCTCGGCGTTGCGGCGGTGCATCGTCTACGCGTGGAATCCCGTTCAGGAGAACGGCGTAATTCACGAGGGTGCGGTAACGGATGCAGATTCAGGAACCGACGCAAAATCGATTCGCGGCCCATCCACTTGAAACGTACGGAACCCGACATGACCGACACCGATCTGCGCGTCATCTATCGCGACTACATCGCCTGCCTCAACGCTCGCGAACTGGGGAGCCTCGGGAAATTCGTTCACCCGCAGGCGCGCCACAACGGAAGGCAATTCGGTGTGTCCGGCTACAGGGACATGCTGGAGAACGACTACCGAGAGATTCCCGATCTCTTCTTCGATATCGATCTGCTGGTCTGCGAACCCCCGCATGTCGCGAGCCGCATCCGCTTCGACTGCGCACCGAAGGGCGAATTTCTCGGGTTGCCGGTGAACGGCCGGCGAATCTCTTTCACCGAGAACGTGTTCTATGAATTTCGCGATGGAAAAATTTTGAACGTGTGGTCGGTCATCGACAAGGCGGCCATTGAAGCGCAGCTTGCACCGGTGAAGTCTTGAGCTTCGAAATTCAATCGACCTCCCCTTCCGGGCGCTATCAGCTCCAGGTCGATCCCTGGGAAGCCAGGAATTCCCATTGGGTGCTGTCCCCGCAAATCGCCGACGGCGAAAGCGGAAGCATTCTTTTCAAGCTTTCTGCAGCCGCGTGGTCGGCCGAAAACTCCGCGTGGGAAAACGACGAAGTGGTACGCATCGACCTGCGCAAATACCCCGGCGACCAGCCTCGCCCGTGCCTGGTCGTCCGCTTGAATTGCGCGCAGGAAACGGGTGGCCTCGAAGCCGGCCACGTCGTTCCGTTCGCGGCGCTCGAAGCCTTGCTCGAAGAAGCGCTTTTCAGCGCGTCTTGATGCCGCTCAACCGCCCGCCGCCTCGGGCAGCTTCGCGATCACCTTGATCTCGAACTTGAAGCCGTAGAGCCAGGTCACGCCGATGCCCGTCAGCGTCGGGTGCGGCGCCTCGCCCCAGAACTCGGGCACCAGCTTCCAGATGGTCTCGAAGTTCGCTTCGGGGTCGACGACGAACACGGTCACGTCGACCACGTCGTCGAAGGTGCAGCCCGCGGCCGCCAGCACGGCGTTCAGGTTGCCGAAGGCGAGCCGCACCTGTGCTTCGAGGTCGGTTTCGGGCGAGCCGTCTTCGCGGCTGCCGACCTGGCCCGAGACGAACAGGAAACCGTTGGAGCGAACGGCCGGCGAATAGCGGTTCTTTTCATAGAGCGCCTGGCGGCCAGGGGGAAAAACGACGTCGCGCTGGGTCATGGAATGCCTTTGTATGGAATGGTTCGGTGAGCCGGCATCGAAGCCGACCCAGGATCACGGTGAAGGGACTTTAGGCACTGCCCCGCTTGCGATAAACAGGCAAGGCCAACAATCACTGTTTGCGGATTCCAAACAATCCCATCCTTCACAAGACCAGACCCGACCAGACCGAACAGGATCGATCAGCCATGGACCGCTTCGATGCAATGCAGGCGTTCGCGCGCGTGGTGGAAGCCGGCAGCTTCACCAAGGCGGCCGGCACGCTGCACATGAGCAAGACCACCGTGACGCAGCTGGTGCAGCAGCTGGAGGCGCGGCTGCGCGTGAAGCTGCTCAACCGCACCACGCGCAAGGTGAACGTGACGGCCGACGGCGCGGCCTACTACGAGCGCGTGGTGCGCCTGCTGGCCGACATGGACGACGCGGAAACCAGCCTGTCCGACGCGTCAGCGGCGCCCCGCGGCCGGCTGCGGGTGGACGTGCCCAGCCCGCTGGCCCGCACGATCCTGGTGCCGGCGCTGCCGGGCTTTTGCGCGCGCTACCCCGACATCCAGCTCGACATGGGCGTGAGCGACCGCATGGTCGACCTGATCGGCGAGAACGTGGACTGCGTGGTGCGCGGCGGCGAGCTCACCGACCAGTCGCTGATGGCGCGCCGCGTGGGCGACCTGCAGCTCGGTGTCTACGCGGCGCCCGGCTACCTGGCGCTGGCCGGCACGCCCGCGCACCCGCACGCACTCGAAGACACGCACCACCGCATCGTCGGCTTCCTGTGGTCGCGCAACGGCAAGACCTTTCCGTACGCGATGCGCCGCGGCGACGAGCGCATCGAGGTGCAGGGGCGCTACGTGCTGTCGGTGGACGACGGCAACGCCTACCTCGCGGCCGGCCTGGCCGGGCTGGGCGTGCTCTGGCTGCCGGACTACATGGCCAAGGCGCACGTGGCGCAAGGCGAACTGGTGCCGCTGTTCGAAGACTGGCGGCTCGACCCGATGCCGCTGTACGTGGCGTTTCCGCCGAACCGGCATGTGAGCGCCAAGCTGCGCGTGTTCATCGACTGGGTGGCGCAGCTGATGGCGCAGCACGCGCCGGTGGCCGTGGGGCGCGGCTAAAGGCCAGACCTAGGTGGAGTAACGCTAAACCAGCGTGATGGAGCAGCCAGGCGCCTGAGGGCACCCGGCTGCCGAACCTTCACACCGCAGCTCAGGACTTGCCGAAGCTCAACGCGCCGGTCAGGTCGCCCATCGGGTGGCTGCCGTTCTTCACGAGTGCGGTGTCGCGGTCGACCAGGCCCTTCAGCGGCGGCAGCGACCAGCGGTGCGTGATGAAGCGCAGCGTGGAGGCGGTGTCGTACTGCGTCTTGTCGATGAAGCCCTTCTTGGAGAACGGCGAGACGATCAGCGCGGGAATGCGGGTGCCGGGGCCCCAGCGGTCACCCTTGGGCACGCCCGCGTGGTCGTAGAAGCCGCCGTTTTCGTCGTAGGTGACGACCACGAGCATGTGGCCCCACTGAGGGCTGGCCTGCAGCTTGGCGAGCACGTTGGCGATGTGGGCGTCGCCGTCGGCCACGCTGGCATAGCCGGCGTGCTGGTTCAGGTTGCCCTGCGGCTTGTAGAAGCTCACGGCGGGCAGCGTGCCGGCGGCGGCGTCCTTCAGGAAGTCGGCGTCGAAGTCCTTCAGGTGAGCGGCGCGCGCGTCGGCGTGGGTCTGCGGGTCGAAGGCCGCGTAGTAGTTGAACGGCTGGTGGTGGAACTGGAAGTTCGGCGTCTGCGCGGCGGGTGGCACCGCGACCGGGAAGCTGCGCTTGTCGCTCATCGCGATGGCCGTGGTGTCTTTCCACGCGCCGCCGTACCAGGCCCAGCTAAGGCCCTTGGCCGTGAGCAGGTCGCCGATGGTGGTCTGCGTCTGCGGCGGCAGCGTCGTGGCCTGGGTCGGGTCGGCGAACAGCCTGCTGGTGTCGCTGCCGGCCGGTGCGTTGTTGCTGGGCTGGTACGGCGGCTGCATGGTGTTCACGGCGAAGAAGTTGCCGTCCGCATCCTTCGGCGTGATGGTGCTGTCCTTCAGGTAGATCGGTGCACCGTTCAACACGCTGGTCGGCGCATTGGCCGCGGGCGTCAGGCGCACGAAGTTGCCGTTGGCGTCGGTGTCGATGGCCGAGATCGACTTGTTGGCGGGCGAGTTGGCACCATCGGCATTGGGGTACAGCGGCGCGCAGGCGCACACCAGGTACTGGTGGTTCAGGAACGAGCCACCGAACGCGCCCATGAAGAAGTTGTCGGCCAGCGTGAAGTTCTTTGCCACTTGCCACAGCTGCATCTGGCTGCCGTCGTAGTAGCCCATGCTCAGGCCACCCGCGTCGGAGTAGGCGGCGAACTTGTCGTTCTTGCCGCCGTTGATCTGCATCTGGTTGTTGTAGAAGCGGTGCACCAGGTCGCGCGTGATGACCGTCTGGTCGACCACCGTGGTGGTGTTGAAGAAGCCAGCCTTCGCGTCGATCTGGAACATCTTGTTGGGCATGCCGACGGTGGCCTGCTGAATGATCTGCACCGTCTGGCCGCCGGCGGTGACGCCGTTCCACACCGGCGGCAGCGTCGGCAGCGTCGAGCCGTCGAAATCCTTCTGCGGCTCGGGCGTGCTCGTCGACGACGTCGGGTTCACGCCCGGAATGCCGTTGGCGCCGGGGAACAGGCCGTACAGGTTGTCGAAGCCACGGTTTTCCGCGTAGATCACGACCACGTTGGTGATCTGGTCGAGCGCGAAGCGGTTGCGCAGCGCGGCGATCACGTCGCCGCCGGCACCGGCCTCGGCCACCGCTTCGGCGATGCGCTCGAGCGACTGGTCGATCTCGTTCTGCAGCGCGGTCTTGATGGCCGCGTCGCTCACCTTGTTGTGGTCGGCCAGCAGCTGCGCTTCGCTCACGCCGATGCGCGCGGCCAGCGCGGTGCGCGCGGCGGCCAGGTTGCCGCCGTTGGCGTCCATCAGCGCGACGAGCTCGGTGGTGATGGCGTTGACCACGCCGTTGGCGCTGGCCGGAGCGCGGAACACCAACGGCTGGGTGACGGCGCTCTCGGTGTTGGTGGCGGGGTCGAAGCGCTTGCTCGAGGTGCCGATCTCGGCGACCACGGCGCCCTCGCCCTTCAGCGTGAAGGCGCCGTTGGCGTCGGTGGTGGTGCTGACTTCGCCGCTGTCGCAACGGCCGTTGCTGTTGGCGTCGATGCAGACCTTGGCGTTGCGGTAGTAGCTGCCGGTGACGACGCCCGAGGTCGTGGGCCCGGCGCTGCTGGAAGGGAACCCGAAGAAGCCCGGGCCGCTGTCGCCGCCGCCGCAGGCCGCGACCAGCGCCGCCGCGGCGATGGCTGTAGGCCAGGGGGTGAGGTGGCGTACGAGTTTGCGCCCGCGAGCGGACACGTTGCTGCGTTGGAAGGTGGTCATCATGTGTGGAGTTATGAGATGTGGATGAGCCTGACCAGCGGTCGGCGGGCGTGATGCTCTGCCCGCGCCGTGACAGCCACATTTCAGTCGGCGCAGTGATGGGAAACCGCCGAAAAAACAGCCGATGGTCAGGTGAAAGTCAGCCTTCCCTCCGGCTTTCCGCGCGCGAAAGAAGGGCTCCAGCAGCCCTTCTCTTCCGGTTCGACTCGCTAATTCGCAGCTAAGTCATTTGCCGCCGGACTGACATGGAGCAACCCTAGATTCACCGGCGGTCCGCGGCAGCGGCACCTGTGCCTGGTCGACCGGGCAGCCGGGTGCCGCGCACGTGCATCACGCCCTCCCCCCATTGTTTGAAAGAAGAAATTGAAAGCCACTCCAACAATCAGATCAGGCTTGCTGTATCCCGCCTTGACGGTGCTCGCGGCCTCGCTGCTGGCCGCGTGCGGCGGTGGCGGCGACGGCCCGGGCATCGCCTTCCTGCCGCCCGCCACCCAACCCGCAGGCTCCGGAACCACGGTGAGCGGCGTGCTCACGGCCAGCGCCTTCAAGCCCGGCAGCAGCACCGACCCCGTGGTCGCGGCCGGCTACTACGCAGGCGCCACCGTGTGCGTGGACAGCAACGGCAACGGCCGCTGCGACACCGGCGAGCCCGCCGCCGTCACCGATGCCAGCGGCAAGTTCAGCCTGTCGCTGTCGGCCGCCTCGGCCCTCATCGCCGACATCGGCACCAACGCGAAGAACACCGCCACCAACACCAACGTGGCCACGCGCGAAGTGCTGCGCGTGATGCTCGACCAGGTGCAGGAACAGGGCGCGACCGTGGTGGTGAGCCCGCTGTCGTCCGAAGTGGCGCGGCTGGTGGAAGCCAACCACACCAGCTACGCCGTCGAGAAGCAGAACCTGGCCACGCGCCTGGGCGTGCCCGCGGCCTCGCTGCTGGGCGACCTGAACGCCGCCAGCGGCACGGTGCAGACCGCGCTGCTGAACGAAGCCAACGCGCTGAACAACCGCTTCGCCTACGCCACCACCAAGCTCGACCGCGGCGACAAATTCCCCGACGCGCTGGCCAACCCCGGTGGCGATCCGCGCCTGACCGGCATGGCCGGCGTGACCACCGCCACCGCGAACGTGGCGGACAACCGCAAGCCCATCACCTTCCTGCAGTCGCAGCAGGCGGCGTTCAACGTGGAAGGCATTCCGCGCTACGACAACATCTTCATCGTGATGCTGGAGAACAAGGCCACGATGTCGATCCTGAACTCGGCCTACGCGCCGAAGATCAACGGCTACCTGAAGGCCGGCAACCAGCTCGTGAGCTACTACGCCACCGGCAACCCGAGCGAGCCCAACTACACGGCGCTGGGCGGCGCGGACGACTGGGGCATCACCGACGACGCGCAGTGGAACTGCGACGCCACCGGCGCCAACGCGGTGCAGGACACGCCCACGCCCGACAGCTCGCAACCCGGCCTGAGCAAGTCGCCGTTCGCGGCCACCTGCACGCAGTCCGCCGCGGTCAACCACAACATCGTGGGCCGGCCCAACCTGTTCAACGCCATCACCAAGGCCGGCCTGACCTGGCGCACGTACAGCGAGTCGATGAACCCGGGGCAAGATTTCCGCACCGACAGCGTGGCCGACACTTCCGTCAGCGCCAAGGACAACGTGTATGCGCCGGGCACGCTGGGCGGCAACGCCACCGCCGTGGGCGACGCCACGCTCACGCTGCCGCTGCCGGCCGGCCTGTACAAGACCAAGCACCACCCCGGCATGGCCTACCAGAACGTGCGCAGCGCGCCCGAGTGGAAGTACAGCAACCGCACCATGGGCGGCGGCCAATGGGACGCCGCGCTGAAGAACGGCCTCGACTACACCATTCCGGCCGGCTACGACTACGACCAGCTCGGCAGCGACCTGGCCAGCGGCAACGTGGGCAACCTGAACTTCCTGGTGCCCGACCAGTGCGACGACATGCACGGCATCAGCGTGAAGGGCACCAATGGCGGCGGCGCCACCGGCACCGCGAGCGACTGCAGCAGCGTGGCCAACAACGTGTCGGCCACCGCCGTCTCGCCGATCATCACGCGCGGCGACAACTACGTGGACTACACCGTCAAGCGAATCCAGGCCTCGGCGCTGTGGAAGAACCCGCAGAAGCGCGTGGCCATCGTGCTGATGTTCGACGAAGGCAACGCCACCAGCGGCTTCAACTCCTGCTGCGGCTGGAACCCGCTGAAGGGCAGCGACCCGGCGCACCCGGTGCGCCCGCTGATGCAGAACGCGGACGGCAGCTGGACCTTCGACCCCAGCATCAACAACTACCAGGTGGGCAACCGCGGCCACGGCGAGAGCATCTTCGGCATCCTGACCAACCAGGCGGACGCACCCAAAGGCGTGTCCGACAGCGATGCCTACAGCCACTTCTCGTTCGTGCGCACGCTGCAGGACATGTTCCAGCTGGCCGACCCGACCGACGACGCCACGTACATGAACCGCTCGAAGTACACCGAGGCCTTCATCGCCGCGAACATCATGAACCTGCCGGACTACGCGGGCAGCGCGGACACGCACTTCGACAGCGTGCGGCCGATCAACCATGCCTTCGTGATTCCGGCGAGCTACACGCAGAAGCAGTCGGGCGACGTGTCGACCACGGCGCAGGTCGGGGCCGATACCAACCAGGTCAATGTCTGGTCGCTGAAGCAATGAGGTCACACCGTTCAGGCCCGCAAGGGCCGGCGGTGGCACGCCCGGGCTGGCTGGCGCTCGCTCGGGATCGGGCCCTGGCCTGGGGCGCGGCGGGCATCGCGGGCGCGATGCTCGCCGCGTGCGGCGGCAGCAGCGGCGGCGGCTCCGCTGCCGCGCTGCCAGGCGCGGCTGGCGCACCGGCGGCGGTGGCCTCCGCGCCACCCCCCTCATCGGCCAGCACGCTGAGCCTCGCCGCGCAGGTCGGCCAGAAGATATTCTTCGACAAGAACCTCTCGGGCTCCGGCACCATGTCGTGCGCCAGCTGCCACGACCCGGCGCACGCGCACGCGCCGGCCAACGACCTGTCGGTGCAGCTCGGCGGCGCGCACATGGACCAGGCCGGCCTGCGCGCCGTGCCCTCGCTGCGCTACAAGGACATCACCCCGCCCTATGCCGACCTGCTGGACAACCCGGACGGCATCAGCGTGCCGGGCCCGGGCGGCGGCTTCACCGCCGACGGCCGCGCCGACACGCTGGCCGCGCAGGCGCGCATTCCGCTGCTCGACCCGATCGAGATGGCCAACGCCAGCAGCGCCGACGTGGTGAAGAAGCTGCAGGTCGCCGACTACGCGCCGCTTGTCGCCAAGGCCTTCGGGGACAAGGTGTTCGACGACAGCGACGCCGCATTCGCCAGCGCCCTGAAGGCCCTGCAGGCCTACCAGCTCGAGGACAACAGCTTTCACCCGTACAGCAGCAAGTTCGACAAGTACGCGAGCAACAAGATCGGCGGCACGCTCACGCCCGCGGAAACGCGCGGCCTGAAGGTGTTCACCAACCCGAACACCGGCAACTGCGCCTCGTGCCACTACCAGGGCGCAGGGCTGAACGGCAGCTCGGCGCTGTTCACCGACTTTTCCTACGAGGCGATCAGCGTGCCGCGCAACGCCGGCATCGCGGCCAACAACGACCTGAAGTACTTCGACATGGGAGTGTGCGGCCCGCTGCGCACCGACCATGCGCCGGCCGGGCCCAACGCCGCGAACAGCTTCTGCGGCATGTTCAAGGCGCCCACCCTGCGCAACGTGGCGACGCGCGGCGCCTTCTTCCACAACGGCGTGATGCATTCGCTGGAGCAGGTCGTGCGCTTCTACAACACGCGCGACACGCAACCCGAGCTCTGGTATCCCACCGTGGGCGGCACGCCGAAGGCGAAGAACGACCCGGGCTTTCCGACCTATGGCCTCGTCACCACGCAGTACACGGGCGGCAAGGTGCAGAAGTACGACGACCTGCCGGCGGCCTACGCGTCGAACATCGACACGCAGCTGCCGATGGACGGCCGCGCCGCGGGCTCGGCGCCGCCGATGTCCGAGCAGGACATCTCCGACCTGATCTGCTTCCTGAACATCCTGAGCGACGCGGACACCCAGCCCGCCACGCCGGCGAAGCCGGGGGCGTGCACCAATTGATCTCTTCCCTTTCTCTTTCATGAACAAGAAAAACATCTACGCGGCCACGGGTGCGCTGAGCCTTGCCGCGCTGGCCTTGCTCTCCGGCTGCGGCCCGCAGCAACCCGAAGCCAACCTGCAGGACATGACGGCCGCGATGAACGCCTACCTCGCGAAGAAGGGCGACCTGTGCCTGGGCAAGACCCAATGGCCCATCGACGTGCCGCAGCGCGAAGTCGGCACGCGCGCGCGCAACGCGGTGCAGATGCCGGTGCTGGAGCACGTGGGGCTGGTGAGCGCGTCCGAGGCGAAGGTCGAGGACGCCAAGGAAGGCGAGCAGCCAACCGAGATCACCGTCACTCGCTATGTGCTGACCGAAGAAGGCAAGAAATACCTCCACACGCGCGGAACACCTGACACGCAAGCCGACTTCTGCGCCGCGCACCTCACGCTCGACAAGGTCGTCGGCTGGGAAGCGCGCAAGGAAACCGGCGACGCCGACAAGGCGAAGAACGCGGCAGCCGCTGCCGTCTCTGTCACCTACACCTACAAGGTCGAGGCCGCGCCGTGGACCGGCGACGCCGACGTGCAGAAGGCCTTCCCCATGGTCGACCGCGTGGTGCGCGGCGCCGGCACGATGCAGCTGAAGCAGAACTTCAGGCACACCGACAGCGGCTGGGTGCCCGAAGGTGTCTGAGCCGGCGGACGCGGTGCTGCGCTTCGCGCCCGCGCTGAGCGAGTGGGTGCTGCACAACCTGCGCCAGGGGTGCGCGCCCGCGCAGGTCATGGAGGCCATGCGCGCGCAGCGCATGCCGGCCGAGGCGGCCCGGTCCATCGTCGATGCCTTCGTGTTCGCGCTGCGCACCGGCAGCCCCGTGCCCGTCGATTCGGTGACGGTGGCGCCGCCCTACCAGTACGAGCCGTCGCGCCTGCCGCAGGGCACGTCGATTCGCGCGGCGGACCGCCTCGTGCGCGTCGCGGCCCGCGCCGCGCAGCCTGCGATGGCCGTGCTGAACGACGTGCTCGACGCGCAGGAGTGCGAGGAACTGATCGCGCTGGCGCGCCCGCGGCTCACGCCGTCGACCACGGTCGATCCGCTGACCGGGCAAGACCGCGCGGGCGGCCATCGCAGCAGCCTGGGCATGTTCTTCAGGCTGCGCGAAAACCCGCTGGTCGCGCGCATCGACGAGCGCGTCTCCGCGCTCATGAACCTGCCGGTGGAGAACGGTGAGGGGCTGCAGGTGCTGCACTACCCCGCGGGCGCGCAGAGCCTGCCGCACTTCGACTTTCTGGTGCCGTCCAACGCCGCCAACCAGGCGTCGCTGGAACGCAGCGGCCAGCGCGTGAGCACGCTGGTGAGCTACCTGAACGACGTGGAGGAAGGCGGGGAAACGGTGTTTCCGGAAACCGGCTGGTCGGTGTCGCCGCAGCGTGGCAGCGCCGTGTACTTCGAGTACTGCAACAGCCTGGGCCAGATCGACCCGGCCTCGCTGCATGCGGGCGCCGCGGTGGTGCGGGGCGAGAAATGGGTCGTGACCAAGTGGATGCGGCAGCGCCGCTTCGTGCCGGCGCCGGCACCGCTGGGTCGCTGACATGCGATTGACACACCGCTGACACACACCCGGCCGATCCTCGCGGCTGCGCTGCGGCCCTGCCCCTTGCTCCGCGCCCCGCTCCTCCAGTTCCACGTGCCTGCGACGTTCTTTTCTTCCACCCGCCTGGGCCACCCGGTGCGCCCGGCTGCAGCTGCCGTGCTCTGCGCCCTGCTGGCCGCATGCGGCCCCGCGCCCGGTGCGGCGTCGCTGACCGCCGCTACACCGGCACCCGCGCCGCAGGCCGCGCCCACGCCGGCCACCCCCGGTACTGGCGAAACAGGCGCGACGGGCGCAACAAGCCCCACCGGCGCCACGCCCGCCTATGTGGGCGCCACCTACGCACCCGTTCCCGGCCGCCCGCAGCCCAGCGCCGCGCAGCTCACCGACATCGGCCGGCGCATCTTCTTCGACGGCAGCCTGTCGGCGTCTGGCAAGGCGTCTTGCGCGAGCTGCCACGATCCGCAGCACGCCTGGGGGCCGCCGAACGCACTGTCGGTGCAGCTCGGCGGCGTGGACGGCAAGCGCGAGGGCCCGCGCGCCGCGCCGTCGTTGCGCTACCTGGAAACGCTCGCCGCCTTCACCGAGCACCACCACGACAACGACGGCGACGACAGCGTGGACGCCGGCCCCACCGGCGGCCACATGTGGGACGGCCGCGCCGGCTCGGCGCACGAGCAGGCCGGCATGCCGCTGCTGTCGCCCGACGAGATGGGCAATGCATCGGTGCAGGAGGTGGCGGCCAAGCTCGAACGCGCGAGCTATGCCGGCGAGCTTCGCAAGGCCTTCGGCGACGACGTGTTCAAGGACCCGAACGCCGCCTTCAAGGCCGCGGGGCTGGCGCTGGAGGTGTTCCAGCAGTCGCCGGGCGACTTCTACCCGTTCACCAGCAAGTTCGACGCGGTGCTGCGCGGCCAGGTCAAGCTCAGCGCGGCCGAGGCGCGCGGGCAGCGGCTGTTCAACGACGCGGGCAAGGGCAACTGCGCTTCGTGCCACATCAGCGAACGCACGCAGGACGGTGCGTTTCCCTTCTTTACCGACTACGGGCTCATTGCGCTCGGCGTCCCGCGCAACCGAAAGCTGAAGGCCAATGCGGACCCCGCCTTTCATGACATGGGCCTGTGCGGCCCATACCGCACCGACATGAAGGACCACCCCGAGTACTGCGGCCTGTTCCGCACGCCCACGCTGCGCAACGTGGCGGTGCGCCAGAGCTTCTTTCACAACGGGGTCTTCCACTCGCTGGAGGAAGCCATTCGCTTCTATGCCCAGCGCGACACCGCCCCCGAGCGCTGGTATGGGCGCACGCGCAACGGCATCGTGCAGAAGTACGACGACCTGCCCGCGCAGTACCACGCCAACGTCAACACCGAAGCCCCCTTCGGCCAGAAGCGCGGCGACAAGCCGGCGTTGACCGAGGCGGAGATCCGCGACGTGGCGGCCTTCTTGCGCACGCTGACGGACGCCGACCAGAAGAACGCGCCGGTCACCGCGGCGCGATAGGGCCTATCGGGCGTCGTTCTCAGCGCCGGTCCCTGCCGCGCCCCCGGCGCCCATGCCCTCGACATTCGCATCGAGCCGCACCAGCAGCGCCGTCAACTGCGCGATCTCTTCCTGCGAGAAGCCGGCCAGCGCGCGTTGCGCGTGCGCATCCATCAGCGCCTTGGCCTTGGGCAGCCGCCTGGCGGCCAGCGGCGTGAGCGAGATGAGGCGGCTGCGGCCGTCCTGCGGGTCGGGCACGCGCTCGACCAGGCCGTCGCGCTCCATGCGGGCCAACAGCTGCGCCATGCTGGGCTGCTCGACCTGCGCGATGCGCGCGAGCTCGGCCTGCGAGAGCGCCTTGCGCAGCTTGAGCGACACCAGCACCGGCAACTGGCCCACCGCCAGGCCCAGCTCGCGCAGGCCGCCGTCGGCAATGCGCATGAAGCCGCGCGTGACACGGCCGATGAGCTTCAGGGGGTTGGGTTCGTGGATGTCGGTCATGCGGGGCATTCTAACTTCATAGCCTCCTATGCTAATATAAATAGGAACCTATCTTTCAACGCGCATTCCCTTCGGAGATCGACCGATGACCCACCCTCCCCGCATCGCCATCGTCGGCGCCGGCCCCGGCGGCCTCACGCTGGCGCGCATTCTTCACCTGTCTGGCATTGCCGCCACCGTCTTCGAGCGCGAAGAAGGCCCGCTCGTGCGGCCCCAGGGCGGCACGCTCGATCTGCACGAAGAGTCGGGCCTGCTGGCCGTGCGGCGCGCCGGGCTCGACGCCGAGTTCCAGCGCATCGCGCGCTACGACGACCAGGGCTCGCGGCTGCTCGACAAGTCCGGCCGCGTGCTGTTCGAAGAGCCCGACGCCTCGGCCGGCAACCGCCCCGAGGTCGATCGCACCGCGCTGCGCGACATGCTGCTGGCGTCGCTGCCGCCCGGCCGGGTGCAGTGGGGCCGCGCGCTGCGTGACGTGCGGCTGCAAGGTGGCGGCAGTGGCGGCGGCTGGAACCTGTTGTTCCCCGACGCCGAAGCCGGCCCCTTCGACCTGGTGGTCGGTGCGGACGGTGCCTGGTCGCGCGTGCGGCCGATGCTGTCGCCGTACAAGCCGCAGTACAGCGGGCTGACCTTCGTCGAGTTCGGCATCGACGATGTCGACCGCCGCCACCCGGCGCTCTCGCAGCTGGTGGGCCGCGGCAAGCTCGACGTGCAGGGCGACGGCAAGATGCTCATCGCGCAGCGCAACGGCAATGCGCACATCCGCGGCTACGCGATCTTCCGGGTGCCGCCGGACTGGGCCGCGAAGCGCTTCGACTTCACCTCGCCCGCCGCCGTGCGCAGCGCCCTGCTCGCGGAGTTCGCGGGGTACGCGGACGCCATCACCGACCTTTTTCGCGCCAGCAACGACCACTTCGTGCCGCGACCCATCCACGCGCTGCCGGTGGGCCATTGCTGGACGTCGCGGCGCGGGCTGACGCTGCTGGGCGACGCGGCGCACCTGATGTCGCCCTTCGGCGGCGAAGGCGTGAACGCCGCGATGCGCGATGCGGCCGAGCTGGCGGCGCTGCTTGCCGCGCAGGACGACTGGGCGGCGGCGGTCGCCACTTACGAAATGCACATGTTCGAACGCGTGGCCGAAGCCGCCGAAGGTTCGGCCGAGGGCGCGGCGGTGCAGATGTCGCATGTGGGCGAGGCGCTGGCGCTGGCGCACCTGCAGGCACATCGGGCGGATCAACCACAAAGGAGTGAGGCAACGACCGCCTGAAGCTTCCGCCACCTCGCGGGGCGTCCTTGCTGTATCGATTTGACTTTATTTTAGATATATCTAAAATAATTCCGATACACATCAAAAAGGATGCCCACCATGAGACATTTCCATCACGCCCATCACCACTGCCGCACCGCCCGCGGCGAACATGAAGACGGCCTTTCCGGTGGCCGCGGACCGCGCGGCGGCCGTGGCGGCGGCGGCGGGCGCGTGTTCGGCCACGGCGGCCTGCGCTTCGTGCTGCTGCAGCTCATCGCCGAAAAACCAGCCCACGGCTACGAGCTGATCAAGGCCATCGAAGACCGCCTGGGCGGCAGCTACGCACCCAGCCCCGGCGTGGTCTACCCCACGCTCACTCTCCTCGAAGAGCTCGGCTACCTCAGCGTGGAAAACGCCGACGGCGGCGGGCGCAAGCGCTACAGCGTCACCGACAGCGGCCAGGAGTTCCTGGCGGCCAACCGCGAGACGGCCGACGCCATGATGGCCCGCATGAACGGCGGCGTGGACGGCGCCGGCCCGCGCGGCGGGCGCCCGCCGCAGGTCACGCGCGCCATCGAGAACCTCAAGCTCGCCATGCGCATGCGCCTGTCGGGCACGCCGCTGACCGAGCAGCAGGCGCACGACTTCGCCGCCGTGCTCGACAGCGCCGCGCAGCAGATCGAGAAGATCTGAGCCGCACCCCGTCGCTGCACGCAACCGCCCTCCTCATTCGCCACGGCCATGCCCCACAACATCGCAACGATCAGGGGCTACCACGCCCATGTCTACTTCGACGCCGCCACGCGCGCCACGGCGCTCGCCGTGCGGCATGCGCTCACCGGCTGCTTCGAGCTGCGGGTGGGCGGCCTGCGCGACGCGCCCGGCGGCCCGCACCCGAAGCCGTCGTACCAGCTCGGGTTCACGCCCGGCCAGTTCGACCACGTGGTGCCCTGGCTCATGCTCAACCGCCAGGGCCTCGACGTGCTCGTGCACCCGCTGACGGGCGACGACGCCGGCGACCACGCTTTTCGCGCGCTGTGGCTGGGCACGCCGCAGCCGCTGGACATCGACTTCCTGCGCGGCCCGCCGGTCACGGCCGCCGCGCCTTCCCCATCTCAACCCGCCCTGCTCACACAGGAAACCTGCAATGACTGACTTCAGTACATCACCTGCTTCCACCGCACCCGACCGCACGCCGCGCCGGGTGCGCCACGACCTGCGGTTTCGCCAGCTCACGGTGAAGACCGCCGAGCGCGTCACGCCGCACCTGATCCGCATCACGCTCACCGGCGCCGACCTCGCGGGCTTCAACAGCCCCGGCTTCGACGACCACGCGAAGATCTTCTTTCCCGATGCCAATACCGGCAAGCTCACGCTGCCGACCGCCGGCCCCGACGGCCCGGTGTGGCCCGCCAGCGGCCGCCCCACCATGCGCGACTACACGCCGCGCCGCCACGACGCCCAGGCCGGCACGCTTGAAATCGACTTCGCGCTGCACGAGGCCGGCCCCGCCACCCAGTGGGCCGAGCAGGCCAAGCCCGGCGACGTGGTCGGCGTGGGCGGCCCGCGCGGCTCGTTCATCGTGCCGACCGAGTTCGACTGGCACCTGCTGATCGGCGACGACACCGCCCTGCCCGCCATCTCGCGCCGGCTGGCCGAACTGCCCGCCGGTGCGCGCGTGGTGGTGCTGGCCGAAGTCGACAGCGAAGCCGACGAGCTGCCGTTCGAGACGCAGGCCGAGCTCACGCTGCACTGGGTGCACCGCCGCGGCGCCGAGCCGGGCACGAGCACCGTGCTGGTCGACGCGCTGAAGGCGGCCAAGCTGCCGGCCGGCGACTTCCATGCATGGGTGGGTTGCGAGTCGGCGATTGCCAAGGCGCTGCGCGCGCACCTGGTCGGCGAACGCGGCGCGAACCCGAAGTGGACGCGGGCCTCGGGGTACTGGCGCAAGGGCGCCGCCGCGACGCACGATTCGCACGACGAGTGATTCGTCTTGCTCCTTCCCCCTTTGGGGGAAGGCTGGGATGGGGGCAAGCGGCGTTCGATAAGCCGCTGATGACGTACAGGCCGTCGTGCAGCCACCCCTGCCCTCCCCCGGAAGGGGAGGGAGAAATACCGCCCCCCTTGCTCCTTCCCGTTCTGAGCGAGGGAGAAATGCAGAGTCAGTGCGGCACTTCCGCCGGCCCCGACGACGCCGCGTTCCGCCGCGGGCTCCTGATCAACAACAGCAGCGGAATCGCCAGCACCGTGATCACCATCATGATCCCGAAGTCGTCCAGGTAGCCGATCAGCGCGCCTTGCCGCGTCACCTCGGCGTTGATCAACGCCAGCCCGGTCATCGTGTCGGGCGACATCATCTGCGGCAGCGTCGACAGCGCCTGGTTGCCGGGCGCCACGGTCGCGGCGATCTGCGCATGCGCCTTGCTCGAACCCTCGGTCAGCAGCGCCTGCACGATCGAAATGCCCACGCTGCTGCCGATGTTGCGCAGCAGGCTGAAGATGGGCGTGCCCTGGTTGCGCAGCCGCGGCGCCAGCGTGGCGAAGGTGGCGGTCGACAGCGGCACGAAGGTGAACCCAATGCCCAGCCCCTGGATGAAGCCCGACATGATGATCAGGCTGCTGTCCATCTGCAGCGTGAGCCGCGTCATCTGGTAGAGCGAGAACGCCGTCAGGCCGAAGCCCACCGCCATGATCGCGCGCACGTCGATGCGCTGCACCAGCCGGCCCACGATGATCATCGCGATCATCGTGCCCACGCCGCGCGGCGCGGTCACCTCGCCCGTATAGATCACCGGATAACCCATCAGCCCCTGCAGGAAGTTGGGCAACAGCGCCATGGTCGCGAACAGGATCATGCCGACGATGAACGCGAACAGCAGGCCGGTGACGAAGTTGCGGTCTTTCAGCAGGTCGCGGTCGAAGAACGACACGCCCTGCACCGTCCACGTGTGCACCACGAAGAAGCCGAAGGCCACCAGCGCGGCGGCCGCCTCGAGCTTGATTTCCCACGAGTCGAACCAGTCGAGCTGCTCGCCGCGGTCCAGGAAGAGCTGCAGCATGCCGATGGCCAGGCTCAGCGTGACGAAGCCGAAGATGTCGAGCTTCTCGCCCTGCGGCCGGCTCTCGGGCAGGTAGCGCGCAATGCCCCAGAACGCGAAGATGCCCACCGGCAGGTTGATGAAGAACACCCAGCGCCAGTCGAAGTTCTCGGTGAGCCAGCCGCCGAGCAGCGGCCCGAGGATGGGCCCGACCATGATGCCCGCGCCCCAGATGGCCATGGCCTGGCCGACCTTTTCGCGCGGGTTGATGTCCAGCAGCACCGCCTGCGACAGCGGCACCAGCGCCGCCCCGAAGATGCCCTGCAGCAGCCGCGCCGCCACGATGCCCACCAGCGAGGTCGCCAGCCCGCACAGCGCCGACGCCACCGTGAAGCCGATCACCGAGATGATGAACACGCGCCGCCGGCCCCAGTGGCCGCACAGCCAGCCGGTCAGCGGCAGCGCGATGGCCGAGGCCACGATGTACGAGGTGAGCACCCAGGTGATCTGGTCCTGCGAGGCCTGCAGGCTGCCCTGCATGTGCGGCAGCGCGACGTTGGCGATGGTCGTGTCCAGCGCCTGCATGATGGTCGCCAGCATGATCGAGATGGTGATCATGCTCTTGTGCGGCACGGTGGTCCCGGGCGCGACGCTCATGGCTTCTGCCCCCCGCCGGTGATGTCCACCAGGCTGCCCTGCACACGGCCCAGCAGGCTCAGCAGCTGCGCGCGCTCGGCCTGCGTCAGCACCGACATCACGCGCGTGTTGAGGCCGTCGCTGATGCTCAGCGCGGCGTCGAGCGCCTTCTCGGCGCTGGGCTCCAGGAGGATGTTGTTGACGCGGCGGTCGGTGGCGCTGGGCTCACGGCGAATCCAGCCGGCGGCGGCCATGCGGTCGCACAGGCCGGCCACGGCCATCGGGGTCAGGTCGAGGCGCTGGGCCAGCTCGGCCTGAGAAAGCGGTTCGACCTCGCCCGGGTCGCCGTGCATGGCCAGCGCGCCGAGCAGGCGGCATTGGGCGCTGGTGAGGCCGATGCGTTCGCGCGCCAGGCGGTCGAACTCTTCGATGTAAAGCTTGCCGACGCTCTTGACGAGAAAGCCGAAACGCTGGGTGAAGTCCCTTTTCATAAGGGACTGGATTATCTACATGTTTATTAGTTTGGCATTAGCAACGCCAAGTCAATGCTCGTCCCCTACAGCCCGCCCCCTACAGCCAGCCTGCGCGCCTGAACCGGTAGTACAGGTAGCCGCAGGTGCTCACGATGAGTGCCAGCGCCACCGGGTAGCCGTAGTGGAATTTCAGCTCCGGCATGTGCTCGAAGTTCATGCCCCAGATGCCGGCGAACGCGGTGCACACCGCGAAGATGCTGGCCCAGGCCGCCAGGCGCTTGGTGACTTCGCTTTCTTCGATGGTCACCATCGACAGGTTCACCTGGATCGCCGTGCCGATGGTGTCGCGCATGGCGTCGATGGAGCCGTTGATGCGCCCCAGGTGGTCGCCCACGTCGCGAAAGTACTCCTGCGAGCTCATGCAGATCTGCGGCACCCGCCCGCCGTGCATCTTGCCGGCCGCCTCCAGCAGCGGCGCCACCGCGCGCTTCAGGATCATGCTGCGGCGCTTCAGGTCGTACAGCTGCTTGATCTTGTCGCGCGCCGCGCCGCCCTGGCCGAAGATCTGCTGCTCGATGCTCTCGAGCTCCACTTCCAGCGCGTCGATCACCGGAAAGTAGCGGTCGACCACCGCGTCCATCAGCGCATACAGCACGAAGCCCGCGCCGTTGCGCAGCAGGTCGGGCTCGCGCTCGCAGCGCTCGCGCACGCCCAGGAAGCCCTGCTTGCTGCGGTTGCGCACCGACAGCACGTAGTTGGTACCGACGAACACGTCGACCTCGCCCACGTTGGTGCAGTGCTCGCCTTCGGGCGAGGGCTCCACCAGGTGCATGACCACGAAGAGCGAATCGCCGTACTCCTCCACCTTCGGGCGCTGGTGGCCGTGGTGGGCGTCTTCGACCGCCAGCGGATGCAGGTTGAATTCCTTCTGCATCTCTTCCAGCTCTTCGTTGGAGGCGTCGCTCAGCGCCACCCACACGAAACAGCCCGGGCGGCTGATGTAGTCGCTGATGTCCTCGACCGAGATGTCGGCGAGCTTGGCGCCGTTTTCATACGCCACGCAGTTGATCAGCATCGGTGCTCCGAATGAATCGCGGTTGGTTGGAATGGCCGGGGGTGGGCCCGTTCAGGACAGTTCAGGGCGCGTCGGCGTCGGCGGTTGCTGCGAGGCGAGCCGTGGCGGCCAGCGCCGCGTCGATGGCTTGCGTTTCGCCGCGAAGCAGGGCAAGGCCCTTCTCGGCGAGAGCGGTATGGCTGGCCACGTCGGCCCACAGGCTGGCAGCGGCCTCGGCGCAGGTGAGCGAGGCGAAACGGATGCGGCCCTTCGCCAGCTCGACGAAGCGTTGTTCGCGCAACGGATCCGCGCGGTCCCAGGCGCCGCCGATGAGCACGCGCTTGCCGCGCTTGACGCGCGGTTCCAGCTCGGCGAAGAAAGGCAGCTTGGCGGAGAGCCAGCCGGCCAGGCCGGTGTTCAGCGCGGTGTCGAATGCCGAAGGCGCGGCATGCGCCCTGGCGAACTCGCGCAGGGTGCCGAGCTGGTAGAGCACCGCGTCTTTCGGGCCGGCCGCGCCGCCTTCGACGGGCCGGATCACCGACGGCGGGCCGCCCGCGCGGCCTTCGGGCCGTTTCGATTTGCGCAGGTCCGCGAGCTGGGCCGGGGACATGCAGAGATAGAGCGCAGCCAGTTCGGC
The DNA here is from genome assembly GCF_041355175.1 of Variovorax sp. RCC_210. Classification (NCBI taxonomy): domain Bacteria; kingdom Pseudomonadati; phylum Pseudomonadota; class Betaproteobacteria; order Burkholderiales; family Comamonadaceae; genus Variovorax; species Variovorax sp. RCC_210. The sequence goes on along the minus strand of NZ_JBFUPJ010000009.1, from coordinate 99,766 downwards.
GGGCAAGGTGGCGGTGTCTGGCAGCGCCGGGGCGCCGGCATCAGGGCCTTGGAGTTCGTTCATTTTGGCCATGGGCGCCTTGTTCTTCATACGCGGGTCGCGCTGGCGGATTTTAGGGGGGTGGGTGCGTGCGAGTGGCGCCGGGATTTGGACGAACCTGAGGTCGCTTTCTGACGCCATGCATTTGAACGGTCGAGTCGCCCACAAAGTCACGGTGATCGAGGTAGACAGGCGGCTTGGAGACGCGAAAGCATCGCGACCCTGCTGAGAATAGGAACCGAGGGAGTCAGGGGCATTGGTGTCGCTCGGCTTCGCGTATAAAATTTTATACATCCAGTCGCATCGATGGACGAAAAAGAAATTCGCTGGGTCGGCTCTTCCTTTGCGGACCTGCTGGCCTTTCCCATGCAAACGCGCCGTGCGGCCGGCTTCGAATTGGGCAGGGTCCAGGCCGGGCTGGATCCGACGGACTGGAAACCTTTCAACGATGTGGGCCCCGGCACGCGGGAGATTCGCCTCAGGGAGCCGGACGGCATCTTCCGGGTGATGTATGTGACCAAGTTCGAGGAAGCCATCTATGTGCTGCATTGCTTCCAGAAGAAAACACAGGCAACCAGCCAGCAGGACAAGGCCATCGCAGACGCACGCTATCGGGCAGTGATCAACGCAAGGAAGAACTGACCATGAAGACAGACACCGCAATCCGACATGTCACCAAGCCTGGCGCCAATCTTTTCCTGGAACTGGGCTTTTCGCCAGGCGAGGCCAAGCGCCTGCAGACCGCGTCGAAAAAGCAGATCAACGACACGCAGCTGCTGAAGCAGCAACTGATGGAAGAGTTGTCGAACTGGATCGCCGAGCATCAGCTGAAGCAGGCTGAAGCGGCTGAGATCCTGATGGTTTCCCGCCCCCGCGTTTCCGATGTCATGAACAGGAAAACGGCCAAGTTCACCATCGATACTCTGGTCGAAATGCTCAGCCGCATTGGCAAACCCGTCAACCTGGTAGTCGGCTGAGCCGTCCGCCCGTCCCCGATAATCGCCCGAGTGAAAACGACGACTGCCCAACCCTCCCCCTCGACCAGCGACTTTTCCGGGCATACGCCCATGATGGCGCAGTACCTAGGCCTCAAGGCCAACCACCCGGACACGTTGCTGTTCTACCGGATGGGCGACTTCTACGAGCTGTTCTGGGCCGACGCCGAAAAGGCCGCGCGCCTGCTCGACATCACGCTCACGCAGCGCGGCCAGTCAGCCGGGCAGCCTGTGGTGATGTGCGGCGTACCCTTTCATGCGGTCGACACCTACCTGGCGCGGCTCATCAAGCTGGGCGAATCGGTGGCCATCTGCGAGCAGGTGGGCGAGGTCGGCGCGAGCAAGGGGCCGGTCGAGCGCAAGGTGATGCGGGTGGTCACGCCAGGCACGCTGACCGACTCCGAACTGCTCAGCGACAAGAGCGAATCGCTGCTGCTCGCGGTGCATGCGGGCACGCGCAATTTCTGCGGGCTGGCCTGGCTCAGCGTGACGGGCGCGGAGCTTCGGCTGGCCGAATGCCCGGCCGACGCGCTCGAGACCTGGATCGCCCGCATCGCGCCCAGCGAGTTGCTGTACAGCGCCGAGGTCACGCCCGCCTTCGAGCAGCGCCTGAAGGCCGCGCGCGCCGCCACGCCGTTCACGCTGTCGATCCGACCCGCGTGGCAGTTCGACGGCGGCCTGGGCGAGCGCAAGCTCAGCGAGCAGATGGGCAGCAACAGCCTGGCGGCTTGGAACGCCGAGTCGCTCACCAACGCCCATGCCGCGGCCGCCGCGCTGCTGGGCTACGCAGAACATACGCAAGGCCGCGCGCTCTCGCACGTGCAGCGCCTGTCGGTGGAGCGCGACGGCGACCTGATCGAGCTGCCGCCCACCACGCGGCGCAACCTCGAGCTGGTGCAGACGCTGCGTGGCGAAGAGTCGCCCACGATGTTCTCGCTGCTCGACACCTGCATGACGGGCATGGGCAGCCGGCTGCTGAAGCGCTGGCTGCTGTCGCCGCGCCGTGATCGCTCCGAGGCGCAGGCGCGGCTCGAGGCCATCGGCGCGCTGCAGTCCACGGTGCTCGGCGGCACGGCCGCGCCGTGGCGCACGCTGCGCGAGCAACTGAAGAACACCAGCGACGTGGAACGCATCGCCGCGCGCATCGCGCTGCGCCAGGTGCGCCCGCGTGAACTGCTGGCGCTGCGCCTGGCGCTATCGAAAGCGGAGCAGCTCGCCCCGCTGCTGCCCGCCGCCTCCGAGCTGCTCTCCCGCATCACCGAGCGCCTGGCGCCGCCGCCGGGCTGCGCCGACCTGCTGGTGAGCGCCATCAAGCCCGACCCGTCCGCGCTGGTGCGCGATGGCGGCGTGATCGCCACCGGCCACGACGCCGAGCTCGACGAGCTGCGCGCCATCAGCGACAACTGCGACGACTTCTTGCTGAAGCTCGAAATCAGCGAGCGCGAGCGCACCGGCATCAGCAACCTGCGGGTGCAGTTCAACCGGGTGCACGGCTTCTACATCGAGGTGACGCAAAGTGCGCTCTCCAAGGTGCCCGACAACTACCGCCGCCGCCAGACGCTGAAGAACGCCGAGCGCTTCATCACGCCCGAGCTGAAGGCCTTCGAGGACAAGGCGCTGAGCGCGCAAGACCGCGCGCTGGCCCGCGAGAAGTGGCTGTACGAGCAGCTGCTCGATGCGCTGCAGCCCTCGGTGGGCGCGCTCACGCAACTGGCCGGCGGCATCGCCACGCTCGACGCGCTGTGCGCGCTGGCCGAGCGCTCGCACACGCTGCACTGGCGCGCGCCCAGCTTCGTGTCGCACCCGTGCATCGAGATTTCGCAGGGCCGCCACCCGGTGGTGGAAGCGCGGCTGGCCGAAAAATCGTCGGGCGGCTTCATCGCCAACGACACGCAACTGGGCCCGCAGCAGCGCATGCAGGTCATCACCGGCCCCAACATGGGCGGTAAATCGACGTACATGCGCCAGGTGGCCATCGTGGTGCTGCTGGCCTCCATCGGCTCGCACGTGCCGGCCGCGGCCTGCAGGCTCGGGCCCATCGACGCCATCCACACCCGCATCGGCGCGGCGGACGACCTGGCCAACGCGCAGTCGACCTTCATGCTGGAGATGACCGAGGCCGCGCAGATATTGCACAGCGCCACGGCCCAGTCGCTGGTGCTGATGGACGAAATCGGCCGCGGCACCAGCACCTTCGACGGCCTTGCGCTGGCCGCGGGCATCGCGGCCCAGCTGCACGACCGCAGCAAGGCCTTCACGCTGTTCGCCACGCACTACTTCGAGCTGACCGAGTTCCCGGCCACGCACCACGGTGCGGTGAACATGCATGTGAGCGCGACGGAAGCGGGCCGCGACATCGTCTTCCTGCACGAAATGCAGCCCGGCCCGGCCAGCAAGAGCTACGGGATCCAGGTGGCGCGGCTGGCCGGCATGCCGGCGGCTGTAGTCAACCATGCGCGCCAGGCGCTGGAGGCGCTCGAATCGCAGCATGCGCAAACGCGTGCGCAGGTCGACCTGTTCGCACCGCCTCCGGTGGCCGAAACGCCCTTGTCCAGCGCCGTAGAATCCGCCCTGGCTGCGCTCGACCCCGACACCATGAGCCCGCGCGAGGCACTCGACGCCTTGTACGCCCTTCAAAAATTGAACAAACGCGAACAGGCCGCCGGCTGACCGGGCACTGTTCATGCGAGATGAACTCATGACTTACTGCGTAGGCATCAAACTCAACGCCGGCCTGGTGTTCCTGTCCGACTCGCGCACCAATGCGGGCGTGGACCACATCAGCACCTTCCGCAAGATGATCGTCTATGAGCAGCCAGGCGACCGCGTGATGGTGCTGCTGTCTTCGGGCAACCTCAGCATCTCGCAGTCGGTGCGCGAAATTCTCCAGATCGAAGAGCTGCGCGAAACCCGCGAAGACGGCACGCCCGGCGAGCCCATCACCATCTGGAACGCCAAGAGCATGTTCGATGCCGCCCGCGTGCTCGGCTCGGCGGTGCGCCATGTGTACGACCGCGACGCCGAGGCGCTCAAGCATGCGGGGCTGGACTTCAACGTGTCCTTCATCTTCGGCGGGCAGGTCAAGGGCGAGGGCATGCGCCTGTTCCTGGTGTACGCGGCCGGCAACTTCATCGAAGCCACCACCGAAACGCCCTACTTCCAGGTCGGCGAATCGAAGTACGGCAAGCCCGTGCTCGACCGCGTGCTCACCCCCGAGACCCCGCTGGACGAAGCCGCCAAGTGCGCGCTGGTGTCGATGGACTCGACCATGAAGTCGAACCTGTCGGTCGGCCTGCCGCTCGACCTGGTGGTGTACGAGGCCAACAAGCTCGAGACCGACCGCGTGATCTGCATCGACGCCGACAACCCCTACTACCGCATGATGCACAACAGCTGGGGCCAGAAGCTTCGCGAGGTGTTCGACAGCATCGAAGACCCGGTGTGGGACGACAGCCATACCGAGCATCCGCTGAAGATGCCCGCCACCCGCCACGGCGCGCTGCGCAAGATCTCCACCCCCGACGAAAAGCTGATCTGAACCCCGTGCCCCCGGTCGTTTTCTCGCACGGCAACAGCTTTCCCGCCAGCACCTACCGCGTCGTTCTCGACAGCCTGCGCGCCCGCGGCTTCGAGGTCGACGCCATCGAGAAGTTCGGGCACGACCCGAAGTACCCGGTGACCGACAACTGGCCGCACCTGGTGCAGCAGCTGGCCGACTTCGCCAAGCTGCGCGCCGAACGCGCGGGCGGCCCGGTGTTCCTGGTCGGTCACTCGCTGGGCGGCTTCCTGAGCCTGATGTGCGCGGCGCGGCACCCCGAGCTGGCACGCGGCGTGGTGCTGGTCGACTCGCCCATCCTCGGCGGCTGGCGCGCCAACACGCTCAACGTGGTGAAGCGCACGCCGCTCATGAAGAGCATTTCGCCCGGCGCCATCAGCCGCAAGCGCCGCAACAGCTGGGAGCACTGCGAAGCGGTGTTCGAGCATTTCCGCAGCAAGAAGGCCTTCGCGAAGTGGGACGAGCAGGTGCTGCATGACTACATCGACCACGGCACCTTCGACGGCGACAAGGGCGGGGAAGACGGCCGCGAGCTCAGCTTCGACCGCGACGTGGAAACCGCCATCTACAACACCCTGCCCCACAACCTGGGCGCCTTGCTGCGCGCGCACCCGCTCAAGTGCAAGGCGGCCTTCATCGGCGGGCGCCAGTCGGCCGAGATGAAGCGCGTGGGCATGACGATGACCCAGCTGGTCACCAAGGGCCGCATCGCCATGCTGGACGGCACGCACCTGTTCCCGATGGAAAAGCCGCTCGCGACAGCGGCGGCCATCGAGGCCGCGCTGCGCAACCTGCTCTGAGCGGCTGCAGGCGCCGCGTCATCACCCCGTGATGACGCACGCGCAGGTCACGTGTCGGTGAGGTGCAAGCAGGTCACGCGTTCGTGAGGTGCAAGCAGGTCACGCGTTCGCGACGTGCACCCCCGGCCGCTGCCCCGCGTTCCACTTGCCCCCCAGCGCCCGCTCGATCTGCGCGGCCAGCTGCAGCAGCAGCCCGTCGTTCGCCTGCGCCGCCTGCGCCTGGATGCCCAGCGGCAGGCCGTTTTCCTGCGCCGCCATCGGCAGCGAGATGCCCGGCAGCCCGCACAGGTTCGACAGCGGCGTGTACGCAAAGTTTTGCCACAGGTTGGCGAACCAGTCGTACACCGAGGGGTTGGTGCTGGTCGTCAGGTATTCGCTGGTGCCCACCTTGGGCGTGGGCAGCGCGGTGATGGGCGTGAGGATGATGTCCCAGCGCTGGAAGAAATTGCCGAACGCGCGCGAGGTGGTGTTGAACACCGCCTGCATCTTCGAGCGCTCGGTGTACGAGGTGTTGAGCCCGGCTTCCCAGATCTTGATGTTGATGGGCTCCAGCAGCTCGGCCGGCGGGCGCTCCAGCCCCAGGCGGTGCAGGTGGCCGTCGATGACCTGCGCGAAGTTGCTGATGTAGCAGGTGGTCTGCGCGGCAAAGGCGGTCTGAAAGTCGACTTCGGGCAGCACCCACTCCACGTGGTGCCCCAGCCCTTCGAGGAACTTGCCCGTGCGCTCCAGCTCGGCCACGAAATGCGGCGTGGCGCGAAAGTCGCCCCACTCGTGCGACAGCGCGATGCGCAGGCGGCCCGGGTCTTTGCGGATGAGTTCGCTGTACGGCTCGGCGGGCGACCAGAAGGGCATGAACTCGCCCGGTGCGCCGCCGCGGCAGTGGTCGACAAAGGCGGCCGTGTCGCGCACGGTGCGGCTGTGGCAGCCCTGGATGGACACCAGCCCCGACAGGTCCGACAGCCCCGGCGCCAGCGAGAACACGCCGCGCGACACCTTCAGGCCGATGTTGCCGTTCACGCCCGCCGGAATGCGGATGGAGCCGCCGCCGTCGGTGGCGTGCGACAGTGGCAGCACGCCCGCGGCCACGGCCGCCGCCGTGCCGGCCGACGAGCCGCAGGTGGTGTATTCGAGGTCCCACGGGTTGCGCGTGACGTGCAGCGCGTTTTCCACCGAGCTGCATACGCCGAACTCCGGCGTGGTGCTGCGGCCGACGATGTTCAGGCCGGCCTTGCGCAGCTTTTCCGTGAGGAAGCTGTCGGCCGCCGGGCGGTTGCCCTGCATGATCATCGAGCCGAACTCCTGCAGCCGGCCCTTCAGCGTGGGGCCCAGGTCCTTCATGAGGTACGGCAGGCCGGCGAACACGCCTTCGGGGTCCATGCCGTCCTTCAGCGGGTCGGCCACCACGTCGTCGAACACCTCGACCACCGCGTCGAGCCGCGGGTTGACCTTGGCGATGCCGGCCGCGGCCTGCGCGGCCAGTTCGGCCGCCGTCACGTCGCCCTTGCGCACGCGCTCGGCCAGCGCCATGCCGTCGTGCGCGGCCCATTCGTCCCAGCTCATTGCCAGCGTCATCTCATGTACTCCAGTTCGCTTCAAAAAAATGTGGATCGGTCGTTGTTCGTTTCATGGCCAGCCGAAGCCCAGCCGCAGGAGCATCAGCGTACCCGTGCCGACCAGGATCGTCCCGGCCACGTCGTTTCGCCGGACCAGGTAGTAGGCCAATGCGGCGCCCACTGCAAAAAGCCGCGCATCGTGCCAGTCGGACAACAGGCGCCCGTTGCTCAGGAACACGTCGGGCACCACCATGGCGAGCAGCGCCGCTACCGGTGCGTGGCGCAGCCCGCGCCACAGCCAGCCGGGCAGCCGGGGTTCGCTGTCGGGCAGCAGGAAGAAGCTGCGCGTGAGCACCGTCACCACCACCAGCGCGCCCACGGCCAGCCACACGTAGGCCTCGTGCCCCAGGTGCATCAGCGCGCACCCCAGCGGCGGTCGGCCCAGGTGCCCGCCACGAAGGCGGTGGCAATGGCCGCGACCACATTGAGCCCCATCGGCAGCGATGCTGTCGCCAGCGCCACCGCGCCCGCGGCCAGTGCCGAGCAGCGCACCGCGCGATCGGTGAGCATCGGCAAGGCCAGCGCCAGCAAGGCGAGCACGCCGATGAAGCGCAGGCCCCACGCAGCCGGAATGGCGTCGGCCAGGAAGATGCCCGCCAGCGACGCGACGTGCCACGCCGCCCAGTTGGTCAGCGCCAGCCCGAGAAAGTAGCCCTGCTGGCGCGCCGTGGCGCGCCCTTCGGGCGAAGGCTGCGGATGCCGGTGCACGAACTGCGCATACACCGGGTCGCCCGCCAGGTACGACAGCAGCACGCGCGCGAGCCGGCGGTGCGCGCCGAAATAGCGCCGCCAGTTCACGCTGAACACCACGAAGCGCAGGTTCAGCACGCACGCGGTCGCCACGATCACCCACAGCGGCGCGCCGGCCGCGATGAGCGGCAGGCAGGCCAGCTGCGAGGCGCTGGCGAACACCAGCAGCGACATCGCCAGGATCACGCCCAGCCCGACGCCGCTCTTGGCCATGGCCACGCCGGCCACCAGGCCCATGGCCATGGTGCCCAGCGCCGCGCCCGCGATGTCACGCCGCCCTTCGGCGAAGGCGCCGCGCCAGGCGGGGTCGTCGATGGCCGCGCGCCAGGCGCCCCGCAGGCTCACTGCGCGCTCGCGAGTTCCGCGCGCGGCGCCGCCGCCAGCAGCCGTCGCGTGTACGCGTCGGCCGGCGCGTTGAACACCTGCCCCGTGGGCCCCTGCTCCACGATGCGGCCCTGGCTCATGACGATGACGCGGTCGCACAGCTGCGCGGCCACGCGCAGGTCGTGCGTGATGAACAGAATGCCCAGCCCCAGGTCGCGCTGTATCTCGCGCAGCAGGTCGAGAATCTGCGCCTGCACCGACACGTCGAGCGCCGACACGGCCTCGTCGGCCACCAGCACCTGCGGCTGGCAGGCAATGGCGCGCGCGATGGCCAGTCGCTGGCGCTGGCCGCCGGAGAACTGGTGCGGGTAGCGCTCCAGCGCGGTGCGCGGCAGCTGGATGCGGTCCATCAGCTCTTCGGCGGTCTGGCGCGCGTGCAGCTTGCTCAGCCCGAAGTTCATCGCGCCCTCCACCATCGACGAGCCCACGGTGCGCCGCGGGTTCAGCGAACGGTTCGGGTCCTGGAACACCACCTGCACGCGCGAGCGCAGCGGCCGCAGCCGGCCCTCGGGCAGGTCGCGCACCTCGGCGTCGCCCCACAGGATGCTGCCCGCGCTGGGCGCGATCAGCCGGATCATGCAGCGCGCGAAGGTCGACTTGCCCGAGCCCGACTCGCCCACCACGCCCACCGTTTCGCCGCGGTGCACGGCCACGCTCGCGTCCTGCAGCGCGGTGTTGTGCTTCGCGCGGCCGAGCCAGTCGCGCCGCGTGTAGACCTTGCCGACGCCAGTGCCGCTCAGCAGCGGCTTGCCGCCGGGCAATGCGCGCGCGGGCGGCGGCGTCATGCCGGGCACGGCGTCGAGCAGCATGCGCGTGTAGGCCTCGCGCGGCTGGCGCAGCACCTGTTCGCACGGGCCCTGCTCCACCAGCGCGCCGCGGTGCATCACCATCACGTCGTCGGCAATTTCCGCGACCACGCCCATGTCGTGCGTGATGAAGAGCACCGCGCTGCCCTGCTCGGCCTGCAGCTCGGCGATGAGCTTCAGTATCTCGGCCTGCGTGGTCACGTCCAGCGCGGTGGTCGGCTCGTCGCAGATCAGCAGGCGCGGCTTCAGGATGATGGCCATCGCGATCACGATGCGCTGGCGCTGCCCGCCCGAGAGCTGGTGCGGGTAGCTCGCATGAATGCGCGCCGGCTCGGGCAGCCGCACGCGCTCGAAGATGGCGATGGTGTGCGCCTTGCGCTCGGCCGCGCCCCACGCGGTGTGCGTGCGCAGCAGCTCGTCGACCTGCTCGCCGCAGGTGAGCACCGGGTTCAGCGCCGTCATCGGCTCCTGGAACACCATGCCCATGCCGGTGCCGCGCAACTGGCGCAGCCGCTTGTCGGAGGTGAAGCGGCCCTGCGCCACCAGCTTCTCGCCGCACAGCATCACGTCGCCGGCCTTCAGCGTGAGGCCCTTGGCCAGCAGGCCCATCACCGTGGTGGCCAGCACGGACTTGCCCGAGCCCGACTCCCCCACGATGCACAGCGTGCGCCCGGCCTCGATGCGCAGGTCGAGCCGTTCGATGGCGTGCGGGCGGTCGGCGTCGGAGGGCAGCGCCACCTGCAGGCCGCGCACTTCGAGGATGGGGGCGCCCGGGTTGGAACCGGGTGCGGAACCGGATGTGGAATCGGATGTGGGGGTCATGAAAATCTGCGCCTCACACGCGTTTGGAGAACTTGGGGTCGAGCACGTCGCGCAGGCCGTCGCCCAGCATGTTGATGGCCAGCACCGTGGGCACCAGGAAGAGCGCGGGGAACAGCACGTTGCCCGGGCTCTGCGAGAACTGCACGCGCCCCTCGGCCATGATGTTTCCCCAGGTGGGCACGTCCGACGGCAGGCCCAGCCCGAGGAAGCTCAGGATGGCCTCGGTCAGCACGGCCGAGGCCGCGATGAAGGTGCCCTGCACGATCAGCGGCGCCAGCGCGTTGGGCAAGATGTCGCGCCACAGGATGGTCGCGTCGGCCGTGGCCAGCGCACGCGCGGCCTCCACGAAGGGCTCGTCGCGCAGGCTCATCACCAGCGCGCGCACCAGGCGCGTCACGCGTGGCACCTCGGGCACGGCAATGGCCAATATCACCGTCGGCAGGCTGGCGCCCAGCACCGCCACCAGCGTGATGGCCAGCAGCACGGCGGGAATGGCCATCACGCCGTCCATCACGCGCATCAGCACCGCGTCGACCGCGCGGAAGTAGCCCGCCAGCATGCCCAGCAGGCAGCCGAAGGCGATGGCGACGAAGGCGGTGAACAGGCCCACCGTCATCGAGATGCGGGTGCCGTAGAGCACGCGGCTCCACACGTCGCGGCCCACGCTGTCGCTGCCCATCCAGAAGGTGTGGGCGAACTGCGCGCCGTCGGGCAGCGTCACCTGGCCCGCGGTACCCGCGCCCACCGAGATGAAGCTCGGGTCCATCACCGAGGGGTCGAAGGTGCCCAGCCAGGGCGCGAACACGCCCAGCAGCGCCAGCACCACCAGCACGACGATGCCGCCGCGCACGGCGCTGTTGCGCCAGAGTCTTTTCAAGGTGCTCATGTCAGTAGCGAATGCGTGGATCGATGAACAGGTAGCTCACGTCCACCAGCAGGTTGACGGCCACGTACACCACGGCGAAGAACAGCACCACGCCCTGCAGCACCGGAAAGTCGCGGTTCAGCACCGCGTCCACCGTGAGCTGGCCCAGGCCCGGAATGGCGAACACCGTCTCGGTGACCACCACGCCGCCCAGCAGCAGCGCCGCGCTCACGCCGATCACCGTGACCACCGGCACCGCCGCATTGCGCAGCGCGTGGTGCTTGAGCACCTGCAGCTCGGTGATGCCCTTGGCGCGCGCGGTGCGAATGAAGTCTTCGGTCAGCGCCTCGCTCACCGCGGCGCGCGTCACGCGCGACAGCAGCGCCACGTAGGTGATGGCCAGCGTGAGGCACGGCAGCACCAGCTGGTTCAGCCACGGCCCCACGCCTTCGCCGATGCGCCGGTAGCCCTGCACCGGAAACCACTGCAGCTTCATCGCCAGCAGGTAGATCAGCACATAGCCGACCACGAACACCGGCACCGAGAAGCCCGCCACCGAGAACGCCATGACGGCCTTGTCGAGCCAGCCGCCCATGCGCCACGCGGCCAGCGTGCCCAGCGGCAGCGCGATGGCCACCGCCAGCAGCAGCGTGCCGCCGGCCAGCGAGAGCGTGGGCTCCATGCGCTGGCCGATGAGCTCCAGCACCGGCTTGTTCAAAAAGAACGAGAAGCCCAGGTCGCCGTGCAGCACGCCGTTGCCCCAGATCGCGAACTGCTCCCACAGCGGCCGGGTCAGGCCGAGCTGCACGCGGATGCGGTCCAGGTCTTCGTTGGTGGCGCTGTTGCCGCCAATGACGGCCGCCGGGTCGCCGGGCGTGAGGCGCACGATCATGAAGATCGCCACCGCCACCACCAGCAGCACGGGAATGGTGGCGAGCAGGCGCTTGCCGAGGAAGGTCAGCATGGACGGGCCCTCTTCTCTTCGTTCTTATTGCTTCTTGATGTTCCAGTACACCTGCGCACCGGCCGGCACCAGGCCGCTCACGTTCTTGCGCACCGCGGCGGGCTGGTTGTACTGGCCCACGGGCACGTGCGTGGCGGTCTCGAAGGCGCGCAGCTGGGCGGCCTGCGCCAGCTTCTTCTTGTCGGCGTCGGTCTTGGCCTGCGTGAACTGCACCTTGATTTCCTCGAGCTTGGCGTCGGTCTGCCAGCCGAACCAGCCCTTGTCGCCGGTGGCATTCATCATGGCCATGGTGATCGGGTTCAGGATGTCCGAGGCGGTCCACGAGGTCATGAACGCGCTCCAGCCGCCGGCCGCGGGTGCGTCCTTCTTGGCGCGGCGCGCCACCAGCGTGGACCAGTCCATCGACTGCATGTCGACCTTGAAGCCGGCCTGCTCCAGCTGCTGCTTGGCCACCAGCGGCAGCTTGCCGATGGTCGGGTTGTCGGTCGGGCGCATCAGCACCACCGGCTCGCCCTTGTAGCCCGCCTCTTCGAGCAAGGCCTTGGCCTTCTGCGGGTTGGCCACGCCGGTGTAGTCGCCGGTTTGCTCCGACTCGAACAGCGTGCCGCAGGGGAACATGCTCTTGCAGTAGCGCGTGAGGCCGGGCGTGCCGACCTGGGTGCGCAGGAAGGCTTCCTGCCCCAGCGCCAGCAAGGCCGCGCGGCGCACCTTCTCGTTGTTGAAGGGAGGCTGCAGGAAGTTGAAGCGCAGGATGAACTGGTTGCCCGCGGGTTGCGCGTCGACCAGCTTGATGTCGGGGTTGGTGCGCAGCGTGGCGTACTGCTCGAACGCCGGCTGCTCCAGGATGTCGGCCTCGCCGTTGAGCAACGCGTTCATCTGCGTCTGCGCGTCGCGAATGATGAGCCACTCCACGCGGTCCACGTACACGTTCTTGCCGCCGGCGGTGCCCGAAGGTGCTTCGGCGCGCGGCTTGTAGCGCGTGTTCTTGGTGAACACCACGCGCTCGCCGGGGCGGAACTCGTCGGCCTTGAACACGTAGGGGCCGGAGCCGATCGACTCCTTGATCTGCACGTCGCCCGAGGTGTCGGCAATGCGCTTGGGCATGATGAACGGCACGTTGGAAGACGGCTTGCCCAGCGCCTCGAGCACCAGGCCGAAAGGCTCCTTCAGCACGATGACGAAGGTCTTGGCGTCGGGCGTGTCGTAGCGCTCGGTCACCTTCGACAGCTGCGCGCCGAAGGTGTCGCGGCTGGCCCAGCGCTTGATGGACGAGACCACGTCCTCGCTGGTGACGGGCTTGCCGTCATGGAACTCCAGGCCGTCGCGCAGCGTGAAGGTCCAGGTCTTGTTGTCGGGCGACACCTTCCACTTGTCGACCATCTGCGGGCGGATGTGGCCTTCGAGGTCGGTGGCGAACAGCGTGTCGTACACCATGTAGCCGAAGTTGCGCGTCACGTAGGCGGTGGTCCAGATCGGGTCGAGCACGGTGATGTTGCTGCTCGGAATGATCTTCAGCGTGGTGGTCTGCGCCATCGCCGGGGCAATGAACGCACCGGCCAGCAGCGCGGCGGCGCCCCATCGGGCAAGGCGGCGCGACAAGATTCCTGCCGGGCGGACAGGCGAAGGCGAGAAGGGCTGCGGTTGCATGTGATTTCCTGACAAAGGATGAACGGGGAACGCCGTGCCGGGGAGCCTCGGAAGGCGTGCGGCGGCGAGGTCTCCATTGAGACATCTGCCAGGGGAAATGCATATATACAGTTGAGAGGGTCTGTAGTAGAACAGTCGCTCTTCTTCCCTGTGTTCGTCCCCGTGTTGGGGCTTTTTCGTGCACACGAAACGTGCATGCCATGCCGTGATCACTGTCAACCCTTCGCTGCCCACGCCCCTGGTGCGCCAGGTCTACGACGCGCTGCTCGCGCAGATCGCCTCCAGCGCGATGAAGCCCGGCGACAAGCTGCCCTCGGTGCGCGCGCTGTCCACCGACTGCGGCGTGAGCACCATGACCATCACCAACGCCTACCAGCGGCTGGTGGCCGAGGGCCATGTGGAGGCGCGGCGGGCCAGCGGCTACTACGTGGCCGAGGCGGAGCGCTCGGCCGCCACGCGGCGCAAGCCCTTCCTGGGCCGCACCTCGGTCGACTCGCTGTGGCTGCTGAAGCACGTGTACGAAGACGACCGCACGCTGCTAAACGCCGGCTGCGGCTGGATCCCGCCCGAGATGCTGCATATAGACGGTGTGAAGCGCGCGCTGGCGGCGCTGTCGCGCAAGTCGGCCGCCGGCCTGGCGAACTACGGCACCCCCTACGGCTACCTGCCGCTGCGCCAGCAGGTGCAGACGCTGCTCGCGCAGCAGGGCATCGAGACCGCGCCGCACCAGATCGTGCTGACGCACGGCGCCTCGCAGGCGCTGAACCTGGTGGCGCGCTGCCTGCTGCAGCCGCGCGACGTGGTGCTGGTCGACGAGCCCGGCTCCACCAACCTGTACGCGATGCTGCGCTCGCTCGACCTGAAGCTGGTGGGCGTGGAGCGCACCGTGCACGGCCCCGACGTGGCCGCGCTGCAGGCGCTGGCGCAGCGCCACGGGGCCAAGGCCTTCTTCACCACCACCAACCTGCACAACCCCACCGGCGGCCACTGCACGCCGGCGGTGGCCTACCAGATGCTGCGGCTGGCCGAGCAGTTGGACTTCCACATCGTCGACAACGACGTGATGGCCGGGCTGGAGCCGCCCGGCGCCGCCACGCCGCTGGCGAGCCTGGACCGGCTGCAGCGCGTGATCCACGTGGGGAGCTTTTCGAAGACGGTGTCGCCCGCGCTGCGCGTGGGCTTCGTGGCGTGCAACGAGGAGTTCGCGGAAAAGATGATCCTGCAGAAGATGGTCAACAGCCTCACCACCTCGGAACTCACCGAGCGGCTGCTGCACGGCGTGCTGGTCGAGGGCCGCTACCGCGCGCACGTGTCGAAGCTCGCCGAGCGGCTGCAGGCCGCGCAGCACACGGTGTGCGACAGGCTGGAAGCCGCGGGCATGCAGCTGTTCACGCGGCCGGCGGGCGGGCCCTTTCTGTGGGCGCGCTTCGAGCGCGACGACGTCGACATGCGCGCGCTGGCGCAGCGCGCCATTGCCGAGAGCTTTCTGCTGGCGCCGGGCGACCTGTTTCGCACCGACCTGCGGCCCACGCCGTGGCTGCGCTTCAACGTGGGCTACGCGGACGACCCGAGGCTGTACCGCTTCCTGGCGCAAGAGGCCAAGCGGCTGCGCGCCAGGGCCTGAGCGCGCGCCTTTCGCCACACAGGCGCTTCCTAGAATCACACGGGTTCCGCCGCCCCCCCAAAGTCCAGTCCAGTCCAGTCCCGTCCCGTCTCTGCAGACCCGCATGCCACCCCCACATCTCTCCACGCCCGCGCTGGCCGACGCGCTGATCGTCGATCCGTTCTACCTCGCGATTTCCGTCGACTTCGCGCACGACATGCACCAGCGCAAGGCGGTGCTCGCCGCGTACTTCGGCTACTCGATGGGCGAGGCCGCGCGCACCGGCCGCTGCCTGGTGCCCGATGAGCCCACGCTGGGCGCCGCGGCGTGGCTGCTGCCGCGCGCGGACGATGTGGACGCCACGGAGTCCGCCGCCAAGAGCGCCTTTCTGGCCGACACGCTGGGCCCGCGCGGCCTGGCCAACTACGAGCGCATCGTCGCGTTCATGTCGGCGCGCGCGCCGACCGTGGTGCCTGCGGGTGCGTGGTACCTGTCGATCCTGGGCATCGCGCCGGCGGCGCAGAGGCGCGGCATCGGCGCGCGGCTGCTCGCGCCCACGCTGGCCGAGGCCGACGCGGCGGGCGCGCCCTGCTTCCTGGAAACCTTCACGCCGCCGAGCGTGGGCTTCTACGAGCGGCTGGGCTTTCGCAGCGAGGCCGCGCACCATGAGCCGATGTCGGGGGCGCAGTACCTGATCATGTGCAGGCCGCCTTTCAAGCCCCTTTGATCCGCGCGCGCGGCGGGGTCGATAGATACAGCTGGCAATACTTGGCAACATTTCCGGGACAATGGCCGCCCAGGCCCCACCCACCTCGGGCAAACGGCCTGGCAACAGAATCCGCCGCATGTCCGCCGTCGCTTTCACCGAAGAAGTCCAGCCCGTCTCGCTGAGCCCCGCGCTCATCGTCGAAGACGACCCTGCCATGCAGGCCCGCCTGCGCCACGTGCTGTCCACGCTGGGCTGCAACGCCGCGCACATCGCCGTGACCGACAGCGTGGCCGGCGCGCAGCGGCTGCTGGCCGACAACCGCTACAGCGTGGCGCTGGTCGACATCGGCCTGCCCGACGGCAGCGGCGTGGAGCTCATCGGCTGGCTGCAGGCGCACCACCCGGGCGTGCCGGCGGTGGTGATCTCGGCCTGGCGCACCGAAGAAGTCATCTTCGCGGCGCTGCGCGCGGGCGCCATCGGCTACCTGCTGAAGGAGCGCGACGACCTCGAGCTGGGCCTGGCGCTGCGCAGCATCGAGCAAGGCGGCGCGCCCATCGACCCGACCATCGCGCGGCGCATCCTGGCCTGGGTGGCCGCGGCGGCGCCGCCGACTGCCGCTACGGCGTCCACCCCGGCGCAAACGCCCCCGGTCGACGCGCTGCGCTCCGCGCTCACGCCGCGCGAACGCAAGATCCTCGAGCTCGTGGCGCAGGGCCTGAGCAACCGCGACATGGCGGAGTCGCTGTCGATCTCCAGACTGACCGTGGAATGCCACACCAAGAACATCTACCGCAAGCTGGCCGTCAACTCGCGCACCGAAGCGGTGTTCCAGGCGCGGCGGCATGGCTTGCTGCGCTGATCGGCGCGCTGCCTCCCGTTCTCGCAGTCCTTTTCGCGTTCTTTCTCGCGCTCTTTCTCGCGGCCACGCCCGTGCCTGTGTTCGCGCAGGAGGCGGCCACGCCCGCGTTGCGCGTGGAGGCCGTGCGCGCCGCCGGCTGGCACGACACCGCGCCGCCCGCCGAGGGCTGGACGCCCGTCGCCCTGCCCGACAGCTGGGCCCAGCGCTGGCCCGGCTTCGACGGCGTGGTCTGGTACCGGCTGAGCTGGACGCAGCCTGAGCCGGTGCACGAAGCCGGCCTGCTGCTGCGCTACCTGAACATGGCGGGCGAGGTGTCGCTCAACGGCACGCCGCTTTCGCGCGACGACAGCCTGGTGGAGCCGCTCAGCCGCGCCTGGAACACGCCGCGCTACTGGCTGCTGGCGGCGCCGCTGCTGCGCCCCGGCGCCAACACGCTGCTGGTGCGCGTGTCGGGCCTCGCGGCCTACCAGGCCGGGCTCGGGCCGGTGGAGCTGGGCGCGCCCCGCGCCATGCAGGCGGCGTTCGACCGCGAACGCCTGCTGCGCCGCGACCTGCAGGTGCTGGGCCTGGCGGTGAGCGCGGCGGTGTCGGCCTTCTTCGCGGCGTGGTGGTGGCTGCGCCGGCGCGAGACAGCCTACGGCTGGTTCGCGGCCATGTCGGTGCTGTGGCTGCTGTTCGCCTACAACCAGATCGCGACCAGCCCCTGGCCCTTTGCGTCGAACCATGGCTGGCAGGCGCTGAACACCTCGCTGCTGCTGGTGTTCAGCCTGTCGTACCTGGTGTTCGCGCTGCGCTATGCCGGGCGGCGCAAGCCGCGCCTGGAAGGCGCGGCGCTGCTGGTGGTGGCCGCGGGCGTGGTCGACCTGTGGACCGCGCCGCTGGCCGACCTGATGGCGCACCGCGCGCTGTGGACGCTGGTGGGCGGGCTGACCATCATCGTGGTGAACAGCGTGGCCGTCGTGCACGCGTGGCGCCACCCGGGCAGCCCGATGCGCGCGCTCACGCCGTTCATGGCGCTGTCGGCCATCACCGGGGCGCACGACCTCCTGGTGTTCACGCAGGTGATCGACAGCAACATCTACTACACCAACATGTCCTCGTACGTGCTGCTGCTGGGGATGGCGCTGGCGCAGGCCGCGCGCTTCGCGCAGAGCCTGCGGCGCATCGAGAACTTCAACACCGAGCTCATCGAGGAAGTGAACGCCGCCAAGGCCGAGCTGGCGGCCACGCTGGCGCAGCAGCACGCGCTGGAGCTCGCGCACGCGCGCATCGGCGAGCGCGTGAACCTGGTGAGCGACCTGCACGACGGCCTGGGCGGCATGCTGGTGGGCAGCATCGCCACGCTGGAGCGCGCGCCCGAAAACCTGAGCGCGCCCGAGCTGCTGGCCATGCTCAAGCGCCTGCGCGACGACCTGCGGCTGATCATCGACGCCACCGGCCGCGACGACGGCGCCCGCACGCTGGGCGAGCTGCTGGCGCCGATGCGCCACCGCAGCGCGCAGCTGCTGGAGGCCAACGGCATCGACTGCCGCTGGCAGGTGGCGAACATCGACACGCTGGAGCTGCCGCCTTCGCAAAGCCTGGACCTGATGCGCTTCCTGCAGGAGGCGCTGACCAACGTGCTCAAGCACAGCGCCAGCGCGCGGGTGGACGTGAGCGTGGCGCGCGCCGGCGCCGAGCTGCGCCTGAGCGTGCGCGACGACGGGCGCGGCTTCGCGTTGGAAGACACGGCTCGCAACGCGGGCGCCGGGCTGCGCAACCTGCGCGCGCGGGCACGGCGCCTGGGGGGCGAGCTGCAGCTGCAGTCGCGCCCCGGCGAAACGCAGGTGGCGCTGCGGATGCCGCTGGCGCCCTAGGCGTTCAAAGCTCCAGCACCAGCCGGCCTTGCCCCTCGCCCTGGGCGCTACAGGCGCGCGAGCAGCAGGCCATCATCTTGGTGTTGGCCTCGCGCTCCATGCGCGTGAGCACCACGTCGCGGTGGTCGACCTTGCCCGACAGCACGCGCACTTCGCAGGAGCCGCACAGGCCCTCTTCGCAGTCGCTCTGCACATCGACATTGGCGGCGCGCAAGGCGCTCAGCAAGGTCTGGTCGGGCGGCACGGTGAGCACCAGGCCGGAGTCTTTCAGCTCGACCTCGAAGGCATGCTCCTTCGACGGGTCGAGCGTGGCCAGCGTCGATTCGAAATGCTCCACGCGCAGCGCGCCCTCGGGCCATGCGGCGCACGCGTCTTCCAGCGCCTCGAGCATGCGCAGCGGGCCGCAGGCGTACACCTGCGCGCCGGGCACGGGCTGCGCGAGCAGCGCCTGCAGGTCGTTGCGGCGGCCTTCGCTCGCGGCGTGCAGGTGCAGGCGCTCGCCGTGCAGCGCGACCAGCTCGTCGACGAAGGCCATGCTGGCGCGGCCGCGGCCGCTGTAGTGCAGCTCGTAGTCCATGCCCAGCGCCTTGGCGCGCCGCGCCATCGCGCTCACCGGCGTGATGCCGATGCCGCCCGCGATGAAGATGGCCTTCTTCAGCGACTCGTCCAGCCTGAAGTGATTGCGCGGGCCGCGAATGCGCAGCCGGTCGCCAGCTTTCACGTTCGCATGCACCCAGGCCGAGCCGCCGCGGCCCTCGGGCTCGTGCAGCACGGCGATCTCGAGCACGCCGGCCTCGTCCGGGTCGCCGCACAGCGAGTACTGGCGAGACAGGTCGGCGGTGCCGCATTCCACGTCGATGTGCGCGCCGGGCGTCCAGCGCGGCAGCGGCTTGCCGTCGGGCGAGGCCAGGCGCAGCCTGACGATGCCGTCGGCCACCGGCGTCACGCGCTCGACCACCACGGGCCGCGCGATGGCGCCGGCGGAAGGTTCGCCAATGCGTACCGGTACCGGCACCTGCACATCGCGCAGGGCCTTGTTCGCGCGCTCGGGGTTCGCCGCCGGGTCCCATTCCACGAGCAGGTGCTCCGGCCCGCGAAACGAGGTGTTCGGCACGTAGGTGAAGCGCTGCGCCGACAGCTTCATGTGCGGCAGGCGGCGCGTGAACTCCTCCAGGAAGATCTGCATTTCCATGCGCGCCAGGTTCTTGCCCATGCACTGGTGCGAGCCGTAGCCGAAGGTGAGGTGGTCGCTGGCGTTGTCGCGGCGAATGTCGAACAGGTCGGCGTCCTCGAAGTGGCCTTCGTCGTGGTTGGCCGACGAGGTGACGATCAGCAGGCGCGAGCCCGCGGGCAGGTCGACGCCGTCGATGCGCGTGTCCCTGGTGACCAGGCGGCGCCACGCGGCCACCGAGCCGTTGTGGCGCAGGCACTCTTCCACCGCGTTGGGAATCAGGCCCGGGTCTTCGCACAGCTCCTGCCACACCTGCGGGTGCTGCAGCAGCAGCTTCATCGCGTTGGCGGTGGCGTTGGCGGTGGTCTCGTGCGCGGCGACGATGCCGGCCATCATCATCGAGTGCAGGTACGAGTCGGTCACCACCTCGGGCTGCAGCGCCTGCTTGCGAATGCCGTACTGCATCCAGCCGGGCGCGTCGGGGTCTTGCCGCATCTTCTCGAGCACCTTGCCGGCGTACTGCCAGAAGTTGCCCACCGCGTGCGCCACGGCCACCTGCTCTTCGGGCCTGGGGCGGCCCCAAGTGTTGACGGTGTGGGCAATGGAGTACTTGCGCAGCGTGTCCATGTCTTCCTCGGGCACGCCGAGAAAGTGCAGCGCCACGGTCAGCGGAATTTCCCACAGCATCTGGTCGACGAGGTCGGCCTTGCCGTCGTCGATGAAGCGGTCCACATACGTGCGCGCCAGCTCGCGCACCATCGGCTCGTGGTGCTTCAGCGCCTCGGGCGTGAACGGGTCCATGAGGGCGCGGCGGCGCGGCATGTGCGCGGGCTCGTCCTCGTTCACCAGCGTGCGGTTCAGCGCGAAGCCGTACGACGCCAGCACCGCGTTGGCCTCCTCGCCGGTGGGCGTGATCTTTTCCAGCGCGTTCGACGGGCTGAAGGTGATGTTGTCGCGAAACACCGCCTTGATGTCCGCATAGCGCGTGAGCACCCAGTAGCCCAGCTTGGGGCTGTAGAAGACGGGCTCCTGCTCGCGCGCCCAGCGCACGTACTCGGGCGGGTCCTGCTGGTAGCCGTCTTCGAAGGGGTCGAAGCCGGCGGCGCGCTGGCTCACCGGGCAGCCGGTGGGCGTGCGCTCGGTAGACAGCGCGCCGTGCGCGACGGGGCAGCCCGAACGCCGCGGGGCGCTCGTGCTCGCGGCTGGCTGGGCGGGGGCGGTGTCTGGCATGGCGTGGGTTCTCAGTCGAGGGTGATCTTGAGATCGCGGATGAGCTTTTGCCAGCGCACGGTCTCGTTCTTGAGCAGCTCGGCGTACTGCGCGGGCGTGTTGCCCACCGGCTCCACGCCGAAGTCGACCATGCGCGTGCGCACCGACGGCTCGTTGATGGCCGCGACGATCTGGCGGTTCAGCGTCTTCACCACGTCGGGCGGCGTGGCCGAGGGCACGACCACGCCGACCAGCGCGGCGGCTTCGACATTCTTGTAGCCCAGCTCGGCGAAGGTGGGCACGTCGGGTAGCTGCGGCAGGCGGGTGGCGTTGGCCACGGCCAGCGCGCGCACCTTGCCGCCCTTGATGAAGCCCGAGCCCGCGGCCAGGTCGACCATCATGGCCGGCAGCTGCCCGCCGACCACGTCGGCCAGCGCGGGCGCCGCGCCGCGGTACGGCACGTGCACCATGAAGAGCTTGGCCTCCACCTTCAGCAGCTCCATCGCCAGGTGGTGCGGGCTGCCCGCGCCGGCCGAGGCGTAGTTGATGCCGCCGGGCTTGGCGCGCGCCTGCGCGATGAAGTCCTTGGCCGAGGCGAAGCCCGAGTTGGCGCCCACCACCAGGATCATCGGGAACTTGCCCATCAGCGTGACCGGGGCCAGGTCCTTGGTGGGGCTGTAGGTGAGCGACTTGTACAGCGCCGGGTTGAACACCAGCGTGCCGTTGTCGGCCGAGAGGATGGTGTAGCCGTCCGCCGGCGCGCGCGCCGTTTCCGCGGCGCCCAGGGCGGTGTTGCCGCCGGGCTTGTTGTCGACCAGCACCGGCTGGCCGACCTGCGTCGAGAAAGTCTGCGCGACCGTGCGCGCGAGAAAGTCGGAGCCGCCGCCGGCCGCGTACGGAACGATCCAGCGGATCGGCTTGGCGGGGTAGGTCTGCGCGCTGGCGGCGGTGGCGCCAAGGCCGGCGACGGCCGCGATGCCGGCGAAGGAAATGACCGCGAGGGCGCGGGCGGCGTGCTTCTTCATGGGGGTGTCTCCGGGATGGATATTGTGTATTGCGTAATTATCATACGCATTGCGTAATATGCAGATCACGGGTTTACCCGGCCTCCTCGGCCGTTTTCAGGGCGCCCCGGACCTGCACCTAACATCGGGCGCACATGACCTCATCGCCGGAACCCATCGCCGCCCCCACCCCCGCACGTGAACGCCGCCAGCGCGTGCAGGCCGCCGAAACCGGCATGGCCGTGCTCAAGGGGCTGGCGCACCTGGGTGGGCGCAGCAGCCTCACCGCCCTGTCGACCCACGTGGCCGAAAGCCCGGCCAAGGTGCACCGCTACCTCGCCAGCCTGATGGAAGAAGGCCTGGTGGCGCAGGATGCCGCCTCGCAGCACTACTACCTGGGCACCGAGGCCATCCAGATCGGGCTGGCCGCCATGCGCCAGGCCGACCCCATTCGCGCGGCCGAGCCCTGCCTGATAAGCCTGCGCGAAATGCTGGAGGTGACCTGCTTCGTCGCGGTCATGGGCAACAAGGGCCCGACCATCGTGCGCTTCGAGGAACCGGGCCTGCCGGTGACGGTGAACGTGCGCGTGGGCTCTGTGATGTCGATGCTGTGGTCGGCCACCGGGCGGGCCTTCCTGGGGCTGCTCGACGAGTCGCGCGTGCTGGCGCTGGCCGAGCAGGAACTGGGCGACGCCACGCCCGACATGCGCGCGCTGCTCGACGCGAAAGACCCGATCGGCAGCTTGCGCCGCGAGGTGCAGCAGGCGCGCTGCGCCAGCGTGAAGGACACCTACCTGCGCGGCATCAGCGCCGTGGCGGCGCCGGTGTACGACTACGCGGGCCGCGTGAGCGCGGTGATTACCGCGCTGGGCGCCACGGGCGGGTTCGACCCCGCCATCGACGGCCCCATCGCCGTGGCGGTGCGGCAGGAGGCCCGGGCCGCCAGCGCCCTGTTGGGCGCGGCCGTGGCCTCGGCCTGAAGTTTCAAACGCTCAAGTTTTGCGCAGGCGGCTCAGTCCGCCCACACCACCACGCCGCTCCAAGCGGTCGCCAGCACCACGATGCCGAAGGCGATGCGGTACCAGGCGAAAGGCACGAAGCTGTGGCTGCTGATGTAGCGCAGCAGCCAGCGCACGCACAGCCAGGCGCTGATGAACGAGAACACCAGCCCCACCGCGAACAGCGGCAGGTCGGCCATCGACAGCGCCGCGCGCTCCTTGTAGACGCTGTACACGCCCGCACCGATGAGCGTGGGAATGGCCAGGAAGAACGAGAAATCGGTCGCCGCCTGGCGCGACAGGCCCAGCAGCATGCCGCCGATGATGGTCGAGCCGCTACGGCTGGTGCCCGGGATCATGGCGAAGCATTGCACCAGGCCCACCTTGAGCGCGTCCCACGGCGTCATGTCGTCCACGTGCTCCACGCGCACCGAGCCGGGCGGGCGCTTCTCGGCCCACAGGATGATGAAGCCGCCGATGATGAAGGTGCTGGCCACCACGGTCGGGATGAACAGGTGCGCCTTGATGACCTTGCCGAACAGCAGGCCCAGCACCACCGCCGGCAGGAAGCCGATGAAGATGTTCAGCGCCAGGCGCTGCGCCTTGGGCTGGCGGGGCAGCGCCACCACGGTGGAGCGGATCTTCTGCCAGTACACCAGGATCACCGCGAAGATCGCGCCGGTCTGGATGGCGATCTCGAAGACCTTGCCCCGGTTGTCGCCGAAGCCGCCGAGCAACGAGCCCGCAAGAATCAGATGGCCTGTCGACGAAATCGGAAGAAATTCGGTCAGCCCCTCCACGATGCCCATGATGGCGGCCTTGACCAGCAAAACGATGTCCACGCGTACTCCTTGAAAGAGCGGCAATTATGGCGAGGCGGGTGGTCAGCCGGCGTTCAGGTGAGCACCCCGGATACCCAGTTCTGGTGATGTTCGGATGCATTGTGTTGACACATAGTCACAAATGCGCGGACCCCGCGGTCCGCAGGAGCCTCACCCATGCAGACGTTCACCCCCGGCAACGGGCTCGAAGAACACGTCTCCACCGCCGACGACCACGGCGAAGACCGGCGCAAGAACGTGCACGACCTGGAGCGCGAGCAGTGCGAGTCGATCCGCCGCGTGAGCCAGGCCACCGGCGCCTCGGCCGGCGAGCTGCGCCGGCTGATGCAGCGCCTGCTCGACATCGACCGTTCGGGCACCAGCGCGGGCATCGTGGCGCAGGGCCACATCGCGGCCGACCGCATGCAGTCGGCGATGCCGCTGCTCGACCTGGGCGACGGGCGCACCGCCGACCAGCGCAGCGACGCGGTGCAGAGCCTCGACTTCTGGCTGCTCGAGCCGCTGGACCCGGCGCACGACAAGAAGTGGTACGCGCGCTGGAAGTTCTGGAGCTTCGTGCTGGGCGCCTCGGGGCCCGACGTGGCGCTCACGCTGCAGGGGCTGGCGCTGCGCCCCACCGAGCCCGGCGACACGCATGCCGACCTTGTGGCCAAGGCGCGCAAGGTGCTGGAAAGCTGGCGCCGCACCTCGGAGCCGCTGTTCTGGGCGGCGGTTGAGTGCTACGTGCGCCAGCATTCGTTCTCGCTGGAAACGCAGGCCTACCTCATGCACTGCATTGCCGCCATGTTCCCGGGCGACGGCATGAAGCTGTCGAACGCGCAGAGCGAGCAGCTCACCGCCGTGCTGGCCGACACCTGGTGCAACGCCCTGGGCAACGCCGCGGCCATGCCCTCGGCCGACATCTACCGGCGCCTGTCGCAGGGGCTGCAGGCCACCGACCGCGAAAGCAACATCACCCGGACGCTGGGGCGCAGCGACGCGGCGCAGATCGCGATCACGGCGCTGTTCTCGATCATCGAGAGCAGCCGCGCGGCGATGAAGCAGCGGGCCTGAGCTTGCGGGCCTGAGCTTGCGGGCCTGAGCTTGCGGGCCTGAATCAGCGGCTGGATCAGCGCTGCGTGGCGCGGCGCCGCAGCGCGCGCACCGCGCTGTCCACCGTGGTCAGCACCGGCAACCCGCTCGCAGCCTCGCAGGCCGTGCGCGCCCGCGCCATGCTGAACTGCGCCAGCGCGATGCGCGTGCAGCCGCGCTCGCGCAAGGCGGCCGCCTGCGCGGCGATGAGCGCGTCGTGCCGCTGCGTGTCGCCGGCGTTCAACGCGTCGAGAGCGCCTTCGGCCAGCGCCGTTTCCAGCTCGGTGTCCGACGCGAACTCCGGCGGCATCGAGGCCAGCGTGGGCGCGAAGGTAGCAATGAGCCCTAGCCTGCCCTGCCCTTGCGCCATCGTCTCTGCCACTTTCTCGGCAGCTTCCTCGACCATGGCCTCGTTCGGCTTGAGCACCGGAATGCCCGCGTGCCGGCGCGCCACCGCCTCGATGCACGGCCCGAAGGCCGAGCAGGTGAACAGGATGCCGCGCGCGCCCGTGTCCACCGCGTACTGCGCCAGCCGCTGGAAGCGCTCGTGCATGGCCGCGTCCAGCCCCTTGCCGTCGCGCGCCAGGTCGGCGGAGAGGCTGTCGTCGAGCAGGTTCATGCGCACCGCCTCGGGCCAGTCGCGCGCAAAGGCTTCGTTGATGGGCGCGACGGAGTGCGAGAGCGCGTGGATCAGGGCAATGCGGGTCATGGTGCGGCGAGCTTCGGATGCGCTCAGATGCCTTTGGACGACGGGTTCGCGAACGCGTCCTTCGTCTCGGCATTCAGCGGGTAGTTGATGTTGATGCCCTTCGGCGGAATGGGCGACATGAACCACTTGTTGTACAGCTTTTCCATGTCGCCCGACTTCATCATGCCGGAGACCACGCGGTCCACCAGCGCCTTGAAGGCCGGGTCGTCCTTGCGGAACATGAGCGACTGGTTCTCGGTGCGCAGGCTCTCGCCGGTGATGACGAAGTCCTTCGGGTTGCGCGCGTTCGCGAGCTGCCCGGCCAGCAGGATGTCGTCGAGCACGAAGGCCTGCGCGCGTCCACTCTCCACCAGCAGGAAGGAGTCGCTGTGGTCCTTGCCCGCGAGGTTGGTCACGTCGAGGCTGCGGCCGCGGTCGGCCTCGCGCAGCAGGCGGAACGAGGTGGTGCCGGTGGTGGTGGCCACGGTCTTGCCCTGCAGGTCTGCGATGCCCTTGATGCCCGAATCGGCCTTGACCAGCATGCGCACGTTGTAGCGAAAGATGTCGGGCGAGAACGCCACCTGCTTCTGCCGGTCGACCAGGTTGGTGGTGGAGCCGCACTCGATGTCGACCGTGCCGTTCTGCACCAGCGGCATGCGGTTGGCCGAGGTGACGGCCTGGTACTTGATTTCGATGGCGGGCATCTTCAGCTCGGTCTTCAGCGCCTCGACGATGCGGTTGCAGATCTCGATGCTGTAGCCGACGGGCTTCAGGTTGCCGTCGAGGTACGAGAAGCCGAAGGACGACTCGCGGTAGCCGAAGGTGATGGCGCCGCTGGCCTTGACCTTGGCGAGCGTGTCGGTGTCCTGCGCGCGGGCGGCGAAGGCCAGCGCGAAGGAAAGCGAAAGGGAGAGCGACAGTGAAAAGGCACCGCGCGAAAACGACAGACGTGGCTTGGGCATGGAACGCTCCTTGGAACGACGGTTGAAGGAAAAAGCGGAAAGAAAAAAGGCGCTCAGCGCACGGCCGCGCGCGTGACCGCGTCGATGGACTCGGCCAGCCGCTCGGCAATGGCCTGCAGGTGCTGCCGCGTGGCGATGAAGGGCGGCGCCAGCAGCACGTGGTCGCCCTGGCGCCCGTCGACCGTGCCGCCGAAGGGGTAGCACAGCAGGCCGCGGGCCATGGCGTCTTTCTTCACGGCGGCGTTCAGCTTGAGCGCCGGGTCGAACGGCGCCTTGCTGGCGCGGTCGGCGACCAGCTCCAGGCCCCAGAAGAAGCCGCGGCCGCGGATGTCGCCCACGTGCGGGTGCCCGCCCAGCGCCTCGCGCAGCATCGCGCCGAAGGCCACGCCGTCTTCGCGCACCTTGGCGACCAGCCCGTCGCGGCGGATCACGCGCTGCACCGCGAGCGCGGCGGCGCAGGCCATCGGGTGGCCCAGGTAGGTGTGGCCGTGCTGGAAGAAACCGCTGCCCTGCGACATGGCCTCCACGATGCGGCGCTGCGCCAGCACCGCGCCCACCGGCTGGTAGCCGCCGCCCAGGCCCTTGGCGATGGTGATCAGGTCGGGCACCACGCCCTCTTGCTCGCAGGCGTGCAGCGTGCCGGTGCGGCCCATGCCGCACATGACCTCGTCGAGGATCAGCAGCACGCCGTACCTGTCGCACACCGCGCGCACCGCCTTGAAGTAGCCCGGCACCGGCGTCAGCACGCCGGCGGTGGCGCCGCCGACCGTCTCTGCCACGAAGGCGATCACGCGGTCGGCGCCCTGCGCGAGGATGGCCGCTTCGAGCTCGGCCGCCAGCCGCAGGCCGTACTGCTCCGCGCTTTCGTCGTCGCGCTGCTCGCGGTACGGGTAGCACGGCGCCACGTGCGTGGCCGGCACCAGGATGGGTGCGAAGGGCTCGCGCCGCCAGGCGTTGCCGCCCACCGCCAGCGCACCCAGCGTGTTGCCGTGGTAGCTCTGGCGTCGCGCGATGAAGTGGGTGCGCTGCGGCTGGCCGGTTTCCACGAAGTACTGGCGCGCCATCTTCAGCGCGGACTCCACCGCCTCGGAGCCGCCGCTCACCAGGTACACGTGGCTCATGCCCTCGGGCGCGGAGCCGATGAGCTCGTCGGCCAGCTGCTCGGCCACCTCGCTGGTGAAGAAGCTGGTGTGCGCGTAGGCCAGCGTGTCGAGCTGCGCGTGCATGGCGGCCAGCACCTCGGGGTGCGCATGGCCCAGCGAGGAGACCGCGGCGCCGCCGGAGGCGTCGAGGTACTCGCGGCCTTCGGCGTCGCGGATGAACATGCCGTGCGAGCCGGCGGCGACGGGTGGGGTCTGGCGGAGGTGGCGGTGGAAAACGTGCGTCATGGCGGGTGGGGTCGGGTACGGAAGAGTCCGGGACGGTCCGGGTGGCAGTTCGGGTAGCGGTCAGGTTTCTTTTGGAACTAACGTTTCGGTTGAATTATTGTTTGAAACATTTGTTCCGTCAACTGTTCCATTCGAACCCCTCCGGTACATTTGTTCCAGACACAGCCGAAGAGAGACACCACGCCATGGGCGCCAGAGACCAGATCCGCCAGCGCTTCAACGAACTGAGCCCCGCCCTGCAGCAGGTGGCGCGCTACGTGCTCGACCACCCGAACGAGGTGGTCACGGGCTCGATGCGCAACGTGGGCACGCGCTCGCAGAGCACGCCGGCCACGCTGGTGCGCTTCGCCCAGCACCTGGGCTTCGAGGGCTGGCCGCAACTGAAGGAGGCCTTTGCCGCGGACATGGGCCTGGGCACCGACACCTACGGCGGTCGCGCCAAGCAGCTGGTGGGCCGCGCCCAAGACCAGAGCCTGACCGGCGAGATGTTCGAGGTGCAGCGCCGCAACCTCGAGGCCACGCACCAGCAGAGCGAGCAGGCGCTGCAAAAGGCCTGCGCGCTCATCGAGAAGGCGCCGGCCGTGCATGCGGCGGGGTTCCGGGCGTGCTTTCCGATCGCGTTCTCGTTCGTGTACGTCTACCGCATCTTCCGCAGCAGCGTGCACCTGGTCGACGGCCAGGGCGGCTCGCTCGAAATGCAGCAGCGCGCCTTCGCCAAGGGCGACGCGCTGGTGGTGGCCAGCTTCGCGCCCTATTCGCGCGAGGCGCTGCAGGTGACGCAGGCGGCCAAGGCGGCGGGCTGCCGCATCGTGGCCATCACCGACAGCCTGGGCTCGCCGCTGTCGCTGCTGGCGGACGAGACGCTGCTGTTCACCATCCACAGCCCCTCGTTCTTCCCGTCGGTGGCGGCGGGGGTGGCGCTGTCGGAGGCGCTGGTCGAGCTGCTCGCGAGCCGCGCGGGCAAGCCGGTGGTGCGGCGCATCGACCAGGCGGAGGCGCAGCTGTTCGAGTCGGGCGCGTACCTGGCGCCACCGGCGTCGCGCGGCGGGTAGGCGCGCGGCAACGGGCGCAGGGTCAGACCCTGGCCATTGCGCGCGCCTCGGTCGCGTTCTTGCGCAGGTGGTGCACCAGCAGGTCGCGGTGGCCCAGGATGTGGTCGCGCATGGCCGCCTCGGCCTCCACGCCGTCGCGCTGGCCCAGCGCCTCCAGGATGCGGGTGTGGTCGTCCAGCGCCTGCAGCGCCTGCTCGTGGCGGTAGAGCTGCATCGACGCGTCGCGGTTGTGCGGGCGCAGGTTGCTGTCGAAGATGATGGGCAGCTGGCAGGCCCGGTACACCGCCTCGGTCAGCCAGCGGTTGTCCGCCGCCTGCAGCAGCTTGCGGTGGAAGTCGAGGTTCAGCTCGTGCCAGCGCAGCGCCCGCGCCGAGGTCCAGTCCCTGTTCTGCAGCAGCCGGGCCTGCTCGCCCACCAGGGCCGCCAGCTGGGCGAACACCTCGTCGTCGATGCCGCGCTCGCCCAGCAGCCGGCAGGCCATGCCTTCGAGGTTGGCGCGCAGGGTGAAGGCGTCGAACACGTCCTTGGCGTTGAAGCGGCGCACCTGGAAGCCCTTGTTGGGCAGGTACACCAGCAGCCCCTCGTCCGCCAGCCGCGCCATGGCGCCGCGCACCGGCGTGCGCGACACGCCTAGCTCGGTGGCCAGCGCAATCTCCATAAGGTGGCAGCCGGGCGCGAACACGCCGTCGAAGATCTTGTTGCGCAGCGTTTCGGCCACGGACAACGCGCGTGTCCGGGAAGGATCTGGGGGGGTCATCGAGGGTCGAGAACGGGTGGTGTCAGCCAGGGCTCGGGAATGAGCCGGGCGCATGGTACGGCCCCGTATCGAAGCTTCATATCCCCGGTTTCCGTAAAAATTCGAAGAAAGTTGATTTTTCGAAAATTGAGGAAAAGTTCCTAACTGCTGTCTGCATTCATATGGCATGCACGCCGTGGAACCTCGCCGCGCCGAAACGGGTCCAACACCGCGTCGCGGCGTCGTGTCGCGACAGGAGGCAATGACCATGAAGCAATTGAAGCACTGGCAAGACCCCGTCAACGCCGTCGCCGGCGCCTGGCTGATCGTCTCGCCCTGGGTCCTGGGCTTTTCGGACATGACGCCCGCCATGTGGACCATGGTGGCGACCGGCATCGTGCTGGGCGCCGTGGCACTGGGCGCGACCTTCGTGCCCCGACAGTGGGAAGAGTGGACCGAGGTCGCGCTGGCGGCCTGGCTTGCGGTGTCTCCCTGGCTGGTCGGTTTCCGCGGCCTGGAGCCGGCGCTGGTCAACGCGGTGCTGGTGGCCGCGGTGATATTGGTGCTCGCGCTCTGGGTGCTGGTGACCGACAAGGACTACCTGGGACACACCATCGACCGTCCGGCGCATTGACCATCGGTGCGCCGCGACATGACAAGGCCCGCCCCGGCGGCATGCGCGCCGGCCAGCGGGCCTGAGGACGGGCAAGGCCGGCATTGGCGCCCTGCCCGCCCGCCAGATCAGCCGTTCACTGCGCGCGGGGCGTGGTGGCGGGATCCGTTTGTTGCGTGTTTGCGCTGCCGCCCATCCACCCCGCCTGCCAGCCACCGCCCATCGCCTGGACCAGCGCGATGGCGGTGGTCTGGCGGTTCACCTGCAACTGCACCAGCGTGCGCCGCGCGCTCAGCGCAGCTGCCTGCGCCGTGACCACGTCCGTGTAGCTCACCTGGCCCGCGCGATAGCGGTTGAGCAGCTGCTGCTCGGTCTTGTCGGCCGCCGCCGAGGCTTCGCGCCGCAGGCCCTCCTGCTGCGCCAGCGTGGCGCTGGCGGTGAGCTGGTCTTCCACCGCCTGGAAGGCCGTGAGCACGGTCTGCCGATAGCGCGCCACGCTCGATTCGTAGCCGGCCTTGGCCGAATCGACATTGGCCG
Source organism: Variovorax sp. RCC_210 (assembly GCF_041355175.1). Lineage (NCBI taxonomy): Bacteria > Pseudomonadati > Pseudomonadota > Betaproteobacteria > Burkholderiales > Comamonadaceae > Variovorax > Variovorax sp. RCC_210. The sequence continues at coordinate 69,227 of NZ_JBFUPJ010000009.1, read as the reverse complement.
CGATGGCGCCCGCGTCGAACACCACCTGCGCCACCGAGAAGCCCAGCGACCACAGCGAGTTGGCCGAGCTGAACAGGTCCTTCACGCGGCTGGCGTTGCTGCCCACCGAGGCCGTGAGGTTGATGTTGGGAAAGTACGCCGCCCGCGCGATGCCGATCTGCGAATTGGCCGAGGCCACCGTGCGCTCGGCCGCGGCAATGTCGGGCCGGCGCTGCAGCAGCGTCGAGGGCACGCCGGTCGGCACGCCCGGCACGCTGGGCGTCCATTTGTCGGCCGGCAGGCTGAAGTCGGCCGGGGCCACGCCCAGCAGCGTGGCGATGGCGTGCTCGTAGGTGGCGCGGCTGCGCTGCAGGCCCACGCGGTCGGCCTTGGCGTTGACCAGCTGGGTCTGCGCCTGCAGCACGTCGGTCTGCGCGGCGATGCCTGCGGCGTAGCGGTTGCTGGTGATGTCGAAGGCGCGCTGGTAGCCCTGGATGGTTTCGTCCAGCAGCACCATTTCGGCGTCGGCCTCGCGCAGCGAGAAGTAGTTGATGGCCAGGTCGCCTATGGCCGAGAGGCGCGCCGCGGCCAGGTCGGCCTCGCTGGCCTGCGCATTGGCCTGCGCGCTGCTCACGGCCTCGCGCAGGCGGCCCCACACGTCGGGCGTCCAGCTGGCGCCCAGCGTGGCGGAAAACGCGTTCGACGGGCTCGATCCGCTGGTGCCGCCACCGCCCACCGTGCCCGTGCGCTTGCCCGAGCCGTCGAGCGACACCGACGGGAACAGCGCCGCCCGCTCGCCGCGCACCAGCGCCTGGGCCTGCGAGTAGTTGGCCACCGCCGCGGCGATGTTCTGGTTCGACACCTGCACACGGCCGGCCAGGTCGTCGAGCGTGGCGTCGTTGAACAGCTTCCACCATTCGCCGCGGTCCAGCGCGTCCGCCGGCGCGGCCGGCAGCCAGCCTTCGGCGGTCTGCAGCTCCTTCCAGTTGGAGGGCAAGGCGGTGGTGGGCTGCTCGTAGCGCGGGCCCACGGCGCAGCCGCTGACGGTGAAAGCGATGGCAAGGGCCGCGGCCAGTGCGAGCGCCGAGCGCGGAAAACGGGAGGCGAAAGGCAATGCGTTCATGGTGTCGTTGTTCTCAGGCGGGCGTGGCGCGGCTCAGTTCGTGTTCGTTCTTGCCGCGGCGGCGCAGCTTGTCGAGCAGCAGGTAGACCACCGGCGTGGTCAGCAGCGTCAGCAACTGGCTCGCGATGAGCCCGCCGATGATCGCCACGCCCAGCGGCCGGCGCAGCTCGGCGCCCTCGCCGAAGCCGATGGCCAGCGGCAGCGCGCCCAGCGCCGCGGCCAGCGTGGTCATCAGGATGGGGCGAAAGCGCAGCAGGCAGGCCTCGCGCACCGCCTCCAGCGGCGTGAGCCCGCGCGAGCGCTCGGCCTCCAGCGCGAAGTCGATGATCAGGATGGCGTTCTTCTTCACGATGCCGATCAGCAGGAACACGCCGATGAGCGCGATGATGGAGAACTCCATGCGGAACATCAGCAGCGCCAGCACCGCGCCCACGCCGGCCGAGGGCAGCGTCGACAGCACCGTGATCGGGTGCACCAGGCTTTCGTACAGGATGCCCAGCACGATGTAGATCACCACCAGCGCCGCCGCGATCAGCATCACCTGCTGGCCCTGCGACTGCTGCGCGCTGGCGGCGGTGCCCGCGAAGGCGCCGCGCACGTTGGTGGGCATGGCGATGTTGGCCTCGGCCTTGGCGATGGCCTCGCGCGCGTCGCCCAGGTTGGCGCCTTCGGCGAGGTTGAACGAGATGGTGGTGGCCAGCTCGCCGTCTTCGTGGCTCACCGAGGTGGCCACCGACTGCTCCTCGAACTTCGCGACCGCCGACAGCGGCACCAGGCTGGTGGCCGTGTTGCTCAGCACGTTGCCCGACGAGGCATTGCGCAGCGCCGGGTTGGCGGACACGGGGACCGCGGCGCTGGCGGCGCTGGAATTGCTCGAAGAAGAAGAAGAAGAAGAAGAAGAAGAAGAAGAAGACGACCCCGTCGAAGTGGCTGCCGCCACCTGCGTGGTCACCGTCTGCCCCGCCACCACCGACGTTTTGGTCGCCGGCACGTAGATGTCCTTCAGCGCGTTCGGGCTGCGCGTGTAGCGTGGCGCCCATTCCATCACCACGTGGTACTGGTTCAGCTCGGTGTAGATGGTGGCCACCTGCCGCTGGCCGAAGGCGTTGTACAGCGCGTTGTCGATCGAGGTCGAGGTCAGCCCGAGCCGGCGCGCGCTGTCGGGGTCGATCTTGGCCACCGTTTCCACGCCGTTCTCGTCCTGGTCGGTGTCGATGTCGGTGAGCACCGGCTGCTGCTTGAGCTCTTCGGACAGCTTCAGCGCCCAGGTGCGCAGGTCGGCCAGGCTGTCGCTCTTCAGCGTGTACTGGTAGGTCGAGTTGCTCGACCGGCCGCCCGAGCGCACGTCCTGCACCGTGCCCAGGAACACCCGCAGCCCCGTCACCTCGGCCAGCTGCGGGCGCAGCCGCGCGATGACGGCCAGGCCGCTTTCGGTGCGCTGGTTGGCCGGCTTCAGGTTGACGAACATGAAGCCGCCCCCGGCCCGGCCGGCGCCGGTGAAGCCCACCACCGTGTCCACGGCCGGGTCCTTGCGGATGATGTCCACCACCTGCCGCAGCTTGGCCGCCAGCGCCTGCGAAGAAATGCTCTGGTCGGCGCGCAGGCCGCCGTTGAGCTGGCCGCTGTCCTGCTGCGGAAAGAAGCCCTTGGGCGCGGCACTGAACAGGTACACGTTCAGCCCCACCACCGCCACCAGGATCAGCATGACCAGGCCCTTGCTGTCGAGCGCCCAGTCGAGGCTGGTCTCGTAGCGCTTCAGGATCCAGTCGTAGCTGCGCGCGGCCATGCGGCCCAGGCGGCCTTGCGGCTTGTTCTTGTCGTGCTCGCCGCCCGGCTTGAGCAGCCAGGCGCACATCATGGGCGTGGTGGTGAGCGAGATGACCAGCGAGATCAGCACCGCCGCCGACAGCGTGACCGCGAACTCGCGGAACAGCCGCCCCACCTGCCCGCCCATGAACAGCAGCGGAATGAACACCGCCACCAGCGACACGCTGATCGACAGCACCGTGAAGCCCACCTCCTTCGCGCCGAGCAGCGCCGCCTTCATGCGCGTCATGCCCGACTCGATGTGGCGGCTGGTGTTCTCCAGCACCACGATGGCGTCGTCCACCACGAAGCCGGTGGCCACCGTGAGCGCCATCAGGCTCAGGTTGTTCAGGCTGAAGCCCAGCAGGTACATGACCCCGAAGGTGCCCAGCAGCGCCGCCACCGTGGCCACCGCGGGCACGATGGTCGCGCGCACGCTGCGCAGGAACAGGCTCACCACCAGCACCACCAGGATCACCGAGATGACCAGCGTGAACTCCACCTCGCGCAGCGAGCCGCGGATGGAGTTGGTGCTGTCCGACGCCACCTGCAGCGTGACGTCCGGCGGCAGCTGCGCCTGCAGCTCGGGCAGCAGCGCGCGCACGCTGTCGACCGTCTCGATGATGTTGGCCGAAGGCTGGCGCGTGATGAGCACGATGATGGCCGGCTCGCCGTTGAAGAGGCCGAGCGTGCGCGTGTCTTCCACGCCGTCGATCACCTCGGCCACGTCCTGCAGCCGAACCGCCGCGCCGTTGCGCCAGGCGATGACCATCGAGGCGTAGTCGCTCGCGCGCAGCGCCGGCGTTTGCGTGTAGATCTGCAGCTTGCGCCCGTCGCCCTGCACCGTGCCCTTGGGCCGGTTGGCGTTGGAGGCCTGGATGGCCGCGCGCACGTCGTCGGTGCTGATGCCGTAGCGGCTGAGCGCGAACGGCAGCAGCTCGATGCGCACCGCCGGCAGCGAGCCCCCGCCGATTTCCACGTCGCCCACGCCGTCGACCTGCGACAGCCGCTGGCTGACGATGTTGGACACCGCGTCGTAGATCTGGCCCGGCGTCTTGGTCTTTGAAGTGAGCGCCAGGATGATGACCGGGGACGCGGCCGGGTTGGCCTTGCGGTAGGTCGGGTTGCTGCGCAGGGTGGCGGGCAGGTCGACGCGGCTGGCGTTGATGGCGGCCTGCACTTCGCGTGCGGCGCCGTCGATGTTGCGGCTCAGGTCGAACTGAAGCGTGACACGGGCGGAGCCCACCGAGCTGGTGGACGTCATTTCGTTGACGCCTGCGATGGTGCCCAGGTGGCGCTCCAGAGGGGTTGCCACGCTGGTGGCCATGGTCTCGGGGCTGGCGCCGGGGATGGAGGCTCTGACGGAGATGACGGGGTAGTCGACCTGGGGGAGCGGGGATACCGGCAATACGAAGAATGCCGCTATGCCGGCCAGGGCGATGCCTATGGTCAGGAGGACTGTGCCTATCGGGCGCTTGACGAAGGGGAGCGACAAGTTCATGGTCGCGCTCCTTGCGGAGGGCAGAGGCCGGGTCTCGCCCCGGCAGGCGATCTACTTTCTTTTGCTTCGCCAAAAGAAAGTAGACAAAGAAAAGGCGACCCTGCTGTCCGCGTCCCTCCGCTTCGCTGCGGGCAACCTGCGGTGCTCACGTTTCGCGGGGTCCCGCCCAAACTCGCTTCGCTCAAACAAGGGCGAGCCCTGATCCGCGAAACGCTCCGCTCCTCGGCACGGCCAGAAGGGAGGTGAATGCCAACAGGCCATCGCTGCGCTCGGCCTGCCTGTTTCCAACAGCCGATAGCAGTACCAGGCATCGCAGCCGCAAAGCGGCAGCGATGCCTTGGGGGCCGAGCGCAGCGATGGCCCGTCTGGTTCCCTGCCCCTCTGGCTGCGCCGAGGAGCGGAGTGTTTCGCGGATCAGGGCTCGCAGCTGTTTGAGCGAAGCGAGTTCTGCGAGACCCCGCGAAACGCGAGCACCGCAGGTTGCCCGTAGCGAAGCGCAGGGTCGCAGACAGTGGGGTCGCCTTTTCTTTGGCAACTTTCTTTTGGCGAAGCAAAAGAAAGTGGCTCGCCCGCCGGGGCGAGACCCGGCCCCGGACAGCAAACGGCAAGCAGGAGCAAAAACGATTCAAACCGCTTCCTCCTCAACCACCCGCCGCGTACTCCCCCCACCCATCCGATCAAACGCCAGATAAATCACAGGCGTGGTGAACAGGGTCAACAGCTGGCTGACAATCAGCCCCCCAAAAATCGCAAGCCCCAGCGGACGGCGCAACTCCGCCCCATCCCCGAAGCTCAACATCAATGGCACGGCGGCGAACAACGCAGCCAGCGTCGTCATCAGGATAGGCCGCAACCGAAGCAGCGCAGCCTGGTGAATCGCCTCCCGAGGCGACTTCCCCTGCGTACGCTCCGCATCGATCGCAAAGTCGATCATCATGATCGCGTTCTTCTTCACGATGCCGATCAGCAAAATGATCCCGATGATGCCGATCACCCCCAGGTCGTTGCCCGTGATCATCAGCGCCAGCAACGCGCCGACGCCGGCGGATGGCAGCGTCGACAAGATCGTCAGCGGATGCACGTAGCTCTCGTACAGCACGCCCAGCACGATGTACACGCACACCACCGCCGCAAGAATGAGCCAAAGCTGGTTCGACAGCGACCGTTCATAAGCGCCCGACGCCCCCAGGAAGGTCATCGTCACGCTGCTGGGCAGCCCGATGTCCTTGGCGGCCGCGCGAATGGCGTCCACCGAATCGCCGAGCGACACGCCCGGCGCGGTGTCGAAGTTCAGCGTGCTGGCCGGGTACTGCGCCACGTGCGTGATCTGCAGCGGCGCCTGCTGCTCTGAAATCTGCGCGATGGCCGACAGCGGCGTGGCCGTGCCCGAGCCGGCGATGAGGTTCAGCTGGCCCAGGGTCTGCGGCGTGTTCACCATGCCGGGCTGCGCCTCGAGGATCACGCGGTACTGGTTGGTCTCGGTGAAGATGGTCGAGACGATGCGCTGGCCGAAGGCGCTGTACAGCGCGTCGTCAACAGTGCTCGCGGTGATGGACAGGCGCGCGGCGGTGTCGCGGTTCACGTTCACGAAGGCGGCCAGCCCCTGCGCGCCGGCGTCGCTGCTCACGTTGCGCACCTTGCTGGAGTCCTGCAGCCTGGCCACGAGCTTCTTCATCCACTCGGTGATGGCCGCGCTGTCCACGCCTTCGAGCGACACGCGGTACTCGGTGGGGCCGGTCTCGGCGTCGATGGTCAGGTCTTGCGTGGGCTGCAGGTACAGCGTCACGCCGGCCACCTGGTGCACGCGCTCGCGCAGGCGGTCCATCACCTCCTGCTGGCTGCCGCGGCTCTTCTTCAGGTTGATGAGCATGCTGCCGGTGTGCAGCATGGTGTTGTTGGCGGCGTCCACGCCGACGAAGGAGCTCAGGTTCTCGACGTCGGGGTCTTCGAGCACGGCGTGCGCGGCCTGCAGTTGCAGCTGCGCCATGCGGTCGAAAGACACGTCTTGCGCGGCCTGCACGCGGCCTTGCAGCTGGCCGGTGTCCTGCGTGGGGAACAGGCCCTTCGGAATGCTCAGGTAGAGCACCACGGTCAGCACCATGGTCAGCAGCGCGACCAGCAGCGTGAGCGGCTGGTGGTCGATCACCCAGTGCAGCGAGCGGTCGTAGCGCACCATCACGCGGTCGAAGAAGCGCTGGGCGCGCGCGCCGAAGCCCTTGCCGCCGGGCTCTTTCTTCGGCTCGTGCTTGAGCCAGCGCGCCGACATCATCGGCACCAGCGTGAGCGAGACCACGGCAGAGATCAGGATGGTGATGGCCAGCGTGACCGCGAATTCGCGGAACAGCCGCCCTACCACGTCGCCCATGAACAGCAGCGGAATCAGCACCGCGATGAGCGACACCGTCAGCGAGATGATGGTGAAGCCGATTTGCGTGGCGCCCTTGAAGGCGGCCTGCAGCGGCTTCTCGCCCTCCTCGATGTAGCGCGCGATGTTCTCGATCATGACGATCGCGTCGTCCACCACGAAGCCGGTGGCGATGGTGAGCGCCATCAGGCTCAGGTTGTTCAGGCTGTAGCCCAGCAGGTACATGAGCCCGAAGGTGCCGATGAGCGAGATGGGCACCGCGATGCTCGCGATGACGGTGGCGCGCAGGCTGCCCAGGAAGGCGAAGATCACCAGCACCACCAGCACCACGGCCAGCACCAGTTCCATTTCCACGTGTTCCACCGAGGCGCGGATGCCGGCGGTGCGGTCGCTGAGCACGTCGATCTTCAGGCCCGCCGGAAAGCCCGCCTGCAGCTCGGGCAGCTGCTTCTTGATGGCGTCGACCGTGGCGATCACGTTGGCGCCGGGCTGGCGCTGCACGTTCAGGATGATGGCCGGGGTGAGCTTGTTGTCGGTGGCCTTGCTGCCGGCCCAGGCGCCGAGCTGCGTGTTCTCGGCGCTGTTGACCACCTGCGCCACGTCGACCATGCGGATCGGCGCGCCGTTCTTGTAGCTGACGATGAGGTTCTTGTAGTCCTCCACCGTGAGCAGCTGGTCGTTCGAGTTGATGGTGTACGCGCGCTTGGGGCCGTCGAAGCTGCCCTTGGCGCCGTTGGAGTTGGCCGCGCTGATGGCGGTGCGCAGCGTGTCCAGCCCGATGCCGTTAGCCGCGAGCGCCTGCGTGTTGGCCTGGATGCGCACGGCCGGGCGCTGCCCGCCGCTGAGCGACACCAGCCCCACGCCCGAGACCTGGCTGATCTTCTGCGCGAGCCGCGTGTTGACCAGGTTCTGCACCTCGGTGAGCGGCAGCGTGTCCGAGGTGATGGCCAGCGTGAGCACGGGCGCGTCGGCCGGGTTCACCTTGGCGTACACGGGCGGCGCGGGCAGGTCGGCCGGCAGCAGCGAGCCGCCGGCGTTGATGGCGGCCTGCACCTCCTGCTCGGCCACGTCCAGCGTCTGGCCCAGGGTGAACTGCAGCGTGATGATCGACACGCCCGCGGCGCTGGTCGAGCTCATGCGGTCCAGCCCCGACATCTGGCCGAACTGGCGCTCCAGCGGCGCGGTGACGGTATTGCTCATGACCTCGGGGCTGCCCCCGGGGTAGAGCGTCTGCACCTGGATGGTCGGGTAGTCGACCTGCGGCAGGGCCGACAGCGGCAGGAAGCGGAACGCCACCAGGCCGGCCAGCACGATGGCCACCATCAGCAGCGAGGTCGCCACCGGTCGAAGAATGAACGGGCGTGAGGGACTCATCGGGCGCGGCGCTTGCTGTCGTTCGGGGTGTCGGGGGAATCTGCGGCGGTGCCTGCCGGGCTCAGCGGATAGCGCCGCCCGGAGCGGCGGGCGGGGTGCCCGGCGTCAGGTTGGGCGCGGCCGGCGGCGTGGACGTGGCCGGTGGCGAGGTGGGCGATTCGGCCGGAGGGGCGCTGCGGGCGCCGCCTGTGCCGCCGGTACCGCCTGGGCCACCTTGCCCGGCACCGCCTTCGCGGCGACCCGCGCCGCGTTCGCCACGCTCACCCCGGTTCCCGCGCCGCGCCCCCGACGCCGCGCCGGCCGCCGGCACCGCCGGCCGGTCGACCGAGGTCTGCACGCGCGCGCCGTCCTTCAGCCGGTCGCCGCCTTCGGTCACGACCTGCTCGCCGGCCTTCAGGCCCGACATGACCGCCACGTTGTCCACGCTCGACTCGCCGCGCGTCACCGTGCGCTGCGACACGGTGCTGTCGTCGTTCAGCACGTACACGTAGTCGCCGTTGGGCCCGTGGCGCAGCGCCGTCACCGGGATCACCACCGCCCCGCTCACGGTGCGCAGCAGCAGCCGCAGGTTGACGAACTGGTTCGGAAACAGCGCGTTGTCGGTGTTGGTGAAGCGCGCCTTGGCCTTCACGGTGCCGGTGGCGGTGTCGACCAGGTTGTCGAGCGTGGCGAAGGTGCCGTTGGCCAGCCGCCGCGTGCGGGTGCGGTCGAAGGCGGTGGCGTCGAGCCTGGCGCCCTGGCCCAGGCGCTCCTGCACCTCGGGCACGCGGTCTTGCGGAATGGAAAACTCCACGTCGATGGGCGCGATCTGCGTGATGGTCGCCACGCCGTTGGTGGTGCCGGTCGAAATGTAGTTGCCCGCGTCGATGGGCCGCAGGCCGATGCGCCCGCTCACAGGCGCGGTGATGCGGCTCCAGGCGAGGTTGAGCTTGGCGGTGTTCTCGTTGGCGCGGTCGATGGCCACCGTGCCTTCGAGCTGCTTGACCAGCGCGGCCTGGGTGTCGACGTCTTGCCGGGCGATGGAGTCCTGCCCCAGCAGGGTCTGGTAGCGCTGCAGCGTGACGCGTGCGGCGGCCAGCTGCGCCTCGTCGCGCTGCCGCGCGCCGCTGGCCTGCGCCAGCGCGTTCTGGAACGGCGCGGGGTCGATGGTGGCGAGCACGTCGCCCTTCTTCACCATCTGCCCCTCCTGGAAGAGCACGCCCGTGAGCACGCCCGACACCTGCGGCTGCACGATCACGTTGGCCAGCGGGGTGACCGTGCCCAGCGCCTCGAGCTGCACCGGAATGTCGGCCTGCTTGGCCGTGGCGATGCCGACGGTGCTGGAAGCGGCGCCGCCGCCACCTCTCCCACCAGGGCCGCCGGGGCCACCAGGCCCCCCGGGCCCACCCGCGCGGGCGCCGCCCCCAGGGCCCGCCCCCGGACCGGCCGCGGGCGTCTTCGACCGCTGGATCAGGTACCAGGCCCCGCCGCCCAGCGCCACGAGCAGCAGCAGGGTCAGCAAGGCGCCGACCCAGCGGCGCCGGCGCACCGGCGGATGGGTTGGCGACACGTTGGAGGGCAAGGCTTCGGGTTGTTTTTCTTGTTCCATGGACGGTGCGTGCGAAGGATGCGGAGGTGCGAACCGGGGTAGTACAGCGCGGAATGGTAGTCCGGCTGTTTGCTGGGCCGTAAAGCGACGGTAAAGCTGTCACATGTCGGTGCGGGACGCCCGATCGTGCCTGCAATTCGCGCCGCCCCGATGCAACTCGCGCCCCCGTCCTGCATTCCGTCGCACGCCCGTGGCGAGGCGGCGCGCGCCCCGGCACAGTCCGCTCCATCGATCCCCGTCCCTTGCCCTCGTTCTTCCAGATTCCTTCAACCTTCAACCGTCAACGGAGCGCCACCATGCTGATGCAAGTCATCCTCCATACGCCCAAGTGGGTGTTCGCCGTCTTCTTCCTGCTGCTGTGGCTGGGCGCCAAGCAGCTGCTCACCAACCAGGTGAGCCTGAGCCGCGTCACCCTGATGCCCGTGGCCATGGGCGGCCTGTCGGTGTACGGCATGGTGTCGGTGTTCGGCGATGCCGTCGGCCCGCTGCTGGGCTGGGCCGCCGCCGCGGTGGTGATGCTGTCGCTGGTGCTGCAGCGCCCGCTGCCCGCCACCACCCGCTACGACGCGGCGCAACGCCGCTTCCACGTGGCCGGCAGCGCGGTGCCCCTGGCGCTGATGATGGGCATCTTCCTGACCAAGTACGTGGTGGGCGCCGCCCTGGCCATGCACCCCGAGCTGCGCCAGCAGGCCGCCTTCGGCCTCGTGGTGCCGGTGCTTTACGGCGCCTTCACCGGCGTGTTCGTGGGCCGTGCGGTGCGCCTGTGGAAGCTGGCCATCCGTACCGACGCCATGGCGGGCCAGGTCAGCGCCGCCTAAGATCTTCGAGCGGTACCCAAGCAGCCCTGTCGCTCCAGCCTTCCAGGAACAGCCACCATGAACGCCCTCCTGCTGATCCTCAAGATCTCCGTCGCGGTGGTGCTCGTCGCCTCCATCGCCGAAGCGCTCGTGCTGTCTTTTCGCCATGGCTGGCGCGGCTACGACTGGAAGGCCTCCGCCATTTCGGTGGTCGACTTCCTGGTGCGGGAGTACCCGCTGCGCTGGGTGCTGCCGCTGGCGTTCTGGACGGGCGCCATGGACTGGTTCTACGCCCACCGCCTGTTCAGCCTGCCCATGGACCACTGGAGCGGCTGGGTCGCCTGCTTCATCGGCCAGGAGTTCTGCTACTACTGGTACCACCGGGCGGCGCACCGGGTGCGCTGGTTCTGGTGCACCCATGCCATCCACCATTCGCCGAACCAGCTGAACCTGTCGGCCGCCTACCGCTTCGGCTGGACGGGCCGGCTCACCGGCACCCTGGCCTTCTTCATGCTCGCGCCGCTGCTGGGCATGCCGCCGAAGGTGGTGCTGCTGATGTTCACGCTGAACCTGCTGTACCAGTTCTGGATCCACGCCACCTGGATCCCGCGCCTCGGCCCGCTGGAATGGGTGCTGAACACGCCCTCGGCCCACCGGGTGCACCACGCCTCGAACCTGGAATACCTGGACGGCAACTACGGCGGCGTGCTCATCGTGTTCGACCGGCTGTTCGGCACCTACATTCCCGAGCGCGCCGACCTGCCCTGCCGCTACGGGCTGGTGAACCCGATCACCTCGTACAACCTGCTGGAGATCGAGTTCAGCCAGTGGCGCGCGCTGCTGCGCGACCTGGCCTCGGCCCGCTCGCTGCGCGCCTTCGCCGGCTACCTGGTGAAGCCGCCAGGCTGGAAGCCCGAAGGGCCCGGCGACACGACCGAGGAGCTGCGCGAGCGCGCTGCGTTGCAGGCCGCGCCGGTGCCACCGGCGGCACCGGCTCCGGCGGGCCCCCTCCCCGACTTCATTCCCGTGCAGTACAACAAGGAGCTGTCATGAACTACACCTCTTCCAATCTTCCGAACGCCTCCAGTGCCTCGCCTTCCGAGGTCGAGCGCCTCGCCCGCCGCCGCGCCGGCGCCAAGATGGGCTGGTACATCCACGCCTTCGTCTATGTGCTGGTCAACGTCGGGCTGGTCGGGCTGTCGGCCTCCAGGGGCCACACCTGGGCGATCTACCCGCTGATGGGCTGGGGGCTGGGGCTGCTGATCCACGGGGCCGTCATCTGGTTCGTGGCGCCGGGCGGCGGCTTCTACGACCGCCTGGTGGAGCGCGAACGCCGCGCGCTGGCCGGCAGGAACCACGGATGAGCGTGGGCCCGCTCGCGGCCAGTCCGAGGCCGCCCGTTCCCCGGTTCGGGGCCGAGAACCTGCGGGACATGCTGCGGCATGGGCTGATCACGGCCGTGTTCTGCTGCCTCATCGCCGGGGCGCTGACGCTGAGCGAGCACGGCAACGGCAACTGGGCCGACCACCTCGTCTACTCGCTGGCGATCGGCATGCTGAGCTGGCTGTTCATCGACATCAGCCGCCTGCTGGTCACCGGGCACCGCGACATCCGCTGGCCGCTCGGCGGCTGGGGCTACCTGCTGGTGGCCGTCGGCGTGACCTTCGGCTTCGTGGGCGGCAACTTCATCGGCGACGCATGGATCGGCGCGCCGATGCTGGATTTCGCCGGGCAGAAGCTGGCCACCGGCGTCGTCATCACCATCGCCGCGACCATCGGCATGTGCTACTTCTTCTACAGCCTGGGCAAGAGCAAGCACCTGCAGGTGCAAATCGACCTGGCGCAGCGCGCGGCCACCGAGGCGCGGCTGAAGCTGCTCGAAACGCAGCTGGAGCCGCACATGCTGTTCAACACGCTGGCCAACCTGCGCGTGCTCATCACCCTCGACCCGCCGCGCGCCGTGGCCATGCTCGACCGGCTGAACAGCTACCTGCGCATGACGCTCAGCGGCTCGCGCGCGCTGTCGCATCCGCTGTCGGCGGAGTTCGACCGGCTGGGCGACTACCTGGAGCTGATGTCGGTGCGCATGGGCGAGCGGCTGCGCTACACGCTGGAGCTGCCCGACGCCCTGCGCGACGTGCCCGTGCCGCCGCTGCTGCTGCAGCCGCTGGTCGAAAACGCCATTCGCCACGGGCTGGAGCCCAAGGTGGAAGGCGGCCTTGTCGCGGTGCGCGCGCGGCGCGAGGCCGACCTGCTGGTCATCGAGGTGAGCGATACGGGTGTCGGTGTCGGTATCGGTGTCGGACTCGATGCGGCGCCGTCGTCCGAGGGTGGCGGTTTCGGCGTCGAGCAGGTGCGCGAGCGGCTGGCCACCGTGTACGGCGACCGGGCGCGCATGCGCCTGGCGCCGTCGCAGGAACCCGAAGGCGGCACCTGCGCCACGCTGAGTTTTCCGCTGCCGGGCTGACCCCGCAAACCAAGAACACACCTGACGACTTCCCCAAGATGCAACCCACCGCCCTCATCGCCGAAGACGAACCCCTGCTGGCCCAGGCCCTCAAGGCCGAGCTGGCCGCCGCCTGGCCCGAACTGCAGGTGGTGGCCACCGCGGGCGACGGCCGCAGCGCCGTGCGCGAGGCGCTGCGGCTGCTGCCGCAGGTGCTGTTCTTCGACATCCGCATGCCCGGCCTCGACGGCCTGGGCGCCGCCGCCGAACTGGCCGACTGCTGGCCCACCGACGAGGCGCCCATGCCGCAGCTGGTGTTCGTGACCGCCTACGACGAATACGCCGCCCGCGCCTTCGAGGCCCAGGCCATCGACTACGTGTTGAAACCCGTGCAGCCCGAGCGCCTGCGCAAGACGGTCGCGCGGCTGCAGCAGGCGCTGGCGGTGCGGCAGCCCTCCACTCCAGCCACGCCGGCCGTGGCCGACGAAGCGCTGGAACGCACGCTCGCGCAATGGCGGCAGGTGCTGGGCGCCGCCGGTGCCGGGGCCGGGGCGCCGACCGCCCCGCTGCGCATGATCGCCGCCAGCGATGCTGGCGGCAGCACCGTGCGCATGGTGCCCATCGACGAGGTGCTGTACTTCGAGGCGGCCGACAAATACCTGCGCGTGCTGACGGCGTCGCACGAGTACCTGATCCGCACGCCGCTCAAGCAGCTGCTGCCGCAACTGGACGCTGACACCTTCTGGCAGGTGCACCGCGCGGTGGTCGTGCGCAGCGCGGCCATCGAGTCGGTGCACCGGGACGAGGCCGGCAAGATGCACCTGGCGCTGCGCGGGCGGGCGGAGAAGATTCCGGTCAGCCGGCTGTACGCGCACCTGTTTCGCGCGATGTGAAATTGCACCGCTAAGCCAAAAGAAAAACAGGCAAAGAAAAAGCCGGCCCTTGCGGAGCCGGCTTTTTCAATCAGTCACAAACACTGTGGCAATTTAGCGCCAGTGGCCATGGCCACGGTAGTAGCCGCGGTTGTAGTAGCGCGGGCCGTAGTACGCCGGCGGGCCGTAATAGACCGGAGCCGGACGGTAGTACACCGGCGGCGGCGGTGCGTAGTACACCGGGGCCGGCGGGTAATAGGCCGGTGCGGGCGGGTAGTACGCAGGTGCCGGCGGATAGTAGGCCGGAGCGCCCACACCCACCGCGACGCCCGGCACGCCGACGCCGATCGACCAGCTCACGTCGCTGCGGGCGCTGGCCGATGTGGCTGCAAACAAGGCGCCCGCTGCCACGACACCGGCGGCGGCCCATTTGAAGAAAGTAGAACGTGTGAGGCTCATGATGTTGGACTCCTTGAATCTGTCGGGCCGGCTCGGGTCTGAGCCGCCCATGTATGTATTGAACGCGGCAATTGCAAACCGGGTGCACCCGCCAATGTGAAGAACGTTGCCAAAGGTAACCCCTAAGGGGTGCCCTCTAGAATGGACCAATGACCTCCCCGACCGACAAAAACGGCGCCAAAACGACCGCTGCACCGAGCAATTTCCTGCGCCACGTGATCGAGAACGACCTCGAACAGGGTGCCTACGCAGGCCGCAAGTGGGGCGGATCGCCCGGCAGCGCCGCCCACCACGCCGAGGGCATGGCCGACCCGGCCAAGGTGCGCATGCGCTTTCCGCCCGAGCCCAACGGCTACCTGCACATCGGCCACGCCAAGAGCATCTGGCTGAATTTCGAGCTCGCCAAGGAATACGGCGGCGTGTGCCACCTGCGCTTCGACGACACCAACCCCGAGAAGGAAGACCAGGAGTACGTCGATTCCATCCGCGACGCCGTGAAGTGGCTCGGCTACGAAACCTACCTGGCCGACCGCCCCAGCGCCCCCGGCACCCTGCAGCCGCACGAGTACTTCGCCAGCAACTACTTCGACTTCATGTACGAGGCGGCCGAATACCTCATCGGCGCCGGCCTGGCCTACGTGGACGAGCAAAGCGCCGACGAAGTGCGCGCGAACCGCGGCGACTTCACCACGCCCGGCAAGGACAGCCCCTTCCGCAGCCGCAGCGTCGAGGAAAACCTGGCGCGCTTTCGCGCCATGCGCGACGGCCAGGTCGCCGACGGCGCCGCCATCCTGCGCGCGAAGATCGACATGGCCAGCAGCAACATCAACATGCGCGACCCCGCGCTGTACCGCGTGCGCCGGGCCCACCACCACAACACCGGCGACAAGTGGTGCATCTACCCGATGTACACCTACGCGCACCCCATCGAAGACGCGCTCGAGCAGATCACCCACAGCATCTGCACGCTGGAGTTCGAAGACCAGCGCCCCTTCTACGACTGGCTGCTCGACCGCCTCGCCGAAGGCGGCCTCATCGCCAGCCCGCACCCGCGTCAATACGAATTCGCGCGGCTCAACGTCACCCACGTCATGACCAGCAAGCGCAAGCTGCGCCAGTTGGTGGAAGAAAAGCACGTCGACGGCTGGGACGACCCGCGCATGCCCACCATTGCCGGCCTGCGCCGCCGCGGCTACACGCCGGAGGCGCTGCGCCTGTTCTGCGAGCGCAGCGGCACCACCAAGTCGGGCGGCTGGATCGACTACGCCAGCCTGGAAGCCGCGCTGCGCGACACCCTCGACCCCGTCGCCCCGCGCGCCATGGCCGTGCTCGACCCGGTCAAGCTCGTCATCACCAATTGGGGCGAGCTGATGGGCGGCCCCGACAAGGATGAAAGCGCGCTGGACGACTGCTCGGCCCCCGTGCACCCGCACCACCCCGAAATGGGCAAGCGCGAGTTCAAGCTGGGCCGCGAGGTGTGGATCGAAAGCACCGACTACGAAGACGTGCAGCCCAAGGGCTTCTTCCGCCTGTTCCCGGGCAACAAGGTGCGCCTGAAGTACGGCCACGTCATCGAATGCACCGGCGCCACGCGCGACGCGAGCGGCAAGCTCGTCGAGGTGCAGGCCACGCTGGTGCCGGACACCAAGAGCGGCACGCCGGGCGCGGACGCCGTCAAGGTCAAGGGCAACATCACCTGGGTGGCCGCCGCGGACGCCGTGCAGGCCGAGGTGCGGCTGTACGAGCGGCTGTTCTCGGAAGCCAACCCGGGCAGCGGCGAGCTGCTGGAAGAGCTGAACAAGACGAGCCTGGAAGTGTGCTTGGCGTTTGTCGAGCCTTCGCTGGCGAATGTGGAAGCTGGCTCGGCATTTCAGTTCGAGCGGCACGGCTATTTTGTCAAAAACGCTGGTCAATCGACTTTGCAACCGTTCAATCGAGCGTGCACCCTCAAAGACACTTGGAAAGCATAAAAATGGATTTACAAACATCGCTTGACACGCATCGCCAAAAAATCGACGTAGACAATTTTGATCTAACCATTCGTGAAATTGTCAGTATGGTCAGAACCGGTGAAATCAAACGATCCCCTAGCTATCAACGAAAATTTCGCTGGAAAGAAGAAGACGAGTCTCGCCTAATCGAATCTCTGCTACTAGGCCTTCCTGTTCCAAATATTTTGTTGCCACGAATTCTGACGGATCTTGGGAATTAGTTGACGGACTTCAACGAATATCCACAGTCCTTCACTTTGTTTTAGAACAAGAAAATTCTGACGATTTGGTAATCCTTAAGGAGATGAAGAAAGAAACCAGTCTCTCGCTGCTAGATTTAGCGAAACTATCAAGCTTCAACGGCCTTCGATTTGTCAACCTCCCCCAATCGCTGCAATTTTTATTTTTAAAACGCCAGTTTCGAGTGACAGCTCTTTCAGATAAGAGCGATCATTTGGCACGCTTCGATCTCTTTGAAAGATTAAATCGCGGCGGAATTGCACTTTCACCTCAAGAAGTGCGCGACTGTGTTTATCGAGGTCCTTTTAGCAATCTTATTTCCGATCTATCACTTAACTCAGACTTCTTGCAACTGATTAAAGTGCAAAAGCTTCATAAAGATGATGGAACAATTGAAGAACAGGTATTGAAGTTTTTCGCCTATCTCAATTGGAGAGAGAATTTTGACGGCTCGGTAACAGAGTTCTTGAATCTTTACATGGAACACCGGCACAAAGAAACCAAAACATCAAAAGATAGGGCCGAATTTACGGCAACTGTAAAAGCGCTTCAACCTCACATTTCAGGTCCGATGTTACGTAAAAACACGAAGCTGACGCCACTTAATCAGTTCGAAGCAATACTTGTCGGCGCCGCAGAAGTTTTGCGTAAAAATAATGTCTTACAGCCTCAAAAAGGTTGGCTTGATGACGCGCAGTTGACAAAATTTAGCACCGGAGGCACGAACACGCGAGCAATGCTGAAGGGAAGAATACAGCGCGCTTCAGAGTTGCTGCTCGGTGCTCCAGTGGAATAATGGCAAACCGCTACGATGCCGAGTTATCCGCTTTACTCGTTAAGCTTGATGAAATCTCACAGTCTTTGCGTTGGGCTGACTCGGCAAGTCTAGGTTCCTCCCCCATACAAAAGCAGGTGGCACAACTAGTAATCTCTACATCATATGTACTAGCAGCCGCCGCAATTGAAGAGTACATGAGAGAAATGGTAAACGGTTTATGCAGAGAAATATGCAAGGCAAGGCCGACCTTTTCGGCACTTCGCTCTTCTTTAGTTTCGGTATTCGCCGGGTCGCAAATAAGCTCCATGAGAGACCTGAAAGACTACGAGAAAATATGGGAAAAGAGACGAGAATTTTCAAACCTATTTTCATCAACTAATCTGGTTGATGTCGAAAATACAGAAACCCCCATAGACGGAAAAACAATTCGGCCAGTTCATGTTGAAACTATTTGGCAGGTTTTTGGATTTGAGGAGCAGCCATTTACCAGCGCTTTATACAGAGCTTCACTTACCGATATAGCCGATGGTAGAAATGATGTTGCGCACGGGCACACTTCTATAAAAAAATTCGCCCACAAAAAAGGGGCGCCAGATACAGATAAGAAAATTCAAAGAATTCAGGAATTAGCACTTCATTTTACGATACATGCAGAGCGCTATATCGAAAAAAAGCTTTACCTCAAGTCGACTTAGATCTAATTAGGCGTATGCCCATGCTTTTATTCATGCAATGTGAATTAAATGCTCATCAACGGCTACGAACTGCAAGAGAGCGGTCGATTAGCGGTTTATACGCTCATTGGAAGTAGCGATTTAAGAAACACAGGCGATTACTGAACACCGCTATCTTCGAATTTTTTGGCTGGTCCCAGGGCGACACTCTCCGCACGAGGTCATGAACGCAGCGACGACGCTATAGATGCGACAATCGATTTAGTTGATACTTGTTTCGCGAATCATACGGATTGACTTACCAACTGATATTTATCCGAGATAGATACGTGACAAATCGGAGTAAGTAAGTCTTCAGACTTGCGCCACAAAGCCGGCTCTCGTGGTTTGGCATTTTTATGCTGCGCGTTATTCCGATCGTTTGTAGACGACGCCGAGCACCGCGCTGTTCTCGTCGGTGGTACACACAGCCGAGCGGCCTTGCGGGCCGACCTTCAGGTTGATGGCGTAGACGCCGTCGCGCGGCGTGGAGCCGCTGTCCACCGCGATGCTTCCCGCGGGCACTCGCAGCTCCCGCGCGGCAGCCGCGACGCAGTTCTTGACGCTCGCCTCGGGCGCGCCGCCGACGCGAACGGAGGTGCTGTTGCAGGCGGCCAGCAGGAGCGCCGCGCCGGCCATGCTTGTGATCTGGAGGAGGCTTCGCATCGTCATGAGGGTTCCTGTTGTTCACTAGATGAGCATTAGGGCGCGTCAACCAGAGGGCGTGGTGCAGGACGGCTGCTTCCCTGCGTGTGGCCCGTTGCCGCCTCTTGCGATGCAGCGGCTTTCCACCTGAAACTCAGAACCCTAAGTCGTTGATTTACATTGATTTTCCGTATAAATTCAATTTTCTAGAATTCATACGGAAAACCCATGGATTTCCAAGACATCGGCGACGACGCTCGCCGCCAGTACATCGACGCAAGGGCCACCTTCGAGGCCCTCGAAGCGGCCGAAGCCCAGGCTGCGGGAGTACGCGGTGGCATGTACTGGAAGACCGTCGGCGGCATCGACTACCTCATTCGCACCAGCACCCGCAACGCGCAGAAAAGCCTCGGGGCCCGGGGCCCTGAAACCGAAGCCATCCACAACAATTTCGTCCGAAGAAAGGAAGAAGCGGAAAGCAGGATCAAGGACCTGAGCGAAGCAGTGACGCGCCATCAGCGCATGAACCGCGCCTTGTTCGTCGGGCGCGCCCCGACCATCGTCGTCGACATCCTCGACATGCTGAAGCGCGCAGACATCCTGGAGCACTTCACCGTGGTGGGCACCCACGCGCTCTACGCCTACGAAACGGCGGCGGGCGTGCGCCTGCACAGCGCAGCGGTGGCCACGCGAGACGTCGACCTGCTCTGGGACACGCGCAAGCGCTTCCGGCTGGCGACTCAGCTCAAGCGGCTGGACTCGTCCATGCTGGCGTTGCTGCGCAAGGTCGACAAGACCTTTTCGCTGATCGACGATCAGCGCTATACGGCTGTGAACAGCAAAGGCTTCGAGGTCGACATCCTGCGCCGCGAAGCGCAAGAGCAAGACCCCCACCCCGCGCAGTTGAGCGACGCCGAAGACGACTTCTGGGTGGTGCAGGCCCGCAACGCGGAACAGCTGGTGAGCGCGCCCCGTTTTTCCGCGGTGGTGGTCGGCACCACCGGACACATGGCGCGAATGAACACCGTGCATCCGCTCGCCTTCGCGCGCTTCAAGCGCTGGCTGGCGGATCGCCCCGATCGCGATCCGCTCAAGTCAGGGCGCGACACCCTGCAGGCGGACACCGTCGAACAGCTGGTGCGAGACTATCTGCCGCAGCTGGCCGACACACCACGCGCCGCCACCCGCCCATGAATTTGCCAACCTCGTCCCGCCTGATCCGCTTCAACAAACCCTACGGCGTTCTCAGCCAGTTCACGCCCGAGGGCCGCTGGCGCGGGCTGAAGGACTTCATCGACCTCCCGGGCGTCTACGTCGCGGGCCGGCTCGATGCCGACAGCGAGGGCCTGCTGCTGCTCACCGACGACGGCAAGCTGCAGGCACGCATTTCCGACCCGCGCTTCAAGATGGAGAAGACCTACTGGGTGCAGGTCGAGGGCGTGCCGACCGAAGAGGCGCTTGCCGCGCTGCGCAGCGGCGTGCAGCTCAACGACGGACCGACGCGCCCCGCCCGGGCGCGTCTGCTCGACCCGCCGCCCGCCGTGTGGCACCGCGAGCCCCCCATCCGCGAGCGCAAGAGCATTCCCACCGCGTGGCTGGAGCTGGCGATCAGCGAAGGCCGCAACCGCCAGGTGCGGCGCATGACCGCGGCTGTCGGGCTGCCGACGCTGCGCCTGGTGCGCGCCGCCATCGGCCCCTACACGCTCGACGGACTGGCGCCCGGCACCTGGCTGGAACAACCCGGCGGCTGAGCCGCCCGCCGCACAACCCTTCATCCGGACCCTTTCCATGCACACCAAGCCTCCCTTCCCCGACCTCTCGTCCAGCGTCTTGAACCGCCGCGGTGCCGTGCTCGGCGCCCTCGGCCTGCTCGCGCTGCCCACGATGCACGCCAGCGCCGCGACCTCGGCCCACGCAAAAACCAGCAAAACGAAGAAGCAGCCGGCGCCCGACGTCTGGCCGCACGCCTCCCTGGTGCCGGGCGGCGTCGCCCGGCTGTCGCTCGGCCCCTCGGCCACGCGCCCGAAGGCCTTCGCCGGCGACGTGCCGCTGCTGGTGCTCGGCGACCCGATCGAATGGACCGCGCTGGTCGGCATTCCGCTCGCGGCCGAGCCCGGCGAGGCCAGCATCGCGGTGCGCGCCGAAGGCAAGCCCGAGCGGCAGGTCGCCTACACCGTCGCCCCCAAGCAGTACCGCGAGCAACGCCTGACGGTGGCGCCGCGCACGGTCGACCTGTCGCCCGAGGACGAGGCCCGCTATGTGAAGGAGCGCGACCACCTCACCGGCGTGATGGCCACGCTCACCGACCTGCGCCCCGACGCCGCGCTGCAGATGCGCGTGCCCGTGCCGGGCCGCCGCTCCAGCTCGTTCGGGCTGCGCCGCGTGTTCAACGGGCAGTCGCGCAACCCGCACAGCGGCATGGACATCGCCGCGGGCACCGGCACGCCAGTGCTGGCGCCGCTGCCGGGGAAGGTGATCGACACGGGCGACTATTTCTTCAACGGCGGCACGGTGTGGATGGACCACGGCGGCGGCCTGCTGACGATGTACTGCCACCTGAGCCGGGTCGACGTGAAGGTCGGCGACGTGCTGAAGACCGGAGAAGCGCTGGCCGCGGTGGGCGCGACGGGGCGGGTGACGGGGCCGCACCTGCATTGGTCGGTGATGCTGAACCGGGCGATGGTGGATCCGGCGTTGTTTATTGCGGGGTGAGTTCGCGAACGGCCCCCCGAGTTCCAGCTTCATGCGTCCCTCCGAAGCCTTGGCCCTTCATCGCGCGCGCATTGCTGAGATAGCGCTGCGCCATCGCGTGAACAATGTTCGCGTCTTCGGCTCGGCCTCTCGCGGCGAGGACGGACCCGACAGCGACCTCGACCTGTTGGTCGACCCCACGGAGCAGACCACGCTCATGGACATCGGCGCGATCCGCCACGAGTTGAAGCACCTGCTGGGAGTGAGAGTCGACGTGCTCACACCCAACGGCTTGCCGCCGCGCTACCGCGATCAGGTGCTTCGCGAGGCCGTGCCGCTGTAAGGAGCAACGCGCCGCTCCGTTGCGCGGTGCTGTTTTCGACGTGGACATGCAAGGTGTTGGACCCGGGGTGTTCATCGCCGATCAGGTAGTCACCCCGAGTTGCGAAACCCGACTCGCCTCCTAAACTCGCGCCATTCGAACAAGGGGTGGATCGGGAATGGCCAGACAGACAAAAGCCGAACGCCGGCGTGAGCGCGCACGAGGAGAACTGGCAGGCAAGGGATGGTCGGCGGCGATCATCGGTGTCTTGCTGCTGGTCGGACCCAACTTCATGCAGGGATCCATCGTCGGCACATTGGGCCCGGCGCTTCGTCCGGCGGGCTGGGCGGCGCTGGCAATCGGCGCAGTGCTGCTGGGACTGCACTACGTCATCGCCCGCAAGGCGCCGCTGCCGAAGGTGGAACGCGTCGCACAGCAATCGCCTGCCTTCGAAGCGGCTGCGCCAGCACCATCCCCGTCGGTGGCCCACCGGCGCGAACCCGTCTTCGCACCTGCGCCGCCTCGTTCCACGTCCCCGCCGGCATCCGTGCCGCGGCACGAGCGCTCATGGAGCCCTGCCGTGCTCGCAGCCATCGAATGGCGCCGCTTCGAAGCGGTGTGCGAAGCGCTCTACGCGCAGGCCGGATTCACGACGCGCAGCCAGTCGCATGGCGCGGACGGGGGCGTCGACATCTGGCTTCAGTCCAGGCACAGCGACGTGCCTCGCATCGTCCAATGCAAGCACTGGCAGAGCAAAGCCGTGGGCGTGAAGGAGATGCGTGAGTTCTTCGGTGTGATGGCGTCGCACCAGTTGAAGAGCGGCACCTACGTCACGAGTTCGACCTTCTCCGCCGAGGCCGCTGCGTTCGCCGAGGCAAACGGTATCCACGCACAGGACGGCGCCGCCCTGCTCAAGCTGATCGCCCAGCGCACACCCGAGCAGCAAGCGGCATTGCTCGCGGTGGCTTACGAAGGCGAATACTGGCGGCCGACTTGCGCAAGCTGCGGCACCAAGATGGTCGAGAGAAACTCGTCCAAGAATGACGGCAGCTTCTGGGGCTGCGCCAACTACCCGAAGTGCCGGGGCAGGACGATTGCAAAGTCCAAGGCATCTGCAGAGGTCTGATCTCCAGGCGAGCCGCCTTCAGGCGCTGCGATGAACTCGCTTGGCGCGGCGACTACAGCATCGCAGACAAGCCGCGCCACTTGCTTATCTGCTCATCTGCTGGCCGCGCTTTTCGGCCACGCGGCGGTGCACCACGCAATCAACCCCAGCAACCCCGCCTGCACCGGCAACCGCACCACCAACGCCCAATACGGCACGTTCGCAAACAGATCCGGCCGCTGCAGCATGTAGAAATGCGCCGGCGTGACGGCCAGCGTGAGCAGGAACAGCCCCACACCCGCGGCCCGCCGCGTCGGCCGCCACAACAGTCCGGCCGCACCCAGCAACTCGAACACCCCGCTCACCAGCACGGCCTCGCGCGGCCAGGGGATGTACGGGGGCACGATGCGCATCTCGGTCTCGGTCAGCGCGAAATGCGCCACGCCGCCGATGGCGAACCACAGGAAGACGAAGGCCAGGCCCGCCACGCGCCAGCGACCCAAGGCGGGCGTGGCCGGCCTGGTGGGAGTGGCGCTCATCGCGCGGCCAACCTCACAGCGGCTTGGTGAGGTACACCGCCTCGCGCCCGACGATCGTGCGCTGCGCGGGCATGAAGATCGTGCAGTCGTCGCACAGGGCGCGAATTTCTTCGGCGCCGTTGGTGGCGATGAGTTCGCCCTTGGCGAAGGTCTCGAAGCCGATCAGCGGGCGCACGAACGCGAAGTCTTCCGACTTGATGACATACGTCTGCAGCAGCTCGAAGCGCCGTTGCGGTTCGGGCTCGGGGGTGGCCGGGTTCTTGTCGACGAGGCCGAAGTACGCGAGAAAGTCGTAGGTGACGGCGGTCGCCAGCTCGGACGCCGAGCGCAGGAAGTGCTGGCCGCACTCGACCACCATGGCCACGCCCTTGCCGTCCGGGCCGCCGTGGCTGCCGTACTGGATCAGCGGCGTGCCCGAGCCCAGGCCGTCGGGCATCACCAGGTGCACCGACGGGCGGCCGATGGCCAGCGCGACCTTGGCGTTGCGCTCGAACGCCGGGTACACCCAGAACGGCACCACGGGCTGGCTGGTCGAGTGGATGTCCAGGATGTGGTCGGCCGCGTCCACCACCGGGCGCAGGATGCGCGCGCGGCGCAGTTCGGGGCTGTCCTCGGTGCCGTCGAGCCACTCGGGCGACCAGATGCGGTTGAGGTTGTGCACGATCTGGCGGCTGTCGTAGGGCGACTCCTCCTTGAACGACTCGTAGGCGTCGATGTTGGCGAAGGCCACGGTGAGCGTGCCGACCTTGGGGCGCACGTTGTTGTCGAGCAGGTGCGTGGCGGCGGTCATGCCGCAGATCTCGTTGCCGTGCGTGAGCGCGTTGATGAGCACGTGCGGGCCGGGCTTGCCGGATTCGAAGCGGTGCACGTAGTCGATGCCGACGTTGCCCTTGCGGTAGGCGGAGAGGTCGCGGGGGAGGACTTCGAGGGCGGCGGGAGATTGGGTCATGGGGCTCTGCGGTCGTGGGAGTGAAACGAAAAGGTCCGGCGAGTTTGCTACAGGCCGCGTGTTTGTGCTTCGGCTGGCACCGCGCCGGAGACCAGGCCGCCGACCGAGCCGGGCAACGAACCGAGCAATGCATAGCGCGTGGCCTTGCCCTGCCCCGTTCGCTCGAGCAGGCCCGCCGCGACGAGCTCGGTCAGCTCGCGGTAGGCCGTGGCGCGCGACACGCCGGCAATGGCCCCGTACTTCTCCGTGCTCATGCCGCCCAGGAACCCGCCGGGGCCCGCGTCGTACAGCTTGTTCAGCACCTTGCGCTGGCTGGACGCGAGCTCGGGGTGGGCGGCGTTCAGCGCGGCCCAGAAACCGCTTTTGGCACCCGCCGCCTGGATGTGCGCCACGGTGGACAGGCACGCCTTCTCGACGCAGCCCGCGAACCAGTGCACCCATGCGGTCACGTCCATGTCGCCCTGCGCGCTGGCCGCCTGCAGCTGGCTGTAGTAGCCCGACCGATCGAGCCACAGCTGCTGCGACATGCTGAACAGCCGCTGGCTGCTTCGCAGGTCTTGCGCCAGTGCCAGGTCGCTCAGCGCGCGGCCGATGCGGCCGTTGCCGTCTTCGAACGGATGGATGGTCTCGAACCACAGGTGCGCGAGGGCGCTGCGCACGATGTCGTCGATGCCCGGTTGCGCGCGGCCCGCCTCGAACCAGTCGAGCAGCGCGCGCATGTGCGCGGGAACATCGCGCGACGGCGGGGCTTCGTAGTGCACCGTGTCGGGCTTGCCCAGCCGGGGCGTGACGATCTGCATCGGGTCTTCGTGCACGCGGTAGCCGCCGGTCACGATGCGCGTGATGCCGCTGCGGCCGGTCGGGAAAAGCGCGGCATGCCAGTCGAACAGGGTCGCTTCGGCGAGCGGCTCGTTCCAGCGGGCCAGGGCTGCCTCGACGATGTCGAGCGTGGCCTCGGTGCGTTCGTCGCGGGGAATGCGGCTTGCGGGCGTCAAGCCCAGTCGCCGGGCGGCGGAAGCCCGCACCGAATTGACCTGCAGCGTCTCGCCCTCGATCTGCGCGGTGGCGATGGCCTCGCGCGACCATTCATCGAGCTGAAGCTCGGCGAGGTCCACAAGCTGCAGGTTGCTGGCCACGCCCAGCATGCGCCCCTGCGCCAGCCGCGCCGCGGACAGCGCGGGCTGCAAGGCCTGCGCATCGACCTCGAAGCGCGGCCATTTCTTGGTTTGCCAGATCCGCATGAAGCGCATCTTAGGCAAATACGCTTCAAAAATGAAGCGTATTTATGTCCAATACGCTTCAGGACAGTTCGACGCCTACCAATTCACCTCCCGCTCCGGCGTAGCCGAAATATGGTGGATCGACAGGTCCGCCCCGTCGAATTCCTCTTCCTGCGTCAGCCGCAGCCCCACCGCTTTCTTCAGCGCGCCGTACACCGCCCAGCCCGCCAGACCGGCCCAGGCCACGCCCATGAGCGTGCCGATGAGCTGCGCCCACAGGTTCACCCCGCCGATGCCGCCCAGCGCCTGGGTGCCGAAAATGCCGGCCGCGATGCCGCCCCAGGTGCCGCACAGGCCGTGCAGGGGCCACACGCCGAGCACGTCGTCGATCTTCCATTTGTTCTGCACCAGCGTGAACATCTTCACGAAGATGGCGCCGGCCACGCCGCCCACCACCAGCGCGCCCAGCGGGTGCATCAGGTCGGAGCCGGCGCACACGGCCACCAGCCCGGCGAGCGGGCCGTTGTAGACGAAGCCGGGGTCGTTCTTGCCCATGGCCAGCGCCACCAGCGTGCCGCCGACCATCGCCATGAGCGAGTTGACGGCCACCAGGCCCGAGATCTTGTCGATGCTCTGCGCGCTCATCACGTTGAAGCCGAACCAGCCCACGCACAGCACCCACGCGCCCAGCGCCAGGAAGGGAATGTTCGACGGCGGGTGCGCGCTGAGCGAGCCGTCGCCGCGGTAGCGGTTGCGGCGCGCGCCCAGCAGCAACACGGCCGGCAGCGCGAGCCAGCCGCCCACGGCGTGCACGACGACCGAGCCGGCAAAGTCGTGAAACTCGTTGCCCGTGAGCGAGGCGATCCAGCCCTGGATGCCGAAGTGCTTGTTCCAGGCGATGCCCTCGTAAAGTGGATACACGAAGCCGACGATCACCGCGGTGGCGATCAGCTGCGGCCAGAACTTGGCGCGCTCGGCGATGCCGCCCGAGATGATCGCGGGAATGGCCGCCGCGAAGGTCAGCAGGAAGAAGAACTTCACCAGCTCGTAGCCGCTTCTTGCCGACAGTTCGGTCGCGCTCACGAAGAAATGCGTGCCGTACGCCACGCCGTAGCCGACCAGAAAATACACGATGGTCGACACGGAGAAGTCGACCAGTATCTTCACCAGCGCATTGACCTGGTTCTTCTTGCGCACGGTGCCCAGTTCCAGAAAAGCAAAACCGGCGTGCATGGCCAGGACCATGATGGCGCCGAGAAGAATGAACAGCGCATCTGCGCCCTGTTTGAGTGCGTCCATGAAAGCTTCTTGCAGTTTTTGATTTGAATTGGTGCGTCGCACCCGAATCAGTCGGAGCGGCGGCCAAATCAAGCAAAAATGGTGCCTGTCAGCTCTTTGATGGTGCGGAATGAACCAAACAAGGGCTTGCTACGCCCTTTCAACATCCTTCGCGCACCGGATCAGCCCGCACCGGCGCCCGTGCGCAGCGCGTCGCGGTAGCGGCGGCTGCAGGGCACGGTGGTGCCGTCGTGCATGTGCAGGCGGGCGTCGCCGCCGTCGAGCGGCTCTATTTCCTTGATGCGGCCCAGGTTCACCGCGTGGCTGCGGTGCACGCGCGCGAAGGTGGCGGGGTCGAGCTGGGTGAGAAAGTCGGTGAGCGTGGCGCGCAGCAGGTAGTCGTGCCCGTTCACGTGCAGGCCGACGTAGTTGCCCTCGGCCTGCAGCCAGTCGATGTCGGTGGCGGCAATGAGGAATTCGCGGCGCAGCTTGCGCACCAGGAAGCGCTCGGGCCGCTGCGGAGCCGGCGGTGCGACCGGCTCTGATAAGGGCTCTTGCTGCGCCGAGGGTTCGAATGCCCCCGGTTCCGCCCGGATCCCGGCGGGCCGCACGACCCCCGCCTCCGGCGCATCCAGCACCCTCGCCTCCCCCTGCAGGCGCAGCAGGAACAGCCGGTACGCCCAGATGCCGAAGACGATGCTCGCGTACGCGCGCACGTCCTTCAGGTACTCGTAGCCCCACTGCGCGGCCCAGTCCGCGAAGTCGTAGTGCGCCCCGGCCAGGGCGTAGACCGCCGCGCGCAGGCCGAACATGCCGGCCACGTGCACCAGGCTGAACGCCACGCTGGCCGCCCCATGCAAGGCCACGAAGCGCAGCAGGTGCCCGCGCACCAGCGGCGACAGGCGCCGCTCGACCCACACCAGCGCAGGCACCAGCAGCAACAGCACGAGGTGGCTGGACACCTCCCAGGTCACGACCTCCCAGTTGTCGGCCGGCACGGCGCGGGTGCGCATGTCGACCAGCGCCACCATGGTGCCGAACACCGCCTGCAGCCCCATGAGCACGATCCAGAAAGCCACTTCCACGGGCCGGCGGACCGGCTCGTAGCGCTCGTACAGGTTCTTGCGGGGCGGAAGCATGGGCTGGAATTCTCGCGAAAAGCGCGCCGCCCGGGCCCTGGGGCGGGCTGATTTCGTCCCTGCGGGCCACCGCTTGTCACAAAGCCGGGCCGGTCCGTCCCATGGGTGCGCCGCGCGGGGCCGGCGGGCCGGAGCATGGCGCCTTTCCGACGTTTCCAGACCCGTTCAAGGAGCTTGCAATGAGCGCATCCACTGGCGCACCCACCCCGCCCGGCCACCGCCGACACGACATCGACGCCCTGCGCGCCCTGGCCTTCCTCTTCGTCATCCTCTATCACGTGGGCATGTACTACGTGGCCGGCTGGCCCTGGCACCTCAAGAGCCCGCATGCCGCCGAATGGCTGCAGTGGCCGATGGTGGCGCTCAACATCTGGCGCATGGACCTGGTGTTCCTGGTGTCGGGCGTGTCGCTCGGCTTCCTGAGCCGGGGCCAGGGCACCTGGGCGCTGCTGCGCAGCCGCGGCGTGCGGTTGCTGCTGCCGCTGGCCTTCGGCATGGCGGTGATCGTGCCGTACCAGGCCTACGCGCAGGGCGTGGCCAACGGCTACGTCGCGCCGGGCTTCGGCGCCTTCCTGCTCCGCTACCTGTCGATGGGTGCGCCCTGGCCGAAGCAGGCCTTCGACGGCGCGGAATTCGGCATCACCTGGAACCACCTGTGGTACCTGCCCTACCTGTTCGCGTACACGGCGCTGGTCGCGGCGACGCTGCCGCTGTGGCGCTCGGCCGCCGGGCAATGGCTGCGCCGCGCCTTCAACGGGCTGCGGGGCTGGCGCCTGCTGGTGTTGCCGGTGGTGCCTCTGCTTGTCTTCACGCTGCTGCTGGCGTCGCGCTTTCCGGGCACGCACAACTTCGTGCGCGACTTTCATCTGCACAGCATCTACTTCACGCTGTTTCTCTACGGCTACTGGATGGGCGTGGACACGGGCGTGTGGAAGGAGCTGGAGCGGCTGCGCCGCGTGTCGCTCGTGCTGGCCATCGCGGTGATAAGCACCTTCTTCGCGCTGCGCGCAGGCATGAAGGCGCCCTTGCCGAGCTCGCTGACCGACCTGCTGCGCGTGCTCTACCTGTGGCTGATGGTCGCGGCCATCCTGGGCCATGCGCACCGCCACCTGAACCGCCCGTGGCCGTGGCTGCGCTGGGCCAACGAGTCGGTGTACCCGTGGTACGTGCTGCACCAGACGCTGATCGTGGCCGGCATCACCGTGTTGGCGCCGCTGGCGCTCGGGCCCGTGGTCGAGCCCGCGTTGCTGGTGGTGCTGACGCTCGCGGGGTGCTGGCTGCTGACCGACGGCGTGATACGGCGCGTCGGCTTCCTGCGCCCGCTGTTCGGGCTGAAGATCACGCGGCCGGCTTCGCCGCAGCCCCTTGCGCCTCCTCCACCGGCACGAGGATGGCGTTCCCCGTCGCCACGAGCTTGAGCGCTTCTTCCCCGGCGCCCTCGCCTTGCGCATACAGCTCCGCCACCGCGAACACCTGCTTGCGCCCCGCCTTCACCACCCGGCCGCGCGCGACGAACGCGTGGCCCACGGCGGGCGAGATGCAGTTCACCGAGAAGTGCGAGGCCAGCACGCGCCCCGCCACCGTGGCGGCCGCGAAGCCGCTCACGGTGTCGAGCAGCGCGCCGATGAGCCCCGCATGCAGGAAGCCCGCGTACTGGCCCATGTCTTCCTTGCGAAAGCGCATGCGCAGCTCGGCCTCGCCGTTGGCGGCGCTCACGACCTCGAAGCCCGCCCAGCGGTTGAAGCCGGCGGTGGCGTTGATGGCCTGGATGGTGTCGAGCATGTCGGTCGTGGCGGTCATGGCGTTCATGGCGATCTCTTCTCGGGTTGATGCAACACGGCCCACTCTAGAAAGCACCACCCGCATTCGCCGTCGCGCGCGCGACGGCGAATGCGCCCTGCGTTACCTTGGCGACACGCGCCCTCAGAAGTCGAACTTGGCCGACAGCTCGAAGGTGCGGCGCGGCGCCAGCAGCACCTGGCTGGTCGCGCGGCCGGCCCACGTCGCGTAGAGCTTGTCGGTCAGGTTGCGCACGCGAAAGGTCAGCAGCGTGTTCTGCATGCGGTAGCTCACCGCGGCGTCGAGCGTGGTGAAGCCGTTGATGCGAATGTCGTTGGCCGTGTCGGTGTACATGCGGCCGGTGTGGTTCAGCGAGGCGAAGTACTCCAGCCTGGAACCGTCGGGCCGGTAGCTCGCGAACAGGTTGGCCACGTGCTCGGGCACGTTGGGCGGCGTCTTGCCCACGCGCGACACATTGCCCGCCTCCACCAGCGTGTCGAAGCGCGCGTCGAGCGCGGCCAGATTGCCCGACAGCGTCCATTCGCGCGTCGGCCGCCACACGGTCGACAGCTCGATGCCGCGCGACGACTGGCTGCCGTTGTTCACCGTGTTGTTGGGGTTGGCGGGGTCGCGCGAGAGCACGTTGCCCAGCTCGATCCTGTAGACCGCCGCGGTCCACTCCAGGTTGGCCTGCGGCAGGCTCTGCTTGAAGCCCACTTCGGCCTGCTTGCCGCGCGACATCGGAAACGCCGCGTTCGACGCCGACAGCAGGAAGAGCGAGTTCACCGGCAGCGTGGCGTTGGTGTACTGGGCATACACGCTCGAACCGGGCGTGATGTCGTACACCGCGCCGATGCGCCCCGACGTGGCCCGGTAGCTGGTGGAAAAGCGCGAGCTGCTGCCCAGGTTCAGGTCGACGATGCCGCGGTCGACCTCGGTGCGGTCGTGCCGCAGGCCGGCCACCAGCGTGAGGTTCTTCAGCGGCTTCAGCGCGTCTTCCACGAACACCGAGCTCACGCGCACCTTCGTCTCGGTGTTGGTGCGGTTGCCGCCGCCGGTGCTCAGCGCGGGGTTCTCGTTGAACGGCGCCAGGTAGGCGCCGAACACCGGCACGCGCAGCAGGCTGGCGGTGGCGGCGCTGCTGTCGGAAAAGCGGCGCTGGCTGCCGAAGCGCGTCTCGCTGTATTCGCCGCCGGCCACGAAGCGGTTGTCCATGCCGCCCAGCGTGCCCTTGTGCGTGGCGTCGAAGCGGTCGAGCCAGAAGTCCTGGTCGTGCGTGATGAGCGTCTGGTCGCGCGCGATGCTGGCCGGCGCCACGAACACGGCGCTTTCCGAGTTGCGGAACACGCGGTTGGCCTTGTTGGCCGAGAACTCGTTGCGCCACGACCAGCCGCCGTCGAGCTGGCCCGTGAGGCGCGCGCGCAGCCAGTAGGTCTCGGAGCTGTTCTCGTCGTCGGGCACGTTGTAGTTGTTGCCGGCAAGGCGCCGGTCGATCACGCGGCCGTCGGGCGTGGTCACCACGTTGGTGGGTTGCGTCGCGAAGCTGCGCGGCACCAGCGGCGTGCCCCAGTAGGCCTGGTTGTCGTCGCGCAGGTAGTCGAAGGACAGGTCCAGCTTCACCGAACCACCGAAGTCGACCGCCAGCCCGCTGGTGAGGTGGTCGATGCGCTCGCCGTTGCGCGCGATGGTGCCCACCTTGCTGTCGTTGCGGCTGTAGTCGAGCCGGTAGGCGCTGGCGTCGCCCAGCGCGCCGCCGAAGCCGAAGGCCGCGCGCGTGGCGCCGTAGCTGCCGTACGAGAGCAGCGCCTCCTTGTGCGGGTTGTCGCGGTCGGGCTGCTTGCTCACGAAGTTGACGGTGCCGCCGATGGCGCCCTCGCCGTCGAGCACCGAGGCCGGGCCCTTCAGCACTTCGATGCGCTCGTAGTTCCAGGTGTCCTGCACGCGGTTGGTCACGCCCGCGCCGGAGCTGCGCACGCCGTCGTACAGGTACTGCAGGCTGGTGAAGCCGCGCGTGGACAGCGTGGTCGGCGCCGAAGGCGGCCCGCCGCCCGACAGGCCTGCCATGCCGCGCAGCGCCTCGCTGAAGGTGCGCGCGCCGCGCTGCGCGATGGCCTCCTGCGTGAGGATCTCCACAGAAGCAGGCGTCTCGCGCACCGACAGGCCCAGGCGCGACGCGGTGCCGCTGGGCGCGTTCAGGTGCAGGCTGCTGGCGTCGCGGCTGTCCTCGATGGTGACGGTGCCGAGCTCGGCGGTGTCCTGCGCGTAGGTCGGCGGGAACGCGGTGGCGGCGGCCACCGCCATGGCCGTGCGGATGAACATGGTCATTGGAATGCTTGCTTGGGATTGAGAAACGAAAAGGAGGGGCAAAGGGACGAAGGCGCCGCCCGCGCCTACGCCACCGAGAACCGGCGCAGCCGCCATGCGGCCACGCCGAACAGCAGCAGGCTGGGCACCAGCAGCTGCAGCACGGCCCACGCCGCCTGCCCGCGCACGAGGCCCGCGGGCTCCTCTTGCCAGGCGAAAGCCGGAATGCGGTCGAAGTCGGCCGGCGCGAGCGCGTCGCGCGCGTCGATGCGGGCAAAGAAGAAGCGCTTCCACGCCGCGTGGTACGCCACGGTCTGCGCCTCGAAGCGCGCCTGGCGCCGGGTGCCCGTGCCGGCCAGCGCGGTCATGCCCTCGTAGGCCACGGCCGCCGGAGACACCGCGCTGAAGCGCCCCAGCAGCACCTGCTGCCGGGCCTGCTGCGTGTCGAAGCGGTCGAGCGCGGGCTGGATGGCGGCGTCCACCTCTTTCTCGATCAGGTAGTTGCCCAGCAGCCGACCCGCGATTTCGATCTTGCCGTCGCGCGGCACCAGGACGGCGCCGCGGCCGACGTGCTGGTAGTCGGTGCTCATCAGGTCGGCGTGGCGCTTCATGGCCTCGGCGGTGACGATGCGCTGGCGCGTGGCCAGCTCGGTGCGCGAAGGCGCGGGGCTGGCCTGCGTCACGGCCAGGTTCAGCAGCACGGGCGCGACCAGCACCAGCAGCACCCACGCGATCACGAGCACCATCGCATTCGTCGCCGACGACGCGCCGAAGGCGTTCACCGCGACCACCAGCGCGAACCAGAAGAGCGCGTAGGCGCCCACCAGCAAGGCCCACCACAGCGTGGCGTCCGACGAGGCGCCCATGCCTGTGGCGCCTGTCATGCCTGCCGCGCCCACGGTACCGGCGTGTCGCGCCACGAGCAGCACGGCCACCGGCAGCAGCACCGCGGGCCCCAGCAACACCGCCGCGCGCACCGTGAGCTTGCCCGCCAGCAGCGTGCGCAGGCGCAGCGGCTGCGACAACAGCAGCCGCAGGGTGCCGTTCTCGCGCTCGGCCGACAGCAGGTTGTAGCTGAGCGCGAAGATCAGCAGCGGCAGCAGGTACACGATGACGAAGGCCAGGTCGAAGTGCCCGCTCAGCAGGTGCCACGGGCTTTCGATGTCGCTCGGGTTCATGAACACCACGCGGCTCTGGCTGGTGACGTGGAACTGGCTGGGAAACAGGTCGCTCTGCCCCAGCGCGACCGGCCCCAGCGCGGCGGTCGGCAGGATGGCGTGGTGCCCGCCGTAGCCGCTGGCCATGCGCGAGGGGTCGGCCGGGTTCTCGAAGGGCGTGGGCTGCGCGGTGCCGGCGAGGATGCCTTCGAGCAGCACGCGCTGCGCGGCGCGGGTGTCGCGGTCGGCCTGCGCCACGGCGGCCTGCGCGCGGTCGCGGCTCGCGGTCTGCAGCAGGCCGTTGCCCAGCGCATAGGCCACGAGCAGCACGAAGAGCGCGCCGACGGCCCACAGCGTGCGCTCGGCCCGCAGGAGGCGGCATTCCTGGCGCATCACGGCGAGCAGGCGGCGGCCTTGCGGCGGATGGAGAGAGGGGGTCATGGGCATGTCTGTTCGGGTGTCTGTTCAGAGCGCCCGCTGGCGCACGGTGGCGAAGGCCGCGAACGCGGCGGACAGCAGCAGCCCGGCGACCAGCACCGCCAGGCTGCGCGCCTGGTGCAGCAGCGCCCAGCCGGCGCCGGGCGGGTGGTAGTCGAACGGCGGCACGGTGGCCCACAGGCCGGGCGCGGCCTGGTAGGCGAAGTGGCGGTCGCCCATGGGGTCGGCATGCGCCACCAGGTCTTCGCTCATCAGGTCCTGGATGTGGCGGCGATGCAGTTCGGCCGCGGTCGTGAAGCTGCGGTGGTGCGCGAAGTCGGTGCCGGCCAGGCCCATCGAGAAGCTGCGGATCGCGAGGATGGGCAGCAGCAGGCCGCTCCATTCCTGCACCTTCTGCTGCTGTTCCCAGGTGTCCCACAGGCGGCCGTAGTGGCGGTCGTACACGGGGTAGGAAGCCTGGTCGTCCAGGCGCAGCGCAATGCCCCATTTGCTGAGCGGCACGTCGCGGCCCCAGCGTTCGGTGGTGCCGAAGTTTTTTTGCCAGACCTGGTCGGACACCGACTTCAGCTCCGCCCCCAGCGCCTGGTTGAACTGCAGCCGCGTCGGGCTTGGAAACCATGCGCGCGACAGTTCGGACAGCACGCGCGGCGCCATCACGGCCTGGCCGATCCACAGCGCGAGCAGCAGCGTGATGGCCATGCGCGAGGTGGACGACGCGGCCGACACGCCGAGCACCAGGAACACGAAGATGCCGAGGTACACGGCGTAGCCGAGCGACCATGCGGCCAGCCGCAGCAGCGCATCGAGCCGCTCGCCCTCCCCGGCGCCGATGGCGACCGCCACCGCCGCGATGAGCGCGGCCGGCACCAGCAGCACGCCCAGCGAGGCCGCGAGCGCCAGGGCCTTGCCGCCGAGCAGCCGCAGCGGCGAAACGCCGAGGCTCA
Source organism: Variovorax sp. RCC_210 (assembly GCF_041355175.1). Taxonomy (NCBI): domain Bacteria; kingdom Pseudomonadati; phylum Pseudomonadota; class Betaproteobacteria; order Burkholderiales; family Comamonadaceae; genus Variovorax; species Variovorax sp. RCC_210. Next base: position 34,685 of record NZ_JBFUPJ010000009.1, on the reverse strand, counting down.
AGGTCTGCCGAAGAATGCCCTGCTCGCGTTCGCCGGCGAACGCATTGAAGCCCAGCACGATGACCAGCAGCGGCCCCAGCACCTGCAGGATCCAGCCGACCGAGAGGTTGCCGAAGCGCTGCAGGCCGGTCGCGTCCTGCGCGGCGTTGAATTTCACCTCGCTCTGCCGGTGCGCCTGAAGCCACACGGTGCTGCCGATGAAGGGGTTGATGCCCGAGTCGATCATGGCCAGCGCGGCCTCGGGCTTGAAGGCATGCATGCCCTGGTGGGCGGCGTCGTGCGGGTGGCGACTGTCCTGGTGCAGCCAGTCGCGGTAGTCCATGGCCTGGGCTGCCTGCTGCTCTGCGCGCGCGTCGCGCTGGTGGGCCCAACCCACGGCGAGTGCCGTCAGCAGCAGCACGGCCACGAGGCCGCCGGCCCAGTACAGGCGGCCGTCGCGCAGGCGTTCGAGGAATTCGCGTCTTGCGATCCAGTTCAGCAGCATTTCAGTGGGCTCCCTGGGTCGTTGTGTTTGGTGTTTGTTGTCGTGGCGTGACCGCGCCCCGAACGCTCGCCACCGCCAATCGAAAAGCACTTCATCTCAAGCCCTCATGTGCTGGAGATAGAGCGACTGCAGGTCCGTCCGCGCGATCTGCGCCTCGCCGTCGAGGCTTTCGACCAACCGCCCTCGTTTCATGATCCCCACGCGCGTGGCGGTCTGCTGTGCGTGGAACAGGTCGTGCGTGGTGGTCAGCACGGCCACGCCGCTGTCGGCGGCGCGACGCAACAGGTCGGAGAACTCCGCGGCCGCGTGCGGGTCGAGCCCCGAGGTCGGCTCGTCGAGCAGCAGCGCCTTGGCCTGCTTGGCGATGGCCACCGCGATCCACACCTTCTGGCGCATGCCCTTCGAATACGCGGATACGCGCTTGTCGGCGGCGGCATGGTCGAGCCCCACCTCGGTCATCAGCTCGAGCAGGCGCTCGCGCGGCAACTCGTGGCCCAGCGCCAGGCCCGCGAAGAAACGCAGGTTTTCCAGGCCCGACAAGGTGCCGTACAGCGTGACCTGCTCGGGGATGTACGCCACGTCCTGCTTGGTGGCCACCGGATGGCGCGTGACGTCGGTGCCGTTGATTTCGACCGTGCCGGCGCTCGGCGCGATGAAGTTCAGGAACAGGTTGATGGTGGTGGTCTTGCCCGCGCCGTTGGCACCCAGCAAGCAGTAGATGTCGCCGGCGCGGATGTCGAGGTCGAGGCGGTCGAGCGCGGTGTGGGCGCCGTACTGTTTGGTGAGGCCGGTGGCTCGGAGCATGGAAGAAAACCAGGTTGGGAAGAAGACGCGCGCAGGCTTGCGCCGGCGCGGGTGCGCCGAAACATTCGACAAGGGTTCGTGGGGGGACCGGCGCTTCGCGCGGGGGCGCGCCGGTCGGCGCTCTTCAGTCGGCGCCTGGGGGCTGCGCCGTGCTCAGCGCTTGTTCTTGTTCTTCGCGCCGCCCTGCCGCGCCTTGAAGCGCGGGTTGGACTTGCAGATGACGTAGGTGCGCCCGCGCCGCGTCACCACCTGGCAATCGCGATGGCGCTTCTTGGCTTCCTTGAGCGAGGAAAGGACTTGCATGGTCGTACTCGGGCCGTCGCTGGCCATGGGTTTGGGAACCCGCGACTATACGTTATTGAGAATACGTTCTCAATAACGATTCGATGCTGATCGACGGCTTGCTGCCGTGCGAGTGCGTCGGTGCTTCTTTTCGTCAGTGCGCCTTCGCGCGCGCCTTCTGTGTCTTTTGCGCTTTTTGCGCACCCGGCGCGCACGACGCGCACAGCCCGTGCAGCGTCACCTCGTGGCTCGTCACCTGGAAGCCCTTGGGCGCCAGGTCGTCCATGGGGCCGGGGCAGGCGTGCAGCAGAAAGACCTGCCCGCAGTTCGAGCAATGGAAGTAGTGATGGTGGTGGTCGGCGCCATTCGCATCGTGCCCGTCGTGCCCGTGCCCGTGCCCGTCTTGCTCCGGGTGCCCGTGGTCCTTCGCGTGCGCGCCGGGCTTGCAGGCGACCTCGTAGCGCGCCGGTTCGCCCGGCAGCTCGACCTTGGCGATCTCGCCGTCCGCCAGCAGCAGCGACACCTGGCGGTACACGGTCGACAGGCTGATCTCGGGCACGATCTCGCGCGCATGCGCGAGGATTTCAGGGGCGGTAAGCACGCGACCGGCGTCGCTGAAGGCGGAGAAAACGGCGTTGCGTTGGCGCGTGAGACGTTGCATTTTTCGATGATAGTGGGCCGCGCCGAAGCGCTTCGGCCTGCGGCGCGAACAACCTTGCGCCCGGCGCCGTGGCCGTCCTCAGGCGCAGGTCAGGCCGGCGTGGCATCCTCGGGAGCCGAACGCTGTGTCCGAATTTCCATGGGAGACGAAAACGTGAGATGGATCCATCGGCGGAGCGCGCTGGCCTTCTCGGCCGCCTGCGCCGCCTCCGCCCTGCTTGCCGCTTCGGGCTGCGGGCGGCAAGGCGCGTCCAGCGCACCTGGCGCATCTTCCGCACCTGTCGCACCCCTGGCCCCCACCGCACCCGGCGCCGAGGCCCCTGGCAGCGTCGCCATCACGCAGGACGACATCGACTGGTTCCGCCGCAGCAAGGCCGAGTGGATCGCCTGCGAATCGGGCGCGCCCGCCATCGTGCCGCCCGAGCTGTCGCTGGAGCAGTTCGGCGAGGCGCTGGACGGCGGCAACCCGCGCGTGTCGCCGCTGTTCGACCGCTTCGTGAAAGTGACCTCGGCCTTCTTCCTGCACGCGAGCTTCGCGCCGGGGCACTACGGCTTCGTGCCGCCGCTGGGAAAGCGCGATGCCTTCGACGTGTCCGCGGAGCACATCCGGCTGCTGCAGCACGCGAACTGGCGCACCTTCATGATCGATTGCAAGCGCCCCTACGGCGACTTCACGCACTACGAGATCGACATGGCCGACATCCTCGGGCTGCCGGTGGCCAAGGACGCCAAGGGCCTGGCGCAGATCGGCAAGGACGCCGAGCAGCGCATGGACGCGCTGCACGCCGACATGCTCTACGCGCTGCAGGCGTACATCCGCTTCGCGCGGCTGAGCCCGGGGCGCTACGTGGTGCCCGAGCGCGGGCTGTCGCAGACGGTGGGTCGGCCGCTCTGCCGGCCGGTGTCGGCGACGCGCATCGCGATGTACCAGCGCGCGCTGTCGGCGGCGGGGCCGCATCCGGATTCGCGGCGCACGGCGGCATTGAACGAGGCGGCCGGGGCGCTGTTCGCGCTGGACTGATCGGCCACGGGCAGGGCAGTGCGGCTCAGTCCTGCGGGTCATCGGCGGGGGCGTCTTCCGGTACGGCACCCGGCATGCTGTCCGACGCAGGCTTGGCCTTGCCCTTCTTGCTGCGCGCGGCCTTCTTGGCGGCGCGCTCGGCGTCGGCGCGCTGGCCCGCGGCCAGCCACTGCGCGAACTCCTCGGGCGTCTCGAGCGTGATGCGCCCGAGGTTGCCGGCGCGAAACTCGTGCATCACGATTTCCGCCGTCTTCTGCAGGTTGACCTTGCCCTTGCCCAGCAGCGCGCCGCGCTTGCGGCCGATGGTGTCGAGCAGGTCCTCGTCCTTCATGCCGGCCATGGTCTCGGTGTCGAGCTCGACCAGCTTGAAGCGCGTGGCCACGCCGGCGGCGTAATGCACCTTCAGGTAGTCGAGCAGCTCGAGCGCCACCTCTTCCTCGTCGAAGGCGTTGCGCCCCACCGCGCCGCTGGCGGCCAGGTTGTAGCCGCTCTTGGGCACGATGATGCGCGGCCACAGCATGCCGGGCGTGTCCCACAGGTAGAAGTCGTCGGCCAGCACGATGCGCTGCTCCAGCTTGGTAATGCCGGCCTCGTCGCCCGTCTTGGCCTTGCGCCCGCCGGTGAGCGTGTTGATGAGGGTCGACTTGCCCACGTTCGGAATGCCGCAGATCAGCACGCGCATCGGCTTGGCCATGCCGCCGCGGTTGGGCGAGAGCTCGTGGCAGGCCTTGACCAGCTGCTGGGCGGGCGTGGTCTGGCTCGCGTCCAGGCCGATGGCGCGGGCGGCAGGCAGCGCGTTGTAGTGCGCGAGCCAGCGCGCGGTCTGCGCGGGGTCCGCCAGGTCCTGCTTGTTGAGCACCTTCACGCTCGGGCGGCCGGCCGTGAGCTCGGCCAGCATCGGGTTGGCGCTGGAGCCGGGCAGGCGCGCGTCGAGCAGCTCGATGACCACGTCGATGTCCTTCACCCGCTCGATGATGGCCTTCTGGGTCGAATACATGTGACCGGGGAACCACTGGATCGCCATCGGTGGGGTTCTTTCTTTTTTCGCGCTGTCGCTGTCTGGAATGGGGAGGGCCTCGCAGGGCCGGGTGCGCATTGTGGCCCCGGAACCTGAACGCAAGCCTGAACGAGGCCTCCGCTACGTTTTCGATAGCTGCAAGGGCGCATTCTCGCCGCGCACCGAAAGCCGCGCCCCGGCACGTGCAGCCCTTGGTTCTCGCTCATTGACAGCGTGTTGCACACACGCGCAATCCCCTAGACGGTTTTGCATCGCGGGGCGCCATTGCGCGCGGTAACGCCCCTATCATTTGAAACAAGTGCGGCGCCCGAGCGTCGGTCGAATCGAAAACCCTTCATGGAGTTACACACGATGAAACCCGTCTCCGAACTGCTCAAACGCCATGACTCCGCAGCATGGCGCACCTCCCCGGACACCAGCGTGTTCGACGCGCTGTCCACGCTGGCGCGCTTCGAGGTCGGCGCGCTGATGGTGATGGACGGCGAGAAGCTGGTGGGCTTCCTGTCCGAGCGCGACTACACCCGCAAGGTGGCGCTGCAGGGCAAGAACTCGAAGGAAGTGAAGGTGCGCGAGATCATGACGCCCGACGTCATGACGGTCACCCCGCAGACCCGCACGCGCGCCTGCATGACGCTGATGAGCCAGCGCAAGTTCCGCCACCTGCCGGTGGTCGACGGCGACAAGGTGGTCGGCATGATCTCCATCCAGGACTTGATGGACGACATCATCTCGGACCACGAGGCGACCATCGAGCAGCTGACCACGTACATCCAGAGCTGAAGTCCCCACGCCGAACAGGGCGACGCAGGCCCGGCCAATCGCCGCATTGCGGACCCTGCCCGGCGCGTGGGTAGGGAATAGACCTACGCGCGCACCCGCGCTTCAGGGCGCACAGTGGGCTTTCGTTCATCCATCCAGCAGGGACATTGCATGCAGATTCAGGTCAACACGAGCAACGGTATCGACAACAAGGACACGCTGGAACGCTGGGCCGACACGGAGATCAAGCAGCACCTGAGCCGTTTCGCCGAGGACGTCACGCGCGTCGAAGTGCACTTGAGCGACGAGAACCACGACAAGACCGGCGGCGCCGACAAGTGCTGCGTGATGGAGGCGCGCCTGGCGCACCACCAGCCGCTGGCGGTGACGCAGCACGCGGCCAGCATCGACGAGGCCTTCCGCGGCGCGGCCGACAAGCTCAAGCGCCTGCTCGACAGCACGCTGGGGCGCCTTCACAACCATCGCGACCGCGGCTCGATCCGCACCGACCCGAGCTTCATCGCGGAATAAGCCCGGCAGCCCGGCGGAGGCACGGCAAGGGCCTAGCCCCGCCCTGCCCCTGGGGTTGTCAGCCCCGCTTGGCGTTCGCCATCGCCTTGCCGACCTCGTTGGTGCCCTGCGCGGCACCGCTTTGCGGCACCACCTCGCCGTCGCGCGAGGTCACCTCGGACAGCCGCGCGGCCAGTTGCTCCGGCGTGTCGGGGGCAATGCCCAGCCAGGCGCCCTGCGTCATCGTGATGTGGGCGGCCTCGAAGGTGCCTGCGCCCGCGCACAGGATGGTGCGGTTGGGCGCGTCCTGCGCGGCCAGCACCAGCATGGCGGGCACCACGGCCTCGGGCTTCAGCGCATCGAGCACTTCCTGCGGCATCAGGCCTTCGGTCATGCGGGTGGCGGCGGTGGGCGCCAGGCAGTTCACGCGAATGTCGTTCTTGGCGCCTTCCAGGCTCAGCGTCTGCATCAGGCCCACCAGCGCGAGCTTGGCCGCGCCGTAGTTGCTCTGGCCGAAGTTGCCGTACAGGCCCGAGGACGACGTGGTCATCACGATGCGGCCGTATTTCTGCTCGTTCATGAGCGCCCAGACGGCCTTGGTGCAGTTCACGGCGCCCATCAGGTGCACGTCGACCACCAGCTTGAAGTCGTCCAGCTCCATCTTGGCGAAGCTCTTGTCGCGCAGGATGCCGGCGTTGTTGACGAGGATGTCCACGCGGCCCCAGGCGTCGACCGCCTGCTTGACCATGGCCTGCACGGCCTCGAAGTCGGTCACCGAGGCGCCGTTGGCAATGGCTTCGCCGCCCGCGGCCTTGATTTCGTCGACCACCGCCTGCGCCGCGCTCACCGAGCCGCCGGAGCCGTCGCGCGCGCCGCCCAGGTCGTTGACCACCACCTTGGCGCCGCGTGCCGCCAGGGCCAGCGCGTGCTGGCGGCCCAGGCCGCCGCCCGCGCCGGTCACGATGGCCACGCGGCCGCTGAAGTCGATGCTGTTGCTGCTGCTCATGTCTCTCTGTCGCTTTCCTAGGGAGTTGCCGTTGGGGTTGCCGGTGTTCAGCGCCGCCCGGGGGGCGGCAGCGTGGCTTTTTAACCCAGAAAGGCGGGGGCGCGCAGTCTCCCGCGCGGGGGACAGTCTCGTGGGTGTCAGCGGCCGCGGTAGGCCCTGCTGTGGCCCGTTCAGCGCTTCAGTGCCGCGACGAACTCACCTGCTCGCAGTACGCCACCAGCTGGTCGAGCTCGGCCGACTTGTCGAAGAAGGCGTCGGCGCCCAGCTGCTGCGAGCGCTCCCGCATGTCGGCCGTGGCGTAGTTGCTCAGCACGATCACCTTCTGGTGTGGCGCGCGGTTGCGGCAGGCGTGGATCACGCCCAGCCCGTTGCCGCGCTTGAGAAACAGGTCGACGATGGTCAGGTCCCAGTCGTCGCGGTGCAGGCGCAGCCAGGTGACGGCTTCGTCCTCGGTGCTGGCGGAGGCCACGACGTGCGCGTCGGCCACGTCCTCCAGGAAACCCACCAGGTTTTCCCGGATGACCGGACTGTCTTCGACGAGGTAGGCCTTGAATGTCATGACTGCATGGTCGCCCTGCACCGCGTACCTGCGGTGGGCGATGCGGGCCAATGCCTGTAGGCCATCGGCCCCCGCCCCTGTCGTCATGGGAACGGGAGCAGGGCGAAAGTCTTAAGCCGACGAGTGTCAGGCCGCCATGGCCATGCGACCACGCGCGATGCCCAGGCGCGCGGGCGACACGTACTGCTCGCGGTAGATCTCGAAGGGCATGGTGTCTGCCGCCTCGATGCGCTTCTGCTCCTGGATGGAGTCGGCCGTCATCTGCTCGAAGCCGGCCTGCAGTGCGGGCGGGAACGGCAGCCCGAGCAGCTGCGCGCGCGTTTGCTCCGACTGGGCACGCACGAAGCCGATGAAGGAGTTGCCGTGCTCCTGCTCGATGGCCGCGAGCACGCGCGCCGAGGGCAGGCTGTCGGGGTTGCGCAGCGCGGCCAGGGCAGCGTGCACCGCGTCGGCGTGCTGGGTGCCGCTGCCGTTTTCCTGACCATGTGCAATGTCCAGCGCCTCGGCGATGGGCAGGCACTGCTCGGCCAGCTCCGTGCCCCAGTCCGCCAGCGACACCTCGCGCCCCTCGCGCTGCAGCTGCAGGCCGGGTTCGCGGCCGCGCGCGGCCGTCAGGTGCTGGTTGTGCGCGAGCTCGGCGATTTCCTGCGGCGTGTCGTCGGCGCTGTCGCTCAGCAGGCAGTGCAGCAGGAACACGTCGATGAAGCGCATGGTCTGCGCGTTGATGCCCACCGTCTCGAAGGGGTCAAGGTCCATCAGGCGCACCTCGACGTACTCCACGCCGCGTTCGCGCAGCGCATGCAGCGGGCGCTCGCCGGGGTGGATCACGCGCTTGGGGCGGATGGTGCCGTAGAACTCGTTCTCGATCTGCAGCAGGCTGGTGCCCAGCTGGTTGTAGTCGCCGCCCAGGTTGCGGATGCCGATGGCCTCGTAGGCCGGCCACGGGCGCGTGAGCGCGTCCTGCAGCGAGGCGCCGTAGCCGTCCAGGCTGTTGTAGCTCACGGCCAGCGAGGCCTGCGCGTCGCTCTGGTAGCCCAGGCGGCCCATGCGCAGCGAGGTGCCGTGCGGCATGAACATGCTGCCGTCGCCCAGCGGCTGCAGCTCGTGCGGGCGGCCCGCCACGAAGCTGGAGCACAGCGCCGGCGAGGCGCCGAACAGGTACAGCAGCAGGAAGGCGTGGCGGCGGAAGTTGCGGATCAGCGCGAAGTACTGCTCGCTCGACACATCCGGCAACGACCAGTTGTAGTGAATGCCCGAGATGGTCTGCATGCGCCGGCCGTAGCGGTGGCTCAGGCCCATGCGGTACACGCTCTTGGCGCGGCCCACGTTCGACGAGCCGTAGCGGCCGATGGGAATGGTCTCGTCCGTAGGCAACCCACAGGGCATGCTAGACGCCCACAGGCGCTCGTCGCCCAGCGTGTCGAGCACGCGGTAGGTGAACTGGTGCACCCGGGTGAGCTCGTCCAGGGCCGATTCGACGTCGCCATGGACGCCCGTGATGAGTTCGAGCTGCGATTCGCTGAAGTCGGTGGTGATGTGCGGGTGCGTGAGCGCCGAGCCCAGGGCCGCGGGGTGCGGCGTGAGCGCGAGCTTGCCGTCCGGCAGCGCGCGCAGGCTTTCCTTCTCGATGCCACGTCGCATGCCTTTCAGTCGTGCGGCTGAAAGTGCACCCAACCTCTCCAGCAATCTGTTGCTCATATTGTTATGACTCATCAATCTTCTTGAGGGGCTGGAAGGTAGCACGGGCGCGCGGGCGTTGCTTGCGCAGGGAATCCCGGCCTTTTACGCCCTTCGATGCGCTACCTTTTTGATAGCTGCATGCACCCAGACAACGCCTGCCCATGCCCAGAATGGCTCGCGAAAATCCAGCCCTTCAGGCCTTCGCGCGGCCTGCCGACAGGTCGATCTCGTCCGACTGGTAGACGTGGATCTCCGGCACGCCGTCGGCCATGGCGGCCAGCGCCTTGCCGAAGGCGCGCGACGCGTCCACCCGAAAGTGCACCTGCAGCGCGGCCATGTCGCTCCAGCGCTCCACGAAGGTCAGGCGCAGCGGCTGCAGCGCGTCGGTGGTCACCTCATGCGAGATGCAGCCGGGCTCGGCGCGCGAGCGCAGCACATGCTCGGTGCTGATGGCCAGCATGGCCTGCAGCGTGTCGGGCTTGGCCAGGGCGTGTCCGATGACGAGGATCATGGGTCGGTCTCCTTTCAGGTGGCGGCCTGCAATGCGGTCAGCCCAGCACCCGCAGCAGGAAGCGGTTCAGGTCGGCAATTTCTTCCATGCACACCGAATGCGCCATCGTGTATTCATGCCATTCGACGGTGTAGCCCAGCGCGGTCAAGGAGTCGCGCGAGCGCAGCGCGGCGGCGATGGGCACCACCGGGTCTTGCCGGCCATGGGCGAGGAACACGGGCGTGTCGTGGTTGGCGGCGTGGCGCTCGGCGGCGGTGGTGGCGGCAATCGGCAGGTAGCCCGAGAGGCCCACGATGCCGGCCAGCCGCTCGGTGTGGCGCAGCCCGGTCATGAGCGACATGGCGCAGCCTTGCGAAAAGCCCGCCACCACGATGCGTTCGGCCGCGATGCCGCGGGCCTTCTCGTTGGCGATGAGCGCCTCGATGGCCGCCTGCGAGCGGCGCAGGCCGGCCTCGTCTTCCTGCGCGGCCAGGTCGGCCACGGCAATGTCGTACCAGGCGGGCATCTGGTAGCCGCCGTTGATGGTCACGGGAATGACCGGCGCATTCGGGAACACGAAGCGCACGGCGCCCACGGAGGAGAGATCGAGCTCGTTGGCGATGGACACGAAGTCGTTGCCGTCGGCGCCCAGGCCGTGCATGACGATCACCGTGGCGGTGGGGTTGGGGGCGGTTTCGATCTCGATGGGGGGACGGGCAGCGGACATGGTCGGACGAAGGTAATCAGAAAAACCGGAAAGATGGATGGCCGGACCTTAGCGCATCCAGTGCCTGCCAGAGCCGGCGGAGCCCACCCGCGCGCACCGGAGCAGAGCGCGCAAGGGGCATGGAAACGGCCGGTTGGCTGACTTGCGCATCGCCGCGCGCCACCCAACATGGCCCGAAGCACCCTTAAAAACACACCAAGGAACCCGCGTGAGCCATTCCCCACCCATGGTCGAGACCAAGCTGGCCGGCGTCGCGCTCGTGTGCGGCGAGTGCGAAGAACGCAAGGACGGCCCCTCGAAACTCAACGCCCGCCAGGTCCGCAAGGAACTCAAGCATGGCCTCTCGCACATGCCGGTGCGACTGCGCGTGGTGCAGTGCAGCTGCCTGGGCCTGTGCCCGAAGAAGGCGATCGCGCTGGCCGCCGTGGCGCAAGGCCACGCGCCGCTGGCCGCCGAGGTGTGCCGCGAGGACGATGTGGAGGCCTTTGCCAAGGCGGTGGCCAAATCTCTGAAGTGACTTTGAAGTGGCGCTGAAGTGAGGCCGGATGGCGCCGGAATGCTGCGCAGCCGATCAGCCCGCCAATCTCAACCCGCCAACGTCACTCGGCCTTGATGCCCACCGCCTTCACGATCTGCGCATAGCGCTCGTACTCCGCCGACACCAGCGTCTGGAACTGGCGCTGCGGATAGCCCGTCGCCTCGATGCCCTGCGCCGCGAGTTCGCTGCGCAGGCCCGGGGTCTGCACGATGCGCCCGGCGTCCGCGGCAATCGCGTCGATCACCGGCTGCGGCGTGCGCGCCGGCGCGAACAGCCCGAACCACGTGCCCGAGCGGTAGCCCTTGTAGCTCTCGGCCACGGTGGGCACCTCGGGCAGCAGCGCGTGGCGCTTCTCGCCGCTGGCGCCGAGCGCCACCAGCCGGCCGCTGCGGATGTGCGGCAGCGCCGGGCCCACGGCGATGAACATCACGTCGACCTGCCCGCCGATCACGTCCTGCATGCCCAGCGGGCCGCCGCGGTAGGGAATGTGGGTCACGTAGATGCCCGCCTTCTGCTTGAGCAGTTCCATGCTCAGCTGCTGCGGGCTGCCGTTGCCGGCCGAGGCGTAGTTGATACGCCCCGGGTGCGCCTTGGCCGCGCGCACGAAGTCGGCCACGGTGCGGAAGCCGGTCTTGGGGTTGGCCACCAGCACGAAATCGATTTGCCCCAGCGACACTACCGGCACCAGGTCGCGCCGCGCGTCGTACGGCAGGCCGGCCTGGATGTTGGGCAGGATGGTGATGGGCCCGTCGGCACCCACCAGCAGCGAATAGCCGTCGGGTTGCGCCTTGGCCAGTCCATCGGCCGCCAGGATGCCCGCCGCGCCGGCGCGGTTGTCGACCACCACCGGCTGCTTCCATTGCTCCGACAGGCGCTGGCCGAGCAGGCGCGCGAGCACGTCGGGCGAGCTGCCGGGCGTGTTCGCCACCGTGATGTGCACCGCCTTCGAGGGAAAGGCCGGCGCTGACGGTGTCTGCGCTTGCGCTTGCGCCCCCAGGGCGAGCGACACGCCGGCCCACAGCGCCAGGACCGGTTTGAGCAGCTTCAGGGGGGAACGCACGCGCATGGAGAACTTTCGGTTGCAGAAGACAAAGCGCGCGATTCTGTCGCGCCTTGGCCCGCAAGCGAACGACCCATTCGTCAGATGCTTAGGTGCATTCGGGCATATGGCGCAACCGCCACAGCGTCTGTGGCGCCTAAAGCGCCTACAGCGCCTACAGCGTCTGCAGTGCCCGCAGTTCCCCGTAGAACGCATCCACCTGCCGCTGCGCACCGTCACGCATGGCCGCGTTGCGCCGCGCGCAGCTCGCCGCGTCTTCCACCGCGCCGGTCTCGCCCACCTTGCGCGAGGCGTCCTGCACGAAGCGGCACACCGGAAAGCGGCGCTCGCCGAAGGCGCGCAGCACAGCCTGCGAAATGCCGTGCGCGGCCAACATGTCGGCCAGCACCACCGCGTCTTCCACCGCCATCGCGCCGCCCTGCCCCATGAACGGGGTCGACGCATGCGCCGCGTCGCCGATCAGCAGCACCCGCCCCGCATGCCAGGGCAGCGGCGCCTGCACCTCCTCGACAGCCGTGTAGAGCACTTCGGAGTGCGCGCCCAGCTGCGCCAGAAAGGTCCGCGCCGGGCCGGCGAATTCAGCGAAGCGCTCGCGCATGCGCTCGGGCCAGCTCTCCTTCGGGTACCAGCGGCCGGCGGGTTCGCTCACCGTGCCGAAGAGGTACAGCCGGTCGTCGCCGATCGGCATGATGCCCAGGCGCTTGCCGACGCCCATCATCATCACCTTCGCGTTCATGTCGCGCGGGCGCTCGTGCACGCTGCGCCACACGCCGAAGCCGGTGTAGCGCGGCATCAGCGCGCCGGCGCCGGCGACGGCCTCGCGCACCTGCGAGCGGATGCCGTCGGCGCCGACCACCAGGTCGAAGCGCTGCTGCGTGCCGTCGGAAAAGCGAATGTCGGCATGCGCGGCATCGCCCGGCGCATCGATGGCCGCGACCGTGGTCGCCAGCCGGATCTCCACGCCCAGCGCACCGAGCCGCGCGGCCAGCACGCGGTGCATTTCCGAGCGCTTGATGCCCACGATGGGCGCCGCGCCGCCGCTGAAGCGCGGATAGAACACATCGACGATGGGCGCGCCCTGGTGGTCGAGGTACACGTTGCGTCCGTCCTCGATGGCAAAGCCCGCCGCCAGGATGCCCGGCAGCACGCCGACCCTGCGCAGCGCCTCCAGCCCGTTGCCGTAGATGAAGATGCCCGAGCTCTGGAAGCGCCATTCGGCCTGCTTCTCGACCAGCGTCACCCGAAGGCCGCGGTCGGCCAGGGCGATGGCGGCGGCGCAGCCCGCAATGCCCGCGCCCACGATCAACACATGTGATGTCTGTTTCATGCCGTGTCCCCGTGTCCTCGCTCGTTCACAGTTGCGTGCGCACCGACCACAGCTCCGGAAAGAAGCGGTGGTCGACCACGCTGCGCAGCCAGCCCACGCCGGCCGAGCCGCCCGTGCCCGGCTTGAAGCCCAGGATGCGCTCGACCGACACGAAGTGCCGCCAGCGGTACTGCGAGAACACGTCGGCGATGTCCATCAGCGCCTCGCCCAGTCGGTACAGCTCGTTCTCGGGCGTGGGGTCGCCGTACACCCACAGCCACGCCGCCTCCACGCCCGCGTTGGGCACATAGGGCGCCGACCAGTCGCGCGACAACGCCTCAGCGGGCACGGCGATGTCGCGCCGGTGCAGCAGCGCCAGCACGTCGTCGTACAGGCTGGGGGCGTTCAGCGCGCGCTCCATCTGCGGCCACACGTCGGGGTTGTTGGCATGCGCGCGCGCCAGTGCCACCGACTTGTTGCCCAGCACGAACTCCACATGCCGGTACATGTACGACTGCTGGCCCGAGGCAATGCCCAGCGTGTCGCGGAACTGGTTGAACCCGTGCGGCGTGATGGTCGAGAGCACGTCCCAGGTCTTGCCCAGGTACTCCAGCAGCGCGCGCACCCGCGGCGCCAGCTGCAAGGCGCCGGCCACGTCGTCGGCCCGAACGCGCGCCTGCATGTTGGCCAGCTCGTAGTGCAGGGCCTTGAAGGTGAGCTCCTTGCAGTGCGTGATGCACAGGAACACCATCTCGTCGTGCCCTTCGCTGCGCATGTGCTGCAGGCTCAGCAGCAGGTCGTTGCGCTGGTGTTCCAGGTAGGGGTTGCTGCGGCCCTCGAAGGCGACCAGCGGCTCGCCGTCGGTGTGCTGCACGGTGGCGGCGCGCTGCGCGTTGTCGCCGGCGGCGATGGGCTTTGCCAGCGACAGCTCGAGCGCGGGGTCGCGCACCTGGGGAATGACTCTTTTGCGGGTGATGGCCATGCGCCCATTGTTCGGCGCGGGCGCGGCGGCCTCAACCTCCGGCACGCCGGATCTGGGCACCGTTCGTCCGCAACGCGCGCCTCTTGAACAACGGCGTGATGTGCCCGGTGTCAGCCCGCCGCGTCCCGCCGTGCGTACGCGCTGGGCGTGAGCCCCGTCCAGCGCTGGAAGGCGCGCGAGAACGCCTTCTCCGACGCATAGCCGACCGCCTCCGCCACCTGGTGCAGGCTCAGTTGCCGGTTCTTGAGCTTCTCGGCCGCCACCGTCATGCGGTAGGAGCCCAGGTAGTGCATGGGCGTGACGCCCACCAGCGCGCGAAAGCGCTCGCTGAAGACGGTGCGCGACAGGTAGCTGGCCTGCGCCAGCGTGGCGACCGACCACGGGTGCGCGGGCCACTCGTGCATCAGCGCCATGGCGCGCGCGATGGCCTCGTCGTCGAGCCCGCGAAGCTGGCCCAGGGCCGGGCTCGGCATGCCGTCTTGCCCGTGCGCGCCGGGCTGCAGAGGCGCCTGCGGCTGCGCGTAGAGGTGCTCGCACAGGATGTGCACCAGCAGCAGGTCGGCCATGCGCGCCGCCGACAGTTGCCAGCCCGGGCGCTGCGCGGTGGTTTCGTTCACCAGCGACTCCATCGCCTGTGCCAGCGAGGCGGTGGTGGGAATCTGCGCGCGCCGCAGCACGATGAGCGGCGGCAGGCTCGCGATGATCGAGCCCAGCCCCTGTGCCGGCATCCACAGGTGCAGCGAGAACAGCGTGGTCGCGGCACCGCCGCCGCCGTGCGAGAAAACGATGGGGTGGTCGCCGTGCCGGCCGACCGAGTGCGCCTCGATCAGGCTGCGAAACGGCACCGGCGCCAGCCCGGGCGCCGAAGACACCGTGTGCGCCCCGCCCTGCGCCAGCATGGCGATGTCGTGCGGCGCGACCTGCACCGGCTCGCCGCCGTCGACCGCGATCCAGTAAGGCGCCCCCGTGCACATTCGAATCAGCGGGCCGTCCACGCCGCTCGAATGCAACGCCCAGGGCGCCGACAGCGAGAAGCGCGCCGTCACCGCCCGCTCGGACCTGTACGTGGCCAGCACGTGGCTGAGTGCATCGCCGTCGCGCGCTGTGTGCATGCTGTTCGTGGCGCCCGCGGGCCCCGCTGTTCGAAGGGGGCGATTATCTGGCACGGCAGGCGGGCGATTCGCCGCGGCGCTACCCATGCGGCCCGTGGATGCAACACAATGGCGTTCCGCATGAAGACCTCCACCTCGCACCCGAAGCCCCCTCTGGTCGCCGCCCCGTTCGACAGCGAAGCGCTGCTGCGCGACAACGGCCTGCGCGTGACGCGCGCCGCGCAGACGGTGCTCGAACTGCTGGCGCACGCCTCCCAGCCGCTCACGCACGAAGACGTGGCCGCGGCCTACACCACCTCCACCGGCGAGGCGCCCGACCGCGTGACCGTGTACCGCGTGCTCGACCGCCTGGTCGAGGCCGGCCTGTGCGACCGGCGCGTGGGCGCCGACCGGGTCAACCGCTTCTCGCGCCATGTGGAGGCCGCCTCCGGCAACACCTTCGAATGCGACCAGTGCCACAAGGTGCTTGCGCTGCCGTCGGACCCCGAGCTTCCGAAGGTGATGGGCCGGCTGGGCAAGGCGCTGCGCAAGCAGGGCATCGACACCCGCCACACCGCGCTCACCCTGCACGGCACCTGCGGAGAGTGCGCCCGCTAGCCCTGGCTCACACGTTCCAGGACGGGAACGGGTCCTGGAAGTTCTGCCACCACGAAGCGCCGAAGCGCATTTCGTTCTCCGTCAGCAGGCAGGCATCGAGCCGCGCGCGCAGCGCGGCTTCGTCCATGCCGATGCCGATCAGCACCAGCTCCTGGCGCGCGTCGCCGGTGGCCGGATCCCAGTTCTTCTGGATCAGCGCCAGCGCCTCTTCGTCGGTCGGCCAGTGCTCGCGCGGCACCGCGGCCCACCAGAAGCCGGCCGCCCCGTAGCGGCAGGCCCCGCCGGCCTGCGACCAGGTGCCCGCGCGCGTGGCGCGGCTCGCGAGCCAGAAGAAACCCTTGGAGCGCACCACGCCTTCCCACTCGCTTTGCACCAGCTTCCAGAAACGCATCGGGTGGAACGGAAGCCGCGAGCGGTACACGAAGCTGCGAATGCCGTAGGCCTCGCTCTCGGGCACGTGCTCGCCGCGCAGCTCGGCCAGCCAGCCCGGCGCCTGCTCGGCCTGCTCGAAATCGAACAGGCCGGTGTCGAGCACGCGGTCGAGCGGCACCCGGCCGAAGGCCGACAGCTCGATGCGCGCGCGCGGGTTCAGGCTGCGCAGGATGGCCATCAGCCGCTCGCGCTCCCCGGGCGTGACGAGGTCGGTCTTGTTCACCACCAGCACGTCGCAGAACTCGATCTGCTCGATCAGCAGGTCGACCACCGTGCGCGTGTCCTCGTCGCCCAGCGACTGGCCGCGCTGGCCCAGGCTGTCGGCCGAGCCGTAGTCGCGCAGGAAGTTGAAGGCGTCGACCACCGTCACCATGGTGTCCAGGCGCGCCACGTCGGCCAGGCTCTTGCCGTCTTCGCCGGCGAAGGTGAAGGTCTCGGCCACCGGCAGCGGCTCGGAGATGCCGGTCGACTCGATCACCAGCTGGTCGAAACGCCCTTCCTTCGCCAGGCGCCGCACTTCGAGCAGCAGGTCTTCGCGCAGCGTGCAGCAGATGCAGCCGTTGCTCATCTCGACCAGCTTTTCCTCGGTGCGCGAGAGCTTGGCGCCGCCGTCGCGCACCAGCGCGGCGTCGATGTTCACCTCGCTCATGTCGTTCACGATGACCGCCACGCGGCGCCCCTCGCGGTTGTGGAGGATGTGGTTCAGCAGCGTGGTCTTGCCGGCACCGAGAAAACCGGAGAGCACGGTGACGGGGAGGCGGTCGGCCATGGGGGCAGGCTCCATATATGCAACAGGATTGCATTATAGGGAGCATATGCAACACGGTTGCATATTTGAGCGGGCTGGTTTCCCGGGACGCCCCCCTCACCTTCCCGCCTTCCCGCCGTCCCGCCCCGGCGTTGCCCTAGTAGCTCAGCTTGGGATACCAGTCCTTGCCCCGCCCTTCGGGCGTCAGGTCGAGCAGGTTCCAGATCGGCATCGGGTCGGGCGCGCCGCGCGGGTCCTGGCCCGCGTCCGCCGTGCCCGGGCCCATCTCGGCGGCCCAGAAGTGGCGCAGCACCTTGCCGTCGCGCCGGAACACGTTGAACGCCGGCACGTCGCCACTGTCTGGCGTTTCCCCGGCGTAGTCGGCGTTGAAGCTGTTGCCTGCCGACGAATACAGCGGCAGGTGGTGCCAGCCGCGCTCGGCGGCAAAGGCCGTCATGCGTTCGATGGGCGAGGTGGCGATCACCGCGAAGGCCACGCGCTGCAGGATGTCGGGCATTTCCCCGTCGTAGGCGCTCAGCAGCGACGTGCACATGGGGCACGGCCGCTCGCGCTGCGGGCCGAACATCCAGTTGTAGGTGATGAGCGTGGGGTGGCGGCCGAAGAGTTCGGAGAACTTCACGGGGCCGTCAGCGCCCTGGAACACATAGTCTTCGGGCACCTCGCCGCCCGGCGGCAGCGCCCGCCGCATCTCGGCCACGCGCTCGATGCGGCGCCGCAGGTCGATTTCTTCCGCGAGCAGTTCGGTGCGCGCCTTGCGGTACGCGACGCTCTCGCCCGGAAAGCGAACGGGGCTGGACCTTGCGAGCTGGCTGGCGGACGCAGGGCCGAAGGATTCGGTGGCGGCAGACATGGCGAATCACCTCCTGGAGGGTGGCGGGTGGGTGCAAAGCGAGAACGAGAAGAAACCGAGAAAAAATCGGGAAGCTGGGCGAATGTTGCGCCCGCGCGCGCCGCACCGCCAGTACGCGCTTTTCCCATGTAGCGAGCGAATTTGTCCTACCCGGCCAGCCACCAGCCGCGCTGTCGCAGCCCGGGAGCGCTACATCTCGAACGCCGGCACCCGCCTGCCATCGACGTCCGTGAATCCATACGCCAGCGCCAGGTCGGCCACGCGCAGCACCTCGCCCGTCTTTTCCATCACCTGCGCGTCGCCCGCCAGCGCCGCCACCGCGCGCCCCAGGTAGCGCGGCGACTCGGTGCGCGCCAGCGCCGGGCGCTCCTGCCAGTGCGCCTCGTCGGTCTTGTGGCCGGCCAGCACGAACTCGGTGCGCATCCAGCCGGGCGACACGGCCACCGACGCCACGCCATGCGGCCTGAAGTCTTGCGCCATGCCGAAGGCCAGGCGCGTCATCGCGGCCTTGGCGAGGTCGTAGTACAGGTTGCCGCGCAGGTAGCGGTCGCGGTCCCAGAAGGTGGTGGTCACGACCAGTCCCTTTTTCTGCCGCAGCAGCAGGGGCGCGGCGCAGCGGCTGGCGAGCAGGTGGTTGCGCACGCCGCGGTCGAACATGGCGTCCCAGTTGGCCAGCGGGTGCTCCCAGAAGGGCGCGTCGAACACGCCGGTGAAGCTCTCGTGCCCGCCCCAGGCGTTGTTCACGAGCAGGTCGAGCCGGCCGGCCTCCTGCGCGACGCGGTCGAAGAGCGCCGTCACTTCTTCCTCGCGCGTGTGGTCGCACTGCACGGCGATGCCGTGACCGCCGTGGCGCGTGACCTCGTCGGCGGTGTCGTCGATGCTGCCGGGCACCGCTGCCATGTCCGACAGCGCCAGCAACTGCCCGTAGCTGCCGGCGGGCTTCGTGCGCGTGCTGCGTCCGGTGACGTACACGGTGGCGCCGGCCGCGCCCAGTTCGAGCGCAATGCCGCGCCCCGCGCCGCGGCTGGCGCCGGTGACGATGGCCACGCAGTCTTTCAGGGGCCGGGGAGTGTCGTGGTCTTGCATCTTCTTCATCGCTCCGTTATTTCCTTCGTGTCCTTCAATGGCATTGGCTGGGAACGGCCGAAGATAGAACGCCCTCAACCCGCCGTCTTGGAAGAACCCGCAATCGCCCGGCCGAGGAACTCGGTCGGTGTGACGCCGCACAGCGCACGAAACTCGTTGACCAGGTGCGACTGGTCGTAGAAGCCGCCGTCCAGCGCCACCTCGGCCCAGGCCGGCGCGGGCTGCCCGCGCAGCGCGCGCAGGCAGCCGTGCATGCGCGCCAGCCGGCGCCAGGCGCCCGGCGTCAGGCCGACGTGGGCATGGAACAGCTGCTGCAGCCGCCGCTCGCCGACGCCCACGGCGGCGGCCACGTCGCGCAGCCGCTCGCGCCCGTCCGCGGCCGCGATGCGCCGCGCCGCGTGCAGGGCGATGGCGCTGCCGGCGGGCTCGCAGCCCTCGAGCCGGCGTTGCAGGGCCGTGTGCAGCAGCGCGATGCGTGCCGCGTCACCGCGCGCCTCGGCCATGCGCTCCAGCAGGCGCGCGCCTTCGCCGTGCCACAGCGCATCGAGGTGCAGCGCGCTGCCGCCGATGTCCCCGGCCGGCAGCCCGAGCAGGGCCGCCGCGGCGCCCGGGCGCAAGGTGACCGAAATGCCATCGACCTGGCGCCGCATGCGCACCACGACCGGCACGGCCGAGGCGCCGATGGCCTCCACCGGCTGGCCTTCGCTTTCATCCGCCGTCGGCGCGTCGCCGAAGTTGAAGACCAGCCGCACCGCGCCGTCGGGCAGCACGCGCTCGCGCACCTCGTGGCCGTCCGCGAAGCGCTCGCGGCAGCGCAGGATGTGCGACACATGGCCACGCAACGCGGCACCCACCGGCAGCGCGCGCAAGGTGCCGGCGGGCACGCTGGACTCCGGCCCGTGCAGCGGGTCGTCGTCGAGTCGCAGGAAGAGGCGTTCGGCCATGGGCTGCGATTGTCTGGAAAAACCCGCGCGGCGGCGAGCGCGCGGCCGTGGCGGAAAATCGGCGGCTCCTCTTGCCGCAGCCCTCCCGAATGTCCGTCGCTTTGCCTGTCGCTTTGCCCGTCGCTCTTCCTGTCACCCTTCCCGTTCTGTATTCGTTTCGCCGCTGCCCCTACGCGATGCGCGCCCGCCTCGCGCTGCTGGCCGGCGAACAGCAATGCGAGCTGCGCGAGGTGGCCCTGCGGCACAAGCCGCCCGAGATGCTCGCGGCCTCGCCCAAAGGCACGGTGCCGGTGCTGCTAACGCCAGAGGGCGAGGTGATCGAGCAGAGCCTGGACGTGATGCTCTGGGCCCTGCGCCGCAACGACCCGCAGCGCTGGCTGCAGCCGACGACCGGCACGCTGGACGACATGCTGGCGCTGGTCGCCACCTGCGACATCGACTTCAAGCCGCAGCTCGACCGCTACAAATACCCGGACCGCCATGCAGATGGCGGCGAGCCGGCGCGCGAGCGCGGCGCGCAATGGCTGCGCGGCCTCGAAGCAAGGCTGGCGCACTCGCCCCACTCTCCCCACCCGACCCATCACCTCATGGGCGACCACGCCACGCTGGCCGATGCGGCCCTGATGCCCTTCGTGCGCCAGTTCGCGGCGGTCGACGCGGCCTGGTTCGACGCGCAGCCCTGGCCGCTGCTCCGGGCGTGGCTGGCGGGCTGGACCGCGTCGGCGCTGTTCGAGCGCGCCATGCACAAGTACGCGCCGTGGAAGACGGGCGATGCGGCCGTGGAATTTCCGCCGACCTAAGCACCCATCGCCACCGCCGAAGCCCGCTGGATGCACTCGATGAAGTGCTGCGCCGCCGGCGTCGTCAGCTGCCCCTTGCGGCGCACCACACACACGTTCAGCATGGGCAGGTGCTCCTCGACATCGACGCGGCGGATGCCGTGCCGCTTGAAGGTCAGCTTGACCAGCGGCTCGACGAACAGCCCGATCAGGTCCATGTGCCCCACCAGCCCCAGCGCCACCGTGACCGACTGGCCCTGGATGATGCGCGAGGGCGGCGGCAGCCCCAGCGGCGTGAACAGCGGCGCCACCGAATCGCGCCCGCGGTGGTCGTCACCCGGCAGGATCCACTCGCCCGCGTACAGGTCGAGCAGCGAGCGCGCGCCGCGCAAGGGATGGCGATTGCGCATGCCCACCACCAGCTGCACCGGGAACAGCTCCAGCGCCTCGAACTGCGGGTCGAGCGTGCCGGGCACCACGTGCGCCACGGCAAAGTCCAGGTAGCCGTCGCGCAGCCGCGCGAGCATCCACGGCAGCACGGCCTCGCTGAACTGCACGTCGACCGCGGGCAGGCGCGTGTGAAAGTCCTTGAAGGCGCTGGGCAGCACGGTGAGCGCGAAAGACGCGCTCACGGCCATCGACACCGAGCCCGTGGCGCCGTCGCGAATCTGCGCAATCTCGTCGCGGGCGCGCTGCATGTCGGCCAGCAGCAGCCGCGCGCGGGGCGCAAAGGCCTGGCCGAACTCGGTCAGCCGCACGCCCTTCACGCTGCGCTCCACCAGCGGGGCGCCCACCTCGCGCTCCAGCTCGCGCACGATCTTGGTCACGGCCGGCTGCGAAATGTGCAGCACGCGCGCGGCGGCGCGGATGCTCATCTGCTCGACCACGGCCACGAAGGCGTGCAACTGGTTGGGTTTCATCGGTGCCTTGCGCCGTCATAGGGTTTGAACCATGACAACAAAAAGTTATCTTTCCGCCCCAATTATTGTCTTTTCATGACAGCAGCGAGTCTCTAGCATCCGGCGCGGTCGACGCTTGCCTTTGGCCGGCTCCGACCCTTCCCTCGAAAAAAAGCAAACTCACTGGACAGACATGAGCACCCCAAGCAACCGGCTTTCACCCGCGTCGCCAGCACCCTCGGCTTCGGCGCCCTCCCCCGCACGCCGGCGCCAGACCATCGTGGCCACCACCATCGGCAACGGGCTGGAATTTTTCGACTTCACGGTCTACGGTTTCCTGGCCCTGGTGATCGGCAAGCTGTTCTTCCCGACCTTCAATTCGTACGGCCAGCTGCTGCTGACGGTGGCGAGCTTCGGCGTGGGCTTCATCATGCGGCCGCTGGGCGGCATCGTCATCGGCGCCTATGCGGACCGCGCCGGCCGCAAGAAGGCCATGACGCTCACCATCTTCCTGATGGCGCTGGGCTGCGCGCTGATCGCGTTCACGCCCACCTACGCGGCCATCGGCGTGGCGGCGCCCATCGTCATCGTGCTGGCGCGGCTCATCCAGGGCTTCTCGGCCGGCGGCGAGGTCGGCGCGTCGACCACGCTGCTGGTGGAACACGCCACGCCGGCGAACCGCGGCTACATGGCGAGCTGGCAGTTCGCCAGCCAGGGCCTGGGCGTGCTGATGGGCGCGGTGGTGGTGGGCGTGCTCACCACGGCACTGTCGCCCGAGGCCATGCTGAGCTGGGGCTGGCGCGTGCCTTTCATCATCGGCATGCTGATCGCGCCGGTGGGCATGTACATCCGCCGCCACCTGGAAGAGTCGCTGCACATCACGCCGGCCGAGGCCGCGAAGCCGCGCGAGAGCAGCCTGAAGATCGTGTGCACGCAGCACGGCAAGACGGTGCTGGCCGCCATTCTGTCGCTGGTGGGCGGCACCACGGCCGCGTACGTGGTCACCTTCTACATGCCGACCTACGCGGTGCGCGAGCTGGGCTTCACGCCGTCGGTGGCGCTGTTCGGCGCGGCGCTCACGGGCCTCATCTCCTTCGCCTTCGCGCCCTTCGTGGGCAAGCTGTCCGACAAGGTGGGCCGCAAGCCGCTCATCGTGTGGAGCCGCATCGGGCTGGCGCTGCTCATCTACCCGGGCTTTCTGTGGCTCAACGCCTCGCCCACGCCCACGGTGCTGTTCGTGGTGCTGGGTGTGTTCAGCTTGGGCCTGGTGGTGCAGACGGTGCCCGGCATCACGATGCTGCCCGAGATGTTTCCCAAGGCGGTGCGCGCGAGCGGCATGTCGCTGGTGTACAGCGTGGGCGTGGCCCTGTTCGGCGGCTTCGCGCCCTTCATCAGCACCTGGCTGCTGAACGCCACCGGCAGCAAGCTCGCGCCGGCCTGGTACCTGGTGGCGATGACGGTGGTCTCGCTGCTCGGCCTGCTCTGGCTGCGCGACCACACGGGCCGCGACATCGATGCGGCGGGCGCGCACGCCAACGGCTGATCGCGCGCTGCAGGCTGACTGCATCCGGCGGACCGACCGCCTCCTTCATTTCAAGACATCCAAAGCACAGGAACCCCACGCCATGTCGACCCCGTCCACAACTTCCACCACATCCACCCACCGCAGCGCCGCCACGCGCCATTTCTCGGGCACCTACGCCGAAGCCCGCGCCAAGTTCCTCGATGCCGCCGCCCAGCGCGGCGCGGCCGTCGAGTCGTTCGTGCACCCGGAGCACCGCGGCGCGCTCGGCGAAGAGCTGGCCACCGACGTGGCGCTCATCGGCGCCATCGACGCGAAGAAGGTGCTGCTCGTCACCTCGGGCACGCACGGCCCCGAAGGCTTCTGCGGCTCGGGCGCGCAGGTGGCCACGCTGAACGACGCCGACCTGCTCGCGCGGCTGCAGCAGGCCGGCGTGGCGCTGCTGCTGGTGCACGCGGTGAACCCGCACGGCTTCTCGCACCTGCACCGCACGAACGAAGACAACATCGACCTGAACCGCAACCACATCGACTTCGGCGCGCCGCTGCCCGTGAACGCGGCCTATGCCGAGGTCGAGCCGCTGGTGCTGCCCGACGCCTGGCCGCCCACGCCCGCCGACGAAGCGGCCGTGCACGCCTATATCGGCAAGCACGGCATGACGGCCTTTCGCGCCGCCGTGACCAAGGGCCAGTACACCTCGCCCGACGGCCTGTTCTACGGCGGCACCGCGCCGTCGTGGAGCAACAAGACCATCCGCGCGATCCTGCGCAAGTACGCCGCGTCGGCCACGCACCTGGGCTGGATCGACGTGCACACCGGCCTGGGCCCCTACGGCCACGGCGAGAAGATCTACCCCGGCCGCAACACGCCCGAAGACCTGGCGCTGGCGCATGAATGGTGGGGCGCCGACGTGTTCGCGCCGTTTGCCGGCGACTCGGCCTCGGCCGACGTGTCGGGCCCGGTGATCTCGACCGCGTACGACGAATGCCCGAACGCGCGCGTCGCGCCCATGGGCCTGGAGTTCGGCACGCTGCCCGACCTGGAAGTGCTCGACCGCCTGCGCGCCGACACCTGGCTGCGCCGCCACCCCGAGGCGCCGGAATCGCAGAAGCGCGAGATCCGCCAGCGGCTGCGCGACGCGTTCTACTGCGACAACGAAGAGTGGAAGGGCATGGTGCTGGGCCAGACGCGCGTCGTGCTGCTGCAGACGCTGCAAGGCCTGCGCAAGGCCTGACGCGGCAGGCGCGCCGACCTCAACTGAAGTTGGGCGCGCGCCGTTCGCGCAGCGAGGCCACGCCTTCGCGCACGTCGGCGCCGGCGAAGCCCATGAACTCGAGCGCCAGCGAGGCGTCGAAGGTCGGGCCGGCCTGGCGCAGCCAGTTGTTCAGCGCGTACTTGGTCAGGCGAATGGCGCTCTGGCTGCCGGCGGCGAGCCGGTCGGCCACCTCGTAGGCGCGCGGCAGCAGGTCGGCTTCTTCCACCGCCAGCGACACCAGGCCGATGCGCTCGGCCTCCTCCCCGCTCACCGGCTCGCACAGCAGCAGGTGGTACTTGGCCTTGGCCATGCCGCACAGCAGCGGCCACACGATGGCCGCATGGTCGCCCGCAGCCACGCCCAGGCGGGTGTGGCCGTCGACGATCTTCGCGTTCTTCGTGGCGATCGAAATGTCGGCCAGCAGCCCCGCCACCAGCCCGGCGCCCACGGCCGGGCCGTGCATGGCGCTCACGATGGGCTTGTCGCAGTTGATGAGGTTGTAGACCAGGTCGCGCGCCTCTTTCCACACGCGCTGGCGCACCGCGTCGTCGGTGGTCATGTCCTGCACCATCGCGAGGTCGCCGCCGCCCGAGAAGCCCAGGCCTTCGCCGCGCAGCACGGCGCAGCGCACCGAGTCGTCGGCGGACACGTCGCGCCAGATTTCCGCCAGCTCGCGGTGCCCGTCGTGGCCCGCCGTGGGCAGCTTGCCGTTGGCCGCGCGCATCTGGATGTCGAGCACCGCGCCGTTGGCGCCCCGGCGCGTGATGGCAAGGGTCTGGTAGCGGGCGTAGTCCATGGCGGCGGTGTCTCCAAGAGCGGGTTTATTTTTTCGCGGCCACCTCGCGGCAGCGCTTCACGTTCGCGTCCAGGCGCGGGGCCAGGCCGGGCTCGCATTCGTCGGAAGGCGCGAGCCGGCACATGCCGACCACAGCGTAGTCCATGACGGCGGCGGTGCACATCGGGTAGGCCGCCAGGTCGGGGTTGGCCGTGACCTTGAAGCCCCAGCGCTCCGAGAACTGCACCGTGCGCACCATCGCGCCATGGAAGAAGCTGCGGTCCTTCGCGGCGATGGCGGCGTCCATGCGGGGCAGCTCCTCGTTCAGGTAGCCGACCGCGTCGAGCGGGAAGTCGGCCGGGTTCTGCTGCGCGATGGCGACGGATGCGGCGAGCGCGAGGGGCAAGGCGGCGAGCGTGCGAAGGGCCGCGGCGGGCGCGCGGCGTGGGGGCGTGCGGTGGAGATGCATGGCTTCGAATTCTGCAACGTTTTGAAGCACTTTTGAATGCGCGGCGATGCGTGGACGCGACGGCGGTGCTTCAGTGGCGCTTCAGTGGCGCCTCAGTGGATTCAGCCCTGGCGGCCCTTCTTCTGCCTGTCGTACTTGCGCCAGTACTGGAACTCGTCCTCGTGCACCTCGAGGTCGATCTCGGAGATGCGCGACTGCAGCCGTTCCTGCACCTCGGCCACCGCCTTGTTGTAGACCAGCGGCCCCACCTCTTCCAGGAAGAAGCCGAGCAACGCGCCCGCCGCGATGTTGCCGATGGGCTCTTCCATGTTCTCGCGGAAGTAGCGTTCGATGGAGGTGATGGCGAGCTGGCGCGCTTCCTTCGATATCTCGATGCTCATGACAGGGGTTCCGGTGATGGAGTCGGACGATTGTGCGGTTCGCGCGGTCCGCATGGTTCGATACGATGCGCCCCACAACAACACCGGAGACAGACACCATGGCATTCCGCCCCGCCGCGCTCGCGGCCCTTGCGCTGGCCACCCTGGCAGCCTGCACCTCGATGACGCCCACCGTCCCCCAGCGCCAGCTGATGCTGGTCGCCAACGACGAGAAGCAATCGTGGAACGACGCCGGCGCCGTCATCCTCTCGCCCATGGGGCGCGACACGGTGCAGGTGCTCGACATCGGCACCGACCCGCTGGCGCCCAGGGTACTGGGCACGCTGCAGCTGGACAACACCATCGCCGGCCCGCCCACCAACCTGGCGATCACGCCCGGCGAAACGCTGGCGCTGGTCGCCAACTCGCTCAACGTGGTCGAGGAGAACGGCGTGCGCAAGCAGGTGCCCGACAACCGCCTGTTCGTCATCGACCTGACCACCACGCCGCCCAAGCTGCTCGACACCCTGCAGGTCGGCAAGCAGCCCTCGGGCCTGTCGATCAACCGCGCGGGCAACCTGGCGCTGGTGGCCAACCGCGCCGACAACTCGGTGAGCGTGCTGCGCATCGCGGGCAAGCAGGTGACGCTGGTCGACACCGTGGCCATGGGCGAGTCGGTGGCGCACGTGCGCTTCACGCCCGACGGCAGGCGCGCGCTGGCGGCCAAGTTCACCAGCCACAAGATCGCCCTGCTCGAGGTCGACGGCGAGAAGGTCAGCTACAACAAGGTCGACCTGGCCGCGGGCCTGTGGCCCTACAACGTCGACGTGACACCCGACGGCAAGCTGGCGCTCACGGCCGACAACGGCAACGCGGGCGCCTCCGACGGGCAGGTCGACACTGTGAGCGTGATCGACATGGAGGCGGCGCCGCCGCGCGTTGTCGACAAGGTGGTGGTCGGCGACGGCCCCGAAGGCCTGGCCGTGAGCCCGACCGGCAGGCATGCGGTGGCCGTGATATTGCGCGGCAGCAATTCGGCGAAGAACGCCTACTTCTACAACCGCAACGGCTCGGTGGTACTGCTGAAGATCGACGGCAAGAAGGTCACGCGCGCCAACGAGGTGGTGGTGCGCGGCCTGCCCGAAGGCGCGGTGTGGAGCGCCGACGGCAAGTACCTGTACGTGGGCAACTTCATCGACCAGGACATCACCATCCTGCGGCTCGACGGCGACACGCTGGTGCCCACGGGCAAGTCGTTTCCGCTGCAGGGTCATCCGGCCGCGATGCGCGGGACAATGACGCACTGATCCACCCTCCCCCGAACGAAGACAAGCCATGGCGCAACCCAAACGACAACTCCGCACGCTCGAACGCGGCATCCTCTGCCTGGTGATCGGCGCCGCCGTTCTGCTGGGCCCGCGCTTCCTGCAGGGCACGCGCTGGTTCGAGATGGTCGCGGGGGCCTACCTGGTGGGCTGGTTCGCGCTGGTGCTGGGTGCGGTGCTGGTCGTGGGCGAGCTGATCAAGCGGGCCAGGCAGCCGCGCCCATAACGAAAAACAACGACAAAACCCGCCCCTCGGCGGGTTTTTAGCAAAGGGAGCAGCTCGGCTCCCTGACAGTGACAGCCTTGGGCGTTGCGCCCCAGGCCCTGCGAGCTTTTCAGGCCTTCTTCTTGCGCAGCTTGCCGACCAGCTCCACCACCGCCAGCACGATGGCGCCGGCCACCAGGCCCACGCCGGCGTTCACGCCCATCGAGCCGAGCGTGCCGAACACGCCGCCCGTGGCCTTGGCCCAGTCTTCCACCGCATGGCCCAGCGCCGGCACGCCGTGCACCAGGATGCCGCCGCCCACCAGGAACATGGCCGCCGTGCCCGCCACCGACAGCGCCTTCATGAGCCACGGTGCCGCCCACAGGATGCCGCGGCCCAGGGCCTGCGCGCCGGCGCTCGCACGCTGGCTCAGGTAGAGGCCCGCGTCGTCGAGCTTCACGATGCCGGCCACCAGGCCGTACACGCCGATGGTCATGATCAGCGCAATGCCCACCAGCACGCTCAGCTGCGTCGTGAAGGGCTGGCCCTGCACGGTGCCCAGCGTGATGGCGATGATTTCGGCCGAGAGAATGAAGTCGGTGCGCACGGCGCCCTTGATCTTGTCTTTCTCCATGGCCACCACGTCGACCGCGGCGTCGGCCACGGCCTTCTCGTGGCGCGCGGTGTCGGCGTCGTGTTCGTTCTTGTGCAGGAATTTGTGCGCGAGCTTCTCGGTGCCTTCGAAGCAGAGGAATGCGCCGCCCACCATCAGCAGCGGCGTCACCAGCCAGGGCAGCCAGGTGCCGATGGCCAGCGCGGCCGGCACCAGGATGGCCTTGTTGATGAACGAGCCCTTGCACACGGCCCACACCACCGGAATTTCGCGCTCGGCCCGCACGCCGGACACCTGCTGCGCATTGAGCGCCAGGTCGTCGCCCAGCACGCCGGCCGTTTTCTTGGCGGCCACCTTGGTGAGGATCGACACGTCGTCGAGAACGGTCGCTATGTCGTCGAGCAGCAGGAGCAGGCTGGTGGCCATGGGCAATGCGGGGGGTTGAAAAGAAGCGGCGAGCTTAGCCGCAGCCGCCGCCCCGCCCCTTCAATACCCGTACGCAACCGACCCGAAGCAGGCCGCAATGCGCACTTGCGGCCGGCGAATCAGAGCGCGCTGAGCGCCAGCCCCAGCACCGCGGCCAGCGAAGCGCCGAACAGCACCAGCCCCACGCGGCGGCGGCGGTGCGTGAGCATCCACAGCGCCACGCCCGAGAGCGACAGGAAGATCAGGCTGCCGGCGAGCGTGTCGACCAGCAGGATCCACGGCAGCGGCATGCCGCCGCCCTTGTGCATGTTGGTGAGCGTGGCGACGAAGCCGTTGTGCGTGGTGGTCACGCCGACCGAACGGTTGCCGTGCCAGTACTCGGCCTGCACGATCTCGTTCGGGCCGCCGAAATTGAAGACCCAGTGGGCCGGCTGCGTGAGCGCGGGGGCGCCCTTGTCGCTCTTGTCGGCCCAGGCCACCGGCTTGGCCGGCTCGATGCGGCTCGAATTGGGCGGGCCGCTCATGCGCAGCGCGTCCTGCAGCCAGCGGCTCATGGCCTCGGGCGTCTCGGGCACGGGCTCGGGCAGCGCCAGTTGCGCGCGGGTGCGCTCCTGGGCCTGCGGCAGCTTCAACACGTTGCGGTGGTTGAGCCAGATGCCGCTGAACCCGAACAGCAAGCCCAGCACCGCGCCCCACAGGCCGAACCAGCCGTGGGTGCGGCGAATCCACTGCACGAGGGTGGTGCGGCGCTGGTGGGCGCGCACGCGCGCGGCGTGACCGGTGGTGCTTTCGCCAGTGCTGCTGTCGGGGCTCATGAACTTCAGGCGACGCTGCGCTTCAGGCGGATTTCCTCGACGCGCACGGAACCCATGGCGGTCGTCTTGGCGGTCTTCATCTCGCGCTTGAAGCCGGCGAGTTCATGAAAGCGCAGGGCGCGGTCGTTGCGAATGGGCACCCACACGGTCACGGTGGTGCAGCCTTCTTCTTCCAGGCCTTCGCGGGCGGCGTCCCACAGGGCCACGCCCACGCCCTTGTCCCAGTGCTCGGGCTTGACGTAGATGGCCCAGATCTCGCCCGTGGTGGGCGGCGTCTTGGGGTCTCGCGAGCGGTCGTAGCCCACGAAACCGACGATTTCGCTGCCCAGCACGGCCACGCGGACCTGCGGTTCGCTGTATTCGATGGCTTCGCGCCACTTGGCCTCGCGCGAGGCCGGGGCCAGCACGGGCAGTTCTTCTTCGGGGAGGATGCCTTGGTAGGCGGCCTTGGCGGCCAGGGCATGGACTTCTGCGACGGCCTTGGCGTCGCGCAGGGTAGCGGGGCGAACTTCGTAATCTGACATGAATGCGGGGAATCGGATGGAACCGCGTATTGTCGCTGCACCGCTAAACTGCCTGCTGTATCCGTCGTAACAACAGGAGAAATCGACATGGCCAAAGGTCAGCAACGCGCCAACAAGGAAGCGAAGAAACCGAAGAAGGACACTTCGCCACCCAAGCCCGTGGGCACCGGCGGCATCGAGCCGGTGCGCACGATCACCACCGCGGTCATTCCGCGCGGCAAGCTCAAGAACAAGTGACCGGCGACGCGCCAGCACCGGCCCCGGCCCCCGCAGCAACGGCGGCGGCGGCAGACCCGGCCGCTGCGGCCAGGAAAGTCCAGCCGCGCAACCCGCTGCACGGGCTCACGCTGGAGGCCATCGTCACCACGCTGGCCGACTACTACGGATGGGAGCACCTGAGCGAGCTGGTTCCCATCCGTTGTTTTGCGATCGACCCGAGCGTGGGCTCCAGCCTGAAATTCCTGCGCAAGACGCCGTGGGCGCGCGAGAAGGTCGAGAGCCTCTATCTCTTCATGCTGCGCGAGCAACGCCGAGAACAACAGCAAGAAAAGCAGCAAGATCAGCAAGCGCAGCAGCAACCGAAGCCGCCAGAAATCCCACCCCAGCCATGAAGGTTCGACTCTCGCCGTCGGGCCTCGCGTTCGACACCGAGGCCGGCACCACCTTGCTGAACGCCGCCGAAGCCAGCGGCATCGAACTGCCCGCCTCGTGCCGCAACGGCACCTGCCGCACCTGCATCTGCAAGCGGCTGTCGGGCGAAAGCCGCCACACCATCCAGTGGCCCGGGCTGAGCGCCGACGAAAAAGACGAGGGCTGGATCCTGCCCTGCGTGGCCGAGGCCGTGAGCGAC
Source organism: Variovorax sp. RCC_210 (assembly GCF_041355175.1). NCBI lineage: Bacteria > Pseudomonadati > Pseudomonadota > Betaproteobacteria > Burkholderiales > Comamonadaceae > Variovorax > Variovorax sp. RCC_210. Next base: position 4,193 of record NZ_JBFUPJ010000009.1, on the reverse strand, counting down.
CTGTCGCTCGAGGTGCCGGGCGCGCGCGCTCTCTTCGCCGACTAGGTTTTCAGACTAGGGCCGCGCAGCCGGTACCGTGGGCACCGCCACCGGCACGCCCGCCACCGCAGGCACCGCCACCACCAGCCGGTCGCGCTGCGCCAGCGAGGGGAACAGCTTGAACCAGGTGATGGCCACCAACATCGTGCCCACGCCGCCCACCACCACCGAGCCGACCGGCCCCAGCAGCGCCGCCGTGGCGCCCGACTCGAACTCGCCCAACTGGTTGCTCGCGCCGATGAAGATCGAGTTCACCGCGCTCACCCGCCCGCGCATGCCGTCGGGCGTTTCCAGCTGCACCAGCGTCTGGCGGATCACCACGTTGACCATGTCGGCGCCGCCCGAGACCGCCAGCGCGATGAGCGACACGATGAAGCTCTTCGAAATGCCGAACACCACCATGCACAGCCCGAACAGCGCAATGGCCATCAGCAGCGTGCGGCCCACATGGCGTTCCACCGGCCGGCGCGTGAGCGCGATGGACATCACCAGCGCGCCCACCGCCGGTGCGCCGCGCAGCAGGCCAAGGCCCCAGGGGCCCGTGTGCAGGATGTCCTTGGCGTAGATGGGCAGCAGCGCCACCGCGCCGCCCAGCAGCACCGCGAACAGGTCGAGCGAGACCGCGCCGAGCACGGGCTTGCGCTTCCAGATGAAATCGACGCCTGCGAACACCGTGGCCAGCGTGACCGGCTCGCGCGCGGCGGGCGTGTAGGCGTAGCGCAGCCGCAGCACCAGCGCGCAGGCCAGCGCGAAGCACACCACGCTGGCCCCGTAGACCACCGCCATGCCCGCCACGAACAGCAGCCCGCCCAGGGCCGGCCCGCCGATGATCGCGCCCTGCATGCCGGCCGAGCTGAAGGCCATGGCGCGCGACAGCATGGTCGGCGGCACCAGCAGCGGCGTCAGGGCCTGCTGCGCGGGCATCTGGAAGGCGCGCACCGCGCCCAGCACCAGCGACAGGCCCAGCAGCAGGCCGCGCGTGTCGTGCTTTTCCAGCACCGCCAGGAGCAGCGCCAGCGCCACCAGCCCCTGCACCGCGAAGCAGGCAGCCACGATGCGGCCCCGGTGGTGGCGGTCGACGATGTGGCCGGCCAGCAGCGCCAGCAGCAGCGCCGGCACGAACTGGTAGAGCCCGACCAGGCCCAGGTCCCACGCGCTGCCCGTCAGGTCGTACATGTGCCAGCCGATGGCCACCAGCAGCATCTGCGAGGCGGCGGTGCCGAACAGGCGCGCCGTCCACATCTGCATGAACGGGCGTTCGCGTGTCAGGTCCGAAAAGCTGGGGGGAGAGGCTGTGCCCGCGGCCGGAACGGCAGGGGCATCGGGGGAATCGGGAGACTCGGGAGAAGGGGTGAAAGCGGGAGCGGGGCCGGACATTCGTTCGAGGATAGCCGAGGCTTCGTGAGCGGGTCGTGAGGGCGCCCCAACGGCCCTGCACGGCGCTTTGTGGCGCGCGGCGGCCTTCCAGGACGCTTCGGGAAGCCTCCGAGGCCGTCAGCGGGCGTCTCTACACTCGACGCCTCCATGACCACGCCGCCGCCCTTCCCCGCCGCTGAACCCGTCGCTGAACCCACTGTCGATGTCGTGCACGAGGACCCGTTCCTGCTGGTGCTCGACAAGCCCGCCGGCCTGCTCTGCGTGCCCGGCCGCGGCGAGGACAAGCAGGACTGCCTGAGCGCGCGCGCCATGCGGCGCTGGCCCGACGCGCTCATCGTGCACCGGCTCGACATGGGCACCAGCGGCCTGGTGGTGATGGCGCGCGGCATCGAGATGCAGCGCGCACTGAGCGCGGCCTTTGCCGAGCGCCGCGTGCACAAGCGCTACGAAGCCATCGTCGATGGCACGATGCCGATGCGGGACGACTGGTGTTCGATCGATGCGCCGCTCGCGGCCGACTGGCCTCGCCGCCCGCTGCAGAAGGTCGACCCCGCAGGCAAGCCGAGCCTCACGCGGTGGAAGGCGGTGTCTTCGTCTTCAGACCAGGGGGGCGCTTCGACGCATGTGCTGCTGGAGCCATTGACCGGGCGTTCGCACCAGCTGCGCGTGCACCTGCTGTCGATCGGCCATCCCATCCTGGGCGATGCCTTGTACGGCGACGCCGCCCTGCAGGCACGCGCACCGAGGCTGTTGTTGCACGCGAGCGAGCTGGGCTTCGTGCACCCGGTGACGCAGCAGGCGCTCCGCTTGCGGCGAGCGCCTGATTTCGTGCCTGCTTGAGCGTCGACTTCGGCTCTTTTTCTCGGCTTCTTTCGTCTGGGTCTTAGTACAAGCCGCCCTTGACCACCAGCACCGGCATGTTCGCGTCCTGCAGCACGCGCTGCGTCACGCTGCCCAGCAGCAGCTTCTCGATGCCACTGCGGCCGTGCGAGCCCATCACGATCAGGTCGGCCGCGATGGCGATGGCCGTGTCGACGATGCCTTCGTGTACCACATGGCCGTCGATCACGCGCTGGTCGCTGTGCAGGCCTTCGGCCGCCAGGGCGGCCACGCCGCGTGCGAGCGCCGCGTTGGCGCTGGCCGTGGCGGCGGCGAGGTATTCGTTCTGGCCGAGCGCGTAGTCCGCGCCCACGCCGATGAAGGGGTAGTTGTCGATCACGTGAATCAGCGTGATGCGGCTTCCGAAGGCCAATGCGAGGCCGCTGGCCTTGCTGACGGCGAGCATGGAAGTTTCGGAGCCGTCGATCGGAACCAGGATGTGATTGAACATGGCGGGACCTCGCTTTCGTTCGCAGACAGACACGGTCCCTGAAGAAGACACAAGGGACCGGGACTCGAATTTAACCTCTGTTGCATGACGGGCCTGTAGGACTCCGGCCAGCAACGGCACAGCGCTTTGCGCGAGCGCCTTCTGCGTGTGCGCTCCACACGCCCTTCACACGCTTTTGACACGCTTTCGCGCGGGATCAGTCCCCCTGGAAACCCTTGGCGCGGCAGGTGATGACCAACGTGTCGCGCCAGCCTTCGCCGCCCTCTTCGAGCGGCTGGATGGGCGTGGACTCATGGATCACGCGTGCGTCGTCGAGCACCAGCAGGCTCCACGGCTCGGTCATGGTGAAGCGCTCGCCACGGCGGCCGTTGGCCTCGAACACGCGCGTCTCGCCGCCCTTGATGCCGTGCCGCCCGACCAGCGCCACCGCCACCAGGTCCACACCGTCGCGGTGCGCGCCTTCGGGCGTCGGCCGGCCGATGCCGCCGGCCGTGTCGATGCGGAACTGGTGCGCTTCCACGTACCAGCGCTGCGGCGCGCCGCGCATGTCGCTGCTGGCCTTGCCGAGCTGCTGCAGCAGGCGCTGCCAGACCGGTTGCGCCACCGTGTCTTCGAGCATGGGGGCGAACCAGCGCTGCATGCCGCCATGCAGCGCGTTGTATTCCACCGGCTGCCAGTGCGCGCGGTGCGACACCTGCGCCAGCGTGGCGTGGTCGTCGGACTCGACCGTGAAGCACGCGTGGCGCCGCGTGCGGTAGCGCCCGCCGTCCTTCAGGTATTCGTCGGGCGGGAGCGCGTTCCAGTCGGCATGCAGTGCCTCGAGTTGCGCCAGCGGCACGCCCAGCCATTCGCTGACACCCTGCGGGCTCAGCACCGCGTAGCCCTGCTCGCGCAGCGCGGCGGGCAGTTCGGCGGGAGCGATGAACGGGGGAGTGAACGCGGCCGTGGTCACTGTGCGCTGACCTTCACGTCCTTCCAGAACGCCACGCGGTCGCGGATTTCTTCGGCTTCGGGCTTGGGGTCGGCGTAGTACCAGGCGGCGTCGGTGTTGAGCTCGCCGTTGACCAGCAGCGAGTAGTAGCTCGCGGTGCCTTTCCAGGGGCAGGTGGTCTTGTGGTTGCTGAAGGTCACGTGATCGCGATGGAGCGAACTCATCGGGAAATAGTGGTTGCCTTCGACAAGCACGGTGTCGTCGCTTTCGGCGATGGTGACGCCGTTCCAGGTTGCTTTCATGATCTTGGTCTCCAGAGGGAGGGTTGCGGGCGCTGGCCGTTGCGCTGCCGCACGGGGCGGGGGGTATTGTGCCGCTGCTTGGCGCTTCAGCTTTTGTAGTTGCGGATATAGGCTTTATTGGGTTGTTTGTTTTCCGGGGCCGGGTCTCGCCCCGGCGGGCGATCTACTTTCTTTTGCTTCGCCAAAAGAAAGTAGCCAAAGAAAAGGCGACCCT
>NZ_JBFUPJ010000008.1:0-339833 GCF_041355175.1 Variovorax sp. RCC_210 | reverse complement strand
TGAAAGTAGGTCATCGTCAGGCTCTTACAGCCCAGAAAACCCCAGTCAGAATTGACTGGGGTTTTTTGCTTTGCGCGTCAGATAACTGAAGTGAATTCGCAATCGAACTCGCAAAGCACTCAGGCAATAAAAAAAGCCCGGAAGGATCAACCTCCGGGCTTTTGTTATTAAGGACGAGGCTCGCAGTTAATGACCAAGCCAGTCCTTCAATTCATCCGCATGCTCTTCTTCATCGGAAAGAATGTCTTCCAACATGCGACGCGTCGTCGGATCCTTGTCACCGATCAGCACGATCATCTGCCGATACGACTCGACGGCGATGCGCTCGGCAATCAGGTTGGCACGCACCATCGCCTGAAGGTCCGTCGATTCGTCGTACGACGCGTGGCTGCGCTCGAGCAGGTGAGAGGGCGCAAAGTCCGGCTCACCGCCCAGTTGCACGATGCGTTCCGCAATTCGGTCGGCATGGCCGGACTCTTCATTGGCATGCACCAGGAATTCATCTGCAATGGCCGGCGACTCCACACCGTTGGCGGTGAAGTAATGGCGCTTGTAGCGCAGCACGCACACCAGCTCCGTGGCCAGCGCATCGTTCAGCAGCTTGACGACATCGTCACGCCATGGGCCATAGCTGGGCGTGACAGCGCCTTCGTCCAGGCTGTTGCGGGCAGCGTCCAGACCACTTTGATCGAGCACCAGGTGCTTATGTTCAGAGGCCTTGGGAGAAGAGGAAACATCGGCTTTCATGGAAGGTCCTTTCGTGGGGGGCTTGAGTTCTTCTGCATCAGCGTGTTGACAACGTCAGCCACGTCGGATGTCTTCAGTACCGCTGCCAGCACGGCCGTGACCGACAGCAGGCGCCACGGCTTCACGAGCACCACCACGGCGCCTGTAGCCGCGGCGATGGCCATGAGCTTGGCTGGCTGCTTTCTCGCGTAGCTTTCCAGCAGCGGGCGGGCCAATTGACCGACCGCATGGGCCGGATGCCTGCGCCACCAGCGTTCTGCGACGCTGCGGCCCATCGAGAGCCACACATTGCCGCCTGCGCCACGTGTATGCGCTTCGTGCGCGCCGTGCGGCGGCATTCCGGCCAACGACTCGTGATGCGCATATTCAAGATCGTCATCGGACTCGAAGCTAGCTGGCCCGCGTCCGATGTCTGGTTCGTCTTCGCCACCATGAAGCTGCCTCACCAGTGCACGACGCGACAGCGCCAAGCGCTGCTGCGGCGTCAGTGGCGAGCGCTCAATGCCGTTCATGGCGTGCGCCTGCTGCATGCAGGGCCTCGAGGTCGGCGTTGACCTGCGAGCGCAGGTCGTCGAATCCATGGCTTGGACTAGGCCGCATCGCGTACCAGGCGCAGAAGGCGGCTATCACCACAGCCACACCGGGCACAGCTACGAGCACCCAGTGAAAGCTGCCATGAAGCACGCCGAGCAGCACGGCAACGCCGATCAGCCCGAGGGCCAGCATGGCGCTGGCAGCCGCCAGAACGCCCGCGACGAGGCGGGCGACAAGGCTGCGCCCCGCTTGCACAGTTTCCTGGCGAACGAGGGCGGCGTAGTTGGCGATGTGGTCAGCGACGAGTTCCGGATGCCCGAGCACCGTGGAAAAAATCGGATGAAGCATGGTGCCGGGAATCGATGGAACGGCGGGTATTCAGCGGATCAGTAGTCGTCCCGGCTGCGGCGGCTGGCGAGCACGATCAAGGCCGTGATGGCGGCGCCGGCGGCAGCTGCAATCAGCACCGAACGAACAGGCTGGTCGGAGATGTAGCGGCCGGTCACGTCTGCGGCCTGTTCGAGGCGGCGCTGGGCGCGTGCGCTGGTGGTCGAAGCGGCATCGAGGCCGCGCTGCACGGCTTGCTGCACGCGGGCTGCGAGCTGCTCGACTGCGGGCTCTGCATCGCGGCGCAGGTCGCGGACCTTTTCGCCAGCCGCATTCACCGCATTCTGTGCGTAGGCGCGGGTGGATTCCACCGCCTCGTTGGCGGTCTGGCGCGCGTCGTCGGCGAGTTGCGAAGCGGTCTTGGTCGTGTTCATGTGAAAGTCCTTTCCGGGAAGATGAAATGCGAGAGCCTGTGGATCGTAACGACGCTACTTGCGTCGTAGCAAGCCGGCAAGGAAGCTGGCAATCGCGAGGATGGCGAAGATCACGAAAAGGATCTTCGCGATACCCACCGCGCTCGCCGCGATGCCGCTGAAGCCGAGCAGGGCGGCAATCAGCGCGATGACCAGAAACACCACTGCGTAATGCAACATGCGGAACTCCTTCGAGGCTGGCCTCGTGTCTTTGAAACAGCCCATCCAGCAACCCTGTGGGGAGTTCCGGATGGCACAGGAGTTACCTTAAGTGGGGGGCTGCCCGGGACCTGTCAGCGGTCGCGGGCGGGGTGCGTAGGAGATGGCCGAGTCACCCTCGCGCAACACCGTGAACAAGTGCCCAGGTGGCCGGATGCCGCGCGTCAGGCGCTTGCCGGCATCTTCACCAGCGGCAGCATCGCGCTCAGGCGCGTGCCGTGCCCTGGCGTCGAAGACACCGTGAGCTTGCCGCGCGCCGCCTCCACCCGGTGGCGCATGCCGGCCAGGCCGTGCGTCGACGGCCGCATGCGCTGCGTGTCGAAGCCCTTGCCGTTGTCCGCCACTTCCACCACCACGTGGTTCTCGTAGTTCTTCATCACGATGGTGGCTTCGCTGGCCTCCGCGTACTTGCCGATGTTGGTCAGGCTCTCCTGCACCATGCGGTAGATGGTGAGCTGGCGCGACTCGTCCATGCTCACCGGCTCGAGCGCCATCTCGATCTGCAGGCCCGAGCGCTCCGCGAATTCGCGCCCCAGAATTTCCAGAGACGCCACCAGCCCCAGGTTCGACAGCGACGAGGGCCGCAGGTCTTCGATGATGCGGCGCTTCAGCGCGATGCCGCTGTTCAGCAGCTCGGTCAGATGCTGCAGCCGCTGGATGGCGTCGGGTGCGTCGGCCAGCCGCGACTTCAGCCGCGCCACGTCCAGCTTGGCGGCGGTGAGCAACGACCCCAGTTCGTCGTGCAGTTCACGCGCGAGGTAGCCGCGCTCGGTTTCGCGCACGTCCTGCAGATGGGTTGCCAGCTCGGCCAGCGAGGCGGTGCGCTCGCGCACCTCGTCTTCCAGTGCGTTGCGTTCGCGCTGCAGGGCTTCCTGCTGGCGCTCGCCGATGGAGCGCAGCGCGTGGGTCTGGCGCAGGTACAGGTAGAACGCGAACAGCGCCGCCAGCGCCACGATGGCCGTGCCGATGCGCGCGAGCAGCAGCGAGCGCAGCACCTGCCCCTGGCTCTCGTGCAGGGTGGTGTTGCTGATCTTCACCAGCTCGCCGGCCGTGGCGCGAATGGCGTCCATTTCCTCGCGGCCGACGTCGGTGGTGATGACGAATTTCCACGCATCCTCCTTGCCGTCCTGCCGCAGGCGCACGCTCATGTCCATCTCGGCCACCTTGCGCAGCACGTGCTTCGACAGTTCCCCCAATTGATTCAGCTCGGCCGGGTGGCCGGCGTACAGGCGGCGCAGCGTGGCCAGGCGGCCGTCGACCTCCTTGACCGCCTTGTCGTAGGGTTGTCGGTAGCTGGTTTCGCCCGTCAGCAGGTAGCCTCTCTGTCCGGTCTCGGCGTCGAGCATGTTCTGCATGATCTGGTTGAGTTCGCCGCGCACCTGCTGCGCCTCGTCGATGTCGACGAGGGCGCGGCTGGACTGCCGGTACCCGGCCTCGTTGATCCCGACGAGGGCCAGCGCGGCGAGTGCCGCGAGCAGCAGGCTCAGGGCCATTTTTGGAGGTGCTAACCAGTGCATGAAACTTTCAGGGCTGCTTACTACGCAAGTTCGTGAATAATTGACAACAATCAGGGACCCGGAATGTTGCGACCCGCATGTCCGCAACACAACGACGAAAGTAACAGATGATCAAAATTGGAATTGTGGACGACCACGCCATCGTGCGATCGGGCCTCCGGCAGTTCTTCTCCGAGCACGTGGACCTGCGCGTGGCGGGCGAAGCTGCCAGCGGGCGCGAAGCCATCGAACTGGTGCGCACCACGGAGCTGGATGTGCTGGTCATGGACCTTTCGATGCCCGGGCAAAGCGGTATCGACGCGCTCGCCATGATCCGCGCCAAGGCGCCGGACGTGGGCATCCTGATCCTGAGCGGGTATCCGGAGGAGCACTACGCGATGAACCTGATCCGTCAGGGCGCGAGCGGCTACCTCAACAAGGAGTGCGATCCGATCGAGATCGTCAATGCCATCCGCACCATTTCGCTGGGCCGGCGCTACATCACGCCCGCCGTGGCCGAACTGCTGGCCCGCCAGCTCGACCGCAAGGACGACGCCGCGCCGCACGAGCAGCTGTCGGAGCGTGAGTTCCAGGTGTTCCTGAAGCTGGCCAAGGGCGAGACCGCTGGCGACATCGCCAAGACGCTGTCGCTGTCCGTGAAGACCGTGAGCACCTACCGCACGCGCCTGATGGAGAAGATGAACCTCTCCTCCAACAGCGACCTGACCTACTACGCGCTGAAGAACAAGCTGATCGATTGAGATCGCCCCCACGCCCTGACCGGCGCCTCTTGAGGCGCTTTTCAGGGCGTTTTCACTCCGCCTTGGGCGAAGGGTGCAACGCCCGGGCCTGCGAGAGGCAGAAGTCGACGAGTGCTTCGATTTCGTTCGACTTGTCGAACACCGCGTCGACCCCGAAGTCGGCGCAGCGCCGCCGGATGTCGGGCGTCGCGTAGTTGCTGAGCACCACCACTTTCTGGCCGGGCCCTCGCCGCTGGCAGGCCTGCAACACGCCCAGCCCGCTGCCTTGCTTGAGAAAAAGATCGACGACGATGAGGTTCCATCCCTCAGCGTGCCCGTCGAGCCAGGCACGCGCCACGCCTTCGGTCTCGGCAAAGCCGACGACCGTGGTGGGGGTGAGCTCTTCCAGCGTGCCAATGAGGTTTTCACGGATCGTGAGGTTGTCTTCGACAACGTAGGTCTGCAATCTGGAGTCCATGCCGAACCGCGTTTCCTCTGACGTTGGCAGGTGCATTCGCAGCGTTGCCGCTGCCTGAACGACCGTCTTGAAGAATGCAGCCGTTCCGACGCGCATCATGCAAGCTTCGCGGGCCGGGCGTTGTAGGCGGGTTCCGATGCTTTCACGGGACGTGCCTCGAAGCGCGCTTCGTAGGCAATCCCTCACGGGTTGTGCGGTCCATTGCCGACCCGAATGGCACGATCTCTGGGGTAACAAGGGCATCATGGCAACGAACATTTTCCGCACCCGGCCGCTCTGGCAAAAGCTGCTGGGCTCCGTCGTTCTGCTGTTCGCGGTACTGGTCGTCGTGCTCATGTTTTTCCCGTGGGATGTGCTGCGCGAGCCGCTGAACCGCTACGTCAGCGAGAAGACCGGGCGCAAGTTCGAGATCACGCGGCGGCTGGATGTGGGCCTCGGCTGGCGCCAGGCCACCGTCAAGTTCGACGGCATCGAGTTCGCCAACCCCGACTGGGCGCGCGACCCCTACTTGGTGAAGGCCGACCGCGCCGAGTTCGACATCCGGATCTGGCCACTAATTGGCAGCAAGATCGTCATTCCGCGGCTCGCGCTGTTCTCGCCGACGGTGGGTCTCCAAATGGAGGCCGACGGGCGACGCACTTGGGCGCTCGGCAAGGACACTTCCGATTCCGGCACGGTGCCCGACATCGGCCTGATCCAGGTCGACACCGGCGCCGTCGACTTCCTGGCCAAGCACCTCGGCGTGGACATCCATGCCGACCTGAGCTACGACTCCGGCCGCGGCGAGATGCCGCTCGACTACCGCATCAAGGGCCGCTACAAGGGCCAGCCGCTGACCGCGAACGGTCGCGCCGGCAACGTGTTGCAGATCAGCGCCGCGGGGGCGCCTCCGTTTCCGGTCGAGATCAACGCGGCTGCGGGCCAGACCAAGCTGAAGGCGGCCGGCACCGTGGCCGCCCTGTCTGACCTCGACGGCGTCGACGCCACCTTCGACATCCGGGGCCAGACGCTGGGCGCGCTGTACCCGCTGCTGGGCATCGCGCTGCCGCAGACATCGCCTTACGCCCTGAGCGGCAAGCTGGGCAAGCGCGGCAAGCTCTGGGAGGCCAACGCCCTCAAGGGCAAGCTGGGCCTTTCGGACATTTCCGGCGACATGAAGTTCGACCAGGCCGGCAAGCTGCCGCACCTGTCGGGCGACCTGCGTTCCCGCGTGATGGACATGGACGACCTCGGCCCGCTGATCGGCCTGCCGCCGACCGCCCGCACCGCCAACACCGTCGAAGGTGTGGCGCCGCCGCCGACTGTCACCCAGGTCAAGCGCCCGGGCGGCAAGGTGCTGCCCACCGCGCCGCTGGACTTCGAGCGCCTGCGCGCCATGAATGCCGACGTGAAGTACACGGCCGACAAGATCCAGAACGTGCGCGACATTCCGCTGGACCGCGGCAGCGTGCAGGTGAAGCTGGCCGACGGCGTGCTCACGCTCGATCCGCTCGACCTGGGCGTGGCGGGCGGCAAGCTGGCCGGCGCGATCCGCATCGACGCCTCGAAGAATCCGGCGGACATTCGTGCCTCGCTCGACGTACGCGCCATGCAACTGGCCCGGCTGATTCCCAAGCTGGAGACCACGGGCAACAGCGTGGGCCGGCTCGACGGGCGCGTCAATTTGTCCGGCTCCGGCAGCACCGTGGCCAACTGGCTGGGTGGGGTGTCGGGCGACGTGGCCATCATTTCCGGCCGCGGGCAGTTCGGCAACCTGCTCCCGGTGTTCGCGACGCTGGTGGGCGGCGACATCATCAAGTTCCTGCTGCGCGGCGACCGCAACGTCGAGCTGCGCTGCGCGGCCATCGCCTTCGACGTCAACAAGGGGCTGATGACCGGGCGCACGCTGGTGCTGGACACGACCAACGCCGTGTTCACCGCCACCGGCCAGGCCAACCTCGCGACCGAGGGCCTCGACTTCGTGGTTCGCCCGGAGCCCAAGAGCAAGAGCATCCTGTCGATCCGCACGCCGCTGGTGGTGGGCGGCACCTTCGGGGCGCCGCGCGGGGGCCTGCAGGTCACGCCGTTGGCAGAGCGCGGCCTGGCCGCCCTGGCCTTGGGCGCGATCAACCCGCTGCTGGCGTTGGCCGCGACCATCGAGACGGGCCCGGGTGAAGACGCCGATTGCAAGGGCGTGCTGGCGGACGCGAACAAGCCGACAGCTGGTGCGGCTGCCAACGGCGCCGCGCGGGCCAAGGGCGCAAAGCAGCCCTGAACCCTGGCCCTAGGCGGTTTCTTGTGGGAAGAGAGCAGGGCGCTGCGCGCAGACGCCGCATTGCGGGTCGCGCGCCATGCGCAAGGTGTCGAACGAGGTGCTGCGCCCGTCGAACATCAGCAGCTTGCCCGCCAGCGACGGGCCGATGCCAGCCAGCAGCTTGAGCGCCTCGCTTGCCTGCAGCGTGCCGATGGTGCCGACCACCGGGCCGAACACCCCCAGCACCGCACAGCGCGTTTCCTCGAACGCCGCATCGGGCGGGAACAGGCAGGCGTAGCAGGGTGAGGCGTCGTCGCGGGTGTCGTACACGCTCAACTGGCCGTCGAAGCGAATCGCCGCGCCCGCCACCAGCGGTTTCGCATGCATCACGCAGGCGCGGTTGACAGCCTGGCGGGTGACGAAGTTGTCGCAGCAATCGACCACCACGTCGGCCTCGGCGACCAGGCGCGACAGCAAGGCCTCGTCCGCGCGCCCGGCGTGGGTGGTGATGGAAATACCGGGATTGATGTCGCGCATCGCCTGCGCGGCGGAGTCCACCTTGGCCAGCCCGACACGCGCTTGCGTGTGCGCGACCTGGCGCTGGAGATTGGTGAGATCGACCTCGTCGTCGTCGACCAGCGTGATGTGGCCGACCCCCGCTGCCGCGAGGTAAAGGGCCACCGGCGAGCCCAGCCCGCCGGCACCTATGACCAGGACCCGTCCGGCACTGACGCGCTCCTGGCCGTCGATGCCGAACTCTTCGAGAAGGATGTGGCGCGAGTAGCGCAGCAGCTCGCTATCTTCCATGCGCCACCGGGTCAGTTTTCCTTCTTCTCTTCCTTGTTCTCGACGATCACCTGCGTCTTGCTGACCAGCACCGGCTGGCCCTTCAGGCGGTTGATGGCCTGCACCAGCGGAAAGTCCTTGTCGGTACCGAACTCGGGCGTCTTGCGGTCCTGCGGCGGCTTCTTGGCTTCTTCCTCGAGGCGCTTGCGGGCTTCGTCGCGGGCCTTTTCGCGTTCTGGGTCCTTCACTTCGGGGCCCTGGCCGCTGGCCAGATGCTTCTCGAGGTCGGCCTCGCGCATGCGCAGGGCGGCGAACGGGCTGCCTTCGGCGCTTTCGTCGACCAGCACGTTGGGCACGATGCCCTTGGCCTGGATCGAGGTACCGCTCGGCGTGTAGTAACGCGCCGTGGTGATCTTCAGGCCGGTGTCGGGGCCCAGCGGGCGCACCGTTTGCACGGAGCCCTTGCCGAAGGTCTGGCTGCCCATGATGACGCCGCGCTTGTGGTCCTGCAGGGCGCCAGCCACGATCTCGCTGGCCGAGGCCGAGCCTTCGTTCACCAGCACCACCAGCGGCACCGTTTTCAGCGCGGCCGGCAGGCTGCGCAGCGGGTCGCTGCCCGAACGGCGCTGGTAAAACTCCGGCGCCGCCTTGTAGACCGACTTGCTTTCGGCCAGCTGGCCGTCGGTGGTGACCACCGTGACGTTCTCGGGCAGGAAGGCCGACGACACCGCCACCGCCGCGTCGAGCAGGCCGCCCGGGTCGTTGCGCAGGTCGAGCACCAGGCCCTTGAGGTTCGGATCTTCCTTGTACAGCTCGTCGATCTTCTTCACGAAGTCGTCGACGGTGCGTTCCTGGAATTGCGAGAGGCGGATCCAGCCGTAGCCGGGTTCGATCATCTTGCCGCGCACCGACTGCGTGCGAATTTCCTCGCGCGTGATCGTCACGGGGAAGGTGCGGCTCTCGTCCTTGCGGAAGATGGTCAGCAGCACCTTGGTGTTGGCTTCGCCGCGCATGCGCTTGACCGCCTCGTTCAGCGACAGGCCGCGCACGGCGGTGTCGTCGATCTTGGTGATCAGGTCATTGGGCTTCAGGCCGGCGCGGAACGCCGGGGAGCCTTCGATGGGAGACACGACCTTGATAAGGCCGTCTTCCTGCGAAATCTCGATGCCCACGCCGACGAAGCGGCCGGTGGTGCCCTCGCGGAATTCCTTGAAGGACTTCTTGTCGAAGTACTGGGAATGCGGGTCGAGCCCGGCGACCATGCCCGAAATGGCGTCGGAGATGAGCTTTTTCTCGTCGACCGGCTCGACGTAGTCGCTCTTGACCATGCCGAAGACGGCAGCGAGCTGCTGCAATTCCTCGAGCGGCAGTGGCGCAAGCGATCCGCGTGCGACTGTCTGCAACGAGACGGTGGTCAGGACGCCTGCAACGGCGCCGGCGGCGACCCAGCCGGTGATCTTCAATTTCTGGCCCATCATGAGTGCTTGTCCTTGTCGGCGGCTGTCGAACCAATATACACAGCTTGGAAGCAATTTGTTTGCCGGGGTTCCACGGGGGAGCGGCAAGCGGGGGTTTTTCTTTCAGCCCTTGCCTTGCGAAGCCACCGCGGCGGCGGCCTGCTCGGCGGCCGCGGCATCGCCGAGGTAGTAGTGGCGCAGGGGCTTCAGGTCGTCGTCGAGCTCGTAGACCAGCGGAATGCCGTTCGGGATGTTCAGGCCGACGATGGCGTCGTCCGAGATGCCGTCGAGGTACTTCACCAGCGCCCGAATCGAATTGCCATGGGCCGCCACCACCAGGCGGCGCCCGGTGCGGATGGCGGGTGCCATCGATTCGTTCCAGAACGGCAGCACGCGCGCCACCGTGTCCTTCAGGCATTCGGTCAGCGGAATCTGTTCGGGCGACAGCTTGGCGTAGCGCACGTCGGAGCGCTCGCTGCGCGGGTCGTCGGCTTCCAGCGGCGGGGGCGGGGTGCCGTAGCTGCGGCGCCAGACCAGCACCTGCTCGTCGCCGTACTTCTTGGCCGTCTCGGCCTTGTTCAGGCCCTGCAGGCCGCCGTAGTGGCGTTCGTTCAGGCGCCACGAATGCACCACGGGCAGCCAGGTGCGGTCGAGCTCGTCGAGCGTGTGCCACAGGGTGCGGGTGGCGCGCTTGAGCACGCTGGTGTAGGCCACGTCGAAGTCGTAGCCCTCGGCCTTGAGCAGCCGGCCGGCCTGCTTGGCCTGCTCCACGCCGGTCTCGGTCAGGTCGACGTCGGTCCAACCGGTGAAGCGATTTTCGAGATTCCAGGTGGATTCGCCGTGGCGAATCAATACCAGTTTGTGCATGTGGGAGGCCTTTGGCAGCGCTTGCGAAACCTCGCATTCTAAAATCCCCGGTTTGCCATTCAAGGAACCCCCGTGAAATTGATCGAATTCGTCACCGCGAACTGGATGCTGATCCTGATCGCGCTCAGCTCGGGCGCCATGCTCGCCTGGCCGCTGGTGCGGGGCGCGGGCGGCGGAACGCTCACGGCGCAGGGTGCCGTGCAGCTCATCAACCGCGAGCGCGCGGTGCTGGTCGATGTGCGCGAGCCCGAGGAGTTCGCCACCGGCCACATGATCGGCGCCAAGAACGTCCCGCTGGCCCAGCTCGAAGAAAAGCTGGCCGCCGCCGTCAAGAACAAGAACGTGCCGCTGCTGCTGGTGTGCGCTACCGGTGCCCGCGCCCAGCGCGCCGTGGCCACCGCCAAGAAGCTCGGCTACGAGCAGGCCCAAGCCGTGGCCGGCGGGCTGAAAGCCTGGAAAGACGCTAACCTGCCGGTTGAAAAAGCTTAGGTCTTCCCAAGGTAAAGAGCATGCAAGCCGTCAAGATGTACACCACCGCCGTCTGCCCGTACTGCACCCGTGCGAAGCAGATCCTGAAGTCCAAGGGCGTCGAGCAGATCGAAGAGATCCGCATCGACAGCGACCCCCAGGCCCGCGCCACGATGATGGAAATCACCCAGCGCCGCACGGTGCCGCAGATCTTCATCGGCGAAACGCACGTTGGCGGCTGCGACGACCTGATTGCGCTGGACGGCCGCGGCGGCCTCGTTCCCCTGCTGCAGGGCGCCTGAAACACAAAGCAACCGGCGTCACGAAAGTGGCCCGGTCGGCGGGCGATAATCGTCCGCTCTTCCATCTGCAGCCCGCTGCGGGAACCTCTCCCCGGCGGGCATTGTTTTGATCCTCGAAAGTTCAGCCATGGCCGACCAGCAAGCCCAAGATCCCATCTTCCAGATCCAGCGCGTCTACCTCAAGGACCTGTCGCTCGAACAGCCCAATTCGCCCGCGATCCTGCTGGAACAAGAACAGCCCACCGTCGACATCCAGCTCGGCGTGGACGCCCAGCCCGTGGCCGATGGCATCTTCGAGATCACCGTGTCGGCCACCGTGCAGACCAAGATCCAGGACAAGACCGTGTTCCTGGTCGAAGCCAAGCAAGCCGGCATCTTCGAGATCCGCCACCTGCCCGAAGACCAGATGGGCGCCATCCTCGGCATCGCCTGCCCGCAAATCGTGTACCCGTACCTGCGCGGCAACGTGGCCGACGTGATCCAGCGCGGCGGCTTCCCGCCCGTGCACCTCGCCGAAATCAACTTCCAGGCGATGTACGAACAGCAACAGGCGCAGGCCGCCGGCCAAGCCGCTCCGACCCTCACGCAGTAAATCCCGGCGCACCGCCATGGATGCCGCCAAGGCACGATGAAGATCTGCGTTCATGGCGCCGGTGCCTGGGGCACGGCCGTCGCGGTCAACGCGGCGGCTCGCCACGAGGTCACGCTCTGGGCGCGCGACGCCGCCCAGGCCGACGCCATGTCGGCCGCGCGTGAAAACACCCGCTACCTTCCCGGGCTGGCACTGCCGGCCTCCCTGGCCGTGCGCGCCGGCGGCATCGCGCAGGCGCAGGCGGGTTCCGATCTCGTCATCGTCGCCACGCCCATGGCTGCCCTGCGTGAACAGCTTGTTGCATTGCGCGGCACCGCCGCGCAGGTGGCATGGCTGTGCAAGGGCGTGGAGCCTGCGCGCGACACATCTCCCGCATCTTTCGGCCTGCTGGCCCATGAAATCTGGGCGCAGGTAGCGCCCGAGCTGCGCGCCGGCGTGCTCAGCGGCCCCAGCTTCGCGCAGGAGGTCGCCGAAGGGCGCCCGACCGCGCTGGTGGCCGCCAGCCCGCATGCCAGCGTGCGCGACGCGCTGGTCGACGCCTTCCACGGACCGGCCCTGCGCGTCTATGCCAACGAGGACATCGTGGGCGTGGAGGTGGGCGGTGCGGTGAAGAACGTGCTGGCCATCGCCACCGGCCTGTGCGACGGCCTTGCGCTGGGCCTCAACGCCCGCGCGGCGCTCATCACCCGCGGCCTGGCCGAAATGACACGCTTCGGCCTGGCGCTGGGCGCCCGCGCCGAGACCTTCATGGGCCTGTCAGGCCTGGGCGACCTGGTGCTGACCTCCACCGGCGACCTGTCGCGCAACCGCAAGGTAGGCCTGCTGCTGGCCCAGGGCCGCACGCTGGCCCAGGCCGTCGATTCGCTGGGCCACGTCGCCGAAGGCGTGTACTGCGCCCGCACCGTGGTGCAGCGCGCGCGCGGCCTCGGCATCGAGATGCCCATCGCCGAAGGCGTGGTCGCCCTGCTCGACGGCCGTGTGAGCCCGCAGGACGCCGTCGCCGCGCTGACCGGGCGCGATCCCGTGCCCGAATCGGTCCAGCCCGGCGCGGTGCCTTCCCCCCCGTCAATCCCCCTAAAAAACGCAGAGACAAAGAGCCATGAGCCTTCGCTTTGATTTTTCAGCGTCGGCCGTGGCCGCGCTGGCCCTGTCCGACGCCACGCGCGCCTTGCAGGAAGACGTCGCCGACGGCGACCTGACCGCATCGCTGGTCGATGCCACCCGCACCGCCCGCGCCCGCGTGCTGGCACGCGAAGCCGCCGTGGTGTGCGGCGCGCCCTGGGTCGAGGCCACGCTGCGGCAGCTCGACCCCGGCGTGCGCATCCAGTGGCTGTGCGCCGAGGGCGAACGCTGCGCCGCCGACCAGGTCGTGCTCGAGATCGAAGGCACCGCCCGCGCACTGCTCACCGCCGAGCGCACCTCGCTCAACTTCCTGCAGCTGCTGAGCGCCGTCGCCACCAAGACCGCGCTGTACGCCGACGCCATCCAGGGCACGCGCGCGCGCATCGTCGACACGCGCAAGACCCTTCCCGGCCTGCGCTTGGCGCAGAAATACGCCGTGCGCACCGGCGGCGGCCTGAACCACCGCATCGGCCTGTACGACGCGGTGCTCATCAAGGAAAACCACATCGCCGCGGCCGGCGGCGTGGCGGCCGCCTTGCGCGCGGTGGCGCCGGTGGCCGCGCAGGCCGCTTTCGTCGAGGTCGAGGTCGAGACCCTGGCCCAGTTGCACGAGGCGCTGGAAGCCGGCGCGCGCATGGTGCTGCTCGACAACATGGACCTGCCCACGCTGCGCGAGGCCGTGCGCATCAATGACGCCGCGGGCGAGGCGCGCAAGGCCGTGCTCGAGATCTCGGGCGGCGTCACGCTCGACGGCCTGCGCGCCCTGGCCGATACCGGCGTGGACCGCATCTCGGTCGGCGCGCTGACCAAGGACGTGAAGGCCATCGACTACTCGATGCGCTTCCAGTAACCAGAAGAACACCACAAGAACGATTGCCCCATGACGACCGCTTCCGTCATCGACGTCGACTACGAGCAGCCCGCGGGATCGCAAGCGGGCTCCGTGTGCGACACCCGCCACGCCTGGGCCCGCGTGCCGCCCGAGCCATCGCCCGACGAGCGAACCGCGCTCAAGGCGCGCATTCGCCGCTTGTTGCATGACCGCAATGCGGTGATGGTGTCGCACTTCTACGTGCACCCCGACCTGCAGGACCTGGCCGAGGAAGCCGGCGGCATCGTGAGCGATTCGCTCGAAATGGCGCGCTTCGGCCGCGACCACGCCGCGCAGACGCTGGTGGTGTCGGGCGTGCGCTTCATGGGCGAGACCTCGAAGATCCTGTCGCCCGAGAAGCGTGTGCTGATGCCAGATCTGGACGCCAACTGCTCGCTGGACCTGGGCTGCCCGGTCGAGCAGTTCAGCGCCTTCTGCGACCAGCACCCGGACCGCACGGTGGTGGTCTACGCCAACACCAGCGCGGCCGTGAAGGCGCGCGCGGACTGGCTGGTCACCTCCAGCTGCGCGCTCGACGTGGTGAACGCCTTGCACGCGGCCGGGCAGAAGATCCTCTGGGGCCCCGATCGGCACCTGGGCGACTACATCCAGCGCCAGACGGGCGCCGACATGGTCAGCTGGAACGGCGCCTGCATCGTGCACGACGAGTTCAAGGCGCTGGAGCTCGAGCTGCTGATGAAGCAGCACCCGAAGGCCAGGGTGCTGGTGCACCCTGAGTCGCCTGCGGACGTGATCGCGCTGGCGGATGCGGTGGGTTCGACCTCAGCCATCCTGAACGCGGCGCAGCGCATGGACGCGACGGAATTCATCGTGGCCACCGACACCGGCATGCTGCACAAGCTGCGCACGCTGAACCCCGGCAAGACCTTCATCGAGGCGCCGACGGCGGGCAACGGCGGCACCTGCAAGAGCTGCGCGCATTGCCCCTGGATGGCGATGAACGGGCTGGTGGAGCTGGCGAACGCGCTGGAAACCGGCGCGGGCGAAATCCAGGTCGATCCGGCGCTGGGGCTGCGGGCGCGGGTACCGATCGACCGGATGCTGGCGTTCACCGCGGGGTTGAAGAATGGGGTGGCGCCGGGAAGCCTGGTGGCGGGCATCGGCGCGGCTTGAAGTGTTGTTCCCTCTCCCGCTTGCGGGAGAGGGTCAGGGTGAGGGCACGGGCCTCGGCGCATCGCGCGGCGTTCGATGCCGCTCACCCTCACCCCAACCCTCTCCCCGAGCGGAGAGGGGGCAAGACCCAAAAGCTCTGCCGCGCGGGAGTTCCCCGTATTGCTCCTCCCCCGGGAGGGGAGGGAGCAAGACCCTAGAACTCCACCGTGCAGGAATCCCCCAGCGCCTCCCGCCACACCTTCACCCGCGCCAGCGACCCCTGCAGATCCGGCAGCGCCTGCGCAATGAACACGCACAGGTTCTCCAGCGTCGGCGGGTTCAGCCCCGGCACATCGTCCAGCAGATGATGGTCCAGCCGCTCGCGCACCTCGTCCAGCCGCCGGCGCAGCAACCCCAGGTCGATCACCATGCCCGTCGCGGGATCGCGCTCGCCCGCAAGCCACACCTCCGCGTGGTACGTGTGGCCGTGGACACGGCGGCTGCCTTCGACTTCGATCTCGCGCTTCAGCGTGTGGGCGGCATCGAAGAAAAAGCGTTGGCTGATGGTGAATCGCATCGTCGAAAAAACTCAGGGAAAAAAGACGGCCGCCTCAACGGATGCCGGTGATCTTGTGGGTCTGCACGCTCAGGCGCCAGGCCGGCTGGCGCATGCACTGCGCAATGCACAGCTCGGTATTCGCGAGCCGGTCGGGGCCGTCCATCGGTTGCAGGAAGCGATGCGTGAACTCGCCGGTGCGCGCCACGGCGTCGAGGTCGAAGCCGGCCTGCGGCCACACCAGCTTGAGCTCCTGGCCGCGCTGCTGCACCCACGGCGCGCCGGCCTTGGGGCTGATGCACAACCAGTCGATGCCCTCGGGCGCCTCGACCGTGCCGTTGCTCTCCACGGCGATGCGAAAGCGCCGCGCGTGCAGCGCGTCGACCAGCGCCGCATCTACCTGCAGCAGCGGCTCGCCGCCGGTCAGCACCACCAGGCGGTGGTCGGCATCGTCGGCCGGCCATTGCGCGGCGATGGTGTCGGCCAGCAGGTCGGCGGTCTTGAACTTGCCGCCCAGCGTGCCGTCGGTGCCGACGAAGTCGGTGTCGCAGAAACGGCAGACGGCCGTGGCGCGGTCGCTCTCGCGCCCGCTCCACAGGTTGCAGCCTGCAAAACGGCAGAACACCGCCGGCATGCCGGCCTGGCCGCCTTCGCCTTGCAGGGTGTAGAAGATTTCCTTGACGCTGTAGCTCATGGCACGGAAGGAGCCTCGATCTCCAGGTTGTCGATCAGCCGCGTATTGCCCAGGCGCGCCGCGGCCAGCGCCACGAGCGGTTCGCCGGCGGCGTCCGCGGAGGGCGCCTGCAGGTCGGAGCGCCGCCGCAGCACAAGATAGTCCGGTTGCCAGCCGCGCTGCGCCAGCGACTGCATTGCCCGCGCTTCGATCGCGGCCAAGTCGCTCTCGCCCGCCTGCACCGTCGCCGCCATGGCCTGGAGCGTGCGCGACAGCTGAACCGCCTCGGCGCGCTCGTCCTTGTTCAGGTAGCCGTTGCGCGACGACAGGGCCAGGCCGTCGTCCGCGCGAAAGGTCTCGCCGCCCACGATCTCGATGGGCATCGCGAACTGCCGCACCATGTGGCGGATCATCATCAGCTGCTGGTAGTCCTTCTTGCCGAACACGGCCACGCGCGGCTGCACGCATTGAAAGAGCTTCATCACCACCGTGCACACGCCCACGAAGAAGCCGGGCCTGAAGTGCCCCTCCAGCAGGTCGGCCAGCGCCGGGTCGGGGTGCACCTTGCAGGTCTGGGGCTCGGGGTAGAGCACTTTTTCGGTGGGTGCGAACAGCACGTCGCAGCCGGCCGCGCGCAGCTTCTCGCAGTCGCTGTCCCAGGTGCGCGGGTAGGTGTCGAAGTCTTCGTGCGGCAGGAACTGCAGCCGGTTCACGAAGATGCTCGCGACCGTGGCGTCGCCCAGCGGGCGGGCCTGCTTCACCAGGGCGATGTGGCCCTCGTGCAGGTTGCCCATGGTGGGCACGAAGGCCGGGCGCTTGCTGGCGGACAGGCGCCCGCGCAGTTCTTCGATGGTGGTGGCGATGTACATGGTTGGGTTTCTCCCTGCGGGCGTCGGTGGCCGGGCATCCTTTGAAATCTGCAATCGGGTGGGTCGCTCAGTCGACCGGCGGCGCCAGCACCGTGGGTGCCGTCGGCTCGGCGAGCGAGGGGTAGTCGCGGCTGAAATGCAGGCCACGGCTCTCGTGGCGGGCCTGCGCGCAGCGCACGATCAGCTCGGCCACCTGCACCAGGTTGCGCAGTTCGAGCAGGTCGCGCGTGACATGGAAGTTCGCGTAGAACTCCTGGATCTCGGCCTGCAGCAGCGCGATGCGATGGCTCGCGCGCTCCAGGCGCTTGTTGGTGCGCACGATGCCGACGTAGTCCCACATGAAGCGGCGCAGCTCGTCCCAGTTGTGCGAGATGACCACGGCCTCGTCGGCGTCGGTGACGCGGCTGTCGTCCCAGGCGGGCAGGTCGGCGCGCTCGCGCACGGGCGCCTGCGCAATGGCGCTGGCCGCGGCGCGCGCGAACACCATGCATTCGACCAGCGAGTTGCTGGCCAGCCGGTTGGCGCCATGCAGGCCGGTGCAGGCGGTTTCGCCGATGGCGTACAGGCCCGCGATGTCGGTGCGTCCGCTCAGGTCGCTGAGCACGCCGCCGCAGGTGTAGTGCGCGGCCGGCACCACGGGGATGGGCTCGCGCGTGATGTCGATGCCCAGCGCCAGGCAGCGCGCCAGGATGTTCGGGAAGTGCGCCTGCAAGAACTCGGGCGGCTGGTGCGAGATGTCGAGGAGCACGCAGTCGAGCCCGTGCTTCTTCATCTCGAAGTCGATGGCGCGGGCCACCACGTCGCGCGGCGCGAGTTCGGCGCGCTCGTCGTGCGCGGGCATGAAGCGCGTGCCACCGGCCGATTCAGGCAATTTCAGCAACCCGCCTTCGCCGCGCACCGCCTCGCTGATCAGGAACGACTTGGCATGCGGGTGGTACAGGCAGGTCGGGTGGAACTGTATGAACTCCATGTTCGACACCCGGCAGCCCGCGCGCCAGGCCGCGGCGATGCCGTCGCCGGTGGCCGTGTCGGGGTTGGTGGTGTACAGGTACACCTTGCCCGCGCCGCCGGTCGCCAGGATGGTGTGCGGCGCGCGGAAGGCGACGACTTCGTCGGTGGCGTCGTCCAGCGCGTACAGGCCCACGCAGCCCGGGTCGGCGAGCCCGAGCTTGGTGCCCGTGACCAGGTCGACCAGCGTGTGGTGCTCGAAGAGGGTGATGTTCGGCGTGCCGCGCACGCGCTCGATCAGCACCTGCTGCACGGCCGCGCCGGTGGCGTCGGTCACGTGCACGATGCGGCGCGCGCTGTGGCCGCCTTCGCGCGTCAGGTGCAGGTCGCCGTCTTCTTCGGAGAAGGGCACGCCCAGCTCGCGCAGCCAGCCGATGGCCTCGGGCGCATGCTCGACCACGAAGCGCGTGGCCTCGGGGTCGCACAGGCCGGCGCCGGCCACCAGCGTGTCCTGCACATGGGCATCGAAGCTGTCGCCCGCGGCCAGCACGGCCGCGATGCCGCCCTGCGCCCAGGCGCTGGAGCCGTCGTTCAGCGCGCGCTTGGTCAGCACGGCCACGCGGTGCGTGGGGGCCAGGTGCAGCGCGGCCGAGAGGCCGGCGAGGCCGCTGCCGACGATGAGGACGTCGAAGTCGTGCAAAGCCATGAAGCGGGATTCAGCTCGGCGAGTACGCCAGCCGGACGTAGATGGGGGCGAAGGCTTCTGCCTGCGTGATTTCGATCAGCGTTTCCTTCGCCAGCTCCAGCATCGCGATGAAGGTGACGATCAGCACCGGCGTGCCGCGCGACACGTCGAACAGCTTCTCGAACTCAACGAAGCGCTGCCCCTGCAGATGGCGCAGCACCACGCTCATGTGCTCGCGCACGTTGAGCTCCTCGCGCGAGATCTTGTGGTGCTGCACGAGCTTGGCGCGCTTCATGATGTCGGCCCACGCGTCGCGCAGTTCCACCACGTCCACCTCGGGAAAGCGCGGCTTGAGCGACTGCTCGATGTAGACCTGCGCCTTCCAGAAGTCGCGCCCGTAGGTGGGCATGGCGCTGATGGCGGCGGCCTGCAGCTTGGTCTGCTCGTACTCCATCAGGCGGCGCACGAGCTCGGCGCGCGGGTCTTCGGCTTCTTCGCCGTCGGCCACCTTCTTGGGCGGCAGCAGCATGCGCGACTTGATCTCGATCAGCATCGCGGCCATCAGCAGGTACTCGGCCGCGAGCTCGAGGTTGGTCTGGCGAATCTCGTCGACGTAGCTCAGGTACTGCCGCGTGAGCCCCGCCATCGGGATGTCGAGGATGTTGAAGTTCTGCTTGCGGATCAGGTAAAGCAGCAAGTCCAGCGGGCCTTCGAAGGCCTCGAGGAACACCTGCAGCGCCTCCGGCGGGATGTACAGGTCCTTCGGCATGGCGAACAGCGGCTCGCCATAGAGCCTCGCGAGCGCGACCTGGTCGATCACGTCGGGCATGGCGACCACCAGCGCGCCGGTGTCCTCGTCTGCGCTCATGAACCGGTTGCTATGCTTTTAATAGCGAACTGCAATTCGGACCGCAATTTACTTGTTGTGCGTCTGGTAGACGTACGGCTGCATCGGAACGCGGCCTTCGCTGTACTCGTTCAGCAGGCTGCGGTCGAGGTGCTTGTCCCACAGCAGGGCGCGGCCGGCGCGCTGTTCGGCCTCGAGCGTGGGCTTCTTTTCCTTCATCTCTTCGATGAAGTTGGTGATCTCGGAGGAGTAGTGGGGGCGACGGAAGATGGACATAGACTGGACCTTTATGGCGCGAATTTTACCGGGGACGGCATGACGCAACGGCGAGGATGGCAGATTGGCATGGCAAGCGCGCTTCTGGCGGCCGCCTTGGGGCTCGCCGCGTGCGATTCGAAGAACATCAGCGAGCTGGAAGAGGGCGTCTCCACCGAGGCCGATGTGCGCGCCCGTTTCGGCCAGCCGGAAAACATCTGGGAAGCGCCCGGCGCCGCCGCCGGCAGCCGCGTGTTCGAGTACAACCGCCAGCCCGCGGGCCAGAAGAACTACATGATCACCATCGGCCCCGACGGCAAGATGAGCGCGCTGCGCCAGGTGCTCACGCCCGAAAACTTCGCCAGGGTGAAGCCCGGAATGATGATGGAAGACCTGCGCAAGCTGCTCGGCAAGCCCGCCAAGGTCACGCCCTATGCGCTGAAGCGCGAAACCGAGTGGGAGTGGCGCTGGGTGCAACCGCCGAACTCCCCCATGGTCTTCACCGCCACGCTGAACGACGACCAGCGCGTGGCGCGCAGCGGCTCCTCGCCCGACCGCGGCACCGAGGCGCCCTGAACCGGGGCCCTTGAACCGCCCCGCCCGCGCCAAGTTCACTTGCGCAGCTTCTGGATCAGGAAGGCCTCCAGCAGCTCCACCGCCTTGCGCCCCGGCAGCGGCACGCTGGCCAGCCACACCTCGGAGTCCGGCAGCGACGGCATGCCTTCCTTCGCGCCCAGGATCTTCAGCCGCTTCGAAATGGTCGCCTCGCGGAACACCCCCACCGCGATGCCCGCGCGCACCGCCGCCTCCAGCCCCGTGACGCTGGTGCTCGTGTAGGCGATGCGCCAGGGAATGCCCGCGCGGTCGAGCGCGTGCGTGGCCCAGTCGCGCAGCATCGCGCCCTCGGGGTTCAGCGCCAGCGGCAGCGGGCGCTGCAGGTGCGTGGCGGAGCCGGCGGTCGACGCCCACACGATGCGCGACTTGGTCAGCCGCAGCCCTTCGCCCGAGCCCACCGCGCCCACGCCGATGACCATGTCGTAGCGCGAGCCCAGCTCCGCGTGCATCACCGACGACACGCCGTGGTGCAGCTCCACGTGAATGCGCGGGTGCTGCCGGCAGAACTCCGCGATCAGCACCGGCAGCACGCGCGTGGCGTAGTGCTCGATGGAGCCGATGCGGATGCTGCCCGACACCTCCTGCCGGTCGACGTCGTGGAACAGCTGGTCGTTCAGGCTCAGCATCTGGCGCGCCAGCGGCAGCAGCTGGACGCCCTCGGGCGTGGGCGCGAGCTGGCGCGTGCCGCGCGCCACCAGCTGCACGCCGAGCTGCTCCTCGAGCCGGCGCAGCTGCATGCTGACGGCCGACTGCGTGCGCGACAGCGCCTTGGCGGCGGTGGTGAAGCTGCCGATGCGCACCACCGTGTCGAACACCCGGAGCAGGTCGATGTCGACCGTGTGGCTGCGCGGGGCGGCATGCGCTGAATGGATGTTTCTTGCGGGCACGGGCGTCTCCGGGTCATCACGAAGCGTGATGCGAAAGATCAGAAACCATCACGTTTCGCGCTGGATTGTGGGCCAAGAATGGCGCAACAAGACAGCAACCGGAGACAACACATGCGCGATGCCGATGCCAGCCACCCGATGGTTCCCTTCCTGCGCCGGCGCCGCCTGCTGCAGGGCGCCCTGGCCGCTACGGTGGCCCCCGCGCTGGTGCTGCCAGCACACGCGGCCGCGGCCTGGCCGCAGAAAGCCGTGCGCCTGGTCGTCGGCTTTCCGCCGGGCTCCTCGCCCGACGCCCTGGCCCGCACCGTGGCCGACCCGCTGGCGCAGGCGCTGGGCCAGGCCGTCATCGTCGAGAACAAGGTGGGCGCGGCCGGCACCATCGGCGTCAACGCGGTGGCGCGCGCCACCGACGGCCACACCATCGGCCTCACCGGCAACGGCCCGCTCACCACCGCCAAGGCGCTCAACCCCGCCACGCCCTACGACGTGGCGCGCGACCTGCGGCCCATCTCGCTGGTGGGCGCCAGCCCCTTCGTGCTCACCGGCAGCCTGGGCATGCCCGCCACCGACCTGCCCGGCCTGCTGGCGCACGCCAGGGCGCAGGGCGACCGCCTGAGCTACGGCTCGGTCGGGCCCGGCTCGGGCTCGCACCTGGCCATGGAACTGCTGAAGACACTCACCGGCATCCAGGCCGTGCACGTGCCGTTCCCCGGCTTTCCGCAGGTGGCGACCGCGCTGATGGGCAAGCAGATCGACCTGTCCTTCATGATCCCGTCGATCGCCGCGCCGCAGGCCAGGAGCGGGCGGCTGCGGCTGTACGGCGTGAGCACCGCCGCGCCCTTCGCGGCCTTTGCCGAGGTGCCTCCCATCCAGGGCGCGCTGGGCGCCGGCAAGGCCTTCGACATCGCCTCGTGGAACGCCATCTTCGGCCCCGCGGCCATGCCGGCGCCGGCGGCGCAGCGGCTGTCCGACGAAATCGCCCGCATCCTGAAGACGCCCGACGTGCGCCAGCGCCTGTTCGACCAAGGCTGGCAGGCGCTGGGCACCGCGCCCGAGGCGCTGTCGCGCCAGATCGCGCAGGACACGGCGATGTGGGGCGACGTCATCAAGCGCACCGGCGCGCGCAGCGAGTAGAGGCCCAACCTTCTCGCCGACCTCGCTGCAACCCTTGCCGCAACTTCATCTTCCTGAACCCCCTCCTGAAAGCACCACCCATGGGAACCCTCACCCCCGAAGAGCGCCACTTCTTCCGCTCCGACGTCAACGCCCGCGACAGCCAGCGCACGCAGCGACAGCCGCACGGGCACATCACCGAGCCCGCGCGCCAGGTGCCGGTGCACGAGCGCTGCGACGTGCTGGTGCTCGGTGGCGGCCCTTCCGGCGTGGCGGCGGCCGTGGCGGCCGCGCGCGGCGGTGCGCGCGTGGTGCTGCTGGAGCGCTACAACCACCTGGGCGGCCTGTCGACCGGCGGGCTGGTGATCTGGATCGACCGCATGAGCGACTGGTCGGGCGCGCACGTCATCCATGGCCTGGCGGCCGAGTTCATGGACCGGCTCGGCGGTTCGCCGCAACCGGCCGTCGCCGGCCCGCCGCGCGAGGACTGGGGCTCGCGCGACGCCGCCAAGGCCGAGCACTGGGCGCTGCGCACCGCGGCCTTCCACGGCGTGGTCACGCACTCGCCCACCATCGACCCCGAGATGCTGAAGGGCGTGTACCACCAGATGGTGCGCGAGGCCGGCGTCGACCTCATCCTGCACGCCTGGATGGTCGCGCCCATCGCCGAGGCGGGGCGCGTCACGGGCGCGGTGTTCGAAAGCAAGCAGGGCCGCCGCGCCATCCTCGCCAACGTGGTGGTCGACACCACGGGCGAGGGCGACCTGTACGCGGCGGCGGGCGCGGCGTTTTCGTCGGACATCGACGCGCACGACATCCACCACTGCATCAACACCTCGTGGCTGTTCGCGGGCGTGGACATGCGGCGCTGGCTCGACTTTCGCGCGCACCAGCCGCAGGCGTACTCGGCCTTCCTGGCGCAGGGCCGCGAGGCGCTGGGCAGCTTCGAGAAACCCATCGTCTCCTGGCGCGACGACGTGGCCACCTTCCTGGGGCCGCGCAAGTCGGGCTTCAGCGCGCTCGACGTCGACGAGATGACCCAGGTCGAGTGGGAGTCGCGCAAGAGCATGGCCGAGCACCTGGCCTTCTACCGCGCGCATGCGCCGGGCTTCGAGCGTGCCTGGGTCATGCTGATGGCGCCGCAGATCGGCACGCGCCACGGCCGTCGGCTGGTGGGCGTGAAGAGCGTGCGGCGCGGCGCATGGGACGCGGGCGCGGTGGAGGCCGACGAAATCGGCATCAGCCCGAGCCCTTCGCCCAGGTTCCCGAACATCTCGGTGCCCTACGGCGCGCTGGTGCCCGAGACGCTCGACGGCGTGCTCGCGGCGGGCAAGCACATCTCGTGCGACACCAACTCGCACGGCTTCATGCGCGAGATTCCGCAGTGCTGGCTCACGGGCCAAGCCGCGGGCACGGCGGCGGCGCTGGCGGCGGACAGCGGCGTGCTGCCGCGCGATGTCGACGTGAAGCGGCTGCAGGCGCTGCTGGCGGCGCAGGGGGTGCCGCTGCGGCAGGCAGCGGCCGACGCACTGCAGGCACCGCAAGCGCCGCAGGTCCAGCAGGTGCAGACTGCGCAGGCATGAACTTTCGCCTGTCGCTCGCCCACCTCGGCATGCTCGACGCCACGCCGCCCGTGCTGGTGCAGGCGGCGCACGCGGCGGGCTTCTCCGGCGTGGGCATCCGCCTGGCGCCGGCGCGCCTGGGCGAAGCGCCGTTCCCGATGGGCGTGGGCGGCCAGATGCTGCGCGAGACGTTGGCGCGGCTGAAAGACGCCGGCCTGTGCGTGCACGACATCGAGATCGTGCGCATCAAGCCCGGCTTCGATGCGGTGGCGCTCGCGGGCGTTCTCGACTCGGCGCAGGCGCTGGGCGCGCGCTGCCTCATGGTCAACGTGGACGACGCCGACACGGCGCGTGCCGCCGACAGCATCGGCGCGCTGGCCGAACGCGCACGGCCGCACGGGCTGGCGCTGGGGCTGGAGTTCATGGTCTACACCGCCATGCCTTCACTGGCGGCGGCGCGGCAGATGGTCGCGGCGTCGAAGCGGGACAACGTGCGCGTGGTGGTCGACGCGTTGCATTTCTTTCGCGCGGGCAGCGTGCCGGCGGACCTGCGCGCAGAAGGCGCAGAAGGTGCAGCGGGCGTGAAGGCCGCAGAAGGCACAGAGGCCGCAGGCCCCATCGACCGCCACTTCATGCAGCTCAACGACGCGCCCGCCCAGCGCCACCCCGGCCTGTCGGCCGCGGAAGAGGGGCGGGCGCACCGGCTCTTCGCGGGCGAGGGCGAACTGCCCGTCGCGCAGCTGCTGCAGCACCTGGCGCCCGGCGCGCGGCTGTCGGTCGAAGCCCCCAGCGCCATCCGCAGCGCCACGCTCACGCCGCATGCGCGCGCCGCGCTGGCCTTTCAAACGACCCTTCGATTCCTGCAACGCCATGGCCATGCACATGAACCCCGCTGACACCCTCGAATGGAGCGGCCTGAAGCTCGACGGCAACACCGCCGTGCTCGGCATCATCGGCGACCCCGTGGCGCAGGTGAAGGCGCCGCTGCCGCTCACGCAACTGCTGCAGCGGCGCGGCATCAACGCGGTGCTGGTGCCGCTGCACGTACCCGCCGCGGGCGTGGCGCCGCTGCTGCAGGCGCTGCTCGCGGTGCGCAACGTGGCGGGCATCGTCGTCACCGTGCCGCACAAGCAGCGGGTGGCCGGGCTGCCCATCGACACGCTGCGCGCCGCGCGCGAGGCGCAGGCGGTGAACGTCGTGCGCCGCGCGGGCGACGGCTGGCAGGGCGACCTGCTCGACGGCGCGGGCTTTCTCGCGGGGCTGGTGCGCAACGGCTTCGACGTGAAGGGCCGCAGCGTGGGGCTCGCGGGCGCGGGCGGCGCGGGCAATGCCATCGCCTTCGCGCTGGCCGCGGCGGGGGCGGCCTCCATCGACGTGCGCGACGCCGACGCCAGCAAGCGCGCCGACCTGGTCGACCGCCTGCGCGCGCTGGGCTACACCGCCGGCGAGTGGGACGCCGCGAGCCCGCGCGACCTGCTCGTCAACGCCACGCCGGCCGGTATGCGCGAAGGCGACGCGCTGCCCATCGCCCCCGAGGCCATCCGCGCCGGGCACACGGTGGCCGAGGTCATCATGGAGCCGCACACCACGCCGCTGCTGGCGCTGGCGCAGCAGCGCGGCGCGCGCACCGTGCACGGCCGCCACATGATGGACGAGCAGCTCGAGCGCATGGCCGACTTCTTCGCGGAGGCATTGCGATGAGCGCGGCGTTCTTCCCCGGCTTCGCGGTGCACGACGTGGCGCTGGGCGATGCCGTCATCCACGCCGAGGTCGGCGGCAGCGGACCGCCGCTGCTGTTGCTGCACGGCTACCCGCAGACGCACGTGGCCTGGCACCGCATCGCGCCCGCGCTGGCGCGGCACTTCACCGTGGTGGCGCCCGATCTGCGCGGCTACGGCGACAGCACCGGCCCGGCCGGTGACCCGCTGCACGTCAACCACTGCAAGCGCACGCTGGCCGCGGACAAGCTGGCGCTCATGCGCGCGCTGGGCTTCGAGCGCTTCGCCGTCATGGGCCACGACCGCGGCGCCCGCGTGGGCTACCGGCTGTGCCTGGACACGCCCGAGGCCGTCAGCTGCTTCGTCTCGCTCACGGTGGTACCGACCGAAGAAATGTGGAAGCGCGCGGGCATGGCCTTCGGCCTGAAGGCGTTCCACTGGTACCTGTTCGCGCAGCCCTTCGACCTGCCCGAACGCATGCTGGCGGCCGAGCCCGCGTACTACCTCGACTGGACGCTGCGCAACATGGTGCAGAAGGTGGATGCCGTCACGCCCGAGGCGCTGGCCGAATACCACCGCGCCTTCGCCAAGGCGTCGGTGCGCCACGCCATGGTGGAGGACTACCGCGCCGCCGCCGACATCGACCTGCGGCACGACCGCGACGACCTGGCGGCGGGCCGGCGCGTGGCGTGCCCGGTGCAGGTGCTGTGGAGCGCGTCGAACACCGCGAAGCCCGATCCGCTCGACATCTGGAAAACCTGGGCGAACGAGGTGGAGGGCGGCACCATCGACTGCGGCCACCTGATGGCGGAAGAAGCGCCCGACGAGGTGTTGGCGCGCGTGCTGCCGTTTCTGCAGCGGTACGCCGGCGGCTGAGCGCGAGCGGTTCGGGCGGCCGCGCTTACTGGCTGTCCGGAATCACCGCATCGGCCGCCGCGCCCACGGCCTTGCCCGTGATGCGCACGGTGCCGATGGCGGCATCGGCGGCCAGGCCCACCGCGCTGGCGCCCACGCTCACCGCGGTGCCCGCCACGGTGACCACGGCGCAGCCGCCCAGCGCGGCTGCGAGGGAAAGCGACAGCAGCAGGAGGGCGCGGCGCGGCAGGGTCATCGTGATCGTCATGGCAGGGCGGGGTCCTTGTCTGCGTCTTCGCTCAGCGAACGCGCATGCCCGGCGTTGCGCCCGGCCAGGGTTCGAGCACGTGGATGCCCGGGTGGGCCTTTTCGTCGCCGTGGCTGGCGGCCAGCACCATGCCTTCGCTCACGCCGAACTTCATCTTGCGCGGCGCCAGGTTGGCGACCAGCACGGTGAGCTTGCCCACCAACTGCTCGGGCTGGTAGGCCGAGGCGATGCCGCTGAACACGTTGCGGGTCTTGCCTTCTCCCGCGTCCAGCGTCAGGCGCAGCAGCTTGGTCGAGCCCTCGACCTTCTCGCAGGCCACGATCTTCGCGATGCGCAGGTCGATCTTGGCGAAGTCGTCGATGGTGATGGTGGGCGCGATGGCTTCGCCGCCCGGCAGGTCTTGCGCTGCAGCGTCGGCGGTGGCGGCGATGGCCGTGGCGGCAGACTCCGGCACGTCGAACAGCTTGTCGACCTGCTTGGGGTCGGCGCGCTGCATCAGGTGCTTGTAGTCGCCGATGGCGTGGCCGGCGGGCAGCGGCTGCGCCGCATCGGCCCATGCCAGCGGCGAGATCTTCAGGAAGGCCTCGACGTTCTTCGCCAGCGCCGGCAGCACCGGCTTCAGGTACAGCGTGAGCAGGCGGAAGGCCTCGATGCACACGGTGCACACGTCGTGCAGCCGCGCCTCGGCGCCTTCCTTCTTGGCCAGCTCCCAGGGCTTGTTCTGGTCGACGTACTCGTTCACCTTGTCGGCCAGCGCCATCACCTCGCGCAGCGCGCGGGCGTAGTCGCGTGCGTCGTACAGCGAGTACAGTTGCGCCGCCGCGTCGCGCAGCGCGAACAGCAGCGCGTCGCCGTCGGCCGATACCTCGCCCAGCTTGCCCTCGAAGCGCTTGCCGATGAAGCCGGCCGCGCGGCTCGCGATGTTGATGTACTTGCCCACGAGGTCGCTGTTCACGCGCGCCACGAAGTCCTCGGGGTTGAAGTCGATGTCCTCGTTGCGGCCGTTGAGCTTGGCGGCGATGTAGTAGCGCAGCCACTCGGGGTCCAGCCCGATCGACAGGTACTTCAGCGGATCGATGCCGGTGCCGCGGCTCTTGCTCATCTTCTCGCCGCTCACCGTCAGGTGGCCGTGCACGTACACGGCGTCGGGCGCCTTGCGGCCGCTGAAGTGCAGCATCGCGGGCCAGAACAGCGTGTGGAAGGTGATGATGTCCTTGCCGATGAAGTGCACCTGCTCCAGCTCGGGGTCGGCCATGTACTCGGTGTACGAGATGCCGTCGCCGCCCAGCTCGATGCAGCGCTTGTCCAGCAGGTTCTTCAGCGATGCCAGGTAGCCCACGGGTGCATCGAGCCACACGTAGAAGTACTTGCCCGGCGCATCAGGGATCTCGATGCCGAAGTAGGGCGCGTCGCGGCTGATGTCCCAGTCGCCCAGGCCGCCCTTGCCTTCGTCGTCCTTGTAGAGCCATTCGCGGATCTTGTTTTGCACCTCGGACTGCACATGGCCGGGGGCGGCGGTCCATTCCTTCAGGTAGGCCTCGCAGCGCGGATCCGACAGCTTGAAGAAGAAATGGTCCGAGCTGCGCAGCTCGGGCTTGGCGCCCGACAGGGCCGAGTAGGGGTTGATGAGCTCGGTGGGCGCGTACACGGCGCCGCACACCTCGCAGTTGTCGCCGTACTGGTCCTTGGCGTGGCAGTTGGGGCATTCGCCCTTGATGAAGCGGTCGGCCAGGAACATGCCCTTTTCAGGGTCGTAGAACTGCTCGACGCTCTTGGTCTCGATGAGGCCGTTGGCGCGCAGGTCGCGGTAGATGTCCTGCGCGAGCTGGTGGTTTTCGGGCGCGTCGGTCGAGTGCCAGTTGTCGAAGGAGATGAAGTAGCCGTCCAGGTAGGGCTTGCGGCCCGCGGCGATCTCGGCCACGAAGGCCTGCGGCGTCACGCCGGCCTTGTCGGCGGCGATGGTGATGGCCGCGCCGTGCGCGTCGTCGGCGCACACGAAGTTGACCTCGGCGCCATTCATTCGCTGGTTCCGCACCCAGATGTCGGCCTGGATGTACTCCATCATGTGGCCGATATGGAACTTGCCGTTGGCGTACGGCAGGGCGGTGGTGACGAAGAGCTTGCGCGGGGCGGACATCGGGGAGGGCGCTTTCGGAGTGGTACGGGAGGGGTACGGACGGAACCGGGCATTTTAGGTGGCCGCGTCGGCGCCGGGGGTTTCACGGGTTTGAGCAGGGTTGAACGGGGCTGAACGGGGCTGAACCGGGGGCATGGCAGCATCGCCCGATGCCACACGCCATCGACCTCGGCGACTACATCGCCGGATTTGCCGCTTCCGTCCTCGCGCCCTGGGCCGGCGCGCTGCCCTGGGAGCTGCCGCCACGCGCGCCCGACATCGTTCGCCAGCTGCTGGCCGCGTTGCCGGCCGGCGAATACGCCATCGACGGCGACGTGGCCGTCCACCGCAGCGCCACGGTCGAGCCCGGCGCGGTGCTCAAGGGCCCGCTCATCGTCGGGCCTGGCTGCTTCGTGGCCGCAGGCGCCTACCTGCGCGGCGGCAACTGGCTCGACGCGCGCTGCAGCATCGGCCCGGGCGTGGAGCTGAAGTCGTCCTTCGTGTTCGCGGGCACGGCGCTTGCGCACTTCAACTTCGTCGGCGACTCGGTGCTGGGCGCGGGCGTGAACATGGAGGCCGGCAGCATCGTGTGCAACCACCGCAACGAGCGGGCCGCGAAGGAGATCTTCGTGCGCAGCGGCACGGACGACGACAACGGCAAGGGCGCCGCGCTGCAGCCCACCGGGTGCGAGAAGTTCGGCGCGCTGGTGGGCGACGGCGTGCGCATCGGCGCCAACGCGGTCATCGCGCCGGGGGCGCTGCTGAGGCCGGGGCGCGTGGTGGGGCGCGCCTCGCTGATCGACCCCGAGCTGCCCGGCCACGAGTGACCCACGGCGGCGCAGGGTGTCTTGCGCCAGACGTATGCTGCATTCCCCGATACACCCAGAGAGACCCTGCCGATGACCACTCCCATTCCCGCAACCCTCATTCCCGGCGATGGCATCGGCCCCGAGATCGTCGACGCCACCCTGGCCGCGCTCGACGCGCTGAAGGCGCCCTTCGTGTGGGACCGCCAGATCGCCGGCCTCGGCGGCGTGGTGGCCGCCGGCGATCCGCTGCCCGTGGCCACGCTGGACAGCATCCGCCGCACCCGGCTGGCCCTGAAGGGCCCGCTGGAAACGCCCTCGGGCGGCGGCTACCGCTCGTCGAACGTGCGGCTGCGCGAGGAGTTCCAGCTGTACGCCAACCTGCGCCCGGCGCTCACCATCGTGCCCGGCGGGCGCTTCGACAAGATCGACCTGGTGGTGGTGCGCGAGAACCTCGAGGGCCTGTACATCGGCCACGAGCACTACGTGCCGATCGACGGCGACCCGCACGCCGTGGCCATGGCCACCGGCATCAACACCCGCCAGGGCAGCCGGCGCCTGCTGGAGTACGCCTTCGAGACGGCCGTGGCCACGGGCCGCAAGAAGGTCACCATCGTGCACAAGGCCAACATCATGAAGGCGCTCACGGGCATCTTCCTGGAGACCGGGCTGGACCTGTACGAGAAGAAGTACAAGGGCAAGTTCGAGCTCGACACGGTCATCATCGACGCCTGCGCCATGAAGCTGGTGCTCAACCCCTGGCAGTTCGACATGCTGGTCACCACCAACCTGTTCGGCGACATCCTGTCCGACCTGGTGGCGGGCCTGGTGGGCGGGCTGGGCATGGCGCCGGGCGCCAACATCGGCACCGACGCGGCGATCTTCGAGGCCGTGCACGGCTCGGCGCCCGACATTGCCGGCAAGGGCATCGCCAACCCCACCGCCATCATGCTGGCCGCCGCGCTCATGCTCGACCACGTGAAGCTGCCCGAGCTGGCCACGCGCCTGCGCAAGGCCATCGACGACACGCTGAACATCGACAAGGTGCGCACCGGCGACCTGGGCGGCACGGCGGGCACGGCGGCGTTCACCAAGGCGCTGGTCAGCCGCATCAACGGCGGCTGAGGCTGCTTGCCGCACCGGGGCAGGGGACCGGCCCTGCCCGGTGCCCTCACCGAACACGTGTACGCTGCCGGGGCCATGCTCCGGTGGCGTTTCTTTTTTGAGCTGTCATGTCCTCGACATCCCTTCCCGTCCTGTCCCTCCTCGAAACCCGTGTCCTCGGCGTGCTGGCCGAAAAGCAGCGCACCGTGCCCGACAGCTACCCGCTCACGCTCAACTCGCTGGTGTCGGGCTGCAACCAGAAGACCAGCCGCAACCCCGTGCTGGAGCTCAGCGAGTCGCAGGTGCAGGCCGCCATCGACAGCCTGAAGGGCTACAGCCTCGTCGCCGAGACCAGCGGCGGGCGGGCCTTTCGCTACGAGCACAACGTCGACCGCGTGCTGCGCATTCCGTCGCAGTCGGTCATCCTGCTCACGGTGCTGATGCTGCGCGGGCCGCAGACCGCGGGCGAGCTGCGCATCGCCTGCGACCGCATGCACAACTTCGCCGACATCTCGTCGGTCGAGGGCTTCCTGAACGAGCTCGCCGAACGCCCCGCCGGCGGGCTGGTGGTGAAGCTGGCCCGCCTGCCGGGCGCGCGCGAAAGCCGCTGGGCGCACCTGCTGAGCGGCGAGCCCGCGGAAGAAGTCGCCGGACCGGCCGGTGCTGCGGGCGAGGGCGCGCATGCCTCGCACGATGCATCGCTCGGCGAGGTCGCCGCGCTGAAGGCCAACGTGGCGCGGCTGGAGGCCGAGGTGGCGTCGCTGAAGGCGCTGGTGGCACGGGTGTGCTCGGAGCTGGGGATTTCCGCGGAAGGCTGATCGGCTCCATCAGCGCCATCCGTAACACGCGTTCACACCGGCTTCACGCAGAACGCACATTGCCTGCCTACCTTCGGTTCCCATTGCAGACCTCAATGGAGCACCGGCCATGGACAACGGACACCTCGCAGCGTGGCGCGACCACATGCCCTTCGACGACATCACCCGGCGCGCGCTCGGGTGGCTCGCCATGCTGGCGGGCATCGCGAGCCTCTATGCCTTCTTCTGGTGGGCCGCGTCGGCCACCGGCTTCTTCCTGTTCGACGGCTGGCGCCACACCTGGCAGGGGCTGGGCACGGCGCTGGCGTTCCGCGACATGGACACGGTGTACTACCTGTCGAGCTGGACCTTCTCGGTGTTCGGCGGCCTGTTCGGCTGGGCGGCGCTGATCGGCTTCGCCGTGGCGCACCGGCGCGGCTGGGACGCGGTGGCACCGTGGATCAAGCTGGGCTGCGCGCTCGGCGTGGCGGCGGGGCTGGCCTTCGAGCCGGGCCGGCTGCTGGCGCTGGCGCCCATCGTCTGCGCGGTGGCGCTGCTGCTGCGTTCGATGCTGGTGCCCGGCGGCGACGCGGCGGTCAGCCCGCAGGCGCGAGCCGCCGGTACAGCCGCACCACCAGCCCGCCGCCCAGGTTGAGCGCAAAGGCCCACAGCGCGCGCCCGGGCACCACGAAGCTCAGCGCCATCGTGAGCAGGCACGACACCAGCAGCACCAGCAGCGACACGCGCCGCTCCACCCAATGCGCGTCGCGCACCGGCTCGGGCAGCAGCGACATCAACAGGAACCCGATGAGCGCGAGCGCGCCGATGTTGGCCGCGTAGATCACCGTGGCGGTGGCGTGCGAGGTGAAGCGGCCCATCAGCACCGTCGAAAAGGGCACCAGCGTCACGAACAGCAAATAGAACAGGCTCCACTTGGCATAGGCCTCGCCCACGGTTTCGCCGCGCGAGCGCGCCTTGATGAGCGACAGCCAGCTCACCCCCAGCACGTAGAAGCTCAGCAGGTACGGCAGCAGCTTGGGGCCGAGCGCGAGCAGCGCCTGCAACAGCGAAGCCTCGTCGGCGCCCACGGCGGCTTCGTCGGGAATGCGCAGGTCGAGCACGAGGATGGTCATGCCCACGGCGAAGATGCCGTCGGTGAGGGCGTCGAGGCGGTTCTTGGGGTACATGGCGTGTCCGGTGGAGGTTCAGGCGGCTGGCACAACGGGTGCAACCGGCACGACGGGCACGACGGGTACTACGGGTACATCCAGCCCGAGCTTCACCGCGTCCATCGTGACCAGCGTGCGAAAGCGCTTGACGTTGTTGCTCTGGAAGAAAAGCTGCCGCGTCAGCGCGGTGTACTGCGCCATGTCGCGCACCACGAACACCAGGATGAAGTCCCACTCGCCGGTCACGTAGTAGCACTGCTGCACCTGCGGGCAGGCCTTGAAGCTGCGCTTCATGGCGTCGAGCAGGTCGATCTGCTCGCTCTCGGTTTCCACCTCGGCCACGATGGTCAGCGGGTGTCCCAGCGCGGCGGGCGACAGCACCGCGCCGTAGCGCTGGATCACGCCCTCGTCGCGCATGCGCTTCAGCCGCCGGTTGACCGCCGCGGTCGACAGGTGCACCCGCTCGCCCAGCTCGCTCTGCGGCATGCGGCTGTCGGCCTGGATCAGTTCGAGCAGGCGGAGGTCGAGGGCGTCGAGCGGGGTCATGGGTGGAGAGCGTCGAGAGCGTGGAGAGCGTGGAGAGCTTGGAGAGGGTCGGATCCGGCCTGCGCCGCGCAAAAACGTTGCGCGAACAACGCCGATTTTGCGCGCCTGTCTCGCACCGTAGTCAATAGCATCTCTCCATGAACTCCACCGACGCTCCCCTGCGCGACACCCTCACCGGCTGGCGCCGCCAGCTGCATGCCATGCCCGAGACCGGCTTCGAGGAGGCGAAGACCTCGGCCTTCGTCGTGCGCGTGCTCAAGGCGCTGGGCCTCGACGTGCACACC
The DNA here is from genome assembly GCF_041355175.1 of Variovorax sp. RCC_210. Taxonomy (NCBI): domain Bacteria; kingdom Pseudomonadati; phylum Pseudomonadota; class Betaproteobacteria; order Burkholderiales; family Comamonadaceae; genus Variovorax; species Variovorax sp. RCC_210. The sequence continues at coordinate 306,335 of NZ_JBFUPJ010000008.1, read as the reverse complement.
GGCATCGGCGGCACCGGCCTGGTCGCCAACCTGAAGGTGGGCCAGGGCCGCGGCGTGATCGGGCTGCGCGCGGAGATGGACGCGCTGAACATCACCGAGCTGCCCACCGACCGCGCCTACGCCTCCGCCACGCCCGGCAAGATGCACGCGTGCGGCCATGACGGCCATATGTCGATGGTGCTCGGCGCGGCGCAACTGCTGCGCGAGCGGCAGGACTTCGACGGCACCGTGCGCTTCATCTTCCAGCCGGCCGAGGAGCATGGCCGGGGCGCCAAGGCGATGATGGACGACGGCCTGTTCACGCGCTTTCCGGTCGACGAGATCTACGGCCTGCACAACATGCCCGGCATGCGCGCCGGCACCATCGCCACGCGCACGGGCGGCATCATGGCCAGCGAAGACAACTTCACGATCCACGTGAAGGGCCGCGGCACGCACGCCGCGCGGCCGCACATGGGCGTGGACGCGATCGTGATCGGCGCGCAGATCGTGCTGGCGTTGCAGACCATCGTCTCGCGCACGCTCGACCCGGGCGCGCAGGCGGTGGTGTCGTGCACCGAGTTCGTCACCGACGGCATCCGCAACGCGATGCCGTCGAACGTGGTCATCAAGGGCGACACGCGCAGCTACGACCCCGCCGTGCAGCGCATGCTGGAAGACCGCATGCGCGAGATCAGCGAGGGCATCTGCCGCATGCACGGCGCCGGCTGCGAGTTCAGCTACACGCACGAGTTCGCACCCACCGTGAACTGGGCCGAATGCGTGCCCACGGCGGTGGCCGCCGCCACGGCCGTGGTGGGCGCGGACCAGGTCGATGCCAACGTGGCGCCGATGATGATCTCGGAAGACTTCGGCGCCTTCCTGAAGGTGGTGCCGGGCGCCTTCGTGTTCCTGGGCAACGGCGCCGAGGGCGAGGCGGGCAGCACGCCGCTGCACAACGGCAGCTACGACTTCAACGACGCGGTGCTCGCCACGGGCGCGCGCTACTTCGCGGAAATCGTCCGCCTGCGCCTGCCGCGCTGAACACCGCAACATTCGAAATCACACCCATGCTGGTCACCAACACGAACGCCGTGCGCGCCGCGTACCCGCGCGAGCTGCAACACATCATGAGCATTGCCGAGGCGCAGCGCACGCGCGACTGGCTCTCGGCCTGGCCGATGCTTTCGCGGGCGCCCACGCCGCTGTGGCCACTGCCCGACATGGCGCAGTCGCTCGGCGTGGCGGGCGTTTTCGTGAAAGACGAATCGAAGCGCTCCGCGCTCGGCAGCTTCAAGGCCCTGGGCGCACCGGCCGCGCTGGTGCGCCTGGTGCTGCGCGCCCACCCCGCGTGGGAGCCGAAGGCCGTGCTGCAGGGCGCGTACGCCGAGGCGCTGCGCGGGTGGGTCGTCGTGAGCGCGACCGATGGCAACCACGGCCGCGCGCTGGCCGCGGCCGCCCGCGATGCCGGCGTGCGCTGCGTGATCGTGCTGCACAAGCACGTGAGCGCTGAACGCGAGAGCGCCATCGCCGGCTTCGGCGCGGAGGTGGTGCGCATCGAGGGCAACTACGACGCCTCGGTCGCGCACGCCGCGGCGCTGGCGCGGGAACACGGCTGGCAGGTGGTGTCCGACACCTCGTACGCGGGCTACGAAGACATTCCGCGCGACGTCATGCAGGGCTACGGCACGCTGGTCGACGAGGTGCTGGCGCAGCATGCGCGGCCTTTCACGCACGTGATCCTGCAGGGCGGCGTGGGCGGGCTGGCCGCGGGCGTGGCCAGCTACATGTGGGAACGCTTCGGCGCGCGGCGCCCCACGCTGGTCGTGGCCGAGCCGCGCCAGGCCGACTGCCTGCTGCAGAGCGCGCTGGGCGGCCGGGCCGCGAACGCCACGGGCACGGTCGATTCGGTGATGGCGGGCCTGGCCTGCGGGGAAACCTCGCCGCTGGCCTGGCGCTTCCTGCAGCCGTCGATCGATGTGTTCATGACCATCGAGGACGACGACGCCATCGACGCCATGCGCCGGCTGGCCCGGGGCTCGGTGCGCGACGTGCCCATCGAGAGCGGCGAGTCGGGCGCCGCCGGGCTGGCCGCGCTGCGCGTGCTGGCGCTGTCGCAGGCACACCGCGCGCACCGCACGCAGATCGGGTTGGCGGCGGACGCCAACGTGCTGCTGATCAACACCGAGGGGGCGACGGCGCCGTCGGTGTACCGGGAGCTCGCCGGCCTGGACGCCGAAGAGGTATTGCGCCTGCAGCGCCTGCATGGCGAGCGGCTCGGGGCGAACCCATGACGTACCCATGACCAACCCATGACCAATGGCACTGTCGCGCGACCACCCCGCCGATAGCATGAGCGGGTGACCACCCGCGACCTTCTCATCCCCCGCTGCTCCAACCCGCGCCACTGCCCGCGCTGCGCCGGGCCATGACATCGGCCGCCGGCGCGCCGCTGGACGACCGCGCGCTCGGCCAGCGCGTGCTGCGCGAGCACGTGGCCTCGGTGTATGCCTCGCGCCGGGTGTCGGTCAGCGCGCACCTGTGCTTTGCCTGGGCGCTGGGCGTGGCCTTCTACTGGCAGTACGGCACGCAGTGGGCGCTGTTCTGGCTGGCGCTGATCACGCTGGTCGACCTGTACGCGCTGCTCACGCCGGGCTGGCATGCGGGCATCGCGGCGGACCGCAGCCCGTACTGGGCGCGCAAGTACACGCGGCTGGTCACGCTGGTCAGCAGCGCCACGGCGCCGGCGCCGCTGTTCGTGATTTCCAACGACAACCTGCCCATCACCACGCTGCTGGTGGTGGTCATCATGAGCAGCTGGACCCGCGCCATGCAGGCGCTGTGGCCGTTGAAGCCGGCGCTGTTCGGCTACGGCCTGCCGATGATGCTGGGGCTGATCGTGGCGCTGGCCTGGCAGCGCGACGCGCTGCATGTGTTCCTGGCGGTCTTCGGCGCGGCGCACCTGGGGCTGACCTTGCGCACCGGCATCGAGCAGAACCGCATCCTCACCGACGCGCTGATCCTGCGCTTCGAGAACGAGGCCCTGGCCGGGCGCCTGGGCGAGCAGATTGCCGCCACCGAGCGCGCCAGCGCCGAGAAGACCCGCTTCCTGGGCACCGCCAGCCACGACCTGCGCCAGCCGCTGCACGCCATTGCGCTGTTCGGCGCGGCGCTGCGCAATGAGCTCAGCGACCGCCCCGAAGGGCAGAACGCCGAGCGCCTGATGCGCGCCGTCGATGCGCTGGGCATGTCGCTGGACACCATGCTGGACGTGTCCCGGCTCGACGCCGGCGTGGTCACGCCGGTGGTGCGCCCGGTGCAGCTCGACGCGCTCTTCTTGCGGATGAACTTCAGCTTCGGCCCGCTCGCCGAGCAGAAGGCGCTGCAGCTGCGCGTGCGCGCCAGCCGCCTGTGGGTGCGCAGCGACCCCGAGCTGCTGCACCGCATGCTGTCGAACCTGGTCGACAACGCGCTCAAGTACACCGCGCGCGGCGGCGTGACGGTCACGGCGCGCGAGCGCGGCGAGGCGGTGTGGATCGAGGTGCGCGACACCGGCATGGGCATAGCGCCCGAGCAGTCGGGGCGCATCTTCGAGGAGTTCTACCAGGTGGGCAACCCGGGGCGCGACCGCTCGCGTGGGCTGGGCATCGGGCTGTCGATCGTGCAGCGGCTGTCGCGCTTGCTGGGGCATCCGGTGCAGTTGCATTCGCGCCTGGGGCGCGGCACGCACTTCAGGGTGGTGGTGCCCAGGGTGGCGCCGCCGCCGGGCGCGGCCGCCAGCGCACTGGCCGATGCCGCTTCGCTGGCGCCGGCGAGCGCGGGTGTGGCCGTGGGCGCCGATGCGGCCCCGGCGTTGCCGCGCCGGGTGCTGCTGGTCGACGACGAGGCCGACATTCGCGCCGCCATGACCGGCCTGCTGCGCTTTCATGCGATCGACGTGCGCACCGTGGCCGACGAGGCCGGTGCGCTCGACGAGCTGGCGCGCGCCGAGGCCGAGCGCCAGCCCTTCGACATGCTGCTGTGCGACTACCGCCTGGCCGACGGCGCCGACGGGCTGGACGCCGGGCTGCGCCTGCAGCAGCGGCTGAACAGCGGCGTGCCCCTGCTGCTGGTGACCGGCGAGACCGCGCCCAGCCGGCTGCAGCGCGTGCGCGAATCGGGCGTGCCGGTGCTGTTCAAGCCGGTGGTGGCCGAGAAGCTGCTGCAGACGATGTCGGCGCTGGTGTCGGGGCAACGTGCCGGGCACTGAAAGGCCGGCGAGCGCTCAGGCTGCCAGCCTATCAGATGGTCAGGCGGCGTTCCAGCCGAAGAAGCGCAGCACCTCGTCGTGCTGCTTCATGGCGTCCGCGCGCCCGAGCGCCATCAGCTCGCGCGTGTAGCCCGACTCGAACAGCAGGTAGCTCGCCAGCGCGCCGCCCTTCACGTCGGCCGCCACCCTGGAGCCGCCCAGCAGGTGGCGCACGGCGCCGGGCAGGGCGTCGACATGGCGCGCGGCAATCACGTCCAGCCGCTGCGACGGCGAAATCACCAGCAGGTCGAGCGGGCGCAGCGCGCTCGCCGCTCGCGCTTCTTCGGGAATCAGCCCCAGCGTGTGGTTGATGCGGCGCAGGCGCTCGATGTCCACCGCCAGCGCATCCAGAAAGATGCTCGACAGCGCATGGCCGGCGATCTGCGCCATGGTCGGGTAGCCGCTGTGGGTGTTGGGCGCGGCGGTTTCGCGCGGCTCGTGCATGCGGCCCGCGCCGATCACCAGGATGCGCTGCGCGCCCAGGTGGATGGCCGCCGCGATGGGGGCCGACTGCCGCATCGAGCCGTCGCCGAAGTACTCGGTGTGGCCCTGCTGCATCGGCAGCGCCGTGGCCGGGAACACGAAGGGAATGGCCGAGGACGCCAGCAGGTGCGTGTGCGTGATGCGGTCGCGCACCGACAGCCGCTGCGAGCGTACCCAGGGCTCCATGGGCACGGCCGCCTCGAAAAAGGTGACGTGCTCGCCCGAGCTGTAGCTCGACGCGGTCACGGCCAGCGCCTGCACGTGGCCGGCGGCCATCAGCCCGGGCAGCCGCTCCAGCGGCACCAGGCGGCGCAGCAGCTCGGCCAGCGGCCGGTTGTCGAGCAGCGACTTGGGCTTGATGCGCATCCAGTTGGCCGCGAAACGCCCCAGCCCGAGCAGCATGCGCCAGCGCGCGCCGCTGCCGATGACCGAGAGCGAGTCGGCGCGGTACACCTGCTCGGCGCGGAACTCGCTCCACACCTTGGCGATGTGCGCCACCATGGCGTCGAAGTTGTCGGCGCCGCAGGCCAGCGCCGCCGCGTTGATGGCCCCGGCCGAGGTGCCGGTGATGACGGGAAAGGGGTTGTGCGTGCCGGTGACGGCGGGGCCGGCGGCGCGCCGGATGTCTGCAATGGCCTGCAGCACGCCCACCTGGTAGGCGGCCCGCGCGCCGCCTCCGGTGAGCAGCAGGCCGGTGACGGGGCTTGTCTCGGGCATTTTTTATTCGTTTCAGGCTTTTGGGAGGCCGATCGATGAGGGCTTAGGGAGCGAACTAGACTACCGGCCATTCAGGAGTTAGATCAATGGCACTCACCCCAGAAGGGCTCACCGACGCGCTCAAGGCCGTCGCGGACCCTAACACCGGCAAGGAATTCGTGGCGAGCCGGTCGCTCAAGAACCTGCAGGTCTCGCAAGGCGATGTCTCGTTCGACATCGAGCTCGGCTACCCCGCCCGCAGCCAGCACGCGGCGATCCGCGCGGCGCTGGTCGCCGCCGCCAAGGCGGTGCCGGGCGTGGAGAACGTGTCGGTCAACATCGTCACCAAGGTCACCAGCCATGCGGTGCAGCGCGGCGTGCAGCTGCTGCCCAACGTGAAGAACATCATTGCCGTGGCCTCGGGCAAGGGCGGCGTGGGCAAGAGCACCACCGCGGCCAACCTGGCGCTGGCGCTGGCCGCCGAAGGCGCCACCGTGGGCCTGCTGGACGCCGACATCTACGGCCCGAGCCAGCCCATGATGATGGGCATACAGGGCCGCCCCGACAGCGCCGACGGCAAGACCATGGAGCCCATGGAGCGCCACGGCGTGCAGGTGATGTCCATCGGCTTCCTGGTCGACCAGGACCAGGCCATGATCTGGCGCGGCCCCATGGCCACCCAGGCGCTGGAGCAGCTGCTGCGCCAGACCAACTGGAAAGACCTCGACTACCTCATCGTCGACATGCCCCCGGGCACCGGCGACATCCAGCTCACGCTGAGCCAGCGCGTGCCGATGACGGGCGCGGTGATCGTCACCACGCCGCAGGACATCGCGCTGCTCGACGCCAAGAAGGGCATCAAGATGTTCGAGAAGGTCGGCGTTCCCATCCTGGGCATCGTGGAGAACATGGCGGTGCACATCTGCTCGAACTGCGGGCACGCCGAGCACATCTTCGGCGCCGACGGTGGCAAGAAGATGGCGGCCGAGTACCAGATGGACTACCTGGGCGCGCTGCCGCTGGACATCAGGATCCGCCTGCAGGCCGACAGCGGGGCGCCCACCGTGGTGTCCGAACCCGACAGCGACGTGGCCGCGCTCTACAAGGACGTGGCGCGCCGCGTGGCCGTGGGCATCGCCGAGAAGGCGAAGGACTTCTCGGCGAAGTTTCCGACGATCTCGATCAGCAAGAACACCTGAGGCATGAACCTGCTCGCCTCCATGCGCTACCTGGTGGCGCTGAACGAGCACAAGCACTTCGGGCGCGCCGCGCAGGCCTGCCACATCACGCAGCCCGCGCTGTCGAACGCGCTGCGTGCGCTGGAGAGCGAGTTCGGCGTGGTCATCGTCAAGCGCGCGCGGGTGTACGTCGGCCTCACGCACGAGGGCGAGCGCGTGCTGGCCACGGCGCAGCGCATGCTGCGCGACAACGAGGTGCTGCTGCAGGAGCTGCGCAGCGAAGCGGGTGACCCGCACGGCCGCCTGCGCATGGCGGCCGTGCCCACGGCCGTTCCCATGCTCTCGCGCTTCGCGGCCATGCTGCAGCAGCGGCACCCGGGCATCGTGCCGGCGGTGCTGTCGATGAGCTCGCAAGACCTGGAAACGGGGCTCGAGAGCCTGTCGGTGGACCTTGCGCTGGGCTACACCGAGCGCATGCACCTGCCGGGCATCAAGCTCACGGCGTGGCCGCAGAGCATCGAGCACTACTTCCTGCTGCGCCGCGCGAAGAAGGCGTCGGCCGACCAGCTGCGCATCGGCAAGCCCATGACCTGGGCCGAGGCCGGCAAGCTGCCTCTGTGCCTGCTCACGCCCGACATGCACAACCGCACCATCGTCGACCAGGCGCTGCGCGAGGCGGGCGTGCCCGCCGCGAATGCGTCGCCCGCCATCGAGACCAATTCGGTGCTCACGCTCGCGCTGGCCGTGAGCGTGGGCACCGTGAGCAGCGTGCTGCCCGGCGGCATGGTGGCCGCGGTGCGCAGCCACCGCGAACTGGAGGCGCTGCCGCTGGTGGCGCCCGAAGTGCGCACGCCCATCGGCTTCATGACGCAGGAGGGCGTGCGCCCTTCGCGCGCGCTCGACGCCGCGCTGGCCTTCATGAAAACGCCCGAGTGGCAGTCACAGGTGCAGCAGCACAGCGGCACGCTCGGCGAATAGCGGTCCATTTACTTATTGAATCGGGCCATGCGTTGATCGAATTTGACGCACATCAAAGCGTTCACTCACACTCCGCGGCCCGGATCAGCAACAACCTTACACATCCGGCGAACAAGGAGATATATGGCAGGCTCATCTGCAGGCGTTCTCGAGGGAGATCGCATCAACGGAGGCGGACTGCAGCAGCAGCCCGGCTTCCTCGACAAGGAACGCATCATCGCGGGCCCGGGCTTCAACCGCTGGCTGGTGCCGCCGGCCGCGTTGGCCATTCATCTTTGCATCGGCATGGCCTACGGCTTCTCGGTGTTCTGGCTGCCGCTGTCGAAGGCGCTGGGTACCGCGGGCACCGGCGCGCAGGCCTGCGCGAAAGACATGAGCTTCTTCGCGGAGCTGTTCGCCACCACCTGCGACTGGCGCGTGGCCACGCTCGGCTGGATGTACACGCTGTTCTTCGTCTTCCTCGGCTGCTCGGCGGCCCTGTGGGGCGGCTGGCTCGAACGCGCCGGCCCGCGCAAGGCCGGCGTGGTGTCCGCGCTGTGCTGGTGCGGCGGCATGCTGCTGTCGGCGCTGGGCATTCACCTGCACCAGTTCTGGCTGATGATCCTCGGCTCGGGCGTGATCGGCGGCATCGGCCTGGGGCTGGGCTACATCTCGCCGGTGAGCACGCTGATCAAGTGGTTCCCCGACCGCCGCGGCATGGCCACCGGCATGGCCATCATGGGCTTCGGCGGCGGCGCGATGATCGGCTCGCCGCTGGCGGTCGACCTCATGAAGCGCTTCGGCACCGCCACCGACGTGGGCGTGATGCAGACCTTCGTGGTGATGGCCATTGGCTACTTCGTCTTCATGATGGCCGGCGCGCTGGGCTACCGCGTGCCGCCCTCGGGCTGGAAGCCCGAAGGCTGGACGCCGCCCCCGGCGCAGACCGCCAACACCATGATCACGCAACGCCACGTGCACGTGAAGAAGGTCTGGGGCATTCCGCAGTTCTGGCTCGTGTGGCTGGTGCTGTGCATGAACGTGAGCGCGGGCATCGGCGTGATCGGCATGGCCTCCCCGATGCTGCAGGAAGTGTTCGGCGGCGCGCTGATCGACCTGCCGGCCAAGTACGGCCAGCTCGACAAGACCCAGCTCGCGGCCATCGCGGTGGTGGCGGGCGGCTTCACGGCGCTGCTGTCGCTGTTCAACATCGGCGGGCGCTTCGTGTGGGCCAGCCTGTCGGACAAGCTGGGCCGCAAGCTCACCTACACGGTGTTCTTCGTGCTCGGCGGCATCCTGTACGCGAGCATTCCGTCGTCGGCCGGCGCGGGCAGCAAGCTGCTGTTCGTGGGGGCGTGCTGCGTGATCGTGTCGATGTACGGCGGCGGCTTCGCCACCGTGCCGGCCTACCTGGCCGACCTGTTCGGCACGCAGTTCGTGGGCGCCATCCATGGCCGCCTGCTCACCGCGTGGGCCACGGCCGGCATCCTGGGGCCGGTGGTGGTGAACTACATGCGCGAGTACCAGCTGGGCCTGGGCCTGCCGCGCGAGCAGGTCTACAACCAGACCATGTACATCCTGGTGGGCATGCTGGTCATCGGCTTCATCGCCAACCTGCTGGTGCGCCCGGTGGCCGACAAGCACTTCATGAGCGACGCTGAACTGGCGGTGGAGAAGAAGCTGGCGCACGAGAAGGCATCGGCCGCCGAGGTGGGCCTGGGCAGTGGCTCGGGCCGCGTCGACGCGGTGAGCCCGCTGGTGGTGGCGCTGGCGTGGATCGCCGTGGGCATTCCGCTGGCGTGGGGCGTGTACAAGACCCTGGTCAGCGCGGCCAAGTTCTTCGGCTGACCCGCCGAACCAACCGTGTGACGGTTCAGCGGCCCGAAAGCTGCGCGGCGAACACCTCGATCGCCGCCAGCCGGGCCACCGAGCGGCCCGGCTTCACATCGCCGGGCAGCACCAGCCGCGCCATGCCGTTGCGACCCAGCGGCGCGCCGTTCAGGCTGTAGGCGACCAGCGCCGCGCGGTTGCCCGACTCGGGTGCGATCTCTGCCAGCGAGACCACCGCGCGGTAGCCGTCGCTGCCGACCAGCACCGCATACATCGAGAGCACCGGGTTGCGCACCGCGGTGTCGGGCTTCAGGCCCACCGACGCATCGTTCAGCAAGGCCCACAGGCTCACGCCGGTGTAGCTGTTGCTGCCCACCGTTTGCGTGACGGCGGGCAGCGCCTGCAGGGCGGCGAGATCGAAGGTGGCGCGCCTGGCGACGGCGCCGGAGACGGTGAAGGAGGGCGACGCGCCTTCGCTCGCGGACGTATGGGGTGTCGCGGACATCGGGGCCGCGGCTGGTGTTGCCGGTGCCGCGCTTCCCGAAGCCGACGGGCCGCCCGCGCAACCGGCAAGGGCCACCAACGCCGTTGCCGCGGCGGCGCGGCCAAGCCATCGGGTGGGCAGGAACAGGTGGCGGTCTTTCACTGGAACTCTCCTCGTTTCCCCGTCGCGGGTGCGTCGTATTCATTCTTGCACGACGCTGCGAAACGACAATGGCGGCCCGCATTGGTTTACGCTTGGCGCCCACATGAAATCCAAAGTCCAGTTCCGCCTGCGCGTCTACCGGGACGACACCATCGCCATCGGCCCCGGCAAGATCGCCGTGCTCGAGGCCGTGGCTGAGACCGGCTCCATCTCCGCGGCCGCCCGGCTGCTCGGCATGTCGTACCGGCGCGCCTGGATGCTGATCGACGAGATGAACCACGCGCTGGCCTCGCCGGCGGTGAACACCGCGGCGGGCGGCTCGCGCGGCGGCGGCACGGCGCTCACGCCGGTGGGCGAAGACATCGTCAAGCACTACCGCGCCATCGAAAACGCGGCACGGCTGGCCACCGCGGCCGACATTCGCGCGCTGACGCGCCTGCTGGCGCCATGAATCCGGAAGCTGCCGACGTCGTCAGCCGCCCCGTGGGCATCGTGCGCAGCCGCTTCACCGAAGCCACCGGCATGCCGATACAGACCGCCGGCGCGCCCGACGAGCCCGGCAGCCTCGAGGTGTTCGCCGAGTTCGCGCCGGGCCTGCGCGACATCGAGGGCTTCGACTACCTGATCCTCGTCACCCACCTGCACCGGTGCGCGCACGAGCGGCTGGAGGTGGTGCCCTTCCTGGACAACGAATCGCACGGCGTCTTCGCCACCCGCGCGCCCGCACGGCCCAACCGGCTGGGCCTGTCTATCGTGCGGCTGCTGTCGGTCGAGGGCACCACGCTGCGATTCAGCGGCAACGACATGATGGACGGCACGCCCGTGCTCGACATCAAGCCCTACGTGCCGGCGTTCGACGTGCGCCAGACCGGGCGTGTCGGCTGGTTCGGCGCCAGGCTCGATCAGTTGCCGCGCATCCGCTCCGACGGCCGGATGGGCTGAGCGGGCGCCGGGCCCGGCAACTCGGGTGGCTCGGGCAACTCTGGCAAAGCCTGCAGCGCATTCCCTTGCCAGCACGACCACACGTTCTGCGACAGCAGCTCGCGCGCCTGCGGCGGCGCCTCCCTGATGGTGCCCATGCTGATGAAGCCCACCAGGTACTCGCCCGGCAGCACGCCCACCTGGCGCGCCAGCGTCTCGTCGAAGCAGCGCTCGCCGCTCAGCACGATGGCGCCGTAGCCCAGCTGGTGCGCCGCGCTCAGGATGTTGCCCAGCGCCGCGCCCGCGCCCAGCCACTGTTCGCGCGCCGGTATCTTGCTGCGCTCGCGCGGCGACACCACGAAGCCCAGCAGCAGCGGTGCCCGCGTGGCGTGTTCGCGCGCGCGCTTCAGGTCGGCCGGCGCGGCCAGCGGGTCGCGCCGCAGTTTTTCCTGCTCGAAGCACCAGGCCAGCGCCTCGCGGTTCTGCGCGCGGAACTCGATCACGCGCCACGGATGCAGCGCGCCATGGTCGGGCGCGCGCAGCCCGGCCTGCAGGATGGCGTCGAGCTCGTCGGGGTTGGGCGCGGGCGCCTGCAGGCGGCGCGGCGACACGGAGCGGCGGGTGAGCAGCACTTCGAGAATGCGCTGCGCGCCCGTCATGTGCCGGGGCATGGGGTGGGTCACTGCGCCCGGTGGTCGATCCACGCCGCCTGCCGGCGCAGCACTTCGCCGATGTCGTTGGCGTCGGCATCGGCCACGAAGAAGCACTGGCTCTCGCCGTCGGGGCCGGTGATGGAGAGCACGAAGCCGTGGGCGTCCATGGCGCGCTCGATGCGCCACTCCTGCACCTGCGTCACATGGCGGCGCTCCGGGCGGCCGGAGATCGAACGAACAACCGTGTCTTGGGCGGATGGGCGCATGGGGACTGTCTCCGACGCTGTATTCCTCAGTATATGGAGACTCATGGCTTTGCGCATCCCCGTGAGAACCTTGAGCCTCATCATGTAACAATCCCGCCGTATTTTCATGAACACGACGAACTCGCTCATCGCCTCGACCGACTGGTTTCCGCTGGTGCTGTCGCTGAAGGTCGCCGCCGTGGCGACCTTGATGGCGCTGGTGGTGGGCGTGGCGCTGGGCTGGGTGTTCGCGCGCAAGCGCTTCTTCGGGCGCACCGTGCTGGAGGCCGTGTTCATGCTGCCGCTGGTGCTGCCGCCCACGGTCATCGGCTACGCCATCCTGGTGGCGGCGGGCCGGCGCAGCCCGCTGGGCGCCTGGCTGCGCGAGCACCTCGACTACACCATCATCTTCAGCTGGCATGGCGCCGTGGTGGCCTCGGCCGTGGTGGCGCTGCCGCTGGTACTGAAGTCGGCCAGCGCCGCGTTCGCGGGGGTCGACCGCTCGCTCGAGGCCGCCGCCAGCACGCTGCGGCAGTCGCCGTGGTCGGTGTTCCTGCGCGTCACGCTGCCGCTGGCGTGGCCCGGCATCCTGGCGGGCACGCTGCTGGCCTTCGCGCGCGCCATGGGGGAATTCGGTGCGTCGCTGATGGTGGCGGGCTCCATTCCCAAGCAGACCCAGACGCTGTCGATGGCCATCTACGACGCGGTGCAGGCGGGGCACGACGACCTCGCGCTGCTGCTGGTCATCGTCACGTCGGTGCTGTCGATCACCGTGCTGGTGCTGTCGAACCGCTTTTTCTCGCTTCGCTGATTTCGTTCCTCATTCCTATAAGGAGTTGCACATGCGTCCGTTCCGCCTCTTGTCCCTTGCCACCGCCGTGGTGGCCCTTGCGCTGCCGCTGGCCGCCGCCGCGCAGCAGATCACCGTGTCGGCCGCCGCCAGCCTGACCGATGCCTTCAAGGAAATCGGGCCCAAGTTCGAGGCCGCCAAGTCGGGCGCCACGGTGCGCTTTAATTTCGCCGCCTCGGGCGTGCTGCTGCAGCAGATCGGCCAGGGCGCACCCGTGGACGTGTTCGCCAGCGCCGACCAGGACACCATGAACCGCGGCGTCGAGCAGAAGCTGGTCGACACCGCCACCCGCAAGGACTTCGTCACCAACAGCCTGGTGCTGATCGAGCCCGCGCAGGGCGCGGTGGGCGTGAAGACGCTGCAGGACCTCGGCGGCGCCAGCGTGAAGAAGATCGCCGTGGGCAAGGTCGCCACCGTGCCGGTCGGCCGCTACACCAAGCAGGTGCTCGACGGCGCCAACCTGTGGACCACGCTGGAGCCCAAGTTCGTGCAGGCCGACAGCGTGCGCCAGGTGCTCGACTACGTGAGCCGCGGCGAGGTCGAGGCCGGCTTCGTCTACCGCACCGACGCGGCCGTGGCCGGCGACAAGGTGAAGATCGCCTTCACCCCCACCGGCCACACGCCCGTGACCTACCCCATCGCCGTGGTGGCCGACAGCAAGCAGAAGGCGCTGGCCGGCGACTTCATCGCCTTCCTGTCGAGCCCCGCCGCGCAGGAAGTGCTCACCCGCTACGGCTTCGGCAAGCCATGATCGACGTCGATCTGAAGCTGTCGGTGCAGGACGGGGCGCGCCGCTTCGACCTGGCCGTGCGCTTTCAGACCGACGTTCCCTTCGCCGCGCTCTACGGCCCCTCGGGCGCGGGCAAGTCGCTCACGCTGCAGGCCATTGCCGGCCTGCTGCACCCCACCTCGGGCCATGTGCGGCTGGACGGGCGCACGCTGTACGACTCGGCCCGGCGCATCGACGTGCCCGCGCCGTCGCGCCGCGTGGGCTACCTGTTCCAGGACTACGCGCTGTTCCCGCACCTCACGGTGCGCCAGAACGTCGCCTTCGGCCTCACCGCCTGGCACCGCCGCAAGCCCGCCGCCAGGGACGCCGAGCGCGTGCAGGCCCTGCTCGACAGCTTCGGCCTGGCGGCGCTGGCCGACAGCCGCCCGCGCAACCTGTCGGGTGGCCAGCAGCAGCGCGTGGCCCTGGCCCGCGCGCTGGCCTGCGAGCCGCAGGTGCTGCTGCTCGACGAGCCCTTTGCCGCGCTCAACCCCATGCTGCGCGCCGAGCTGCGCAACGAGCTCGCGCAGGTGCGCAAGGACTGGGGCATTCCGGTGCTGATGATCACGCACGACATCGAGGACGTGCTCGCCCTGGCCGACGTGGCCTTCGTCTACAGCGACGGGCAGGTGGTGCGCGAGATTGACCTGCACAACGCCGAAAGCCGCGACTTCGCGCTGCGCGACGTCGCGGGGGTGCAGGATGTCGAAGACACGCCGCTGCGCAGCAAGTTGCGTGGGTTGTTGATGCAGGACGTGCGGGGATGAGGTCCGTGTATCGCATAAGCGATACACTTTGGCGATGAAAACCGCCACCATCCCTTCCGTGCGTGTCGAGCCCGAGTTTCGGGACGAGGTCGAGCAAGTGCTCGGCAAGGGCGAGTCCTTGTCCCAATTCGTCGAGACGGCCGTTCGCGCCTGTGTGCTCCAGCGAAAGAGCCAGGCCGAATTTGTGACGCGCGGCATGAAGTCGCTCGCCAGTGCGCGCCGCAGCGGTGACTATGTGGATGCGGGCGAGGTGGTTGATCGCCTGAAGGCAAAGCTCGAATCGGCGAAGAAGCGGCAGGACGCGGCGCGTCGGTGAGCTACGCGATCCGGTTCACGCGCCAGGCGGCCGAAGACCTGGAGCGGCTGTACGACTTCGTTCTTGAACGCGAGCTCGACAGAAACGGCGACCTGGCGCTGGTCTCACGCGCCCTCGAAGCCATCGAGCACGGTACTTCCGCCCTTGCTTTTTCGCCGTTCACTTGCCGCAAAGCGGGCGACAGCCCTTTCATCCGCGAACTCGTGATTAACTTCGGCGCCAGCGGCTATGTCGCCTTGTTCGAAATAGAGGCAAGCGACTCGATCGTCGTGGCCGCCGTGAGGCACCAGCGCGAAGACGATTACCACTGAGCTGCGACGGGCGGCTGCTCGGCGGGCGCTGCTTCATTTCCATTTTGAATCACCGCATGTGCGGATCCAATTTGACTGCGGCCCCCCAGCGGCGAACACTCCCGCCATGAGCGAGCAGAAGATCGAGTTTTACAAGGGCCCCGCCGGCGGCTGGGGCGCGTTGCGCAGCGTGACCAACGCGCTGCTGCGACAGGACATTCCCATCAAGGGCGCGAAGACGCTGCTGTCGGCCAACCAGCCCGACGGCTTCGACTGCCCGGGCTGCGCGTGGCCCGACCGCAACCATGCGTCGACCTTCGAGTTCTGCGAGAACGGCGTGAAGGCCGTGGCCGCCGAGGCCACCGCGCGTCGCGCCGGCCCGGAGCTGTTCGCGAAACACACCGTGTCCCAGCTGGCCGAGCAGAGCGACTTCTGGCTCGAGGACCAGGGCCGCCTCACGCACCCCATGGCCTACGACGCGGCCAGCGACAAGTACGTGCCCATCGAATGGGACGACGCCTTCGCGCGCATCGCCGGGCACCTGAACGCGCTGCCCGACCCGAACCAGGCCATCTTCTATACCTCGGGCCGCGCGAGCAACGAGGCGGCTTTCCTGTATCAGCTGTTCGTGCGCGAGTACGGCACCAACAACTTTCCCGACTGCTCGAACATGTGCCACGAGCCCAGTGGCAGCGGCATGCGTCCGCAGCTGGGCGTGGGCAAGGGCACGGTCACGCTGGAAGACTTCGAGAAGGCCGACGCCATCTTCATCTTCGGCCAGAACCCGGGCACCAACCACCCGCGCATGCTGGGCGAGCTGCGCGCGGCCTCCAAGCGCGGCGCGCGCATCGTCAGCTTCAACCCGCTGCGCGAGCGCGGGCTGGAGCGCTTCGCCGACCCGCAGGACAAGCTCGAGATGGCGACGATGGGCTCCACGCCCATCAGCACGCACTACTTCCAGCTGCGCGTGGGTGGCGACTTCTCGGCCATCAAGGGGATGATGAAGCACGTCATCGAGCGCGAGGACGCGGCCGTGGCGCGCGGCGCGCCGAGCGTGCTCGACCACGAATTCATCGCCACCCACACCACCGGCTTCGAGGCGCTGGCCGACGACCTGCGCGCCGAGTCGTGGGGCATCCTGGTGCAGGAGTCGGGCCTGAGCGAGGAGCAGATCCGCGCCGCCGCCGACGTGTACCTGGGCGCGAAGCGCGTCATCGCGTGCTGGGGCATGGGCATCACGCAGCACCAGCACTCGGTGGCCACCATCCAGATGATCGGCAACTGGCTCATGCTGTGCGGCCACATGGGCCGCGAAGGCGCGGGCGCCTGCCCGGTGCGCGGCCACAGCAACGTGCAGGGCGACCGCACCATGGGCATCTGGGAGAAGCCGCCGGCCGCGCTGCTCGACCGGCTGCAGAAGGTGTTCGGCTTCGAGCCGCCGCGCCAGAACGGCGTGGACACGGTCGAGGCCATCCGGCTGATGCTCGACGGCGGGGGCAAGGTGTTCTTCGCGCTCGGCGGCAACTTCGCGGCCGCCACGCCCGACACCTACCAGACCTGGAAGGGCCTGCAGAAGTGCGACCTGACGGTGCACGTGACCACCAAGCTCAACCGCAGCCATGTCATTCACGGGCGCGAGGCAATCATTCTTCCGTGCCTGGGCCGCACCGAGATCGACATGCAGGCGGCCGGCCCGCAGGGCGTGACGGTGGAAGACTCGATGAGCATGGTGCACATCTCCATGGGCATCAACCCGCCCGCGTCGGAGCACCTGCTGTCGGAGCCCGCCATCGTGGCGCGGCTGGCCGCGGCCACCATCGGCGCGCGCAGCAAGACGCCGTGGCTCTGGCTGGTGGAGGACTACGCGCGCATCCGCGACAAGATCGAAGCCGTGTTCGACGACTTCAAGGACTTCAACACCCGCGTGGCGCACCCCGGCGGTTTCCGCCTGCGCAACACCGCGAGCGAACGCGTGTGGAACACCGCCTCGAAGAAGGCCGTGTTCTTCACCCACGCCGTGCCGCTGGACACCCACTCGCACCGCGCCCGCGCGCGCTTCGCGAAGAAGGGCGACACCATCGTCTTCACGCTGCTGACCACGCGCTCGCACGACCAGTACAACACCACCATCTACGGCATGGACGACCGCTACCGCGGCGTGTTCGGCCAGCGCCGCGTGGTGTTCATCCACAAGGAAGACATCCGCAAGCTGGGCATGAAGGACGGTGACTGGGTCGACATCCAGACCGTGTGGAGCGACGGCCAGGAGCGGCGCGCCGACCGCTTCAAGCTGGTGGCGTACGACATTCCGCGCGGCAACCTCGCGGCGTATTACCCCGAGACCAACCCGCTGGTGCCGCTGTCGTCGGTGGCCGAAAACGCGGGCACGCCCACGTCCAAGTCGATTCCCGTGGTGCTCACGCTGCACGCGGCGCACGCTCCCGCGCCTGCCGAAGCGGACGCCGTCGCCGCATGACCGGTGCCGCAGCGTTCGACGCCGATGCCTTCGCCGCGGCCATCCTGCGCGCGCTGGCGGAGGCACCTGGCGAGGGCGGCATGTCGCTGCCGCGGCTGGGCAAGCGGCTGGGGCAGGGCGCGAGCGTGGTGATGCGCCAGCTCACGCTGATGGGCGATGCCTCCATCGGCGGCACGCGCGGACCCGGCTGGGTGCGTGTGGTGCAACTGGACGACCGCTGGGTCGCGCACCTGACGGACGCCGGGCGCACTGTCGCCCAGGCCTTGCCCTTGCCCTCGCCGGCTGACGAAAACCCCCGCTGAGCGGAGAATGGCCGCGGCCATGCAAGACACTCCAGACCCCGATTCGTTGCCGTCGCTCGCGCGGCATGCCGTGCATGTCTTCGGCGAGCGCGGCCTCGCACCCGAAGGCGTGGTGCGCGACGACACGCTGGCGGCCGAGGTGCCGGTGGCGCTGGTGTTCAACGGCGTGTCGCACGCGGTGATGATGGCCACGCCGCAAGACCTCGAGGCCTTCGCGCTGGGCTTCGCGCTCAGCGAGGGCATCCTCGACACCGCCGCCGATTGCCGCGGCATCGAGGTGCGGGTGGTCGATGCCTCCGACGCCGGCCTGCCCGAAGGCATGCCCGGCATCGAGGTGCAGCTGGAAGTTTCCACCCGCAGCTTCGAGCGCCTGAAAGACCGTCGCCGCAGCCTCGCGGGCCGCACCGGCTGCGGCGTGTGCGGCGTCGAGAGTTTCGCGGGGCTCGACCTTGCGCCGCAGCGCGTGCCGCCACGCGCGTGGATCGAACGCATCGACCTGGCCACCGTGCTGCGCGCGTTCGCCGCGATGCCGCCGCGCCAGGTGCTCAATGCCGAAGCCGGCGCGATCCACGCCGCCGCGTGGGCCACGGTCGACGGCGAACTCACCGACCTGATGGAAGACGTGGGACGCCACAACGCGCTCGACAAGCTGCTGGGCAAGCTCGCGCGGGCAGGGCGGCTTGAAGAGCCGGGCTTCGTGCTGATGTCCAGCCGCGGCAGCCACGAGCTGGTGCGCAAGTGCGCACGCCTGGGCGTCGCTGCAATGGCGACCATCTCGGCGCCGACCGCGATGGGGGTGCGCATGGCGGAACTCAGCGGGTTGCGGTTCTGGGGCTTGTGCAGGGCGCCGCGTGGGGTGCTTTATGCGGATGGGCGAAGCGGCGGCAGCTGAAGCTTCGCGACCGTTTCGAATCGCGTGCAATTGATAACAAGAGCGTTGGCTTTTGTTGGCTTTCTGCTCGCCGCGCGATGCAACGGTGTTGCATATCTAACGAAAAACACCCGAATTCTCTAGTTCACTTTTGGCCACATATGTGCAGCCAAACGCCCCCTGAAAATCCGCGCCCGCAGCGTATTCCTCGCTGCATCAGCCCGGATTTTCATGTTCCTGTGTCCACACGCTCGCGCGCCGCAACTGCGTCGCGCCGTTTATCTCGCTTGCCTGTTGCTGGTCACGTCGTCCGGCGTCATCGCACAGGCGAATCCGTCGGCTCCTGATCCTTTTGTAGAGCAACTGCGAAGGCAGGAGCGCGAGCAGGCGCTGCGCGAGCAGCAGGAGAAGTCGATAGACGCTCGCCTGCCGGGTGCACCGAAGACCAGCCCGGCCCGCTTGCCGGAGGTCGAGTCACCCTGCTCGCGCATCGACCGCCTCGTGCTGGCGGGCGAGCGTTCGGCGGACTTTGAGTGGGCGCTTCAGGCTGCAGCAGGCGACGAGTCGAACGACAGCCCGCTCGGGCGGTGCCTGGGCACGCAGGGTGTCAATGTCGTCATGGGCCGCCTGCAGCAGGCACTCATTGCGAAGGGTTTCGTGACCACCCGCGTGTTGGCCGCGCCGCAGGATCTTTCAGGCGGAACCCTGACGCTCACGCTCGTACCGGGCCGCATCGCCGCCATTCGCGCAACGCCTGACGCCAGCAGCCGCTTCGGCGGGCATCGGTCGCTGCTTGCAAGCGCCATTCCCGCCGCGCCGGGCGACCTGCTCGACTTGCGGGACATCGAGCAGGGCCTGGAGAACCTCAAGCGAGCGCCTACGGCCGAAGCCGATATTCAGATCGAGCCATCGACCGCACCCGATGCCCGCCCCGGCGACAGCGACCTGCTCGTCAAGTACGTGCAAGCCCGCGTCTTCCGCGGCACGCTGAGCACCGACGACAGCGGCACGAAGTCGACCGGCAGGTACCAGGCGGGCGCCACCGTGTCGGTCGACAACCTTTTCGGGCTCAACGACCTTCTTTACCTGAACGCCAACCACAGCGTCGACGGGCACGCCCTGGGCAACCCGCGCCACGGTACCGAAGGCCAGACCTTTCACTACTCGCTGCCCTGGGGCTATTGGCTCCTCGGGTTCACCGCGTCGAACAGCCAGTACAGCCAGACCGTGGCCGGCCTGAACCAGGACTACGTCTATGCAGGCAAGGCCAACAACGCCGAGCTGAAGCTTTCGCGCCTCGTCTATCGCGACCAGCGCCGCAAGACCACCGTGGCCGTGCGTGCCCTGCGGCGCGAGTCGCGCAGCTTCATCGACGACACCCAGATCGACAACCAGCACCGCGTCGTCGGCGGCTGGGAGGCCAGCCTGAACCACAAGGAATTCATCGGCGAGGCCACGCTGGACGGCAGCCTCGCATTCCGGCAGGGCACAGGCGCATTCGGTGCTCGGCGCGCCCCGGAAGAGGCCTTCGACGAAGGCACGAGCCGCTTTCGGCTCATGACGGCGGACGTGAGCCTCAACGCGCCTTTCAAGCTCGGCGAACAGAAGCTTCGCTACGCAGTTCAGTGGCGCGCGCAATGGAACCGCACCCAGCTCACCACGCAGGACCAGTTCGGCATCGGCGGGCGCTACACCGTGCGCGGCTTCGATGGCGAGAGCAGCCTGCTCGGCGAGCGCGGCTGGTTGCTGCGCAACGACATCGGCTGGGCGCTGGGGCAGAGCGGCGCCGAGCTCTACGCCGGCATCGACTACGGCCACGTGGGCGGCAGGTCGGTCGCGTTGCTGCTGGGCAACCACCTGGCGGGGGCGGTGATCGGCGTGCGCGGCGCATGGAAGGGCTTGAACTTCGACGTTTTCGTCGGCGCGCCTGTCAGCAAGCCCGAGGGGTATCGCACGGCCAGGGTCACGACGGGGTTCAACCTCAATTTCAGTTTCTAAGGCGCAGGGAGAAAGACACAATGAACAAGCACCTTCACCGGATCATCTTCAATGCCGCGCGCGGCGTGCGCATGGTGGTTCACGAAACCGCGACCAATATTGGCAAGGGGGTCTCGAAAGGCACTTCCAAAGCCGCCGGCACGACGACGATTGCGGCCTCGGCCACGCTCTTCGGTGTGCTGGTGGCGTTGCCCGGCCAAGCCCAGATCGTCTCCAACCCATCGGTGCCAGGCCCTCTGCGCCCGACCGTCCTGGTGGCGCCCAACGGCGTGCCGCTCGTCAACATCCAGACGCCTTCAGCCGCAGGCGTGAGCCGCAATGTCTACCAGCAGTTCGACGTGATGCGCAACGGTGCCATCCTGAACAACAGCCGCGTCAATGTGCAGACGCAGCTCGGCGGGTTCGTGCAAGGCAACGCCTGGTTGGCCAAGGGACCGGCGCGCGTCATCCTCAACGAAATCAACAGCGACAGCCCGACGCAACTGCGCGGGTACGTCGAGGTCGGCGGCCAGCGCGCTGAAGTGATCGTGGCGAACCCGGCCGGCATCAGCGTGGATGGCGGCGGCTTCATCAACGCGAGCCGCGCCACGCTGACCACCGGCACGCCGCAACTCAACGCGATGGGCGGACTCGACAGCTTTCTGGTGCGGGGCGGCACTGTCAGCATCGACGGTGCGGGGCTTGATGCCGGCAAGACGGACTACGCGGCTATCCTGGCGCGCGCCGTGCAGGTGAACGCGGGCATATGGGCGAGCGAGCTGAAGGTGGTGGCCGGTGCCAACCAGGTATCGGCGGATTCCGGGCAGGTCACGCCTTTGACCGGCACCGGCGCTGTGCCGACGTATGCGCTCGACGTGGCGGGGCTGGGCGGCATGTACGCGCAAAAGATCACGCTCGTCGGCACCGAGGCCGGGCTGGGCGTGCGCAATGCGGGCATTGTCGGCGCGAGTGCGGGCGGCCTCGTTGTGACCGTGCAAGGTCGGCTGGAGAACACAGGAACGCTCGAGGGGCCGCGGGTCGAACTCGCCAGCAGCGGCGACATCGACAATCGTGGGGGGACGATTCGCCAGACCAGCATGGCCGCGCTCACGATCGATTCGCCGGTGCTGAGCAACACGCGGGGCGGCGTGATCGGGTTCGAACCCATGACCGCAACCACGCCCGCTGCCGGTACAGGCGCGACGGGTTCGACCGGCGCCGCAAATTTTTCGAGCGGCGGTACGGAAAACACCGGCACGACGGCCTCGTACCTGCCCCTGTCTCCAGGAAGCATCACAGCAGCAGGCACGCTCCGGAACGACGGCGGCAAGATCTACGCAGGCGGCCCCATCACCCTGCACAGCGCCAACATCAACAACAACGGCGGCACGCTCAACCTGGCGAGCATGGCCGTCAACCAGCCGACGTTCGACAACCACGGCGGCACGATAACGGTCAGCAACGGCTTCAGCGCGAAGGTCGATCGCTTCGACAACACGGGGGGCAAGCTGAATGCGGGCACCCTGGCGATCGCGGCGACCGGTGACCTGCTCAACGTCGGCGGTGCGTTGACCAGCGCGGCCGACGCGAGCTTTACGGTTGGTGGCAACGCGGACAACACGCGAGGCACGATCGCGGCGAACGGTGCGCTGACGGCTTCCGTCGCGGGTGCCACGAACAA
Organism: Variovorax sp. RCC_210; assembly: GCF_041355175.1. NCBI lineage: Bacteria > Pseudomonadati > Pseudomonadota > Betaproteobacteria > Burkholderiales > Comamonadaceae > Variovorax > Variovorax sp. RCC_210. The sequence continues at coordinate 284,160 of NZ_JBFUPJ010000008.1, read as the reverse complement.
CGGCGGCGGCGCCCTGGCTTCCAACCAGCGAGTGGCGTTGAACACAGGGTCGCTTGACAACACCAAGGGCAGCATACTGTCAGCGCAGGCGGGCGTGCAAATCACTGCGATTGGGATGATGGTCAATGGCGTCGGTGGCTCGATCGACGCAGCCACCGACCTGAAACTGAACGCGGGAACGCTCACCAACAACGGCGTGCTGCGCGGCGAGAACGATGTCGACGTGGTGGTCGGCGATGTGCTCGTCAACAACGACAGCATCACGGCGAGGCGTCACACGACGATTGCCGCGGGGCGCGTGCTAAGCAGTGCCGATGGTGTGCTTGCCGCTGGGGTGCAGAGCGACGGACAACTCGGCAGCGCGGGCGATCTGCGCGTTATCGCCACCGGTACTCTGGTCGCCAACGGCACCAACCTTGCCGCCGGCAACGCGACGCTGCGGGGCGCAAGCGTCGATCTCTCCGGCAAGCGGACGAGCGCGGAGAACATCGCCGTCACCTCGACGAGAGGCGATGTGAAGACCAGCAGAGCGACGATCGCGACGCCTGGCGCATTGAGCATTCTTGCCAACGCACAGGCCGGCCAAACGCTGGTGAACGACGGTGGCAAGCTCAATGCCGCTCGGTTGAACCTGAAGGTGTCGAACATTGCCAATACGAACAATGGCGAGATCGTGCAGACGGGGACGGGTGCCTCCGCCATTGCGACGTCCGGCGCCTTGAACAACGATGGTGCGCGCATTGCCAGCAACGGCCAGGACCTGAGCCTGCGCGGCGCGACCGTTACCAATGCGGGCGGCAGAATCGAGCATGCCGGCTCAGGCACGCTGAACATCTCGGGCGGCAACTACAGCGGGACGAATGGACAGGTCACGGCCACTGGCTCGTTGGTCGTCGGCATGACGGGGGCCTTCAACCAAGACGGCACCAAGTCCGGCACGAGCGCGAAGCGCATCACGATCGAAGCGGGCTCCTTGAGCAATCGTAGAGGGCAGATCGTGCAGACCGGTACCGATGCGATGCGCATCACGGTGGCCGGTGCGGCGGACAACTCGGGCGGTACGATGGCCGGCAACGGGAACACCACGCTGGTGGCCGCTACGCTGGACAACAGCAGCGGGACCGTGTCGGCAGTCAAGGGAAATCTGAGCGCCACGACCACGGGCAAGACCACCAACGATGCCGGCGTCCTGCAGGCGGGAGCCAGGACCACGCTGTCCGTGGGCGGGCTCGTCAATAGAGGCGGCAAGGTCTTCGGCGACATCCTGAGTGTCGACGCCGGCGGCAACACCTTAGACAACAGCCTCAAGGGCACACTGGCGGCGACCACCACGCTTGACGTGACGTCAGGCCTGCTGAACAACGACACCGGCCTGATCCAGTCCGGTGGCGCGATGACCATCGACACGAACGGCAAGGCGCTCGTCAACACCCATGCGGCCGGCTACACCACGCAGCAGGGCGGCATCAGCAGCGCCGACACCCTCGCGCTGAAAAACGTGGGGGCTGTCGACAACACAGCCGGCTTCATCGGCGCCAAGAATGCGCTGACTGCCAGGACGCAGGCTTTTACCAATACGCTAGCCGGTACAGTGCTCGGCCAATCCAATGTGGAGATCGATACCGGCGGTGCGCGCTACGACAACACCGAAGGCCGGACGCAGGCCGTGAACGACCTGCGCATCGATGCCGGCGGCCTCGTCAATACGCGAGGCCTGATTCGCTCCGGCGCTAGGACCATGGTCAACGCAGGCAGCGTCGTCAACAATAAAACCCAGGGAGAGAGCCAGGGCATCGAAGGCAAGAACGTCGTCATCGGCGCCGCAGGCCTGGACAACACCTCGGGTGCCATCCGCGCCGAACTCGACGCAAGAATCAGCAGCGGCGGCCGTGTCGACAACACGAAGGGCCTGATGTCCGCGAGCGGCACCTTGGCTGTGGTCGACCCCAACGCAGCGAAGCCCGGCGCCAAGACGCTCGACCTCGTTAACACCGGCGGCACTTTGGTGGCAGACAAGCACCTTCTGGTGGACGGTGCGGCGTTCAGTGGCGATGGCCGTGCCGTCTCGGCAAAAAATCTGAGCATGGCGCTGACGCAGGACGTCGTCAACAACGGCGAAGTCGCCGCCAACGGAAACCTCAGCTACACCACCACCGGCACGTTCACGAACAACGGCAAGCTGATGGCCGGCCAGAGGCTCACGGTGGGCGGCGCCGACGTCGACAACACCGCAAACGCGGAAATGTCAGGCACCGACACCGTGGTCAACGCTAGTGGGAGCCTGACCAACCGCGGTCTGATCGACAGCAAGGGAAAGACCCAGATCAACGCAGGCACCCTGAAGAACATAGGCACCGGGCGGATCTACGGCAACGCGGTTTCCGTCGGTGCGGTGGCAGTCGAGAACAGCGCTGAAACGCTCAATGGCGCAACCAAGGCAGCGACCGTCGCTGCGCGCGACACACTTCACATCGGTGCGCAGACCGTCGGCAATCGCGAAGGTGCCCTGCTTTTCAGCGTTGGCGCCATGTCCATTCGCGGCGCGCTGGATTCCGGGCGGCTGGCCACGGGCACGGGTGTGACGCTCGACAACGAGAGCGCCAGCATCGAATCGCTGGGCAAGATGACCATTGCCATGCGCAATATCAACAACGTCGATACGCATCTGAAGGTGGCGACCAACAGCAGCACGGTGTTGGTGCCCAGCATCATCACGATGGACGCGAAATCATGGAGTCCCGCAGACACCTGGGGCGAGGTCGACACGCGCTTGGTTCGTCACAGGGGCGCCGATGGCACGGTGAGCGTGATCGGCAAAGGATGGACGGACGCAATCACCAACACGACAGTCACCGAAGACGCGGTCGCTGTCGGTAGCGCTGCACCGGCGCGCATCGTCGCCGGCGGCAACATGACGCTTGACGGGCATCTTTTCAACCGCGACAGCCAGGTGATGGCGGGTGGCGAACTCAATGCGCCCGACGTGGACAACCAAGCCACGCCAGGAAAGCGGGAAACCAGCGTGAGCGCGGTATGGACTGGCTACAACCCCAATCTGCCCGGAAAGGGGCCGGAGAAGCCGCTGTTCATTCCCGCGACAAGGACGGTCGAGACTTACAGGCTCACCGATTACAAACCGTTGTCGCATCTGAACGCGACCCAGGGCTACAACGCTGGCGCTGCTGGAAGCACCCTCGTCGGTGATGCCGCAGGTGGCACAGGCAAGGTCGCTTTCAGCGAGCGCCAACGAGTCATCGTCGAGGTCGCCTCCGATGTAAAAGGCGTGGTCAAGGCCAGGCCGGTGAGTGCGGGTGCGGTCGTCGAAGGTCTCGAAACCGGCAATGCTGGAAGTCGGACGGTGCCGATGGTGGTTCGCACCAGCGTGCCCGATGTCACTGTGCCTCGGGCCAGCCTGTTCGGCTTGAATACAGGCGGCCGGTATCTCATCGAAACCGACCCGCGCTTCGCCAACTACCGCCAGTGGCTGAGCAGCGACTACCTGCTGGCCAACATGGGCGTCGACCCGAACGCCACGCTCAAGCGCCTGGGCGACGGCTTCTACGAGCAGAAGCTCATTCGCGAGCAGGTGGCGCAGCTCACCGGCTATCGGTACCTGGAAGGTCAGCACAACGACGAGGCGCAGTACACCGCCTTGATGAACAGCGGCGCGACCGTTGCCATGCAGTACGGGCTGCGGCCCGGCATTGCCCTGACGGCAGCCCAGATGGCGCAACTGACCAGCGACATCGTCTGGCTCGTGGAGCAGATGGTGACCTTGCCCGACGGCAGCACGCAGAACCTGCTGGCACCGCAGTTGTATGTGCGCGTACGCCCGGGCGACATTGACGGTTCCGGGGCACTGCTGAGCGCCGACGCCACGGTCATCGAACGGGGAGGCGGCGATCTTGTGAACACCGGAACCATCGCGGGCCGCGCGATGGTGAAGATCGACAAGGACAACGTCCACAACCTGGGCGGACGCATCGCAGGCGGTGACGTGAGGGTCCATGCCGCCGGAGACATCGACAACATCGGTGGAAGCATCGTGGCCGGCGACTCGGCGGTGCTGACGGCCGGGCGCGACATCAACGTTCGCACGACCACGCAGACACAGGGCGGGGCGCAGGCCAACCGGACGAACATCGATCGGGTGGCCGGGGTGTATGTGAGCAACCCGAAAGGCATTCTGGTGGCTTCGGCTGGGCGCGATGTCAATTTGGTGGGCGGCATTTTTGCGAACGCCGGTGCGGAGAGCGAAACGCTGTTGAAGGCCAAACGCGACATCAACGTATCGACAGTCAAGGAAGCCGTGCACCAGGAGCAGGGCCGTGGCACCGCTCGGTTCCTCAGCCAGAGCAGCAGCCGGGAGATCGGCAGCCAGATCGTCGGTGACGGTGCCGTCACTCTCGATGCCAGGAAAGACATCCGCATTCGCGGCTCGGCCATCAATGCCCAGGGCGATCTGACCCTCAAGGCCCGGGAAGGCAACGTGCGCGTCGAAGCTGGTCGCGCCACCGTGGCCCTGGACCTGGCGAGCGACAGCAAGATCAAGGGCTTTCTTTCCAGCAAGACGGACGCACAGCGCGACAGCCTCCGCGAAGATAACGCTGTCGGCAGCGCGCTCGGCGGGCACAACGTCGGGGTTTCGGGCCAGAACGTCACCGTGTCGGGCAGCGAGGTCATTGCCGACGAGAGCCTGGCGATCGTCGCCAAGCGCGATCTCACGATCGAGGCTGCCCGGAACACCCGCTCGGAGAGCCGCTACCAGGGCACCGCCAAGTCCGGGCTCATGGGCTCGGGCGGCATCGGCTTCACCGTCGGCAGCCGCAGCGAGAGCACCGACACACGCGGCGAGAGCACCAGCGCGGCGGCCAGCACCGTGGGCAGCATCGGCGGCAACACGACGCTCATCGCCGGCAACCAGTACAGCCAGACCGGCAGCCATGTGGTCGTACCTGATGGCGACGTGACCATTGCCGCGAAGAGCATCAAGATTCAGGAGGCTCGCGAAACCAGCGGAACGCAGACCGTGCAGAAGCAACAATCCGGCGGCCTGACTATTGCGTTGACCGCGCCCGTCGCCAGCGCCGTGCAAGGCATAGGCAACACCGCCAAGGCGGTGCAACGCACCGGCAGCGGTCGCATGCAAGCATTGGGCGCAGCCTCCATGGCCGCTGAGGCCAAGGGTGTCGCGGACGCCCTGGCCAACGCCAACACCGCGAACCTGGCGGAGTCGATGGGCGTCAACCTGTCGATCAGCCTGGGCGGCAGCCAAAACGTCAGCAAGCGCAATGAGACCAGCGACAGCGCAGCAGGCAGCCGGGTCGAAGGCAGGAACGTCAACCTGCTTGCCTTGGGCGGCGGCAAGAGCAGCAACATCGTGGTGCAAGGCAGCGACATCGTTGCGCGCGACACCGCGAGTTTGGTGGCGGAGAACCGCATTGACGTTCTTGCAGCCAAGAACACCAGCGAGCGGCAAGGCGCCAACAAGGGCAGCGGCGGCAGCGTGGGCGTGAGCTTCGGCACCAACGGCCTGATGTTCAACGTCAGCGCGAACGCAAGCCAAGGCAAATCGGATGGAACCGATACCAGCTACACCAACAGCCATGTGAGCGCCGGCAAGGCTGCAAACCTTGCGAGCGGCGGCGACATGACGATCCGTGGCGGCGTGATCGAGGCCGACCGGGTCGCCGCCAAGGTTGGCGGCGACCTCAAGATCGAAAGCCTGCAAGACACCAGCACCTCGACCAGCAAGCAGCAAAGCGTCGGCGGCTCGTTGAGCGTGGGATACGGTGTGTGGAGCGCGAGCGTGAACGCAAGCAGCGCCAAGGCCAGCAGCAACTACGCGAGTGTGAAGGAGCAGTCGGGCATAAAGGCCGGAGATGGCGGCTTCGATGTCGACGTGAAGGGCGCCGCGGGCTTGAAGGGCGCGGTGATCGAGAGCACCCAGGCGGCCGTAGATGGCGTGAAGAACACCTTCAAGAGTGCCAGCCTGAGCACCAGCGATATCCAGAACGTCGACACGCACAAGGCAAGCGGTGCGAGTCTGGGCATGGGCGTCTCGGGCCAGCAGCCCAAAGGCGAGGACAAGCAACCCATCGCGGGCTCGGATTTCAACGTGGGCGCGGGCGGCGGTGCGGGTGCGGGCAGTGCGTCGGGCAAGCAGGCCAGCGTGACGAAGTCGGGCATCAGTGGCATCGCGGGCGACCAGAGCGTGCGCACGGGGGTGGACAGCACGAATGCGCTGGCGAAGAAGTGGAGTACCGACCAGCTTCTGGGCGAAGTACAGGCCCAGGCGCAGATCACGCAGGCGTTCGGGCCCAAGGCGGCAAAGGCGGTCGGCGACTATGCCGGCACGCAGATCGACAAATACGAGCGGGCTCAACTACAAGCGCAGCAGGCGAACAAAGTCTTGAACGACCCGGGCGCAAGCGACGGACAAAGGGCGCAGGCCGCTGCTGATCTGGCCAATGCCAACAGCACGCTTGCAGCGGAGCAGCAGAACTACGACAACTGGAAGGAGGGTGGCGCCTCGCGTGTTCTGGCGCATACCTTGGTTGGAGGGCTCACTGGCAATGTGCAAGGTGCGGCGGGTGCTGCGCTGGCGTCGGCTGCGGCGCCTGTGCTCGAAGGCCTGACGAAAAATTTGTCGGATGGCGTGAAGGGCGCAGTGAGCGCAGGTCTGGCCGCCGGGCTGGGTGCAGGGATCGGAGGAATGGGCGGCGCAGCAGCCGGAATCAACGCGGAGTTCAACAACAGGCAGTTGCATCCGACAGAGGGCGTGCTGATTAGGGGTAACGCCCAAGCCTACGCAACCCAACGCGGCATCAGCATCGAACAGGCCACAACCGAGTTGACCGAGCAAAGCTTGCGCCAAGTCGACAGCGTGTGGGCCAGTCGCATCACGGACAATCCGCAGGCCGCCGCTTTCTTGCGGGAGATTGCGCGAAATGCAGTGCCCAGCGATATGGGCGGGGGCAGACTTTTCGATGCCAGCGGGACGTCTTCGTATACCGACCACACGGCCAATGCCAGTGCGTTGGGGCAGACATCGGACTTGTACAACCGCATCACCAATCGCAATGCAAGCGGCATCGTGCCGGGCGTGCGCGGCGCTTATGTGGCGTACGCCGACGCTGGAACCGATCCCGGGCTCGCCCAGAACACACCCGAGCAAATTCAGCAGTTGCTGAACACCGGGCGACAGCTGAGGCAGGAAGGTCAGAGCGTGCGGGAAGGGTTCGCCGTCAATGCAGCCAATCTCGGCATATCGCAGACCGTGTTCACTTCCGGGTTGGCACGTCCTGGAGATGGCAGCAGTTTGACCGACAGAGCGGTTGGCGAAACTGGTGAAGCTGCGTTGTCTGGGCTGCCGAGCGAAGGCGGGGCGGTCACTACGCTTACGCGAGGGATGCGAGCGGGAACTGTAGGTGCAGGCGCAAGCCGCGAAGGTCGCCCCGGCGTAGGCCCAGAAGATGTCGGCCCGCCCAAGCCGCAGAGCAATCGGCGCACAGGCAGCGCCACCTGTTCGTTCCGTGGGGACATGCTGGTCAAGACCAGAACCGGCTACGCGCAGATCAAGGACGTACAGGTGGGCGACAGCGTCTATGCCCGCGATGAAGCCACGGGGCTGTCGGACTACAAGGCCGTGTTGGCGCACTACAGCAATCCGTACAAGGAGACGGTGTACGTCAGCGTAAAGGATGCAGCGGGCCGGGTGCAGGTCATTGTCTCGAACACCATTCATCCGGTTTTTGCGCAGGTGCCGGGCACGCAAGCTGGTGCTGTGCTGCCGAAGGCGTCCCAAGGTCACGATTACCTCGGACCTATCCTTCATGCGCAGTGGGTCGATGCAGCGAATCTGAAGGTCGGGTATCGACTTCTCGGGAGTGAGGGGAACTGGCTGGAGGTCTCACGACTTAAGAGAACACAGGAGCCGCTGCGGGCATACAACCTGACTGTTTCCGACTTTCACACCTACTTCGTTAAAGGCAAGGACGGATTGGACGGTGTCTGGGTTCACAACGATTGCTGGAGTGAACTGCCAAAAGATGCTGTCGCAACTGGCAAGACAACGCCTGATGGGCGCACTCTCTATACCTTCAAGGATGCAGAAGGAAAACAGGTTACCGCATACAGAGGCAGCCAAGACCGGTGGTATGACCCGAAGGTATATGCACCCGGTCTTCCCGTATCAAGTGGCATTGCAGTTAAATCTGCGCCAAAACCAATAATCGGACGCTTGCCGACAATTACACGTGCTGATCAGGCGTCTTCTCTTGGCTTTGATAGGCGAATTTCGCCTTCGCGCGTACCATTTAATTCGCACGGCCAAGAGGCGTATTTCGATGGGAAGAATTACATAACGCCAGATGTCGATGCACACAACGTATCCGGCGGGTGGAAAATGTTTAATTCGAAAGGGGAGAGAATTGGAACATATCCAGCGGACCTCAAAGAAAGAATTAAAAATTAATAAATTCAAAATTTGCTTGCTGGAAAAAAGACAGCAATACGATGAAACTTATGCCCGTGGTCAAATTCATATCGATGGATTTTGCGAGAGCTTTCTTTCTCCATTGGCATTTTGGAAAAAGATCGATTATTACGAAAACTGGATTGACCAACTGTCACGGCTTGATGTGACTGGCAGAGCTTTTTTGCCGACGACAATGTATCCTGTTGAAGTCACAAATTTCATATTTGGATGGTCGATCTACATCGAGGGCGAGGCTGCCTATTTGCAGAACAACATGATCATTGCAAACGATATTGTGGGAAATTATGATATTCATGCGCTGGAGAAGGTGCTGCGTCCTAGAGCCATCATTACAGAGGACGGGCTCAAAATTTCCGAATGGAAAACCACTCGAACTGCGATTTCTGATTTTTTATTGCGCTTGCGAAAAAAGATCAGTTGTCATCCTTCCCGCGGCAGAAAAACATGACGAAGCTGGGACTTGAGATGGCGCGTCTATGACTTCTAGAGTATCTTGCTTTAAAAATGAGCAGGATAAAGTTCCGGGGGCGGTATCAGACGAAAACTGTCGCGTTTAGAGGATCAATTTAGGTTGCAGCCAACAGGTCAGCAGGCAAAATTCAAGTTTCCAAAACATGAGCTGTGCAAATGAATATTCCTCCACTTGTTCTGCTCGAGTACCAGAAATCTTTGATCATTGCTGCCCTCGATTATTTTTCTCCTAACGATTTGATTTCCAATGCTTTTGGAGGGCAGTTTGGTCAGAGCTTGTCGCTTTGGAAAGAGGCTGCGGTCGAATTTTTGCGCGTGAACATCGAGTCTGGCTTTATTGAATTTGCAAAAGCAGATAAAAGTCTGCTCCCCGTCGACCAGCAAGAGTTTCTTTGCAAACTGTCTCAGTCGAATCCGCATGAAAATGTGGAGCTGTGGATGGCGGTTCGCTTTGAAAGCACTGAAAAATTAAATCTTCTCGTGGCCAGCCACGGGCTTTTAAGCTGGGAAAGCCTTCATAAAGAATTAAACAAGGATTTCGTCGATTCTGTTTTTAAAGCCTATTCAAAATTTCGAGATGGTTGATTATGGTTCCAGTTTGATGGATTTGCTAAAAACGGGGTCACCAAAGATGCGGCACAACATCAGACATGATGGCTTACCGGGGGGGCGCAAGCGCGTATTCCCTAAGAACACCCATCCATAAATTCCCACACGCTGGTATTTTTTCAGTAGTCCAATTCAAAGCTAGATCAGCCACAACCTCAATCCTCTGGCTAACTAAGGTATGAAATGAAAGTGTCTAAGGATTTTGGAATTGTCATCAGGCGAGATGTGCTTGCAAAAAAAGCAATAGACCTGAGTTCTGTAATGAATGATTCTAATTTTTCAAAAAATTTCGATGACTCGTTGGAATTTATTTCCTTAGGCCCATTTTATGGTAGTGATAATGCAGAAGATTGCATGAGAGCGCTTGAGCGGCAGGGCCTTGTTTATATAGATGATTTTTTTATCCTGGAAGGCTATTTTCCAGAGTGGTGCAGGGTTGAGGTCTTTGGTGCTAATGGATCTTGATCGCATGAAAAGCAGGTCAGCCCGACGGAGGCGAGCGGCGTGATAGGGATCGGCACCGCACCGCGGCAACTGTGGTAGGCGCGGCAGTCATCGCCGGGTTGGCAAGCACTGCCACGCAGCATTTTTGGAGGACCAATGAAAGAATGGCATGAGTGGAATTGACGATTTAAGTAGGTGCGAGCCAGACACAGAAGTCTCGAATATTTACTTTAGAGACAATTTTCTTCGCCACAATATCGAGTGACTACAAAGATATATCGAGCTTGCGAGTCGCGTCTCCCCGGGGGGCAGCTCGAGCGGAAATACTTTCGTTTTGTACGGGAAGTGCAAGTACAGCTTTGGAAAGGATGAGAGCCTTTCAATTTTTTTTGAAGCTGGTCAATACGTGCATTTTCTAGAAGGGAGCTATCGAATAGACCCTTTGAATCAACAGAATGCTGAGATTGCCTTTGTCTGGAATCTTGTAGATCTGCTCCGGGAAAATTTTCTGAGCCATCCCGACGCGATTGTTTGAGTGTTTGTGTGGCTAAGGCTAAGCAACATGATTCACCAAGCGGTGCGACGCTCTTGATTGCGACAGCCCATTGCTCACCCAGCGCCCAAGCACTTTTTTCAGCAGTCCAAGCCCAAAACCGCATCTGCCACAGCTTCGATCCCCTGATCCGACAGATCGGTCGTCGCCACACTGCGCCGCCGGTCCCACGCCTTGAAATGCATCTCCTGCGACTTCTCATAATGCGGGTCGTAATGCAACGCCATCAGCTCCGCAAACAAGCGCGGCAAATTCGCCTCCCGCGCCCACTGCTGCCAGCGCCCCACCGTCTCCTTGCCCTGCAGTTCCTTCAGCGCCCCTAGCTTCTCCGCGAGCGCCTCGCGGTCATCCCCCAGGTACGCGTAGTCGCGCAACAGATAGTCCAGCCGCGCCTCGGGCGTCGCGGACACCTCGATGCAGGCCGCCGCGCGCATCTGTGCCACCAGCGGCAACGGCAGCGACAGCCTGCCGATGCGGATGCTCTCCCCCTCCACGTACAGCGGCCGTTCCAGGTCGACGGCCTCCAGCACGCTCGCGATGCGCGTCTCGAAGTGCTTCTGCGACGGCTGCGCCACCCCCGGCAGCGACCCCAGCAGCGAGCCCTTGTGGCTCGCGAAGTCTTCCAGGTCGAGCACCTGCGCCCCGCGCGCGGCCAGCGCATGCAGCACGCGTGTCTTGGCGCTGCCGGTGGCGCCGCAGACCACGCGCAGGTCGAGCCGGGGCGTGAGCGCGTCGATCTGCGAAATCACGTGCCGGCGAAAGCTCTTGTAGCCGCCCGCGAGCTGCTGCGCGTCCCACCCTACGAGCCGCAGCCACGTCACCATCGAGCCGCTGCGCATGCCGCCGCGCCAGCAGTACACCAGCGGCTTCCACTTCTCGGGCCGGTCGGCCAGCGTGTCGCGCAGGTGCCGCGCAATGTTGGCCGCGACCATGGCGCCGCCGATGCGCCGGGCCTCGAAGGCGCCGGTCTGCACGTAGGTGGTGCCGACGATGCGGCGCTCTTCGTCGTCGAGCACGGGGCAGTTGATGGCGCCGGGAATGTGGTCGAGCGCGAACTCCGCCGGCGAGCGGGCGTCGATCAGGGTGTCGAAGGCGTGGCGGTCGGGCACGCGCACGGGTTGGCGATGGCTCATGGCGGGTTCGGGCTCATGGGGGCATTGTGTGCCTGCCGGTCAGGCATACGCGGGCCCGAGGCCGCGGCGCAAGCGAGCGCTCGCCAGGTCGACGAAGGTGACGAGTACGAACATGGCGATCAGCACGCTCATGGCCTGCTGCTGCTGGAAGATCGACAGGTGGAAGTACAGCAGCTGCCCCAGCCCGCCGCCACCCACGAAGCCCAGCACGGCGGCCATGCGGATGTTCATCTCCCAGCGGTACAGGGTGTAGGCCACCCACTGCGGCAGCACGATGGGCAGGCTGGCGTAGCTGAAGGCGGCGACCGGGCCGGCGCCCGACAGGGTCAGCGCATGCTCGGGCTCGCGCGGCGCGTTCTCCAGCGCCTCGGCGAACAGGCGGCCCAGCACGCCGGTGGTGTGCAGCGCCAAGGCCAGCGCGCCGGCGAACGGGCCGATGCCCGCGGCCAGCACCATCAGCGCGGCCCATACGAGCTCGGGCACGCTGCGCAAGAAGTTGAGAACAAAGCGCGCGCCATGGCGCAGCACGCCGCCCGGCCCACCCCCTCGCCCCGAAGCCGGCAGTGCCAGCGCCGCGCCCGCGAGGGCGGCCAGTACCGTGCCCAGCGCCGAGACAGCCAGCGTCTGCAGCGCGCCGTGGCCGACCTTGGCGAGGAACTCCGGCGACGTGTCCGGCGGAAAGAACTCGGCGATGAACTTGCCCATGAGCCGCAGCGACTCGGCCGAGCCCAGCGCCCGGTAGTCGATGCCCAGGTAAACAAAGCTCGCGACCACGGCCGCGCCGATCAAGAGCAGCGCGATGCGGCAGCGCCAGCAGGGCGGCGGAGAACTCGGTAGGGAGGGCGGGAACGTGCTCATGCGAGCAGCCTTCGCAACGCGTTGCTCAGCACGTCGGCCAGCAGCACCAGCGCCAGGAACACCAGCAGGATGCTGCTGGCCTCGCCGCCGTTGAGCATCTTCATCGACTGGTCCATCAACTGACCCAGCCCGCCCGCGCCCACGAAGCCCATCACCACCGACGCGCGCACGGCGCATTCCCAGCGGTACACGGTGTACGAGGCCAGCTCCTGCGCGGTGTTCGGCAGCAGCCCGTAGCACAACGCTGCGAGCCGGCCGCTGCCGCCTTCGAGCAGGGCGCGCGCGGGGCGGGTGTCGGTCGACTCGAGGATCTCGGCATACACCTTGCCGAGCATGCCGCCGTAGGTGATGGCCAGTGCCAGCACGCCCGACGCCGGACCGAGCCCGAGCGCGCGCACGAACAGCAGCGCCCACACGATCTCCGGAATGGCGCGTAGCACCATCAGCACCCAGCGCGCGGCCTGGCGCACCACTCCGGCCTGCACGCGACCCGGCCCCGGGCCGATGCGCGAGATCGACAGCGCGCGCGTGGTCACGAAGCCGAGCGGCGCGCCGATCAGCAGCGCCAGCGCGGTGCCGGCCGTGGCCATGGCGAGTGTCTCCAGCGTGGCCTTGAAGAGCAGGGCCAGGAAGTCGGGCGCGGCGGCCGGCGGAAAAAAGCCCGCCAGGAAGCCACCGATGACAGCGAGGTTGCCGCCTTCGAACAGCGCCCACGGCTTGAATTCGGACAGCGCCAGCATCGGCCACGCAATGACCAGCGCGGCGAGCCATGCGGCCAGCCGGCGTGCCACGGCCGGATCGCGCGGTGTGGCGGCGGTGACGGCGGCGGCGGCGTTCATGCGCAATCGGGCCGCTGGAAGGCCGCTTCGGTCGCGGTGCCCGGTGGCGCCGGCCGCTGCTGCGTTGCGAGGCCGCCTTCGCTCGCATACAGCGCGTCGAGCATGGCGGGCGTGACCTGCGCGGCCGGCAGGTCGAACATCACCTGCCCGTTGCGCATGCCGACGATGCGCGGGAACCAGCGCAGCGCCAGGTCGACCGCATGCAGCGACGCCACCAGCGTGGCGCCGGTCGCTTCGCTTTGCGCCACGAGCTGCGCGATGGCGGCGTCGGCCAGCGTGGGGTCGAGCGCGGACACCGGCTCGTCGGCCAGCAGCAGCGCGGGGCGCTGGTACAGCGCGCGCGCGATGCCGACACGCTGCAGTTGGCCGCCCGAAAGGCGGTCGCAGCGATCGAACAGGCGGTCTTCCATCGACAGGCGCGACAGGGCCTCGTGCGCGCCGGCGATGTCCGACGGATGAAAGAGCGAGCCGAGCGCGCGCAGCGTCGACCATTCGCCGAGCCGCCCTGCGAGCACCGCGGTGACCACGCGCAGGCGCGGCGCGATGGGCGGCGACTGGTGCACGGTGCCGATGCGGGCGCGCAGTTGCTTCAGCGCGGCGGCGTTGAGTTGCCAGGGCTTCACGCCCAGTGCTTGAATTTCTCCTTCGGTGGGGCGCAGCGCGGCGCCGAGCACGCGCAGCAGCGTGGTCTTGCCGGCGCCTGAAGGGCCGATGACGGCGATGCGTTCGCCTGCAGTGGCGGACAGGGTCACGTCGGACAGCGCGCGGTGGCCGTTGGGGTGGACCATGCCGAGGGCTTGCAGGGAGAAGCTCACGTCGCGCGATGTCCCGAGGCTGCTCCGTCACCCCAGCCCGCTTCCGCGAGTGGGAGAAGGAGAGGGCGCCCATGCAAACAGCCAAGCCCTGTCTTGCCCCCTCTCCCGCCTGCGGGAGAGGGTTGGGGTGAGGGTCCCCCCGCCTTCCACGGAATCACTTGATCAACCCAGCCGACTTTCCCGCCGTCTCGATCCCGTCGTAGTTCGACGACTTCGTCGGAATGAACTTGCTCGCGCGTTGCAGCGCCATGATCTCCTTGTGCGCCGGGTTCGCCGGGTCGAGCTTGAGGAACGCGTCGGTCAGCTTCTTCTGCAGCGCCGGGTCCATGCCGGGGCGCACCGTCCAGTTGTAGTCGTAGTAGGTCGGCGTGGTCGCCAGCACGCGCACCTTGGCGGCGTTGGGGTTCTTGGACTCCACCAGCTTGTCCCACACCGAGGCGTTGAGCACGCCGGCTTCGGCGCGCGACGCGGCCACGAAGGCCACCGTGGCGTCGTGCGCGCCCGAGAAGGCGACGGTCTTGAAGTCTTTCTCGGGGTTGATGCCCGCCTGCAGCAGGAAGTAGCGCGGCATCAGGCTGCCCGAGGTGGACGAGGGCGCGCCGAAGGCAAAGGTCTTTCCCTTCAGGTCGGCCAGGGTCTTGGCGGGGCTGTCGATGGGCACGATGAACTTGCTGGTGAACACCTCGTCTTCCGCGCGCTGCACGATGGGCACCGCGCCGCCGTTGGTGCGGATGCGCGCCTGCACGTAGGTGAAGCCGCCCAGCCAGGCCAGGTCGATCTTGTTGGTGGCCAGGCCCTCGACCACGGCGGCGTAGTCGGTCACGGGCGTGAACTGCACGTCCATGCCGGTCTCCTTCTTCAGGTAGTCGCCCAGCGGCGTGAACTTGCGCTGCAGCTCGGTGGGCGCCTCGTCGGGAATGGCCGACACGCGCAGCACGCCCTGGGCCAGGGCGCCGAGGCTCGCGACGGAAAGGGCCAGCGCGATCGCTGCATGGGTGAGAGTCTTCTTCATGGATATGCCTCCGGCACGTGGGGGATGGGAAAGGACGGGGTGGTCAAAAAGAGGGGCGCTTCGATAATCGGCCGATGAACCCAACGCTCATGAACCCGCTCGCGCCGTTGCGCCTCACGAGTTTCTCGCATGGCGGCGGCTGCGGCTGCAAGATCGCGCCGGGCGTGCTCTCGCAGATACTGAAAAACCACGCGGGCGGCATGATTCCGCCCGAGCTCATGGTGGGCATCGAGACCGCCGACGACGCGGCCGTGTACAGGCTCAACGACCAGCAGGCGCTGGTCGCGACCACCGATTTCTTCATGCCCATCGTGGACGACCCGTACGAGTTCGGCCGCATCGCCGCGACCAACGCGATCAGCGACGTGTACGCGATGGGCGGCCGGCCGATCATGGCGCTGGCGCTGGTGGCCATGCCGATCAACCAGCTTCCGGTGGAGGTCATCGCCGAGATCGTGCGCGGCGGACAGGACGTGTGCCGCGCGGCCGGCATCCCCATTGCGGGCGGCCACACCATCGATTCGGTGGAGCCCATCTACGGCCTCGTCGCGCTGGGGCTGGTGCACCCCGAGCGCGTGCGGCGCAACGCCGACGCCAGGGCCGGCGACGTGCTGGTGCTGGGCAAGCCGCTGGGCGTGGGCGTGCTGTCCGCGGCGCTGAAGAAGGAGCAGCTGTCGGAGACGGGATACCGCCAGCTCATCGACAACACGACGCGCCTGAACACGCCGGGCATCGCGTTGTCCGCGCTCGATGGCGTGCATGCGCTGACCGACGTGACCGGCTTCGGGCTGGCCGGGCACACGCTGGAACTGGCGCGCGGTGCCAGGCTCACCGCCGTCGTCGAATGGTCGAAGGTGCCCTTGCTCGACAACGTGGTGGCGATGGCCGCGGCGGGTTTCGTCACCGGTGCGTCGGGGCGCAACTGGGCGGGCTACGGCGCCGACGTCGCGCTGGCTGCCGGGTTGCCCGCCACTGCGCGGGATTTGCTGAGCGATCCGCAGACCTCGGGCGGGTTGCTGGTGAGCTGCGCACCCGAGGCGGTCGATGCGGTGTTGAAGATCTTCCGCGACGAAGGGTTCGCGAAGGCTGCGGTGATCGGGCGTGTAGAGGCTGGCGAGCCGGCGCTGCGCGTGGTTCCGTAGCGCTTCGTGTTTCTCCCTCCCCCTCTCGGGGAGGGCAGGGGTGGGGGCATGCGGCGGTCGATGAAGCACCGCGGCAGAACCAGCGCCGCTTGCCCCCATCCCAGCCTTCCCCCAAAGGGGGAAGGAGCAAGACAAATACGGCGGAAGAGCGAAGGAGTCGAACCTTCCCGGCGACGACTGGCGCCACCCACCGGGTTTGAAGCCCGGCCGCCCCACCAGGGACGATCCCCTCCCATGACTGCGTTCGTCGTTCACGGCGTCGCCCCGAACAACGAGGTGTCGGGCCGCAGCAGGTGCGTGTCCTTCACGCGCCTGGTCAGCCCCACACGGTCGAAAAACTCCAGCAGCTGGATCGCGCGCTTGCGCCCCAGCCCCGTCGCGTCGCGAAAGCTCGCGGCCTGCAAGCCTTCGGGCCCCGCGAGCGCATCGCGCGCGATGGCCGCGAGCCGCTCGACGGTGGCCAGCGGATAGTACAAGTCCTTCACCACCTGAAAAGCCTCGCCCCGGCGCGCGAGGCCGGCCAGCGTCTGCCGCACCATCTGCTCGCTCGCCGCGCAGTCCTTCGCCAGGTCACGCACCCACGGCGGATCGAAGCCGCCGTCGGCCAGCCTGGGCAACAGCTTCTGCGCGAGCTTCTGCTCGGCCTCGTTCAGGCGCGCCGCATGGTCCGGCAGGTGCAGCCACGTGCCGCTGCGCACCAGCGCGCCGCGCGCGAGCAGCGTGTCGATCGCATGGCGCCACAGCGCATCGCCGGTGCGCGGCGCGGCCAGGCGTTTCAGGCGTCGCGCGTCGGGGCCGACCTCGTCGGGCGACCCGCGGTGGAAGTCGGCGAGCCGATCGACGACCTGCGCTTGCAGCGCGTCCAGGTGCGTTTGCGCGATGGCCGTGTCGGCGATGCGCACCGCGTCGTCGGGCCACTGCAGCGCCGCTTCGTTCGCCAGCGACAGCGCACGCGCCAGCCGCTCGGCGTCGATGCCCAGCGGTGCGCTGTGCAGCAGCGCGGCCACGCGCGCGGCACCGTCGTCGACGGCCCATGCCGCCAAGGTTCGCAGCCGCTCGGGCGTGCGCCGATAGCGCACCGGCGCGAACGGGTCGAGCACGCGCACGCCGGCCACCGTGCGCGTGGCCGACGCGTCGCGCAGCACGCCCCGGTCGCCGTGCCATGCGCCCACTGCTTCGCGCAGCACCAGTTGCGCCGGCGCGGTCTCGCCGGGCGCGAGCGCGTCGCGGTCGAGCAGCGCGACCGAGGCCATCACGTCGCTCGCGCCCAGGTGCGCATGCACCGCGGTGCCCGAGCGAAGCGGCCTGGCCTCGCCGGGCCACAGCGTGAGCAGCACGTCGATGCGGTCGCTCGACAGCGCGACCTCGCGTGCGCAGACCCAGTCGCCGCGGTGCATCTCGTCTTTCGCGACGCCGGCCAGCGCGAGCGCGCAGCGTTGCCCCGCGTGCGCGGCTTCGGCCTGCTGGTTCTGCGCATGGATGCCGCGCACGCGCACCGTGCGCTCGCCGGGCACCACGCGCAACTCGTCGCCGATGCGCGCGCTGCCGCTGAAGACCGTGCCGGTGACGACGGTGCCCACGCCCGAGAGCGTGAAGCTGCGGTCGACCGCCAGCCGGAATGCGAGCGCGTCTTCGTGCGTGCGCTCGCCGCGCGCCACGTCGAGCAGCCGCTCGCGCAGCGCCTCGATGCCTTCGCCCATCGTGGCCGACACCGCGAGCATCGGCGTCTGCGACAGGGCCGTGGGTGCGAGCAGGGCCGCGACGTCGGCACGCACCTCGGCAAGCCTCCGGTCGCGAAGGCCGGCGTCGATGCGGTCGATCTTGGTGATGGCGACGGTGGCTTCGCGCACACCGAGCAGCGAAACCACCGCCAGGTGCTCGCGCGTCTGCGGCATCACGCCGTCGTCGGCAGCGACCACCAGCAGGGCGTGGTCGATGCCCGTGGCGCCCGCCAGCATGGTGTGCAGCAGGCGCTCGTGGCCGGGCACGTCGACGAAGCCGAGCGACACGCCGTCGGGCGCGTGCAGGTAGGCGTAGCCCAGTTCGATGGAAATGCCGCGGCGTTTTTCCTCGGGCAGGCGATCGGTGTCCACGCCGGTGAGCGCGCGCACGAGCGTGGTCTTGCCGTGGTCGATGTGGCCTGCGGTGCCGATGATCATGGCGCGCGGTTTTGCTCCTTCCCCCTTTGGGGGAAGGCTGGGATGGGGGTAGGCCTTCGATGAGGCGTCGGGCTTTTTCGGAGACCGTCGTGCCCCCACCCCGGCCCTCCCCCAGCGGGGGAGGGAGGAAGGCGGGGAAGGGCCACGCTCACGGTCCGGTCTTGCTCCTTCCCCCTTTGGGGGAAGGCTGGGATGGGGGCAGGCCTTCGATGAGGCGCCGCGCTTTTTCGGAGGCCGTCGTGCCCCCACCCCGGCCCTCCCCCAGCGGGGGAGGGAGGAACGCGGGGGCCGTTCATGACAACCGCTCCTTCAACAGCGGCAACTGCGCCACGAACGGCCCGCTGTCTTCCAGGCATCGCAAATCGAGCAGCAACCTGTCTTCCGCGATGCGCCCGATCACCGGCAGCGGCAGGCCGCGCAGCGCCGTGGCGAGCGCGTCGAGCGCAGTGCCCACGCCCTTCTTCGACGCGCCAGCCGGCGCAAGGGCCAGGCCCGCCGAAGGCAGCCTTTCCACCGGCAGCGAGCCCGAACCGATCTGCCCCAGCAGCGGCACGACCTGCACCGTGAAGCGCGGCGACACGGCCGCCTGCACCGCGGGCAGCAGCGCCTCGGCCATCTCGTGGATCGCCTCGGCGGGCCGCGTCAGCAGCCGCAGCGTGGGCAAGTCCTGCGCGAGCCGCTCTGGCCGCAGGTACAGCGACAGCGTGGCCTCCAGCGCGGCCAGCGGCAGCTTGCTCATGCGCAGCGCGCGCTTCATCGGGAACTTGCGGATGCGGCCCACCGCCTCCCTGCTACCGACGATGAGTCCGGCCTGCGGACCGCCCAGCAGCTTGTCGCCCGAAAAGGTGACCACGTCGCAACCGGCCGCGAGCATCTCCTGCGGCAGCGGCTCGCGCGGCAGGCCGTAGTGCGCCAGGTCGACCAGCGAGCCGCTGCCCAGGTCGGTGGCCAGCGGCACGCCGCGCGCGTGCGCGATGCCCGCGAGCGTGGCTTCGTCGACCGCGGCGGTGAAACCCTGCACGGCGTAATTGCTGGTGTGCACCTTCATCACCAGCGCGGTGTTCGCGTTGATGGCGCGCTCGTAGTCCTGCGGGTGCGTGCGGTTGGTGGTGCCGACCTCGACCATGCGCGCGCCGGCGCTGGCCATCACGTCGGGCATGCGGAAGGCGCCGCCGATCTCGACCAGCTCGCCGCGCGAGACGATCACCTCGCGCTCGCGCGCCAGCGCCGCGATGGTCAGCAGCACGGCGGCGGCGTTGTTGTTGACCACCGTGGCCGCCTCGGCGCCGGTGATGGTGCACAGCAGCTCTTCCACCAGCGAATCGCGGTCGCCGCGGCTGCCGGTGGCCAGGTCGTACTCGAGGTTGTTCGGCGACGTCATCACCGCCAGCAGCCGCTGCAGCGCGGCATCGGCCAGCAGGGCGCGGCCCAGGTTGGTGTGGATGACGGTGCCGGTCAGGTTCAGCACCGCGCGCATGCGCGGCGCGAGGCGGGCCTGCACGCGTGCGGCCAGTGCGTTGCCCAGCGCTTCGTGCTGCACCGCGGCCGCCTCCAGCGTGCCTGCCAGCGCCTGCGCGCGCAGCGCGTCGAGCAGGGCGCGCGCCTCTTTCACCACCAGCGTGTGGCCATGCGCGCCCAGCAAGGCCGCCGGGCCGGCGAGGCGCAGCAGTTGATCGACAGAAGGCAGATCCTGGGGCCTTGCCGTCGAGCCGTGGACCACGGACTCTTTCGGCGTGCCCATCAGCCGCCCCCGCCGTCGTTGATGGCGTTGCTTTCGTCTTCCGCAGCTTCCACGGCTTCAGGGGCGCCGAACAGCAGCATCAGGTTGTGCCCGCTGCGCTGGTGGCCGGCGTCGGACACCAGCAGGTCCAGCGTGACGCTGGCCAGGTCGTCGGCCACGGGCTCGACCTCGGGGTCTTTTTCCATGGCGACCTGCTTGAGGTAGTGGCCGCAGCTGTCGCAACACTCGGCCTTCACCGCGCCTTCGCGCGCGCCGGTGGCGGGCAGCTCGACGCCGGGCTGCGGCGACAGCGATTCGAAATGAATGCCCTTGGTGCTCTCGCAGTGCGTGCACTTGATGCGCACGTAGTGCCACTCGGTGCTGCACAGCGAGCAGTGCAGGTACCTGAAGCCCGCCTCGTCGGCGCCGATGCGCGTGATGCTCACGGTCGGCACGCAGCCGCAGCAGGGGCACTCGGTGCCGGGGTCGGTGCGCCCGAAGATGTTCTCTCCCTCGCGTTCGGCCACCTGCAGCACCAGCTGCGCCCAGTAGGCCTGCAGCCCGGCGGCGATGAGCGGCGCCGCGGCCAGGTCGAGGCCGAGCATGAGGCGGCGCGACAGCTTGTCGGCCTGTTGCTCGATCCACGCGTCGTCGGCCGCCATCACGCGCTCCAGCGTGTCGCGCGCCGGGCCTTCGGGCAGGCGCGCGCGGAACAGCGCCAGCAGGCGGCGCAGTTCCGTGAGCCACACCGCGTCGCGCGTCCAGCCGAAAGCGGGCATCGGCGGCTTCAGCAAGGTGGCGGCGGCTTCGAGCGCTTCATGCGCAGGCAGCGCGACCGCCGCGTAGTCCTGCAGCACCTGGTGCTGCGCGTGCGCCAGGTCGGCGATGAAGATGAGGTACTCGCGCATTGGGTGCGAGGCCGCGAGCTGGCGCAGGCGCAGCTGCCGGTCGAAGAACACGAGCGAGCGAACCGGCAAGCGCAGGAACGGCATTTGCCGTCCGGCCTGCATCGCGATCTGCTCGGGATCGAGCACGCGCGTGGTCCGAAGCGGTGAGGAGCCGGGGGGGCTGTTCATTGGGTCACTCTACAGCGATCCGCGCTATTCACCACGCGTCATCTTCCGGTGCCACAGCGGGTGGTTCAGCTTGGCCCAGCCTTCGGTGACGGTGCCGCGCGTCATCGCGCGCATCGTGCCCTTGACCCAGATGGCCGCGTAGATGTGCGTGATGACCGACAGGATCAGCACCACCGCCGAGACCGAATGCACCACCACCGCGATGCGCCGCACGAGGATGGGAAAGAAGCCCACGAACCACGGGCTCCAGAACATGAAGCCCGTCGCGAAAAGCAGCAGCAGGCTCACGCCGAAGGCCCAGAACACCAGCTTCTGCCCGGCGTTGTACTTGCCCACCGGCGGCATGCCCGACTTGTCGCCCTTGAGCATGCGCGGCGCGTTGGCGATCCACTCGCCGTCGACCTTGTCGAACACGTTCTCGCGCCACATCGTGAAGAACAGGAACACGAAGCCGAACACCATCAGGAGGCCCATGAACGGGTGCAGGATGCGCGTCCACGGCCCGCCGCCGAACAGCGTGCTCAGGAAGAACAGCGCGGGGTGGAAGAAGGCCAGCCCCGAGAGCGCGGCCGCGAAGAACATGATGGCGACGAACCAGTGGTTCATGCGCGTGGCGTCGCGGTAGCGGCGAAGGTAGTAGCGGGTCATCGCGTTCTCCTCATGCACGGGGCAGTGGGGGCGGCGGCGCTGTCACGGGCGTCGCGGGCGTCGTGGCCCAAGGGGGCGGGGGCTCCCCCGGGCGCACCGGCGGCGGTGCCTCGATCACCATCACGTCGTCGGGCCGGCCGTCGCGGTCGGCGTCGGGGTGGTCTTCCTTCGGCTCGATGGGGCCGGCCTTCATGTAGTGGAAGAAGCTGCCGACCACCGCGCCGATCATCGCGACCATGGCCAGCGGCTTGGCCACGCCCTTCCACAGCGACACCAGCGGGCTGATGCGCGGGTCCTTGGGCAGGCCGGCGTACAGGCCCGGGCGGTCGGCGTGCTGCAGCACGTACATCACGTGGGTGCCGCCCACGCCGGCCGGGTCGTACACGCCGGCGTTGGCGAAGCCGCGGTCCTTCAGGTCGACGATGCGCTCCGAGGCGTACTCGTGCATGTCTTCCTTGGTGCCGAAGTGCAGCGCGCCGGTCGGGCAGGCCTTGACGCAGGCCGGCTCCAGGCCCACGCCCACGCGGTCGGAGCACAGCGAGCACTTGTAGGCCTTGTTGTCGGCCTTGCTGATGCGCGGCACGTCGAAGGGGCAGCCGGTGACGCAGTTGCCGCAGCCCACGCAATGCTCGCTGATGAAGTCGACGATGCCGTTGGCGTACTTGACGATGGCACCCGGCGAGGGGCACGACTTCAGGCAGCCGGGGTCGTCGCAGTGCATGCAGCCGTCCTTGCGGATGAGCCACTCGAGCTTGCCGGCCTCGGGCTCGACCTCGGAGAACTTCATCACCGTCCATGACGAAGGCGTGAGGTCGACCGGGTTGTCGTAGGTGCCGTGGTTGGTGCCGACCTCGTCGCGCAGGTCGTTCCATTGCATGCACGCGACCTGGCAGGCCTTGCAGCCGATGCAGGTGGACACGTCGATGAGCTTGGCCACTTCCTGCACCTGCGGCCGGTGGCGGATGTCGGGCGAGGGCGTGGTGGTGGCCGAGCGGGCGGCGATGTCGAGGGTCTGGAGGGAGGACATCAGCGGCTCCGGTCTTCGTGTTGTCCCCTCTCCCGTTGCGGGGAGAGGGCTAGGGTGAGGGCTGCGGCCTCGCAGGCGCCTCGGGTCGAACCATGGCCGCCGGCCCTCACCCCCGCCCTCTCCCGCACGCGGGAGAGGGAGCAAGTCAGGGTGATGCCATGTGTGAACTGAGGGCTGTGCTTCATCTCACGCCTTCTCGATATTCACGGTGAACGACTTGTACTCCGGCGTCTGCGTGTTCGCATCCCCCACGAACGGCGTGAGCGTGTTCACCAGGTACCCCGGCTTCGCGATGCCCACGAAGCCCCAGTGGTTGGGCAGCCCCACGGTGTGCACCGTGCGCCCGTCCACCTGCAGCCCGACGATGCGCTTGGTCACCACCGCCACCGCCTTGATGTGGCCGCGCTTGCTCCACACCTTGACCATGTCGCCGTGCGCGATGCCCTTGTCCTTCGCGAGCTCCTCGCCGATCTCCACGAACTGCTGCGGCTGGATGATGGCCGAGGTGCGCACGTTCTTCGTCCAGTAGTGGAAGTGCTCGGTCAGCCGGTAGCTGGTGGCCACGTACGGAAAGTCCGCCGGCACGCCCAGCCGCTCGAGGTCGCCCTTGAAGATGCGCGCCGCCGGGTTGGCGCGCGCCACCGCGTTGTTCGGGTGCATCAGGTTGTTCACCAGCGGCGACTCGAAGGGCTCGTAGTGCTCCGGCAGCGGCCCTTCGGCCATGCCCGTGGGCGCGAAGAGCCGCGCCACGCCCTCGGCCGTCATGATGAAGGGGCGTACCGCGTCGGCCTCCATCGGGTTGGCGTCGGGGCGGATGTCGGGAATGTCCGAGCCGGTCCACTGCTTGCCGTCCCACGCGATCAGCTTGCGCCTGGCGATCCAGGGCTTGCCCGTGGTCGGGTCGGTGGAGGCGCCGTTGTACAGGATGCGCCGGTTCGCCGGCCAGGCCCACGCCCAGTTCAGCGCCTGGCCGATGCCGTACGGGTCGGCGTTGTCCCGGCGCGCCATCTGGTTGCCGGCCTGCGTCCACGCGCCGCTGTAGATCCAGCAGCCGCTGGCGGTGCTGCCGTCGTCGCGCAGCAGGCCGAAGCCCGAGAGCTGCTCGCCGGCTTTCGCGGTCGGCGGCTTGCTCGGGTCTTTGGCGTCGAGCAGGTCGGTGAGCGCGCGGCCGTTGTATTCCATCGCCAGTTCCTGCGCGGAAGGCGAGTCGGGAATCTTGTAGGGCCAGGTCAGCTTGACGATCGGGTCGGGGTACGCGCCGCCGTCCTTGATGTAGGCCTGGCGCATGCGGTTGAACAGGCTCGCCACGATCTCGATGTCGCCCTTGGCCTCGCCGGGCGGCTCCGCGCCCTTCCAGTGCCACTGCAGCCAGCGGCTGGAGTTGGTGAGCGAGCCGTCTTCTTCCGCGAAGCAGGTCGACGGCAGGCGGAACACCGTGGTCTGGATGTCGGCCGTCTTCACGTCGTTGAACTCGCCGAAGTTGCGCCAGAACTCGCTGGTCTCGGTCACCAGCGGGTCGATGGTGACCAGGAACTTGAGCTTGGAGAGCCCGTCGACGATCTTCTTCTTGTCCGGGAACGAACCCACCGGGTTGAAGCCCTGGCAGATGTAGCCGTTGAGCTTGCCCAGGTTCATCAGCTCGAAGGCCTGCAGCACGTCGTAGAGCTTGTCGATCTTGGGCAGGTAGTGAAAGCCCCACTCGTTCTGCGCGGTGGCCGCGTCGCCCCACCACGACTTCTGCATGCTGACGAAGAACTTCGGGTAGTTCTGCCAGTAGCTCATCTGGTTGGGGCGCAGCGGCTTCAGGGCGCGGGTCTTGTAGTAGTCCTCCAGCGTCTGCTCGCTGTCACGCGCCAGCGACATGTAGCCCGGCAGCGAGTTCGACAGCAGCCCCAGGTCGGTCAGCCCCTGGATGTTGCTGTGCCCGCGCAGCGCGTTCATGCCGCCGCCGGCCACGCCGATGTTGCCCAGCAGCAGCTGCACGATGGCGCCGGTGCGGATCATCTGCGAGCCCTGGCTGTGCTGCGTCCAGCCCAGCGCGTACATGATGGTCATGGTGCGCGTGGACGTGCTGGTGCTCGCGATGTACTCGCACACCTTCAGGAACTTGTCCTGCGGCGTGCCCGTGATGCGGCTCACCATCTCGGGCGTGTAGCGCGCGTAGTGGCGCTTCATGACCTGCAGCACGCACTGCGGGTCCTGCATGGTCATGTCGACCTTCGCCATGCCGGCGTCGTCGAGCGCGTAGTTCCACGACTTGGGGTCGTAGTTGCGCTTCTCGGCGTTGTAGCCGCTGAAGATGCCGTCCTCGAACTTGTAGTCGGGCCCCACGATGAACGGCGCGTTGGTGTAGTTGCGCACGTACTCGGTCTGGATCTTCTCGTTGCTCAGCAGATAGTTGATGACCCCCGCGAGAAACGCGATGTCCGAGCCCGCGCGCACCGGCGCGTAGTAGTCGGCCATGGCGGCCGAGCGCGTGAAGCGCGGGTCGACCACCACCAGGCGCGCCTTGTTCTGCTTCTTGGCCTCGATCACCCACTTGAAGCCGCAGGGGTGCGCCTCCGCCGCGTTGCCGCCCATGATCAGCACGACGTCCGCGTTCTGGATGTCCTGCCAGTGGTTGGTCATTGCGCCTCTGCCGAACGTCGGGGCCAGACTGGCCACCGTGGGTCCGTGTCAGACGCGTGCCTGGTTGTCGAACACCAGCATTCCGGTCGAGCGGAATGCCTTGTGGGTGATGTAGCCCGTTTCGTTGGAGGAGGCCGACGCGCACAGCATGCCGGAGCTGGTCCAGCGGTTGACGGTCTTGCCGTCGGCGTTGGTGGTCTGGAAGTTGGCGTCGCGGTCGGCCTTGAGCAGCCTGGCGATGCGGTCGAGCGCGTCGTCCCAGCCGATGCGCTTCCACTCCATGCTGCCGGCCTCGCGCACTTCGGGGTACTTCAGGCGGTTGGGGCTGTGCACGAAGTCGAGCAGGCCCGCGCCCTTGGGGCACAGCGTGCCGCGGTTGACGGGGTGGTCGGCGTCGCCCTCGATGTGCAGGATGTCGGACACCACGTTCTTCGCCTTGTCGCCCAGGCTGTACATGATGAGCCCGCAGCCCACCGAGCAGTAGGGGCAGGTGTTGCGCGTCTCGGTGGTGCGCGCGAGCTTGAAGTTGCGGGCCTCGGCCAGCGCGGCGGTCGGCGAGAAGCCGAGCGCCACGATGCTGGAGCCGACCAGCCCCGCGCTGCTGACGCGGAAGAATTGCCGGCGGTTCATGTCCATGACCTGACCTCCTGCATCGCTGAAGTGGGGTGTTTCATCGGGAGCTTCTTCTTTGCGTGGGGAAACTGGGGCTGGGTTCTCTTGTTCTCTTGGTGTGCAGCTACTTCGGCGCCGTGCCGTCGCCGCCGCTCGGCGCGGGCGCCGCACCGCCTGCCGCGCCGCCCCCGTTCGGCCCGCTCATGCCGCCGACGGCCGCGCCGCCTTCGG
Source organism: Variovorax sp. RCC_210 (assembly GCF_041355175.1). NCBI lineage: Bacteria > Pseudomonadati > Pseudomonadota > Betaproteobacteria > Burkholderiales > Comamonadaceae > Variovorax > Variovorax sp. RCC_210. Next base: position 257,683 of record NZ_JBFUPJ010000008.1, on the reverse strand, counting down.
AAGGGCCCTTGTGGGCGGTGGATTCGTCGACCTTGTCGCCGGAGTCGGCGGGCTTGATGCCGCTCGGGCTGGCGCCGGACTGGCCCGCGGAGGCTTCGGGCGCCTTCGCCGTGGGGCTGGAAGTGGAAGTGGCCGTCGCAGTTGGCTTGGGGTCGCAGGCGCTCAGCAGGAGGCCCAGGGCCAGGCACGCTGCAAGGCAGGGGCCCAGGGTTGGCAGGCGCTGACTTCTCGGCATCGACACTCCTTCGGGGAAAGGATGGCCAGGCAGTGGAATGTTGTTCTGTTCACCCGCTGCGCCGGCAAGACGAGGCCCCGTGGGTGCCGCAAGGTGTTTTTTGCATCATGCGGCAGTGCCCCGGTGCGATCAAGTAGGCCAAGGCCTGCAATCGCTTGGCAATAACCCTTGGATGCCGCCGTGTGCGGGGCTCTCGGCTATCGTCGCGGCCATGAATGCCTCCCTCCGCCTGGGTTGGCGCACGCTCTGGCGCGACCTGCGCGCCGGCGAGTTGCGCCTGTTGATCGTTGCCGTGCTGCTGGCCGTGGCCGCGCTCACGGCCGTCGGCTTCTTCGCTGACCGCCTGCAGGGCGGGCTGAAGCGCGATGCGCGCCAGCTGCTGGGCGGCGACGCGGTGGTGGTCAGCGACAACCCCACGCCCGAGGCCTTCGTGGCGCAGGCGAAATCGCTGGGCCTGGAAGGCACGGGCACCTACGGCTTTCCGACCATGGCGCGGGCCGAAGAAGCCCAAGGCGGCGCCAGCAAGCTGGTGGCGCTGAAGGCGGTGGCGACCGGCTACCCGCTGCGCGGCAGCCTGCAGACCTCGACCACGCTGGACGGCGCGGGCGCGGTGACGCGCGACATTCCGCCGGCCGGCGAGGTGTGGGTCGATGCCTCGCTGCTCGACTCGCTGGGCCTGAAGGTGGGCGACACATTGCTGCTGGGCGACACCGGCCTGCGCGTGGGCCGCGTGATCACGCTGGAGCCCGACCGGGGCGCGGGCTTCATGAGCTTCTCGCCGCGCGTCATGCTCAACCAGGCCGACGTGGCGCGCACCGCGCTCGTGCAGCCGGCCAGCCGCGTGGGCTACCGCTATGCGGTGGCCGGCAACGACCTGGCGGTGAAGCGCTTCACCGACTGGGCCGAGGCCTCCATCAAGAAGGGCGAGCTGCGCGGCGTGCGGCTCGACTCCTTCGAGGGCGGCCGCCCCGAAATGCGCCAGACGCTCGACCGCGCAGAGAAATTCCTGAGCCTGGTGGCGCTGCTGGCGGCGCTGCTGTCGGCCGTGGCCGTGGCGCTGGCCGCGCGCGGCTTCGCGGCCAGCCACCTGGACGACTGCGCCATGCTGCGCGTGCTGGGCCAGAGCCAGCGCACCATCGCGATGGCCTATTCGTTCGAGTTCGCGGTCATCGGCCTGGTGGCCAGCGGGCTGGGCGTGGCCATCGGCTTCGCGGTGCACTACGTGTTCGTGCTGCTGCTGGCCGGGCTGGTCGAAACGGCGCTGCCGGCCGCCACGCTGTGGCCGGTGGCCTTCGGCCTGGGCATGGGGCTGACGCTGCTGTTCGCCTTCGGCCTGCCGCCGGTGCTGCAGCTGGCCAAGGTGCCGCCGCTGCGCGTCATCCGGCGCGACGTGGGCGGGCTCAAGCCGGCCTCGCTCGCGGTGCTGGGCGTGGGCGTGGCGGGCTTCGCGGCCTTGCTGATGGCGGCCAGCAGCGACATCAAGCTGGGGCTGATCGCGGTCGGCGGCTTCGCCGGCGCGGTGGCCGTGTTCGCGCTCTTGAGCTGGCTGGCGGTGAAGGTGCTGCGCCGCAGCGTGAACGAAACCACCGCGCCGCGCTGGCTGGTGCTGGCCACGCGGCAGATCTCGGCGCGGCCGGCCTACGCGGTGGTGCAGGTCAGCGCGCTGTCGGTGGGCCTGCTGGCGCTGGTGCTGCTGGTGCTGCTGCGCACCGACCTGGTGGCCAGCTGGCGCCAGGCCACGCCGCCCGACGCGCCGAACCGCTTCGTCATCAACGTCATGCCCGACCAGAGCGACGCCTTCCAGAAGTCGCTGCGCGACGCGGGCGTGGGCAAGTTCGACTGGTACCCGATGATTCGCGGCCGCCTGGTCGCCATCAACGACAAGCCGGTAACGCCCGACGACTACGCCGAAGACCGCGCCAAGCGCCTGGTCGACCGCGAGTTCAACCTGAGCAACGCGGTGCAGGCGCCCGAGCACAACGCCATCACGGCCGGCAAGTGGACGCCCGGCGCGGCCGGCGAGGTGAGCGTGGAAGAGGGCCTGGCCGAAACGCTGGGCCTGAAGCTGGGCGACACGCTGCGCTTCGACATCGGCGGCATGCAGAACGACGCGCGCGTCACCTCGCTGCGCAAGGTCGACTGGGGTTCGCTGCACGCCAACTTCTTCGTGATGTACACGGTGGCCTCGCTGGCCGACGTGCCGGTGACCTACATGGGCGCCTTCCGCGCGCCCGAGACGCGTGGCTTCGACAACGCGCTGGTGCGCAGCTACCCCAACGTGACCAACGTGGACATGAGCGCCACCATCAACCAGGTGCAGCGCGTGCTCGACCAGGTGATTCGCGCGGTCGAGTTCCTGTTCGGCTTCACGCTGGCGGCCGGGCTGGTGGTGCTGTTCGCGGCCGTGACGGCCACGCGCGAAGAACGCGCGCGCGAGTTCGCGGTGATGCGCGCGGTGGGCGCGCGCGCCAGCCTGCTGCGCCAGGTGCAGCGCGCCGAGCTGGCGGGCGTGGGGCTGCTCGCGGGCTTCCTGGCAAGCATCGTGGCCTCGGTGATCGGCTGGGCGCTGGCGCGCTATGTGTTCGAGTTCACCTGGACCGCTTCTCCGCTGGTGCCGGTGGCCGGCGCGCTGGCCGGCGCCGTGCTGGCGCTGGGCGCCGGATGGTGGGGCCTGCGCGACGTGCTGCGCCGCCCGGTGGTGGACACGCTGCGGCGCGCGGCCGAGTAATTTTTTTCTGCGCCGGGGCGGCGGTCGGGGCTGTACGGGGCCGGGGATGCAATACATTCCCCGACCCCGTATCCAATTCAGAAAAGAAACCCCTGCATGCGCTTGGCGTCATTCCAGATCACCAACTTTCGCTCGATCAACGACAGCGGCCTCATCCATTCCTCGCAGATCACGGCGATCCTCGGTCGAAATGACAGCGGCAAGTCGAACCTGCTGCGCGCGCTCCACAGCCTGAACCCCACCGAGGGCCTGGCCGAACTCAGCCCCATCAAGGACTTTCCGCGGCACCGCCGCCTCGACGAGTGCACGGGCGACACGCCGGTGGTGTTCACGCGCTGGGCGCTGGACGAGGCCGAGCAGGCCGTGCTCGCCGAGATGCTGCCGCGCGCGGCCGGCGTGCGCCACGTCACCGCGAGCCGGGGCTACGCCGCGGTGCGCCAGGCCGGGCTCGAAGGCCTGGCGGCGCTGTCGCTGGACGTGAGCGACATCAAGGCCAAGGTGCGCAAGATCGTGCCGGCCGTGAAGGCCGCCGCGGAGAAGGTCGCCGAAGAAGCCAAGGCCCTGCTCGAGCAGGAGGCCGACACCTTCGACGCCGCGATGATCATGAGCCCCGACTACATCCGCTGGTCCGCCGGCGCGGTGCAGGCGGCGCAGGCGCTGCGCAAGGCGCTGGCCGTGGCCGGCGCCGAGCTCAGCGACAAGCAGGAGCAGATGCTGGGCGAGCTGGAGGACATGGCCCTGGCCATCGCCAACGACGCGCCCGCGCTGGCCCGCGCCCAGGCCTGGGTGCTGCAGCAGCTGCCGCGCTTCGTCTACGTCGACGAATACCCCGCGCTGCCCGGTCGCCAGAACATCGCCGAGTACCTGGGCCGCGAAGGCTGGGGCCAGCGCACGCCCGCGCAGCGCAGCTTCGGCAAGCTGTGCAAGGTGGCGGGGCTCGACCCGCGCCAGCTGCAGGCGCTGCTCGAGAAGAACGACCTGGCCACGCGCAACCAGCTGGTCAACCGCGCCGGCGCGGTGGTGACGGCGCAGATCCGCCGGCTGTGGAAGGACCGGCCGCTGAAGGTGCGCTTCAACCTCGACGGCCAGCACCTGGACACGCTGGTGTCCGACCCCGACGACGCCTACGAGGTGGAAGTGAACCTCGACGAGCGCAGCCGCGGCTTCCAGTGGTTCTTCGCGTTCTACATCGCGTTCTTCGCGGACACCCGGGCCGACACAAAGGCCGACCGCCAGGGCGGCACCCAGGGCGCGGTGCAAGCCGCCGTGCTGCTGCTGGACGAGCCCGGCCTGCACCTGCACGCCCACTCGCAGGCCGACCTGCTGGCGCATTTCGAGAACGACTTCGGCAACCAGATCCTCTACACCACGCACTCGCCGTTCATGGTGCCCACGCACCGGCTCGACGCGGTGCGCACGGCCTGCATGACCGAGGCCGGTGGCACCACCGTGAGCAACACCGCCGAGGGCGACGCGCGCACGCTGTACCCGCTGACGGTGGCGCTGGCGTTGAGCAGACTAGCGGCTGACAACACTGCATCGGCTGCCGCTGCCGCTGCCGCTGCCGCTGCAGCGCCGGTGCCTGCACGCGCCCCTGCGCCTGCAGCCCCGGTGCCCGCAACCGCCCCGGCGGCTGTGGTCGAGCCGGCCTGACCCGTCAGGCGACGATGCGCTGCAGCGCATCGAAGCAGGCCGGGTCGATCGCCGTGCCCACGCTCGCGGCCATCACCGAGAGCGCCTGGGCCACCGGCATCGCCGCGCGGTGCGGGCGGCTGGCGCACAGCGCGTCGAAGATGTCGGCGGCCGTGATGATGCGTGTCTCCAGCGGAATCTGCGGCGCCTTCAGCCCGCGCGGGTAGCCCGTGCCGTCGAGCCGCTCGTGGTGGGCCGCCGCCACGCGCCCGAGGTCGCCGAAGGCGCCCACGCGCGAGAGGATCGCCTCGGTGTGCTGGGCATGCCGCTTCATGGCGGCCAACTCGGCGCTGTCGAGCTTGCCGGGCTTGTCGAGCACCGCGTTGCTCACGCCGAGCTTGCCCACGTCGTGCAGCAGCGCGCCGCGGCGCAGCCAGCGCCGGCGCGCGGGCGCAAGGCCGAAGTGCTGGGCAATGCCGTCCACGTTGCCGGCCACGCGCGCGCTGTGGCCGCTCGTGAACGGGCTCTTGCCGTCCACCACCTGCCCGAAGGCCTCGGCGATGTCGTCGAGGTAGTCGTCGTCCACCGCGACCCGGCCCCTGGCGGGCTCCATGGCGAACACGCGGGCCTCCAGCGCCGGCGATGCCAGCCGGTGCCAGAACAGCGGGTCGAGCGCCACGTGGTCGAAGGCGGCCACCAGCGACGGGTCGAACCAGCTGCCCGCGCGGGAGCGCGCCTCGTGAATGGCCAGCGGCGCATGCCCCGCCGTGTGGTGCACGTCGACCGCCTGCGCCAGCAGCGCGACGCGCGCGGTCAGCGGAATGGCGTCGCCCCGGCGCTGCTGCGGGCGGCCGCTGCCGTCCCAATGCTCGTGCAGGCTGGCAATGCCGTGCTGCACCGCTTCGCTGAAGCGCAGCTGTCGCGCGATGGCGGCGCCCTGCGTGCAGCGCGTGCGCATCAGCTCGTCGGCAATCTGCGGGCCGTTGCGCAGCACGTTCATCAGGCTGCGCAGCCGCGCCGGCAGGCTGGCCTTGGCGCCCGTGTGGGTGAAGACGAAGCGCAGCATGCGCGGCCAGCTGTCGCCGACCTGCTTGAGGTCGCGCTTGAAGCGCAGGTCGTCGGTAAGGTACAGCTCGGAAATGCGCGCCGCATTGCTGCTGCAGCCCAGGTCCTTCAGGAGCACGGTGTAGTACACGTCGCGCAGCGCCAGCTCGTCCAGCCCGAGCTGGCGGCCGATGTTCATGCCGATCCAGCAGGAGCGCACCGCGTGGCCCCGGGGCTGGCCCGAGGTGAGGTCCAGCGCATGGCTGAGCGAGCCGATGAGCGGGGAAAGCCCGAGGTTTTCGGTCGCGAACGCCTGGGGGTCCGGGGAGGCGTTGGGAGGCAGCATCTTCGTTTTATCGGCAGGGCCGGTGGAAACTTGAGAGCTTATTTCGTAATTTGGCCGGTGGCAGCGTCTTCGACGGTTTCCTTGAACATGTGCTCGCCCGCGAAATCGACGAACGCCCGCACCTTGGGCGAAAGCTGCCGGCTCGACGGCCACAGCGCCGAGAACTGCCCCTGGCGCACAAGGTGCGCGGCCAGCACGCGCTGCAGTTCGCCGCGCGCCAGCGAGTCGCGCGCCAGGAAGTCGGGCATGTAGGCCACGCCCAGCCCCGCGATGGCCGCGCCCAGCATCGCCTCCATGTTGTTGCACAGCAGGCCGGGCGGCAGGCGCTCGGGCAGGCCGGGCAGGTCCCATTCCTCGACCTTGCCGCCGGTGACGAACTTGTAGCGCAGGCAGGCGTGCCGCGCGAGGTCGGCCGGCACCTGCGGCACGCCCTGGCGCGCCAGGTAGGCCGGCGAGGCCACCAGCACGAACTGGAACGGCCCCAGCCGGCGCGCGACCAGTTGCGAGTCGACCAGCTCGCCGCTGCGGATGGCCACGTCGACGCCCTCGGCGATCACGTCGACCAGGCGGTCGTTGAAGTCGAGGTCGAGCTCGATCTCGGGGTAGCGCGCCTTGAAGGCCGGCAGCACCGGCAGCAGGAAGCGGTAGCCGATGGTCGGCAGGCTCACGCGCAGTCTGCCGCGCGGTGCGGCGATGGCGTCCTGCATCATGGCGCGCGCATCGTCCAGCTCGTCGAGGATGCGGCGGCAGCGCTCGTGGAACAGCGCGCCTTCCTGCGTGAGCCGCGTGTGGCGCGTGGTGCGGTTGAACAGGCGCACGCCGAGCTGCTGCTCGAGCCGCGCCACGTTCTTGCCCACGGCGGAGGCCGAGATGCCCAGCAGCCGCCCGGCCTTGGCGAAGCTCAGCAGGTCGGCGGCGCGCACGAAGGATTCAAGGCCGGCGAAGCTGTCCATATTGGCAACCTTTGGTTGGGAGTCTGAGGATCGTCGCGGCTATTTTGATTTCATTCAATCCTTTTTATCTTCGTGCTTTCGTTTTTGCGTGAAAGCACCCGCGATGTCCTCGATGTCTTCGTCCCTGTCGTCAACGTCTTCCAGGAACTGGCTGCTCGCCGCCGTCTGCCTTGCCGCGCTGGGCATGCCGCTGAGCTTCACCGGCCCGGCGGTGGTGCTGCCCGCCGTGCACTCGGCGCTCGGCGGCAGCCCGGTGCAGCTCAACTGGGTGACCAACGCCTTCATGCTGAGCTTCGGCGCCACGCTGATGGCCGCCGGCGCGCTGGCCGACGCCTACGGGCGCAAGCGCGTGTTCCTGCTCGGGCTGGCGGTGGTGGCGCTGAGCGCGTCGCTGCTCACGCTGGCGCCGGGCATCGTGGCCTTCGACCTCGTGCGCGCCTTGCAGGGCCTGGGCTCGGCGGCCGCCTTCGCCGCGGGCACGGCGGCGCTGGCGCAGGTGTTCGACGGCCCGGCGCGCATGCGGGCGTTCAGCGCCATCGGCACCTCGTTCGGCGTGGGGCTGTCGTGCGGCGCCATCCTGTCGGGCTGGCTGGCCGAGCGCTTCGGCTGGCAGGCCGTCATGCTGAGCCCCGGCGCGGCCAGCCTCGTGGCGCTGTGCATTGCCGCACCCAGCATGCGCGAGTCGCGCAACCCGAACGCCATGGGGCTCGACGGGCCCGGCACCCTGAGCTTTACCACCGCGCTGAGCCTGCTCACGCTGGGCGTGCTGCAGGCGCCAGAAAGCGGCTGGGGCAGCCCGTGGGTGGTGGGCTTGCTGGCCGGCGCGGCGCTGATGGGCGCGGCCTTCATCGCCATCGAGCGGCGCGTGGCGCACCCGATGCTCGACCTGTCGCTGTTCCGTTTTCCGCGCTTTGTCGGCGTGCAGCTGCTGGCCGCCGCGCCGGCCTACGGTTTTGTCGTGTTGCTGGTGCTGCTGCCGATTCGCTTCATCGGGCTGGAAGGGCGCAGCGCGCTGGAGGCGGGCAGCTTCATGTTCGCGCTGTCGGGGCCGATCCTGGTGGTGCCGACATTGGCCGCATGGCTGGCGCACCGGTTCTCGGCGGGCGCGATCTCGGCGGTGGGACTGCTGGTGTGCGCGGCCGGGCTGGCGTGGCTGAGCCGCTGCGCGCCCGGTGCGCCGCTGCATGAACTGGCGGGTGCGCTGCTGCTCATCGGCGCGGGCATCGGCCTGCCGTGGGGGCTGATGGACGGGCTGGCCGTGAGCGTGGTGCCGCGCGAGCGGGCGGGCATGGCGTCGGGCATCTTCAACACCGTGCGGGTGGCGGGCGAGGGCATCGCGCTGGCGCTGGTGGGCGCGGGGCTCACGGCGCTGGTGGCGGGGCGACTGGGGCATTCGGCCGCGGGCCCGCAGGCAGTGTCACAGGCGGCGCAACGCATGACGACGGGGGACTTGTCGCAGGCATTGGCCCTGCTGCCGGATGTGGACCGCGCGGCGCTGCTGCAGGCGTACGGCGCGGCGTTCGGTAGCTTGCTGTGCGTGCTGGCGGGAGTGACGGTGCTGACGGCGCTGGTGGTGTTTCTGTTCTTGCGGCGGGAAGGGCGTGGGGAGGAACAGGCGGTGGGGTTGGAATCGCCTGCGTGTTGATGTCGAAGGGGCTCCTCGCGTCTTTCAGCGGGGCTTGATGTTGGAACCTTCGAGCTTGACCTGTCCTTTGGCGAAGGGCTGGACCTTGCTTTCCCTGGCTTGGGTGTTGGTGAAATCGACCGAGCGGGCGATGGTGTTGGCGGCGAGTTCCAGCCGGGCGATGCGGCTGTTCGAAAGCACCAGGCTGTCCAGCGTGCAGCCCTGCATCTGGAACAGCGAAGTGTGGATATGGTGCGTGTTCAAACGCGGCACCTTGCTCGCTTGAATGACGACGCTGTCGTTGACGCGCGCTCGCACGTTGGCCAGGTCGAGGCCCGTGCCGCCGGCGATGGTGACGGGTTCGGTGGCGAGGTCGCCGCCGAACACGACGTTGTCGATGTCGATGGCCCGGATTCCGCCGGCGTACGCCTCGAAGACCTTTGTGCCGTTACCGAAGATCTGGCTGTTTCGCACGCTGAGGCGCCCGGCTTCCTTGACGTAGGCGTTGATGTAGCCGCCTTTGACGCGTTCGAAGAGGATGGTTTCCTTGACGGTGGCGTCCGTGAGATCGAGCTCTTCCAACACGGTGTCTATAACTTCGAGCGAATGCAGGTTGCTTGCAGTCAAGTCGAACTTGCCCCTCAGCTTGCTCCCGATGATCTGTACTTTTGGGACGATGCCGTTCGATTCCCTCGCGTCGATCGGGCACTCCATCGAGTCGAACTCACAGTTTCGAATCACCAGTGCCGAGTGCCCCAGCACGCCGAACCACTTCCCTCTGCAGCCATCGAACGCTGCTTCCCCGTAGCTTCCGATGCTGCCCCAGTGATTCGAGTCTTCGCTGGTTCCAATGAAATTGCATCGCTCGTACACCACCGCGCTGCTGCCTTCGGCACCCCACAGGTGCGAAGCGCCGGCCACGCCGCAATCGCTGAAGCGCACCGACTTCTGCACGCCCCAGGCGAAGATGCCGGAGAACCGGCACCCGCTGAATCTGCAGTCGCTCATCGATGCGAGCTTGACTTCATAGGCGCCAAGGAAGTCGCAATTCTTGAACAGCACGTTTCGCCACGCCAACCCCTCGAATCGGACGCCGTGGACTTCAGCGTCTTCAATGGTCAGCAAGGCGTCGCCGGTTTCCTTGCGGCGGAGTTCGGGGTCTTGCAGGTACGCAAAGGCCTTGCCGAGACTGTCGATCCTTCGTTTTTTTCTCACGGTGTTTCCGGCTCGCGTTGATGATGAAAGTGTTCCGAATGCGGCTGCACCGGCAATGAGAAATCGGCGACGTTGCATACGGGCTATTTGCCTTTGATGACGGCACCCGGCATTCGAGTCGCCTGCCTGTTGATGTTGGAGCCTTCGAGCTTGGCCTGTCCTTTGGCGAAGAGCTGGACGTTGCTTTCCCTGGCCTGGGTGTGGGTGAAATCGGCCGAGCGGGCGATGGTGTTCCCCACTAGTTCCAGTTTGCCGATACGGCCGTGGGAAATGTTCAGGCTGCCGATCGTGTTGCGCTCGAAACGGAGATGCCGGGTTTCAAGCCACGAGGCGTCCACCACCGGCAAGCTGCAATCGCGGATGACCGTCAGTTCGTTCAGCGGTGTCGTACTCCATTCATCGGCCTGCAGAGGACGCCCCGGCCCCAGGTTGACCTTCATCGTCATCGGCGTGCCGAAGCTGCTTCTCTCGAGCAGGACTTGCTGGGCGCTGTCCATTGCCATGACGAAAGAAACATCCCGCCCGCTGCCCCGGATCTCACTGTCGCGGACCGTGAGACTGCGAGCCGAAGCCACGCTCGCATCGATGAAACTCGCCTTGACGCGCTCGAAGAGAACGTCGCCCTTGACCTTTGCGTCGGAGAGGGTCAGTTCTTCGAGCACGGTGTCGCGGATGGTGAGCGAACGAAGCGTCGCGGGCGTCATGTCGAACATGCCGCGCAGCGTTGATTTTTCGATCCACACGTCGGAGCCGCCGCCGTCCTTGCTGACGTTGCAGTCGACGGTGTCGAAGTCGCAACCGACGATCATGTGCCGCGTCTCACTGATGACGTTCGTCCATTTCATCTTGCAACGCGTGAACTCCGTCTCGCCATAGGACCCCATGCCGCCCCAGCGATTGGGGTCGGGGTCGACGCCAGTGAAGCTGCAGTCCACGAAGCGCACGCCCTTGCTCGCCACGCCGCCAACGACGAAGGTGTTGGCCCTGGCGCTGCAGCGCAGGAAGTCGACGTTCACGAGCTTCCCGAAATTGAATATCCCGGCGAATCGGCAGTTCGAAAACTCGACGCCCTCCATGTCTGCCTTGATCTCGTAGGCCCCCACGAAATCGCAATCGACGAACCTGATGTTTCGCCATGAGGCATCGACAAAGCTGACGCCGGACACCTCGACGTCGCGGATCTCCAGAACCGCATCGCCCGTCTCCCTTGCTCGGAGGGCCGGGTCCTGGAGGTATGCCCATTTCTTGTCGAGCGTGCGTACGTTGTTTTTTCTCATGGCGAACCCTGTTGTTGGCGCGGCGAACGCCGTGATGAGCAATGCGGCGGTCGTGAAGACGCGGCGCTTCATTGCTCGGCGTCCCGTTGTTGTTCTTGCTTCTTGCCGGTGATGACTTCCGCCGCCGGCACATAGCCTCTGTTCTCGCAGTGGGTGGCGAGGAACTTCCAGTCCGGCACTTCTCCGCGCTCCTGCGCTGGCCGAAAGAAGTGCCACGAGCGCACACCAAGGCTCGACGCGCCCATTCGCACGCCGAGCGGGAACACCCAGGGGTCCAGGCAGTCCATGTCCTTGCTCCAGTCGTGCTCGCCGACCGTGGGCTGCTTGAGCAGCACCTCGCAAAAGCCTTGCACGATGGCTTTGCCTCCGTTGGCGTTGATGGCGCGCGCCAGGGCGGCCAAGTCTTCGGCCGTGAATTCGAGCGCAGGGTTCTTCGCATTCACGTGAAAAACCGGGGTCAGTGCGTTCCAGCGCTTGGTCGCGTGACGGCCCGCGCCAGACTTTTCGAACGCCCATATCCGCACCCCCGCAATGCAATCCAGCTTCGCCATCGTCCGGCTCAGCACCACCGGCACGCGGCCGCCTCCGGCGCCCAGGTCCACCGACTTGAAGGACAGCGGCGCGACGATGTGCTTGTCCGGGTTGCGGCTCATCACCGCCATGTAGTCCAGCGCGACGCACAGCCGCGGCTTTTCGTTCAGCGGCGCGCCGGCGCTGCGGCTGGCACGCTGGGTGCTGACCTGGCTGATGAGGCCCGTCAGCGGGTCCAGGTGCGTGCCGGCGGGCGGGCGCAAGGTCCAGCCGTCGAGTTCGCGCTCGAGGTTCTGCTTGCCGATGGGCCCGCCGCAGCTGCTGACGATGAAGCGCGTGCGCTCGCGTGCAGGCGCTTTCACCGTTTCACCCTTCTTCAGGAGGCCAGGGTCCCTGGCCCGGGTGACTTCGAGCATCGGCGAGCCGTGGGGCGGATGCCGCCACGCCACGTCGTACACGCCGCTGCGGTGGCTGTGGCCGCTGAAGTGCCAGTCGACGGCGCTGGTCGTGCCTGCCGCGTCGGTTCCGCGCGCGGCGTTCGCGCCCTCGACGAACACGTGGCGCGCGAAGTACGCGTCGAGGTTGATCTCGCAGGTGCCGGTGTTGACGTGGTTGAAGCCCGGTTGCATCCGGCCCGGCGCGGCCAGGGGGCTGCTGGACGGAACGAAGCGAACCTCCGCGCCCTTGGCCGAGTACGGCACGAACTCGTCGTAGTTGACGATGGTGAAGTGCGTCGCCACCGTCAGGCTGGCACGCGGGCTGGCCTGCTTGTGGCGCCGGGCCTGGTCGAGCACGGCCAGCTGATGGAGGCTGAACGATTGGTTGGCGCGCGGCAATATGCCGGTTCCCTGGCGGTCGGTCGCGGTCACGGCGATGCCGCTGAGCGTCAGGTTCTTGAAGTTCTCTCCCTGGCCCCATCCCAAGGCCGCGATCACTTGCGTGGCCGGGCCGCTGCGGTCGGGCTCCACCGCCAGGGCGACCACCACGTCCTCGAGCGGGGTGAACAACACATGGAACCAGTCGTAGTGCGCGGTGCCGTAGTTGTTGCCCGTGAGCGCCTGCGCGTAGGTGGGGCCGTAGGCCAGCGTGGCCTCGTAGATGGTCATGTTGTGGTCGGCCGCGATGCCTTCGTTGGCCTTGTTGTCGTGCCATTGGCTGGCGCTGTCGAAGTCGCGGTAGGTCTGCGCGAGGTCCTGGATGTCCAGGTTCTTGTTCGCGTTGACGACCCGTCTCCCTGCGTCGGCCACCGGACCGATCCTGCTGATGGCATGCGCACCGCTGCCGACCCCGACCGTCGCGACGGGGTCGAAGGCGCGCTCCTTCGCATAGCGGTCCGTGCCCAGCGTGTCGGTCGTGTCTTCGAGCACGCCCATGGCCGCGCCCCAGGCATTGATGCGGGGGCTGATGCCATAGGGCAGCAGGTAGGCCTCGTGGTTGCCGCTGGTCATGAACACGGGCAGCTTCAGGGTGTTGTACGCGTAGCGCACCAGGCTGAAGGCCAGCATGTCGTCCTGCCCGCGCGGATAGAGCCCCGGCGTGTTGAAGTTGTTCAGCACGTTGAACTTCTTCCACTGCCCGCCGATGTCGTCGGGCACCTGCGCGGGATCGATGTTGCGGTTGAAGTCGATCAGGTCGCCGGTCAGCAGCAGGGCGGTGTCCGGCTTGCCGCCGGCGCCGACGCGGTCGAAAAGCTCCTTCAGCGCATTGAAGCTGTTGCACACGCGCGAACCGACGGGGCCCTGCGAATGCTGGCTGTCTTCGATGACGCGCGCGGGCGACTTGGCCAGCGCGTTGTGCCGCACGTTGATGTGAACGTCGCTGAGGTGCCCGAGCTTCAGCGGGCCATCGTCACCCAGGCGAATGACCGGGTGCCATGCGGCAAGGCGCTGCGCCCCGTTGGCCACCAGCGTGCGTGCGTTGCGCGCCGTCTGCGCGACGTCGTATTCGACCAGGCAGGTCTCCTGGCCCCTGCGCGTGTGATTGGCGTTGGCGGCCTGGTGTGCGTGGCCGGGGCTCTCGACCTGCGAGACCAGAAAAGACTCGACCAGAAGGTCTTGTGCGTGAACGGTGGGCGCTGCGCACAGCGTCGGCAGGCTCGCCTTCTGTGCCTTCGTGGGCGCGACCATCCACGCAAAGCTCATGAAACGGTCAGCCCGGGGCTGGACGCGCAGCTTTGCAAGCTCGAGTTCGACCTCGTAGACGTAGCCACCCGCAAAGCCCGCCTCGACGTACGCCTTCACAGCCTGCGGGCTGAGCGTGGCGGACACCTCGCCTTTCTGGTTGTAGATGAGCGCTCCCGCTTCGAAGCGGCCGACGCGCCAGACCTTGATGGCGCTCTTGGCCGTGGCGCAGTCCTTGCCGTCGCCGGTGAGCTCGCCAATGCCGATGTCGGCAGGGGGCTTGGGGCCCGTCATGCCGACAAGGCGCAGATGGCGCGAGACCGTCGCGGCCGCCGTTTTTTCGGGGTCGCCATCCATCGCGAAGATGTGCGAGCGTCCATCCAGCGTGATGCGGCGGTTCGCGGCATTGGCAACCCCCAGCGACGCCATGGCGATGAACAGGCTGCATTTCTCCTGGCTCGCAGCGAGCAGCAGCGGCGTGCCGAGGCTGGGGTACAGAATCACAGCCACCTTTTGGGCCGGGTCGCTGCAATCGCATACCGCGCTGGCGGTGCGGGGGGTGTGGGGCATGGGCTTCGCGCTCCGGGTGGGTCCATCGGGTCGCGGCAGTTTGCGTGCGCCATGGCGCAGGCACTGCAAACAATGGTCACCTCGCGCCGGCGCTCCGGGCGCGCCCGACCTCAGGTTTCAGCGGTCTCGAACACATCCCGCAGCCACTGCGTGAACACCCGCACGCGCGACGACAGCTGCCGGTTCTGCGCATACAGCACCGACACCGGCATCGGCGGCGGTGCGAAGCCGGGCAGCAGCACCTTCAGCCGGCCGTCCGCCACTTCGCTCGCCACGCGGTAGCGCGGCACCTGCACCAGCCCCAGGCCCGCGACGGCGCAGCCCGTGTACAGGTCCGCACCGGTCACCGACACGGCGGCCGGCAGGTGCACGGTCGTCACCTTGCCGTCGACGGTGAACTCCAGCGGCACCGCCTTGCCCGTGCCGCTGGAGATGTAGTCGACGGCGCGGTGCGAAGCCAGCGCCTCCAGGCCCTCGGGCTCGCCGTGCGCCGCCAGGTAGCCGGGGCTCGCCACCGTCACCTGCGGCAGCAGCGCCACGCGGCGCGCGACCATCGACGAGTCTTGCAGCGTGCCCGCGCGCAGCACGCAGTCGACGCCCTCGCGCACCAGATCCACCAGCCGGTCGTCCTCGCCGATGTGCAGTTCCAGCCCGGGGTGGCGCGCCAGGAAGGCCGGCAGCGCGGGCACCACGAAGTGCCGCGCCAGCGTGCCCTGCAGGTTCACGCGCAGCAGGCCCTTGGGTGCCTCGTCGCGGAACAGGCCTTCGGCCTCCTCGACGTCGGCCAGCAGCCGCACGCAGCGCCGGTAGTAGGCCTCGCCGTCCTGCGTGAGGCGCACGGTGCGGGTGGTGCGCTCCAGCAGCCGGGTGCCGATGCGCTGCTCCACCCGCTTGATCAGGTTGGTGACGGTGGCACGCGGAATCTGCAGGTCTTCGGAGGCCTGCGTGAAGCTCTGGCGCTCGGCGATGCGCACGAAGGCCTGCATTTCCTGGAAACGGTCCATCGGGCTGCGCTCGCATTCATTGTTGAAGTAAATGGAATAGTAATGGCGATACGGGCGTGATTATCTTTCGGGTGGAACGATCGATCATTCGTTCATCCCACCACTCCCTGCCAAGGAACGCACCATGAACACCCCCGCCCACATCGCCAACTCCCGCGTCGCCGTCGTCACCGGCGCGTCGCGCGGCATCGGCGCCGCCATCGCGCAGCGGCTCGCCCAGGACGGCTTTGCCGTCGCCGTCAACTACGCATCGAGCTCGGCACAGGCCGACGCCCTGGTCGCCGAACTGCAGGCCGCGGGCGCCAAGGCCATTGCCGTGAAGGCCGACGTGGCCAGCGCCGAACAGGTGCGCGCCATGTTCGATGCCGTCGAGGCCCAGCTCGGCAAGGTCGATGTGCTGGTCAACAACGCCGGCGTGCTCAAGGCCGTGCCGCTGGCCGAGCACACCGACGCGCTGTACGACCAGACCTTCGACATCAACGTGCGCGGCACCTTCAACACCCTGCGCGAAGCCGCCACGCGGCTCAACGACGGCGGGCGCGTCGTCAACTTCTCGAGCACCACGCTCGCGCTGAACATGCCGGGCTATGCGATCTACAACGCCACCAAGGCCGCGGTCGAGGCCTTCACGCATGTGTTCGCCAAGGAACTGCGCGGGCGCGACATCACCGTGAACGCCGTGGCGCCAGGCCCGGTCGCCACCTCGCTGTTCCTCGACGGCAAGACCGACGAGCAGGTGCAGGCCTTCGCCAAGATGCCGCCGCTGCAGCGCCTGGGCCAGCCCGGGGACATCGCCTCGGTGGTTTCGTTCCTGGCCGGCCCGGACGCGGGCTGGGTCAACGGCCAGGTCCTGCGCGCCAACGGCGGCGTGGCCTGAGCCGCCAGGTTCAAGAGCGAACGCTTCGGAGAAAACACCATGCAGAAACAGATCGTCCTGGTCACCGGCGCGGGCACCGGCATCGGCAGGCTCACGGCCCTTTCGCTGGCGCAGGCCGGCCACGTCGTCTATGCGTCGATGCGCGACATCGCCGGCCGCAACGCCGGCCGCGCCGCCGAATTGCGCGCGCTGGCCGCGACGCAAAACATTCAGCTGCACCCGCTGGAGCTCGACGTGCTCTCGCAGCCATCAGCCGATGCCGCCGCCGCGACCATCGTGCGAGAGCAGGGTCACCTCGACGTGGTGATGCAGAACGCCGGCCACCTCGTGGTCGGCCCCACCGAGGCCTTCACGCCCGAGGACATCATGAAGGTGTTCGACACCAACGTGCTCGGCGCCCAGCGCGTGAACCGCGCGGTGCTGCCGTACCTGCGCAGGCAGGAGTCGGGGCTGATGCTGTGGATCAGCAGCACCACCACCAAGGGCGGCTTTCCGCCGTTCATGGGGCCCTATGGCGCGGCCAAGGCGGCGATGGATTCGCTGGCGGTGACGCTGGCCTACGAGATCGCGCGCTTCGGCATCGAGACCTCCATCGTCGTGCCCGGCGCCTTCACCCAGGGCACCGATCACTTCCCCAGCGCGGGCAAGCCGGCCGACGCGGCAACCGCATCCGCCTATGCCCGCTACGACGGCGTGATGGACCAGATCGGCGAACGCCTGTCGGCCCTGACGCCCGCCAACGCCGACCCGCAGGCGGTGGCCGACGACATCGTGCGCATCGTGGGCTTGCCCGCAGGCACGCGGCCGATGCGCTCGCTGATCGACTTCGTGGGCGACGGCGCGGCGGAGGTGTTCGAGGTGTCGGAGCGCGTGCGCATCGCGTTCGCCAGGCGCATCGGCATGGGCGACCTGCTGGAGGCCAGGGTGCGCCGCTAGCCCCTAACCGCTAATTGCTAACCGCAGGCCGTCGGAAAACGGCGTCACAAAAGACGCGTCGGTCTTCCTGTCCAATAGCGTCCATGGAAAACCAACCCGACGCCCTTGCCGAACGCGTGACCGAGCTCGAGATCAAGTCGAGCTACGCCGAAGACCTGCTCGACCAGCTGAACATGACGATCTACCGCCAGCAGCAGCAGATCGACCGGCTGATCCTGCATGTCACGCAACTGCGCGAGCAGAGCGCGAACGCGATGCAGGACGGCGCGGGGGGCAATCCGCGCGACGAGTTGCCGCCTCATTATTGAGCAGCTGCACGGAGAATTTGTCTGAGGGCATCGGCGTGTTGGCCCCTGAACCCGCGGCGACGAATCAGCCGTGCGAATGCCAGAGCACCGCGAAGAAGTGGCAGGTGCTGCCGGCCAGCACGAACAGGTGCCACACCGAATGCGCGAAGCGCACCTTGTTGTCGAACAGGAACACCACGGCGCCCGCCGTGTAGAACAGCCCGCCGGCCACCAGCCAGCCCAGGCCCGCCGCCGACATGCGCTCGTACAGCGGCACGGCCGCCATCAGCGCCATCCAGCCCATGGCCACGTACAGGCCGGTCGACCACAGCGGGTGCTGCAGCCGGTTGAACAGCTTGGCGCTCACACCCAGCACCGCCGCCGCGCAGATGGCGCCGAACAAGGTCCAGCCCAGCGGCCCGCGCAGCACGCCGAACAGGAAGGGCATGTAGCTGCCCGCGATGAACAGGTAGATGGCCGCATGGTCCAGCCGGTTGAACCAGGCCTTGGCCCGGCCCATGGGCAGCGCGTGGTACAGCGTGGAAATCAGGTACAGCACGATGGCTGTGCCCGCGAACAGGCAGGCGCCGACCACGCCCGCGGCCTGGCCCTGGTGCGCCGCGCTGTAGACCAGGATGGGCAGGGCCGCAATGGCCAGCGCCAGGCCCAGGCCGTGGCTGAGCGCGTTGAAGAGTTCTTCCATCGCCGTCTGGTCGCGTGCCGCCAGGACGGCGGCGCGGGGCGGGCTTTGCGTGTGCGAACGGGTTGTCATCGGTACCTCCTGCGAATGGGGTGGATGTGGCGTGCGGGCTTGCAAGAAGCGCACCGCGCGCGCCCGGTTTGATCGACCTGTTGAAGAGCTGCTTGAGCGACCTTCTACTTGACCTGCTGCTTGCCCAGCTTGCGCGCCAGCGTACGCCGGTGCATGCCGAGCCTGCGCGCGGTCTCCGAGATGTTGAAGCCGGTCTCGGCCAGCGTTTCGTGAATGCGCTCCCATTCGAGCGTCTTGATCGAGGTCGAGCGGTTGGTCAGCTCCACCTCGGTGGTGCCGGCCGCGCGGCCGAAGGCGGCCTCGATGTCGTCCGTGTTCGACGGCTTGGCCAGGTAGTGGCAGGCGCCCAGCTTGATGGCCTCCACCGCGGTCGCGATGCTGGCGAAGCCGGTGAGCACCACGATCAGCATCTTCGGGTTGTGCTGGTGCAGCATCTGCACGCAGGCCAGGCCCGAGGCCTCGCCGTTGAGCTTCAGGTCGACCACGGCATAGCCCGGCGAGCCGGCGGCCAGCAGCGCCTCCACCTCCGCGAGGTTGCTCGCCTGTTTCACGCCGTAGCCGCGGCGCTCGAAAGAGCGGCCGAGCGCGCGCGCGAAGGCGTCGTCGTCCTCGACGATCAGCAACTGGCGCTCAGCTTCGGTTTCTGTCATGGCCTTCCGATTCGATGGTTCCGTCCTGCGGGAGGGCGTCGTCGCCGATGTAGGCGACGTCCTCGTCCTCCACTTCTTCTTCCTCGAGCACGATCGCCGCCAGCGGCAGCGTGATCTTCACGATGGCACCGCCCTCGGGCCGGTTCAGCGCCGCCACGCGCCCACCCACGGTGCGCGCCACGTTGACGACCAGGAACAGCCCCAGGCCGCCGCCGGGGCGGCCCTTGCTCGACTGGTAGGGTTTGCCGAACTCCTTCAGGATGGCCGGCAGGAAGCCGGGGCCCGCGTCCGTGACCGTGATCGTCAGCGTGTCGGCGTCGTGCGCCGCTTCCAGGCGCAGCCAGTGCGGCGACGCCTCCAGCGCATTGTCGAGGACGTTGCAGATCATCTGCTTGAGCGCCGAGTCGGAAACCATGGGCAGGTCCCGGCCAAAGCGGTTGTCGTACTCGAAGTCCTCGATGGGGCGGGTGGTGCGCCACTCCTGCACCAGGTCGTCCAGGAAGGTGCTGACGGTGGTTTCCTCGGACGACTCGCCGCGCGCCTCGCCGGCCGACAGCAGGATGCCGCTCACGATGCTCTTGCAGCGCTGGATCTGCAGCTCCATCTCGGCCACCTCGGTGAGCAGCTCGGGGTCGGAGTTGAAGTGCGGCAGCCGGCGCCAGTCGCCCAGGATCACGGCCAGCGTGGCCAGCGGCGTGCCCAGCTCGTGCGCGGCGCCCGAGGCCAGCAGGCCCATGCGCACGATGTGTTCTTCTTCGGAGGCGCGCTGGCGCAGGTCGGCCAGCCGCGCGTCGCGCGCGCGCAGGTTGCGGCTGATGCGGGTGATGAAGATCACCAGCAGCGCCGCGTTCAGCGCGAAGCACACCAGCATGCCCTGCACGTAGGGGCTCGCCAGGCCGCGGTGGTGGTCCAGCGGCAGCGCCAGCGGGCGCGAGAACAGCGCCAGCAGCGCAAAGCACAGGCTGGTGATGACCACGATGGTCCAGGTCGACCAGGGCTTGAGCAGCACCGCGCCCAGCGTCACCTGCAGCAGGAACAGGAAGACGAACGGGTTGGTCGCCCCGCCGCTCAGGTAGAGCTGCGCGGTGAGCGTGGCCACGTCGATCAGGAGCGCCAGGAACAGCTCGCCGTTGGTCACGCGCCGCGGGCTGCGCGAGCGCCACAGGCTGACCACGTTGAACAGCGCCAGGCAGGTCAGCACCTGCAGCATGTGGTCCAGCGGCAGCCGGATGGCGAAACCGTAGTGCACCAGCAGGATGGTGACCACCTGCCCGACCACGGCGAACCAGCGCAGCTGGATCAGCTGCAGCATGTTCTGGTGGCCGGTGGCGTTGTCCAGGTTGGCGAACCCGACGCGGGGCGCGTGCAGCTCGCCCGCGACCGCTTCGGTCGTGGCGAACATCTTGGGTGGGGTGGGCGTCGGCATGGGCTGCATTTTCGCCGCACCCGAAGCGCTCACCCGGGCGCGCCCGGCTGTCGCGCTCGGCGCTTCTCGTCGCGCCAGACGAACCAGGCCGCGCCCAGCACCATCAGCGCCAGGCCGTACCAGGTGAAGGCGTACACGGCGTGGCTGTTGGGAAAGGCGATGACCGTGAGGCCGCCGGCAGGCCAGGCGGGGGTGTCGGCAGTGGCAGTTGGCTGCGTTGCCTGTGCCGCCTCGGCGTCGATGAAGTAGGGCGCCACGTTGCCCAGGCCGCGCGCCGCGGCAATCGCTTGCACGTCGCGCGAGAACCAGCGGTCGGCCGCCGGGTCGTTCTTGCGCAGGAAGCCGCCCTTGGGCTCGCTCAGGCGCAGCAGGCCGGCCACGGTGGTCTCGCCCTGGGGCTCGGGAGCGGTACGCGCCGCGCGTTCACGCGCTTCTGGCGGCACGAAGCCCCGGTTGACCAGCACCACGGTGCCGTCGGCGGCCTTCAGCGGGGTCAGCACCCAGAAGCCGGCGCCGAGCCGGGTGCTGGCCTGCACCAGCGTTTCTTTGTCGTGAAGGAAGGTGCCGGTGACGCGAAGGTGCCGGTACTCGTCGTTGGCCGCACTGATGGTGGGCCATTCGGCTTGCCTGGGGGCCGCGGTGGCCGGGGCGTGCACGCGCTGGTCGACGCGGGCGATGAGGTCGAGCTTCCAGGCGCGGCGCTCGACCTGCCAGGTTCCCAGTGCGAAGAACCCGGCGAAGGCAACGGCGGCAAGGACCGCCAGCACCACCCGCGCCGTGCGCGAGGAAGAGGAACGCTGGCGGACTGCCGGTGCCGCCATCAGGGCATGTTCTTCATGTCGTGCATGGACGGCATCATGTTGGTGTTCATGTGATACATGACCCACAGCGAGCCGGCCAGCGTGATGACCACGACCACGATGGTGAAGATGAGCGCCAGCAGGTTCCAGCCGCCTTCGGACTTGGCGTCCATGTGCAGGAAGTACACCATGTGCACCACGATCTGCACCACCGCGAACGCGAGGATGACGAGGGCGGTGGTGTTCGGCTTGTCGAACACCTTGGCCATCACCAGCCAGAACGGAATGGCGGTCAGGACCACGGCCAGCACGAAGCCGGTCATGTAGCCCTTGAAGGTGCTGTGGCTCACGGGGCCGTCGTCATGGCCGTGGTCGTCGTGGCCATGGCCGCCATGTGCGCCGTGGCCGGCGTTGTCGATATGCGCGCTCATTGCAGCGATCCCATCAGGTACACGAAGGTGAAGACGCCGATCCAGACCACGTCCAGAAAGTGCCAGAACATCGACAGGCACATCAGGCGGCGGCGGTTGGCGGCGGTGAAGCCGTGCTTGGGCAGCTGGAACATCAGCACGATGAGCCAGACGATGCCGAAGGTCACGTGCAGGCCGTGGGTGCCCACCAGCGCGAAGAACGACGACAGGAACGCGCTGCGCTGCGGGCCGGCGCCTTCGTGGATCAGGTGCGCGAACTCGTACAGCTCCAGGCCGATGAAGCCCGCGCCCAGCAGGCCGGTGATGGCCAGCCACACCAGCACGCCGCCCATGCGGCGCTGCTGCATCTGCAGCATCGCGAAGCCGTACGTGATGGACGACAGCAGCAGCAGCGAGGTGTTGATGGCCACCAGCGGCAGGTCGAACAGGTCGGCGCCCGAGGGGCCGGCCGCGTAGCTGCGGCCCAGCACGCCGTACACCGCGAACAGGCACGCGAAGATCAGGCAGTCGCTCATCAGGTAGAGCCAGAACCCCAGCAGGGTCCCGTTCTCCGGATGGTGGTCTTCGTTGCGAACGTTGAACAGCTCGAACGTGGGCACGCTCGAGGCGTTGCCCACGGTGTTCGTGTGGGCGGAGGAGGGGAGGGCGGTGCTGTTAGACATGGGCGGCCAGGAGGCGCGTGCGCGCGTCTTCGGTACGAACGACTTCATCCGTGGGGATGTGGTAGTCGCGCTTGTAGTTGAAGGTGTGGACGATGATGGCCACGAGCATGGCGACGAAGCCGATGCCGGCCAGCAGCCACATCTGCCAGATCAGGGCGAAGCCCATCACCGCGCTGAGCGCCGCGATGATGAAGCCGGCGGCCGTGTTCTTGGGCATGTGGATCGGGCTGAAGCCTTCCAGCGGGCGCTGGTAGCCGCGGGCCTTCATGTCCGACCAGGCGTCGTTGTCATGAATGCGCGGGGTGAACGCGAAGTTGTAGGCCGGCGGGGGCGACGAGGTCGACCATTCGAGCGTGCGGCCGTCCCACGGGTCGCCCGTGGTGTCGCGCAGCGAGTCGCGGCGGATGTAGCTCACCACCAGCTGGATGATGAACGAGGCGATGCCCAGCGCGATCAGCACGGCACCGAAGGCGGCGACCTGGAACCAGATCTGCAGCGACATGTCCTGGAAGTGGCTCATGCGGCGCGTGACGCCCATCAGGCCGAGCACGTACAGCGGCATGAAGGCGGTCCAGAAGCCGACGATCCAGAACCAGAACGAGCACTTGCCCCAGAACGGGTCCAGCTTGTAGCCGAAGGCCTTCGGGAACCAGTAGGTGATGCCCGCCAGCATGCCGAACAGCACGCCGCCGATGATCACGTTGTGGAAGTGGGCGATCAGGAACAGGCTGTTGTGCAGCACGAAGTCGGCCGGGGGAACCGCCAGCAGCACGCCGGTCATGCCGCCGAACACGAAGGTGATCATGAAGCCGATGGTCCACATCATGGGCAGCTCGAACCGGATGCGGCCGCGGTACATGGTGAACAGCCAGTTGAAGATCTTCGCGCCCGTGGGGATCGAGATGATCATCGTCGTGATGCCGAAGAACGAGTTCACGCTGGCGCCGGAGCCCATGGTGAAGAAGTGGTGCAGCCACACGAGGTACGACAGGATGGTGATCACCACCGTGGCGTACACCATCGAGGCGTAGCCGAACAGGCGCTTGCCGGAGAAGGTGGAAACCACTTCCGAGAAGATGCCGAAGGCCGGCAGGATCAGGATGTACACCTCGGGGTGGCCCCAGATCCAGATCAGGTTCACGTACATCATGGCGTTGCCGCCCATGTCGTTCGTGAAGAAGTTGGTGCCGACATAGCGGTCCAGCGACAGCAGGGCCAGCACGGCGGTCAGTACCGGGAAGGCGGCAACGATCAGCACGTTGGTGCACAGGGCGGTCCAGGTGAAGACGGGCATCTTCATCATGGTCATGCCGGGTGCGCGCATCTTCACGATGGTTGCGAGCAGGTTCACGCCAGAGAGCAACGTGCCCACCCCCGCTATCTGCAACGACCATATGTAGTAGTCGACCCCCACGTCGGGGCTGAAGATGATGCCCGAGAGCGGCGGGTAGGCCAGCCAGCCGGTCTTGGCGAACTCGCCCACGAACAGCGACGCCATCACGAGGCCGGCGCCGAAAGTGGTCATCCAGAAGCTGAAGTTGTTCAGGAACGGGAATGCCACGTCGCGCGCGCCGATCTGCAGCGGCACCACGAAGTTCATGAGGCCCGTGACCAGCGGCATCGCCACGAAGAAGATCATGATCACGCCGTGGGCGGTGAAGACCTGGTCGTAGTGGTGCGGCGGCAGGAAGCCGGCGTTGTCGCCGAAGGCCATCGCCTGCTGGGCGCGCATCATCAGGGCGTCGGCAAAGCCGCGCAGCAGCATCACCAGGCCCAGGATGATGTACATGATGCCGATCTTCTTGTGGTCGATGCTGGTGATCCAGTCACGCCACAGCGGGCCCCACAGCTTGAAGTAGGTGAGCGCGGCCAGGACGGCGATGCCGCCCAGCACCACGCCGGCAAATGTCGCGAGCAGGATGGGCTCGTGCAGGGGAATCGCCTCCAGTGAGAGGCGACCGAAGACCAGCTTCGTGAGGTCGAGGTGTTCGAGCATCGTTATTCTTCGGTGGTGCACATCGCCGTGACGTACTTGCGCTTGGGCGAATTGATGTTGTCGGGCTGCCAGGCTTGCATGGTGGCCACGTTGAAGGCGCCGGGCTTGCCCAGTCCGCCGTCGGCGTCGATGGCCATCATCTGCTTCATGCACATCTTGCTGCTGTCGACGCAGCGGTTCAGGATGGCTTCGTACAGGTCGGGTGCCACGGTGGCGTAGTGGCGCACGGGCTCGCGCTCGCTGGGCGCTTCCAGCTTCTGGTACAGGGCGCGGTCGAGGCCGCCTTCCTTGTTGCTCTTGACCTTCTCGACCCACTGGTCGAAGTCGCCGTGGCTCAGGCCATGGAACTTGAAGCGCATGCCCGAGAAGCCCGCGCCGCTGTAGTTGGCGGAGAAGCCGTCGAACTCACCCGGCTTGTTGATCACCGCGTTCAGCTTGGTCTGCATGCCCGGCATGGCGTAGATCTGGCCGGCCAGCGCGGGGATGAAGAAGGAGTTCATCACCGAGGAGGCCGTGATCTTGAACTCGATCGGGCGGTCCACCGGGGCGGCCAGCTCGTTCACCGTGGCAATGCCCTGCTCGGGGTAGATGAAGAGCCACTTCCAGTCGAGTGCCACCACTTCGACCACCAGCGGCTTGGTGTCCGCGGGAATGGCGCGCTGGGCGTCGATGCGGCGCAGCGGCTGGTACGGGTCCAGCGTGTGGGTGCTGATCCAGGTGATCGCGCCGAGCGCGATGATGATGAGCAGCGGCGCCGCCCAGATCGCCAGCTCGAGCTGCGTGGAGTGGTCCCAGTCGGGGCTGTAGACCGCCTCCTTGTTCGACTGGCGGTAGCGCCACGCGAACAGGATGGTCAGGGCGACCACCGGGATGATGATGATCAGCATCAGCACGGTGGAGACGACGATGAGTCGTCCCTGCTGATGGGCGATGTCGCCGGAGGGGTTCATCAACACCGTGTTGCAGCCGGCCAGGAGGACGACTGGAAGCAGCAGGAGTGATCGGCGAAGGTTCTTTAGGATGTGCATGCCGTGGGGAAAAGAGGTGCGAGGTCGGCGCAAAATGACCCCACAATCTACGCCGTGAGACGGGTTTTGCCTATTGGACGTTTTGTCCTATGGCGGTAAACGTGTTTCAGTGCGACGCTATAGGCTCTCCATGATCTTTTTGTGTCGCGTCCCGGCGTGGCATTCGAATTACAGCAAGCAATGACGACGTCCAGCATCACTCCGCAAGGCGCCCATCCGCTGCCGAGCTCGCCCGAACGCGACGCCCGGCAGATCGACGACCACTCGCACATCGCCCCGGGTGAAATCGCTGTCGGCGTGATCATCGGCCGTGCCTCCGAATACTTCGACTTCTTCGTCTACGGCATTGCCTCGGTGCTGGTGTTCCCGGCCGTGTTCTTCCCGTTCGAGCAGCACCTCGAGGGTGTGCTGTATTCGTTCCTGATCTTCTCCTTCGCCTTCATCGCGCGTCCGTTCGGAACTGTCATCTCGATGGCCATCCAGCGACGTTTTGGGCGAGAGGCCAAGCTCACGCTGGCGCTGTTCGTGCTGGGCACCTCCACGGCCGGCATCGCGTTTTTGCCCGGCTATTCGAGCATCGGCTTCACGGCCATCGTGCTGCTGTCGCTGTTCCGCTTCGGCCAGGGCCTGGCGCTGGGCGGCTCGTGGGACGGCCTGCCTTCGCTGCTGGCGCTGAACGCGCCGGCCAACCGCCGCGGCTGGTACGCCATGCTGGGTCAGCTGGGCGCGCCCATCGGCTTCTTCATTGCCAGCGCGCTGTTCGCCTACCTGTACTCCAGCCTGCCCAGCGAAGACTTCCTGGACTGGGGCTGGCGCTACAGCTTCTACGTGGCCTTCGCCATCAACGTGGTCGCGCTGTTCGCCCGCCTGCGCCTGGTGGCCACCGACGACTACTCGCGCCTGCTCGAAGAGCGTGAACTGGAGCCCACCAGCGTCACCGAACTGGTCGGCTCGCAGGGCGGCAACATCCTGATCGGCGCCTTCGCCGCGCTGGCCAGCTACGCGCTGTTCCACCTGATCACCGTGTTCCCGCTGTCGTGGATCACGCTGTACTCCGACCAGTCGGTCACCGAATTCCTGGTCGTGCAGATGATCGGCGCGGTGCTCGGCGCCGCCGGCATCGTGGCCTCGGGCCTGCTGGCCGACCGCATCGGACGCCGTTTCACGCTGGGCGGCCTGGCCGCGGTGATTGCCGCCTTCAGCGGCTTCGCCCCCACGCTGCTCGACGGCGGCCGTGTCGGGCAGGACATCTTCATCCTGGTGGGCTTCGTGATCCTGGGCCTGTCGTACGGCCAGGCGTCCGGCGCCGTGACTTCCAATTTCGCGCCCAAGTACCGCTACGTCGGCGCCGCCCTGACGGCCGACGTGGCCTGGCTGGTCGGCGCGGCCTTCGCCCCGCTGGTCGCCCTGGGCCTGTCGGCCCACTTCGGCCTGGCTTATGTAAGCGTCTACCTGCTGTCGGGCGCGG
The DNA here is from genome assembly GCF_041355175.1 of Variovorax sp. RCC_210. NCBI lineage: Bacteria > Pseudomonadati > Pseudomonadota > Betaproteobacteria > Burkholderiales > Comamonadaceae > Variovorax > Variovorax sp. RCC_210. Next base: position 231,071 of record NZ_JBFUPJ010000008.1, on the reverse strand, counting down.
TCGCCACGCTGGCCGCGCTGGGTTTGAACCGGGCGCTGGCACGCGACTGAGCGGCCGCTGTCGTTCTGTTTCAATCCAAAAGGGGCCTTCAGGCCCCTTTTTCTTTAGGTCCCTTTTTCATTAGGATGCCCGCATGTTCGCCGCCGCCATCTTCGACATGGACGGGCTGCTGATCGACTCGGAGCGCCCCATCATGGCGGCCTGGATCGACGCCGCCCGCACGCTCGACATCGAGCTTTCGCACAGCCAGTACATGCAGGTCGTGGGGCTCTCCACTTCCGAATCGCAGGCCGTCCTGGCGGCGCTGCTGGGCGGCGACGAGGCATACCTGCACGCCATCGACCAGGTTCGCCAGCGCCTGCAGCTGGAGCGCTCGGACGGCGAGCCGCTGTTTCCCATCAAGACCGGCGCGGCCGAGTTCCTGGACGCCTTGCGCGCCCGGGGCATCCGGTGCGCGGTAGCCTCGTCGTCCACCCGCGGGCAGATCCAGGCTTGCCTCGGCAGCCTCGACCTGCTGCACCATTTCTCGGCTTTCGCGGGCGGCGACGAAGTGGCACGGGCCAAGCCCGACCCGGCGCTCTACCTGCTCGCCGCGCAGCGGCTGGAGGTGGCCCCGGCGGACTGCATCGCTTTCGAAGACAGCGAGAACGGCGCCAAGGCCGCGCTGGCCGCCGGCATGCGCGTCGTCGTGGTGCCCGACCTCAAGCACCCGCCCGCGGCCATTGTCGAGCGGGCGTTCCATGTGCTCGAGTCGCTGCACCACGCCGTGCCGCACCTGCCGCTGTGGTTTCCCGCGGAGACCGCGAGGCTGCCGTGATCAAGATCGGCACGCTCTGCCATGTGGTCGACAGCTGCCAGGCGTCGCCTTTCACGGAGCGTGCGGTGGGGCGGATCGTCGAGGTGGTGTCGGCGCCCTACGAGGCACCCAGCGAGCGCTACCTGCCCGGCACCTACTACGACGTGCTGTTCGAGGGCTGGACCTTCTATTGCCGCAGCGACAAGCTCATTCCCATCTCCGATCCCGATGCCGAGGTCGAACGCTGGGAAGACGCCTTCCTGGAAGAACCGGTGCCAACGCCCGCCGTTCAGAGCACTTCGTCGCGCAACTGTGGAAACACCTTCGAGACCTTCGCCAGCAGGTAGTCGCCGTAGCGGCCGCTGAAGGCGTGCACGTTGGCGCGGTCCCAGCGCTCGGCGCTGTCGTCGCGCGCCGCGGCGCCCTCCAGCCCCTCGATGCGTTGCACGCGCGCCTCGAAGTTCGGGTCGAAGAACAGCGGAAAAGACAGCCGGTCGTGGCCCGAGATGTTGCGCTTCACGCGGTGAGGCGTCGACTTGTACAGCCCGCCGGTCATGCGGTCGAGCATGTCGCCGATGTTGCAGACGAAAGAGCCGGCAACGGGCGGCGCGTCGATCCAGCCGCTGGGCGTGTGCACCGCCAGCCCGCCGATATGGTCTTGATGCAGCACCGTCAGCAGCCCGTAGTCGGTGTGCTCGCCCACGCCCCACTGCACGTCCAGCCCCTCGGGCACGGGCTGCGAGGGGTAGTTGAACAGGCGGAAAAGAACGAGCGGGTCGGCCGTGTAGCGTTCGGCGAAGTAGTTCGCGTCCAGCCCCAGGCTCAGCGCAATGCCCTCCATCAGCCGGTGGCCCAGCTGCGTCACCGCCGCCATGTACGCGAGGATGGTCTCGCGAAACTCCGCCAGCCCGGGCGCATCGGGAAACAGGTTCGGCCCGTGCACCGGCGTCTTCGCGAGCACCAGCGGGTGCGTGGCGGGCAGCTCGGTGCCCAGGTAGAGGCCTTCCTTCCAGTCGGGCCGGCCCGAGGTCAGCTCGCCGCCGAGCGGAAAGTAGCCGCGCCACGCGCGGCCGCCCAGCGCCATGCGCCACTGCATCTTGGTGTCTTCGGGCAGCGCGAAGAAGCGGTGGCTCAGCGCTTCGAGCCGCTGCACCAGCGCCGCATCGACGCCGTGGCCCGTCACGTAGAAGAAGCCGTGCGCGCGGCAGGCGGCGCCGATCTGCGCCGCGACGGCGTCGCGCCCGGCTGTTGTGCCCGCAACGAGCGGCGCCACGTCGATGAGGGGGAGGGATGAAGCGGTCATGCGTCTCGTGGGTCTCTTGGGTCTCGTGGGTCTTGCGAGAACGGCGATCGGATGTCGGACAGGAACTGCTGCGCCCGCGGATGCTGCGGGCGGTTGAAGAAGTCGTCGGGCGTGGCGCGCTCCAGCACCTTGCCTTCGTCCATGAACAGCACGCGGTCGGCCACCTCGCGCGCGAAGCCCATCTCGTGGGTGACGCACACCATGGTCATGCCGTCGCGCGTGAGGTCGCGCATCACCAGCAGCACCTCGCCGACCATCTCGGGGTCGAGCGCGCTGGTGGGCTCGTCGAACAGCATCAGCGGCGGCTCCATCGCGAGCGCGCGCGCGATCGCCACGCGCTGCTGCTGGCCGCCGGAGAGCTCGCTGGGCCACGCGTCGGCCTTGTGCGACAGCCCCACGCGCTGCAGCAGCGCCATCGCGCGCTCGTCGGCCTCCTTGCGCGACAGGCCGCGCAACTGCATGGGCGCCATCGTGCAGTTCTGCAGCACCGTGAGGTGCGGGAACAGGTTGAACTGCTGGAAGACGAAGCCGATGCGCGAGCGAAAGGCGTTCACGTCCAGCCCCGGCGCGTGGATGTCCTGCCCGTCGACCACGATGCGGCCCGACTGGATGGGCTCCAGCCGGTTGAAGGTGCGGATGAGCGTCGACTTGCCCGAGCCCGAGGGCCCGCACACCACGACGACCTCGCCCTTGTGGATGGTTTCGGTCACGTCGACCAGGGCGTGGTAGCTGCCGTACCACTTGTTGACTTTGTCGAGTTCGATCATGCGGGCACCTTGGCGGTGGCGGTGGAAATGCCGCGGCGCGCGAGCCGGCGTTCGAGCCAGTAGGCGAAGCGCGACAGGCCGAAGCACAGAATGAAATACGTGCCACCCAGGATCAGGTAGATCTGCGCCGGCTTGGTGAACACCTGCGTGTTGATCTGCGTGGCGATGAACGACACCTCGGCCAGCCCGATGATGTAGCCCAGCGAGGTCTCCTTGATGGTCGAGACGAACTGGTTCACCAGCGAGGGCAACATGCTGCGCAGCGCCTGCGGCAGCACCACGAGGCGCATCGCGCGGCCATAGCCCAGGCCCAGCGCGCGGGCCGTTTCCATCTGCCCGCGCGGCAGTCCCTGGATGCCGGCGCGCACGATTTCCGCGAGGTAGGCCGCATCGAAGATGACCAGCGCGATCAGCATGGTGGTGAACTGGTCGGTCTTCACGCCGGTGACGCTGGGCAGGAAGAAGTAGGCCCAGAAGATCACCATCAGGAGCGGCAGGCCGCGCACCACGAACACGAAGCCCGTGACCGGCCAGCGCAGCCAGCGCCACGGGCTCGTGCGTGCCAGGCCCAGCGCAATGCCCAGCGGCAGCGCCAGCACCAGCCCGCAGGAGGCCAGCAGCAGCGTGAGCACCAGCCCGCCGAGCGGGCCGTTGGGGTACTGCCCGATGAGGAAGTAGACCCAGTAGTCGTTGATGATCTGAAGCATCGTGTGGCCGCCCTCAGACCGTCCGCACGGGGAAGCGGTGGTGGTACCAGGTCGCCAGCCCCGTGATGGCCAGCGACACCGTCAGGTAGGCCGCGCTCGCGAACGCGAAGGATTCGAAGCTGCGAAAGGTCGCGCTCTCCACTTGCCCGGCCTGGTACATCAGCTCGGCCACGCCGATGACGGTGGCGATGGAGGTGTTCTTCCACAGGCTCAGCGTCTGCGAGATGAGCGGCGGCACCGTCACGCGCAGCGCCTGCGGCAGCACCACGCGGCGCATGGTGGCGAGGTAGCTGAAGCCCATCGCGCGCCCGGCCTCGAACTGCACCGTGGGAATCGCGCGGATGCCGCTGCGGATGTCTTCGGCCATGAACGCGGCGGTGTACAGCGCCAGCGCGATGATGGCGCTGTAGGCCTCGATGTGGCCCGCGTAGAGCCACTGCTTGATGCCCTCGGGCAGCAGCTCGGGCGCGCCGAAGTACCAGAACAGCATGTGCGCGAGCAGCGGAATGTTGCGGATCGACTCCACGTACGCAAAGCCGAGCCAGCGCAGCGGCGCGAAGGGCGACAGCCGCAGCATGGCCACCACCAGCGCCAGCGGCAGGGCCAGCACCAGCGCGGCCACGAGCAGCTGCAGCGACAGCAGCAGGCCCGCGACCAGCATGTCGTGGTACTTGCCGGTGAGCAGCAAGGAATAGTCGAACAGGGGCATGGGGGGCGACAGTATCACTGCCCGCAGGGGGCGGCGGCGCTTGTTGGAGTGCGGCGCTCATGTGAGGGCCGCTTGCCCCCATCCCGGCCTTCCCCCGGGAGGGGAAGGAGCAAGGCGGGAGCCCGCTCAGTCGATCTTGTCGCTATCGAGCTTGAAGTCGCGCGTCTCGAAGCCCGAGGCCGTCGTCGGGCCGTACCACTTCACGAAGATCTTCTGCGCCTCGCCCGACTTCTCGAGCTCGCGCAGCGTGTCGTCCACCACCGCCTTGAGGCCGCTCTCGCCCTTCTTGATGCCGATGGCCAGCGCCTCGGTGCTCAGGTTCTGCTTGAGCACCACGTACTGCGCCTTCTGCGGGCCCAGCTTGGCGTAGCTGCGCAGCAGCGCGGCCTCGTCGTCCACGTAGCCCACGCCCTTGCCCTGCTGCAGCGCCTGGAAGGCCTGCTGGCTGGTGTCGAAGGTCACGACCTCGACGTTGGGCACCGCCTTGCGGATGTTCGGCTCCTGCGTGCCGCCGCGGATGGTCAGCACCTTCTTGCCCGCGAGCTGCGACACCTCGCCGATGCCGCTGTCCTTCTTCACGATGGCCTTCTGGCCGGTCACGAAGGTGGTGAGCGAGAAGTCGATCTGCGCCTCGCGCTCCTTGTTGTGCGTGAGGCCGGCGGCCACCAGGTCCACATGGCCCTGCTGCAGCTCGGGAATGCGCGCGGCCACCGCGATCTGCTTGAGCACCGGCTTCACGCCGATCTTCTTCGCGATGGCAGTCACCAGGTCGACTTCGTAGCCGACGATCTGGCGCGTCTTCGGGTCGACGAAGGTCGCGGGCTCGTCGGTGCCGAGCACGCCGACGACCAGTTCGCCCTTCTTCTTGATGTCGGCCAGCTGGTCGGCGTGCGCGAGCGTGCCGAGCAGCAGGGTGGAAGCGGCCAGGGCCGCGGCAATCAGGTTCAAGCGCATGTTCTTCTCCTTGAGAGATGGCAGGGCGAGACCATATCAATAAAACCGCAGATCATTAAATGGTCAATTCATATATCGACATGTGTGCGTGGCTATGAGCGCGAGGCGGGTGGCGCCACGGCATTTCGCCTGTGTGGCTGCTGAAGGCGCGGCCGGCGGGCTGGGTTAAATTCGCGGCGCCCAACGCACGCCGGCTGCGCTCTTGCAGCCCCTGTGCCGCGCCTCGCGGCGCCTCACCGAACGCGCCTCACCGAACATTGACTAGCGAGCTTTCCATGATCATCAAACCCCGCGTGCGCGGCTTCATCTGCGTCACCACCCATCCCACCGGCTGCGAAGCCAACGTCGCGCAGCAGATCGCCTACGTGAAGGCGCAGCCGCCCATCGCCGGTGGTCCGAAGAAGGTGCTGGTGATCGGCGCGTCGACCGGCTACGGCCTGGCCGCGCGCATCACCTCGGCCTTCGGGTGCGGCGCCGACACGCTGGGCGTGTTCTTCGAGCGCGCCGGCAGCGAGACCCGGCCCGGCTCGCCCGGCTGGTACAACACCGCCGCGTTCCACCGCGCCGCGGCCGCCGAAGGCCGCTATGCGAAGAGCATCAACGGCGACGGTTTCTCCGACGCGGTGAAGCAGCAGACCATCGACACCATCCGCGCCGACCTCGGCCAGGTCGACCTCGTGGTCTACAGCCTGGCCGCGCCGCGGCGCACGCACCCGAAGACCGGCCAGGTCTTCAACTCGGTGCTCAAGCCCGTCGGCAAGTCGGTGAACCTGCGCGGCCTCGACACCGACAACGAGACCGTGAAGGAGACGGTGCTCGACGCCGCCACGCAGGAAGAAATCGACAACACCGTGGCCGTCATGGGCGGCGAAGACTGGCAGATGTGGATCGACGCGCTGCAGCAGGCCGGCGTGCTGGCCCCGGGCGCGAAGACCACGGCCTTCACCTACCTGGGCGAGCAGATCACGCACGACATCTACTGGAACGGCTCCATCGGCGCGGCCAAGAAAGACCTCGACCAGAAGGTGCTGGGCATCCGCGAGCAGCTGGCCGCCACCGGCGGCGATGCGCGGGTGTCGGTGCTGAAGGCCGTGGTCACGCAGGCCAGCTCGGCCATTCCGATGATGCCGCTGTACCTGTCGCTGCTGTTCAAGGTGATGAAGGAGCAGGGCACGCACGAAGGCTGCATCGAGCAGGTGCACGGCCTGTATGCGCAAAGCCTCTACGGCGGCGCGCCGCACCTGGACGCCGAAGGCCGCCTGCGCGCGGACTACAAGGAACTGGCGCCGCAGGTGCAGGTGCGCGTGCAGGAACTCTGGCCGCAGGTGACCAACGACAACCTGTACGCGCTGACCGATTTCGCGAGCTACAAGACCGAGTTTCTGCGGCTCTTCGGCTTCGCGGTGGAAGGCGTGGACTACGCGGCGGACGTGAACCCCGACGTGGCCATTCCGGGCCTCGTCCAGGTCTGAAGAAGCGCCGGAGAGATACTCCCGCCCATGCAGATTCAAGACAAGCCGCCCGCCGGCACGCCCTTCGAGTGGATCGGCGGCGAACCCAGGGTGGAGGCGCTGGTGGAGCGCTTCTACGATTTGATGGACCTCGAGCCCGACTACGCGCAGCTGCGCGCCGTGCACGGCACCAGCCTCGACAACGCGCGCCAGCGCCTGTTCTGGTTCCTGTGCGGCTGGCTCGGCGGCCCGCAGCACTACACCGAGCGCTTCGGCCACCCGATGCTGCGCGCGCGCCATTTGCCGCAGAGCATCGGCGGCCACTCCATCGGCATCAAGGAGCGCGACCAGTGGCTGGCCTGCATGGACCAGGCCATGGGCGAGACGGGCGTGCCCGAAGACCTGCGCGAACGGCTGCGCGACTCCTTCTTCAAGACCGCCGACTGGATGCGCAACCGCGGCGAATGAACGACCTCACAACGATTTCGAAAGACGCTTCTCTCATCATGAATTCCATCGTCATCATCGGCGGCGGCCACGCCGCGGCCCAGCTCTGTGCCGGCCTTGCGGAAGCGGGGCAGGGCGCGCGCGTGCACCTGGTCTGCGAAGAGGCCTGCGAGCCCTACCACCGCCCGCCGCTGTCCAAGGCATTTCTCAAGAGCGCCGACGAGCCGACGCAGCCGCACAAGGCCGCCGACTGGTACCGCGAGGCAGGCATCACGCTGCACCTGGGCGACGCGGCCGTGTCCATCGACCGCGACGCGCACACCGTCACGCTGCGCTCAGGCGCGGTACTGCCGTGGGAGCGCCTGGTGCTGGCCACCGGCACGCGTGCCCGCCAGATGCCCGAGCTGAGGCCGGGCCTGGAGAACGTCGCGAGCCTGCGCGCCGTCGAGGAAGCGCACCGCCTGCGCGCGCGCCTCGCGGCGGCCGAGCGCGTCACCGTGCTCGGCGGCGGCTTCATCGGGCTCGAAGTGGCGGCCACCGCCAAGGCGCTGGGCAAGTCGGTGCAGGTCATCGAAAGCGCGCCGCGCCTGCTGGGCCGTGCCGTGTCGCCCGAGCTGTCGGCGCACGTGCTCGCCACGCACCGCGCGGCGGGCATCGACATCGTGCTCGGCGCGCAGACCGGCGCGTTCGAGGTCGAGGGCGACCGGCTGCTGTCGGTGCAGGTCAACGGCGTGAAGCAGCCGGTCGACCTGCTGCTGCTGAGCGTGGGCGCCGTGCCCGAGACCGCGCTGGCGCAGGCGGCCGGCATCGAGTGCGCCGACGGCATCGTGGTCGACGCGCAGATGCAGACCAGCGCGGCCGGCGTGCTCGCGGTGGGCGACTGCACGCGCTTTCCGGACCGCCGCGCGGCCCGCGCGCTGCGGCTGGAATCGGTGCAGAACGCCAACGACCAGGCACGCACGGCCGTGGCCACGCTGACCGGCGCGGCACGCGACCACGACGCGGTGGCATGGTTCTGGTCCGACCAGGGCAGCATGCGCCTGCAGATGGCGGGCCTGATGCCGGCCGAAGGCACGCCGGGCCTCGCCAGCGTGCGCCGCCCGGGGCCCAAGCCCGAGGCGTTCTCGCTGTTCCACTATGTCGACGGGCAGCTCGTGTGCGTGGAGTCGGTGAACGCGCCGGTCGACCACATGATGAGCCGCAAGCTGCTCGAAGCGGGCCGCAGCCCCGACGCGGCGGCGGTGGCGGACGTGTCAATACCACTAAAGAATCACCTGTCGTAAAGCCGCCGCACGCGGGCGCGCGTCAGGCAGGGTTCACCAACCTGTCACTGCGCTTTCAGAGACTGGTCTTCCTCGAATTTGCAGGGAGATCTCTCGATGAACAATGCAGCTACTGCGGCCCTTTCCCCGGCGCGCCCGGCATCCCCGGCCTCGCCACGTTCACCACACTCGCGCCTCGTGCCCATGACCACCTGTGCCGCCGTGCTTGCCGCCGTGCTCACCGCCTGCGGTGGCGGCAGCGACGGCGGCAACGTGGTGCTGCCACCGGCCCCTCCGCCCACCACGCCGCCCGCGCCAGCGCCCGCGCCGGTGGCGGCAGGCACGCGCGCCACGGTGGCTTTGCTGGAAACCACCGACCTGCACTTCAACGTGCGCAGCTACGACTACTTCAAGCTCGCCGAAGACAAGTCGTACGGCTACGAGCGCACCGCCACGCTCATCAACGCGGCGCGCAAGGAATTCGCGAACACCATGCTGTTCGACAACGGCGACACCATCCAGGGCACGGCGCTGGCCGACTACGAGGCGCTGGTGAGCCGCATTCCGTGCACGCAGCCGCTGTCGGTCTACAAGGCCATGAACGCCACCGGCTACGACGCCGGCACGCTGGGCAACCACGAGTTCAACTACGGGCTGGACTTTCTCAACCAGGTGCTCGGCGGCGGGCTCGATGTCGACGGCGTCGATGGCACCAAGAAGTGCGCCGGCCCCGCCTTTCCGATGGTGCTGGCGAACGTGCAGAGCGTGAAGAGCGGCAAGCCGCTGCTCGCGCCGTACACCATCGTCACCAAGCAGTTCACGGCCACCGGCCCCGACGGCAAGGCCGTGACGGTGCCGGTGAAGGTCGGCGTCATCGGCTTCACCACGCCCGGCATCCTGAACTGGGACAAGCGCTTTCTCGAAGGCAAGGTGCGCACCGAAGGCGCGGTCGAGTCGGCCACCAAATACATTCCCGAGCTGCGCGCGCAGGGCGCCGATATCGTGGTCGCGCTGCAGCACGGCGGCCTCGACGCATCGCCGTACTCGCCGACCATGGAAAGCCCCGGCCTGTACCTGTCGAAGGTGCCGGGCATCGACGCGCTCATGATGGGCCACCAGCACGGCGTGTTCCCCGACCGCGGCACCAACCCGGGCTACAAGCAGGCCGGCGTGGACAACGCGGCGGGCACCGTCAACGGCGTGCCCGCCGTCATGGCCAGCTCGTGGGGCAAGGCGCTGGGCCTCATCCGGCTCGACCTGGTGTACGACGGCAAGGCCTGGAGCGTGGACAAGACGAAGACCGACGTCCAGCTGCGCTCCACGCAGACCGGCAAGGACGGCGCGGGCAAGGCGATCTACGTGGACGCCGACCCGGCCGTTGCGCCGCTGGTCGAAACGCAGCACCAGGCCGCCATCAACTACGTGAAGACGCCCATCGGCAGCACCGACTTCCGCATGAACACCTACTTCGCGGACGTGGGCGACCCCGGCGCGATCCAGATCGTGAACCAGGCGCAGGCCGACTACGTGAAGGCCTACCTGCAGGCCAACCTGCCGCAGTACGCGAGCTTGCCGGTGCTGTCGGTGAGCGCGCCGTTCAAGTCGGGCTACGAGGGCGGGCGCGACTACACCGACGTGGCCGTGGGCAACCTGGCGATCTTCAACGCGGCCGACCTCTACCTGTACCCGAACACCGTGTACGCGGTGAAGGTGACGGGCGCTGAAGTCAAGGCCTGGCTGGAGGCCGCGGCCAAGCGCTTCAACAAGATCAGCACGACAGCCACGGCCGACCAGCAGCTCATCAGCACCTTCCCCGGCTACAACTTCGACATGTTCACCACGCCCGACGTGCAATACGAGATCGACGTGACGCAGGAGGTGGGCAGCCGCATCAGGAACCTGACGTACCTGGGCGCGCCCATCGACCCGGCGAAGGAGTTCGTCATCGCGACGAACAACTACCGCGCGACCAGCGGCGCGAGCTTCATTCCGGCGCTGGACGGCCGCGCGACGATCTATGCGTCGCCCGATGCCAACCGCGACGTGCTGATCGACTATGTGAAGACGCACAAGACCATCACGCGCGCGGCCAACGGCGCGGCCCGCAGCTGGCGCTTCACGCAGGTGACGACGGCGGGGAACGTGGTGTTCACGTCGGGACAGGGGCAGCTGAGCGCCGCGACCGATGCGGGGTTGGGCAATGTGTCGCTGCTGATGGCGGATGACGGGAGCGGGAAGGGGCGCTCGGTCTACAAGCTCGATTTGAGCAAGTAAGTGGTTGTCTTTTTCCCTCTCCCCTCGGGGAGAGGGCCAGGGTGAGGGCAGGTGCCTTCGACAAGGCGCGGCCTGGACGCAAGTGCTGCTCCCTCACCCCAACCCTCTCCCCAAGGGGAGAGGGGGCAGGAGAAGAAGCGGGGAAAACGCCTCAGCGCCGCACCGGCGCCAGCAACACCACCAGCGCCCCGGCCCCGCCTTCCGCCGGCTTCGCCTGCACGAAGGCGATCACCTCGTTCTTCTGGATCAGCCAGCGCTGCGTCTTGGTCTTCAGCACCGGCTGCTTGCCCGGCGAGCCCAGCCCCTTGCCGTGCACCACGCGCACGCAGCGCAGCCCCTGCTTGTGGGCCGTGCGAATGAAGCCACCCAGCGCCTCGCGCGCCTCGTCGCTGCGCAGGCCGTGCAGGTCGACCTGCGCCTGGATCGACCATTCGCCCTTGCGCAACCGCGCCGTCACGTCGGTGCCGATGCCGGGGCGGCGAAAGCTCATGGCGTCGTCCACGTCCAGCAGCGTGGTCACGTCGAACTCGTCGGAGAGCGACTCGCGCAGCACGCGCTGCTCGTCGAGCTGGTGTTGCACCGGAATGGGGGCGGGCGGCTCGGGCGCGAGCGGCACCGAGGCCTTGCGGCGCAGCGGCTCGGTCGCACCGATGGCGCGGGTGAACAGGTCCTTTTCGGCGGCGCGCCTGCGTTCGGCCGCGGCCTTGGCGGCCGCTTCAGCCGCCTCGCGCTCGCGGGTTTCGGCGATCACGCGCTGCACCTGCTTCAGGTCGGCCAGGTTCTTCAGGGAGGGGGGACGCGAAGCCATCAGAGCAGCCCTTCTTCGGCCATCGAGAAACTGCGTCCGGGGCTCACGATGACGTGGTCGAGCACCCGCACGTCCACCAGGGCCAGCGCGGCGCGCAGCGTTTGCGTGAGCGAATGGTCGGCGCGCGAGGGCTCGATGCTGCCGCTCGGGTGGTTGTGCGACAGCACCACGGCCGAGGCCTGGTGGTGGATGGCGCGGGTGACCACTTCGCGCGGGTACACGCTGGTCTGCGTGAGCGTGCCGCGGAACATTTCCTCCAGCGCCACCAGCCGGTGCTGCACGTCGAGGAACAGCACCGCGAACACCTCGTAGGGGCGCGAGCCGATGTGCAGCTGCAGGTATTGCTTGACGGCGTTGGGCGAATCGAACACCGCGCGCTCCTTCAGCGTCTGGCCCATGGCGCGGCGGGCCAGCTCGAGCACCGCCATCAGCTCGGAGCGCTTGGTGCTGCCGCCCATGCCCTTGACGGTCTTCAGGTCGTCGGCGCCGGTTTGCAGCAGGCCCGCCAGGCCGCCGAAGCGCTCGAGCAGCTGCTGCGCCAGCTGCAGCACGTTCTTGCCCGCCACGCCGGTGCGCAGCAGCAGGGCCAGCAGCTCGGCGTCCGCCAGCGCGGAGGCGCCTCGTGCAATGAGCTTTTCGCGCGGGCGGGCGTCGAGAGGGAGATCCTTGAATGCCATGAAACCCTGGGTGAAACCTTGGCGGAACCGGGTGGAAGCCCCGCTCCGTAAAATGAGGGCCAGTTTATCGGGACACCCACCTTGTCTTTGCCCACCTCTGATGCCCTCATGTCCCAAGTTGTGACTTCCGGCTCCTTCCTGACCCTGCACTACCGGCTGGCCGGTCCTGCGGGCGACATCATCAACACCTTCGCCGACAAGCCCGCGACCCTGTCGCTGGGCACCGGCGAGCTTTCTCCGGCCATGGAGCAGCGCCTGATGGGCCTGGAAGAGGGCACCCACGCCACCTTCGAGCTGCCCGCCGGCGAGGCTTTCGGCGAGCGCAACGCCGACATGCAGCAATGGGTGGCCCGCAAGCTGCTCGCAAAAATGGGCGACCCCGACGAGAAATACGCCGTGGGCGACGTCGTGCAGTTCCCCACGCCCGACGGCACCGGCAGCTACGCCGGCGCGGTGGTCGAGTCCAGCGACACCGCGGTGCGCTTCGACTTCAACCACCCGCTGGCCGGCCAGCCCGTCACCTTCGAAGTGAAGCTGATCGGCGTGCTATGACCGGCATCTCGGAAGTCCTCCTGGCCGAGCCGCGCGGCTTCTGCGCGGGCGTCGACCGCGCCATCGAGATCGTGGAGCGCGCGCTGGCCAAGTTCGGCGCCCCCATCTACGTGCGCCACGAAATCGTGCACAACACCTACGTGGTGAACGAGCTCAAGGCCAAGGGCGCGATCTTCATCGAGGAACTCTCCGACGTGCCGCCCGGCGCCACGCTGGTGTTCAGCGCGCACGGCGTGAGCAAGGCGGTGGAGCAGGAGGCGCGCGACCGTGGCTTCGCCATCTTCGACGCCACCTGCCCGCTGGTGACCAAGGTGCACGTCGAGGTGGCCAAGCTCGCGAAGGAGGGCTACGAGTTCATCATGATCGGCCACAAGGGGCACCCCGAGGTCGAGGGCACGATGGGCCAGCTCTCCAGCGGCATCCACCTGGTCGAAGACGTGGCCGACGTGGCCAGGGTCTCGCCGGGGCAGACCGACAAGCTCGCGGTGGTCACGCAGACCACGCTGAGCGTGGACGACGCCGCCGAGATCGCCGCCGCCGTGCGTGCGCGCTTTCCGGCCGTGCGCGAGCCCAAGCAGCAGGACATCTGCTACGCCACCCAGAATCGCCAGGACGCGGTGAAGATCATGAGCCCCCAGGTCGACCTGGTGATCGTGGTCGGCAGCCCCACCAGCTCCAACAGCAACCGGCTGCGCGAACTGGCGCAGCGCCTGGGCACCGAGAGCTACATGGTCGATTCGGCCGAAGAGCTCAAGCCCGAGTGGTTCGAGGGCAAGACGCGCATCGGCCTCACCGCCGGCGCCTCGGCGCCCGAGGTGCTGGTGCGCGAAGTGATCGACCGCGTACGCGCGCTCGGCGCGGTGTCGGTGCGCAAGATGGACGGCATCGAGGAAACCATCAAGTTCCCGCTCCCCAAGGGCCTCAAGCTCGACGACATTCCCCCTCCCGGACACATCTCTTGAACGACAAGAACACGAACGACTGGCGCGCCGACATCGAGAGCGCCGCCACCCGCATCGACGAGCGCGCCACCCACTTCCTGCGCCAGACGCCGCTGTGGAAGCTGCCGGCCGCCGCCTTCGGCGTGAAGGCGCCCGGTGCCGAGGTGTGGCTCAAGCTGGAGCACATGCAGGTCAGCGGCAGCTTCAAGGCGCGCGGCATGATGAACCGGCTGCTGGCCAACGACATTCCCGCCAGCGGCGTGGTCGTGGCCTCGGGCGGCAACGCCGGCATTGCCACCGCCGCCGCGGCGCAGGCGCTGGGCGTGCCCTGCCAGGTGTTCCTGCCCGGCGTATCGCCCGAAGCCAAGCGCGCGCGCCTGCGTGCGCTGGGCGCCGAGGTGGTCGTGGTCGGCCAGCTGTACCCCGACGCGCTGGCCGCCTGCCTCACGCGCCAGAAGGAATCGGGCGCCTTGCTCACGCATGCCTACGACCAGCCCGAGGTGGTGGCCGGCGCCGGCACGCTGGGCCGCGAGATCGAAGCGCAGGGCGGCCTGCCCGACTCGGTGCTGGTGAGCGTGGGCGGCGGCGGGCTCATCGGCGGCCTGGCCGGCTGGTTCGAGAAGCGCGCCCGCGTGGTGGCGCTCGAGCCCGAGAAGGCGCCCACGCTGTACCGCGCCCGTGAAGCGGGTGAGCCGGTCGACGTGGACGTGAGCGGCATCGCCGCCGATTCGCTGGGCGCGCGCCGCATCGGCAACATCGCTTGGGAGATCACGCAGCGGCAGGTCGAACACGCGCTGCTGCTGTCCGACGAGGCCATCCGCGCCGCGCAGCAGTGGCTGTGGAAGGAGCTCAAGCTCGCCGTGGAGCCCGCCGCCGCATTGCCGCTGGCCGCGCTGCAGACCGGCGCCTACGTGCCGCGCGAGGGCGAGAAGGTGTGCCTGATCGTCTGCGGCGCCAACGTCGACCCCGCCACCGTCGCCTGACGGGCCGGCGAACTCTTCAAGACCCGACCTCTAAAATCGACCGATGCTCGACATCACCCTGCTCCGCAAAGACCTGGCCTCCGCTGTGGCCGGCCTCGAAAAACGCAAGAAGAACCAGCCCTACCTCGACGTGTCGGCGTTCACCGCGCTCGAGGCCGAGCGCAAGACGCTGCAAACCCGCACCGAGGAAATCCAGGCGCGCCGCAACACGCTGAACAAGCAGATCGGCCCGCTCAAGGCCAAGGGCGAGTCGGTCGACGCGCTGATGACCGAGGTCAACGCGCTCAAGGCGGAGCAGGAATCGCAGCTGAAGCGGCTGGAAGAAATCCAGCCCGAGCTGCATGCGCTGCTGCTCGCCGTGCCCAACCTGCCGCACGCCAGCGTGCCGCTGGGCGAGGACGAGACCGGCAACGTCGAGATGCGCCGCTGGGCACCGCAAGGCGGCGCAGGCGCCAACGCCGTGCCGCTGGCTTTCACGCCGAAGGACCACGTCGACCTGGGCGCGCCGCTGGGCCTGGACTTCGAGATGGGCGCCAAGCTCGCCGGTTCGCGCTTCACCGTCATGAAGGGCCCGATCGCACGTCTGCACCGCGCGCTCGCGCAGTTCATGATCGACACGCAGACCGAGAAGCACGGCTACACCGAGTGCTACGTGCCCTACATCGTCAATGCCGCCACGCTCAGCGGCACCGGCCAGCTGCCCAAGTTCGAGGGCGACCTGTTCGCCGCGAAGAAGGGCGGCCAGGACGGCGAGCCCGCGCCCGACCATTCGGCGCTGTACCTCATTCCGACCAGCGAAGTGCCGCTGACCAACTTCGTGCGCGACGAGGTGGTGGCCGAGTCGCAACTGCCCATCAAGCTCACGGCCCACACGCCGTGCTTCCGCTCCGAAGCCGGCAGCGCCGGGCGCGACACGCGCGGCATGATCCGCCAACACCAGTTCGACAAGGTCGAGATGGTGCAGGTGGTGCACCCAGAGAAGAGCTACGACGCGCTCGAGCAGATGACCGGCCACGCCGAGGCCGTGCTGCAGGCGCTGGAGCTGCCGTACCGCGTGGTGCTGCTGTGCACCGGCGACATGGGCTTCGGCGCCACCAAGACCTACGACCTGGAAGTGTGGCTGCCCGCGCAGGATACGTACCGCGAGATCAGCTCGGTGTCGAACTGCGAGGCCTTCCAGGCGCGCCGCCTGCAGGCGCGCTTCAAGAACGCCAACGGCAAGAACGAGCTGGTGCACACCTTGAACGGTTCCGGCCTGGCCGTGGGCCGCGCGCTGGTGGCGGTGCTGGAGAACCACCAGAACGAAGACGGGTCGATCAACGTGCCGGCGGCGTTGCGTCCGTACATCGGCGGCGCTGAAACTTTGCGGGCTTGATTCTTTTTGTCGAAACGACAGAAATTACCCGTATAATCGAAGGCTCGACAGACACCGGAGAGGTGGCAGAGTGGTCGAATGTACCTGACTCGAAATCAGGCGTACTAGCGATAGTACCGAGGGTTCGAATCCCTCCCTCTCCTCCAAGAATGGCCCCGCAAGGGGCTATTTTTTTGCCTGCACGTTCCCGAGCCGCAAACAAATCCGCAAACAAAAAAAAGCATTGCGCGGGGACAGGCCCCGGCGCAACGCCCCGGTCGCAAAAGCAGGTCCCCCCCGCCTATTCGATCTTGAACACGAACTCCTGCGTCGCCAGGATCTCCGCATCCCCCGTCGTCTGGCACTCGTAGCGCATCATGGCCGAGCGCACCGCCGATTGGTACACCTTCGGCCCCGACAGGAAGCGCACCTCCGTCACGTGCCCGCCCTTGATGCGCACTTCCGCCTTCACCACGCCGCTGATGCCTTCGT
The DNA here is from genome assembly GCF_041355175.1 of Variovorax sp. RCC_210. Classification (NCBI taxonomy): domain Bacteria; kingdom Pseudomonadati; phylum Pseudomonadota; class Betaproteobacteria; order Burkholderiales; family Comamonadaceae; genus Variovorax; species Variovorax sp. RCC_210. Next base: position 214,594 of record NZ_JBFUPJ010000008.1, on the reverse strand, counting down.
CCAGCGCCTTGCGCGGCATCTCGGGCTTCACCTGGCGCGGGCAGGCCACGGCGATGTCGGTCGAGGTCGCCTGCGCCGGAGGGGCCGGCGGCGCGGGGGGCGCAGGCGGTGCGGCCGGCGGCGGCGCGACGGGCTCGGTGGTCTGCACCGCGGTGATCGCGGGCGCGGTGCTCGGCGGCGGGGTCACGGCCGGCGGCGGCACGTAGGCCGGCTTGGGCGGGGGCGGCGCCTTGGGCGTCTCCTGCTTGATGACCTTCTTCGGTGGCGGTGGGGGAGGCGGCGGGGGCGGCGGCAGCTTGACCTCCGCGATGATGGTCGCGTCCATCGGCTTCTTGATCATCTCCACCGCCTGGCGCGCCAGGCCCGAGACCAGCGCGTAGCCGACCAGCACATGAAACAGCACCATCACGCCGATGCCCACGGGGCCGAAGCGGGACTTGGGGTCGAAGTCGTTGGTGCGGCTCATGGAATGAACTGCTCCGAACCCATGATGCCCAGCTTGGTCAGGCCCGAGCGTTGCGCCGAGGCCATCACGCCGGCCACCACGTTGTACTTGGCGGCCTTGTCGGGGCGCAGGTGCACCTCGGGCTGCACCGGCTGCGCGGCCACCTGCTCGAAGCGCCGCTCCACCTCCGTCAGCTCGGCCACCGCCTCGCCGTTCCACAGCACGGTGCTGCGCGCGTCGATGTCGATGCGCAGCACCTCGGGCTTGATGTCGCTGGGCGGCGGGTTGCCGTTGGGCATGTTCAGGTTCACCGCATGCAGCTGGATCGGGATGGTGATGATCAGCATGATCAGCAGCACCAGCATCACGTCGATCAGCGGGGTGGTGTTGATGTCCATTATGGGCTCGTCGGACGGGGTGCCGCTGCGGCGCCCCTGTTTTTCTTTTCGCATGGCTGTGCCTTCTCAGTTGCGCGCGGGGGGCTCGGTGATGAAGCCCACCTTCACGATGCCGGCCGACTGGCACGCGAAGATGATCTTGCCGACGGGCTCGTAGTCGGAGTGCCAGTCGCCGCGGATGTGCACCTCGGGTTGCGGCGTCATCGCGGCCACCTTCTTCAGCTTGTCCGCCAGGCTCGCCACGTCGCGCACGGGGGTGTCGTACCAGTAGATGCGGCCCGCGGCGTCCACCGACAGCACCACGGTCTCGGGCTTGCTTTCGCGCACCTCGTTGCGCTGCTTGGGCACGTCCACCGGCACCGAGTAATTGACCACCGGAATGGTGATGAGGAAGATGATCAGCAGCACCAGCATCACGTCGACCAGCGGCGTGGTGTTGATGGCGGCAATGGCCTGTTCCTCGTCGCCGCCGGCGGATGGGATGTTCATCGCCATGGTGTGGGTCGCTCGCTTGCGTGCGGTCGTGCGGCGCTCAGGCCGGGGCGCTGCCGGCCAGGATCACCGAGTGCAGCTCGCCGCTGAACTCGCGCACGTCGTCCATCACGGTGATGTTGCGCCGCAGGAGCCAGTTGTAGCCCAGCACCGCGGGCACGGCCACGGCCAGGCCGATGGCGGTCATGATGAGCGACTCGCCCACTGGCCCCGCCACCTTGTCGATCGACGCCTGCCCCGCGATGCCGATGGCGGTGAGCGCGTGGTAGATGCCCCAGACCGTGCCGAACAGGCCCACGAAGGGCGCGGTCGAACCCACGGTGGCCAGCAGCGACATGCCGTTGCTCAGCCGGCGCTGCACGCGCTCGGTGGCGCGGTGGATGCACAGGTCGACGAAGTCGGCGAAGTCGACCTTGCCGCGCAGGCCGTCGTGCTTCTTGGTGGCATGCACGCCCGCGTCGGCAATGAAGCGGAAGGGGCTGCCCTCCGCCAGCCGCGCGGTGCCGGCCTGCACGGTGCCTTCGTTCCAGAACTCGTTGTCGACCTCCTTCGCCTGGCGGCCCATGCGCATCTGCTCGAGCAGCTTGGTGACGATGACGTACCAGCTGCCCATCGACATGATCGCCAGGATGAGCAGCACGGTCTTGGCCACCAGGTCGCTCTGCGCCCAGAGCGCGCCCACCCCGTAGGGGTTGTCGACCTTCGCCGCGGCGGGTGCTGAAGCGGTCGGGGAGGCGGCGGTGGAGGCGGTCGGCGCCGTGGGAGCCGATGCAGCGGGGGCGGGGGCGTTCGCCGTCGTGGGCTCGGCAACGGCAGATGGAGACGCCGGAGCTTGCGCATCGGCCGCATGCGGCGTGGCCGCCAGGGTGAGTGCCAGAACGAAAGGGGCTGCGACGGCCATCAGCCTGGCGCGGAAGGTTTTCATCATGAGTGACTCCAAAAAAACAGAACGTGTCTCGAATCAGGCCGCTGCTGCTGCAGCAGTCGCCGCGCCATGTCCGGTCGCGGGCGTCGCCGCGTCGTGCCAGGCCGCGGGCGTTGCCGCGTGCCAGCCCTGCGCCTTCCCCCACACGGCGTGCACGCCCGCGCCGTTGCCGCGCACGACGTGGTACCGGTCGTAGGGCGCGGCGGTCATGCAGGCGTGGTGCGGCAGGATGCGCACGCGGCTGCCCAGGGGCAGCGCGTCGAACATGGCCTGCACGCCGGCCTTGCCATCGCCTTCACAGGCGACCAGCCCGTGCTCCTGGTGCAGCTCCGCCACCCGCAGCCCGCCCAGCGGCGTCGTGCCCTGCGCCGCGCACACCAGGCCAAAGCCCAGCCCGTCGCGAAACTCCGCGCCCGATTCGTCCTTCGACAGGGCGAGCGCGCCCGCGTCGATCAGCACCCGGCGCGAGCGCGGGTTGTGGCCGATCACCGTGGCCAGCACCGACAGCGCGATGTCCTCGATGCGGCAGATGCCGCGCGCGGCCTGGTCGAGGTCGAAGAAGGTGTAGACGCCGGGGCGCATCTCGGTGACGCCGTCGAGCCGGTCGGCGCACACCGCGGTGGGCGTGGCGCCCACGCTGACCGTGCCCACCTCGAAGCCGGCCGCGCGCAGCCGCGCGGCTGCATGCACCGCGCCGGCGCGCTCGGCCTCGGCAATGCCGCGAATGGCCGCCAGCCCGGCGGCGTGGTAGCTGTGGCCCGCATGCGTGAGCACGCCGGCCAGCCACAGCGACTCGCTGGCCTGCACCTCGCGCGCGACGGCCAGCAGCGCCTCGTCGTCGGGCGCGACGCCGCCGCGGCCGCCGCCGGTGTCGATCTCTACCAGCAGGCCGAAGCGCGCGCCCAGCGTGCGCGCCCGCGCGGCCGCGGCCCGCACCGCCTCGACGCGGTCGGCCAGCAGCGTGATGCGCGCCCCGTGCGTGCGCTGCACCAGGTGCAGCGCATCGATCTTGCCGGCGGCAATGCCCACGGCGTACGTGATGTCCAGGAAGCCGTGGCGCGCGAAGTAGTCGGCCTCGGCCACGGTCGACACCGTGATCGCGCCGCTGTGCCCGCGCGTGGCCAGGCGCGCCACCTCGGCCGACTTCGAGGTCTTCAGGTGCGGGCGCAGCGCCACGCCGTGGCGTGCCGCGCGCTGCGCCATCGCCTCGCAGTTGCGCTCGAGCACGGTGGCGTCGAGCAGCAGCGCGGGCGTGGTGAGTTCGCCGAGGGCGGTGCGGGAAAGCTGGGTCATCTGCATCGTTCGCTCGATCTCCATTACCGCGCCCATCCGAGCTCGGCCATCATCAAATCGACCGCCTGCGCGATCTGCTCCACGAACGGCGGCAGCATCACCAGCGTCATGTGCGCGGCGCCTTCCACCAGCTGCACGCGGCCGCGCGTCGACAGCGCGGCATGGTCGTGCTGGTACTCGGGCCAGCGCCGTTGCACGTCGGCTGCCGCGCCGGCACCGGGCGGCAGCGGGGGCTGCGCCGCCCACAGCACTGCGAGCGGGCGCGCGCCCAGGTCGGGCGATGCCGCGGCCTGCTGCGTCACCTTCGGCAGGCCGGTGTGCTCCGTCACCATCGTGTCGATGGCCTGGGCCGTGTAGGTCGCCTTCAGCTGCCGCACCACCTCGGGCATGTCCGCGAAGACGGCCTCGATCGGCGCCATTTCCGGCGGCGGCTCGCCACCGGCCTGGAAGGCGATGCGCTTCGCGCGCTCCGCGTCCAGGTGCGCCTGCGGCAGCGGTTGCCTGAACAGTTCGCACTGGTCGGGGTGGCTGGCATCGAGCATCACCAGGCCTACCACCTGCGCGGGGTACAGGCCGGTGTAGATGCGGTTCAGCAGGCCGCCCAGCGAATGGCCGACCAGCACCACAGGCCCCGTCACGCCGGCGGCGCTCAACAGCGCATGCAGCCGGTGCGCGTTGCGCTGCCCGTCGAAGGGCTCGGGGTCGGCTTCGCTCCAGCCCATGCCGGCGCGGTCGTAGCTGAGCACGGGGTACTTCGCCGACAGCACCTGCTGCAGCCGCCCGTAGAGCGACGAGGCGCAGCCGCCGCCCGCCTCGATCACCAGCGTGGGCTGCAGCGCGCCGGCCGGCGCCGGGCCGCTGCGCTGCAGGTGCATGGCGCGCCCGTCGATGGCGTACAGCTCGCCGGGGGCGTCCAGCGTCCACGGGCCGGCCGCCTGCGCGGGCCGGCGCTTCGGGTGTTCCACGCGCGGCCAGTAGTCCAGGTCGCGCACGCGGTAGGGCAGGTTGGCGAAGTCGTTGCTCAGCGCCGCCGGCGTCGACACGTACAGCACCGCCTTGGCAAGCGGCGCGAACTGCGCATGAAAGTGCTGCGCCGACTTCACCACGATCAGCTTCTTGCCCTCCAGCGCAATGCCCAGGCCGGTGAACAGGTCGGGCGACATCACCTGGTTGCGCTTGCTGATGAGCACGATGTCCACGCCGTTCGCGGCCTGCACCCACACGCAGGCGCCCATGGGCGTGCGCGTGCCGGCGAGGCCGCCCTGCGAATGCGCTTCCACCACGCCCCGGACGGTCACGCGCAGGTCGATCGGGTCGCCCGAGGTGGGGCCGCACTTGCCGCCCAGGCGCAGCTCGAAGCTCGCGCCCACGCCCGCGTCGCGGCACAGCTGGATGGCGCCCAGGTCCCACACGCCGCCCAGCGCCACGTCGGCGATGCCGCGCTCGACCACCGCGCGCAGCACGAAGGTGCTGTCGCTGGTGGCGCCGCCGCCGGCGTTGTCGGCCATGTCTGCAATCACCACCGGACCACCCTGCAGGGCCATGGCTTCGTCGAGCGTCTCGTCCACCGAGGGCGCGCGCGCGCCGGTCTGGTGGCGCAGCGCCCAGAACTCGCGGCCCAGTTCATCGGCCAGTTTGGCGGCCAGCACGGGGTCGTTGTCCGTCACCACCCACAGCTTGGCGCCGGACTCGGGCACGTCGGCCCACGGAAAGCCATGGCCCAGCGACACCGACAGCACGCCCGTCAGCTTCTCGCTGGCCTCCATGCGGCGCACGAAACCGGCCATCGGCTCGCGCGTGGTGTGCCACAGGCCCACCATGCGGCAGTCGTGCACGGCGGTCACCGGTTGCACGCGGCCCTGCGCGGCGTCCACCACGATGCGCACCAGCTCGCGCAGGCGCAGCACCGCGTCGGTGTGCGGATATTCCTTGTAGCCGACGATCACGTCCGACTCGGTCAGCATCTGCTGCGTGAAGTGGCAGTGCAGGTCGAGCTCCACGCCGATCGTCACCTTGGGCCCGACGATGGCGCGCACGCGCGAGATGAGGTCGCCCTCGCAGTCGTCGTAGCCGTCGGCCACCATGGCGCCGTGCAGCACCAAAATCACGCCGTCCACCGGGCCGGCCTTGCGCAGGTCGTCCAGGATCTCGTCGCGCAGGCTTTCGTACACCGTGCGCACGGTGCGCCCCAGCGGCTGCGCGAAGGCCAGCAGGCTCTCGACCATCTCGTGGCCCTCGGCGGCGAGCAGGTTGCGCACCTCGATCGCGAACATGCCGTAGCCGTCCGCGTTGCGCGTGCTGGAGTCGCCGTGGAACACGCCGTATTCGTTGAAGCTGCCCCAGCCCGTGGGGGCGGAGACGAAGGTGTTGGTCTCGGTGGCGAGCAGGGCGGTGAAGAACTTCATGCGCGTGACTCCTGACGGGCAAGGTGGATGTTTCGGGTGCGCAGGGTGTCCAGCCGCAGTCCCACGACGCGGCCGGCCTTGCGCTCCACGTTGAGGACCGACTTGCCCATGCGGGCGAGCACGGGGTCGTTCGAGGTGAGCGTCATCACGTCGGCCGACAGCGGCGTCAGCGCGCACACGTGCTGGCCGTGGCGGCCCTGCACCGTGAGCAGCAGCGTGCCGTCGACCAGCGCCATGCGCGCGGTCGCGTCGAGGTCGGAGCTGGCGTAGTCGCCGCACAGCGCGTCGGCCAGCGCGGCGGCATCGGGCGCGGGCTCGGCCAGGCGCTCGAAGCGGCGCGGCAGGCCACCTTCGTGCAGCACCAGCGTGTCGGGTGCGGCCGTGCGGTCGCCGCGCGCATCGATGTCGGCGGCGTCCAGCACCAGGTCGTTCACCGGCAGGTCCTGCAGGCCCAGCCACAGCTTGCCGTCGCCCTGGTGCAGCGGCTGCGCGGGCGAAGCCTGCCACGACATGGCCAGCTTGCCCGCCACGTCGGCAAAGCCCAGCACGCTGCCGGTGGACGGCGCGTGGTAGTGCTGGCCCACCAGCGCGGAGAAGTCGCTGGCCAGCGGCCGCACCTCGGGTGCCTCGAGCGCGTCGCCCAGCAGCAACTCGACCACCTTCAGCGCCAGCGGCGAAGGCGCCACGGGCGCGCCGTTCACCATCACGATGATGTCCAGCCCATGGGCCGGCACGCTGAGCATCTGCGAGGTGGCGCCGAGCACCGCGCCCGCGTGGTGGACGATGTCGACGCCGCGGTACGGGTGGCGCGCCAGCCCGAAGCCGTAGTGCACCTGTGAGCCCGACGACAGCGTGGTCGGCGCCGACAGCAGCGCCCAGCTCTCCGCGCTGCCCACGGTCTTCTTTTCGGCGCGCATGTGCGCCTGCCAGCGCAGCATGTCGTCCACCGTCGACACCAGCGAGCCGCCGCCGTCGAGCTCGCAGGGGTACACGCCGCGCTGCCATCCGCCGCCGGGCGCGGGCATGTAGAGGCCGGCCAGGCCGGGCACCACGTCGAGGTCGGTCGCCACCGAGAAGGTGTCGGGCATGCCCAGCGGGCCGAACAGGCGCGCTTGCAGGAAGTCGTTGAAGCCCTGCTTGCTCACGCGCTCCACGATCTTCGCGAGCAGGTGGTAGCCGCCGTTGCTGTAGACCATGTGCGTGCCGGGCTCGAAGTTGAGCTCGCCCTGGCGCGCCATGGCGGGCAGCCCCGGCCCCGGCTGGGTGAAGGTGAGGCCGTGCGCGATGGCCCACAGCTCGTCGTGGCCGCGCCAGCCGCTGGTGTGCGCCAGCAGGTGGCGCAGCGTGGGGCCGTTGGCGCTCAGGCGCGGCATTTCGGGCAGGTGCTTGTGCACCGGGTCTTCCACGTCGAGCAGGCCGTCTTCGGCCAGCAGCAGCACGGCCATGGCGGTGAAGTGCTTGCTGGTGGAGGCGATGCGCATGCGCGTGGCCGGCGTGAGGGCCACGCCCATTTCCAGGCTGGCCATGCCGGCGGCGCGCCGGTACAGCAGCCGGCCGTGCCGCGCGATGCCGATCACCAGGCCGGGGGCGTCGCTGCGGGCGAAGGGCGCCAGCAGCGCGTCGATGGCGGCCAGCGCGGTGGCCTCGGCTCCGTCAACGGCGGAGGGTTCGGAGTCGGTAAGAGAAGAATTTGGTTGTGGCATGAAAGGCAACGAGAGGGGGTGTGAGCGAAACCGCGAAACGGTCAGTTGGCTTGCGCCGCGCGCATCAGGCGCACGAACGGGCCTTCGGTGGCGCGCAGCACCAGCGCGCCGAGGCAGCCGCCGACCAGGGTGGTGGCCACGATGGAAATCGCCAGCCCGTTGGGCACCGACTTCAGGGCGTCCGACAACATGCCGACCACCAGCGGCCCCACCACGCCGAAGGGCAGGCTGGCCATGGTGAGCAGCGCGATGGTGCGGGCGCGCAGGTGCGAGGGCGCGGCGTCCTGCAGCACGTTGGGCAGCAGCACCGCGCCGCTGATGAGCGGCACCACCAGCAGCGCCAGCAGCATGAAGGCGTCGTTGGCCGAGCGCGTGAACAGCAGCAGCGTGGACAGCAGCGCCGCCGTCAGGTTGCCCAGCATGATGATGCGCAGCGCCGCGGCCGGCCCCATGCGCGGCTGCACGTAGCGCATCGACGCCACGCCCAGCAGGCCGCCCACCACCGTGCCGCACAGGAAGGCCAGGCCCATGCCTTGCCCCATCTGCGCCGGCGTGGCGCCGTACTCGCGCGCCGCCACGATGGGCAGCCAGGTGCCGATCGAGCTCAGCCCGATGCTGGCCAGCCCCACGCCGATCACCAGGCCCGAGAAGGTGCGCCAGTGCTTGCGCAGGTGATCGCGAAAGCCGATGTCGTTGGCCGCATCGGGTTGTCCACCCGACAGCGTGGCGAGCGGCGCGAAGCCCGAGGGCGCGTCGTCCGCATGCGAGTCGGCCACTGCTTTCGCAGACGTTGCAGGTGGCGGCACGCTGCGCCGCGTGCGCCGTATCGACAGCACCAGCAGCGCCACCGGCACGCCCGCGGACGCCATCACGAAGAAGGTCAGCCGCCAGGGTTCCAGGTGCTGCATCGAGGCGGGCAGCCAGTGGCGCAGGTCGTCCGTCAGGTGCACCACGGTGCCGCCCACCAGGGCGCCCAGCGCGCTGCCGAAGATGGCCGACAGCGCGAACACCGCGTTCGCCAGCACCCGCTGCGCGCGCGGGAACAGGTCGGGAATCATGCTGTTGGTGATGGGCGTGAGGCCGGCTTCGCCCACGCCCAGGCCGATGCTGGCGATGAACAGCACGCCGTAGTCCATGGCGGTGCCGCGCATGGCGGTGGCGGCGCTCCACAGCAGCACGCAGGCCGCCAGCACCACGCGCCGGTCGTAGCGGTCGCTCAGCCAGCCCAGGGGCAGCGTGGCGATGCCGGTGAACAGCACGATGCCCGCGCCCTGCAGCAGGCCCAGTTGCGTGTCGGAGAGCGTCAGCGCAATGCGCATCGGCTCGGTCAGCAGCGTGAGGATGACCTTGTCGACCGAGCCCAGCACCGTCGCGATGACCAGCACCGCCAGCGCGTACCAGGCGCTGGGCAGTGCTTTCTGCGTCTTCTCGTGTGCTGCGGGCCCCGTCGCGTCCGGCGGCAAGGCGGCCGCCAGCGGAGTGAGGCTGGACATCTCAGAACGGCACGGTCACGGTCATGCCGACGGTGCGCGAAGGCGCCAGCGCCGCCTGCACCAGGTTCGGGTTGGCCGACAGGCCCGTGTCGATCGACAGGATGCCGCGCTTGTTGGCCAGGTTGCGCACATAGGCCGAGAGGCTGAAGCGCGGAAAGTCGATGCCCGCCTGCAGGTCGACCACGGTGAAGGCCGGCATGACGATGCTCGGGATCGTCGCGCTGCCGCGGTAGCCCGCGTCGCGCTTGCCGGTGTAGCGCGCGCTCACGCCGAAGTAGGCCGGCCGGTCGCTGATGCTGAAGTTGCGCGTCACGCCCAGCGTGGCCGAGAAGCGCGGGGTCTGCGGCAGGCGGGTGCCGGCCTTGGCGTCCAGGCCGGCCGCGTCTTCGGTCAGGCGCGCGTCGATGGCCGCGCCGTTGGCGGTGAAGCGCCACTCCTTGCTGGGCTTCCAGGCGAGGGTGAGCTCGCCGCCCTTCACGCGCGCCGCGCCGGCATTGGTCACGAACACGAAGCCGCCGCTGCGCGTGGGCTGCTGCACGTCGCGCCATTCGATGTCGTACAGCGCGGCCTCCAGCGACAGCGTGCGGTCCAGCAGGTCGGCCTTGTAGCCGAGCTCGTAGCTCCACAGCGAGTCGGACTTGAACATCGGCTGCACGATGTTGCGGTTGGTGTCCGGCTTCAGCATGTTGGGGCCGCCGGGGCGGTAGCCGCTGGCCGCGCGGAAGTAGGCGGTGCTGGTGTCCGACAGCGTGTACTTCGCCGCGGCCAGGTAGGTGGTCGGGCTTTCCGACGAGGTGCCGCTGGCGGTGGAGGTGGTCGGGCCGATCAGCATGCCGCTCTGGCGGCTGCCGTAGGTCTGGCTGTTGCGCGCCAGGCGCACGCCGCCGGTGAACGACAGCGCGGGCGTCACGTTCCAGGTCACGTCGCCGTAGGCGGCCGTTTCGCGGTAGCGCGAAGACTGCGAGGACGACAGCAGGTTCAGGCTGCCGAGGCCGCCGACCAGGCCCGCGTCGATGCCGCCGTCGGTGCTGCCGCGTTCGCGGTTGAGGTACAGGCCGGCCAGCCACTCGAAGGTGGTGCCCGAGCGCGAGGTCAGCCGGAACTCCTGGCTGATGCGGTGCTGCCCGATGTCGTTGGCCAGCGGCACCGAGGCCACCGGCAGGCGCAGCGCGCTCGCCAGCGGCGCGTACAGGGCGGTGAGGTCGGCGGCGTTGGAAATCTTCACGTCCTGCGCCGAGGTGATGGAGTTCAGCCGCGCCCAGCCGAAGTCGTACTCCACGTCCAGGCCGAACAGCTGCGTCTTGTTGCTGTAGGGCTCGCGCAGCGACAGCTGGCGCGTGCGCTCCAGGCCCCAGGGGCGCAGGGTGCGCCGGTCGATGTCCTCGAAGCCCAGGCCCTTGCGCTTCACGTCCTGCACGGTGCCCGTGAGGCGCACCGTGAGTTCGCGCGTGGGCGTCAGCAGCAGCGACACGCGCCCGCCGTCGGTGTGGCCGCGGTCGATGTTCTTGCCCCAGGCCGGGCCCGAGGCGTTGTAGCTGCCGCCGAGCTGGTCGGTGAAGGCGGCGAAGCGCACGGCCGCCACGTCTTCCTTCAGCGGCACGTTCAGCACCGCGCTGGTCGTGAAGCCGGGGCCGCCGCCCTGGGTCCACGAGGTGCCCAGCTTCACCGAGCCCGCGAACTCCATGGTGTCGGGCTGGTTGGTCACGTACTTCAGCACGCCGCTCATGGCGCCCGCGCCGTACAGCGTGCCCTGCGGCCCGCGCAGCACCTCGATGTGGTTCAGGTCGAGCATGCCCATGTCCAGCGGCGTGAAGCCGCCGAGCGCGCTGGACGAGCTCAGCCCCGTGGCCACGTCGTCGACGTACACGCCCACGGTGGCAATGCCCTGCACCGGGCCGGTGGTCAGCCCGCGCATGGTCAGGATGCCGCCCACGCTGCCGCTGCTCGTGAGGTTCACGCCCGGCTGTTCGGCGATGTAGTCGGCCAGGTTCTTGGCACCGGCGCGCTCCAGCGTCTCGGCCTTCATCACGTTGACCTGCATGGGCACCTCGCGCACCGGTTCGCGGCGCCGCGTGGCGGTCACGGTCACGCTGTCGAGCGACTGCGGTTCCTCGGTGGTGGGGCGCGTGACCACGGGCGCCGCGGTGTGGACCACGATGGCGCCGTCGTCGCCGCGGCGCGTGACCAGCGGCGTGCCTTCGAGGATGCGCGCGAGCGCCTCCTGCGGCGGCAACGCGCCCTTCACGCCGCGCGTGGCGAAGCCCTTCACGTCGTCGACCTTGTAGATCAGTTGCACCCCGCCCTGGGCCACGTAGGCGTCCAGCGCGCTCTTCAGGTCGCCGCCGGCGATGTCGAAGCTCTGCGGCGCTTGAAGTTGTGCCTGGCTTTGCCCCTGGCCTTGCGCCTGTGCCTGCGTGGAGAGCCCGCCGATCAGCGCGCAGCTGCCCGCGATGACCCAGGGGCGGAGGGTGACCCGTTTGCTCTTCTTCACGGACGGCACGGAAGGCAGGGTAGCGCTTTGCTCGATTCGATTCATGATCTACAGCGTGGTATTTGTTTGGGTACCCACTGAGACGAATGCCCCGTCACATTCCGGTAATAAGCTAGTTTGAAATTCGAATTTCATTGCCGCTGTCTTGCACGGCCAGCCCGAAGCCCTGCTTGAGCAACGCCACGAAGCCGTTCATGTTGTTCGCGTCGAAGCTGCCGCCGATGCGAATGCGCGCAATGGCCGCATCGGCGATCACCAGCTTGCGCGTGTTGTAGCGGTTGAACTGCGTGGCCGCGTCGCCCAGCGTGGTCTGGTCGAACACCAGCTTGCCCTGGCGCCAGCTGAGCTCGTCGTCGATCTGCTTGGGCGCCTTGGGCATCACCAGCACGTTGCCCGCATGGGCCACCGCCGCCTGGTTGCGCACGATGACGGTCGGGGGCGCATCGCCTGCGCCGGTGCCTTGCGCCGAAGCGATCTGCACGCGGCCTTCTTCCACCACCACGTTCACCTGCTCGCCCTGGCGGCGCACCACGAAGCGCGTGCCCAGCACGGTGATGCGGCGGTCGCCCGCGATCACCACGAAGGGGTGCTTCTTGTCGTGCGCGATGTCGAAGTAGGCCTCGCCGTCTTCCAGCCACACCTTGCGCCCGCTTTCGTTCACCAACGTGCGCAGCTGCGTGGCGGTGTTCAGCGTGAGCACCGAGCCGTCGGCCAGCGACACCTGCTGGCGCGCGCCCACGGCGGTGGCGTAGTGCTCGCTTTGCCAGTCCTGCGTGTAGCGCCAGCCCAGCCAGCTGCAGGCGGCCGCCGCGAGCACCACGCTGGCGGCGATGCGCTGGGTGGAGAAGCGCGGCAGCCAGCGGGCGCCGGCGCGCCGTGGCGATGCGGTCGATGTCCCGGTCGGTGCAGCGGTCGGTGCACGCGTCGGCAGTGGAATGGGCACCACCGCGGGTGTCGCGGGTGTGGTGGGCGCCGCGGCCGGCACCGTCGGCGCGCGCAGGGCGCCCAGCCGGTCGGCGCGCTGCCATGTGCTTTCCAGCCGCAGCCAGGCGATGCGGTGCGAGATCGACTCGGCGATCCAGGCGTCCAGCCGCTGCTGGTCGGCGGGTTCCCAATGGCCGCTGTCGCGGCGGGCCAGCCAGTCGGCGGCGGCGGATTCGATGCGTTCGGCTTCGGTCATGGCGAGAGCCTCTTGTCGTTCTGTGCCCGGCCGAAGGCCTTGGTGTGCAGCTGCACGCCGCTGGAAAGCATGGCGTCGGCCAGCGCGCGCACGCCGCGCGACACCTGGCGCTCCACCGTGTCTTCGGTGATGCCCAGTTGCGTGGCCACCTCGCGCTGCGAGAGGCCGTCGATCTTGCGCATTTCCACCACGCGGCGGCATTTGGAGGGCAGTGCGTCGAGCGCGGTCTGCAGCAGCCGCAGCTCGCCGCGCCCCGCGGCATGGCGCTCGGGCGTGAGCTCGTCGGCGGAGAAGTCGAGCGCGTCGAGGTCGGCAATGATTTCGATGGACACGATCTGGGCCCGCCGTGCGCGGTCGATCAGCAGGTTGCGGGCGGTGGTGAAGACAAAGGGCTTGACCAGGTCGGGGAGGGCTTTGGCAGCCGATTCATAGATACGCACGTAGACGTCCTGGCGCAGGTCGGGTATTTCGGCGTCGTCGCGCCAGTTTCGGCGAAGAAACCGCGTGAGCGCGGCCTCCATCGGCAGCACTTCGCTGACGAACCAGGTGTCCAAGTCACTGAGAACCAAAAGAGCGCTCCTGGGATGGCCGGATGGGGGTTTCGACGGGTCGCCGGGATTGGCGACAGACAGTGAGACGAACGGCCGGAAGATTTCCGGTAACGCGCGACGGAAATACCGGAAACCACGGGCTGGCTCGTCTCACAAGGGTCACAAGAAAAAACACATCGCGGGAATCACATCCAAATGAATCGAATCGGGAGGCTCGCTGTCACCGCCCCTGCCGCAGCCCGGCGCTACGTAGGACATCTGAGGCATCCGGGGCACCTTGCCGTGGGCCTCGCGCTGGGCGCCGCCCTGCTGGCGCTGCCGACCTCGACGCTGGCGCTGGCCCGCGAGTTTGACGTGGCCGGCGGCGCGCTCAAGCCCGCGCTGGACACCTTCATCGCCCAGTCGGGCGTGCAGCTCATCTACAAGGTGGAAGACGTGAAGGACCTGTCCACGCGCGGCATCAAGGGAAGCATCGCGCCCGACGCGGCGCTGGACCGCCTGCTGGAAGGCACCCGGCTGCGCATCCGGCGCGGCCAGGACGGCGCGATGGTGCTGATTGCGCCGGCGGAGCGCAAGCCCTGAAATCATTCAGTCTGGCTTAAGTTTGGCCGCTGATACTGGCCTGGACGGTCAGCTGGCGCTGGTAGAGGTCGCTCAGGCACCCGCCCATCAGGGGTGGTTCCTCGAAGCCGGCGGTCGTCCCAATTTCACCGGCGCGGCGTTCCTTTCAGGGGGCGGCGTGCCGAGTTGTCCAGGTGCTCATTCCGCAGGCACCGCGTTGCAGGCCACGCCAGGCAACGATCTCGCCCGAACTCCGCACGGTTGTCCCCAGTGTTGTCCCCAATCGGCGGGGACAACCCGAGAAGACTCGAAAAGACCGGCTGCGGGTCGCCCAGGAGCCTTCAGCGGCCTTCGGCGGGCTTCAGGTCGCTTCGGCCGCGTTCAAGCCCAGGCCCGCGCCTCGTCTTCCACGCGCCAGGCCGGCTCGTTCGAGGTGTCGGGGTAGCGCGAGCTGTCCGCCGGTTGCACCAATATCGGCGAGGCCTCGGCGCGCACGGGCAGGTGGCGCAGCTCGTAGCCGCGCCCGTACACCGAATGCAGCACGAACTCGCTCTGCTTGTGCAGCGACAGCTTGCGCCGGATGTTCGCCACGCAGCAGTCGAGCACGCGGCTCTTGCGCTCGATGCGCGAATCCATCCACAGCGAGGCCAGCAGCCAGTCGCGCTCCAGCAGGCGACCGGCGTTGCGGAACAGCAGCAGCGCCAGCTCGAACTCGCGCGGCTTCAGGCGAATGTCCTCGCCCTTGTGCACCACCACCTTGCGGCTGCCGATGAACTGGTAGTCGCCGAAGCTCGCGCTCACCGACTGCGGATGCAGCAGCGTGTGGTTGCGCCGCAGCGACTCGCGCACGCGCAGTTCCATCTCGAAGTCGTCCACCGGCAGCACCGCGAAGTCGATGGTGGCGCCGTGGGGCTCGGTGTCCACCGCCGCCAGCGCCTCGACCAGCAGGTCGCGCTGCAGCGCATGCGCCACCAGGAAGATCGGCAGGCGCAGCGCCTTGCACATCGAAGTCAGCACCGGCCACGCGGCCTGGTCCTTCAGCACCACCAGCAGCAGGCCGAACTGGCTGCCGTGGGTCACGGCCAGCAGAAAGTCGGTGCTGGTGTCGAAGCGCGCCGTGGTGCACCCCATCAGGTGCAGCCGGTGGCTCCACGCCTGTGCCTGGGCGGCGTCGCAGCCCACCATGGCCACCTGGCGCGAGCCGAGGCTGTTCTTCGTGTCGATAGCTTCCATGGAGTGCAAAAGGGGGAATGGGTGCGACGGCGGGCTCAGCCGGCCGCCAGGCGGGTGCCGGTGCCGGCCTGCGTCTTGCGAACGCCGTCCGGCCCGTAGAAGAGTTGCGCGCTGGCCTGCAGGAAGTGCAGCGCCTGCTGGGTGAAGTCGAGGTGCGCGTACACCATGGAGCCGTTGCGCAGGTTGTGGCTGCGCGCCTGCACGGCCAGCACCAGCAGCTCGGCCCAGGCCTGCTGCACGGCGCTGCCGCCGGCGGCGGCCGCCGCGTCGGCACCGGCGCGCCCGGGCGCATGGCCCAGCGACACCTGAAGGGTCTCGCGGTCGAGGTCGAGCGCGGCCATGCGGTCCAGCAGCTGGGTCTTGCGCGCGGCAATGCCGGCCAGCTCGCCGAACACGTTGTCCGACATGGCCTTGGCCTCCTGGTCGAGCACGGCCAGAAATTCCTGGATGCAGGCGGTTTCGGTGCGCAGGTGCGCCAGCAGGGAAGCGGTCATTCGCGGTTTTCCGGATCGGGGTTGGCCTTGCCCTGCACCTGGGCCGGCAGCTCGGCTTGCGGGTCGAGCAGGTTGCGCACGCTGGCCAGCAGGCCGTCGGCGATGCGCTCGGGGCGGATCTGGTAGCGCCCGGCCCGGATGTCCTCGCGGATCGCGGCCACCCGGGCGGCGTCGAAGTCGCTGCCGCCCACGGCGCTGGGCATGGTGTGGACGTGCGCGGAGGGCTGCGCCGCCTCCTTGGGGCGCGCCGCGGCAGTGGCGGCGGCCGTTGCCGTTGCCGTGGCAGGGGCCGCGCCCGTGGCGGGCGTTCGTTGCAGGGGCGTGGCCGAAGGGGCGGGTTGATCGATTTTCAAGGTGATTCCTCAGGGGCTGACCCGTATATCGGCAGCGCGGGCAATAACTTTAGAAGCGGTGTGCAACAAAGCGTACGGCAGAACGTCGCGGGCCGGCCGGTTCACTGGGCCAGCTGGATCTGCCCCTGCATGTCGGCGATGCCGCTGACCAGCCGCCCGTCCTGCGTCTTGGCCTGCACCACGGCGCCCACCGTGGCCCCGCTCAGGGCCTTGGCGTCGGTGCTGACCACGAAGCCCTGGCCCTGGGCCACCACCTTCACGGCCTGGCCCTGCTGGATCACGGTCACGCCGCGCACCAGCTCCTTGCGCAGCGGCGCGCCCGGCGCGATGCGGTTGGACGCGACCACCCCGGCCAGCTCGGCCGCGCTGGTGATCACCGAGCGCGGCAGGCGCGACAGGTCGCCGGTGCGCTCGCTGTAGTCGCCCGCGGCCAGCGGCCGGCCCGCGTCGATGGCGCGCGCGGCCACGAAGTAGCTGCCTTCCACCGCGACGTGGGCCTGCACATAGCGCATCCAGGGCCGTTCGGTCTGGCAGCGCACGCCCACCGACACCCGGCCCCACGGCGAGGCGCCCGGCGGCAGGAAGACCTCGGGGTTGTCGCAGGCGGGCAGGGCGGAGGTGCCGCGGCCTTCCAGGCGGATCGTCACCTTGCCCGGCAGGCCGGCGGTCTGCACCTGCAGGTACCTGGCGATGGCGAGCTCGGCCGCGGCGATCGACGCGGCGGTGGGGGGGGAGTTCTGCGCGCCTTCATGCACGGCCTCCTGTGCCCACGCGGGCGCCGCGCAGCAGACAGTCAGCAGCAGGGCCGGCAGCAAGGCCGGCTGCCGCGCCGGCGTGGTGCGCGGCAGGCGCTCGCGGAGCTTCAGGAGGTTCATCGAATGTGTTGGAAAGGGGCTCGGGCTGCGGCACGGATGCCCTGGAGGGCACAAGCCGCCGCCCGCAAATTCTAGAAATTCGCCCCCGGATCGAAGGTGCGAGCAGCACCACAAAACCCCCTTTGTTCGAACGATTGCAAAAGCGGCTCATGCATAGACTCGCTTTCCATCTGTCGCCACGCCATGCGCGAACGCGACGCTTCAACAGATGGAACTCAGATGATCGACAAGCTGGATGCGGCGCTTCGCTTCAACCGCGAAGCCCTCAACCTCCGGGCGGAACGCCAGGAGGTGATTGCGGCCAACATCGCGCACGCCGACACGCCCAACTACAAGGCGCGCGACTTCGACTTCAGCGCCCGGCTGAGCGACGCCGTGGAGCGCGGGCGCTCCTCGCAATCGATGTCCATGGCCACCACCTCGGCGCGCCACATCGAGGGCCAGGCCCAGGCCGCGTCCGACAAGGACCTGCTCTACCGCACGCCCAACCAGTCGAGCATCGACGGCAACACGGTCGAGATGGACGTCGAGCGCATCGCCTTCGCGGACAACGCGCTGCGCTACGAGTCGAACCTCACGGTGCTCAACGCCAAGATCAAGTCGCTGCTGTCGGCGGTCGCTCCGTAAACCCCGCAGGACACACAGGACGCACCCCATGCCCTTCAACAGCACATCCATGAACATCTTCAACGTGGCGGGTTCCGCCATGACCGCGCAGTCGCAGCGCATGAACGTGACCGCCAGCAACATGGCCAACGCCGAGAGCGTGGCCGGCCCCGACGGCATGCCGTACCGCGCCAAGCAGGTGGTGTTCGAGGTTGCTCCCTCGGGCATGCAGAACATCGGCGGCGTGCGCGTGGCCGGCGTGGTGGAAGACCCCTCGCCCCCGCGCATGGTGTTCGACCCCAAGAGCCCGCACGCCAACACCGAAGGCTACGTGGCCATGCCCAACGTCAACGTGGTCGAGGAAATGACCAACATGATCTCGGCCTCGCGCAGCTACCAGGCCAACGTCGAGGTGCTCAACACGGCCAAGACGCTGATGGTGAAGACGCTCACCCTCGGCCAGTAAACCTTTCTCTTCTTCCAAAGAAACCCCAACGCCATGGCCATCTCCGACACCTCGTCCATCACCGGGCAGAACGCCACCAGCGCCGCCGGCAGCAGCAACACCAGCGTCAGCAACGAAGACAGCGAGCAGCGCTTTCTCAAGCTGCTGGTCACGCAGCTGAACAACCAGGACCCGCTCAACCCGATGCAGAACGCCGAGCTCACCTCGCAGCTCGCGCAGATGAGCACCGTGAGCGGCATCGAGAAACTCAACACCACGCTGTCGGGCCTGGTGAGCCAGACCGGCTCCAACCAGGTGCTGCAGTCGGCCTCGCTCATCGGCTACAACGTGCTGTCGCCGGGCGACGTGCTCACCACCAAGAAGCCAGAGGACGGCAAGGACCCGGCCACGCAGGCCTTCGCCGTGGAGCTGCCCGGCACCGCCGCCAACGTCGACATCAAGATCGTCGACGCCTCGGGCAACGTGGTGCGCACCATCAACGCAGGCTCCATGAAGGAAGGCGTCAACGCCGTCACCTGGGACGGCAAGGACGACGCCGGCAACGTGGTGCCCGCGGGCGCCTACCAGTTCACCGTGGACGCCACCAACGGCGGCTCGGCCGTGAAGGCCACCGCGCTCACGTTCTCGCAGGTGGCCGCCGTCAAGCAGGGCACCGGCGGCGTCACGCTGGAGCTGTCTTCGGGCAACAACATCGGCCTGTCCGACGTGCGCCTGTTCCTCTGAGTCATTCACCGCATCCAACGCAAACCAATCAAGGAAACATCATGGCTTTTTCCCAGGGCATCAGCGGGCTCGGCGTGGCCGCCGCGAACCTCGACGTCATCGGCAACAACATTGCCAACTCGAGCACCATCGGCTTCAAGTCGGCCGCCGCCACCTTCCAGGACGTGTACGCGGGGTCGCGCATCGGCCTGGGTGCCTCGGTGGCCGGCGTGACGCAGAACTTCACGCAGGGCGTGACGCAGACCAGCAGCCGCCCGCTGGACGTGGCCATCCTGAACGGCGACGGCTTCTACCGCCTGACCAGCGAAACCGGCGAGGTCATGTACTCGCGCAACGGCCAGTTCACGCGCGACAAGGACGGCTACATCGTCAACACCCAGGGCCTGCGCCTCACGGGCTACGGCGTGAACGCCAACGGCACCATCAACGGCGGCACGCCCTCGGCCATCCAGATCCCGACCGCGCCCATGACGCCCAAGGCCACCACCAACGTGAAGGCCGAGTTCAACCTCGACGCACGCCTGGCGACGCCCACCAAGACGCCGTTCAACTCGGCCGACTCCGACACCTACAACTACTCCAACGCCGTGGGCCCCGTGTACGACTCGCTGGGCAACCCGCACGACGTGGCGGTGTACTTCGTGAAGGCGGCCACGCCGGCCAACACCTGGAACATGTACGGCACCTCCGACGGCGCACCGCTGAGCGGCGGCGCCGCGCTGAGCACGCTGACCTTCGACTCCAGCGGCAAGATGACCGCCCCGGCCAGCGGCGCGCTGAACATCGGCCCCATCACCTTCACCAACGGCGCCGCGCCGCTGAGCGCCAAGGTCGACCTGTCGGGCACCACCCAGTTCGGCTCGGCCAACGGCATGAGCAAGCTCGCGCAGGACGGCTACCGCTCGGGCGAGCTGACCTCGTTCTCGGTCAACCCCGACGGCACCCTCACCGGCAAGTTCTCCAACGAACAGACCCAGCTGCTGGGCCAGGTCGTGCTGTCGTCGTTCGCCAACCCCAACGGCCTGGAGCCCAAGGGCAACAACGTGTGGGCCGAGACGCTGGCCTCGGGCACCGCGCTCACCGGCACGCCGGGCGAGGGCACCAAGCTGGGTTCGCTGCAGGCGGGCGCGCTGGAGTCGTCGAACGTCGACCTCACGTCCGAGCTGGTGAACCTGATCGTCGCGCAGCGCAACTACCAGGCCAATGCGCAGACCGTGAAGACGCAGGACCAGGTCATGCAGACGCTGATGAACATCCGCTGATGCGCCGCCACTGAACGACCGACACCAGGAACACCCAGTGGATCGCATGTTGTACGTCGCCATGAGCGGCGCCAAGCAGGTCATGGAGCAGCAGGCCTCGGTCGCCAACAACATGGCGAACGTCTCGACGCCAGGCTTCCGTGCGCAGATTGCCAACTTCCGGGCCGTGCCCGTGGTCGGCGCGGAGGCGCAAACGCGCGCCTTCGTGGCCGCCACCACGCCCGGCGCCGACTTTTCCCACGGCCCCATCACCGAGACCGGCCGCTCGCTCGACGTGGCCGTGAGCGGCTCCGGCTGGCTGGTGGTGCAGACGCCCGACGGCGGCGAGGCCTACACCCGCGTGGGCAACCTGCAGATCGGCGCCGACGGCCAGCTCACCACCATGGGCGGACGCCCGGTGGTGGGCGACAACGGTGCCATGACGGTGCCGCCCGGCTCGTCGCTGACCATCGCCTCCAACGGCCTGGTCGCGGCGCGCGACCCGGCCTCGGGCACGCTCACCGGCATTGCCGAGGTGGGCCGCCTGAAGCTGGTGAACCCGCCCACGGCCAATCTGGAGCGCGGCGACGACGGGCTCTTTCGCATGCGCGCGGGCCAGCAGCCGGCCGAGGCCGACGAGGCCGTCACGCTGGTCAGCGGCGCCATCGAAGGCAGCAACGTGAACCCGGTCGAGGCCATGGTGGCCATGATTTCCAACGCGCGCAGCTTCGAGATGCAGATGAAGTCGCTGCAAAGCGCGGACATCAACGCGCAGTCGGCCAACAAGCTGCTGTCGTACGGCTGATGCGGCCGCGCCGCCGCAGCCGCCCCGACACCGAAGTGCAGACCCGCACGCCATACATCCACAGGATTTCCCTCCAATGATTCGCTCCCTCTACATCGCCAAGACCGGCCTCGACGCGCAGCAGACGCAGCTCGACGTGGTCTCCAACAACCTGGCCAACGTCGGCACCACCGGCTTCAAGCGCAGCCGCGCCGTGTTCGAAGACCTGGTCTATCAAAACCTGCGCCAGAGCGGCGGCCAGTCGTCCGACCAGACCCGCCTGCCTTCGGGCCTGCAGGTGGGTACCGGCGTGCACGTGGTCGCCACCGAGCGCATCCACTCGCAAGGCAACCTCACCAAGACCGACAAGCCGACCGACGTGGCCATCAACGGCGGCGGCTTCTTCCAGGTGCTGATGCCCGACGGCACCACCTCGTACACCCGCGACGGCTCGTTCCAGAAGGACCGCGACGGCCAGCTGGTCACGGCCAGCGGCTTTCCGGTGCAGCCGGCCATCACCATTCCGGCCAACGCCACCAGCATCACCGTGGGCCGCGACGGCATCGTGTCGGTCGTGCAGGCGGGCAGCACCAACACCGTGCAGGTCGGCCAGCTCCAGCTCGCCACCTTCATGAACCCCACCGGCCTGGAAAGCAAGGGCGAGAACCTCTACGCCGAAACCGACGCATCGGGCGCGCCCAACCAGGTGAACCCCGGCGTGGACGGCGCGGGCACGCTGAGCCAGGGCTACGTGGAAGCCTCGAACGTGAACGTGGTGGAAGAGCTGGTGAACATGATCGCCACCCAGCGTTCGTACGAAATCAACAGCAAGGCCGTGCAGACCTCCGACCAGATGCTGCAACGCCTGGCGCAGATGTGATGAGCGGCGTGCGTCTTCTTCATCGCCTGGGTGGCATCGCGCGCTCTCGCGCGATGCTGCTGGTGTCCCTTGCCGCATGGGCCGCGCTGGGCGCGGGCTGCGCGCAGGTGCCGCGCGAGCCGCTGGTGCACCAGCCGATGACGGCGCGCGCCGAAAACTACGCGGCGCTGCAACCGCGCCGCGCCCCCGGCGCCATCTTCCAGGACGGCCCCGGCGCCAACGCGCTGTTCGAGGACCGCCGGCCGCGCAACGTGGGCGACATTCTGACCATTCTCATCAGCGAGAAGGTCAACGCCACCAAGAATTCCGGCGCGAACGCCAGCCGCGCGGGCAGCACCGCCAGCGTGTTCGCGGCCATTCCCAAGCTCATCGGCGGCCTGCTCGACGGGCAGGACACCAAGCTCAGCGGCACCAACACGCTCACCGCCAAGGGCGGCGCCAATGCCAACAACACCTTCAACGGCGTGATCACGGTCACCGTGACGGACGTGATGGGCAACGGCAACCTGCTGGTGAGCGGCGAGAAGCAGATGGGCATCAACCAGGGCACCGAGTACATCCGGTTCTCGGGCGTGGTCAACCCGCGCACCGTCTCGGGCAACAACACCGTGCCCTCCACGCTGGTGGCCGATGCGCGCATCGAGTACTCGGCCAAGGGCTACATCGACGAGGCACAGACGATGGGCTGGATGCAACGCATCTTCCTCAACGTCATGCCCTTCTGAACATGAAAAATATCCTGGCTTCACGCACCTCTGCGCTCCTGCGCACCGCGGCCCTCGCGGTGCTCGGCACGCTGTGCCTCGCACCCGTGCATGCCGAGCGGCTCAAGGAGCTCGCCACCATCCAGGGCGTGCGCGACAACCCGCTCATCGGCTACGGCCTGATGGTGGGCCTGGACGGCACCGGCGACCAGACCATGCAGACGCCGTTCACCACGCAAAGCCTGAACAACATGCTGCAGCAGCTGGGCATCACGATTCCGCAAGGCGTGAACATGCAGCTGAAGAACGTGGCGGCGGTGATGGTGACGGCCACGCTCCCTTCGTTCGCGCGGCCGGGGCAGAACATCGACGTCACCGTGTCCTCCATGGGCAATGCCAAGAGCCTGCGCGGCGGCACGCTGCTGATGACCCCGCTGAAAGGCGTCGACGGCGCGACCTACGCGGTGGCGCAGGGCAACATGGTGGTCGGCGGCGCGGGCGCCGCGGCCAACGGCAGCAAGGTGCAGATCAACCAGCTGAGCTCGGGCCGCATTCCGGCCGGCGCCTTGGTGGAGCGCACGGTGGAAGCACCGGTGGGCGCCGAAGGCACTTTCGCCATCGAGCTGATGCGCTCCGACTTCGGCACCACGCAGCGCGCGGTGGACGCCATCAACCGGCAGTTCGGCCCGGGCACGGCCGAGGCCATCGACGCGCGCGCCATCCGCGTGCGCGCACCCGAGCCACAGCAGCGCGTGGGCTTCCTCGCGCGGCTGGAAGACCTCGAGGTCACGCCCACGCAGGCCAGCGCCCGCGTGGTGGTCAACGCACGCACCGGCTCGGTGGTCATGAACCAGGCCGTGCGCGTGAAGGACTGCGCCATCGCGCACGGCAACCTGTCGGTGGTGATCAACACCGAGCCGGTGGTCAGCCAGCCGGGCGCGCTCTCGGGCGGCAGCACGGTGGTGGCGCAGACCTCGCAGATCTCGGTGAACCAGGGTGGCGGCGCGCTCCAGATGGTGCGCGGCGGCGCCTCGCTGTCGGACGTGGTCAAGGGCCTGAATGCCCTGGGCGCGAACCCGCAGGACCTGGTGTCGATCCTGCAGGCCATGAAGTCGGCCGGCGCCCTGAGCGCCGAGCTGGAAATCATCTGAGGACGACCCCGCCATGACCGTTTCTGCCACCGGCGCCTGGAACGGCGCCGACGCGGCCAGCCGCACCGGCGCGCTCGACCAGCGCTTCGCCCTCGACGTGCAGGG
This sequence comes from Variovorax sp. RCC_210, assembly GCF_041355175.1. Taxonomy (NCBI): domain Bacteria; kingdom Pseudomonadati; phylum Pseudomonadota; class Betaproteobacteria; order Burkholderiales; family Comamonadaceae; genus Variovorax; species Variovorax sp. RCC_210. Next base: position 191,042 of record NZ_JBFUPJ010000008.1, on the reverse strand, counting down.
CGTGGACGCTTTGCGCCGCACCGTGCGCACCACGCCCGAAGAAGGCCTGCAGCAGGTCTCGCGCCAGTTCGAGGCCCTGTTCATGAACATGGTGCTCAAGAGCATGCGCGAGGCCACGCCCTCCAGCGGCCTGCTCGACAGCCAGGACCAGAAGGTCTACATGTCGATGTTCGACCAGCAGCTCACGCAGAACCTCTCGGGGCGCGGCGTGGGCCTGGCCGAGTCCATGCTCGCGCAGCTGCGCCGCCAGCTCCCCTCGGGCCCCACCGACTTCGAGGCCGACGCGGCCATCGGCACCAAGCCGATGTCGCTGGAGCCGCGCGGCGGCTTCCCCTACGCGCCCAACGCGGGCATTCCGCTGGGCTCCGCGCCCCCCGGCCGCACGGGCACGCAGGCCGACCTGAGCGTGTACCAGTTCAACAGCGACCGCCGAAGCGCTGGGGGTGGCGACGCCTCGCTGCAGGGCAAGGTCGACGACTTCGTGGGCCGCATGGGCGCTTCCGCGCAGGCGGCCAGCACCGCCAGCGGCGTGCCCGCGCCGCTCATCCTGGCGCAGGCCGCGCTGGAGTCGGGCTGGGGCAAGCGAGAGATCCGCGCCGACGACGGCACGCAGAGCTTCAACCTGTTCGGCATCAAGGCCGACAAGAGCTGGAAGGGCGCCACGGTGGAAACCACCACCACCGAGTACGTCGACGGCGAACCGCAGAAGGTGCGCGCCAAGTTCCGCGCCTACGGCTCGTATGAAGAGGCCTTCACCGACTACGCGCAGTTCATCACGCGCAACCCGCGCTACGCCAACGTGCTGGCCACCGACGACCCGGCCGCGGCGGCGCACGGCCTGCAGCGCGCGGGCTACGCGACCGATCCGAAGTACGGCGAGAAGCTGGTTCGCATCATGCAGAAGTTCGGTTGAGCCGCGCGCGGCCCACCCTCGAAGGAAATTCCATGACAGACATCGCGGGCACCGCCCACAAGCAGCTGCAGCAGACACAGATCCATGCCGCCGCGGGCACCGCCCGCCTGGAGGTCGTGACCTTCAAGCTGGGCGAAGAGGAATACGGCATCGACATCCAGAAGGTGCAGGAGCTGCGCGGCTACGACGCGGTGACGCGCATCGCCAATGCGCCGGACTACATCAAGGGGGTGGTGAACCTGCGCGGGATCATCGTTCCGATCATCGACATGCGCATCAAGTTCAAGCTGGGCGACCCGACGTACGACCAGTTCACGGTGGTGATCGTGCTGAACATCGGTGGCCGCGTGGTGGGCATGGTGGTGGACAGCGTGTCGGACGTGATCACGCTGACGGCGGAGCAGATCAAGCCGGCGCCGGAGATGGGCTCGGTGCTGGACGCGGACTACCTGATCGGGCTGGGCACGCTGGACGAGCGGATGCTGATTTTGGTGGACATCGACCGCCTGATGTCCAGCGACGACATGGGCGTGATCGCAAAGATCTCGGCCTGAGACAGAACAACAAAGACACAGGGTCCGCGAGGAAAGAGACACATGAAGAATTGGAACGTCGGCCGGCGCCTGGGCGCCGGCTTTGCGCTGGTGCTGGCCCTGGTGCTCATCACCTCGGGCATCGCGGTGCTGCGGCTGCAGCACGTGGGCGAGGCCACCGACGAGATGGCCAAGCGCTCGCTGGTCAAGGAGCGGCTGGCCGCGGCCTGGCAGCTGGGCACCAGCACCAACAGCGTGCGCACCTTCTCGCTGCTCAAGAGCAACGACCCCGCCGTGCAGGCCTACCTGCAGAAGAACATCACGGCCACCAGCGCCGCCATCAGCGAGACGCAGAAGAAGCTCGAGGACATGCTCGACACGCCCGCCGAGCTGGCGCTGAGCGCTGACATCAAGAAGAAGCGCGGCGACTACGTCGAGCTGCGCAACCGCATCCTCAAGCTCAAGGCCGACGGCAAGGGCGAAGAGGCCGCCCAGCTCACCGACACCCAGCTGCTGTCGGCGCTGGACGCCTACGACGCGAGCATTCGCGCCATGGTGGCGCAGCAGCAGCAGGACATCGACCGCACCGCGGCCGACATCGACACGCAGTACCGCTCGGGCCGCGTCTACGTCATCACGCTCACCATGTTCTCGCTGGTGGCGGGCGGGGTGATTGCGTGGGCGCTCACGCGCAGCATCGTCGCGCCCATCGGCGAGGCGCTGCTGATTGCCGAGACCGTGGCCTCCGGCGACCTGAGCAAGGACTTCGAGACCGAGCGCGGCGGCGACTTCGGCCGCCTGCTGCGCGGCATGGGCGACATGGAAGACACGCTCACCGAGCTGGTGACGCGCATCAAGGCCTCCACCGATTCGATCGCGGTGGCCTCGCGCCAGATCGCGGCCGGCAACGAAGACCTGTCTTCGCGCACCGAGCAGCAGGCCAGTTCGCTGGAACAGACCGCGGCGTCGATGGAAGAACTCACGAGCACCGTGAAGCAGAACGCGGACAACGCACGGCAAGCCAACCAGCTGGCCGTGTCCGCATCGGAAGTGGCCGTGAAGGGCGGCAGCGTGGTGTCGCAGGTCGTGGGCACCATGGGCTCGATCAATGCCTCGTCGAAAAAGATCGTGGACATCATCGGCGTCATCGACGGCATCGCGTTCCAGACCAACATCCTCGCGCTGAACGCCGCGGTGGAAGCCGCACGTGCCGGGGAACAAGGCAAGGGCTTCGCGGTGGTCGCGTCGGAAGTGCGCAGCCTGGCGCAGCGCTCGGCCTCGGCGGCCAAGGAAATCAAGACCCTCATCGGCGACTCGGTGGAGAAGGTCGAAGAAGGCAGCAAGCAGGTGGCCGAAGCGGGCCGCACCATGGACGAGATCGTGGGCAGCGTGCGCCGCGTGACGGACATCATGGGCGAGATCACCTCGGCGAGCCAGGAACAGACCTCGGGCATCGAGCAGATCAACCAGGCCATCTCGCAGATGGACCAGGTCACGCAACAGAACGCCGCGCTGGTGGAGCAGGCCTCCGCCGCCGCACAGTCCCTGCAGGAGCAGGCCGACAACCTGGTGAGGGCCGTGAGCACGTTCAAGCTCGACGCCGATGAAACCGATGCCCAGGCGGCCTGAAGAACTTCGTGCGCAATCGTCTCAGTCCCAAGCGCGCCCTGCGTACAGGTGTCGGCTTTTCCATTCTCCTGTTCATGCTGGCCGGCGCGCTCAGCCTCGGCTTCAAGGCCGGCGCCGGCTACGAGTGGGCCCGCCACGCGGTGTTCGCGCTGGCGGTGATCGCGCTGCTCACGGGCGTGCTCGTGGCCTGGCGCATCACGCGCTCCCTGGCGCGCTCGGTGCGCGACGCCGAGCTGGTGGCCCAGCGGCTGGACCGCGTCTTCAAGAATTTCAAAGCTAGCGACTCCTGACCCTTTTCATGAAATCACTCCTCAATCTCAAGATCGGCACCCGTCTCGGCATCGGCTTTGCCGCGGTGCTCCTGCTGCTGGCCGGGCTGGTCGGCCTGGGCATCGATGCCATGGGCGGCATGCAGTCGCGCCTGGAAGGCATCGTGGGCAGCAACAACGTGAAGGTGGCCGCGGTCAATCGCATGATGGACGCGATACGCGACATCGCCATCTTCGACAGCAACCTCATCCTGCTGAGCGACGACGCGGCCATGCGCGAAGAAAGCAAGAAGATCACCTCGGCGCGCGACCGCTACACCGACTCGCGCGCCCAGCTGGCCAAGCTGCTGGTCACGCCCGCGGGCAAGACGCTGCTGGTCGCCATCGACGAGAAGGTGGCCGTGCTGGTGCCGCTGAACACGGCGCTGTCGGAGTTCGCGCTGCAGAACAAGAACGACGAAGCGACGATGCTCTTCATCACCAAGTTCCAGCCGGCCGTGAAGGCCGTGATCGTGGAGCTGGACAACCTGGCGGCGCACGAAGACCGGCTTTCCGAGGCCGCCAGCGTACAGGCCCGCGACGGCTATGCCTGGGCACGCACGCTGATGCTCTCGCTGGGCGCGCTGGCGGTGCTGCTGGGCGCGGCCATTGCGTGGTTCATCACGCGCACCATCACCGGCCCCATCGGCCAGGCCGTGGAAGTGGCCGAGAAGGTGGCTGCGGGCGACATCAGCTCGCGCATCGACGTGCACTCGAAGGACGAAACCGGCCGCCTCATGGCCGCGCTGAAGGCCATGAACGAAAGCCTGGTGCGCATCGTGCGCGAAGTGCGCACGGGCACCGACACCATCGCCACGGCGTCCAGCCAGATCGCCTCGGGCAACCAGGACCTGTCTTCGCGCACCGAGGAGCAGGCCAGCTCGCTGGAAGAAACCGCCGCCTCGATGGAAGAGCTCACGAGCACCGTGAAGCAGAACGCGGACAACGCACGCCAGGCCAACCAGCTGGCCGTGTCGGCCTCGGAAGTCGCGATGAAGGGCGGCAGCGTGGTGTCGCAGGTCGTGGACACGATGGGCTCCATCGACGCGTCGTCCAAGAAGATCGTGGACATCATCGGCGTCATCGACGGCATCGCGTTCCAGACCAACATCCTCGCGCTGAACGCCGCGGTGGAAGCGGCGCGTGCCGGTGAACAAGGCCGCGGCTTCGCAGTCGTCGCCTCCGAAGTGCGCAGCCTCGCGCAACGCTCGGCGGCAGCCGCCAAGGAAATCAAGACGCTCATCGGCGACTCGGTCGAGAAGGTCGAGGCCGGCAGCAAGCAGGTCGAAGAAGCCGGTCGCACGATGGACGAAATTGTCGGCAGCGTGCGCCGCGTGACGGACATCATGGGCGAGATCACCGCCGCGAGCCAGGAACAGACCTCGGGCATCGAACAGATCAACCTCGCCATCTCGCAGATGGACCAGGTCACGCAGCAGAACGCCGCCTTGGTGGAAGAAGCCTCCGCAGCGGCCCAGTCGCTGCAGGAACAGGCCGGCAGCCTGGTGAAGGCCGTGAGCGTGTTCAAGCTGGGCGACCAGCCCGCGGCGCCCGCGCGCCCCGGCTTCACGCGCATCACCCCCATCAAGCCCATCGCACCGGTCACGAAGCATGGCAGGCCCGCGGCACAGGCCGCGTCGAAGGCGCTGCCGGCCCAGCGCCGGGCCTCCACGGCCCCGCAATTGGCCATGGCGGGCGACGCCAAGGGCGACTGGACGGAGTTTTGAGAAAAAAGGTCTCAAGTCTGGCGACCTGATGCCGATAACAGAGGGTGGACCCATCCCCCGTTATTGAAGGAAGCGCGCAATGAGTTTGAAGGATCTGAAAATCGGCACCCGCCTGGGCCTCGGCTTCACGGTGATGCTGCTGCTGATGGCACTCATTGCGGGCACCGGCGTGGTGCGGCTCACCAACGTGGGCAAGGCCACGGACGACATGGTGTCGCAGTCGCTGGTGAAAGAGCGGCTGGCCACCGAGTGGCTGGCCAACCTGCGCTCCAACACGGTGGCCAACTTCGCGATGGTGAAGACCACCGATCCGCAGATTGCGGCCTACTTCGCCAAGACCCAGGCCGAAGGCTCGGCCCGCATCAGCCCGGCGCAGAAGAAGCTGGAGTCGATGCTCGACACGCCCGAGGAGAAGGCGCTGTACGCCAAGGTGGCGGCGTCGCGCGCGGTGGTGCTCGAGACCGTGGGCGTGCTCAACAAGCTCAAGGCCGGCGGCCAGCAGGCCGAGGCCAACACGCTGGTCGACACCAAGTTCACCGACGCGCTGGCCGTGTACAGCGGCGCGGTCGAGGCGCTGGCCAAGCACCAGCGCGAGAAGATCGATGCCACCGCCAAGGGCATCGACGCCGATTTCCTGACCGGGCGCACCACGCTGCTGGTGCTGGCCGCCATTGCGCTGGTGCTGGGCGCGCTGTTCGCCTGGCGCCTCACGCTGGGCATCGTGCGCCCGCTGGGCCATGCCGTGACGGTGGCGGAAACCGTGGCCGCGGGCGACCTGAGCGCCCGCATCGTGGTCGAGAGCCGCGACGAGGCCGGCCAGCTGATGCACGCGCTGCGCGAAATGAACGCCAGCTTGGCGAAGGTGGTGGGCGAGGTGCGCATGGGCACCGACACCATCGCCACCGCCTCCAGCCAGATCGCCTCCGGCAACCAGGACCTGTCCGCGCGCACCGAGCAGCAGGCCAGTTCGCTGGAGCAGACCGCGGCTTCGATGGAAGAGCTGACCTCGACGGTGAAGCAGAACGCCGACAACGCGCGGCAAGCCAACCAGCTGGCCGTGTCCGCTTCTGAAGTTGCAGTGAAGGGCGGCAACGTCGTGTCCCAGGTCGTGGACACCATGGGCTCGATCAACGCCTCGTCGAAAAAGATCGTGGACATCATCGGCGTCATCGACGGCATCGCGTTCCAGACCAACATCCTCGCGCTGAACGCCGCTGTGGAAGCGGCTCGCGCGGGCGAGCAAGGCCGCGGCTTCGCGGTCGTCGCCTCCGAAGTTCGCAGCCTGGCCCAACGCTCGGCCGCGGCCGCCAAGGAAATCAAGACGCTCATCGGCGACTCGGTCGAGAAGGTCGAAGAGGGCAGCAAGCAGGTCGCCGAAGCCGGCCGCACGATGGAAGAAATCGTGAGCAGCGTGCGCCGCGTGACGGACATCATGGGCGAGATCACCGCGGCAAGCCAGGAGCAGACCTCGGGCATCGAGCAGATCAACCAGGCCATCACGCAGATGGACCAGGCGACGCAACAGAACGCGGCGCTGGTGGAAGAGGCCTCGGCCGCCGCGCAGTCCATGCAGGAGCAGGCGGGCAGCCTGTCGCAGGTGGTGGGCGTGTTCCGCCTGGACGGCAACGCCGTTGCCGCGCAGTCGCGCCATTCATCGCAATCGCTGTCGCAAATTTCAGCACCAGCACTATAAAAAGGGAGAACAGACAATGCAGTGGTTCCAGAATCTTCGCGTCACCGTTCGGTTGATCCTCAGCTTTCTCGTGGTGGCGGCGATAGGCGCGGCGGTCAGCGCGCTCGGCATCTATCACATGGGGCGCATCAGCGCCTCCACCGAACAGCTCTACGCGAACGAGCTGCACGCGCTGCAGGCCGTGCAGGAAGCCAACATCCACCTGCTGTACGCCAGCCGCGCGCAGATGACGCTGCTGTCGGCCGGCACGCGCGGCGAGCGCAACGCGGGCGCGAACGAACTCAAGGCCTCGCTGGAAAGCCTGGCTTCGCGCGCGTCGGAGGTCAGGTCGTTCTTCCAGGAGAGCGAAGAGGGCATCAAGCTCTGGGGCCAGTATGAAAGCCTGGCCGGCCCGCTGGAAAAGCGCATGAGCGACTTCGTGGCGCTGGTCAACAAGCAGCCGCTGGACAGCTCGCAGTTCGACAACCAGGTGAGCGAGGACAGCACGCGCCTCCTGAAGGAATCGCGCGGTCTGGAAGACGTGCTCAAGGGCATGGTCGCGTACAGCAAGGAGCTCGCGCGCGTGCGCGCCGAGCAGGCCGACGACATCTACAAGACCTCGCGGCTGATGATGCTGGTGCTCGCGCTGGCGGGCATCGCGATCAGCGTGGGGTTGGGCCTGGTGGTCGCGCGCCTGATGGGCCGGCAACTGGGCGGCGAGCCGCAGTACGCCGCCGACGTGGTGGGCCGCATCGCCAATGGCGACCTGTCGCTGGCGGTCGAGGCCGACACCGCGCACGACGGCAGCCTGCTGCACTCCATCAAGCAGATGCAGGCGCAGCTGACCTCGATCGTCGGGAAGATCAAGGATTCGAGCGACACCATCGCCACGGCCTCGGGCCAGATCGCGGCGGGCAACCAGGACCTGTCTTCGCGCACCGAAGAGCAGGCCAGCTCGCTGGAGCAGACGGCGGCTTCGATGGAAGAGCTGACCTCGACGGTGAAGCAGAACGCGGACAACGCGCGGCAAGCCAACCAGCTGGCGGTGTCGGCTTCGGAAGTGGCTGTGAAGGGCGGCAGCGTGGTCTCGCAAGTGGTCGACACGATGGGCTCGATCAACGCGTCGTCGAAGAAGATCGTCGACATCATCGGTGTCATCGACGGCATCGCGTTCCAGACCAACATCCTCGCGCTCAACGCGGCTGTGGAAGCCGCTCGTGCAGGTGAACAAGGCCGCGGCTTCGCAGTGGTCGCATCCGAAGTTCGCAGCCTCGCGCAACGCTCTGCAGCCGCCGCCAAGGAAATCAAGACGCTCATCGGCGACTCGGTCGAGAAGGTCGCGGAAGGCAGCAAGCAGGTGGCCGAAGCGGGCCGCACCATGGACGAGATCGTGGGCAGCGTGCGCCGCGTGACGGACATCATGGGCGAGATCACCGCGGCCAGCCAGGAACAGACCTCGGGCATCGAGCAGATCAACCAGGCCATCACGCAGATGGACCAGGTCACCCAACAAAACGCAGCGCTGGTGGAAGAGGCTTCGGCCGCCGCGCAGTCGTTGCAGGAGCAGGCAGGCAGCCTGTCCGAGGTCGTGGGCGTGTTCCGCCTCGGCACCACGCAACCTGCCCTGACCTGACCTGACCTGACCTGAACCGATCTGAGAGAGAAGCAAGCAGCATCATGCGTGTCAACCTGCCCATCACCGGCGTCGAATACGAACTCCCGCCAGGCGCAGCCCTGGTGTCCCGCACCGACCTGAAGGGCCGCATCACCTACGTCAACCCCGCCTTCGTCGAAGCCAGCGGCTTCGCGGTGGGCGACCTCATGGGCAAGGCGCACAACATCGTGCGCCACCCCGACATGCCGCCCGAGGCCTTCGCCGACATGTGGCTCTCGCTGGGCCAGGGCCTGCCGTGGACCGGCCTGGTGAAGAACCGGCGGCAGAACGGCGACTTCTACTGGGTGCTGGCCAACGTCACGCCCGTTCGGCGCAACGGCCGCGTGCAGGGCTACATGTCGGTGCGCAGCAAGCCGGGCCGCAACGAAGTGGCCGAGGCCGATGCGCTGTACGCCCGCCTGCGCGAAGGCGGCGGCAAGAACATCGAGATCGTGCAGGGCGAGGTGGTGCCGCGCGGCTGGCGCAACCCGATGGCGCGGCTGCGCCGCATTCCAGTGCGCCAGCGCGTGTTCGGCGCGACCACCGTGGCGGCGGTGCTGTCGCTGGGCCTGGGCGCCGCGGGCTGGAACGAAGCCTCGCGCATGGTGGCCGCGGCCGGCGCGCACAGCTGGCTGCCCGGCGCGCTCGCCGCGGGCGGCACGGGCTTCGCGCTCGCATGGCTGGGGCTGGGCCAGTTCCTGGCCCGCACCGTGTTCCGCCCGCTGGACGAGGCCGTGCACGTGGCGCGTTCCATCGCCGGGGGTGACCTGGCGCGCTTCGAGATCCGGCGCGGCGACGAGATCACCGGGCTGCTGCGCGCGCTGAACCAGATGAGCGCCAACCTGTTCGCCATCGTCTCGGACGTGGGCGAGAACGTGGCAGGCGTCATGTCGGCATCGACCCAGATCGCCTCGGGCAACGAAGACCTGTCTTCGCGCACCGAACAGCAAGCCAGCTCGCTGGAGCAGACGGCGGCGTCGATGGAAGAACTGACTTCGACGGTGAAGCAGAACGCCGACAACGCGCGGCAAGCCAACCAGCTGGCCGTGTCCGCCTCGGAAGTGGCGGTGAAGGGCGGCAGCGTGGTGTCCCAGGTGGTCGACACCATGGGCTCGATCAACGCCTCGTCGAAAAAGATCGTCGACATCATCGGTGTCATCGACGGCATCGCCTTCCAGACCAACATCCTCGCGCTGAACGCGGCGGTCGAAGCCGCGCGCGCCGGCGAGCAGGGCAAGGGCTTTGCGGTGGTCGCGTCGGAAGTGCGCAACCTCGCGCAGCGCTCGGCCTCGGCGGCCAAGGAAATCAAGACGCTCATCGGCGACTCGGTGCAGAAGGTCGAGGCCGGCAGCAAGCAGGTGGCCGAAGCGGGCCGCACCATGGAAGAGATCGTGGGCAGCGTGCGCCGCGTGACCGACATCATGGGCGAGATCACCACCGCGAGCCAGGAGCAAACGTCCGGCATCGAACAGATCAACCAGGCCATCTCGCAGATGGACCAGGTCACGCAACAGAACGCGGCGCTGGTGGAAGAGGCCTCGGCCACGGCCCAGCTGCTGCAGGAACAGGCCGACGGCCTGGTGAAGGCGGTGCGGGTGTTCCGCGCCGACGCGGGCCAGGTAGCCGAAGTTGCCGAAGTGGCCTGAAGCCCCAGACCGCCTCAGCCGCCACCCGAACCCACACAGACACACACACACAACAGATTCAACCCGGAGAAGATCATCATGCTCAACAAGGCCAAAGACCCACTGAAACAAGCCGCCTCGGCATCGTCCGCCGCCGCGGGCACCGCCCGCCTGGAGGTCGTGACCTTCAAGCTGGGCGAAGAGGAATACGGCATCGACATCCAGAAGGTGCAGGAGCTGCGCGGCTACGACGCGGTGACGCGCATTGCCAATGCACCGGACTACATCAAGGGGGTGGTGAACCTGCGCGGGATCATCGTTCCGATCATCGACATGCGCATCAAGTTCAAGCTGGGCGACCCGACGTACGACCAGTTCACGGTGGTGATCGTGCTGAACATCGGTGGGCGCGTGGTGGGCATGGTGGTGGACAGCGTGTCGGACGTGATCACGCTCACGGCGGAGCAGATCAAGCCGGCGCCGGAGATGGGCTCGGTCTTGGACGCGGACTACCTGATCGGGCTGGGCACGCTGGACGAGCGGATGCTGATCCTGGTGGACATCGACCGCCTGATGTCCAGCGACGAAATGGGCCTGGTCGAGGCGGCCGCCACGGCCTGACGCGCCGACCAACCGAACGACGCCTGCACGCTCCATTGCCAGAAGCACGCTCATGAACTTCCTCGCCAACCTCCGCATCGGCTCCCGCCTGACCCTGGCTTTCGCCGTGGTGCTGGGCCTTACCGTGATCTCGACCGCCATCGCGCTGGTTTCCGCGCGCAACAACGCGGAAGCCACGCGCGTGATGATGCAAAGCCCGCTCGCCAAGGAGCGGCTCATCTCCGACTGGTACGTGCTCACGTACTCGGCCATCGCGCGCACCTCGATGATCGCGCGCACCACCGACGAGACCCTGCCCGTCACCTTCGCCGACGTGATCGCCGAGAGCGTGAAGAAGGGCAGCGAGACCATCGCCAAGGTAGAGCCGCTGCTGTTCACCGACGAAGAGAAGGCGACCTACAAGTCCATCATCAACCTGCGCGCGAAGTACCAGGCCGGCAAGGACGAGGTGAGCAAGGCCAAGGCGAGCGGCAACGCGGTGGACACCGCGCGCGCGTTCAAGGAAGTGTTCCAGCCGGCGGCCAAGGCCTACGAGAACGGCGTGCTCGAGCTGCTCTCCATCGAGCGCCGCGACATCGACCGCATGAGCCAGGACATCGACGCGGCGAACACCCGCAGCTTCAACCTGCAGCTGCTGCTGACCGTGCTGACGGTGGTGAGCGGCGCCATCTTCGCGTTCTTCATCTCGCGCAGCATCGTGCGGCCTCTGGCGCGTGCCGTCGAGGTGGCCGAGACCGTGGCCGCCGGCGACCTGAGCGCCGACATCCGCGTGGACAGCCGCGACGAGTCGGGCCAGCTGATGCAGGCGCTGAAGAACATGAACGCCAACCTGGCGAAGGTGGTGGGCGAGGTGCGCACGGGCACGGAGACCATCGCGACCGCTTCAGGGCAGATCGCGGCGGGCAACCAGGACCTGTCGTCGCGCACCGAAGAGCAGGCGAGTTCGCTGGAGCAGACGGCGGCTTCGATGGAAGAGCTGACCTCGACGGTGAAGCAGAACGCGGACAACGCGCGTCAGGCGAATCAGCTGGCTGTGTCGGCATCGGAAGTTGCAGTGAAGGGTGGCAGCGTGGTCTCGCAAGTGGTCGACACGATGGGCTCGATCAACGCGTCTTCCAAGAAGATCGTCGACATCATTGGCGTCATCGACGGCATCGCCTTCCAGACCAACATCCTCGCGCTCAACGCGGCTGTGGAAGCCGCTCGTGCCGGTGAACAAGGCCGCGGCTTCGCTGTCGTGGCATCGGAAGTTCGCAGCCTCGCGCAACGTTCCGCAGCCGCCGCCAAGGAAATCAAGACCCTCATCGGCGACTCGGTGGAGAAGGTCGAAGAGGGCAGCAAGCAAGTGGCCGAAGCGGGCCGCACCATGGACGAGATCGTGGGCAGCGTGCGCCGCGTGACGGACATCATGGGCGAGATCACCGCGGCCAGCCAGGAGCAGACCTCGGGCATCGAGCAGATCAACCAGGCCATCACGCAGATGGACCAGGTCACCCAACAAAACGCAGCACTGGTGGAAGAGGCTTCGGCCGCCGCACAGTCGCTGCAGGAGCAAGCCGGCAGCCTCGTGCAGGCCGTGAGCATCTTCAAGCTGGGCGCGGGCGAACCCGCGCTGGCGCGCCCGGCGGCATACGCGCAGTTCGGTGCGCGTTCCGGTGCGCGTTCCGACATGCGTTCAGTTCCCCACGATCGTTCCGCGCAGATCCCTGCGAAGACCAAGGCCAAGGCGCTGCCCACCGCGCGCCCCAAGCCGTCGTTGCCCGCCGCGCCGCAACTGGCCGCGGCTGGCAGCGGCGACTGGACCGAATTCTGAGCCTGCCGCGGAACAACAACACACAACAGGTCATTCGGGGCCCGCGGCCCCCAAAGGAAAAATCATCAAAGCCTTCTACAACCTCAAAATCGCGACCAAGCTGCTTGTGTCGTTCATCGCCGTCCTTGTGCTGACGGCTTGCGTCGGCGCCGTGGCGTTGCTGCAGCTGTCCAAGGTGCACGACATGTCCACCGACCTGGCGACCAACTGGATGCCGGCGACCCGCTCGCTGCTGGAGATGAAGAACCTGGTGTCGCGCTACCGCACGCAGGAGCTGCAGCACATCCTGTCGGGCTCGTACGACGAGATGGCCACCTACGAAAAGTCGATGGACGTCACCTGGGCCGCGCTGCAGAAGAACCGCGCCGAGTACCAGGCGCTGATCTCCGAGCCTGAAGAGCGCGAGGTGTACCCCGTGTTCGAGAAGCTCATGAACGAGTACGCACTGGAGCACAACAAGGTCATCGCCATCTCGCACACGCAGGACACCGAGCAGGCCACCACGCTCAGCCGCGGCAAGTCGCTGCAGCTCAACCGTGAGATGAATACCGCGCTCGACAAGCTGACCGAGGTGAACGTGGCCGGCGCCGTGCGCGCGGGCCAGACCGCCGACACGGTGTACGCGGAAGCGCGCCTGTGGGTGCTGGGCCTGCTGCTGGGCTGCATCGTGCTCGGCCTGGGGCTGGCGCTGTGGATCGCGCGCATCGTCGCGCGTCCGCTGGCCGAGGCCGTGAAGGTGGCGCAATCGGTGGCCGCCGGCGACCTGACCAGCCACATCGAGTCGCAGACGACCGACGAGACCGGCCTGCTGCTCGAAGCACTGCGCGGCATGAACCAGAGCCTGGTGAACATCGTGGGCGAAGTGCGCACGGGCACGGACACCATCGCGACGGCGTCGAGCCAGATTGCCTCGGGCAACCAGGACCTGTCGTCGCGCACCGAAGAGCAGGCGAGCTCGCTGGAGGAAACAGCCGCTTCGATGGAAGAGCTGACCTCGACGGTGAAGCAGAACGCGGACAACGCGCGCCAAGCCAACCAGCTGGCCGTGTCGGCGTCTGAAGTGGCAGTGAAGGGCGGAAGCGTGGTCTCGCAAGTGGTCGACACCATGGGCTCGATCAACGCGTCGTCGAAGAAGATCGTGGACATCATCGGTGTCATCGATGGCATCGCGTTCCAGACCAACATCCTTGCATTGAACGCCGCTGTGGAAGCCGCTCGCGCAGGTGAACAGGGCCGCGGCTTCGCAGTCGTCGCCTCCGAAGTTCGCAGCCTCGCGCAACGCTCGGCCGCAGCCGCAAAGGAAATCAAGACGCTCATCGGCGACTCGGTCGAGAAGGTCGAAGAGGGCAGCAAGCAGGTCGAAGAGGCCGGGCGCACCATGGACGAGATCGTCGGCAGCGTGAAGCGCGTGACGGACATCATGGGCGAGATCACCGCCGCGAGCCAGGAACAAACCTCCGGCATCGAGCAGATCAACCAGGCCATCACGCAGATGGACCAGGTCACGCAGCAGAACGCAGCGCTGGTGGAAGAGGCTTCGGCAGCAGCCCAGTCGCTGCAGGAGCAAGCCGGCAGCCTCGTGCAGGCCGTGAGCATCTTCAAGCTGGACCACAACGCGCTGGTGGCGCGCCCGGCGTTCACGCGCATCACGCCCATCGCGAATTCGGCGAATTCGGCCAAGTCGGGCAAGCCTGGCCTGTCCGGCATGCCTGGCAAGCCGACCGCCAAGCTCTCGCCTCAACGCGCCGCCAAGGCCCTGCCCACGCGCCGCGAACCCGGCGCGGGCGGTTCGCCCCAGCTCGCGGCGAGCGCCGACGCGAAGGGCGACTGGACCGAGTTCTAAGGCAACGAGAGACAGGCTCAATACCGGCGGGCCCGTGCCGATAAACGAATCGACAACGCCGCATGTCGCGGTGGGATTCGCACCCGTTCTGAAAGAGAAGAAAACAAAATGAGTTTGAAGAACATGAAAATCGGCGCCCGCCTGGGCCTTGGCTTTGCGGCCATGCTGTTGTTGATGGCGGTGATTGCAGGCACCGGCCTGCTGCGCCTTGCCAACGTGGGCAAGGCCACGGACGAAATGATCGAGCACGCGCTCGTGAAGGAGCGCCTGGCCAACCAGTGGTCCAACCTGCTGGGCCCGACCATCGTGCGTTCCTTCGCCATGGTGAAGGCCACCGACCCCACGGTGGTGGCCTACTTTGCCAAGGCGCGCGCCGACAGCTCGGCGCTCATCAACCCGGTGCAGAAGAAGCTCGAGGAAATGCTGACCTCGCCGGAAGAAAAGAAGCTGTACGCCGGCGTGGCCGATGCGCGCGCGGTGGTGCTGGAGATCATCGAAAAGATCAACAAGCTCAAGGCCGCCGGCCAGAGCGACCAGGCCACCGCCATGGCGGACAACCAGTTCGCCGCCGGCCTGGTGGTCTACGAAGAAGCCGTGGCCAAGCTGGCCGCGCACCAGCGCGAGAAGATCGACCTGCTGTCCAAGGGCATCGCGGCCGACCACGCGGGCGGCCAGATGATGCTGCTGGCGCTGTCGGCCATTGCGCTGGTGCTGGGCGCGCTCTTTGCGTGGCGCCTTACGCTGGGCATCGTGCGCCCGCTGGGCCACGCCGTGACGGTGGCCGAAACCGTGGCCGCCGGCGACCTGAGCTCCGACATTCGCGTGGAAAGCCGCGACGAAGCGGGCCAGCTGATGCAGGCGCTGCGCGAGATGAACGCCAGCCTGGCGAAGGTGGTGGGCGAAGTGCGCACCGGCACCGAGACCATCGCGACCGCGTCGGGGCAGATCGCCTCGGGCAACCAGGACCTGTCTTCGCGCACCGAGGAGCAGGCGAGTTCGTTGGAGGAAACAGCCGCTTCGATGGAAGAACTGACCTCGACGGTGAAGCAGAACGCCGACAACGCGCGCCAAGCCAACCAGTTGGCCGTGTCGGCGTCGGAAGTCGCGGTCAAGGGCGGCAGCGTCGTGTCCCAGGTGGTGAACACCATGGGCTCGATCAACGCGTCTTCCAAGAAGATCGTCGACATCATCGGCGTCATCGACGGCATCGCGTTCCAGACCAACATCCTCGCGCTGAACGCCGCGGTGGAAGCTGCTCGTGCGGGTGAACAGGGTCGCGGCTTCGCAGTCGTGGCATCCGAAGTTCGCAGCCTCGCGCAACGTTCCGCAGCAGCCGCCAAGGAAATCAAGACGCTCATCGGCGACTCGGTCGAGAAGGTCGAGGAGGGCAGCAAGCAGGTCGAAGAGGCCGGGCGCACCATGGACGAGATCGTCGGCAGCGTGAAGCGCGTGACGGACATCATGGGCGAGATCACCGCGGCGAGCCAGGAGCAGACCTCGGGCATCGAGCAGATCAACCAGGCCATCACGCAGATGGACCAGGTCACGCAGCAGAACGCGGCGCTGGTGGAAGAAGCCTCTGCAGCGGCCCAGTCGCTGCAGGAGCAGGCCGGCAGCCTCGTGCAGGCCGTGAGCATCTTCAAGCTGGACCGCAACGCCGTGGCGTCCCCGCGCGCGGCGTTCACGCCCATCACGCCGATTCCCAAGGTCGAGCGGCCGGCGGCCCGTCGGGGCGGCAGGCCGCTGCCGGGGCGCACCGATGCGCTCAAGGCGCCCAGGGCGGCCAACGCCGCGACGCCCCAGTTGGCCATGCCCGGCGACGCCAAGGGCGACTGGACCGAATTCTGACCCTCAACTTTCGGCCGGTGCTGCCGATATAGAGAGCAAGGCACCGGCCAGCGCGCGCAACGCAGCGAACCGATGCCACCCCTACACCCACCATTCACCCACCATTGACTGGTAAAGAGACAGGTAACACCCGATGTCCGGAAGTTTGTTCTACACAGGCCTGAGCGGCCTCGGCGTCGCCCGCACGGCGCTCATGACCACGGCCCACAACACGGCCAACGTGTACACCGCCGGCTACAGCCGGCAGGTGGCCGAGATCGCCACCGGCGGCGCCATCTCCAGCGGCTCCGGCTTCATCGGCTCGGGCGCCAACGTGACGACCGTGTCGCGCAGCTACGACCGCTACCTGACGGCGCAGCTGGGCACCGCGCAGTCGGCCTCGGCCGCGCTGGCCACCAACAGCGTGCAGATCAACCGCATCGACACGCTGCTGGCCGACAAGACCTCGGGCCTGGCACCGCTGATGCAGAGCTTCTTCACCAGCGTGCAGGGCGTGGCCAACACGCCGGCCGACCCGGCCGCGCGCCAGCAGATGATCAGCTCGGCGCAGGCGCTGGCCAGCAAGTTCCGCTCGACCGACCAGTACCTGAGCGACCTGAACTCCTCGGTGAACGAGCAGATCGTGGGCAGCGTGGACCAGATCAACACCTACGCCAGCAAGATCGCCAGCCTGAACCAGCAGATCAGCCAGATCAGCGCCATGGCCGGCGGCCAGCCGCCCAACGACCTGCTCGACCAGCGCGACCAGCTCGTGAGCGACCTGAGCCAGGTGGTCGACGTGAAGGTGCTGCAGCAGGACAACGGCAAGTACAACGTGTTCATCGCCACCGGCCAGTCGCTGGTGGTGGGCGACTACGCCTCGCAGATGGCCGCGGTGAACTCCGCCGCCGACCCGTCGCGCAAGGCCGTGGCGCTCAAGGGCTTCGCCGGCAACGTGTCGGAGCTGTCGGACACCGCCATCACCGGCGGCGTGCTGGGCGGGCTCATGAGCTTTCGCCGCGACACGCTCATTCCCACGCAGAACGCCATCGGCCGGCTCGCCATGTCGGTGGCCGACTCGGTGAACGCGCAGCACAAGCTGGGCGTGGACCTGAACGGCGCGCTGGGCACCGACTTCTTCTCGCAGGCCACCCCTGGCGTGATCGTCAACGCCAAGAACACCGGCTCCCTCGAAATCGGCGCTTCGCTGACGGATGCCTCCAAGCTCACCACCAGCGACTACAACGTGAGCGTCACCGACGTGGCCGGCACGCTCTCCTACTCGGTCACCCGGCTTTCGGACAAGACGTCGATGGGCACTTTCACTTCCTTCCCGATCACCTTCGACGGCGTGAGCCTCAGCGCCGCCAGCGGCACCGCTGCGGCCGGCGACTCGTTCCTGGTGCAGCCCACGCGCACCGGCGCGCGCGACGCCAGCGTGCTCACGCTCGACCCGGCCAAGGTGGCCGCCGCCTCGCCCATCTCGACCGGCAACACCGCCGGCAACAAGGGCAGCGGCGCATTGAGCGCGGCCACCGTGGACGCGAGCTACCCCGGCACCCCGCTGGCCGCCAAGGTGACGCTGAGCTACGACGCCGCCACCGGCAGCCTGTCGGGCTTTCCGGCCACCTCGCCGGTGACCGTGACGCTGGCCGACGGCACCAGCAACACCTACGCCGCCGGCACCGCCGTGCCCTACACGGCCGGCGCGAAGATGAGCTTCGACGGCATCACCGTGAGCATGACCGGCGCGCCCACGCAGGGCGACACCTTCACCATCGGCAAGAACGTCTCGGGCGTGTCCGACAACACCAACGCGCTGGCGCTCGGCGCGCTGCAGCGCAAGACCACGATGTCCGGCGGCACGGCGACCTTCAACGGCGCCTACTCGCAGCTGGTGAGCGACGTGGGCAACCGCGCCATGGCGGTGAAGGTGGCGGCCACCACGCAAGACAGCGTGACCACGCAGATCAAGGCCAGCCAGCAGTCCATCTCGGGCGTGAACCAGGACGAGGAAACCGCCAACCTGCTGATGTTCCAGCAGATGTACCAGGCCAATGCCAAGGTGATCCAGACCGCGTCGACCATCTTCGACGCGATCCTCGGCATCAGCAACTGAGCGGCACCCGCCTTCTGAGCCCCCCACACGTACAGACCCAGGACACCGCGATGCGCATCAGCACCCAATCCTTCTACGACCAGAACGTCAGCGCCATGGGCTTGCAGCAGCAGAAGCTGTTCCGCGTGCAGCAGCAGCTGGCCACCAACTCCAAGTTCCTGACCGCCGGCGACGACCCGGTGGGCGCGGCGCGCGCGCTCGGCGTGACGCAGACGCTGTCGGAAAACGCGCAGTACGCCACCAGCCGCCAGCGCGCGTCGCTGTCGCTGTCGACGGAAGAAAACGCGCTGAACTCGGTCACCTCGATCCTGCAGAACATCAAGACGCTGACCGTGGCGGCCGGCAACGGCACCATCTCGGACGCCGACCGCGGCTCGCTCGCCACCACCATCCAGAGCGCGCTCGACCAGCTCGTGGGCGTGGCCAACTCGGACGACGGCAACGGCCAGTACCTGTTCGGCGGCTACAAGAGCGGCACGCCGCCCTTCGTGGCTTCCAACGGCGGCGGCGTGCAGTACGTGGGCGACCAGGGCCAGCGGCTGATGCAGGTCGACGTGGCGCGCCAGCTGTCCACCTCGGACGACGGCCGCAGCGTGTTCCAGACCGTGCAGGGCGGCGCGGGCTACGTGACCGCCGGCGCGGCCGGCAACACCGGCACCGGCGTGTTCGGCTCGGTGGGCGTGAAGGACGCCACCGACCCGAACTACGGCAAGGATTTCAGCATCAGCTTCTCCGGCGGCAACTACTCGGTGTCCACCAAGGACACGCCCCCCGTGGTGGTGGCCGGCGGCCTGTACACCGCGGGCCAGCCGATTTCCTTCGGCGGCGTGCAGACCACCTTCACCGGCACGCCGGCCGACGGCGACAGCTTCGACGTGTCGACCGCGAAGAACGCGGGCACCGACATCTTCGCGTCCATCAGCGAGCTGGTGAGCGCGCTGCGCACCCCGCTCACCGGCGGCGGCGCGGCGGCCCAGGCCAAGCTGCAGAACGCACTGAGCACGGCCAACGTGAAGGTCACCAACGCGCACGACAACGTGCTGACCGTGCTGTCGTCGGTGGGCTCGCGCCAGACCGAGATCGACGCGCTCGACACCGCCGGCGCGGCCAGCAAGCTGCAGGAAGAAAGCTACCGCTCCAGCATCGAAGACCTGGACCCGTACAGCGCCATCGCCGAGTTCTACCAGCGGCAGTCGTCGCTGCAGGCGACGCAGATGACGTTCGCGAAGCTGAACAGCATCGCGTTGTTCAACTACCTCTGATCGGGTGGGCGCTGCGGCCGTGACGTCGAGAGAACGTCAGGGCGGCTTGGCAGCAATGAGAACCGATGCCGATTCATTGGCATGCATCCACGCTGCTGTGTGAACGCATCGAAAGCCGATGAGTTCATGCGCCTTTTGCAGATCGTTCGCCAGGCTGCGCGCGAAGATGGGCTCGTGGTGCGCAATTCGGTTGCGAAGCCCGCGAAGGCTTTCCAGGTCGACGCGTATCCGCATGCGCGCTTGCTGCACCGTCAGCGCAGGTTCGATGAACGGCAGCACGTTTCGCATGTGGGGGTTCCACAGCCGGGCGTCGAAGCGGCCGGTGAACATCGTCTCCCAGAACTTGAACTTGAGTTCGGCGATGACCTTGCCGGTTGTAGGCTGCGCCGCGCCGGTGTGCAGCAGGTCTCGCTTGGGGCTGTATGTGGGGGCTGGCGGGTTTGTCAGGCTGGAGAGAAAACCGGCCGACCAAGGCCAGTCCGGGCCGTAGACCTGCGTGATGGCTTCCGACACCGCGTTGCGCACAGCGACTTCGCACACGTGCAGGGGATACATCAGGGCCGCGGAGAGCTGGGCGTTCCACGTGTAGAGCGCGATGGCCCCCGTCAACGCAGGAGTCACGTTCGTGGCCGCCTCGTAGGTGCCCATCCGGGGCGCGGACAGGGCCAGCTTGATGGCTTGGTGGGATGCAGGCGACATTCGGTTCTAGGGTTAGAATTTCGGCACTAGCCACTGGGAATCGTTGGTGCAAGAGCCTCCCCCCAGGGACGTACGACAGTCAGTTGAAAAGCCCGCTCACGCGGGCTTTTCCATTTCTGTGCGGGATACCGATGCGGCGCCTGCGTCCTGCAAGATGCCGTCGCCGAAGACCGGTCGGTTGCCGGTCACAAGAATTTCGCGTTCCATTGAGTACTCCCGAGTTGATGCTCTGGAGGTGTACGCGGATGCGGCGGCTACAACTGTTGTCTATGGTGAGCCGGCCCGGAATTTGTCACGCTGGGCCAGCTATTTCGGCCATCCGGCCACGCTCAAGGCCGCAACCCCTGCGTGAACCGCAGCATGTTCGCAATCGACTCCGCGAACCGCGGCTCCAGGAACGCCGCCAGGCTGGGCATCAGCAGCTGCAGCATGAAGATGCCCGCCAGCAGCGTGAGCGGAAAGCCCACCGCGAAGATGCTGAACTGCGGCGAGGCGCGGTTCAGGATGCCCATGGCCAGGTTCAGCGTGAGCAGCGCGGTGATGAGCGGCAGCGCCAGCATCAGCCCGCTGGCAAAGATGTCGCCCGCGGCCAGCACCAGGAACATCCAGCCGCCCGAGGCCATCTGGCCCTGCGAGATGGGCAGCGTGCCGAAGCTCTCGGCCAGCGCGTTCACCATCAGCAGGTGGCCGTCGAGCGCCAGGAAGATCAGCATCGCCAGCATGTTCAGGAGGCGCGACACCACCATGGTGCTGCCGTGGCTCATGGGGTCGAAGAAAGACGCGAACGACAGGCCCATCTGCAGCCCGATGTACTCGCCCGCGGCCAGCACGGCGGTGAACACCAGCTTCATCGAGAAGCCCATGGCCGCGCCGACGAGCACCTGCTGCACGATGATCCAGGCGCCCTCGGCCGACACGACCGGCACGGCGGGCAGCGCGCCGATGGTGGGCGCGATGACGAAGGTGAGCATGACCGCCACCGCCACCTTCACCGGCCGCGGCACCCAGGCCTCGCCGAAGATGGGCGAGGTGCTCACCAGCGCGAGCATGCGAACGAAGGGCCACAGGAAGGCCACCATCCAGGCCTCGAGCTGGGCCGAGGTGACCGAGATGATCGACGGCGTCACGCCACCAGCTGCGGAATGCCTGCGAACAGGGCGCGCATGTAGTCGAGCATGCGGTCGAGCATCCACGGGCCGGCGATGACCAGCGTGGCGAACACCGCGAGCAGCTTGGGAATGAACGACAGCGTGGCTTCGTTGATCTGCGTGGCGGCCTGGAAGATGCTCACGATCAGGCCGATGATGAGCGCCACCAGCAGCAGCGGGGCGCCCAGCAGCAGCGAGATCTCCATGGCCCGGTGGCCCATGGTCATGACGGATTCGGGTGTCATCTCTGCGTACCTAAAGGTAGAAGCTCTGCGCCAGCGCGCCGATCAGCAGCTGCCAGCCGTCGGCCAGCACGAACAGCATCAGCTTGAAGGGCAGTGCGATGGAAGCGGGCGGCACCATCATCATGCCCATCGACATCAGCACGCTGGCCACCACCAGGTCGATGATGAGGAACGGAATGAAGATGGTGAAGCCGATCTGGAAGGCCGTCTTCAGCTCGCTGATGACGAACGACGGCAGCAGGATGCGCAGCGGCACGTCCTCGGGGCCCTGCATGTCGGGCACCTTGGCCAGCCGCGCGAACAGGGCCAGGTCGCTCTCGCGGGTCTGCTTGAGCATGAAGGTCTTGAAGGGGGCGATGCCGCGCTCCAGCGCCTTGTCGGCGCTGATCTTGTTCTCGGAGAAGGGCACGTAGGCGTCGGTGTAGGCCTTGTCCAGCACCGGCGACATCACGAAGAAGGTGAGGAACAGCGACAGCCCCACCAGCACCTGGTTGGGCGGCGAGGTCTGCGTGCCGATGGCGGTGCGCAGCAGGCCCATCACGATCAGGATGCGCGTGAAGCTGGTCATCGACAGCAGCATCGCGGGCAGGAAGGTGAGCGAGGTCAGCAGCACCATGGTCTGCACGCTCAGCGACCAGGTCTGGCTGCCGCCGGGGCCGGGCATGCTGGTGATGCCGGGCAGGCCCTGGGTCCAGGCCACGGCGGGCAGCGAGGCGGCGGCAAGCAGCAGCGCGGCTCGCAGGCCGCGGCGCAATGCGGGGTGCGTCATGGGGCGGTGTGCGTCTTGCCCGAGAGGGATTCGCGCAGTTTCCGGGCAAAGAGTTCGACGGGGTTGTTCAGCGCGTTCGGCGTGCCTGCACCGCCTGTGCCATTCGCGGCGGGCTGCGCCTGCGCCGGCAGCGTGTGCAGCATGTTGACCTGGCTCGACGTCACGCCCAGCACCAGCCACTGGTTGGCCACCTCGACCACGACCACGCGTTCGCGCTGGCCGACCGAGGCGCTGGACACCACCTTCACCAGATGGCCGCCGCCCAGGCGCTGCAGCCCGAAGCGGCGCGCCAGCCAGGCGCACAGGAAGATCAGGCCGACCACCACCGCCATGCCGAAGCCGGCCTGCAGCAGGCCCGAGGCGCCGACCGCGGACGGCTGGGCTTCGTGCACGGGCGTAGGCACCGTGGGCAGCGCGGCATGCGCGGTGTGCACGGCATGCGCCGCGAGCAGGCACAGCGCCGGCAGCGCGCGAAGGTGGCGGCGCAGGTTCATGAGCGCGCGAGCTTCTGCATGCGCTCGGAGGGGGTGACGATGTCGGTCAGGCGAATGCCGTACTTCTCGTTCACCACCACCACTTCGCCCTGGGCGATGAGGTAGCCGTTGATGAGCACGTCCAGCGGCTGGCCGGCCAGGCCGTCGAGCTCCACCACCGAGCCCTGCGACAGCTGCAGCAGGCTCTTGATGGTGATGCGGGTGCGGCCGATTTCGGCGGTGAGCTGCACCGGCACGTCGAGCACGCGCGCGATGTCCACCGCGGTGGTGCTGGCGGGCACGGCGGGCGCGTCCTGGATCTGCTGGAAGACCTGGGCGGTGGCCGGGGCCACGGCGGGTTCGGGCGCGGCCGGGGAAGCCGGCGCGGTGGCTGCCGTCTGTTCGGCCAGCGCGCTGGCCCAGTCGTCCGCGTCGCTGCTGGCGGAAGAGGTGTTGTCAGTCATGGTCGTTCTTCGAGTCGGTGTCTTGGTGGGAGATCATGTTTTGCACGCGCAGGGCGTAGCGTTCGTTCGCGGTGCCGTAGCCGCACTCCATCACGGGCACGCCGCCGACCTTGGCGACCACCGTGGTGGGGAGCTCGATGGGAATCACGTCGCCGACCTGCAGCTTCATCACGTCGCCGAGGGTGGAGGGCATGGTCACGAAGTCGGCGATGAGCTCGACGTCGGCGGCCTGCATCTGGCGCGACATCTGCTTGACCCAGCGCTTGTCGACCTCGACCTCGTCCTGGATCGGGTTGGACAGCAGGTCCTTGATGGGCTCGATCATCGAGTAGGGAATGCACACGTGCAGGAAGCCGCCCACCGGGCCGAACTCGATCTGCAGCGTGGTGTTGATCACCACCTCGTTGGGCGCCACGATGTTGGCGAGCTTGCCGTGCATTTCGGCGCGCACGTAGTCGAAGTCCAGCGGGAACACCGGCTGCCAGGCGTCTCCGTAGCACTGCAGCGACAGGTCGAGCAGGCGCTTGATGATGCGCTGCTCGGTGCGCGTGAAGTCGCGGCCTTCCACGCGCACGTGGTAGCGGCCGTCGCTTCCGAACAGGTTGTCCACCACCAGGAATACCAGCTTCGGGTCGAACACGAACAGCGCCGTGCCCCGCAGCGGCTTCAGGTGGATCATGTTGATGTTCGCGGGCACCGGCAGGTGCCGCACGAACTCGCCGTACTGCTGGATCTGCACCGGCCCCACCGAGATGTCGGGGCTGCGGCGCATGAAGTTCAGGAGCGCGCTGCGCAGGCCACGCGCGAAGCGGTCGTTGATGACCTCCAGCGTGTGCATGCGGTTGCGCACCACGCGGTCGGGCGCGCCGAGGTCGTAGGCCGGCAGGCCGTCCTTGGGCGGCGGGGGTGCGACCGCCTGGTCGACTTCGCCGGTGACGCCTTGCAGAAGCGCATCGACCTCGTCCTGGGAGAGCACCTGTTCATACGCCATGGATCGCTTGTCCGAAGGAGGGGGTCACTGCACCACGAAGGTGTTGAAGGACACGTTGGAAATGCCCAGCGGCGGTTGCCCGGCGGCCAGAGGCGTGTTCAGCGTGGTACGGATCTCTTCGGCCAGCTTGGCCTTGCCCTCGGGCGTGACCAGCGTGTCGGGCGTGCGGTTGGACAGCAGCATCAGCAGGCGGCTGCGCAGCTCGGGCATGTACTCGACGATCTGCGCCTTGGTCTTCTCGTCGGGCACGCGCAGCGCCATGCCGATCTGCAGGAAGCGCGCGCGGCCTTCGGACTGCAGGTTGACGGTGAGCGGCTCGAGCATCAGGAAGATCGGCTTTTCGGGTGCGGCCACCTTCGCCGGCTCCGCGGTTTCGGAGGCGGGCTTCATGAAGTGCGGAACGAAGGTGTAAGCGGCTGCGGCGGCAGCGGCGAGGCCGACGACGACGACCGCGGCGATCAGCAGCTTGGAAGAGCGCTTCGAGGGCAGTTGGGCGGCCGGGACGGCGGTTGCAGCGGGAGTGGAGGTAGCCATGGTGATGCGGGTTTTCGTGTCCGATCTATTCTTTGCGAAGTCCCTCGCGAACGAACGGCCGAACAAGCGCACAAAGGCGTGTCATATCCGTTCATTGCAGGCGCCGCGCGGGCGCCCCGAGGGGAAGGGCGGGCGTCAGGCGAAGGTGTCGACCCCCGCGCTCGCGTGGGTGGCAGGCGCCGCGCGCGCGGCGGCCACGGGCGCGACCGGCGCGCTGGCGCCGGGCCGGCTGGCACCCGGATAGCTGGCGGTCTGCTGGCGCGCGGCGTTCTGCTGTTGTTGCTGCTGCTGCGCGAAGGCGGCGTCCTGGCCGCTGGCCTGGCGCGTGTCGGCGCCGACGGAGGCCTGGCCCAGGGTGATGCCCTGTTCCGACAGCGAGGTGCGCAGCTGCGGCAGCGCGGCTTCCACGGCCTTGCGCACGCTTTCATGGGCCGAGACGAACATCGCCTGGGCCTGGTTGTCGCCCAGCGACAGCGTGACCTTCAGCGGGCCGAGGCCGGCGGGGTTGAGGTTGAGCTCGGCCGTGTGGTGGCCGGTGGTGCTCATGCGCGCCAGCTGCTGGCCCAGGGCCGGGCCCCATTTGTCGGTGCCGACCTCGGGTTCGATGGTGTGCACCGAAGGGCGGGCGGCCGCGGCCTCTTCGGCGCGGGCGGCCGATGCCGCGGTGGCGGAAGCCTGTTGCTGCGCGAACGGGTTGGCGGCGGTGCCGGACGAGGCGTCGCCGGATTCGGTGTGGGTGTCGGCGCCTGCGGCGGTGACGGGCGCCGAGATGGCTGCCACCGCGGCGGCGGTGCCCTGGGTGGCCTCGCCGCCCTTGGGCTGCGCGGCGCTGGCGAGCTGCTCGGCGGTGGTGGCGCTCACGGCGCCGCGCGGTCCGGCGCGGCCGGCGGCACCGGCGGGGTTGGCGCTGCTGGCTGTCGTGGCGCCGGGCTTGGCGGTGCCCACGTTCATGGCCTGCGCGGCGACGGCGGCGCGCACCACGTCCTGGATGGAGGCGGTGGGTGCGGCGTCGGCCGCGCCGTCCCCTGCTGCTGCTGCTGCGGTGGCGGAAGGCTTGGCGGCGTCCTTCAAATCCTTGGCATCGGCGTCCGGCACCGCCTTGGCGTCCGCGGCCACGGCTGCGGCGTCCGGCAGGGTCGCCTGCACCTTGGCGAGCGGGTCGGTCACCGCGGCGGTGGCGGCAGTGGCGGCAGCGGTGGCGCCGTCCACGGGAACGTCGCTCACGCCGGCGGCACCGTCGGCGGCTGCCGCGCCCCTGGCGGCCGCGCGGCCGGCGAGGGTCAGCGCATGCAGCGGGCTGTTGGGCTGCGGCAGGAAGGCGAGGTTCGGGTCGGCGGGCAGCGCGTCCTTGCTGTCGTCGTCGGCACCGGGCTTGCGCGCGGGTTTGCGTTCGGCGCTGGCGGTGCCCGCCGTGCCGGCCTCGTCAGCGGTCTTCGTGCGCTGCGAATTGCCGTTGGCACGCGAGCGCTCCAGCGCGGCGCCGAAGCCCTGGCCCTGCGTGTCGTCCGCGCCGCGGCTGCGCGAGCCGGCCTGGGTGGCCGGCTGGCTGGCGCTGTTGGCCACGACGGGGGGCGAGATCATGGATGGCATGTCGGTTCCTGGAGATTCAAAGGGTCGGGTGCGAGGCGCGGTCGAAGAACTTGCGCGCGGCGCGCTCGTCGCTGTCGCGCTGCTCGCGCTTGTTCGCGGCCATCAGCTCTTGCGCGCGCACGCGCTCGGCCAGGGTGTCGAAGGAGCTCAGGCGGCGCTTTTGCTGCTGCCAGTCGATGCGCCCGCTGTCCAGCCGGCTCTCGGTCTGGGAGGCGATGGCGCGCTGCTGCTCGATGGCGCCGTCCAGCGTGCCCAGGAAGTTGCGGTAGTTGCGCCACTGCGAAGAGGGCAGGCCGTCGCGCATCAGCGCGTCGAGCTGGTCGTGGTAGTCCTGGCGGTACTGCAGCAGCAGCTCGAGTTTCTGGCTGGCGCTCAGGTGCGCGCTCTGCAGCGTGCCCAGGCGCCGCGCGGCGTCGTCGGTCTGCGTGTGGGCCAGGTCGATCAGCATGCCGAGGGGGAGCTTGCGGGTCATGGGAGAAGTCCTTGCAGGAAGTCTGTGGAGATGTGTGGGGGTGTGTCGGGTGGCGGTCGGCTTCGACGGCTTCAGGCGCGGCGCTGCTCGGGCACGAACAGCCCTTCGAGCTGCCCGATGGAGTCCTCGTAGCCGGTGCGCTCGTGCATCGACTGCTGCAGGAAGGACTCGATGCGCGGGTACATCGCGATGGCCTGGTCCAGCTGCAGGTCGTGGCCGGGCGCATAGGCGCCCACGCTGATCAGGTCGCGGTTGCGCTGGTAGCGCGACAGCATCTGCTTGAAGCGGCGCACCGTGTCGAACTGCGTCGAGGGAATCAGCGCGGTCATGGCGCGGCTGATGGACGCCTCGATGTCGATGGCCGGGTAGTGCCCGGCCTCGGCCAGCGTGCGCGAGAGCACCACGTGGCCGTCCAGGATGGCGCGCGCCGAGTCGGCGATCGGGTCCTGCTGGTCGTCGCCCTCGGAGAGCACGGTATAGAAGGCGGTGATGGAGCCGCCGCGGCCCTGCGCGTCGCGCGCGCCGTTGCCGGCGCGCTCCACCAGCGCGGGCAGCTTGGCGAACACCGAAGGCGGGTAGCCCTTGGTGGCCGGCGGCTCGCCCACGGCCAGCGCGATCTCGCGCTGCGCCATGGCGTAGCGGGTGAGCGAGTCCATGATGAGCAGCACGTCCTTGCCCAGGTCGCGAAAGTGTTCCGCCAGGCAGGTGGCATAGGCCGCGCCCTGCAGCCGCAGCAGCGGGGAGTTGTCGGCCGGCGCTGCCACCACCACGGCACGCGCCAGGCCTTCTTCGCCCAGCGTGTTCTCGATGAAGTCCTTCACCTCGCGTCCGCGTTCGCCGATCAGTCCGACCACGATGACTTCGGCACTCGTGTAGCGCGCCATCATGCCCAGCAGCACGCTCTTGCCCACGCCGGAGCCGGCGAACAGGCCCATGCGCTGGCCGCGGCCGACGGTGAGCATGGCGTTGATGGCGCGCACGCCCACGTCCAGCACCGAGTCGATGGGCGCGCGCGTGAGCGGGTTGACCGGCGGCGAGCTCAACGGCACCTTGCGCGTGATGTCCAGCGGGCCCAGCCCGTCGAGCGGGCGGCCGACCGCGTCGACCACGCGCCCCAGCATGCCTTCGCCCACGGGCAGGCGCTTGGTGTGGGCGTTGCCGCCCAGGCCGGAGCCTGCGGCTTCGCCGGGGTCCATGGCCACCGGCCGCGCGAACACGCGCGCGCCGGGCACCAGGCCGGCCACCTCGGTCTGCGACATCAAAAACAGGCGGTCGCCCGCGAAGCCCACCACTTCGGCCTCGGCGTAGCGCTGGGCGTTGCCCGGCGGCAATTCGATGAGGCAGTCGCTGCCCACGGGCAGCTGCAGGCCCACGGCCTCCAGCACCAACCCGACGGCGCGCGTGAGCCGCCCCGAAGTGGTGGTGGTGGTGCACTGCGCGACGCTGCCGCGCGCCTTCTCCAGCGTGGCGCGCACGTTGCGCAGGTGGACGTTGGGGGTGGCTATTGCTGTAGCTGTGGCGGTGGCGGCTTGCATGGAGGACCTGGGGTTCAGAGGAATTCGCCGCCGTCGGAGGCGTTCTCGCGCAGCACCGAGGCCACGCGCTTCCAGCGCGTTTCCAGCGTGCCGTCGAGCTCGCCGTTGGCCGACTGCACGCGGCAACCTCCGCGCGCGAGCGTGTCGTCGCTGCGCACCTGCCAGCCGGCGGCCTCGATCTCGTGGCCCAGGCTGTTCTTCACCAGCGCCACGTCGTCGGGGTGCAGCAGCAGGCGCGGTTCGCCGCGCAGGGCAGGTTCGCTGTTGAGCAGGTCGCGCACCAGCGGCAGCACCCATTCGGGCTCGGCCTTCAGCGTGCGGTGCACCACCTGGCGCGCCACGTCGAGCGCGAGCGCCAGCACGGTGTCGGTCAGCTCGCCTTCTGCGCGGCGCAGGGCGTCGGGCAGCGAGAGCGCGAGCGCGCGCAGCCGTTCGGCATGCACGCTGGCAGCCGCCAGGCCGGTGGCCAGGCCTTCGGTGTGGCCGACCTTGCGGCCTTCGGCCAGGCCCAGCGCGCGGCCCTCGGCCTCGCCGGCGGTGCGCGCCTCCTTGCGGATGCGGGCGAGTTCGGCCAGGTCGACCTTGGGCGGAGGCGGGGCCACGGGCGCGACCGGCGCCGCCACGGGGCTGCGGCCGCCGTTGCGGTTGAACTCGGCGGCCGCGGCGGCCCTGCGGCTCGCGGGCACCGAGGGCTTGCCGTCGAGCGTGTTCATCTCCCAGCGTTCCCACGCGGAGAGCGCGGGTCGCGAGGCATCGGCTGCGTGCGATCCGTGCGATGCGTGCGACAGGTGAGGCACCGCGGCCTGCCGCGCGGCGGCGTGGATGGCGGCCAGGCGCTCGCGCGCCCCGCCGAAGCTTTCCGATGTCACCGAGGCCGCCGGGGCGCCCGGGTTGAACGGCGCGAGCGGGGAGGTGGATGCGCCCTGGGCGCCGCGGTCAGACGAAGTCATCGGTGCCAGGCGCCGCAATCACGATTTCGCCGGATTCCGCCAGGCGGCGGGCCACCTGCAGGATGGTCTTCTGTTCGGTCTCGACCTGCGACACGCGCACGGGACCGCGCAGCTCCATGTCCTCGCGCAGCGTCTCGGCGGCGCGTTGCGACATATTGTTGAGGAACTTGTCGCGCAGCTCCATCGGCGCGCCCTTGAGCGCGATGATGAGCGAGTCGCTCTCGATGTCCTTCAGCAGGCGCTGGATGCTCCTGTCTTCCAGGCCCAGCAGGTTCTCGAAGACGAACATCTCGTCCACGATGCGCTGCGCCAGCGCCTCGTCCTGTTCGCGCACATGGGCGATGGCTTCTTCTTCCACCGCGGTGCTCATCAGGTTGACGATCTCGGCCGCGGTGCGCACGCCGCCCAGTCGGCTGCGGCGCAGGCCCTGGCCCGCGAGCATCTCGGTGAGCACGTCGGTCAGCTCGTTGAGCGCCGAGGGCTGCACGCCGCCGAAGGTGGCCACGCGCATGATCACGTCGTGGCGCAGGCGCGCGGGCAGCTTCTCGAGCACCTCGGAGGCCTTCATGCGGTCCAGGTGGACCAGCAGGGTGGCCAGGATCTGCGGATGCTCGTCGCGGATGAGCTCGGCCACTTCGCCGGCTTCCAGCTCGTTGAGCCGCTCGATGCCGCCGTGCGGCTCGTCGGGCGCCAGGATGTCTTCCAGCAGGTTGCTGGCGCGGTCTTCGCCCAGCGCCTTCTTCAGCACCGCGCGGATGTAGCTGGTCGAGCCCAGGTGCAGGGCCGAGAGCTGCTCGGTTTCCTGGCGGAACTCGGCCAGCACCTCGGCCAGCTCTTCCCGGGAGACGGAGGTGAGCTTGGACATGGCCAGGCCCAGCGTCTGCACCTCGGAGGTGGGCAGCTGGTGCAGCGCGGCGGCGGCGCGGTCTTCGCCCAGCGCCATCAGCAGGATGGCGCTCTTGCGGGTTCCCAGTTCGTTACTCATCGCTGTTCATCCAGTGCTGGATCAGGGCCGCGACCAGCTTGGGGTCCTTGTCGGCGATCTGGTGCGCATAGTCCATGTCGGCTTTCTTGCGATTGGCCTCGCGTTCGCGCAGGCTTTCTTCCGGCGTGGGCGCATTGGCGTCCGCGACGGCGGGGGGCGGGGTGTCCGCGTCGGCATCGGTGCTGGCAACCGGCAGCGGGGCCGGCGGCGGCGGCGCGTGGCGGCGCATCAGCGGACGCACCACGGCCAGCCAGGCGAACAGCGCGATCAGTGCGTACAGCAGGTACTGGCCCACCGACTTGCCGATCTCGATGTTGTCGCGGTCCTTCCAGAACGGCACCTCGGGGCCCGGGCCGCTGTCGGCGTCGCGGGCAAAGGCGCTGTTCACCACGTTGAGCGAGTCGCCGCGCTCCGTGCTGAAGCCCATGGCTTCCTTGGCCAGGTTGCGGATCTGCTCCACCTCGGCCGGCGTCAGCGCGCGGCTGGTGGTCTTGCCCGCGGCGTCCACGCTGTCGCGGTTGTTCACCACCACGGCGACCGACAGGCGCTTCACGCCGCCGGCGGCTTGCTGCACGTGGCGGATGGTGCGGTCGAGCTCGTAGTTGGTGGTGGTGTCCTTGCGGGTGCTGCTCGGGCCGGTGCTGGCGGTGGAAGTGGTCGCCGCAGCGGCGCCGGCCGTGCCGACCGCGCCCGGTGCGCCAGGCGTTCCCGGTGGCGGGGTGCCCGGCGCGTTCGGTGCGCGCGGGCCCACGATGGGCGCCGTCGGGTTCACCGGCGGCTGGTTCGACAGCGCGCCCGGCACGCCGCCCGGTGCGCCGCCGCCGTTCTGGGCCGACTCGCTGCTCTGCTGGCTGCGCACGGCGGCCTGCTTCGGGTCCTGGTTGGGCGTGTACTTCTCGTCGGTGTGCTCCACCACCGCGAAGTCGATGTCGGCCGCCACCTGGGCGCGCACATTGCTCGCGCCCACCAGCGGCTGCAGGATGGCCTCGATGCGGCGGATGTAGCCGGCCTCGATCTCCTGCGCATATTTGAGCTGGCTCACGTCCAGCCCGCGGTCGGTGCCGCGCGCCGAAGAGAGCAGGTTGCCGCGCTGGTCGACCACGGTCACGCTCTTGGCGTCCAGGTCGGGCACGCTGCTGGAAACCATGTGCACGATGGCGCTGACCTGGCCTTCGTCGATGCTGCGTCCGCGCAGCAGCGTGAGGATCACCGAGGCCGAAGGCTTCTTCTGGTCGCGCACGAACAGCGACGGCTTGGGCAGCGCCAGGTGCACCCGGGCCGCCTCGATGGTGCCGATCGACTCGATGGAGCGCGCCAGTTCTCCTTCGAGGCCGCGCTGGTAGTTCACCTGCTCGGCGAACTGGCTGGTGCCGAACTTCTGGTTGTCCATCAGCTCGAAGCCCACGCCGCCGGCCTTGGGCAGGCCCTGCGCGGCGAGCTTCAGGCGGGTTTCGGCCACCTTGTCGCCCGCGATCAGGATCGCGCCGCCGCCTTCGGCGAACTTGTAGGGCACGTTCATCTGCTGCAGCGACGCGATGATCGCGCCGCCGTCGCGGTCCGACACATTGGTGTAGAGCACCTTGTAGTCGGGCGCGCGGCTCCACAGCATGAACGCCGCGGCGGCCGCCACGATGGCCGCGCCGCCCACGATCAGGGGCAGCTTGGGCTGGGCGCGCATGCGTTCCAGGATGGGGGGCAGGCCGTTGCCGGATGCCGGCATGTCGCCCGTGGGCACCGCCGTGCTCATGGGCGCACCTTGTGGGGAACGCCCGGTTGGCCGCAAGCGGCCAAAGCCATGGAGAGAGAGGGATTTCGGTGTTGAGAGTTCATTCCGGAGGGCCGGTGAAGTCGTCCACGGCCTGTTCGTTTCGCAACGATTGTCAACAGAGCATGCGAATTCGAATGGCCGAACAGCCGGGGTTTTCGCCCTCAGTTGCGCGCTTGAATCGGGGTCTTCCCTTGATACGCTGCACGCCAGCCGGAGGACCCAGCGTTCTCCTTGTCAAGTCACGCAGAAGTGTTCACACAGGAAGAAGAGATCCCATGTCGATCAGCGCCATCGAATCCGTCTTGCAGCAAATGCGCGTCACCGCGCTCAACACCGGCATCGGCCCGGCCAGCGGCGCCGCCGCCCCTGCCGAGGCCGGCGGCTTTGCCGCCGAGCTGAAGCGCTCGCTCGCCAACATCAGCGGCGCGCAGCAAAGCGCCTACGCACAGGCCGAGTCCTTCGAACTGGGCAAGCCCGGCGTCGCCCTGAACGACGTCATGGTCGACCTGCAGAAGGCCAACGTGGCGTTCCAGACCGGCCTGCAGGTCAGAAACCGCCTGGTGACGGCCTATCAGGAAGTGATGAACCTGCAGGCTTGAGGGGCCTGGTTGGGTGACTGGCGCGGCCTGTGCAACTTTTTTGTACGCCGCCCTAAAGGTTTGAAGGCACCCGCCGATAACCAATTCAACGATGGCTTGAGTCTCACAGCGGAAGCGGGTCCAGCGTTACGGCCGATGGCCGGAGTCACACAACCTTTGTCAATCAGGAGTCCAACATGACGCAAGTCATCAACACCAACAGCCTTTCGCTGCTCACGCAGAACAACCTCAACAAGTCGCAGTCGGCGTTGAACAGCGCCATCGAGCGCCTGTCTTCTGGCATGCGCATCAACAGCGCCAAGGATGACGCTGCCGGCCAAGCCATTGCCAACCGTTTCACGGCCAACATCAAGGGCCTGACGCAAGCAACGCGCAACGCCAACGACGGCATCTCGATCGCTCAAACGACCGAAGGCGCTCTGACCGAAGTCAACAACAACCTGCAACGCATCCGCGAACTGTCGGTGCAAGCCGCCACGGGCACGAACTCGTCGACCGACCTGGACTCGATCCAGTCGGAAATCGGCCAGCGCCTGGACGAAATCAACCGCGTGTCGGACCAGACCCAGTTCAACGGCGTGAAGGTCCTCTCGGCCGACGCTGGCAAGCTGACGGTTCAAGTCGGCGCGAACGACGGCGAAACCATCGACATCGACCTGCAAGAAATCAGCGCCAAGACCCTGGGTCTGGACGGTTTCAACGTGAACAACACCGGTTCGAAGAACAAGGCTGCCACGTCTTCCGACCTGCTGGTCGCCGGCTTCGCCGCAGGCACGACCACCAACGGCGTCACGCCTTACACCCGCACGCTGACCGCCGCCAAGAACGGCGCCACGGCCAACGACGTGCTGGCCAAGATGCAAGACGGCGGCACGGTCACCTCGACCGGCGGCGCAACGTACACGTACAGCGCAGCCACCAAGAGCTACACCGCGTCTGAAGCCGCGCGCAGCCAAGCCAACACGCTCGCATCGCTGACCCCGCCGGCTGGCACCAGCGTGACCGCCACGGTCAAGCTCGGCACCCACTCGATGGACGTCAAGATCGACAGCAACGGCGCCCTGACCGACGCTGCCGACGGCTCGGCCCTGTACCTCGACACGTCGAAGAACCTGACGAAGACCGGCGGTGGCACGACGACCGCTGCAACCCTGTCGGCCGTGCTCGAACAAGCCACCGGCATGGCCGCCGCTGGCGACTCGATCACCATCGGCGCTACCGGCGCTTCGTACACCGTGGTGACGGCAGCTGCCGGCGCCAGCACCTTCGCGGTCGCCGGTGAAAAGGCTTCGGCCGACCAGGTCGCAGCGAAGATCAACGGTGGCGCTGGCTCCATCGACATCGACGGCGCTGGCGCTACCACTGCCTACGCAGTGGCAGCAGCTGGTGGTGCAGTGACCGGCGCCTTCATGGGCGTGAGCGGCCTGACGACGGTCGCCGCCGAATCGATCAACCTGAACGCCAACGGCGTGGTGACCGACGCGCAAGGCAGCACTGTGTACGCCGACTCGACGAAGGCCGGCAAGCTGACGACCAACGCAGTGAGCGACGCCAAGTCGACGGTCGACCCCCTGAAGACCCTGGACGCCGCCCTGTCGAAGGTCGACAAGCTGCGCTCCTCGCTGGGTGCGGTGCAGAACCGTTTCGACTCGGTGATCGCCAACCTGGGCACCACGGTGACCAACCTGTCGTCGTCGCGTTCGCGCATCGAAGACGCTGACTACGCCGTGGAAGTGTCGAACATGACCCGCGCGCAGATCCTGCAACAAGCCGGCACCTCGGTGCTGTCGCAAGCCAACCAGACCACGCAAGGCGTGCTGTCGCTCCTGCGTTGATCGACAAGGGCTAGTTAGAAGCAAGGCAAGGCCGGGCACCACCCGAACAGGGTGGGGTCCGGCCGGTGCAGGTCCCCGGAAGCAAGCCGGACCCGGCCTGCGCTGTCCTCTGCGGCCATGCCCTCGGCAACGGGAGCGAGGCCGCAGAGGACAGCGAAGAACAAAGAGCAGTCAAACAAGTCAGGTGGAAAAAATGTCGAACCCCGTGCCAGCAAACCCAGTGAAGGACAACCCGTGGACGCAGATGCTCGTCGGCGGCGCCTCGGGTGCGAGCGCGGGCGTGCGCGGCCTTTCCACCGCGACGAAGAGCGAAGCAAAGGAAGAGGCTTCGCCGGTGCAGGTCGAGCAGGCCGTGCACCAGGTGAACGAGTCGCTCGCGCTGCGCGAGGTCGGCCTGCAGTTCGAGGTCGACAAGGACACCGACAAGCTCATCGTGAAGGTCGTGGACCGCAGCAGCGGCGAGGTCATCCGCCAGATTCCCAACGAGGAAGTCGTGCGCATCGCCAAGCTCATGAGCGACGGCAAGGGGCTGCTGGTGGACCACGCGGCCTGAAGCCGCCTGAATCCGCCTGACCCCTCCTTGAAGCCACATTCGATTTTTCATCTGCAATCGCAGTAATCAGGAATACACACACATGGCAACGATCAGCAGCCTCGGCGTTGGCGCCAACCTCGACCTCGCCTCCCTGCTCACGCAGCTCACCACGGCAGAAAGCCAGCCGCTGGTGGCATTGCAAGCCAAGGCCAAGAGCTACACGAGCAAGCTGTCGGCCTACGGCACCATCCAGAGCGCGCTCAGCACGCTGCAGGCGGCCGGCAAGAAGCTGGGCGACCCGACGCTGTTCCAGAGCGTGACCGGCACGCCCACCGTCAGCGGCATCCTGTCGGCGACGGCCACGGACTCCAGCGCCGCCGGCAACTTCACCATCGACGTGAAGCAGCTCGCGCAGGCGCAGACCGTCATCAGCGCGGGCCAGGTCGACACCAAGACCGCCATCGGCAACGGCAAGATCACCATCGACTTCGGCCAGGTCACGGGCGGCACGCTCGATGCCACCACCGGCAAGTACACCGGCGCCACCTTCACCGCGGACGCGAGCCAGCCGTCGAAGTCGATCACCATCGACCCGACCAACAACACGCTCGAAGGCATCCGCACCGCCATCAACAACGCCCAGGCCGGCGTGACGGCCACCATCGTGAACGACGGCAGCGGCGCACCCAACCGGCTGGTGCTGACCTCGTCCACCACGGGCGAGAAGTCGAGCATGCGCATCTCGGTGGCCGGCGACGCGCCGCTGCAGAACCTGCTGAACAACGACCCGGCCGGCACGCAGAACCTGAAGCAGACCTCGGCCGCGCAGAACGCGCAGCTGAACGTGAACGGCATCGACGTCACCAGCTCGACCAACACCGTGAAGGAAGCCATCCAGGGCGCCACGCTCACGCTGGTGAACACCGGCAAGACCGGCCTGTCGATGAAGGAAAACACGGCGGGCGTGAAGTCGGCAATCACCGATTTCGTGAACGCGTACAACGCCCTGCAAAGCAGCGCCAAGTCGCTCACCACCTACGACGCCGACACCAACACCGCCGCCGCGCTGGTGGGCGACAGCACGCTGCGCAACCTGCAGACGCGCATCCGCCAGGCGCTGACCACGCCGCAGGCCGGCGGCCCGAACGACATGAAGGTGCTCACCGAGATCGGCGTGGCCTTCCAGAAGGACGGCACCATCGCCATCGACGCCACCAAGCTCGACAAGGCCCTGGCGACCAACCTGAAGGGCGTGGCCAACCTGTTCTCCAGCGCCACCGGCAGCACCGGCGGCTACGGCAAGCAGATCGACGCGCTGGTGACCGACTTGAACAACGGCGCGCTGAAGATCGCCAGCGACGGCGTGACCTCCACCATCAAGCAGCTCGACACGCAGTACGACGCGATGCAGCTGCGCGTGGACTCCACCGTGGCCCGCTACAAGGCGCAGTTCACGCAGCTCGACGTGATGATCAACAGCATGAACAACACCAAGACCTACCTCACGCAGCAGTTCGAAGCGATGAGCAGCAGCAAGTAATTCAGCAGAACGAAAAACTGGAGCAGCAGCCGATGTACACCCCCCACAACCTTCGCACCGGTGCCGGCGCGTATGCGCGCGTCGGCGTGGAAACCAGCGTGATGAGCGCGTCGCCGCACCAGCTCATCGTGATGCTGTTCGACGGCGCCAAGACCGCCATCGGCATGGCGCGGCACCACATGGTGAGCGGGGAGGTCGAGGCCAAGGGCCAGTCGATCTCCAAGGCCATCGGCATCGTGGACAACGGCCTGAAGGCCGCCCTCGATGCGAAGGCAGCCGGGGAGGCCGGCGCCGAACTCGTGGGCAACCTGTCCGCGCTGTACGACTACGTCGTGCGGCGCCTGTTCCAGGCCAACCTGCACAACGACGTGCAGGCCCTGGACGAGGCCGGGCAGCTGCTCGAAAACGTCGCTTCCGCATGGCGGGAGATCGACGAGCGCAACCGCGGCTGACCAGCGCAGCCGCGGAGGGAGATCACAAATGACAACAGAGATAGGGAACAACATGGCAGTCCGGAGTGAGGTCGTTCATTGCTATGAAGAGCTGGCCGCCAGCGTCGCGCTGATGCTGGTGCTTGCACGCTCGAAGGAATGGGGCAAGCTGCCCGAGATCGAGACGCGTTGCTCGGGGCTGGTCGAGCGCTTGCGCGCCATCGAGCCGCTGGAGACGCTGGACGCGATCCAGATCGAGCGCGTGCTCGCCTTGCTGGACCGCATCCGCGAAGACCAGGCCGAGGTGTCGGGCCTGATCAAGCCGCAGCTGGACGACCTGATGACCCGCATGGGCCACCTGCACAAGCAGAAGAGCGTGGGACGCGCCTACGGTTCGACGCATTGAGCATTGCACCGAGCGCCCGACCTGCCTTCCCCCGCCTGAATTTCCTTACCTGACGCCACCCCCATGACTGGACTCGCCGGACTGATCGACGCACTGCTGGCCGCACGGCTCGCGCCGCGGCTCGACGTGCTGGGCATCAAGGGCGAGACCACCATCGGCGCGCCGGGTGCGGCCGTGCCCATCGGCAAGGTCGACAACGACGTGCGGCTGCCGTCCAACGCGGCGCTCGACCGCCAGCTGCCGGGCGCGCTGCTCGGTGGCGCGGTGCACGCCGGCGGCGGCGCACCGTCTTCGGTGGACACGCGGCTGTCGGTGGCGGCACGCGTCATCGGCGCGGTGCTGGCCGACCTGCAGGCCGAGCCCGGCCCGGTGCGCGGCACGGTGCCGCTGTCGGCCTCTGGCCAGCAGCCCGCCAGCGCCGCGGCACTGGCCGGCGCGCTGGCACGCACGGTGTCCGACAGCGGGCTCTTCTATGAATCGCACCTGGCGGAGTTCGCCACCGGCACCCGCACGCTCGCGCAGATGACGCGGGAGCCGCAGGTGCGCTGGGCCGGTCCCGTGGTGGCGCAGCCCGCCGCGGCGGCGGCAGCGCTTGCCGCGGTGCCTGGCGTGGCCGATGCGTTGCTGCCGGCTGCCGCGGCCGCGTCGACGCCGGCTTCTGCCGGTGAAGCGCAAGGCGATGCGGCGCGTGCCGCTCCTCAAGCGGGCACCCCCCACACTGCGGCGCCGCATGCGGCCCCGGCGAATGCCGCGGCCCAACCCGGCGCCGCGCAAACACATGACGCGGGCGCATCGGTCGACGCGTCGCGCCTGCAGGCTGCCTACGGGCAGGCCGACGGTGCTGGCGGTCGCGCCACGGTCGATGGCGACGCGCCGTCGCACCGTACTGGCGACATCGCGCGCCTGTCCGACAGCGCAGCCGCATCGTCAGCGTCCGCATCGCCCGCATCGGTGACGGCGCCGCGTGGCGAAGTCATTCACCCGCAAGCGGTCACGCTGGTGCACCAGCAGCTCGACCTGCTGGCCACCGCCGCCTTCCGCTGGAGCGGCCAGGCCTGGCCCGACGTGCCGATGACCTGGTCCGTCGAGGAAGAACAAGACAAGCCCGCCGCCCGCGAAGGCGCCGGCGCGGTGGAAGAGGCCGAGCGCCGCTGGTCGACCACGGTGTCGCTGGCGTTGCCGCGGCTGGGCGAGGTCGAGTTGCGGCTGAGCCTGGCGGGCGCGTCGGTGCAGGCGCACCTGTCGGCGCGCGAAGCCACCACCACGGCGCGGCTGCGCGGCGATGTGGGCCAGCTTGCCAAGCGCCTGGAGGCCGCGGGCCTCGAGCTGCAGCAGTTGCAGGTGACTGAAAAAACCATGGCGGAGGCGGCATGAGCGGCCCCGCCCTGAACGAAGCCCTGGACGACCGTACGAGCGCCATCGCGCTGTCGTACGCCGACAAGGGCAAGGCGCCCGTCGTCGTGGCCAAGGGCTACGGCGTGGCGGCCGAATCGATCATGCGCGAGGCGCGCGCGCACGGGCTGTACGTGCACTCGTCCGCCGACCTCGTGAAGCTGCTGATGCAGGTCGACCTCGACCAGCAGATCCCGCCCCAGCTGTACCTGGCGGTGGCCGAGGTCATGGCCTGGCTCTACGGTCTCGAAGGCCGTGCGGCGAATTAATCAAGGCAGTAGATCAATGCAAAGTCATGGGCATTCATCCGACCGGTTTGGAGCCGCATAAAACGCCATTCCCCGAATGGACGAAATGCCCATAGTCTTTATTAATTCGCCAATTGAAATGAATACATTACTGCCGAAAGTGTATCTTTGTAACCACTGGTTGCAGGTCGCTGCTCGCACCCTCGTTGGCAACTTTGCCACTCTGACAGAGGGAGTGAGTCACCTTGATGTCAGACTTGTCCTACTTTTTTTGTCGCCATCTCTTACAAAGTTCTTCAAAGTGTAAAACTTTGTGTATAGAATGTATACACGATTGATTAGAACCATTGTGGACTGGAGATCGGAAATGGAAAAAGACGTGGAAAATAGCAATTTCAATGCAGGCGGCGTGATTTCTAAGGAAATCGGCGAGATCAACCTGGCCTATATGCTGCTCGCGCAGAAGCTGGTCAAGCAGGACCGGGCCGAGGCCATGTTCAGGCTCGGCGTCGGGCGAGAGCTCGCCGACCTGCTGGCGAACATGTCGCTCAGCCAGATCGTGAAGCTCGCGGCATCCAACTTCCTGCTGTGCAGCTTCCGCCTGGACGACCGCCCGATGTTCGCGGTGGTCGGCGAAGGCAAGGAGCCTGCATTGCAACAGGCTCATATGTCGATCCTGATGGCGGCGCGACAGATCCAGGCCCAAGGCCAGGGCCAGATGCGCGACCTGGGCGTGGCGGCTGCATGACCCCCCGCAAGAGCGTCCTTGGCGAAGTCCGTGAAGTGCAGCTCGCTGTCGAGCTGATCGGGCTCGGTGCAAGACTGCAGTTCCTCGAGGCGGCGGTCACGCTGAGCCGCGAGCGGCTGATCCGCCTGTACAAGGAGCTCAAGGGCGTCTCGCCGCCCAAGGGTCTGCTGCCGTTTTCTACCGACTGGTACATGACGTGGCTGGCCAACATTCACTCGTCGATGTTCTACAACATCTACCGCTTCATGCTCGATGAAGCCGACGAGAACGAACTGCCTGCGCTCATCAAGGCCTACAGGCTCTATGTGGAACAGGTTTCGTCGCAGGGCGGCGAAGTGGTGCTCGACTTCACGCGCGCCGAGACGATGGTGCGCTTCTTCGACAGCGACATGCTGCAGCTGAGCCCGTGCAGCCGGTGCGGTGGCCACTTCGTGGCGCATGCGCACGATCACAAGAATGGATATGTGTGTGTCTTGTGCCGGCCGCCTTCGCGCGCGGGCAAGGCACGCAAGCCCAAGGCCGTGGAAGTGCGCCGGGGCGGACTGGTGGCCGTGGGCCCGACGCTCGACCTCGGCGGCGCGGTCTAGGGGAAAGTGCCTCGCGTCCGGTTCGTGGACGTCGGGGTTTGGTTTGTTTGACGCCCGAGGGCGATGAGGGGTAGCCCGTGCTGGTTCTGGTTGGATACATCGTGGTGATCGGTGCCGTGTTCGGTGGCTACGGCCTCATGGGCGGGCACTTCGGCGTCCTGTTCCAGCCGATCGAACTGCTCATGATCGGGGGCTCAGCATTGGGCGCGTTCATCGCGGGCAACAACGGCAAGACCATCAAGGCGACCATCAAGGAGCTGCCGCTGCTGCTGCGCACCTCCAAGCACAACCGCCAGCTCTACATGGACCTGCTCGCGCTGCTGTACGAGCTGCTCGCCAAGGCCCGCAAGGAAGGGATGATGAAGCTGGAGTCCGACGTGGAGGACCCGGCGCAGAGCGAGATCTTCTCGCGCTACCCGAACATCCTGGGCCACGAAGGGATCACCGTCTTCCTGTGCGACTACCTGCGCCTGGTCATCAGCGGCAACACCGACGCCCACGAGATCGAGGCCCTGATGGACCACGAGATCGAGACCATCCAGCACGAGGCCATGGTGCCCGGCCACAGCCTGTCCCGCGTGGGCGACGCATTGCCCGCGCTGGGCATCGTGGCGGCCGTGATGGGCGTGGTGCACGCGCTGGCCTCGGCCAACCTGCCGCCCTCGGAGATGGGCGCGCTCATTGCGCACGCCATGGTGGGTACCTTCCTGGGCGTGCTGCTGGCGTACGGCTTCGTCTCGCCGCTGGCCTCGCTCATCGAGCAGAAGGTGTCCGAGGGCATGAAGATCTACCAGTGCGCCAAGGTCACGCTGCTGGCCAACCTGAACGGCTACGCACCGCAACTGGCGGTGGAGTTCGGCCGCAAGGTGCTGTTCTCGACCGAGCGCCCCTCGTTCACCGAGCTGGACGACCACGTGCGTGAAGTCAAGGCGCGCTGACGCTCGCACCGCAAGAAGAACCGAGCGAACGAGCAAGCGACCATGAGCGAAGGCAAGCCGAAGA
Source organism: Variovorax sp. RCC_210 (assembly GCF_041355175.1). Taxonomy (NCBI): domain Bacteria; kingdom Pseudomonadati; phylum Pseudomonadota; class Betaproteobacteria; order Burkholderiales; family Comamonadaceae; genus Variovorax; species Variovorax sp. RCC_210. The sequence continues at coordinate 149,550 of NZ_JBFUPJ010000008.1, read as the reverse complement.
TCATCATCAAGCACGTGCACAAGGCGCACGGCGGCGGCCACCATGGCGGTGGCTGGAAGATTGCCTATGCCGACTTCATGACGGCGATGATGGCGTTCTTCCTGGTGATGTGGCTGCTGTCCATCTCCAGCCCCAAGCAGCGCGACGGCATTGCCGAGCACTTTCGCATGCCGCTGCGCGTGGCCATGAACGGCGGCGACAAGAGCAGCCTGAGCAGCAGCATGATTCCCGGCGGCGGCGCCGACGTGATGCACGTCGAGGGCGAGGTGAAGAACACCGAGGCCACCAGCGAGGACGAGGCCGACGCCAACCGCCTGGCCGAGATGAAGCAGCAGCTCGAGGAGCTGATCGCCAAGAGCCCGGTGTTCCAGCAGTTCCGCTCGCAGATCCTGATCGACATCACCACCGAGGGCCTGCGCCTGCAGATCGTGGACACCGAGAACCGGCCGATGTTCGAGCTGTCGAGCGCGCGCGTGGTGCCGCACATGCGCGCCATTCTTCGCGAGCTGGCGCCGGCGCTGAACGTGCTGCCCAACAAGATCACGCTGTCGGGCCACACCGACGCCATCGTCTACACCAACGACCGCTCGTACGGCAACTGGGAGCTGTCGGCCGACCGCGCCAACGCCTCGCGCCGCGAACTGATGATCGGCGGCATGGCCGAGGGCAAGGTGCTGCGCGTGATCGGCCTGGCCGACAGCATGCACCTGGACAAGGCCGACCCGCGCAACCCCATCAACCGGCGCATCAGCATCATCCTGCTGAACCACCGCACGCAGCAACGCATCGAGCGCGAGAACGCGAACGAACCCGTGGGCACGCGCATCGGCAACGTGCCCCCGGCAGCTCCCAAGGCGACCGTCGCGTCGCGATAACGAAGACAAGCAACACCCAGGGGCCGGCGCGAGAGCGGCGGCCCGGAGCACACGAGATGGACCTCAGTCAATTCACCCAGGCATTCTTCGTCGAAGCCATCGAGCTTCTCGCCGAGATGGAGCAGCTGCTGCTGCAGCTCGACGTCGACGCGCCCGACAGCGAACAGCTCAACGCCATCTTCCGCGCGGCCCACTCCATCAAGGGTGGTGCGGCGACGTTCGGTTTCACCGCCTTGACCAACACCACGCACGTGCTCGAATCGTTGCTGGACCGCGCCCGCCACGGGCAGCTGGTTCTCAGCGCTCCGATGATCGATGCCTTTCTGGAAACGAAGGACGCCTTGCAAGAACAACTCACCGCCTACCAGGCCGGCAAGGAGCCGGAAGCCGACATGGTCGCGCACATTTGCGGCGTGCTGCAAAAGCTCGCGCTGGAAAACGCCGGCGCGGCCTCCGCGCCAGCGGCCGCACCGGCCCCCGCGCCGAAGCCCGCACCGAAGCCCGTTGCCGTGGCCCCTGTGCCGGCACCCGCACCCGCGTCCGCCGAGCCCGAAGCGGCCGCCTCCGGCGACGGCGTGCTGCGCATCCGCTTCGCGCGCCTGTCCGACAGCGAATGCGAGCTGCTCGCCGGCGAGCTCACCAACCTGGGCACCGTGCGCTCGCGCACCCGCACCAACGACCAGCTGACCGTGCTGCTGGAGACCTCCTGCGACCCCGACGACATCGTGGCGGTGTGCTGCTTCGTCATCGACGAATCGCAGATCGATATCAGCCGCGAGGGCGCCGGTGCGCCTGCCGAAGCGACCGCCGAGGTCGCCGCCGAGGTCGCCGCCGAGCCGGAACCCGCCGTCGCGGTGGCGCCTGAGCCCGAACCCGAGCCCGAGCCCGTGGTGGTCGCCGATGCACCCGCCCGCCTGGCCGCGGCACCCGCGGCCTCGGCACCGGCGGCACCGGCCGGCGCCAAGGAATCCAGCTCCATCCGCGTGGACGTCGAAAAGGTCGACCAGCTCATCAACCTCGTGGGCGAGCTCGTCATCACGCAGTCGATGCTCACGCAGGCCGCCACCATGCTCGACCCCGTGGCGTACGAGCGCTTCCTGAGCGGCCTGGGCCACCTGGAGCGCAACGCGCGCGACCTGCAGGAATCGGTCATGTCCATCCGCATGATGCCGATGGACTACGTGTTCAGCCGCTTCCCGCGCGTGATCCGTGACGTGAGCGCCAAGCTGGGCAAGCAGGTGCGCCTGGACACCTACGGCAAGGAGACCGAGCTCGACAAGGGCCTCATCGAGCGCATCGTCGATCCGCTCACGCACCTGGTGCGCAACAGCCTGGACCACGGCATCGAGACGCCCGAGGTGCGCCTGGCCAAGGGCAAGGACGCCACCGGCCAGCTGCTGCTTTCGGCACAGCACCATGGCGGCAACATCGTGATCGAGGTGAGCGACGACGGCGCCGGCCTCAACCGCGAGCGCATCCTGGCCAAGGCCCTGCAGCAGGGCATGGCGGTCAGCGAGAGCATGCCCGACGAGGAGGTGTGGCAGCTCATCTTCGCGCCCGGCTTCTCCACCGCCGAGCAGGTCACCGACATCTCGGGCCGCGGCGTTGGCATGGACGTGGTCAAGCGCAACATCCAGGAAATGGGCGGCCACGTGGAAATCCACTCGCGCGGCGGGCAGGGGACCACCACCCGCATCGTGCTGCCGCTGACGCTGGCCATCCTGAACGGCATGTCGGTCAAGGTGGGCAGCGAGGCCTACATTCTTCCGCTGAGCTACGTCATCGAATCGCTGCAGCCGCTGCCGGAGCACCTGCATTCCATTACCGCCGAAGGCCACGTGATCCGCGTGCGCGGCGAGTACCTGCCGCTCATCGAGCTGCACCGCGTGTTCGACGTGAGCGGCGCGCAGACGCAGCCCACGCAAGGCATCCTGGTGATCGTGCAGGCCGACGACAGCCGCTTCGCGCTGCTGGTGGACGAGCTGCTCGGCCAGCACCAGGTGGTGGTGAAGAACCTGGAGACCAACTACCGCAAGGTGCCGGGCATTTCGGCGGCCACCATCGTGGGCGACGGCAGCGTGGCCTTCATCGTCGACGTGGGCGCCATGCCGCGCATCCAGCGCGCGCAGGCCGCGAGCGCCGCCGCCCTGGCGGGCGCCGCCCGGAGGACCGACGCCATCGCTCTCTGACACCCAAGACGGAGACTGCTGCATGCGTTTCGATTTCTTCCGCCGCTCCGGTTCGGGCGACGCCAACGACAAGGGCGCGAATGCCGCGCTGGTCTCCAACGAGCCCGGCGCCCATGGCAACGTGGCCTACGAGATGCTGCTGGACGCGCAACGCCGCGTCATCGGCTACCGCATGGCATGGCGCGCACCGGGCGACCAGCCCGGCTCGCGCGCGGCCGCGCCGGCCGCCGGCGTCAAGGCGCTGATGGACACGCTGGCCCTGCACCTCAACCCCGAGAAGTCGGGCTGGCTGCTGGGCTCGCAGGTGCTGTTCGTCGACGTGGCCGTCGACGCGCTGTTCCAGGGCGAGCTGCAGTCGCTGCCCGCGCACAACGTGGTGCTGTGCATGGGGCCCGACGACCTGCTCGACGCGGACATGCGCTCCATCTTGCTGTTCATGCGCGAGCAGGGCTTCGGCTTCATGCTGTGCGGCGCCAAGGCGCTGCCCGAGGACACCGAGCTGCGCGCCATCGTCACGCACTTCGAGGTGGAGGCGAACGACGCGGCCACCGTGTCGCTGCTGCGCCAGGAAATGCTGCTGGGGCACCCGAGCGTGGAGATCATCGCGTCGCGCGTTCGCACCTGGAAAGAGTACGAGGCGTGCATGGCGCGCCGCGTGAACGTGTTCATCGACGGCGCTTTCGGCAACCCGCCGGTGCGCGAGGCCGAAGACGCGCTGCAGCCCGAGTCGCTGCTCATCGTGCAGCTCATGCAGATGATCCAGCGCAACGAAGACGTGCGCACCATCGAGGCCGCGCTCAAGCACGACGCGGCGCTGACCTACCGGCTGCTGCGCTACATCAACTCGCCCTCGGTGGGCGTGGCGGTGGAAATTCATTCGCTGCGCCACGCGGTGACCATGCTGGGCTACTCGCCGCTGTACCGCTGGCTGTCGCTGCTGCTGGCCACCAGCAACAAGGCGGGCTCGCCCTTCATGATGAAGAAGGCCATCCTGCGCGGGCGCTTCGTCGAGCTCATGGGCCAGGGCATGCTGCCGGCCAGCGAGTCGGACAACCTGTTCGTGGCGGGCATGTTCTCGCTGCTCGACCAGCTGCTGGGCGTGTCGATGGAGGGTGTGCTGCGCAAGGTGCAGCTCACCGAGGCCGTGCAGCAGGCCATCCTGTCGCGCGGCGGCCTCTACGGCCCCTTCGTGGCATTGGCCGAGGCCTGCGAGCTGGACAACGGCGAGGCACCGCGCCTTTCGGAAGCGCTGTTCGTGAGCGCGGCGCAGGTGAACGCGGCGCAGCTCACCGCGCTGGTGTGGTCGCAGGACGCAGGCCCCGCCGCGTCGGGTCCCTGAGCATGGCGCGACGCATGACCACCAGGCAACCTCGAGCAGCACTGCAGGCAGGACTGCAGGCACGACTGCAGGCAGAACTGCAAGGTGTTGCCGCGTCTTATCGGCTCATTGGAAACAGGGAGTGCTATGTACATTGAAAGCCACATTTCCAAGGCTGCCGTGAACTCCGAGTTTCTTTTTACCGACAGCGATTTCTCCCGAATCCGCACCCTCATCCATCGCCGCGCGGGCATCGCCCTGGGCGAGCAGAAGCGCCAGATGGTGTACAGCCGGCTGTCGCGCCGCCTGCGCGAACTGCAGGTGCCGGAGTTCTCCACCTACCTCGACTGGCTCGAACAGCGCCAGGACGGGGAGGAGTGGCAGTTGTTCATCAACTCGCTCACCACCAACCTCACCTCGTTCTTTCGCGAGGCGCATCACTTCCCGACGCTGGCCGACCATGTGCGCAAGGCGCAGCAGCCCGTCACGGTGTGGTGCGCGGCGGCGTCGACCGGGGAGGAGCCCTATTCGCTGGCCATCACGCTGATGGAGGCGCTGGGCGACAAGGCGGCGTCCGCGCGCGTGATCGCCACCGACATCGACACCGCGGTGCTGGGCAAGGCCGCCACCGGCGTGTTCACCACCGAGCAGGTGCGCCGGCTTTCGCCGGACCGGCTGCGGCGCTTCTTCAACAAGGGCACCGGCGCCAACGCGGGCAAGGTGCGCATCCGCCCCGAAGTGGCGGCGCTGGTGAAGTTCTCGCGCCTGAACCTGCTCGACAGCTCGTGGGCGGTGAAGGAGCCGGTGGACGCCATCTTCTGCCGCAACGTGATGATCTATTTCGACAAGCCGACGCAAAAGAAGGTGCTCGACCGCTTCGCGCCGCTGCTCAAGCCGGGCGGCCTGCTGTTCGCCGGGCATTCGGAGAACGCGTCGCTGGTGAACCCGGCGTTCCGCCCGCTCGGGCAGACCGTGTACGAGCTGGCGCGCGCGAAAGCCTCCGGCCTGCCATGACCGCGACGCACGTGGGCGCGCCGGGGGCGGTCGCCAGCCACCACTACTTCGACCGCGACGTCGGGCTCATGGCCGTGAAGCTGCTGCCCTCGGAGTACTACGTGACCTCGAGCGACACCGTGCTGAGCACCGTGCTCGGCTCGTGCGTGGCCGCCTGCCTGCACGACCGCGAAGCGGGCGTGGCGGGCATGAACCATTTCATGCTGCCCGACGACGGCGAGGCCGGCCCGGGCGCGCCCCGGCGCGACGCCACCGAGTCGATGCGCTACGGCGCCTACGCCATGGACGTGCTCATCCGCGAGCTGGTGCGCGTGGGCGCGCGGCGCGAGCGGCTGCAGGCCAAGGTGTTCGGCGGCGGCGCGGTGCTGGCCAACATGACCACGCTGAACATCGGCGACCGCAACGCCGACTTCGTGCTGCGCTACCTGCGCAACGAGCGCATCGAGGTGGCGGCGCAAGACCTGCGCGGCCCGCATGCGCGGCGCGTGTGCTTCCTGCCGTCCACCGGCAAGGCCATCGTGCGCAAGCTGCGCGCGCAGACCGAGGTGCTGGCGGTGCAGAACGAAGAAGGCGAACTGCTGCGCAGGCTGGGTGGCCTGCGCACGGAAAGCGACCCGCAACGATCGGGCCATGGTTCGGCCGCCCTGGCCACCCCGGCCACCTCCGTACCGCGCAAGGTCCCGGTGGCAGCAATCAAAGGAATCCGGTGAGCGTCAACAAGAAAATCAAGGTGCTGTGTGTCGACGATTCGGCACTGATCCGCAGCGTGATGACCGAAATCATCAACAGCCAGGCCGACATGACGGTGGTGGGCACCGCGGCCGACCCGCTGGTGGCGCGCGACCTCATCAAGGTCACCAACCCCGACGTGCTCACGCTCGACGTGGAAATGCCGCGCATGGACGGGCTGGAGTTTCTCGAGAAGCTCATGCGCCTGCGGCCCATGCCGGTGGTGATGGTGTCGTCGCTCACCGAGCGCGGCTCGGAGATCGCGCTGCGCGCGCTGGAGCTGGGCGCGATCGACTTCGTGACCAAGCCGCGCCTGGGCGTGCGCGACGGGCTGCTGAACTACACCGAGCTCATTGCCGGCAAGATCCGCACGGCCGCCGGCGCGCGCCTGCTGCCCAGCCGCCATGCCACCGCCCGCGCAGGGCAGGGCGCCGTGGCCGAGGCGCCGCAGGAGTCGCTGCTGCGCAGCCCGCTGCTGAGCACCGAGAAGCTCATCATCATCGGCGCCTCCACCGGCGGCACCGAGGCCATTCGCGAGGTGCTGCAGCCGCTGCCGCCCGATTCGCCCGCGGTGATGATCGCGCAGCACATGCCGGCCGGCTTCACGCGCTCGTTCGCGCAGCGGCTGGACGGCCTCTCGCGCATCAACGTGAAAGAGGCCGAGCACGGCGAGCGCGTGCTGCCCGGCCATGCCTACATCGCGCCCGGCGGCTTTCACCTGTCGCTGGCGCGCAGCGGCGCCAACTACGTGGCCCACCTGGACCAGGAGCCGCCGGTGAACCGCCACCGCCCGTCCATCGACGTGCTGTTCGACTCGGCGGCCAAGCACGCCGGCAAGAACGCCATCGGCATCATCCTGACCGGCATGGGCAAGGACGGCGCCGAGGGGCTGCTGCGCATGAAGCGCGCCGGTGCCCACACGCTGGCGCAGGACGAGGCCAGCTGCGTGGTCTTCGGCATGCCGCGCGAGGCCATCGCGCTGGGCGCGGTGGACGAGGTTTCCCCATTGAGTGAAGTGAGCCGCCGGGTTCTGGCGCACCTGCGCACGTTCGGTGAACGTGCGAACCGAGTTTGAATAACGACCTGTTGGAGTTGGAAATATCGTGATCGACAAGAGCATCAAAATCCTGGTTGTGGACGACTTCCCGACCATGCGCCGCATCGTGCGCAACCTGCTGAAGGAGCTGGAGTTCCTCAACGTCGACGAGGCCGAGGACGGCGCGGCGGGCATCGAGAAGCTGCGCGGGGGCAACTTCGGCTTCGTGGTGTCCGACTGGAACATGCCGAACATGGACGGCCTGACCATGCTGCAGACCATTCGCGCCGACCCCGAGCTGAAGAAGCTGCCGGTGCTGATGGTGACGGCCGAGGCCAAGAAGGAAAACATCGTGGCGGCCGCGCAGGCGGGTGCCAACGGCTACGTGGTGAAGCCCTTCACCGCCGCCACGCTGGAAGAGAAGATCACCAAGATCTTCGAGAAGCTGGCCAAAGAGGCGGCCTGACATGAGCCAGACCGCCACGGAGGCCGCGGACTCCACCAACACCGCCGAACAACTGCTGGGCCGCATCGGCCAGCTCACGCGCCAGCTGCGCGAGGGCCTGCGCGAACTGGGCCTGGACAAGGAAGTGGCCAAGGCCGCGCAAGCCATTCCCGACGCGCGCGACCGCCTGAGCTACGTGGCCGAGACCACCGAGCGCGCGGCGCACCGCGCGCTCAACGCCATCGACGTGGCCCAGCCGCTGCAGGAAGCGCTGGCCGCCGACGCCAAGGGCCTGAGCCAGCGCTGGGACAAGTGGTTCGAGAACCCCATCGAGCTCGACCATGCGCGCGAGCTGGTGCTGGACACGCGCGGCTATCTCAACGAGGTGCCCCAGCGCGCCAGCGCCATCAACTCGCAGCTGATGGAAATCCTGATGGCGCAGGACTTCCAGGACCTGACGGGCCAGGTCATCAAGAAGATGATGGAAGTGGTCAACGACGTGGAGACGCAGCTGCTGCAGGTGCTGATCGACAACTCCCCGCCCGAGAAGCGCACCGAGGCCGCCCACAGCCTGCAGAACGGCCCCCAGGTCAAGCCCGGCAACCCCGACGCGGTGACCGACCAGGCGCAGGTCGACGACCTGCTGGAGAGCCTGGGTTTCTGAGCCCGCGCGCGTCCCGGCCTGCCTCGGCCGCGGCGCGCTGATTGTGCGAAGAGCAGGGCGATCAGGGCCCTGATCGACAGATTGTTCCGGACGACCGAATTCAATAATTTGGTTCTAGGCAAGGCGTAGTCCGCCACTGCCGTCCGGAGCATGAATGTCTGAGGAAAGCGATCTCGAAAAAACGGAACCCGCCTCCGAGCGGCGCCTGGAAAAGGCGCGCGAGGAAGGCAACGTTGCCCGTTCACGCGAACTCACCACGTTCGTGATGCTGGCGACCGCCAGCGCGGGCCTGTGGCTCGCCGGCGACTCGCTCAGCAGGAGCATGGACGGCGCGCTGCGCCGGGCCCTGCAGTTCGACCGCGCCAGCGCCTTCGACCCGCAGCACATGCTGGCCCAGACCGGCCTCATGGGCATGCAGGCGCTGATGGCCGTGGGCCCCTGGTTCGGCATGATGGTGGTGGCCGCCGTGGTGGCGCCGCTGATGCTGGGCGGCTGGATGTTCTCCACCAAGGCCATCGCGTTCAACGCCGGCAAGCTCAATCCGCTGGCCGGCATCGGCCGCATGTTCTCGGCGCAGTCGCTGGCCGAGCTGGTGAAGGCGCTGGCCAAGTCGGCGCTCATCGGCTGGGTGGCGTGGTGGGTGGTGTCGCGCGACATCGAGGCGCTGATGGCGCTCATGGCCCAGCCGCCGCACTACGCGCTGCCGCACGCCATGGTGCTGGTGGCCAAGCACTGCGCGCTCATCGCCGCCACGCTGTTCCTGGTGGCGCTCATCGACGTGCCCTTCCAGCTCTGGAGCTACTACCGCAAGCTGCGCATGTCGCGCGAAGACCTGCGCCAGGAGCACAAGGAAAGCGAAGGCGATCCGCACATCAAGGCGCAGATCCGCCGCCAGCAGCAGGCCATGGCGCGCCGCCGCATGATGGCCGAGGTGCCCAAGGCCGACATCGTGCTGACCAACCCCACGCACTACGCGGTGGCCCTGCAGTACCTGGACAGCGACATGCGCGCGCCGCGCGTGGTGGCCAAGGGCACCGAGCTGGTGGCCGCGCGCATCCGCGAGCTGGCCAAGGAGCACAACGTGCCCATCCTCGAAGCGCCGCCGCTGGCGCGCTCGCTCTACAAGCACACCAAGCTGGGCCAGGAGATTCCGGCCGGGCTGTACACGGCCGTGGCCGAGGTGCTGGCCTGGGTCTACCAGCTCAAGCGCTGGAAGAGCGACGGCGGTGACCAGCCGCGCACGCCGAGCGACCTGCAGGTGCCCGCCGACCTGCAGTACGCAGACACCCCTGATACCCCTGACACACCGAACCCCGTGGAAGCCCAAGCCGCATGAACGCGATGACCAATTTCCTGCGCCTGCCGCCGAACCTGTTCGGTGGCACGCAGTTCAAGGGGCTGGCCGGGCCGGTGCTCATCATCCTCATCCTGAGCATGATGGTGCTGCCGCTGCCGCCCTTCCTGCTCGACCTGCTGTTCACCTTCAACATCGCGGTCTCCGTGATGGTGCTGCTGGTGAGCATGTACACCATGAAGGCGCTCGACTTCGCGGCCTTCCCGGCGGTGCTGCTGTTCTCCACGCTGCTGCGCCTGTCGCTGAACGTGGCCTCCACCCGCGTGGTGCTCATGCACGGCCACACCGGCCCCGACGCCGCGGGCAAGGTGATCGAGGCCTTCGGCCACTTCCTGGTGGGCGGCAACTTCGCCGTGGGCGTGATGGTGTTCATCATCCTGGTGCTCATCAACTTCATGGTGATCACCAAGGGCGCGGGCCGCATCGCCGAGGTGGGCGCGCGCTTCATGCTCGACGCCATGCCCGGCAAGCAGATGGCCATCGACGCCGACCTGAACGCCGGCCTCATCGGCGAGGAAGTGGCCCGCAAGCGCCGCCAGGAAGTGGCGCAGGAAGCCGACTTCTACGGCTCCATGGACGGTGCCAGCAAGTTCGTGCGCGGCGACGCCATCGCGGGCCTGCTGATCATGGTCATCAACATCATCGGCGGGCTGGTGGTGGGCATGCTGCAGCACGGGCTCGACTTCTCCACGGCCGGCAAGACCTACACGCTGCTGGCCATCGGCGACGGCCTGGTGGCGCAGATTCCGGCGCTGGTGATCTCCACCGCGGCCGGCGTGATCGTCTCGCGCGTGACCACCGACGAGGACGTCGGCAGCCAGCTCACGGGCCAGCTCTTTTCCAACCCGCAGGTGCTGTTCCTCACGGCCGGCATCGTGGGGCTGCTGGGCATGATCCCGGGCATGCCCAATCTGGCCTTCCTGCTGATCGCGGGCGGCCTGGTGTGGCTGGGCCGCCGCCTGATCCTGCGCAAGCCGAAGGAGGCCGCGCAGCAGGCCGCCGCCGCCGCGCAGGCCGCCAGCGTGTCGCCCGCCGCCGAGATGGCCGAGGCCACCTGGGACGACGTGGCCATGGTCGACCCGCTGGGCATGCAGGTGGGCTACCGCCTCATTCCGCTGGTGGACCAGTCGCAGCAGGGCGAGCTGCTGGGGCGCATCAAGAGCATCCGCAAGAAGATCGCGCAGGAGGTGGGCTTCCTGGTGCCGGTGGTGCACATCCGCGACAACCTCGAGATCAACCCCAATACGTACATCATCAGCCTGAAGGACGTGGAGATCGGCCGCGGCGAGGCCTACCCGAACCAGTGGATGGCCATCAACCCCGGCCAGGTGACGGGCTCGCTGCCCGGCACGCCCACGCGCGACCCGGCCTTCGGCCTGGCGGCGGTGTGGATCGACGCCAGCCTGCGCCAGCAGGCGCAGGTGTACGGCTACACGGTGGTCGATGCCTGCACGGTGATGGCCACGCACCTGAACCACCTCATACAGACGCACGCCGCCGAGCTGCTCGGCCGCCAGGAAGTGCAGCAGCTGCTCGACCAGATCGCCAAGACTGCGCCCAAGCTCACCGAAGATCTGGTGCCCAAGGTGCTGTCGCTCAGCACGCTGCACAAGGTGCTGCAGAACCTGCTCGACGAAGAGGTGCCGATCCGCGACATGCGCACCATCCTGGACGTGATGGCCGAGCACGCGCCGACCATCAAGGACCCGACCGAGCTCACCACGCTCACCCGCCTGGCCCTGGGCCGCGCCATCACGCAGCAGCTGTTCCCGGGCGAGACCGAGATGCAGGTCATCGGCCTGGACGGCTCGCTCGACAGCGTGCTGCAGCAGGCGCTCACCAGCAGCAGCGGCATCGAGCCCGGCATTGCCGACAACCTGCTGCGCCAGGCGCAGGCCGCCATCGTTCGACAGGAGCAGCTGGGCCTGGCGCCCGTGCTGGTCGTGCAGCACGCGTTGCGCGTGCTGCTGTCCCGTTTCCTGCGGCGCAGCCTGCCGCAGCTCAAGGTGCTTTCGCATGCGGAGATTCCTGACTCCCGCACCATCAAGATCACTGCCGCCATTGGAGGACGCGTTTGAATTCCCAGCAGACCGACGTGCGCACCACCGCACGCAAATTCGTCGCGGCCACCAGCCGCGAAGCCCTGAGACTGGTGCGCGAGGCGCTCGGCGCCGATGCCATCGTGCTCAGCCACCGCGTGGCGCCGGAAGGCGTCGAGATCGTCGCCATGGTGGAAGGCGACATGCAGCAGGTGGTGGGTGATGCCGCGCCTGTGAAGCCGGCCCAGCCGGCGGCACCGGTGGCCTATGTGGCGCCCGTGGCCGCGCCGGTGGCACCGGCCGCGATGCGCGCCGTGCCGTTGACGCCCATTGCCGTCGCGCCCATTGCGGTCGCGCCTGTTGCCGTGGCACCATCAGCCCCTGTGGCGCAGGTGGCGCATGTGGCGCACATGGCCCCGGTCGCCGCCGCCGCACCGGTCGTGCAGGCTGCGCCTGCCGCCATGCCCGCGCCCGTGGCCCACACGGCACCCGCAGCCACGCTCGCTCCCGCATCCGACACCGTGCTCAACGAGCTGCACTCCATGCGCGGCATGATCGAAGAGCAGCTCGCCAGCGTGGTGTGGAACGACAAGCAGCGCCGCGACCCCGTGCGCGGGCGCCTGCTGCGCACGCTGCTCGGCGCCGGCTTCAGCGCCAAGCTGTCCAAGGCCATGCTCGAGAAGCTGCCCACCGGCCAGACCTACGCCGAAGGCATGGCCTACGTGCGCTCGGAGCTGATCCGCGCCGTGCCCGTGCACGAAGACGAAGACGCGCTGTTCGCGCAGGGCGGCGTGTACGCGCTGATGGGCCCCACCGGCGTCGGCAAGACCACCACCACCGCCAAGCTGGCCGCGCGCTGCGTGATGCGCTTCGGCGCCGACAAGCTCGCGCTGGTCACCACCGACAGCTACCGGATCGGCGCGTACGAGCAGCTGCGCATCTACGGCCAGATCCTGAACGTGCCGGTGTACGCCGTGAAGGACGCGGCCGACCTGCACCTGGTGCTGCAGGACCTGCGCGACAAGCACATGGTGCTCATCGACACCGTGGGCATGAGCCAGCGCGACCGCGCCGTGCCCGAGCAGATCGCCATGCTGGGCCAGAGCCCGCGCCCGGTGAAGCGCCTGCTGCTGCTGAACGCCACCAGCCACGGCGACACGCTCAACGAGGTGGTGCACGCCTACCGCCACGGCAACGAGCTGACCGGCTGCATCTTCACCAAGGTCGACGAGGCCACGCACCCGGGCGCGCTGATCGACACCGTGATCCGCCACCGCCTGCCGGTGCACTACATCTCCAGCGGCCAGAAGGTGCCCGAGAACCTGATGCAGGCCGACCGCGCGCAGCTGGTGGACAGCGTGTTCCAGCCGCGCCAGCACAACCCGCTGTTCGTGCCGGCCGAGAGCGACCTGCAGGAAGAGGGCGCCGGCGCCAACAGCGCCGCGGCCTCCGCGCAGGTGGTGCAGGCCCAGGGCGAGACCGACCGGCTGCGCCTGAAGTACCAGAACCTCATTCGCGCCATGGCGCACGACGCGCAGGAACTGGCCACCGCCGCCAGCGCGCTGGCCGGCGCGCAGATCGGCTTCGAGCGCGCGCGGGGCCTGTGGCGCCTGGCCGGTGACGAGCAGGTCGGCCAGAAGACCCTGCTGCAAGACCTGGCCGTGCATGCGCGCAGCGAGGTGGCCGCGGGCTGCGAGCAGCATGTGCTCGCGCTGTCGGGCCAGATCGGCCTGCGCTCCAACGAGGGCGGCGACGCCTACGAATGCCATGGCAGCCTGCTGCTGTCGGACCGCACGGGCCTGCCGCTCGCGGCGCCCAACCAGTGGCTGGCCACCGCCGCCACGCGCGGCATGAAAGACCCGGCGCGCAAGCCCGGCGCGCGCCAGGCGCCCTGGCTGCGCCAGCAGGACTTCGGCGCCAAGCCGGTGGTGCATGTGCTCACGCGCCTGCCCGGCATCGAGGCGATGGTGCAGTGGCATGCCGCGGGCCAGCGCTGGCTGGCGCGCGCGCCGGGCTCCACCGCCGTGATCGATACGCGCACCGGCGCGCCCGACACGCTCGCGCGCATGGACTTCGAGTTCGGCGAGACCCGGCCCGTGCGTTTCCGCGGCAAGGCCGCGCTGCAATGCGAGGCGCACGTGGACGTGGTGCTGCGCTTCAACACCGCCGCCGCGGCGGCCGGCGTGGCACGCGAGGCCATGCCCGCGCTGCGCTGCGTGGCCGTGCGCACGCTCGATGCGCGCACCGGCAACGTGCTGTCGCTGTCGTTCGCGCTGTCGAACGTGGGCACCGACGTGCCGGCGCGCCAGCTGGCGCAATGGCAAGGCTGGGCCAACGAGGCCGAGCCCTGCTTCCGCCTGCTGCGCGACGGCGTGCAGCTGGCCGGCGGCATCGGCGAGCTGGGCGACCCCGACAACATGAAGCGCCTGCTGATCGCCGGCCAGGTCACCACCACCGTGTGGCGCCTGCTGCACGCCGAGGGCGAGTGGGCCGACCGCACGCGTGCGCTGCTGGGCCAGCTCACGGCGCGCCCGGTGCGCAACGGCCGGCTCATGAGCGGCAGCGCGCTGTACGCGGGCGTGGGCAAGCTCTTCTTGCTGCTGGAGGCGCTGGGCACCGAATCGACCGCGCCCACGCAGGCGCCGCGCGCCATGGAGCAACTGGGCTGATGAGGAGGACGGAATGAGCAAGCTGGTTGCCGACCAGGCCGACGGACTGCGGCGCCTGCTGGCGCCGAAGCCCACGCGCGTGGTCGCCGTGGCGGGCATGGGGCAGGGCGCCGGCGGCACCACCGCCGCCATGAACCTGGGCGTGGCCCTGGTGCAGCAGGGCAAGCATGTGCTGCTGCTGGACGAACACTGCCCGAAGGAAGGCTCGGCCTGCGAGGTCTGGGCCATCGACCCGCTGGGCAGCCTGGCCGACGTGGCCAGCCACCGCCTCACGCTGGACGGCGCCGAGGTGCGGGCCGACTGCGGCGTGCACGTGCTGCCCGCGCCGCCCGGCGTGGCGCCCGAAGACACCGACCCGCGCGCGCTGTGGCCCGACGGCGTGGTCATCGTGGACGCGGCCTTCGACAGCGAGGGGCGGCTGTCGCCGCTGGCGCGCGCCGCGGACGACCTGCTGCTGGTGCTCAAGCCGCACCCGGCGTCGATCACCTCGGCCTACGCGGGCATCAAGAACCTGCACTACGCGCACGGGCTGAAGCAGCTGCGCTTCCTGATCAACGGCGTGGTCGACACCGAGGCCGCGCAGCAGATCATGAACAACCTGGCCAACGCCGGCAGCCGCTACCTGGCGCTGTCGCTGCAGCCGGCCGGCATGGTGCGCTTCGACGCGCGCATCCCCGACGCCTGGCGGCTGAAGCAGACCATTGCCGAGGCCTTTCCCGCGAGCGCGGCGGCCGTGGACTTCCGCCGGCTGGCCGACGACATGGGCCGCTGGCCCTGGCGCGCGGCCATGCCGCTCCAGGCCGCCTGAGCCGCCGACCCCCCAACGGAAAAGGACGGCCGTGTACACCGCACAGGGAACCATCGAGAAATCGCACCTGCTGGCGCAGCATCAACCGCTGGTGCGCCGCATCGCGCTGCAGATGATGGCCAAGCTGCCCGCCAGCGTGGAGCTGGACGACCTCATCCAGGCCGGCATGCTGGGCCTGCTGGACGCCTCCAGCCGCTACCAGGACAACCGCGGCGCGCAGTTCGAGACCTTCGTCAGCCAGCGCATCCGCGGCGCCATGCTCGACGAGCTGCGCGCCAACGACTGGGGCTCGCGCGGCCTGCGCCAGTCGTCGCGCGGCGTCGAGAAAGCCATTCACGCGCTGGGCCACCGGCTCGGGCGCGCCCCCACCGAAGGCGAGATCGCCAAGGAACTGAAGATGGACCTGGAGGCGTACCAGTCGCTGCTCCAGGAGATCCAGGGCTGCCAGCTGCTGTACGTCGAAGACTTCACCAAGGACGATGCCGACAACCCGTTCCTGGACGCGCATTCGCAGGAGTCGCGCAAGGACCGGCGCAGCGGCAACGACCCGCTGGAGCAGTTGCTGGAAAGCGGCTTCAGGCACCAGCTGGTCGATGCGATCTCGGCGCTGCCCGAGCGCGACCAGCTGCTGCTGAACCTGTACTACGAGGAAGAGCTGAACCTGCGCGAAATTGGCGCCGTGCTCGAGGTGAGCCAGTCGCGCGTGTGCCAGCTGCACAGCCAGGCGATCAGCCGGCTGCGCGCCAAGCTCAAGGACGTGCTGTAGCGCGGCCTGCGTCCAGCTCGCGCGGCCATTGGCTGGCCGTGTCGAAGCGCTGCAGCCAGAGCGCGGATGACGCCGGCGTGAAGATGTCGGCGCTCGCGGCGTTCGGCGGATAGCTGGTCATCCACAGCCTGTCGAGCCGCACGGGGATCAAGGCCTCGGCCAGCGCGCGCAGGTGGCGGGGCACGCCTTCTTCCACCGGGTACAGCGCCGGTGCATCGCCCGCCTCGATCCACAGGCCGCCGCCGTCCATGCAGGGCTGCAGGCGCATGCCCGGCACCTTCTGCAGCCGACGCTGCAACGCGTCCGTGCCGCCCAGCCGCGTGGCGAACTCACCGCTCACCAGCACGCCGAAACCCGGCGTGCGCATGCCGCATTCCAGGCTCATGCCGTCGGGCCGGCTGGAACGCATGAAGAAGGGCTTGTCCACATCGAGCCCGAGAAAGCGCCGCGCCAGCGCGAACTCGGCCGTGTGCTGCAGCGGGTAACGCTCCAGCACCGGCGGGCGGCCGATGCCCAGGCCCATGTAGGCCTGCACGGCCTGCAGCCGCTGCAGCGCGCCCAGCCACCACGCACGCACCTCGTTGTGATGCGCGGCCCAGAAGTCCAGCGGAAAGTGAAGCGCCAGGCAGTCCAGCCCCGCGGCGGCCCGCGGCATGCGCGCGCGCCGGAACTGCGCCACGGCCTGGAACTCGAAGCGCGACGAGCTCTCCTTCGTCGGCGCGTCGAAGCCCTGCAGCGAGACGATGTCGTCAGCGTGCTTGAGGTACTGCGCCTCGATGTCTTCCTGCGCGTGGCCCTTGCGCGCGACCGCGCCGCTGCGAAAGCCCATGTAGCGGGTGAGCGCGTGGCCGGTGAGCTGCTGGAACTCGTCGTGCAGCTGCGGCAGCAGCGTGGCCAGCCGCCCGACGTCGGCCTTCGAGCGAAGGTGGAAGAACGCCGAGGCGGACATGGCCAGCCGCCAGGTGGCTGGCGTCTGGAACAGCCCGGCCGCATGCTGCGGCGCCACCGTGGCGGTCGCGTTGGCATCGGTGCGCAGGGCGGTGATCCAGCCGTCGAGTTCCAAGGGCGACAACGGAGACGGCGTCTGCAACTCCGGCGCGTACAGCAGGTGGAAGCGGTCGCGTCCGAACAGGTCGATGTGGTTCTGGCTCTGGTTCAAGCCCAGCGAATCGGCCGTGAGCTTGAGCTCCACCGCATGCGCCACCCTCGACGCATGGCTGGGGTGCGACGCGGGCGGCACCGTCGGCACCACCGCGAAGTCCGGCGACAGGCTGCCCTTGGGCTTGCGCCAATGGCAGTCGCCCTTGCGCGCGGGCCGCGGCGAGGGGCTCCCGATGTAGGGCATGCCGCTGGCCGCGAAGGCCAGCTCCGACTTGAAAGGCGCGTTCCACCAGCCGGCCTGGTAGTCGCAGGCGTCCAGCAGCGTGGCGAAGCTGCGGTGCGCGTCCTGGCGCACCTTGGGCTTGTCGTCGCCGCCGGCATGCAGCACCGATTCCTCGCCGGGCTGCGGCTCGTAGCGGCGCGAGTCGGCGCGCACCGGAAAGGCCAGCGCCAGGGTCGCCAGCGCGTGGAACAGCGGCAGGAAGGGCAGTGGGCGGCCAAAGGTGTCCGGTGGGTTGGTTTCGTCTCCCGTGACCGGTTCATCGGGTGCATCGGCCACGTAGCGGCCCAGGCTGTCGAGCACGCGCACCAGCACGTCGAGCGCGCCGCGCAGGCCGGCCTCTTGCCACTTCAGGTCCGGGTAGAGCAGCAGGCTGCGCTCCAGGTCTTGCTCGAGCAGCACGGCGATCGGCTGCGTGGGCGCTGTGTCCGCGCACAGCAGCTTGCCCAGGCGGTACATCAGCACGCCCATCGGGCGGCGCAAGCCGGCGATGCCGTCGGGGCCCAGTGCCTGGAGGACGGCCAGCGCGTCCTCGATGTGGTCGAGGCTGGACTCGCTGGATGTCTCTAGAGAAATCGCTGATGAAGAGGTCGGGTGTGCATGCGCCATCTATGAATTCCGGCTTAGGGGAAAAAAGGTCGGCGCAGTCTGCGAGGCGGTGGGTGCTCGCTCTGCAAACAATGGTGAACAAGTCTTTGCTGCCTGAAAAATCAGCGGCAGACCGCGAACAAATCCGCAGGGCGCTGCGATCAGGCTTTGTCCGGCAAGGCTTCGGGCCGCTCTCCGTCGCGCGGCAGGACCAAGAAGCACGACCCTTCACCCTTGCCAAAGACCGCCACCTCCACCCCCAAGTCCGCCGCCAGCGCGCCTGCGTCTGCCAGGCCGACGTCCAAGTCGACGGCCAAGCCATCGCCCAGGTTGCTGCCCAAGCCGTCGCCCAAACCGCCTTCCAAGCTGGTATCCAGGTCGCGCAAGCTGCACGCCCATCGCCCCATCGGCGACTACGCGCTCATCGGCTCCACCCACAGCGCCGCGCTGGTGCACCTCGGCGGCGACATCGAGTGGCTGTGCCTGCCGCGCTTCGATTCCGCCGCCATGTTCGCCAGCCTGCTGGGCGACCAGCGCAACGGCCACTGGACCCTGCGCGCGAAGAACCCGAGGGCGCGCGTCACGCGGCGCTACCTGCCGGGCACGGTGGTGCTCGAAACCACCATCCACACCGCCAAGGGCACCGCCACCGTCACCGACTTCATGCCGCGCCCCGGCCCCGGCGGCACGCACGAGGTGGTGCGCATCGTGCGGGGCGTGCGCGGCACGGTCGCCATGCACACCGAGCTGCGCATCCGCTTCAACTACGGCGAGTGGTGCCCGTGGGTGGAGCGGCGCGACGGCGCGGTGTACGCCACGGCCGGGCCGGACGCGGTGCGCGTCAACTCGGGCGTGCCGCTGGTCAACGAGAACTTCGCGAGCTTTGCCGACTTCAGCGTGTCGGCGGGCCAGTCGATCGCGTTCTGCCTCGAATGGTTTCCCTCGCACCAGACGCCGCCGGTCACGCGCGACGCCAGCGCGCTGCTGGCCCGCACCGTGGCCGAGTGGAGCGAGTGGACCGGGCGCAGCGGCTACCAGGGCGAGTTCCGCGAGCCGGTGATGCGCTCGCTGCTCACGCTCAAGGCGCTCACCTACGAGCCCACCGGCGGCATCGTCGCCGCGCCGAGCACTTCGCTGCCCGAGCTGCCGGGCGGCGAGCGCAACTGGGACTACCGCTTCTGCTGGTTGCGCGACGCCGCGCTCACGCTCTATGCGCTGCTGGCCTCGGGCTACGTGGAAGAGGCCAGCGCCTGGCGCTGGTGGCTGATGCGCGCGGTCGGCGGCTCACCCGAAGAGCTGCAGGTGATGTACGGCCTGCACGGCGAACGCTCGCTCACCGAACTGGAACTCGGCTGGCTGCCGGGCTACGAGGGCAGCCGGCCGGTGCGCATCGGCAACGGCGCGCACGGGCAGCGACAGCTCGACGTGTACGGCTCGGTCATCGCGGCCTTTCACGCGGGGCGCAAGGCCGGCCTGTCGGAGATGGACAAGGTGTGGCCGCTGGAGCGCGCCATCGCCAAGCAGCTGATGGTGCTGTGGAAGGAGCCCGACTGCAGCCTGTGGGAGGTGCGCGGCGAGCCGCGCCACTTCGTGCACTCCAAGATGATGTGCTGGCTGGCCTTCGACCGCATGATCGCCAGCGCCACCGAGTTCGGGCTGGAAGGCCCCATCGACCAATGGCGCGCGGTGCGCGACGAGATCCACGCCGAGGTGTGCGCGCGCGGCTACGACGCCGCGAGCAATTCCTTCGTGCAGTACTACGGCGCCGACACGGTGGACGCGGCCCTGCTGTGGATGCCGCTGATCGGCTTTCTGCCGATCCACGACCCGCGCGTGCAGGGCACCATCGCGCGCATCGAGAAGGAGCTGATCTTCAACGGCCTCGTGTACCGCTACCGCACCGAGAAGGGCGTGGACGGGCTGGAGGGCGGCGAGGGCGCCTTCCTGGCCTGCAGCTTCTGGCTGTCGAACGTGTACGTGGCCATGGGCAAGCTGCGCAAGGCGCGCGCGCTGTTCAAGCGGCTGCTGGCGCTGGGCAACGACCTGGGGCTGTTCGCGGAGGAATACGACCCGGTCGGCAAGCGGCAGCTGGGCAATTTTCCGCAGGCGTTTTCGCACATCGGGCTGGTGAACAGCGCGCACGCGCTCGAGTCCGCGGCGGGTGGCGTGTGGGAGCTGGCGGACCTGGATGGCAAGGCATCCGAAAAGAAGCCGGTGAAGCCTAAGCCCAAGCCTATGCCGCGATCGCGAACTCCTCGGCGCTGAACACCGTGTGGAAGACGGTGCCGTCGAACATCTCGAACAGCTTCTTCGAGACCTCGCGGCTCTCGTAGCGCACGGGCGAGTCGAGCGCCGTGGCAATGTCCTCGCGGCTCGCATAGCGAATCGACAGCACCATCGCCAGCTCGGGGTCGCTCACGTCGCTTTCGAGCTGGCGCAGCACGCGCACCTCGAGCGCGCCCGGAAAGCGCGTCCACAGCGGCACCAGCTTGTCGTGCACATGGCGCTCGAAGGCTTCCTGCATGCCGGCCTTGACCTGGCCCTTGAAGAACGCGCAGCGGATGAACATGGGTGTGTCTTTCGTGTTGGAAATCTTCATGCGGGAACCTGCGGTCATGCCGAAACTTTGGTCGTGGGGTCGCTTGCCGTGCGTTGCAACAGCTGCGCGCCCACCTCCGCCACGATCCGCGCGACCGGCGTGTCGATGCGGGCATGCAGCACGTCGGCTTCGCTCGCGTCGGGTGCTTCCAGGGTTTGCAGCTGGCTTTCGAGCAGCGCGGGCGGCATGTAGTGGCCGCTGCGTTGCGTCATGCGCTGGCGGATGAGCGCGGGCGGGCCGTCGAGAAACACGAACTGCAAGCACCGGGGGGCGGGCGACGCGGCGCGCAGCCGGTCGCGGTAGGCGCGCCGCAGCGCCGAGCAGGCCACCACCACGCCATGCGGCGCGGCTGTGGCGTCGACCAGGCAGGCGCCGATGCGGTCCAGCCAGGGCCAGCGGTCTGCATCCGCCAGCGGCTGGCCGGCGCGCATGCGTGCCACGGCGTCGGGCGTGTGCAGGTCGTCGCCGTCGATCCAGGGCACGCCCAGCAGCTGCGCCAGGCCGGCGGCCACGCTGCTCTTGCCGGTGCCCGACACGCCCATGACCACCACGCTCAGGCGCGGTCGTGGCATTGCGACAGGTCCATGGCGGTGGCGGCGGTGGTGGTGGTCAGAGGCTCGCGGTGATGCCGCCGTCCACGTACAGGATGTGCCCGTTCACGAAGCTGGAGGCGTCCGAGGCCAGGAAGATGGCCGCGCCGCCCAGCTCTTCCACGTCGCCCCAGCGCCCGGCCGGCGTGCGGCCCGACAGCCAGCCCGTGAAGGCCTCGTCGGCCACCAGTGCCTGCGTGAGCTCGGTCTTGAAGTAGCCCGGGCCCAGGCCGTTGACCTGGATACCGTACTTGCCCAGGTCGATCGCCATGCCCTTGGTGAGCATCTTCACCGCGCCCTTGGTGGCGGCGTAGGGAGCGATGCCCGGGCGGCCCAGCTCGCTCTGCACCGAGCACACGTTGATGATCTTGCCGCGCTTGCGCTCGATCATGCGTTGCGCCACGAAGCGCCCGACCAGGAACACGCTGTCGATGTTGGTCGTGGTGATCTTGTGCCACGCGTCGATGGGGAACTCGGCGAACGGCCCGCGGTGCTGCATGCCGGCGTTGTTCACCAGGATGTCGATGGCGCCCACGCCGGACTCGATGGCGGCCACGCCGGCTTCCACCGCGGCGGCGTCGGTCACGTCGAAGGCCGCGGCCTCCGCCGCGATGCCCTTGGCGCGCAACGCGTCGCGCGCGGCGTTCAGCGAGGCGACATCGCGTGCGTTGAGCACCACGCGGGCGCCCGCGTTGCCCAGCGCCTCGGCCAGAGCGAAGCCGATGCCCTTGCTGGAGCCGGTGACGAGGGCGGTGCGCCCGGAAAGATCGAACAGTTTCAAGGCGGAAGCTCCTGGGCGAAGGTTGGCGCGGGGTGACGCTGGTGACGCTGCTGGATGGAAACGTCAGCGGATGGCGGCGTAAGTTACCGGTATCTTTGAGCGGCGTCAACCGGTGAAACCTGTGATGGCGTTCTCGTCTGCAGTCAGTTAAAGTTACCGGTATCTTTTTTGGCCCAGTGCCCATTTCCCGCTTCGCTTCCCCAGGAGACACCCGCTTGACCGCCAATGCCAACGCCCCGCACGTGCTCATGACCGGCACCTACCCGGAATGGGACATGACGCCGATGCAGTCCGCCTACACGCTGCACCGGCTCTGGGAGGCGCCCGACCGCGCCGCCTTTATCGCCGAGCACGCCGGCAGCATCCGCGCCATTGCCACGCGCGGCGAGCTGGGCGCCAGCGCCGAGCTGATCGCGGCGCTGCCGAAGCTGGAGCTCGTCGCCTGCTACGGCGTTGGCACCGACGCCATCGACCTGGCTGCCTGCCGCGCGCGCGGCATTCGCGTGAGCAACACGCCCGACGTGCTCAACGGCGACGTGGCCGACCTGGCCGTGGGCCTCACGCTGGCGCTGCAGCGGCGCATTCCGGCGGGCGATGCCTTCGTGCGCAGCGGCGCCTGGGCCGAGGGCGGCGTGCCGCTGGCCACGCGCGTGTTCGGCCAGCGCGTGGGCATCGCGGGCTTCGGTCGCATCGGCGGCACCATCGCGCGGCGGCTCTCGGGCTTCGACGTGGAGCTGGGCTACTTCAGCCGCAGCCCCAAGGCAGACAGCCCGCACCGCCACTTCGCCAGCCTGGAGGCCATGGCCGACTGGTGCGACGTGCTCATCGTCATCCTGCCGGGCGGCGACGCCACGCGCGGCATCGTCGGCGCGCAGGTGCTGAAGGCGCTGGGCCCCAGGGGCTGGCTGGTGAACGTGTCGCGCGGCACCACCGTCGACGAAAGCGCGCTGTTGCAGGCGCTCGAGCAGAGGAGCATCGCCGGCGCGGCGCTCGACGTGTTCCTGAACGAGCCGCGCATCGACCCGCGCTTTGCCGCGCTCGACAACGTGGTGCTCACCCCGCACCAGGGCAGCGGCACCGAGCAGACGCGGCGCGCCATGGGCGAGCTGGTGCGCCGCAACCTGGAGGCCCACTTCGCGGGGCAGCCGCTGGTCACGCCCGTGGCCTGAGCCGAACACGAACTTGAACCCGAACCCGAACCCGAACTGAAAGAAGAAACATCATGCGTTTGCGTTGCATGTGCCTCGTGATCCACGCGCCCGACGACCTGCGCCTGGACGAACAGGACGCCGGCGAGATCGGTCCCGGCCAGGTGCTGGTGAAGGTCGGCATGGGCGGCATCTGCGGCTCCGACCTGCACTACTTTCACAACGGCGGCTTCGGCACCGTGCGCATCAAGGAGCCGATGGTGCTGGGCCACGAGGTGGCCGGCACCGTGGTGGCGGTGGCGCCGGGCGTGCAGAACGTGCGCATCGGCGACAAGGTGGCCATCAACCCCAGCCGCCCCTGCGGCGCCTGCAAGTTCTGCCTCGAAGGGCTGCCCAACCAGTGCCTGGACATGCGCTTCTACGGCAGCGCCATGCGCACGCCGCACGTGCAGGGCGCGTTTCGCAACATGCTGCTGTGCGAGGCCACGCAGTGCGTGAAGGTGGCCGAGCACGTGCCGCTGCGCCTGGCCGCGCTGGCCGAGCCGTTTTCGGTGGGCCTGCACGGCGTGTCGCGCGCCGGCCCGCTGCTGGGCAAGCGCGTGCTGGTGTCGGGCTGCGGGCCCATCGGCGTGCTGGCCATTGCGGCGGCGCGCGCGCACGGCGCCGCCGAGATCACCGCCACCGACGTGGTCGACGAGCCGCTGGCCATTGCGCGCGCCATGGGCGCCGACCAGGTCATCAACGTCGCGAAAGACAAGGAGTGGGTGTCGCGCTACTCGCCCGACAAGGGCACCTTCGACGTGATGCTCGAATGCTCCGGCAACGAGCGCGCGCTGCGCGACGGGCTGGAGGTGATGCGCCCGCGCGGCGTGGTCGTGCAGCTGGGCCTGGGCGGCGACGTGAGCATTCCGCAGAACATGGTGGTGGCCAAGGAGCTCAGCATCTGCGGCTCGTTCCGCTTCCATGCGGAGTTCGCGCTGGCGGTCAAGCTCATCAACGAAGGGCGCGTCGATTTGTCGCCGGTGGTGACTCACACCTTCCCGATGCTGCAGGCGCGCGCCGCCTTCGAGCTGGCGAGCGACCGGCAGAAGGCGATGAAGGTGCTGATCGATTTCGCGGACCCGGTGGCGGCCTGACGGTCCGGGGTTGCGGGGCCCGGCAGACCAGGTTTAGTGGTCCGGGCTCAGTGGTCCAGATGCTGCGAGAACGCCTTCAGGTACTTCATGCCGGTGTCGCACATGATCGTCACGACCGTGGCATCGGGCCCGAGGCGTTCGGCCAGCCGCAGGGCGGCCGTCACGTTCGCGCCGGTCGAGGTGCCGCAGAACAGGCCTTCCTCCGCCGCCAGGCGAAAGGCCATGGCCTTCGCCTCGTCGGTGGACACGCGCTCGATGTGGTCGGCGATGCGGTCGTGCCACAGCGGCACCACATAGCCCGCGCCCACGCCGTCGATCTTGTGCGCGCCCGAGGGCCCGCCCGACAGCACCGCCGACTCGGCCGGCTCCACCGCCACCACGCGAATGCGCGCGTCGCGCTCGCGCAGCGTCTGCGAAATGCCGCGCAGCGAAGCGGCCGTGCCCACGCTCTGCACGAAGCCGTCGATGCGCCCGCCCGTCTGCTCCCATATTTCGCCGGCCATGCGCGTGTAGGCGTGCAGCTGGTCGGGGTTTTCCATCTGCGCGGTGATGTAGGCGCCGGTGCGCTGCGCGATGCGATGCGCCTCGCTGATCATGTCGCGGGTCAGGCGCTCGGTCTGCTTGCCGTTGTCGCTGGGCACCAGCGTCAGCTGCGCGCCCAGCAGGCGCATGTGGTCGAGCTTTTCCTTCGAGAAGGCGTCGGAGGACACCAGGTGCAGCGGATGCTTCAGCACCGCGCACACCAGCGCCAGAGACACGCCGGTGCTCCCGCCCGTGTACTCGACGACGGCGCCGCCCGGCTGCAGCCGCCCGTCGGCGCGGGGCGCCTCGATCATGGCGAGCGCGATGCGGTCCTTCATGCTGCCGGTCGGGTTGCGGCTTTCCAGCTTCAGCAAGACGCGCGCGCCGTTGGCGGGAACGACGTGGCGCAGCGCGAGCAGCGGCGTGTCGCCGATGGTGTCGAGCACGCTGCCCTGGATGGCGTTGTCGATGGTTCGTGCAGCTTGGTTCATGGGTGTTCTCCGGTTGATTGAGTCGGGCTAGACGCGCGCAAGCAGCACCCACGCGAACACGAGCGTGGCCGCCGAGCCGCACAGGAAGGCCAGGGTGCGCACGCCCGGAATGCCCGCGGCGTAGACCACGTAGTGCGCCAGCCGCGCCCCCAGGTAGAGCTGCGCCGCGAACACGGTGGCCGGGCTGCCGGCACCCACGGCGTGGGCCACCAGCACCAGCGGCGCGAACACCGCCAGGTTCTCGATGGCATTGGCATGGGCCTGGCGCGCGCGTTGCGCCCAGGCCGGCAGCGGCGGGTTCGACGCAGCGGGGTTGGCCAGCGTGCGCCCCAGGCCCTGGCCCAGAACGCGCGCGACCACGTAGGGCACCCACATCAGCGCCGTTGCGAGCACCACCAGGGTGAGGAAGAAGAGTTCGGGTGTGAGTGTCATGAGGGGCCTGGTTCCGTCGGCGGATCGATTGAAAGCCTGCAAGCAGGATGGCTTGTGCGCCGCAGTGTAGGCAGCGCACCCGTCGCGGGCTATAGTCGTAAATGACATTAATAGAGGTGTTTGCGACATGAAGATTTGCGTGCTCGCGCTGGACGACGTGTTCGACACCGGTCTTACGGCGGTGCTCGACATCCTCTCCACGGCCAACGAGCTGGCCGCCGCGCAGGGCTTTGCCGCGCCGCCCTTCGAGGTCGAGCTGGTCGGCATGCGCCGGCGCATCCGCACCGCGCAGGGCTTCTCGGTTTCGGTGCAGCCCGCCGCGGCGGTGCAGCGGCCCGACTGGGTGTTCGTGCCCGCGATGAACGCCAGGCAGCCCGACTCGCTGGCCGCCGCGCTGGACCGCCCCGACGCGCGCGAGGCCCGCCGGCACCTGCGCACGTGGCACGCCAAGGGCGTGGGCATCGCGGCGGCGTGCATCGGCACCTTCCTGCTCGCGGAGGCCGGCCTGCTCGACCACGGGGAGGCCACCACCACGTGGTCGCTGGCGCCGTTTTTTCGGCAACGCTATCCGCAGGTGCGGCTCGAGGAGTCGCGCATGATCGCCGCCTCGCGGCGCGTGGTGACGGCCGGGGCCGCCATGGGCCACCTCGACCTGGCGTTGTGGCTGGTGCGCCAGGCCAGCCCCGAGCTGGCCGCGCTCGTCGCGCGGTTCCTGCTGATCGACCGGCGCTCGTCGCAGGCGCAGTACATCATTCCCGACCACCTGGCCCATGCCGACCCGCTGATCGCGCGCTTCGAGCGATGGGCCCGCGACAACCTGAGCCGCGGCTTCTCGCTGCAGGAAGCGACGGGCGCGCTGGCCGTCGGCACACGCACCTTGCAGCGCCGCACGGAGGCCGTGCTGGGCAAGTCGCCGCTCGCGTTCGTGCAGGACCTGCGGGTGGAGCGCGCGCAGCAGCTGGTGGCGCTGGGCCGCGACCTGGACAGCATCGCGACCGAGGTCGGCTACGCCGACTCGGCGACGCTGCGCACGCTGCTGCGCCGCCGCCTGGGGCGCGGCGTGCGCGAGTTGCGCGCGGAGCGGCTGGGGCAGGCGCGCGTGCCCGCCTCAGCCCGGGCGCCTCTATCGAGGGGTGGGACGGGTGCGACGGGTGTCTAGGAGCTTTCGCGCTGCTCGATGTGGAACGGGATCAGCACCGTTTCCGCCGGCGGCCGATGCCCTTCGCGCGTGCCGTCGATCACCCGCAGCAGCAGCTCGCCCGCGGCCTTGCCGATGCCCACGCAATCGACCGCTACGGTAGTGATGCGCGGATGGCAGGCGCGCGCCACTTCGAAGTCGCCGAAGCCCGCGATCGCGATGCGGCCCGGCACGCTCCAGCCCTGGCGCTGGCATTCCATCAGCGCGCCGAAGGCCGACAGGTCGGACACGCAGAGCACCGCGTCCACGTCCGGCCATTGGCGAACCAGCTGCGCCACCGCCTCGCCGCCTTGCGCCATCGAGATCGGCGGCTGGCCGAAGCTGATGACGCGCCCGTCGGGCAGGCCGAGCTCGCGAATGGCCTGCGCATAGCCGCGCTGGCGGTCCGCGCCGCGCGTGTCGCGGTTCGAGGTGCCGCCGATGTACGCGATGCGCCGGTAGCCCTTGCCGTGCAGGTGCCGCACCATCGCCGCGGCCGCTTCCGCGTTGGAGAAGCCGACCGTGTGCTCGACGGGCGTGGCCGGCAGGTCCCATGTCTCGACCACGGGCACGCCGGCGGCCTGCAGCATGGCGCGGGCGGCGGGCGTGTGCGCGCCGCCGGTGAGGATCACGCCTTCGGGCCGGCGCGCGAGCATGGCGCGCAGCAGGCGCTCTTCGGTTTCCACGCGGTAGTCGGTGTAGCCCAGCAGCACCTGCAGGCCGCGCGCCTCCAGCGCGGCGGTGATGCCCTGCGCGGTCTCGGAGAAGTTGGAGTTGTTCAGCGACGGGATCAGCACCGCGATGAAGCCCGAGCGCTTGCTGGAGAAGGTGCGCGCCGTCTGGTCGATGACGTAGCCCATCTCCTCGCAGGCCTGCAGGATGCGCTGGCGCAGCGCCTCGGACGTGACGCGGTCGCTGCTGGCGCCGCGGTTGAGCGCGCGCGACACCGTCATCTTCGACACGCCCACGCGCGCGGCCACGTCGGCCATGGTCGCCGGGCGGCTGAGGGGGGCGGGGGCTTTGGTCGAGGGCAAAGGGGCTGTCCTTGGGGTCTTGGTGCAATGCACTGCGCGGCAGGTACCGATACCTTGTAAACGGCACCTGCAGTGCAGCGGAGGATACCTTGGACAGCCGCACGTGCAAGAGTGAAGAACACCCCCGCGGCAGACGTTCGACGTGCCTGGGTTACCGATATCTGAATGCGCCCCGGCAGGGCGGGGGCGCAAGGGAAGCAGGCAGCCCCGGCTACCTGATTTCCTGGTGCTCGAACGTGGCGTTGTCGATCACGTTGTGGTGCTCGAGCCCGTGGATGTCGTAGAGCTTGATGTCCGTGCGCTCGGGCGTGTAGTCGAGGATGCCGAAGTTCTCGCGCTTGCCCACGAGCTTGTACTTGGTGACGAAGGCGCCGGAGGAGATCACCTCGAACATCTTCGTGGCGCCCGCGGGCGGCAGGAAGGCGTTTTCGTGGATGTCGCCCGACAGGAAGACGATGTTGCGCATGTAGATGAGCTGGCGCAGCCGGGCGTAGTCGTCGCGGTAGCGCATCCATCCATTGCCGGTGGCGCGGATCGGCATGCCGGCACAGAGCAGCACCAGGCCTTGCTCCTGCTGCAGTTCGTGTTCGAGAAACTTGAACTGCGCTTCGCCGAGCAGGCGCTTTTCGTCGCCCGGCTCCTGGCTGTACCACCGCGTGTCCAGGAAGATGGCCCGCCCGATCCGCTCGCCCGCATGGCTCAGGGGAATGGAGTAGTAGATGCCTTCGACCGGCGGGTCGATCTGCATGAAGCGTGCGAACAGCTCGCGCGAAATACCTTTCTTCGTGGCGCTCACCTGCGAACCGCTGGCGTTGTTCCACGCGAAATCGTGGTCGTCCCAGGTGCCGTACACGCCGCCCTGCGGGCCCTGGCGATCGCGCATGGCCGCGAACAACTCCTTGAAGCCCGGCGTGTTCCATTGCGCCGTGTACTTGTCGGTCATGGCCTGGCGAAAGTACGCGTCCGACCACTGCCTGGGTTCTTCCAGGTGCGGAAAGAAGTCCATGTAGATCTGGTCGCCGAGCAGGAACAGGTAGTCGGGCTGCTCCTGCGCGATGCGGTTCCACACGCGCTGGTCGCCGCCGGGCCCGGCTTCGAAGTTCATGCAGGAGGTGAAGGCGATCTTCATGGGACTTGTCTTTCGCCGGTGGGGTGGCCGGATGGGCCGGATGATATTCAGCCTGCGCGTGCTGTCTCTCGGCAGAACATGGGATGGCGCCGCAGATTCAGGTGCGCTCCTTCTTCAGCTGCCGCAGCGCCGCCTGCGCATGCGCGATGAAGCGGCCCGCCAGCAGCGAGGGCGCGAAGTTGTCGTTGGTCACCGCGAAGATGTCGAAGGAGGGCGCCTTCTGTATCGGCCTGAAGCTCAGCCGGTCGGTCATGCAGCCGCGCGCGGTGAGATCGTCGACGATGGCCACGCCCGCGCCCGCCGCGGCCATCGCGCAGGCGCTCTGGCCGGCGCGCACCTCGATGCGCGCGTCGGGCTCGCAGCGTTGCTGCACGCACCAGTCGGCAATGATGCGGCCCTGCGGCGTGTCGGGGCTGAAGGCGATCATGCGTTCGCCCAGGATGTCGGCAGGCCTCAGCGTGCGCCGTGCCTCGAGCGCATGGCCGCGCGGGAACACGCCGGCCAGCGTCCACTGGCCGATGGGCCGCGCGGTGAGCAGCGGGTCGTCGATGGCCAGCGTGGAGATGGCCACGTCGGCCTCGTGCGCGGCCAGGCGCTTGACCATCTCCCTGGCCAGCAGCACCTCGAAGTAGATGCGCGCCGCCGGAAATTCCTCGCCCAGCGCGGTGAGGGCGCGCGGCACCATGTCCAGGCCGGTGCTGGGGCTGCACAGCACGCGCAGCGTGAGCATCTTGCCGTCCTTCAGCGCCTGCGCGCAGTCGTCGATGCGCGCCACGCCGCGGTACACCTGCTCGACCTCGGCGAACAGCGCCTGCGCCTCGGGCGTGGCCAGCAGCTTGCCCTTGCGGCGCTCGAACAGGCGAAGCCCGAGCTGCAATTCGATGTGCGACAGCATGCGGCTGATGCCCGGCTGCGACACGTGCAGCGAGCGCGCCGCGTCGGTGACGGAGCCGGCGAGCATGACGGCGCGGAAGACTTCGATCTGTCGGAGGTTCATGACTTGGCCCCGCACGATGGCGTTGTTCGATAACGCGATGTTATGGGCTTGCGATATGTTGGTATTTGCGGCGCGGGCGGGTGCTTTCTACGATCAGGGCTCTTTCCTGCACAAAAACCGAAGAGGCAACGAGACATGGTTTCAGCTACCGCCCTGCGTGGCATCACGAGCAGCGCCTCCCCTGGCATAACCCCTGGCATCACCGCTGGCGTTACCGCTGGCGTTACCCGCAGGCATGCGCTTTCCATGCTGTCGGCCGCCGCGCTGGCCGCCACCGCCGGCATGCACGCCGGCAACGCGGCGGCTGCCGATGCCTGGCCCACCAAGCCGGTGCGCATCATCGTGCCCTTCGCGCCGGGCGGCGGTGCCGACGGTTCGGCGCGCGTGCTGGCCGAGGTGCTGGCGCCGCAGCTGGGCCAGGCGGTGATCGTGGAGAACAAGCCGGGCGCGGGCAGCGCCATCGGCGTGGCGGCGGCGCTGCAAAGCCGCGACGGCCACACGCTGCTCATGGGCAGCAACAGCATGGTGATCAACCCCTCGCTCAACCCCAAGCTCACCTACGACGTGGCACGCGACTTCGACGCCATCGGCATGGTCTCGCAGCAGCCGCTGGTGCTGGTGGTGCCGGCCGAATCGAAAGCGAAGACCGTGGCCGACCTGGTGGCCCAGGCCAAGGCGCAGCCGGGCAAGCTGAGCGCGGGCAACAGCGGCACGGGCACGCTGGCGCACCTGACGGCCGAGCTGTTCGCGCAGGAGACGGGCACGTCGCTGGTCAGCGTGCCCTACAAGGGCGAGAGCGCGCTGATGCCCGACCTGATCTCGGGGCTGGTGTCGATGGGCTTCCTGAACCTGCCGAGCGTGATCGTGCACATCCGCTCGGGCCGGCTGCGCGCGTTGGCGGTGTCGTCGGCGCAGCCGGTGGCCGAGCTGTCGAGCGTGCCGACCTTTCGCAGCCTGAAGCTGCAGAGCCTGGAAGTGGAAGGCTGGGCCACGCTGGTCGCGCCCAAGGGCAGCATTCCGGCGGACGGGTTGGCGCGGCTGGAGAAGCTGCTTGCGGCGGCGCTGCAGTCCGAGGTGGTGAAGAAGCGCTTCGACGCGCTGAGCCTGGAAACTTTCACACGGGGCCGCGAGGCCACTGCGCAGTACCTGAAGGCCGAAGGGGGCCGGTGGGGGCAGGTGGTGAAGAGCCGCGGGATTCAGATCGATAACTAGGTTTCTGGGTTCGTTGTCCAGGGCGTGATCGTTGGGCAGTGCAGTCGTTGATTGCAGATCACCCGCCCCGGACGACAACGACCGAACCAGGTAAAGCAAACAGACACAGCAGCGACCCACTGAAATGAACACAGACATCAACAACAGCCACAGCGTGGAAGCCGACGTCGTCGTCTGCGGCGGCGGCGTGGCGGGCACCATGGCGGCGGTGGCGGCCGCCAGGCAGGGCGCTTCGGTCGTGCTGGTCGAGCGCTACGGCTTCCTGGGCGGCAACGCCACGGCCGGCGCGGTGGCGCAGTTCAACAGTTGGCAGACCGGCAACGGCCGCAAGGTGGTGGCGGGCCTGGCCGACGAAGTGGTCGCGCGGCTGCGGCGCTACGGCGGGGCGCGCGAGCACGAGCGCTTCGTGATGTCCACCGGCCACCACATGGACCGCGTCGAGTACGCGCCCGAAGTGCTGAAGCTGGTGCTCGACGACATGGTGGCCGAGGCCGGCGTGCGGCCGCTGCTGCATGCGAACCTGCTCGACGTCGAATGCGTCGCCAGGCGCGTCGTCGGCCTGCGCGTGCTGACCAAGGGCGGCGTGCTGCAACTGCGACCGCGCGTGCTGGTCGACGCGTCGGGCGACATGGACGCGCTGAAGCAGGCCGGGGCGCGCTTTCTCGACCTGGGCGACGGCGAGGCGCTGCAGCCCGCCACGATGATGTTCCGCTTCGGGCCCATCGACTTCGAACGCTTCGGCGCGCTGACCAAGCCCGAACTGGCCGCGCTGGCCGCACAGGGCTACGCGCAGGGCGGGCTGGCGCGCGCCGCGCTGCATTCGAGCCGCGACCCGTACTCGGACGACGGCTGGTTCAACATCAGCCGCCTGGGCATCGACGCCACCGACCCCATGGCCCTGGGCGCGGCCGAGATCGAAGGGCGGCGGCAGGCATGGAAGGCCGCGGCGTTCCTTGCGGCGTCGGTGCCCGGCTGCCAAGAGGGCCGGCTGCGCGCCTTCGCCACGCAGGTGGGCGTGCGCGAAACGCGGCGGGTGGAAGGCGACCATGTGCTCACGGCCGGTGAATTGCTCGAACCCGTGCAGTTCGACGACGCCATCGCGGCCGGGGCGTACCCCATCGACATTCATCCGGCACAGGGCGGCGCGCTGCACTACGTGCCGATGGACGCCGACCACGCGTACCAGATTCCGTACCGCAGCCTGGTGCCAAGCACGCTCGACAACGCGTTGGGGGTGGGGCGCGGCATTTCGGCCAGCCACGAGGCGCTGGCGGCGATACGGGTCATGACGATCTCGATGGCCGTCGGGCACGCGGCCGGCATTGCGGCGGCCATGGCGGTGAAAGAGGCGGACAGCGAAGGCTGGATGGGCGGCGCGCAGGTGCGCGCGGTGCCGGTGGCGGCGCTGCGCGAGGCGCTGCTGCGCGACGGCGCCGTGCTGGCCTAGAACTGCTCAGGCGCTCAGAGCCAGTTGCCGCTCTGCGGCATCTGCACCTTCTCGGCCGGGTCGTTGCTCGTCACGAACGAGCCGATGACGATGCTCAGCAGCGAGATGAAGATGCTCGCGAACAGCGCCGTCCAGAAGCCCGACACCCGGAAGCCCTTCACCAGCGCCGCCACCAGCAGGATCATCAGCGCGTTGATGACCAGCAGGAACAGCCCGAAGGTCACCAGCGTGAGCGGCAGCGTGAGCACGATCAGCAGCGGCTTGACGACCGCGTTGGCCAGCCCCAAGAGCAACGCCGAGACCACCAGCGCGCCGGTGCTGTCGAACTTGAGCCCGCGAAAAAGGTGGCTGGCCACCCACAGCGAAACGGCGGTGATGGCCCAGTGGATGAGGAAGGGGGTCAGGTTGTTCAGCATGTCGGGGCAGGTGTGGCGAAGAGGACGCGCCATGGTAGTCGGGCTGGTCGGGATGGGCGCGAAGCCCGAGCCCGGGCGGCCCGGGATTATTTCGGCGGGCGTTCATGGGGGTTGATCGATTGTTACCCCGTGAAACAATGGCGAACTGACCGGTAAACTCGCCGCTTTCGCGCCCCGGGGCCAGAGCGACCGGGGCTTTCTTTTTCGCCTGATCAACGAGGACCGTGCGCCCTATGGCCAATGCGTCGATCGCCAGCATGACCCCCGCCCCGGCCTCGGCCGACGAGGCCGAATCGTGGGTGCGCGGCGAGCTCATCCGCAGCCTGATGCGCTCCGCGAAGGGCTCGTACCTGGTGTCGGCACTGCTGATGCCGGCCATGGTCGGGCTGAACTGGGGCTACGCGGCCCGCTGGGAGCTGTTCACCTGGCTGGTGGCCGGCATTCTGGCCACGGCCTGCCGCGCCTGGGGTGCGCGCGTGTACGCGGTGCGCTACGCCGGTCGCAGCGCGGTGGCGCAGCAGCAGTTCACCGAGCGCTACGGCTTCGTCTGGAGCACCAGCGCGGTGGTCTGGGGCTTCTCGGTGATGCTGTTCTTCGAGCGCTCGCCGCAGGTCAACCAGTTCATGAGCTGGCTCATCGTGGCCGGCGTGGGCACCTTCCCGCTCAACGGGCTGGCGCTGCACCCGCCGCTGCTCAAGCGCTACGTCAACACGCTGTTCATCACCATGCTCGGGGCGGTGGTGGTGCGCATGGTCACGCTGCAGATGCAGCACCCGCAGTTCCAGTACGGCTACCTGATGCCGGTGCTGCCGGTGCTGCACTGGTTCCTGCTGCTGCGCGCCGGCCGGCACATCTACGAGACGGCGCGCAACAGCCTGGAGCTGCTGTTCCACAACCACATCCTGATCAAGTCGCTCACGCAGCAGCGGCAGGCGGCGGTGTCGGCGGTGGCCATGAAGAACCGCTTTCTGGCCAGCGCCGCGCACGACATGCGCCAGCCGGTGCTGGCGCTGTCGCTGTACGCCGACTGGCTGCGCAACGAGCCCGAGCTGGTGCTCGAGCTGGCGCCGAAGATCGTGCGCGCCACGCACGCGGTGAACGCGCTGTTCGACTCCATGTTCGACCTGGCGCGCATCGACTCGGGCCAGGTGCGCCTGCACGTGGAGCGCGTGGACGTGCCCGAGCTGTTGCACGACCTGGAGCTGCAATACCGCCCGGTGGCCGAGAGCCGCGGCCTGGACTTTCGGGTGCACGTGTGCGAGGGCTCGTTCCTGACCGACCCGATTCGCGTGCGCCGCATGATCGGCAACCTGCTGGCCAATGCCATCAAGTACACGACCGAGGGCGGCGTGCTGCTGGCCGCGCGCACCACGCGCGAAGGCCTGCGCGTGGAGGTGTGGGACACGGGCATCGGCATTGCGCCCGAGCACCTGCGCGACGTGTTCCTGGAGTTCTACAAGGTGGCCGACCATGCAGGCACGTCCGACGGCTTCGGCCTGGGCCTGGCCATCGTGGCGCGGCTGTCGCATGTGCTGGGGCACCCGGTGAGCGTGCGTTCGCGGCTGGGCAGCGGCAGCGTGTTCCGCGTGGCGCTGCACGACGCCGACGAGGCGGTGGCGCAGGCGCGGGTGACGGCGTCGGGCGGCGGGTGAGCGGCCAGGGCGGCCACCCATAAAAAAACCGCGCACTGCGCGGTTTTTTCATTTTCGGAAACGGAGGTCAGCCCGAGAGCAGTCCGTTGGTGCGCGCGTAGTGCAGCGCCTGCGTGCGGCTCTTCACGCCCAGGCGGCGGAACAGGCGCCACAGGTGGACCTTCACCGTGTGCTCGCTGATTTCCAGGTCGGTGGCGATGTCGCGGTTGCTCATGCCCTTGTCGAGCATGGCGATGAGCTGCGTCTGGCGCTTCGACAGCTTGCCGCTGTTGGCGGCCGGGGCGTCGTCGGTTTCCTCTTCCGAGCCGGCCATCAGCAGGCCGCGCAGGGCGGCTGCCAGCTCGTTGGAGCTGGCCGACTTCTCGATGTAGGTGTCGGCACCGGCCTCGATGCAGGCGTCTTCCATGTCGGCCGCGGGAGCGGCCGAGTACACGGCGATGGGCACGTTCGGGTAGACCTGCTTGACCGCGATCACGCCCGACACGCCGTTGGTGTCGGGCAGCTTCAGGTCCAGGCAGAAGAGCGTGGGGGCGCCACGCTGCTGCACGGAGCCCGCCAGCTTGTCGAGGCGCTCGAGTTCGACGATGTTCTCGGCCGGGCGCAGGCGCCGCAGGACCATCACGATCGCGTCGCGCATCAGGGGGTGGTCGTCGATGACATAAATGCTCATGTTTTCTTCCTTTGTGATCGCACCGTCTTCTCTCTCTGTTTCCTGCTCACCAGCGGATGGCCGATGGGCTCTTCCGGGTCAACTCC
The DNA here is from genome assembly GCF_041355175.1 of Variovorax sp. RCC_210. Lineage (NCBI taxonomy): Bacteria > Pseudomonadati > Pseudomonadota > Betaproteobacteria > Burkholderiales > Comamonadaceae > Variovorax > Variovorax sp. RCC_210. Next base: position 114,156 of record NZ_JBFUPJ010000008.1, on the reverse strand, counting down.
CTGGGTTGGTGGGCGTTGCCTCCGCCAGTGCCTCCAGCGCCTCGGTGACGGCGCGTGTTCCTTGTGTGTCGATGGGTTCGAGCTGGGCGGCCAGCGAGGCCAGGGCCTCGCCGCGCTGCGCCTGCAAGAGCGCGATGGTACGGCCCGCTTCCTGCGGCGATGTGAAACCACGGCTCTGCAGCAGGGTTTCGCCGCGCGCGTCCAGCAGCTTGAAATAGAAGAGGCCGTCGGCCTTCTCGCGGTACTGCTTGAAGCTCGGCCTGGCGACCTTCGCCGCCTTGGCCCCGGCCTTGTCCTTGCCGGCGGCCAGGTTGCGCAGGCCCACGGCGTGGCGCAGGCTGGTCATGAAAGGCTTCGACAGCGCGCGGGCCTTGTCGGCGCCGATGAGCAGGATGCGCTCGATTTCGGCGGGGTCGTTCATCAGCGCTTCGTAGCGCGCGCGCAGCGGGGCCACTTCCTGGTCGATGCGCTCGAACAGCGTGTGCTTGGCGTCGGCCCAGCTGATGCCGTCGGCATACGCCTTGCGCAGCGCCTCGGTTTCCTCGGCGCTGGCAAAGGCCTGGTAGATCTGGAACAGGGCGGAGCCTTCGGTGTCCTTGGGCTCGCCGGGCGCGCGCGAGTCGGTCACGATGCTGGAGATCTGCTTTTGCAGCTGCGCGCGCGGCGCGAACAGCGGAATCGTGTTGCCGTAGCTCTTGCTCATCTTGCGGCCGTCGAGGCCGGGCAGGGTGGCGACGGCGTCGTCGATCTCGGCGTCGGGCAGCGTGAAGTGCTCGCCGTACTGGTGGTTGAAGCGCTGCGCCATGTCGCGCGCCATCTCGATGTGCTGCACCTGGTCGCGGCCCACCGGCACCTTGTGCGCGTTGAACATCAGGATGTCCGCGCCCATGAGCACCGGGTACATGAACAGGCCGGCCGTGACGTCGGCGTCGGGGTCTTCGCCCTTGGCCACGTTCTTGTCGAGCTGCGCCTTGTAGGCATGCGCGCGGTTGAGCACGCCCTTGCCGGTCACGCAGGTCAGGAACCAGGTGAGCTCGGGGATCTCGGGAATGTCCGACTGGCGGTAGAAGGTGACGCGCGCCGGGTCGAGCCCGCAGGCCAGCCAGCTGGCGGCGATCTCGAGGGTGGAGCGCTGGATGAGCGCCGGCTCCTGCACCTTGATGAGCGCGTGGTAGTCGGCCAGGAAGAAGAAGCTCTGCACACCGGGCGCGACGCTTTGCCGCACCGAGTGGCGGATCGAGCCGACGTAGTTGCCGAGGTGCGGCGTGCCGGAGGGCGTGATGCCGGTCAGGACGCGCAGGGGAGCTTGGGAAGACGAGGCCATGGAACGAGGAAACTTAGAGCAGCAATGCCTTGAGCGGGGTGATGAGCAGGTTGATGACGTAGTAGCCCACGTCCATCAGCGGGCGCAGCCAGTAGTTGCTGACCACGCCGGCAATGACGAGGCCCATCACGATGAAGAAGCCGTAGGGCTCGATGCGCGCCAGGAACTGTTGCGCGGGGCCGTTGGGCAGCAGGCCCGCCAGCACGCGGCCACCGTCCAGCGGCGGCAGCGGAAACAGATTGAAGGCCCACATCACGAGGTTGACCAGGATGCCGCCTTGCGCCATCTTGATGAAAAAGGTTTCATTGACGCCGGAAGCCACCAGGGCCACCAGCACCAGCGCCCACAGAATGGCCTGGATGAAATTGGACACCGGCCCGGCCAGCGCCACCCAGATCATGTCGCGCTTCGGATGGCGCAACCGCCCGAAGTTCACGGGCACCGGCTTGGCATAGCCGAACAGGAAGGCGCCCGAGGTGGCGAAGTACAGCATCAACGGCATCAGGATGGTCCCGATGGGGTCGATGTGCTTCATCGGGTTGAGGGTGACGCGTCCCATGACCTCGGCCGTGTTGTCGCCGAAATGGCGCGCCACATAGCCATGAGCCGCCTCGTGCACGGTGATTGCGAAGATCACCGGCAGTGCGTAGATCAGTACGGTCTGTATCAGATTGGAAATATCCACCGGGCGATTGTGTCAGACGGAACGTGCAAAACAGCCCGAATTCACAGGCCCAGCACGGCCAATGCGCCGCGTCCCTGGCGCACCACGACCGGGTCGTCGCCCGTGCCCATGGGCGTCAGGTCGACCACGGTGGTGGGCTCGGACGCGCAGGCGCCGGCGTCGATGACCGCGCCGATCTGCTTCTCGAAGCGCTCGCGGATGGTCTGCGCGTCGTTCAGCGCCTCGGTCTCGCCGGGCGGGATCAGCGTGGTGGCCAGGAGCGGCGCGCCGTGCAGCGCCAGCAGCTCCAGCAGCACCTTGTGGTCGGGCACGCGCAGGCCGATGGTCTTGCGCTGCGGGTGGCTCACGCGGCGCGGCACTTCCTTGGTGGCTTCGAGCAGGAAGGTGTACGGGCCCGGCGTGGCCGCCTTCAGCAGCCGGTACTGCTTGTTGTCCACGCGCGCGTAGTTGGCCAGCTCGCTCAGGTCGCGGCACAGCAGCGTGAGGTGGTGCTTGTCGTCGACCTGGCGGATGCGGCGCAGCTGGTCGACCGCGTCCTTGTCGTCGAGGTGGCAGGCCAGCGCGTAGCTGGAGTCGGTGGGCACGGCCACGATCTCGCCACGCTCCAGCAGCGCAACGGCCTGCTTCAGCAGGCGCTGCTGCGGGTTCTCGGGGTGGACTTCGAAGTACTGGGCCATGTCTGGATTCTCCTGGTCAGGATTCGGCGGGTTCGATGGGCACGCGGCGCTCGCGCACCGTGAGCCATGCGCCGGCGGCGCCGCAGACCGCGATCATCGCCATGCCGATGAGCGAGAAGCGGTCGGGCACATGCGAAAAGATGAGCCAGCCGCCGAGCATCGCGAACGCGATCTGCGCATAAAGATAAGGGGTGAGCGTGGAGGCCGGCGCGCGCTGGTAGGCCAGGATGAGCATGAAGTGCCCCACCGTGCCCATGAACCCCATGAGGCACAGCAGCGCCCACCATTCCCACGAGGGCAGGGCGCTCCATGCGAAGGGCAGCGCCACCGACGCGATCAGCGTGCCGACCCAGCCCGTGTAGAAGTGCATGGTCAGGGGGTTCTCGGTCTGCGCCAGCTTGCTGGTGAGCACCTGGAACCACGCGTTCGTCAGCACCAGCCCCAGCGGCAGCAGGATGGCCCAGCTGAACGCGCTGCCGCCCGGGCGCAGGATGACCAGCGTGCCCGCGAAGCCCCCGGCCACCAGCGCCCAGCGCAGCGGCGACACATGCTCCTTGAGCGTGGTGGCGGCCAGCAGCGTGATCACCAGCGGCGCGATCAGCACGATGGACGTGAACTCCGCCAGCGGCATGTAGCGCAGGCTGAAGAACGCGAACACGCTCGAGGCCAGCAGCAGCGCCCCGCGCAGCACCTGGTAGCGCGGATGGCGCGTGCGCAGCAACCCCACGCCGTGCAGCGGCAGCAGCACCAGCGTGGTGGCCACCGCCTGGAAGGCATAGCGAAACCACACGCCCATGAGGATGGGCACGCCCAGCGTGGAGAACTTGGTGGCGGTGTCCAGCGTGGCGAAGCAGCCGACCGCCAGCACCACCAGGCCGATGCCCGCGAGGATGCGTTCGGACTCCCTGCTGCGGCTGGCCTGCTGGGCGGCGCGTGCATTGGCCAGCGCAACGGTCGCCGCGCTGTCGGTGCCGGGCCGCGGGCTCTGGCTCACTGCTGGATGCGGTCGCCGAGCAGTTCCCACACGGGAGTGAGCGCGCCGGGCAACGGCGGCAACTTGCCCAGGTCGCAGTGGCTTTCGTCGGGGCTGTGGAAATCGCTGCCGCGCGAGGCGGCGAAGTCGAACTCGAGCGCCTTGTCGGCGTACTCGACGAACTCGGCCGGCGTGTGGCTGCCGGTGACCACCTCGATGGCCTGGCCGCCGTGCGCCTTGAACTCGAGGAACAGCGCGTACTCCTCGTTGGCCGTGAACTTGTAGCGGCCCGGGTGAGCGATCACGGCCATGCCCTTGGCGGCGGTGATCCAGTGCACCGCGTCCTTCAGCGTGGCCCAGCGGTGCGGCACGTAGCCGGGCTTGCCTTCGGTGAGGAACTTGCGGAACACCTCGGGCGTGTCGCGGCAGTGGCCCTGCTCGACCAGGAAGCGCGCGAAGTGCGTGCGCGAGATGAGCTCGGGGTTGCCCACGAACTTCAGCGCGCCTTCGTATGCGCCCTGGATGCCGACCTTGGCCAGCCCCTCGGACATTTCCTGCGCGCGCTTGCCGCGGCCGCCGCGCGTGTCGTACAGGCCCTGCGACATGGCGGCGTCGTCGGGGTCGAAGCCCAGGCCGACGATGTGCACCGTTTCGTTGGCGAAGGTCACCGAAATCTCGGTGCCCGTGAGGTAGCGCATGCCGTTTGCACGCGCTGCCGCCGCGGCGCGGTGCTGGCCGCCTATTTCGTCGTGGTCGGTGAGGGCCCAGAGCTCCACGCCGTTGGAGGCCGCGCGCGCGGCCAGTTCTTCGGGCGTCAATGTGCCGTCGGAGACCACGGAGTGGCAGTGAAGATCGGCGTTGAGAATGGAGGACACCCCTGCATTCTATGGGGTCTGGAACATCGGTGCGGGCGCGTGGATGCTATGCAATGCGCTACTAAATAAATAGCATTACCGCACCGCTGGACGCGGCTCAGCGCTTCTTGCGAAAAGCCGCCCAGGCCGCCACCGCGGTGAAGCTGGCCACGATGGCCACCACGATCCAGAAGCCGTGCTTGTGGTCGGCCAGCGGAATGCCGCCCACGTTCATGCCGAACAGGCCCGCCAGGATGTTGATCGGCAGCGCCAGCACCGTGACCACCGTCAGCACGAACAGGCTGCGGTTGTTGTCCTCGTTCACGTTGGCGGCAATTTCTTCCTGCAGCAGCTTGATGCGCTCCTGCAGCGCCTGCATGTCGCGCAGCACCACCGAGAACTCCTCGGTCGAGCCGCGCAGCTCTTGCGCGTCGGGCTCCGACATCCAGGCCGGCGGCCCCTGCAGCAGGCGGAAGAGGGCGGCCGGCTCGGGCGCCAGCAGCCGCTGCAGCCGCACCAGCAGCCGGCGCAGCACGCCCAGGCGCGCGCGCTTGTGGTCCAGCCGGCCGGCCAGCAGTTCGTCTTCGATGCGGTCGATGCGCGAGGTCACGCCGCGCACGATCTTCACCAGCACGTCGGCCTGCGCGCGCAGCAGGTGCTCGAGCAGTTCGGTGCTCGAGCGCGGCGCGTCGCCGGCCTTTACCGCCGTGCGCAGCGCATCCACCGAGCGCAGCGGCTTGGTGCGCGCCGTGACCACCAGGCGCGGGCCCACGCTGATCCACAACGTGGAGATGTCCGAGGGCTCGAAGCTGAACTCGAAGTGCACGTCGTTGATGACGGCAATCAGCGAGTCGTCCGCGCGCTCGATGCGCGTGGAGGGCAGGCCTTCGTGCAGCGTCTCGTAGAAGGTGTCCGACAGGTTCGCGTGCCGCAGCAGCCAGCGCTCCGCGTGCGCGTGGCTCAGGTTGAAGTGCAGCCAGACGTAGGCCGGATCGCGCTCGCTGCATTCGCGCTCGCGCTCCTCGGCCAGCCACGCCGCGGCCTGCGCCGAGTCGATGGCCCGCGCGGGCTCGGGCGCCGAGGCGTCGAACAGGTAGCCGGAGATCAGCCCGGCTTCGTCGCCGCCGTAGGACTGGGCGGCGAGGTCATGAAATGCCGACAAGGTGCGTGGTCAGGAAAAGGAGCGGATCGAAAAACGCGAATCAGGCGGCGTGATCAGAAGACCCGCGTGAACAGCCAGTACAGCGAACCCGACAGCAGCATCGCCACCGGCAGCGTCAGCACCCAGGCCAGCGCCAGGTTGCGCAGCGTGGACATCTGCAGGCCCGAGCCGCTGGCCGTCATGGTGCCCGCCACGCCGGAAGACAGCACGTGCGTGGTGGACACCGGCAGCCCGTACATGTCGGCCGCGCCGATGGTGATCATGGCCACCACCTCGGCCGAGGCGCCCTGGGCGTAGCTCAGGTGCGTCTTGCCGATCTTCTCGCCCACCGTGACCACGATGCGCTTCCAGCCGATCATGGTGCCCAGGCCCAGCGCGATGGCCACCGCCACCTTCACCCACAGCGGAATGAAGCGCGTGGCGCTGTCGAGCTCTTCGCGGAAGGCGTTCACGCGCATTTTGGTGTCGGCGTCGAACTTGGCGGCGCCGCTCTTGTCGAGGTGGCGAATCGCTTCCGAGGCCAAATACATGTCGTTGCGAACGTTGGCCACGGCCTCGGCCGGCACGGCGGCCAGCGAGCCGTGCTTGCGCACCTGCTCGCCGATGCTGCCGGCGGTAATGGCCAGCGCCGGCACCACCGTGGGGGCGAACTCGCGGGTGCGCACATAGGTCGACAGCGCGTCGCGCGCGGCGGCGGGCTGCAGCGCCGGCAGCGAGGTCGGCACGCTGCGGTTGAGCGCGGTCTGCGCCATCTCGGCCACGGCCACGAACTTGATGGTTTCGTCGGCCGGCATCGCGCGGTTCAGCGCATAGGCCATGGGCACCGTGCCCACCAGGATCAGCATGATCAGCCCCATGCCCTTCTGGCCGTCGTTGGAGCCGTGCGCGAACGACACGCCCGTGCAGGTCAGGATGAGCAGGCCGCGAATCCACCACGGCGGCGGCGCGCTGCCCTTGGGTTCTTCGTACAGCGCGCGGTTCTTCACGAAGGCGCGCAGCGCCAGCAGCAGCAGCGCCGCGCAGCCGAAGCCCACCAGCGGCGACAGCAGCAGCGAGTAGCCCACCTTGGTGGCCTGCGCCCAGTCGACACCGCTGGTGCCGTCGCGCCCGTGCATCAGTGCATTGGCCACGCCCACGCCGATGATCGAGCCGATCAGCGTGTGCGACGACGACGCCGGCAGCCCCAGCCACCACGTGCCCAGGTTCCAGATGATGGCGGCGATGAGCAGCGCGAACACCATCGCGAAGCCCGCGCCCGAGCCCACCTGCAATATGAGCTCCACCGGCAGCAGCGCGATGATGCCGAAGGCCACCGCCCCGCTGGACACCAGCACGCCCAGGAAGTTGAAGAAGCCCGACCACACCACCGCGAAGTTGGGCGGCAGCGAGTGCGTGTAGATCACCGTGGCCACCGCGTTGGCCGTGTCATGGAAGCCGTTGACGAACTCGAACCCCAGCGCAATCAGCAGCGCCACGCCCAGCAGGATGTACGGCACCCAGGTGGTCACCGGCGCGCCCGAGGACGTCACGTCGCCCACCAGGCTCCAGGCCGTGAAGAGCAGGCCGGCGGCCAGCAACCCCACGAAGGTGATCAGCGTGAGCGGACCGGGCTTGGCATCGAGCTTGGGCCGGTGCGCGGCGCCGGGCGCCGGTGGCATCTCGGCTTTGGGGGCGGCGAGGGTGTTCATGGCGGCGGTTTTTTAAGCTGTTGGTATGCCGCGGATGGTGTTCCGGGTATATGACAACTTTGTGTCGGGACCTGTAAAAGAGCGTTCGTCCGTCACGCAGCGGTCATACAGGCGGCGCAGCATGCTTTTTCCTTCGCCTTCCCATTCGAGCTTCCATCATGCTGAACAGCGCCCTCCCGGACCACGAAGAACTGATGCAACGCATCGCCCGCGACCTGATCGACAGCTACGACGAAGAGCTCGAGCTCGAGATCGAGGACCGCAACATCGACGCGCTCGACCCTGCCGCCAGCATTGCCAGCAGCAGTGCCGACAAGGCCGCGCGCCAGGCCTACTTCAAGGAACTGTTCCGCCTGCAGGGCGAGCTGGTGAAGCTGCAGGACTGGGTGCAGCACAGCAAGCAGAAGGTGGTCATTCTTTTCGAAGGCCGCGACGCCGCGGGCAAGGGCGGCGTCATCAAGCGCATCACCCAGCGGCTGAACCCGCGCGTGGCCCGCGTGGCCGCGCTGCCCGCGCCCAACGACCGCGAACGCACGCAGTGGTACTTCCAGCGCTATGCCGCCCACCTGCCCGCCGCCGGCGAAATGGTGCTGTTCGACCGCAGCTGGTACAACCGCGCCGGCGTGGAGCGCGTGATGGGCTTCTGCTCGGACGACGAGTACGAGGAGTTCTTTCGCACCGTGCCCGAGTTCGAGAAGATGCTGGTTCGCTCGGGCATCAAGCTCATCAAGTACTGGTTTTCCATCACCGACGACGAGCAGCACATGCGCTTTCTCGGCCGCATCCACGACCCTCTGAAGCAGTGGAAGCTCAGCCCGATGGACCTGGAAAGCCGCCGCCGCTGGGAGGAATACACCAAGGCGAAGGAAATCATGCTCGAGCGCACCCACATTCCCGAGGCGCCGTGGTGGGTGGTGCAGGCCGTCGACAAGAAGAAGGCGCGCCTGAACTGCATCAGCCACCTGCTGGGCCAGCTGCCCTACAACGAAGTGCCGCACCCGACGGTCGAGCTGCCCGAGCGCGTGCGCCACGCCGACTACCTGCGCCAGCCGGTGCCGGCCAACATGATCGTGCCGGAAATCTACTGAAGCACGCCGGGGCCGGGGCCGGGGCCGGGGCGGGGACGGCCGCCGGGCAGGTTCCTGGCGGACAGCTAGGCCGCCCGGCGCTTTGCCTTCACACTGCGCCATGGCCCGCCGCTCCACCGCCTCCGTCTTCGCCCGCGCGTACCGGCGCAACCTGCGTGCGCTGACCAAGGTCACGCTGAGCAACAGCAAGCGCATCGCGGGCCAGGTGCAGCGCGCCGCCGCCAAGCGGCTGAAGCCACCGCCCGGCAAGGGCGACTGGCTCAGCGGCATGGCCGTGGGCGCGGGCGGGGCGCGGGGCTACCACCTGTTTCGCCCGGCCGACCTGCAGCTCGCGCCCGGCGAGAAGCTGCCGCTGATGGTCATGCTGCACGGCTGCGGCCAGACCGGGCGCGACTTCGCGGCCAGCACGCGCATGAACGCGCTGGCCGTGCGCCACCGTTTCCTGGTGCTCTACCCCGAACAAGACCGCCTCGCCCACCCGCAAGGCTGCTGGAACTGGTACGAGCGCCGCTCGGGCAAGGCCGACGCCGAGGCAGCCACGCTGATGGCCGCGGTCGACCAGGCCTGCATGCTCTACCCCGCGGACCGCGAGCGCGTGGCCGTCGCCGGGCTCTCGGCCGGCGCCAGCATGGCGGCGCTGCTGGCCACGCGCTATGCCAACCGCTTTCGCGCCGTCGTCATGCATTCGGGCGTGGCGCCCGGCGCGGCCAAGTCGTCGGCCACGGCGCTGGGCGCCATGCGCGGCAAGAACGTGCCGCCCATGCCCACCACCGCCGTCGGCAAGGCCATGGGCGCCGCGGCCGTCTTCGCCACCTTGCCGCCGATGCTGGTGCTGCACGGCGATGCCGACGCCGTGGTGGCACCGAGCAATGCCGTGAGCAGTGCTGCGGTGTGGGCCACGGCCCTGGGCGCGCGGCCCGGCATGCCGCGCAACATGCAGCGCGGCAAGCGCCGCGCCATGCAGGTGACCGACTTCAAGCGCAAGGGCCGCACCGTGGTCACGCTGTGCGAGATCGCGGGGCTCGGGCATTCGTGGAGCGGCGGCGCCTCGGCGCTGATGTTCAGCGACCCGACCGGGCCCGATGCCACGCGCATGGCGTGGGCTTTCGCGCTGGCGCAGTTCAAGGCGACGCAGAAGACGGTCTAGCAGCGTCGCGCTGTCATGCCGCGACCACGTCGCGCGCCGCGGCCCGCCACGCGCCCGGCGCCATGCCCTTTTCGCGCTTGAAAGCCTTGCTGAATGCCGCCTCCGAGTCGTAGCCGACCGCCTCGGCAATCGTGCCCACCGCGGCGTTGCCCTGGCCGAGCATGTTGCCGGCCTTGAACATGCGCCATTGCGTCAGGTATTCGAAGGGCGCCTGCCCCACGCGCTTCCGAAAGCGCTGCGCGAAGGCCGAGCGCGACAGGCTCGCGGCCGCCCCCAGCGACGCCACCGTCCAGTTGCGGGCGATGTCCTTGCGCATCGCGCGCAGGGCGGGGCCGATGCGCGCGTCGCCCAGCGCCGCGAGCCAGCCCGTCTGCGATTCGCCGTGGGCCGCGACATGCGCGCGCACCGCCTGCACGAAAACGATGTCCGCCAGCCGGCTCACCAGCAGGCTGGAGCCCAGGCCGGGCTGGCCGGTTTCCATCGCCAGCAGCTGCAGCGTGCCCTGCAGCGCGAGGGCGCGGGCCTCTCCATCTTCACGTGCAGCGGCACCGTCAGCAGGTTGAGCAGGGGGCACGCCGCGCGCTGGTCGACATGGAACCAGCCGCAGATCGATGACCTCCCGGCGATGACCTCCAAGGTCATTGCCGCCATGCGCCTTCCTCCCAACACTGGAGCCCACCATGACGCAGTCGCACTTCGCTGCCCCGGCAGCCTCGCTTCCTTCTACGGCCCGCGCGGCCGTGCCGGGCCGCCTCGCCCTGTGGGTGATGCTCAGCGGCACCTTCCTGGTGGTGCTGGACTTCTTCATCGTCAACGTCGCGCTGCCCTCGATGCAGCACGAGCTGCACGCCGGCGCCGCGACCTTGCAGCTGGTGGTGGCGGGCTACGGCCTCGCCACGGCGGCGGGCCTGGTCACAGGTGGCCGGCTGGGCGACCTGTTCGGCCGCCGCCGCATGTTCATGCTGGGCCTGCTGCTGTTCACGCTGGCATCGGCCGCCTGCGGCTTCGCGCCGAATGCCGAGCTGCTGGTGGCGGCGCGCGTGCTGCAGGGCCTGGCCGGCGCGCTGCTGCAACCGCAGGTGCTGGCGATGATCGGCTTGGCGTACACCGGCGAAGACCGGGCACGCGCCTTCGCGGCCTACGGGCTCACGCTCGGGCTGGGCGCCACGCTGGGGCAGCTGGTGGGCGGCGTGCTGATCCATGCGGACCTTGCCGGGCTCGGCTGGCGCAGCTGCTTTCTCATCAACGTGCCCATCGGCCTGCTGGCGCTGGTGCTGGCACCGCGCGTGATGCCGCCGCTGGCGAACGGCGGCCAGGGGCGGAGCGGGCTCGACCTCGTCGGCATGCTGCTGGTGGCCGCGGGCTCGGTGGCCGTGGTGCTGCCGCTGGTCGAAGGGCGCGAGCAGGGCTGGCCGCCGTGGAGCTGGGTGTGCCTGGCCGCGGCGCTGCCCTTGCTCGGCGCCTTCGCGCTGCAGCAGCGTCGCCTGGCCGCACGCGGCGGTTCGCCGCTGGTCGCGCCGGTGCTGCTGGCCGACGGCCGCTTCGTCGCCGGGTTGTTCACCACGCTGGCCTTCTACGTGGGCAACGCCTCGCTCTACTTCGTGCTGGCGCTGTACCTGCAGCAGGGGCTGGCGCTGGGCCCGTTGGCCTCGGGGGCGGTCTTCACTTCGCTGGCGGTCGGGTTCTTCGCCACGTCGATGGCCGCCGCGCGGCTGGCGCGGCGCTTCGGCGGCAAGCCGCCCATCGCGCTCGGCGCGCTGGTGCTCGCGACGGGGCATGCACTGCAGTTCGCCAACGTGGCCGGCTGGCCGGGGCACACGCATGCGGCGCATGTGGTCGCGTGGATGGTGCCGCTGCTGCTGGTGCAGGGCGCCGGCCTGGGCATGGTGATGGCGCCGCTGGTGGCGACCGTGCTGGCCGGCCTGCCGCCGCAGCACGCGGGCGTGGCGTCGGGCGTGCTGTCGATGGTGCAGCAGGCGAGCAACGCGCTGGGGGTGGCGCTGATCGGGATTCTTTTCTACGGGCGGCTGGGACAGGGGGCGGATGCGGCCAGTTACTCCGGGGCGTTCGGCGTGGCGTTGCTGTACCTGGTGGTGTCGGCGCTGCTGGTGGCGGTGCTGCACCGGCGTGGAAGCCGGGCAACGCCAGCGCCCTCGTGACGACGTACCCAATCTGGGCTTGTACAAGCCCAGATTGGGCTTCTTCAGGGAGCCCATGCCACACTCGCCGCCCGATTACAGGTGCGCCATGGACTCCGATCTGAAACTTCTGACCCAAGCCCTGCGCGACTTCGCCCAGGCCCGCGACTGGGAGCAGTTCCATTCCCCCAAGAACCTCGCCGCCGCGTTGTCGGTCGAGGCGGCCGAATTGCTCGAGCACTTCCAGTGGCTGACCGAGGCGCAGAGCCGCTCGCTGCCGGCGGACAAGCGCGCCGAGATCGGCACCGAGATCGCCGACGTGCTGCTCTACCTGCTGCAGCTCGCCGACAAGCTCGGCATCGACGTCGTCGAGGCGGCCAGAAGCAAGATGCTCCTCAACGCGAAGAAGTACCCCGCGCAAGGTTGACTCCCGCTGAGTACCTCCGTGTACGCCACCCGGCGTATTTCACCTTCATGGTGCATTCCGCAGACTCCTCTCCACGCCAGCACAGCGCTGGCGACCCCGTTCAAACCACCCCGGAGCAGGAGTCCACATGCAACGTCGTTTCACACTCAAGGCGCTCACCGCCGCCGTCGCGCTGGCCAGCATTTCTGCTGTGCCGGCATTCGCTGCCGACACCATCAAGGTCGGCGTGCTGCACTCGCTGTCGGGCACGATGGCCATCTCGGAAACCGTGCTGAAAGACACGGTGCTGATGGCCATCGACGACATCAACAAGAAGGGCGGCGTGCTGGGCAAGCAGCTCGAGCCCGTGGTGGTCGACCCGGCCTCCAACTGGCCCCTGTTCGCTGAAAAGACCAAGCAGCTGCTCGGCCAGGACAAGGTCTCGGTGATCTTCGGCTGCTGGACCTCGGTGTCGCGCAAGTCGGTGCTGCCGGTGGTCGAGGAAATGAACGGCCTGCTGTTCTACCCGGTGCAGTACGAGGGCGAAGAACTCTCCAAGAACGTGTTCTACACGGGCGCCGCGCCCAACCAGCAAGCCATTCCGGCGGTCGACTACCTCATGAGCAAGGAAGGCGGCGGCGCCAAGCGCTGGGTGCTGCTGGGCACCGACTACGTGTACCCCCGCACCACCAACAAGATCCTGCGCGCCTACCTGAAGAGCAAGGGCGTGAAGGAAACCGACATCGACGAGAAGTACACCCCCTTCGGCCACAGCGACTACCAGACCATCGTCGCCGACATCAAGAAGTTCTCGGCCGGCGGCAAGACGGCCGTGGTGTCCACCATCAACGGGGACTCCAACGTGCCCTTCTACAAGGAGCTCGGCAACGCCGGCCTGAAGGCCAAGGACGTGCCGGTGGTGGCCTTCTCGGTGGGCGAGGAAGAACTGCGCGGCGTGGACACCAAGCCGCTGGTGGGCCACCTGGCCGCCTGGAACTACTTCATGAGCCTGAAGAACCCGACCAACACGGCCTTCATCAAGGAGTGGAGCGAGTACGCCAAGGCCAAGAAGATCCCGGGCCACATGGACAAGCCGCTCACCAACGACCCGATGGAAGCCACCTGGATCGGCATCCACATGTGGAAGCAGGCCGTGGAGAAGGCCAAGTCGACCGACACCGACAAGGTGATCGCCGCCATGGCCGGCCAGACCTTCACCGCGCCCTCGGGCATCGTGTCGAAGATGGACGAGAAGAACCACCACCTGCACAAGAGCGTGTTCATCGGCGAGATCAAGGCCGACGGCCAGTTCAACGTGGTGTGGAAGACGCCCGGCCCGGTGAAGGCCAAGCCGTGGAGCCCGTACATCGAAGGCAACGACAAGAAGCCTGATTACCCGGCTGGCAAGTCGATGTAACTCATCGGGCAAGTCCCTGGCCTTGCTCCCTCTCCCCTCGGGGAGAGGGCGGGGGTGAGGGCAGCGGCGGCCAATCTGGCGGCCGCGTCTGTTGGAAGGCCGCCGGCCCTCACCCCAACCCTCTCCCCCAGGGGAGAGGGGGCAACACGAAACTCATCATGCTTCGACGAACCCTTCACTGCGCACTCGCCGCCATGCTCCTCATGGCATCGGCCGCCCACGCGCTGACCGCCGACGAAGCCCGGGCCATCGCCTCCGGCGAGTCCGAAGCCCGCATCGCCGCGCTCAACAAGGCCGTGCTCACGGCCGACGAGAAGACCGCCGCCTTCATCCAGGCCATGTCCGACGACGCGGTCAAGTTCACCGAGGACAAGGTCTTCGTGATGAAGGACGACAAGGGGTTCGACCCCGTCACCGGCGCCGAGCTGAAAGTGCCCGACACCGCCGAAGACGTCGTCAACAACAACCTCATGCGCGGCGCGCTCGATGCCGCGCAGGCCGCCCTCAAGCTCACGAGCAAGGACGACGCGGTGCGCGCCGAAGCCGCGCAGGCGCTATTCAAAGAGCCCGACGAGTCGCGCCTTCCCATGGTCGAGAAGGCGCTGGCCGCCGAGACCAACCCGAAGATCAAGGCGCAGCTCGAACTCGTGCGCGCCGCCGGCATGCTCACCAGCGCCGACAAGGCCAAGCGCCTCGCCGCCGCGAAGGAGCTGGGCAACAACCTCAACCCCGACACCAAGCTGCTGCTCAACCAGCGCTTCGCCGACGAGACCGAGGCCGACGTCAAGGCGGCCATCGTCGCCTCCATTGCCAACATCGACGCCTCGCTGGTGTGGGGCGACCGCATCAACGCCGTGTTCAGCGGCATCAGCCTGGGCTCGGTGCTGCTGCTGGCCGCGCTGGGCCTGGCCATCACCTACGGGCTGATGGGCGTCATCAACATGGCGCACGGCGAGCTGATGATGATCGGCGCCTACGCCACCTACGTGATGCAGGGCGTCTTCCAGAAGTACCTGCCGGAGGCCATGTTCGGCTGGTACCTGGTGGCCGCCATTCCGGTGTCGTTCCTGGCCTCGGCGCTGGTCGGCGCCATCCTGGAGCGCGGCGTCATCCGCTTCCTGTACGGCCGGCCGCTGGAAACCTTGCTGGCCACCTGGGGCATCAGCCTGATGCTGCAGCAGCTGGTGCGCACCATGTTCGGCGCGCAGAACGTGGGCGTGGAAAACCCCGGCTGGATGAGCGGCGGCTTCACCATGCTGAGCAACGTCACGCTGCCGTGGAACCGCATCGGCATCATCGTGTTCGCGGTGCTGGTGCTGCTGGCCATGGGCTGGCTCATCGGGCGCACGCGGCTGGGGCTGTTCGTGCGCGGCGTCACGCAGAACCGGTCCATCGCATCGTGCATGGGCGTGAACACCGCGCGCATCGACACCTACGCCTTCGCGCTGGGCTCGGGCATTGCCGGGCTGGCCGGCTGCGCGCTGAGCCAGATCGGCAACGTGGGCCCCGACCTGGGCCAGAGCTACATCGTCGACAGCTTCATGGTGGTCGTGATGGGCGGCGTGGGCCAGCTCGCGGGCACCGTGTACGCGGCGCTGGGGCTGGGCATTCTCAACAAGTTCATCGAAGGCTGGGCGGGCGCGGTGCTCGCCAAGATCGCGGTGCTCGTTTTCATCATCATCTTCATCCAGAAGCGCCCGCAAGGCATCTTCGCGATGAAGGGCCGGAGTGCAGAGGCATGAGCAAGGTCACATTGCCAACCAAGGGGCCGCTGCTGAGCGGCAAGGGCTGGACAGCCTTCTTCGTCGCGCTCATCGTGGTGTGCGCGGTGGCGCCCATGCTCAACATGTGGGTGCCGGCGGACAGCCCGCTGCACATGAGCGACTACGCGGTGGCGCTGGTCGGCAAGATCATGTGCTACGCCATCTGCGCGCTGGCCATGGACCTGATCTGGGGCTACACCGGCATCCTGTCGCTGGGCCACGGCCTGTTCTTCGCGCTGGGCGGCTACATGATGGGCATGTACCTCATGCGGCAGATCGGGCGCGACGGCAACTACAAGAGCGACCTGCCCGACTTCATGGTGTTCCTCGACTGGAAGGAGCTGCCCTGGCACTGGACCTTCAGCGGCAGCTTCGTCATGACGCTGGTGATGATCGTGGCGGTGCCCGGCCTCATCGCCTTCGTGTTCGGCTTCTTCGCGTTCCGCTCGCGCATCAAGGGCGTGTACTTCTCGATCATCACGCAGGCCATGACCTTCGCGGCCATGCTGCTGTTCTTTCGCAACGAGACGGGCTTCGGCGGCAACAACGGCTTCACCGACTTCAAGCGCATCCTGAACATTCCGATCGCCACGCAGGAGATGCGCATGACGCTGTTCGCGCTCACGGGCATCACGCTGCTGGGCTTCTTCCTGTTCGCCAAGTGGCTCATCGGCAGCAAGTTCGGCCGCGTGCTGCAGGCCATTCGCGACGCCGAAACGCGCGTGATGTTCTCGGGCTACAACCCGCTGCCGTACAAGCTCACGATCTGGGTCATCTCGGCCGTCATGTGCGGCGTGGCCGGCGCGCTGTACGTGCCGCAGGTGGGCATCATCAACCCGGGCGAAATGAGCGCGGCCAACTCCATCGAGATCGCCATCTGGGCGGCGGTGGGCGGACGCGCCACGCTGATCGGTCCCATCATCGGCGCCTTCATCGTCAACGGCGCCAAGAGCTGGCTCACCGTGGCCTACCCGGAGTACTGGCTGTACTTCCTGGGTGCCCTGTTCATTGCTGTCACGCTGTTCCTGCCGAACGGCATCGTGGGGTTGGTGCGCAAGTGGATGTCGAGGGAGAAGAGAGGGCCGGCGGCCGACGCGCCAGCAGTGAGCGACGGCCGCGAGGCCGCGCAGCGTGCCATCGCCGCCGAGCAAGGCATGGCGCCCGAGTCGCTGCACGCGCCGCTGGCCGCCGAACCGAAGGGAGCGCGCGCATGACGCCCGATCTGATGGAAGCCGGCGCCGAGCGCAACGCGCGCGCGCACGGCCTGCCGTATGCGAGCAGCATGACCGAGTCGGGTGGCCGCAGCGCCGACTTCGGCCGCCACGTGACGCCGGGCGAGGTCGACGTGACGCACGGGCGCATCCTGTACCTGGAAGACGTGAGCGTGAGCTTCGACGGCTTCAAGGCCATCAACAAGCTGTCGCTGGACATCGCGCCGGGCGAGCTGCGCTGCATCATCGGGCCGAACGGCGCGGGCAAGACGACCATGATGGACATCATCACCGGCAAGACGCGGCCCGACTCGGGCACCGTGTTCTTCGGCAGCACCATCGACCTGCTGCGCCACCGCGAGGCCGACATCGCGCAGCTGGGCATCGGCCGCAAGTTCCAGAAGCCGACCGTGTTCGAGCACCTGACGGTGTTCGAGAACCTGGAGCTCGCCCTGAAGACCAACAAGGGCGTGCGCGCGTCGATGCTGTTCAGGCTCGACTCCGCGCAGAGCGACCGGCTGGCCGAGGTGCTGGAGACCATCCACCTGGCCGACAGCGTGTCGCGCCTGGCGGGCAACCTGAGCCACGGCCAGAAGCAGTGGCTGGAAATCGGCATGCTGCTGATGCAGGACCCCAAGCTGCTGCTGCTCGACGAGCCCGTGGCCGGCATGACCGACGAGGAAACGGCGCGCACGGCGGAGCTGTTCCTCACGCTGAAGGGCAAGCATTCGCTGATGGTGGTGGAGCACGACATGAGCTTCATCCGCACCATCTCCGAGATCGTCACCGTGCTGTGCGACGGCTCGGTGCTGGCGCAAGGCACGCTGGACGAAGTGCAGGCCGATGAACGCGTGATCGAGGTGTACCTTGGTCGCTGACCAAGGCAGCGCCACGGCGCGGCGCCTGCATTGCTCCCTCTCCCTCCGTGAGAGAGCAGGGGTGAGGGCCGACGGCGCACACGACACGGCCGCGCCGGATACCGGGCGCTTTCAACAACGCCAGACGAAGGGCGCACGAACATGCTGACAGTCAAGAACATCCACCAGTACTACGGCGGCTCCCACATCCTCAGGGACGTGAGCTTCGAGGCGAAGCTCGGCAAGGTCACCGTGCTGCTCGGGCGCAACGGCGTGGGCAAGACCACGTTGCTGAAGTCGCTCATGGGCCTGGTGCCCATCAAAAGCGGCAGCATCGAGCTGGAAGGCAAGCCGATCCAGAAGTCGACCCCCTACGACCGCGCCAGGGCCGGCATCGGCTTCGTCCCGCAGGGCCGTGAAATCTTCGCCAGGCTCACCGTCGAAGAAAACCTGCGCATGGGCCTGGCCTACAAGAGCGGCAGCACGCCGGTTCCGGCCGAGCTGTACGAACTGTTCCCCGTGCTCAAGCAGATGATCAACCGCCGCGGCGGCGACCTCTCGGGCGGGCAGCAGCAGCAGCTCGCCATTGCGCGCGCGCTGGCACCCAAGCCGCGCCTGCTGATCCTGGACGAGCCGACCGAAGGCATCCAGCCGAGCATCATCAAGGACATCGGGCGCGTTATTCGCATGCTGGCCGACCGTGGCGACATGGCCATCGTGCTGTGCGAGCAGTACTACGACTTCGCCCAGGAGCTGGCCGACGACTACCTGGTGATGGAGCGCGGCGAAGTGATTGCGCGTGGCCTCGGCAAGGACATGGAAGCGCAGGGCGTGCGCCAGCTGGTGGCGATCTGAGCGTCAGCGGGGCCGGCCCCGCGCTGGCAAACCGGTGGCCGGTGCCGGTGCCGGTACCAGGGCCTCGGCAATTCCGTATCGGCACAAATTCAGGGTTTACCCTAAAATCCGGGTTCTGCCCGCGGCCGCCGGGCACCTTCCCAGGAGCCTGGCCTTGAACGCCTCCCCACCCGCGCTGGACAGCGCGGACACCGACATTTCCGTTTCTTCTTCTTCGTCTGCAGCACCCGTCAATTTCCTGCGCGCGGTGCTCGCGCTCGGCGTCGGCGGCTTTGCCATCGGCACCGGCGAGTTCGTCATCATGGGTCTGCTGCCCGAGGTGGCGAAAGACATCGGCGTGAGCATTCCAGAGGCCGGCCACGTCATCAGCGCCTATGCGCTGGGCGTGGTCATTGGCGCGCCGGTGCTCGCGGTGCTGGCGGCGGGCTGGCGCCGGCGTGCGCTGCTGATCGCGCTCATGGCCGTGTTCGCGGCCGGCAACTTCGCCAGCGCCGCGGCGCCCACCTACCTGCTGCTCAACCTGCTGCGCTTTGCCACCGGCCTGCCGCACGGCACCTATTTCGGCGTGGCCGCGCTGGTGGCCGCGGCGCTCGCGCCGCCGGGGAAACGGGCGCGGGCCGTGGGGCTCGTCATGCTGGGGCTCACCGGCGCCACGCTGGTGGGCGTGCCGATCGCGGCGTGGTTGGGCCAGCTGTTCGGCTGGCGCGCGGCCTTCGTGTTCGTGGGTGTCATCGCGCTGGTGGCCATCGTGCTGCTGCGCCGTGACATTCCCGACCTGGCACCGCCGGCCGGCGCCAGCCCGTGGCGCGAGCTGGGCGCGCTCAAGCGCAAGCAGGTGTGGTTCACGCTGGGCATCGGCGCCATCGGCTTCGGCGGCATGTTCTCGGTGTTCAGCTACATCAAGCCCACGCTGATCGAGGTGGCCGGCATGCCGCTGGGTGGCGTGCCCCTGGTGCTGGCGCTGTTCGGCCTGGGCATGGTCATGGGCAACCTGGTGGGCTCGCGCCTGGCCGACAAGTCGCTCATGCGCACCATCGGCGGCCTGCTGGTGTACGCGGCCGTGGTGCTCGCGCTGTTCACCTTCGCGGCGCACAACGTGTACACGGCGGCGTTCAACGTGTTCCTCATCGGCACCACGGTGGCGATCGGCCCGGCGCTGCAGATCCGCCTGATGGACGTGGCCGGCGACGCGCAGACGCTGGCCGCCGCGCTCAACCACTCGGCCTTCAACATGGCCAACGCGCTGGGCGCCTGGCTCGGCGGCGTGGCCATTGCCGCGGGGCTGGGCTGGACTTCGACCGGCTGGGTCGGCGCCTTGCTGGCGCTGGCCGGCATCGGCGTGTTCGGTTGGGCCGTGGCCAGCGCGCGCGCCACGGCACGGCAGCCGGCCGCGGCAGCCTGCTGAAACATCGGCTGAACACCTGCCGATCGCCTGCCGACGCGCTTCGGCGTTCGCAAGGATGCAAGGATCAGGGCGCGCGCGGCGCG
Organism: Variovorax sp. RCC_210; assembly: GCF_041355175.1. Classification (NCBI taxonomy): domain Bacteria; kingdom Pseudomonadati; phylum Pseudomonadota; class Betaproteobacteria; order Burkholderiales; family Comamonadaceae; genus Variovorax; species Variovorax sp. RCC_210. The sequence continues at coordinate 94,423 of NZ_JBFUPJ010000008.1, read as the reverse complement.
GTGCGCGCGTGCAGCAGCGCCGCAAAGTTGCGCAGCTCCGCCGCGTTCAGGTCCGACACGGCCCACGCCTGCATGCCGCCCTGCGTCCAGTGCGCCAGCTGGTAGCCCTGGCGCGTGGAGAACACCGGCGCCATCGCCTTGCCCGTGTCCTCCCGCGTACCCTTGCCCTCGGCCGCGGGCCACACGAACAGGTTGATCACGTGCGGCCCCGCGCGGTATACCAGCGCCGCCACGGTGCGCCCGTCGAGGTAGTCCAGCCGGCCACCGGCGAGCGGAAAACCTTCGTCGGCCAGGTCGACCACGGGCGGTGAAAAGTCCAGCTTGCCGGCGAACCACGGCTTGACCGTGTGCTGGTCGGTGGAGGCCACGTCGGCCAGGTGCGCGGCCATCAGCGAGCGCACGTGGTTGCCGGTGACGGCCTCGGCGAGTGCGTCGGAAGAGGGCGCCAGCGGCGACAGCGGCCCCGCGAGCAGCAACAGCGCCAGCCCCCAGGCCGTGGCCGCGCCCGTGCCGAACCAGGCCAGCCCGTGCCACCAGCCGCGACGCTTCGGCGACATGCCCGCTGCAGGCGCAGGCGAAGCAACCGGCACAGGCACAGGCACTGTCGCAGGCAACGGCACCGGTGCCGCAGGCATGGCCCCCGCCTCCGCCCGCACAGCCCGCCCGATGCGCTGCGCCAGCCCGCCCGGCGGCGCATGCCGCGCAGCCTGCCGGCGTATCAGCATGCCCATTTCGTCGTCAGACATTGCCATGGTGCGTCCTTCCTCCCTCATCCCTGTGATCGCCGTGGTCGCCGCGATTGCCCTGGCCGCCCGGGCGGTCGTCGCGCAGGCTCTCGCGCAGCAGCGCCCGCGCGCGCGACAGCCGCGACATCACCGTGCCCAGCGGCACGCCCGCGATGCGCGCGATGTCTTCGTAGCGCATTTCTTCCAGCTCGCGCAGCACCACCACCTCGCGGTACACCGGCGGTAGCGCGTCGATGGCAGCGTTGATGCGCTCGCCCTGCGCGCGCAGTTCCCATTGCCGCGCCGGGTCGCCGCCGGCGGCTGGTACAGCCGAGCCTGCGCCTGCGTTTTCCATGGCCGTTTCGCTGTCGCGCAGCTCGTCGAATTCGACCTGGTCGGCCAGCTGGCGGTTCTGCCGCATCCAGTCGAAGCAGGCGTTGCGCACGATGCCCAGCAGCCATGGTCGCGCGCTTTCGCCGCGCAGCCCGTCGAAGAAGCGAAAGGCGCGCAGGTACGCCTCCTGCACCGCGTCTTCGGCGAGCTGGTCGTCGCGCAGCAGCCAGCGCGCAAGGTTCCAGGCCGCGTCCAGGTGCGGCAGCGCGGCGGCTTCGAACTGGCGTGTGCGGTCGGTGGTCAACAGGCTCAAGGGCTCCTTCTTCCTGCATGACGGAGCGGGCCGGCGGTTTATTCCCGCGCGAAGGAAATTTTTTCTTTGCGCTGCACGGAATAAGCAGGCCATGTCGTGCGTCATGCCCTGTACGGAATTTTCGGATTCTGCGTGCTCCCGCCCTTTTCAACAGGAGGTTTTTCACCATGCTCGCCCACCCCGCAATGTCCCGCTTCGCCCGAACACTGGTCGTGCTCTCGGCATTGGCCGCTTCGGCCGCGCCCGCTCTGGCGGCCGGCCCCAAGGCCTACGTCGGCAACTTCAAGGACAACACCGTCAGCGTGATCGACACCGCCGCCGAGCGCGTCGTCGCCACCGTGCCCGTGGCGGCGGGGCCCGACGGCATCGTGCTGGCGCCCGGCGGGCGCAGCGCGTTCGTCAGCGGCTCCAGCGCGTCGGCAGTGAGCGAGATCGACACCGCCACCGACAGCGTCACCCGCAGCATCGACGTGGGCAAGGGCCCGCAGGGCCTGGCCATGACGGCGGACGGCAAGTGGCTGCTGGTGGCCGTCAATGGCGACGACCGCGTGGCCTTCGTCGACACCGCGGCGCACGGCGTGAGCGCCAGCGTGGCGGTGCCCAAGCCGCACACCATCGCCATCCGGCCCGACGGGCGGCAGGCGTACGTGGCCTCGCAGGAGCCCGGCCATTTCGCGCTGGTCGTCATCGACATGGCCACCCGCGCCGTGGTCACGCAGATTCCGCTGGACAAGCCGCCGCGCGACCTGGAGTTCGACGCCGACGGCAAGTCGCTGTACCTCACGCTGGCCGGCGTGCCCGCAGTGCAGGTGCTGGACGCGGCCACCAACCAGTGGGGCGCCCCGGTGTCCACCGGCGTGTCGCCGCACATCGCGCAGCACTTCGCCGGCATGGCGAGCGGCGTGGTGGTGGTGCAGGGGCCGGGGGAGCTGATGCTGTTCGACCCCGTCGCGCGCGCGTCGGTGCGCAGCATCGGCGTGGGCAAGCAGCCGCACTGGCTCGACCTGTCGGCCGACGGCAGGAAGCTGTGGGTGAGCAACGAGGGCTCCAACGACGTGAGCGTGGTCGACCTGGCGGGCGGGCCGATGCACACGGTGGCGGTGGGCAACGCGCCGCGCAAGATCGCGGTGCAGCGCGTGGCCGCTTCGCAGGGCGCGAAGGCTGTGCAAGCCGTGCAAGCCACGCATGCCGCCGGCTCCGCCCACGTGGCCATTCGCAACTTCGCCTTCGAGCCCGCGCAGGTCACCGTCGAGGTCGGCCAGACGCTGACCTGGCAGAACGACGACGGCGCGCCGCACGGCGTCGTCTTCAAGAACGGCACCGGCGGCATCGACCTGCTGCTGCCGGGCAAGGCCTTCGCGCGCAGCTTCGACAAGCCGGGCGTGTACGAGTACGCCTGCTCGGTGCACCCGTACATGACGGCGCGGGTCACGGTGGTGGCGCCGCAGTCACGCTCCTGAGCCCGCGGGTTGACAGGAGCGAGCGAAGCGAACGACAGTGCGGCGCATCGATCTGATGTGGGCACCGTCGCGTGCGAAGAATGAAGATGGAAAGAATTTCGCGCCGGCGCCTGCTGTGCGGCGGGCTGGCGGCCGCGTCGCTGGGGCATCCTTTTTTGCGGCTGCACGCGCAGGGGTCGTCGCGCGAGCTGTTCACGCTGGGCGTGGCCTCGGGCACGCCGCAGCCTGATGGTTTCGTGCTGTGGACGCGGCTCGCGCCCGACCCGCTGCAGGGCGGCGGCATGGGCGATGCGCCGGTCGAGGTGCGATGGGAAGTCGCCGACGACGAGCGCTTCGGCCGCGTGGTCGCCAAGGGCTCGGCCACCGCGACCGAGGCGCTGGCGCATTCCGTGCACGTCGAGGTGAGCGGCCTTGCGCCGGGCCGGCCGTACTGGTACCGCTTCACCGCCGCCGGTGCGCGCAGCCCCGTCGGCCGCACGCGCACCGCGCCGGCCGATGCAGACGAATCGACGCGGCCGGTGCGCTTCGCCTTCGCCTCCTGCCAGCACTACGAGCAGGGCTTCTACGCCGCATACCGCGACATGGCCGAGCAGCCGCTGGACTTCGTCGTGCACCTGGGCGACTACATCTACGAGAGCTCGCGCGGCGCGGAGCGCGTGCGCCAGCACCAGGGCGGCATTCCGACGCAGCTGGCCGGTTTTCGCGACCGCTACGCGCTGTACAAGACCGACCCGCAGCTGCAGGCCGCGCACGCCGCGTTTCCGTGGCTGGTGACCTGGGACGACCACGAGGTGGCCAACGACTACACGAACGACATGTCGCCGCGCACGCCCGACCCGGCGCAGTTTCTCGCCATTCGCGCGGCCGCCTACCAGGCCTGGTACGAGCACATGCCGGTGCCCGAGCGCATGCGCCCGCGCGGTGCCGATGCCGTCATCTACGGGCGCCATCGCTTCGGCCGCATGGTCGACCTGCTGCTGACCGACGGGCGCCAGTACCGCTCGCACCACGTGTGCCTGTCGGGCCGCAGCGCGTCGCCGCTGGCCGACTGCGCCGACCGCTTCGCGCCGGGGCGCAGCCTGTTCGGCGCGGCGCAGGAGGCATGGCTGGCGCGCGAGCTCGCGGCGCCGCCCGCGCGCTGGACCGTGCTCGCGCAGCCCACGCTGCTGGCCGAGGCCGACCGCAAGCGCGGGCCCGAGCACGGCTACTGGATGGACGGCTGGGACGGCTACGCCGCGGCGCGCACGCGCCTGCTGAACGGGCTGGCGTTGAACAAGGCGAACGGCGGCAGCGCGCTGGTCGCCAGCGGCGACGTGCATGCGTTCTGGGCGGCGGACCTGCGGCAAGACCCGCAGGATGCCCAGGACCCGCAAGGCCAGCGCGGGACCGCCATCGCGACCGAGTTCGTCGGCGGCGCCATCACCTCCGAGGGGCCGAGCGCCAAGAGCGTGGCGAACATGCTCGCGAAGAACGCGCACCTGCGCTACGGCCGCGCCGACAAGCGCGGCTATGCGCTGGTGACGCTCGATGCCGGCGCCGCCGCGGTCGAGTTCCGCGCGGTGGACGACGAGACGCAGGCCGGCTCGGCCGTGCGCACCATGGCGCGCTTCGGCGTGGAGCGCGGCGCGCCGGGCGTGCATGTCGAGAGCGCATGAAAGTGTTTTGAAAGCGTCTCATCGTGCCTGAAACCCGCGCGCGCCTGAAGGATTGGACGGCCGTGTCTATGATGGCCGCCGCCCTTTTTTCCTCACTTTCCGAGAGCGAAACACCATGAGCATTCCCACCACCCGTCTCGGCCGCACGGGCCTCACCGTGTCGCGCCTTGCCCTCGGCACCATGACCTTCGGCCTGCAGACCGACGAGGCGGTGTCGCACCAGATCCTGGACAAGGCGGCCGAAGGCGGCATCAACTTCCTCGACACTGCCGACGTGTACCCGCTGGGCGGCACGGTGGAAACCACGGGCCGCACCGAGGAAATCATCGGCCGCTGGCTGCAGAAGCAGGGCCCCACCGGGCGGCGCCGCTTCGTCGTCGCCACCAAGGCGGTCGGCAAGGTCGGCCCCAACAGCTGGGACCAGGGCGCCTCGCGCAAGCACCTGCTGGACGCCATCGACGCCTCGCTCAAGCGGCTGCAGACCGACCACGTCGACCTGTACCAGCTGCACAGCGACGACCGCGAGACGCCGCTGGAAGAAAGCCTGGAGGCGCTGGACATCATCGTGAAGTCGGGGCGTGCGCGCTACATCGGCGTGTCGAACTTCCTGGCCTACCGGCTGGCGCGCGCGCTGGGCAAGGCCGAGCTGCACAAGCTCACGCGCTATGTGTCGGTGCAGCCGCGCTACAGCCTGCTGTTCCGCGAGATCGAGCGCGAACTGCTGCCGCTGGTGGGGGAAGAGGGGCTGGGCGTGATTCCCTACAACCCGCTGGCCGGCGGCCTGCTCACCGGCAAGTACAAGCCCGGTGCCAAGCCCGAGGAAAACACCCGCTTCACGCTGGGCACCGCCGGCAACATGTACCAGGACCGGTACTGGAACGAGCGCAGCTTCAACACCGTGACGCAGTTGCACAAGCTGGCGGACGAAGCCGGCGTGCCGCTGGCGACGCTGGCGGTGGCGTGGGTGATGGCGAACCCGCTGATCACCGCGCCGCTGCTGGGCGCGAGCCGGCCTGAGCAGCTGGATGCGACCCTGGCTGCGGCTGAATACAAGCTGGAGCCGGCGCTGAAGCAGAAGCTGGACGAGCTGACGGCCGAGTACCGCAAGGGCGACGCGCCGCGCTGATCGGCGGTATTTCTCCTTCCCCCGCTGGGGGAGGAACCCGTTTTGCTCCTTCCCCCTCTGGGGGAAGGCGGGGATGGGGGCAAGCAGCGTTGGAAACAGGCGCGGCATTCAAATGAGCGCCGTCGTGCCCCCACCCCAGCCCTCCCCCAGCGGGGGAGGGAGCAGGACGGGCCCCCGCTCCTCCCTTCGGCAGGGAGCAACTACGGAAACTGTCAGAACTGTCAGTTAACCGACAGCGAGCGGTTTGATGCCGGCACCTAGAGTGCCTTCATCATGGATTCATCCGCCGCCATACCCCCATCGCGCCAGGCGTTCGCGCCGTCCGCCATCGCGCTGGCCGCCTTGCTGCTCGCAGGCTGCGCCGTCGGCCCCGACTACGTTCGCCCGCAGATGGACGTGCCGGTCGCCTACAAGGAAACCGGCGGCCCCTGGAAGACCGCCGCCCCGCAGACCATCGACGCGAGCCACCCCTGGTGGGACGCCTACGGCGACAGCACGCTCGGCGCGCTCATCGTGCAGGCCAACGCGGCCAACCAGAACATCCGCGTCGCCGAGGCCCAGTACCGGCAGGCGCAGGCCATCACCGCGGCGGCGCGCGCCAACTTCTTTCCGAGCGTCGGCCTGAATGCCGGCGCCAGCCGCGCGCAGACCAACAGCACCGGCACCGTCAAGCTGGGCACCACCGACACGCTCGGCCTCGCCGCCAGCTGGGAGCCCGACATCTGGGGCGCGGTGCGCCGCTCGGTCGAGGCCGACAACGCGAGCGCGCAGGCCAGCGCCGACGACCTTGCCGGCGCGCGCCTGAGCATCCAGACCACGCTCGCGCAAGACTATCTGCAGATCCGCGTGATCGACCTGGAGCGCGACCTGTACGCCAGCACCACCGCCGCCTATGCCAAGGCGCTGGAACTCACGCAGCACCAGTACGCCGCCGGCACCGTGCTGCGCTCCGACGTGGCGCTGGCGGAAAGCCAGCTGAAGACCGCGCAGGCGCAGGCGGTCGACCTCGACGCCCAGCGCGCGCAGCTCGAACACGCCATCGCGGTGCTCACCGGGCAGGCGCCGGCGTCGTTCTCGCTGGCGCGGCTGGAAACGCCCGCGCAGCCGCCGACCGCCGAAACGCTGTCTTCCTCCGCCGCGCTGCGGGTGCAGCTGCCGGTGACGCCCGCGAGGCTGCCGTCGGAGCTGCTCGAACGCCGCCCCGACATTGCCGGTGCCGAGCGCCGCGTGCAGGCGGCCAACGCCAACATCGGCGTGCAGAAGGCGGCGTACTTTCCGCAGATCGTGCTCAGCGCCAGCGGCGGCTTCAGCGCGGCCAGCTTGGCCACGCTGTTCAACACGCCCAGCCGCGTGTGGTCGCTGGGCGCGGCGCTGGCGCAGACGGTGTTCGACGGCGGCCTGCGCAAGGCGCACACCGACCAGGCCGTGGCCGCCTACGACGCCTCGGTGGCGCAATACAAGCAGACCGTGCTCGGCGGCTTCCAGCAGGTGGAAGACAACCTGTCCACGCTGCGCGTGCTCGACAACGAATCGGCCCTGCAGGCCGATGCGGTGCGCGCCGCGCAGCTCGCCGAGCGCCTGGCGCTGAGCCAGTACCGCGCGGGAACAGCCACCTACCTCAGCGTGGTGACGGCGCAGACGCTGTCGCTCACCAACCAGCGCACGGCCGCCCAGGTGCTGGGCCGCCAGCTGGCGGCCAGCGTGTCGCTGATCGCGGCGACGGGCGGCGGCTGGAACGCCTCCGATGCCAGTGCCAGTGCCAACACAACTGCCAGTGCGGCTGCCAACGCCACCGCCAACACAAGTGCCACCGTTGCCGCCGCACAGAAGACTTCCGGGAATTGACGCCATGACGACCTCCGCAGACACCACCGCCGCGAACCCGCATCCCTCACACGCGCACCCGCACTCACCCTCGCAGCATCCACAGGAACCGCATCGGCGCCGCGCCACCTGGCTCGCCGCCGCCACGCTCGTGGTGCTGCTGGGCGGCGGGGCCTGGGCGCTCACGCACCAGGCCGCCAACGCCGCCAAGCCCGATGCGCCCAAGACGCCGCCGGTGCAGGTGACCACCGCGCGCGTCACGCCGCAGAACGTGCAGGTCTACCGCTCGGGCATCGGCACCGTCGCCTCGATGGCCACGGTGACGGTCAAGGCGCGCATCGACGGCCAGCTCGACAAGGTCGGCTTCGTCGAGGGGCAGGACGTCAAGGCCGGCCAGCTGCTCGCGCAGCTCGACCCGCGCACGCTGCAGGCGCAGCTCGCGCAGGCCCAGGCCACCAAGGCGAAAGACGCGGCCACGCTCGCCAACGCGCGTGCCGACCTCAAGCGCTACACCACGCTGCTGGGGCAGGACGCCGCCACGCAGCAGCAGGTCGACACGCAGAAGGCGCTGGTCAACCAGCTGGAAGCCGCGGTGCAGAACGACGCCGCGCAGGTGCAGTACGCCGAGGTGCAGCTGAGCTTCACGCGCATCGCCTCGCCCATGAACGGCCGCGTGGGCGCGCGGCTGGTCGACCCCGGCAACATCGTGCACGCGAGCGACGCCAACGGGCTGGTGGTCATCAACCAGATCGACCCCATCGCCGTGCAGTTCACGCTGCCCGAAGACGCGGTGCAGGACATCAACCGCGTGCAGCAGCAAAGCAGCCAGCCGCTGGCCGTGGTGGCCTACGACCGCAGCGGCGCGCAGCTGCTGGGCACCGGCAAGCTGATATTGCTGAACAACCAGATCGACACCACCAGCGGCACCGTGCAGCTCAAGGGCAGCTTCGCCAACCCGCAGCACACGCTGTGGCCCGGCCAGTACGTGAACGTGCGGCTGCAGCTCGACCGCCGGGCCGACTCGCTCACCGTGCCCGCCGCCGCCATCCAGCGCGGCCAGGACAACACCTACGTCTGGGTGATCGATGCCGAGAACAAGGCCGAGAACGTGCCCGTGCACGTGGTGCAGATCGCCGACGGCACGGCCGTGATCGACAAGGGTGTGAGCGCCGGCCAGCGCGTGGTGACCGACGGGCAGTACAAGCTCAAGCCCGGCGCTGCCACCGTGGAGCCGCCGCCCACGCAGAAGGGTGAAAAGGCCGGCAAGGCCGAAAGCTCGACCCCGGCCGCGGGCGCCAGGCCCTCCAGCGGGAGCAGCAATTGAGCATTTCCGCCGCCTTCATCAAGCGCCCCATCGGCACCACGCTGCTGGCGCTGGCCATCCTGCTGGTGGGTGCGGCGGTGTTCCCGCTGCTGCCGGTGGCGCCGCTGCCGCAGGTCGACTTTCCGACCATCCAGGTGTCGGCCAACCTGCCGGGCGCCAGCCCCGAGACCATGGCCTCGAACGTGGCGCAGCCGCTGGAGCGGCAGTTCTCGCTCATTGCCGGCCTGTCGCAGATGACCTCGACCAGCGGCCTGGGCTCCACGCAGATCACGCTGCAGTTCGACCTGGACCGCAGCATCGACGCCGCCGCGCTCGACGTGCAGGCCGCCATCAACGCCTCCACCGGCCAGCTACCGGCCAACCTGCCGAGCCCGCCGACCTTTCGCAAGGTGAACCCGGCCGACTCGCCCATCCTCATCCTGTCGGTGCAGTCGAAGACGCTGCCGCTCACCGAGGTGAACGACTACGCCGACAACATCCTGGCGCAGCAGATCTCGCAGATCTCGGGCGTGGGGCTGGTGAACATCGGCGGCGTGCAGAAGCCGGCGGTGCGCATCCAGGTCGACCCGGCCAAGCTCGCGGCATTGGGCCTGGGCCTGGAAGACGTGCGCACTGTGCTGGCATCGGCCACCGTCAACGCGCCCAAGGGCACCATCGACGGGCCCAACCAGAGCTTCACCGTCTACACCAACGACCAGCTGCTGAAGGCCCAGCCCTGGAACGACGTGGTGCTGGCCTACCGCAACGGCGCGCCCATTCGCGTGCGCGACCTGGGCGTGGCGGTCGACGGCCCCGAGAACGCGAAGATCGCCGGCTGGGCCTATGCAGGCGCCGCCGCTCCCGAAGGCAGCACCGTGCAGAACGGCCGCTCCATCGTGCTGGCCATCACCAAGCAGCCGGGCGCCAACGTGATCGAGACGGTCGACCGCATCAACGCGGCGCTGCCGCGGCTGAAGGCATCGATTCCGCCGACGGTGGAGGTCAACGCCATCATCGACCGCACGCAGACCATTCGCGCCTCGGTGAAGGACGTGGAGTTCACGCTGCTGCTGACCATCGCGCTGGTGGTGGCGGTGATCTTCGTGTTCCTGCGCAACGTGCCGGCCACGCTCATTCCCAGCGTGACGGTGCCGCTCGCGCTGCTGGGCACGGTGGCCGTCATGTACCTGCTGGGCTACAGCCTGGACAACCTCTCGCTCATGGCGCTGACCATCGCGGTGGGCTTCGTGGTGGACGACGCCATCGTCATGCTGGAGAACATCTACCGCTACGTGGAAGAGGGCATGTCGGCCATGGAGGCCGCGTACAAGGGCGCGGGCGAAATCGGCTTCACCATCATCTCGATCTCGGTGTCGCTCATCGCGGTGTTCATTCCGCTGCTGCTCATGGGCGGCATCGTGGGGCGGCTGTTTCGCGAGTTCGCGGTCACGGTCACGCTGACCATCGTGGTGAGCGTGGTGATCTCGCTCACGCTCACGCCCATGCTGTGCTCGCGCTTCCTGAAGAACGAGCACGGCAGGCAGCATGGGTGGCTCTACCAGCTGTTCGAGCGCGGCTTCGACGCCATGCTCAACGGCTACAAGCGCGGGCTGCACGTGGTGCTCGACCACCAGTTCATCACGCTGATGGTGTTCATCGCCACGGTGGCGGCCACGGGCTTCTTGTTCATGGTGATTCCCAAGGGCTTCTTTCCGCAGCAGGACACCGGCTTCATCTCGGGCTTTGCCGAGTCGGCGCAGGACGCCTCCTTCGCTTCGATGAACGCCCGCATGCTGGCGCTGGCCGACGTGGTGCGCAAGGACCCCGACGTGACCGGCTTCGGCATGAACGGCAGCTCGTCGACCTACAACACGGGCAACTTCTTCATCAGCCTGAAGCCGAAGGACGAGGGCCGCACGGCCACGGCCGACGAGATCATCACGCGGCTGCGCCCGCAGCTGGCCAAGGTGCAGGGCGTGAACCTGTTCCTGCAGGCGGGGCAGGACATTCGCGTGGGCGGGCGCTCGTCGCGCACGCAGTACCAGTACACGGTGACCGACGCCAACCTCGACGAGCTCAACACCTGGGCGCCGCAGCTGCTGGCGCGCTTCAGGCAGCTGCCTGAAATCACCGACCTGGCCTCCGACCAGCAGAACGCCGCCGCGTCGGCGGTGCTCACCATCGACCGCGACCGGGCGTCGAGCTTCGGCATCACGCCGGCCACCATCGACGCCACGCTGTACGACGCCATCGGCCAGCGCCAGGTGGCGCAGTACTTCACGCAGCTCAACAGCTACCACGTGGTGCTCGAGGTAACGCCCGCGCTGCAGCAGGACCCGGCGCTTTTCAGCAAGCTGTACCTCAACTCGCCCATCACCGGGCAGCAGGTGCCGCTGTCGACCTTCGTGAAGGTGGACACCAGCAAGACCGCCTACCTGTCGATCAGCCACCAGGGCCAGTTCCCGGCCGTGACCATCTCGTTCAACCTGGCGCCGGGCCATGCGCTGGGCGAGGCGGTGGACGCCATCAACAAGGCGCAGGCCGACATGGGGCTGCCGCAGTCGCTCACCGGTGCGTTCCAGGGAACGGCCCAGGCCTTCCAGGACTCGCTGTCTTCGCAGCCCTACCTGATTGCCGCGGCGCTGGTGGCGGTGTACATCGTGCTGGGGCTGCTGTACGAGAGCTACATCCACCCGCTGACCATCCTGTCGACGCTGCCCTCGGCCGGCGTGGGCGCCCTGCTGATCTTGATGGCGGGGGGCTACGACCTGAGCGTGATCGCGCTGATCGGCATCATCCTGCTGATCGGCATCGTGAAGAAGAACGGGATCATGATGATCGACTTCGCGCTCAAGGCCGAGCGCGAGCAGGGCATGTCGCCGCACGACGCCATCTACCAGGCCTGCCTGCTGCGTTTTCGCCCGATCATGATGACCACCATGTGCGCGCTGCTCTCGGGCCTGCCGCTGATGCTGGGCCATGGCTCGGGCTCCGAGCTGCGCCGCCCGCTGGGCTACGCGATGGTCGGCGGGCTGATACTCTCGCAGGCACTCACCCTGTTCACGACCCCGGTGGTGTACCTGTACCTCGACCGCGCGCACTACTGGTACCTGAGCCGCAAGGAGGCGCGAAAGGCCCGCAAGGCCGCCCGCGCCGGCGAGGCGCCTCCTGCCGCCGAGGTGCACGGCGCCAGTTGAACCACGACAGCGACAAGAGACATCGCATTGCCATGAAGATCCTGATTGTCGAAGACGAACTGAGAACCGCCGACTACCTCTCCAAGGGGTTGACCGAGCAGGGCTGCACGGTCGACATGGCGCACAACGGCATCGACGGCCAGCACCTGGCGCTCACCCACGACTACGACGTGATCGTGCTCGACGTGATGCTGCCGGGGCAGGACGGCTTCTCGGTGCTGCGCGAGCTGCGCGCCGTGAAGCAGACGCCGGTCATCATGCTCACCGCGCGCGACCGCGTGGAAGACCGCATCAAGGGCCTGCACGAGGGCGCGGACGACTACCTCATCAAGCCCTTCTCGTTCCTGGAGCTGCTCGCGCGGCTGCAGGCGCTGAACCGGCGCGGGCGCAAGCAGGAGCCGATGCAGCTGCGGATCGCGGACCTGCAGATCGACCTGCTGGCGCGCAAGGCCTTCCGGGCGAGCAGCAGCGGTGGCACCAGCACGCGCATCGACCTCACGGCCAAGGAGTTCGCCTTGCTCGCCGTGCTGGCGCGCCGCCAGGGCGAGATCCTGTCGAAGACGGCCATTGCCGAGCTGGTGTGGGACATGAACTTCGACAGCAACACCAACGTGGTCGAGGTGGCCATCAAGCGGCTGCGCGACAAGATCGACGTGCCCTTCGGCACCAAGCTGCTGCACACCATCCGCGGCATGGGCTACGTGATGGAGGTGCGCGACGCGCCGAGTGTGCCGAACACGCCGAACACGCCGAACACGCCCGACGGAGCCCCCGGCGAGCAGGGCCGGCACGGGGAGGGCGCCGCGCCGTGAAGCGCTCCATCACCGCGCGGCTGGTGCTCATGTTCGCCGCCGCGGCGCTGGCCACCTTCACGCTCGCGGGCTTCGCGCTGCACAACGTGCTGGCGCGCGAGCTGGAGCGCCACCAGTACGAAGAGCTGGACACCACGCTGAAGAGCCTGCAGTTCTGGATCGGCGCCATCGGCTCGCCCGACCGCTGGTCGCGCGTGCAGGCGCGCATGGACACCCTGACGCCCGAAGACGGCAGCGTGCGCTTCTGGGTGCTCAGCGACGACCCGCGCTTCCAGTACGGCAAGGGCCTGGCGGAAATAGACGGCCTCACGCGCGAGGCCAACGGCCACACCAGCGCCATCGTGCTGCCGGGCGAAGAAAAGCCGTTTCGCACGCTGTCCGCGCACATCGGCGCCTTCGAGCAGCGCCCGGCGGTGCGGCTCATCGTCGGGCGCAACACCGAGCCTTACGCGCGCACGCGCCATACCTTTCTGACGGCGCTGGTCGCGCTCGGGCTGGGCGCCATGCTGGCGGTGGCCTTCATGGGCTACTGGATCGCCCGCGTGGGGCTGCGCCCGCTGGAGCGGCTGTCGGCCGAGGCGCAGGCGCTGCGGCCCAAGACCCTGTCGCAGCGCCTGCGCGCGCAGCCGCTGCCGGTGGAGCTGTCGGCGCTGGCCGAGGCCTTCAACGGCGCGCTGGCGCGGCTCGAAGAAGCCTACGGCCAGCTCGAGTCTTTCAACGCCGACGTGGCGCACGAGCTGCGCACGCCGCTGGCCAACCTCATCGGCAGCACGCAGGTGGCGTTGTCGCGCCAGCGCAGCGCCGAGGAGTTCGAAGAGGTGCTGCAGGCCAACCTGGAAGACCTGGAGCGGGTGCGCTCCATCGTCAACGACATGCTGTTCCTGGCGCGCGCCGACCGCGGCGAGGTGGCCACCGGGCTGGTGCTCACGCCGGTGGCGCAAGAGGTGCGCAAGACCATCGAGTTCTTCGAGTTCGTGCTCGACGAAACCCGCGCGCAGGTCGCCATCGAAGGCGACGTGCTGGCAGAGGCCCGACTGGAAAGCGCGCTGTTCCGCCGCGCCATGTCCAACCTGCTGCAGAACGCCATCGAGCATTCGAAGCCGGGTGCGCAGATTGCCGTCACGCTGCGCGAAGCGCCGGGCGCCACGTGGATCAGCGTGTCGAACCCCGGCGAGCCCATCGACGCCCAGCACCTGCAGCACCTGTTCGACCGCTTCTACCGCGTGGACGCCGCGCGCAACGACGGCGGCGGGGAGCACCACGGCCACGGCCTGGGGCTGGCCATCGTGAAGGCGGTGGCGCGCATGCACGGCGGGCAGGTGGCCGCGTCGAGCGAAGGCGGGGTGAACACCTTCGGCTTCAGCGTGTCGCGCGGCACCTGAAAAAACGACGGCCTCCCGCGGTTTTTCAATGGCCTGCCGCCGGTACGTTCTTGGGCCATGCAGGACAATCCCGCCTGGCATGAACCCCCCACCCACCCAGCGATTTTTCGCACCACCGACCGCAGCACAAGGGCACCCGGCATGGCACAGCTGATGTCGATGCTCGTGCAGAACGCGATCCTGGTGGTGTTCGCCGCCAGCTTCGCCGCGCGCCTGGGCCTGCCCGTGCCGGCGGCCGCGGTGCTGGTGCTCACCGGGGCGCTGCTGGCCGCGGGCGATGTGTCGGTGCCCGGCGTGGTGCTGGCGGCGGTGGTGGCCAACCTGCTGGGCGACGGTGCCTGGTTCTACGCGGGGCGGCGCTTCGGCTACCGCTTCATGCGCCTGCTGTGCCGCATCTCGCTGTCGCCCGACACCTGCGTGCGGCGCGGTGAATCGCTCATCACCGACTGGGGTGGGCTCTCGCTGGTGGCCGCCAAGTTCGTGCCGGGCGTGTCGGTGGTGGCCCCGCCCATGGCCGGGGCGCTGGGCATGTCGGTGCGGCGCTTCATCGGGTTCGACATTGGCGCCGCGCTGGTCTGGACGGGGTTGTTCCTCGGGCTGGGCTGGGTGTTTCGCAACCAGATCCAGGAGGTGCTGGCCGTCATGGCGCAGGCCGGCGGCATCGCCACCATCGCGCTGGCGGTGCTGCTGGTGGTCATTCTGGCGGTGCGCTACTGGCGGCGCCGCGCCTTCATGCGGCTCACGGGCATGCCGCGCATCTCGGTGGAAGAGCTGCACGCGCTGCTCGAAGGCGAGGAGCCGCCGCTGGTCATCGACGTGCGGGGCAAGGCCGGCGTGCAGGTCGACCCGCGGCGCATTCCGGGGGCGCAGTCGTACACGCTCAAGGCGCTGCAGCAGCGCGGGCTCGACCTGTCGCATGCGGCGGGGCGCGACGTGGTGCTGTACTGCAACTGCCCCAACGAGGTCTCGGCCGCGCAGGCCGCGCGGGTGCTGCTGGCGCGGGGCGCCAAGCGGGCGCTGCCGCTCACGGGCGGGCTCGATGCGTGGGTGGCCTCGGGCCGGCCCACCAGCGTCGACTGACATTCCCCTGGCATGCAGGAACCGGGAGCGCGTGCTAAGGTGCCCCGGCCCGGGTTAACCCTGGGCCACCCCTCTTTCATTTCCTGATCCACCGGGATCTCCCGACACCCGACAGCCACCGAGGCCCTTCGTGCCACTTCCCGACGCCCCCCTTCCCACCGCCGCGCAGAGCGCCCGCGCCGACGCGTCCGACCGGGCGAACGCCCAGGCCAATGCCAATGCCCAGGCCGACGCACGCGCCGACCACGCCCCCGGCCTCAGCCCCGCGCTCACGCTGGTCTTCGCCGTCGCCTGCGGCCTGTGCGTGGCCAACATCTACTACGCCCAGCCGCTCATCGGCCCCATCTCCGAGACGCTGCAGCTGCACGCCGGCCTGGCCGGGCTCATCATGACGCTGACGCAGCTCGGCTACGGCGCCGGCCTGCTGCTGCTGGTGCCGCTGGCCGACGTGGTGGAAAACCGCCGGCTCATCGTCGGCGCGTTGTTCGGCGCGGTCGTCGGGCTGGTGGGCATCGCGCTGTCGAACTCGGCCGTCACCTTCCTGGCGGCCTCTTTCGTGGTGGGCACCTGCGCGGTGGCGGCGCAGGTGCTGCTGCCTTTCGCCTCGCACCTGGCGCCCGAGTCGTCGCGCGGCAAGGTGGTGGGCAACATCATGGCCGGCCTGCTGGGCGGCATCATGCTGGCGCGGCCCTTTGCCAGCATCGTGGCCTCGGCGCTGGGCTGGCGCGCCGTGTTCTGGGTGTCGGCCGTGCTGATGGCCGTGCTCATCGCCGTGCTGTGGCGCGCGCTGCCCGAGCGCCGCCCGCATGCCTCGGTGGGCTATGCGCGCACCATGGCCTCGCTGCCCGGCATCGTGTGGAACACGCCGCTGCTTCGCCGCCGCGGCTTCTACCAGGGAATGATGTTCTCGGCCTTCCAGGTGTTCTGGACGGCCGTGCCGCTGGCGCTGGTGCACGAGTTCGGCATGGGCCAGCGCGGCATTGCGCTGTTTGCGCTGGCCGGCGCGGCGGGCGCCTTGCTCGCGCCCGTGGCGGGCCGGCTGGCCGACCGCGGGCTCACGCGGCCCGCCACAGGCTGGGCCATTGCCGTGGCGCTGCTGTCGTTCGTGCTGGGCGCGGTGTCGATGCACTTCCATTCGCTGGCCGGGCTGGTGGCCGCGGGCATCCTGCTCGACGGCGCCGTGCAGCTGTGCCAGGTGCTGAACTTTCGCAGCCTGTTCATGCTGGCGCCCGAACTGCGCGGGCGGCTCAACGGCCTGTTCATGACCTTCATCTTCATCTGTGCGGCAGTGGCCTCGGGCATTGCCGCGGCGGTGTATGCCTTTCATGGCTGGAGCGGCGTGTGCCTGCTGGGCGGCGCCTACGTGGCGCTGGCGCTGCTGTACTACGGCACCGAGTTCCGCGCGCGGGCTGGAGCCCTGGCCGTGGGCCGCTAGCCGCGGCGTTCGATGGGTTCCCCGGTTTTTTCGCGACGCGTCCACGTCACCCAGTTCGACGGCGCCCTCGTCTGGCCCACGCTGCTGGTCTGCGCGCTGTACACCGCGCTGATCATGGCTGCGACCGTCTGGATCATCGACATGGAGGCGACGGGCTGGTACATCGCGCTCGGCATGGTGGTGTGGCTCATCCTGTTCGCCCTGTGGCTGGTGGGCCTGGTGATCGTGGTGCGCGCATGGATCTGGGTCGAAACGCGCTGGCTGCGCGCGGGCAAGGCCCGGCCCAAGCCGTTCGACGCGACCGCGCAGGTCGACATCGGCGAAGACGGTTTCTCGGTCGAGGGGCTGGGCCGCGTCGACTGGATCGACGTGCTGACCATCGAGGGCATTCCCGACAGCGACAGCTACCTGATCGTTCACACACGCCCCTTCAGGAAGCTGATGCTGGCGGCGCCCGTCGACGAGCTGGCGCCGGTCATCAACCACTACCTCGAGCTGAAAAGCAACGCCGCGCCGACCCGCGCGGGCACCTTGCAGAGCCGCGCGATGGTGGTCTGCTGGCGGTGCTTCCTGGCGTGGATCTGGGCCGGCTATGTGCTGGCGGGCGCCGCGGGCATCGCCGTTTTCTCCAATGCATCGGACGCCGGGTTCCTGAAGACCATGGTGGCCCTGTGCGTGCTGCTGCCGTTGACCGCGTGGCTGGTCTGGGCGATTCCGTTCGCGCAGGTCAGCACCTTCGCGGCCTCGCGGGTGCGCGCCTTCGAACTCGACGGCACGCAGTTGCGCAGCACCGATGGCCAATGGCATGCGGACCTGATGCAGGCCCGCGTGAGCTATCGGCAGGTCAGCGGGGTGGGCTACGCGTTCTTTCTGCTTGCCGTGCGGCTGAAGGCGGGCAAGCGGTTGGACTTGCTTCTTGAGGGGAACGCGGACCAGGAAGCGCTCTTGGACGCGTTGAGGGAGCGGAACGTGCTGCTTTCGTCGGCGAACCCGGAACGCTGAACGCCCCGTTCGCAGCGTTGCTACCGCTGTAGTGGCCTCACGGCCCTGGTGGTAGTCTTGCCGCCCCATGAATCTCCGCACCAAGATCGTTGCGCTCGCCGTGGCACCGCTGCTCGTCGCGTTGGTGCTGGTGGCGCTTGCGGTGCGCCACCAGGAGCACGACCTCGCGCAGCGCGAGCGGGCCCTCATCGAGCGCAGCTACATGGCGCAGCGCCGCAGCGAGCTGCGCAGCTACGTCGACCTGGCCGTGAGCAACCTGCTGCCGCTGTATGAATCGGGGCAGGACGACGAGGCCACGCGCGCCGAGGCGCTGCGCCGCCTGGCGGCGCTGAACTACGGCGACGACGGCTACTTCTTCGTGTACGACCTGGACGGCAACTCGCTCATGCATTCGCGCCAGCCCGAGCTGGTGGGTAAGAACCTGTGGGACATGCGCGACTCGCACGGCCGCTTCACCATCCAGGAGCTGATCAAAGGGGCGAAGGACAACGGCGGCGGCTACGTGGAGTACGAGTGGCGCAAGCCCTCCAGCGCGCAGATGGCGCCCAAGCTGGGCTACGTCACGGCCATGCCGCGCTGGAACTGGATGGTGGGCACCGGCCTGTACCTGGACGACATCCAGTCGACCATGGACACGCTGGACCGGCAGATGAACGCCAACGTGACCGCCACGCTGCTGTGGATCGCCGGCATCGCCGCGCTGTGCCTGGGCACGGTCAGCGCCGCGGGGCTGCTGCTGAACCTCAGCGAGCACCGCACCGCCGAGGCCAAGCTGCGGCTGCTGGCGCGCCGCGTGGTGCAGTCGCAGGAAGAAGAGCGCGGCCACCTCGCGCGCGAGCTGCACGACGGCACCAGCCAGACGCTGGTGTCGGCCAAGCTGCTGATCGAGTCGGCCGTGGAGCAGCTCGACCGCCAGAACCACAGCCCGCCGCCCGCGCTGGGCAAGGCGCTGCAGCGGCTGAACGATTCGCTGGTGGAGGTGCGCCGCATCTCGCACCGGCTGCGACCGGCCTTGCTCGACACGCTGGGCCTGCCCGCCGCGCTCGAACGGCTGGTCGACGAGTTCCGCGAAGAGGGCAGCGTCGATGCCTCGATGATGATCGGCGGCGAGGCCTTCGAGCTGCAGCCCGAGGTGAAGACCGCGCTGTTCCGCCTCACGCAAGAGGCGCTCACCAACGTGCGCAAGCACGCGCAGGCGCAGCGCGTGAGCATCGAGCTGAACTTCGACGAAGAAGCGGGCGTGCGCCTGGAGGTGAGCGACGACGGCACGGGCTTCGACATCGAGGCGGTGCAGCTCGACGCGCGCCGCGGCATCGGCCTGCGCAACATGCGCGAGCGCATGGAGGCCATCGGCGGCAAGCTGGTGATGTGTTCCAACGACGGACGCACGTCCATCGAGGCCGAGGTGCCGGTGCGCAACGCGCGGGCGGATTCAGCAGGCGCGGCGCGTGCGGCTTACGTCGGTGCGATGGGATGACCACGACACCACCACGACCATGACGATTACTAGGACCATCCGCCTCTTCCTGGTCGACGACCACCCGCTGGTGCGCGACGGCCTGCGCGCGCGGCTGGGCTCCATGCCCAACCTGGAGATCGTCGGCGAGGCCGGCCACGCCACCGAGGCGCTGGCGCAGATCGACAGCCTGCGGCCCGACCTGATGCTGATGGACGTCGGCATGAAGGACATGAACGGCATCGAGCTGGCGGCGTTGCTGCTGCAGCGCCAGCCGGGCACGCACATCGTGATGCTCAGCATGTACGACAACCCCGAGTACGTGCAGAAGGCCCTGCAGGCGGGCGCGCGCGGCTATGTGCTGAAAGACGCGCCGGCCGCGGAGATCGTCGCGGCCATCGAGGCCGTGTCCGCGGGCGGCACCTTCCTGAGCCCGGCGGTGTCGAAGAAGCTGTTTCGCACGCAGGCGCCGCGGCCGCTGCTCACCCCGCGCGAGAGCGAGATTCTTTCCGCGCTGGGCCGGGGCGAGTCGAGCAAGCAGATTGCGCGCGACCTGGGCCTGAGCGTGCGCACGGTGGAGGCGCACCGCCAGAGCATCAAGCGGCGGCTGGGCATCGAGGGGCAGGCCGAGCTCATCAAGTACGCGGTGGAGCACGCGCGGGAATTCGGGCACGGCTGACCGGCATCGCTGACGGGCATCTCGCTGTTGACGTGCGTGCCGAGCGCGCAATTTGCGCAAAAGACAACAAACACGAAACCTGAACGAGCAAGCCGCTTCGCCTCGCGGCGGGCTGCAGTTGCCGCACATGCAAGTGGGGCAACGGTGGCGAATGCGAGGCCAAAAAAAGAGAAGAGGCGACGACCGAGGTGCTGAAACACCAAGGCCGTCTGACCACTTGACGTGCACAAAACTTTGACAAAGGAGCACACCAAGTGGCTAAGCGAACTATGGCCGGGTCGAACACCCCGGCGCTTCCCCAGACCCCGCCCGCCCCGGCGCGGCGCAACCGGAGCCGGTCGACCCCCGCTTCCCCGACACCCCCACGGCGGCGGACCGGCTGGAGAACACCCTCGAAAAACTGAACTCCCAGCTGTGGTGCTGCCACGGCACCGGCGACGGATGGTTCGAGGAAGTAGGCGAGCAGCACCGGGACAACCTGCTGTGGATCGCGTCCGACCTGGCGCGTGAGGCGGTGGGGCTGTTCCAGGCGATGCCGAACGACCAACGCCCTTGAACCGTTGCGGCGATTTCGCTGGGGCCGTGGGGCTTGGTCAGCCCTACGGCTGCCTCGGTTCAACGGCACCACTGCTGCTCGCAAGGCACCCCGTCGTTGTTGCCATCCATCTTCACGCCGGGGCAGTTCCGCAGGAAGTAGGTGGCTTCTGCGCACGAGGTCATCTGCGAGCAGTACTTGCGACCGTCGCATGCGAAGTTCGCAGCGGCCTGGCTCGGCTTGCTGGAGAAGTCGAGTGCCGGCAGCCGCTCGCTTTGCCCCGGCCTCGCGCTCTGTCCCGCGGACAACTTTCTTGTCTGGTAGTGCTCGTAGCTTTTCCAGGCGCCGAACGCCAGGAGCGCCAGCACGAGTAGGCGAACCATATGTGTGTCTCCTCCGCCTCCAGGCGTGTTCGCGGGAGCTTACAAGACATGCCTTTTAAAAGGACGGGCCTTGCAAGACGGGCTTCACGAACTGCGCAATCACCGCCAAGGCGACTCCAACCCCTTTACATCGTCAAAGACCAACTCACGCACCGCACCGCCATCGCGCGGCACCACGTACCAGCAGCGCTCCGCCGGAATGCGCCCCGCCATGAACATCACGCGCACCACGGCTTCGTGCGCGTCGATGCGCAGCACATGCGGACCCATCGGCGCTGCATCGTGCGTGCGTCCGAATTCAGTCAGTGCGCGCTCGCATGCATCGCGTCGTGAGCGCTTGCTGTCATGCCAGTTTCGAAGAAGTTCGAACCATTTCATTCTTGATGCGCTCTCATGCAACAAGAACTGCCTCCCGGTAGCGCGCGGTTGACTTCTTGACACACAGATTTCTCCGGCCTTGCCGAATGCATCCGCAGCCCCGCGCCGGGCATCGATCACGATGTTTCAATTTTGAAACCCCCGCGCTTCTCGATCCCCCCGGCGGGGCGTTTAAAGTTCGTCCCCCGGTAGCGCTTTCGCGCTATGGATTTTTCCCCAACCGTTTCATAAAAAAGGAACCACCCGTTTTGAACAAGACCGAACTCATCGCCGCCATCGCCAACGACACCAACCTCAGCAAGGTCGATGCCGCTCGCGCATTGGACTCCGCTCTCGACAACCTCTCGCGCGCCCTGGCCGGCGGCGACACGGTGCAACTCATCGGCTTCGGCGCCTTCTCGGTGGCCGCACGCCCCGAGCGCACGGGCCGCAACCCGTCGACCGGCGAGCCGATGACCATCAAGGCCAGCAAGGCACCCAAGTTCACCGCCGGCAAGGCGCTGAAGGACGCGGTCAACGCTGCTCCCGCCGCCTGATCGCACGCTCCCCCGTGCATGACGCCCTTTGGCGGCCCCGGTGCGAACGCATCGGCCGCGAAGGGCGTTTCGCTTTCAGGTTCCTCTTCAGAGAGATGGCGCGTTCCGCGATAGAGTCTGCGCACACCCACCAGACCCGTCATCCCGATGCATGAACTGCACGTCACGCACGACGCACTCCCGCCCCGGTTGTCGTTTTCGTCTTCGTCGCGCATGCCGCAGCCGTGGCCGCGGCAATGGCTCGCCAGGCTGCTGCCGCTCGCGGCCTGCGTCCTGATCGTCGGCTGCGCGGGCCCCTCCGGCGTCAAGCCGCGGCAAGGGCAGGGCCAGGCTCCCGTCGTCACCGGCGTGCCGCTGACCGACGAGCAATCGAACAGCATCGCCATCCACGCGCTCGGCCTCGTCGGCACGCCGTACCGCTATGGCGGCAACACGCCCGACGGCGGCTTCGACTGCAGCGGGCTCATCGGCTACGTGTACCTCAACAGCGTGGGCCAGTCGCCGCCGCGCACGGTGGCGCGCATGTCGGGCTTCGGCCACCCGGTGGCGATGTCGGAGCTGCGCACCGGCGACCTGGTGCTCTTCGGTTCGTCCACGCCATCGCATGCAGGCATCTACGTGGGCGGCGGGCGCTTCGTGCACGCGCCTTCGACCGGCGGCGAGGTGCGGCTGGACAGGCTCGACGGCGTGTACTGGTCGCGCCAACCGCAGCAGGCACGGCGACCCGGCGCATGACCGTGGCGCGGCCCGACGGCAGCCCCGTCTACATCGGCTACGCAGGCGAAACCGTGGTGTCGCCCAACGGTGCGCACCGCACCGTGTGGACCTACGAAACCGAGATGCCGCGCAGCGACAGCCTGAACAGCGTGATGCTCGACGGCGTCGTGATTCCGGGCCGCTACTGGGGCCGCGGCCACGCGTGGTCGCCGGACTCGGGCTACTTCACGCTGGAGAGCTACGCCGACGAAGGCAGCGTGCTGCGCATCGTGCGCGTGGCCGATCTCGCGTGGTTGAAGGTCGCGAAAAACGCGACCACGGTGTCGCTCGACTTTCCCCATCTCGTGCTGCACGGCTATGGGCGCGGCGACGATGGGTCGCACACGCGCCTCGCGTTCACGGGACACGAGCAATGGGCGCCGCTGGCATCGCCCGCGCGCTGGGCATTCGGCGAACGCTGAGGCTGTGAGGCTGCCGGCCTCGTCGTCAGTCTTCGAGGTCGCGCTGCTTTCTTCGCCGCCATGCGATGCGCTCGTCGGTGGCGCGCGCCGGTTTGCATGCCGGTCTTGCGGTGATCGCCTTACTGCGTTGCAAGGGCTGCCAATCGCCCGGCTGTTCCGCTTGCGACATGCTCAGCCACTCCGCGCCGCAATGGCTGCACGAAGCCACCAGCACGTCGCGCCCGCCGTGGCGTCCGAGCAGGGTCTGCGCGCCCAGCGCGGGCGTGCCGCAGCACGACCAGAGCAGCGTCATGTCGGGCCGCGCCCGCGCCTGACGCGCCCAGGCCGCGGCGCGGTACCAGAGCGTTGCGTTCAAGGCCATGTCAGGCCACCTCAGGCCTGGGTGGCGCGCTTGCCCGGCCTGTCGAGCTTGAGCACGCGCACCAACGCCTCTGCCGAAATCACCCACGCGGCCGCCATGGCGGCCAACCAAACGATGTCCATTGCTCACCCATGCAAATGCAATGCATCGAGTGTCTGCAGGCCCGCATAAAAACGGCATCGAATGTTCACGCGCGCGCGTAAACAAAACATAAAAGGCGCTCAGGCGCGGGGGGACTTCACGTGCTCCGGCCGCACCCCGAGGCCCACCGCGCGCGCCGGCAGCCGGCGCAACATGGGCCAGCGAGACAGCAGGCGCAAGGGCCACGGCACATGGCCCACCTTGGTGTTGACCTTGCCGCCGAGCACCGGCATCAGCACGCGGTCTTGCACCATGCGCTGCGCGGCCTGCGTCACGCGCACGGGCCATTCGCGGCGGCGCTGCAACTGCGGCAGCAGGGTGTCGATCTGCTTGTCGGTGGCGGTGCCCGCGAGCGACGCGGCCAGCAGGTTGGCGGCGGCCACGGCGTCCTGCACGGCCAGGTTGATTCCCACGCCGCCCACCGGCGACATGGCATGCGCCGCATCTCCGATGCACAGCATGCCCTTGCAGGCCCACGACTCCAGCCGGTCGACCGTCACTTCGAGCAGCTTCACCGCGTTCCAGTCGGGCAGGGCCTGCGGCAGCCGGTCCTGCATGAAGGGCGCGACCTTGGCGATCTCGGCGTGGAAGGCGCCGATGCCGCGCTGCTGCAGCGCGTCGTGCCCGCCCTTGGGAATGACGAAGGCGCACTGCCAGTAGTCGCCGCGGTTCAGCGTCACCAGGAAGTGGCCGCCGGCAATGTGGCCCGCGGTGGCGTCGGGGTCGCCGGGCTGCTTGGGAATGCGCATCCACAGCACGTCGATGGGCGCGCCGTAGCTGATGTGCGGCAGCGCCGCGGCATCGCGCAGGGTCGAATGCCGGCCGTCGGCCGCGACCACGAGCGAGGCGTGCAGCTCGACTTCCTGCGGCTTGCCGCCGGCGGGGTTGCCAGGGCTGCCAGGGCCGCGCGCGCCACGCCGGACCTTCACGCCGTTCACGCGCCCGTTGTCCTGCAGCAGGCCGATGGCTTCAGCGTCGGTCCACAGCTCGAAGCCGGGGTAGCGCCGCGCTTCCTCGCACATGAAGTCCAGAAACTCCCACTGCGGCATCAGCACCAGGAACTTGCTGTGCGAGGGCAGGTGGGTGAAGTCGGCCACGGGGAAGCCCTGGCCCTCGAAGGTGGCGCGCAGCTGGTCTACGCGGTCGTGCGGGCGCTGCAGGAAGGCATCGAGCAGGCCGAGCTCGTGCAGGATCTCGAGCGTGGACGGGTGCACGGTGTCGCCGCGAAAGTCGCGCAGAAAGTCGAGGTGCTTCTCCAGCACCACGACCTTCACACCGGCACGGGCAAGCAGCAGGCCCAGCACCATGCCGGCCGGGCCGCCGCCCGCGATGCAGCAGCGGGGGTGGTTGTCCATTGCGTCGATTCGGTTTGCTCCCTTGGACCCGATTGAAGGACCCAATTGGGTCCAAGGAAATATGGTGGCGCCTGGCGCGCTTCATGCGTGTAGGCCCGCAGGCATTGAACAGCGGGCGTGCGTCCGAAGTATTCGGGTTTTTACTTATCCGGGTTTTCCATTAAGCAAAGCCACGCACCCCGCCCACGCAGTCCGACGGATGCGCGGCGGCGCCCGCGCGGGAAGACTCGGCGGGTTCAATACTGGAGACATCCCCATGCACAGCATCCGCCGCCACCTGGTGTGGCTGGTCGTGGCCGTGGTCGGCGCGTTTGCGCTGGGCACCGTGGCCCTGACCCGTGGTGAAAGCGTCAACGCCCTCTGGGTGGTGGCCGCCGCGATCTGCACCTACCTCATCGCCTACCGCTACTACAGCCTGTTCATCGCCGACAAGGTGCTGGGGCTCGACGGCAACCGCAAGACGCCGGCGCACCGCCACAACGACGGGCTGGACTACGTGCCCACCGACAAGAACGTGCTGTTCGGCCACCACTTCGCGGCCATTGCGGGCGCGGGTCCGCTGGTGGGCCCGGTGCTGGCGGCGCAGATGGGCTACCTGCCCGGCCTGCTGTGGGTGCTGGCGGGCGTGGTGTTCGCGGGGGCGGTGCAGGACTTCATCATCCTGTTCATTTCCACGCGGCGCGACGGCCGCTCGCTGGGCGACCTGGTGAAGCAGGAGATGGGCGTGGTGCCCGGCATGATCGCGCTGTTCGGCACCTTCATGATCATGATCATCATCCTGGCGGTGCTGGCGCTCATCGTGGTCAAGGCGCTGGCCGAGTCGCCGTGGGGCACCTTCACGGTGGCCGCGACGATTCCGGTGGCGCTGTTCATGGGCGTGTACCTGCGCTTCATTCGCCCGGGGCGCATCGGCGAGGTGTCGCTCATCGGCTTCGTGCTGTTGATGCTGGCCATCTTCGGCGGCCAGGCCGTGAGCCAGAGCGCCGAGTGGGCGCCGCTGTTCACCTTCGACGGCAAGGCGCTCACCTGGATGCTGGTGGGCTACGGCTTCGTGGCCGCGAGCCTGCCGGTGTGGCTGCTGCTGGCGCCGCGCGACTACCTGTCGACCTTCCTGAAGATCGGCACCATCATCGCGCTGGCCATCGGCATCGTGTTCGTGATGCCCACGCTGCAGATGCCTGCGGTGACGCAGTTCGCGCAGGGCAACGGGCCGGTGTGGTCGGGCAGCCTGTTCCCGTTTCTGTTCATCACCATCGCGTGCGGGGCGGTGTCGGGCTTTCATGCGCTCATTTCCTCGGGCACCACGCCCAAGATGCTCGACAACGAGCGTCACGCGCGCTTCATCGGCTACGGCGGCATGCTGGCCGAGTCTTTCGTGGCGGTGATGGCGCTGGTGGCGGCGTCGTGCATCGAGCCGGGCGTGTACTTCGCAATGAACAGCCCGGGCGCGCTGGTGGGCACCACCGCGCAGCAGGTGGCGGCCACGGTGTCGGGCTGGGGCTTCGTCATCACGCCCGAGATGCTGCTGCAGACCGCCAAGGACGTGGGCGAGACCACCATCCTGGGCCGCGCGGGCGGCGCGCCCACGCTGGCGGTGGGCATGGCGCACATCCTGCACCAGGTGATCGGCGGGCAGGCCATGATGGCCTTCTGGTACCACTTCGCCATCCTGTTCGAGGCGCTCTTCATTCTCACGGCGGTCGATGCCGGCACCCGCGCCGGGCGCTTCATGCTGCAAGACCTGCTCGGCAGCTTCGTGCCCGCGCTGAAGCGCACCGACTCGCTGCCGGCCAACCTCGTGGCCACGGCGCTGTGCGTGGCGGCGTGGGGCTACTTCCTGTACCAGGGCGTGGTCGATCCGCTGGGCGGCATCAACACGCTGTGGCCGCTGTTCGGCATCTCCAACCAGATGCTGGCCGCGGTGGCGCTGCTGCTGGGCGTGGTGGTGCTGTTCCGCATGAAGCGCGAGCGCTACGCGTGGGTGGCCGCGGCGCCGGCGGCGTGGCTGCTGGCCTGCACGCTCACCGCGGGCTGGCAGAAGATTTTCTCGGCCGACCCGAAGATCGGCTTCCTGTCGCATGCGGCCAAATACACCGAAGGCATTGCCAACGGCGTGCTGGTGGCGCCGGCCAAGACGCCCGAGGCCATGTCGCGCATCGTGTTCAACGACCGGCTCGACGCCGCGCTGTGCGCGCTCTTCATGTTCGTGGTGCTCAGCGTGCTGGTGTACAGCATCAAGGCCTGCCTGGCGGCCCGCGCCGCCAACCGACCGACCACGCACGAGACGCCGTTCGAGCCGGTGGGTACCGTGTCGTCGGCGGCGCACTGAGGCCATGGGGCTCGCACTGCCGAAGGCCGGGCTCGAAACCGGACGGGAAGCTGGCCGCGAAGTCGGCCGCTATATCGCGCGCACGCTCAGGCAATCGTTGCGGCTCATGGTCGGGTTGCCCGACTACGACGTGTACCTGACGCACATGGCGGCCACCCACCCCGACCAGCCGCCGATGAGCTACGAGGCCTTCTTCCGCGAGCGGCTCGAGGCGCGGTACGGCGCGGGCAAGGGCCGCTGCTGCTGAGCGCGGTGCCGGTGGTGCCCATGGCACCCGCCGCGCAGGCATCGCGTTACGCTTCTTTCGCGCCGTGCCTATGCGCGCGCCGGCGCCGGGCCTAGAGTTTGCCCACGTCCGCAGCCTCGCGGCCGGCACGGAGGGCGACATGAGCCAGGATCCATTCGCTGAGTTCAAGCAGCGCCAGCGGCAGATGTGGTCGACCTTCGCGCCCACCGCCATGTTCACGCCGCCGGTGGCCGGCCACCTGGTGCGCTTCGCGCAGGTCGAGCCCGGCGAGGCGGTGCTCGACGTGGGCACGGGCACCGGCGTGGTCGCCATCACGGCCGCGCGCCGCGGCGCCAAGGTGACGGGGCTCGACCTGACGCCCGAGCTGCTGGCACTGGCGCGCGACAACGCCCACATCTCGCGCCACGAGGACATCGAGTGGACCGAGGGCGACGCGGAGCAGCTGCCGTACCCCGATGCCTCCTTCGACGTCGTGCTCAGCCAGTTCGGCCACATGTTCGCGCCGCGTGCCGAGGTGGCCATTGCCGAGATGCGCCGCGTGCTCAGGCCCGGCGGGCGCGTGGCCTTCGCGACCTGGCCGCCGGAGCACTTCGTGGGCCGCATGTTCGCCTTTGTCGGGCGCAATTCGCCGCCCCCGCCGGCCGGGGCCTCGCCGCCGCCGCAATGGGGCAACCCGGCCACCGTCACCGAGCGGCTGGCGCCGCACTTCGGCGCGCCCTTCTTCGAGCGCGGCACCATGCACTACCCGGCGCTGAGCATCGACCACTTCCGCATGTTCATGGAGCGCTCGATCGGCCCGATGCAGAAGCTGGTCGAAAGCCTGGCCGCCGACCCGCAGAAGCTGGCCGCGCTGCGCGACGAGTTCGACGCGATGGCCGCGCCGTATTTCTCCGGCAACGTGATGCACCAGAACTATTTGCTCACGCGCGCGCGGGTGCGTTGAGGGGCAGGCGCGGGGGCAGGGGCGGGGGCGGGCCTGGGCCCGGGCTTCGCCGCGTCCAGCAACTCGGCCATCTTCAGCGCCGCGGGTGCCAGCGGCCGGCTCTTCAGCGCCAGCCGGTAGAGCGGCCGGGACAGCCTCGCGTCACCCGCCAGCTTCAGCTCGCGCAGCGTGCCCAGCGCCAGCATGTCGGCCACCACCACGCGCGGCAGCATCGAGATGCCGACGCCGCTGGCCACGGTGCGGGCGATGGCCTCGTTGCTGGCCATTTCCATCCAGGGCAGGGCGGCGATGCCGTGGGCCGCGCACAGCGCCTCGGTGGCCTGGCGCGTGCCCGAGCCCGCCTCGCGCAGGATCCAGTTCTGCCGGCCCAGCAGCTCGGCCGACACTGTGCGCCGCGGCAGCGCTGAATCGGGCGCGACCACCAGCGTGAGCGGGTCGGCCTGCCATTCGTTCACCTCGATGCGCTCG
This sequence comes from Variovorax sp. RCC_210, assembly GCF_041355175.1. Classification (NCBI taxonomy): domain Bacteria; kingdom Pseudomonadati; phylum Pseudomonadota; class Betaproteobacteria; order Burkholderiales; family Comamonadaceae; genus Variovorax; species Variovorax sp. RCC_210. The sequence continues at coordinate 65,787 of NZ_JBFUPJ010000008.1, read as the reverse complement.
TCGTCCACGCGGCCTTCCACCAGCGCCATGTCGATGCGGCATTCGAGCAGCTGCTCGCACACCCACTGCGTGTTGCCCACCGTCACGCGCGGCACCACCGCCGGGTAGGCGGCGCAGAAGGCGGCCACGTATGGCGGCAGCCAGTAGCTCGCCACCGTGGTGCTCGCGCCGATGGTGAGGCTGCCGCGCTGCACGCCCACGCGGGCGCGCACGTCGTCGAGCGCGGCGCGCTCCATCGCGAAGATGCCGCGCGCATGCGTGAGCAGCGAGGCCCCCGCTTCGCTCAGCCTGAAGCCCTTGCCGGTGCCGCGTTCGATCAGCGTCAGGTCGAGCTGGTGCTCCAGCTCCCGAATGCCCTTGGACACCGCGGGCTGGCTGATCCACAGGCTCTCGGCCGCGCGAGAAAAGCTGCCCGACTCCGCTACGGCGACGAAGAGGCGCAGCAGGTGCAGGTTCATAGCCATAACTTCAGTTCATGCATCGGTGAAGTTTATGTCTTTGACTCATGGGTTGCCAGTTTCTAACCTCGGGGCCATGCAGTCATTCGTCGCTTCGCTGTCCGGGCTTTCGGGCTTCACCTCCGTGGGCTTCACCTTTCTTCGCACCCGCTGGCCCGGCGTGCTGCTGGCCCTGCTGCTCGCGGGCGTGGCGGCGCTGCTCGCGCAGTGGGGGCCGATGGTGCGGATGGGCCTGAGCGCGCTCACGTTGGCCATCGCGCTGGGCATGGTGGTGGGCAACACCGTGTTCGCGCCGGTGGCCGAGCGGGCCGGGCCGGGCGTGGACTTCGCGCGCAGCACGCTGCTGCGCGCGGGCATCGTGCTGTACGGCTTTCGCATTTCACTGCACGACATCGGCGCGGTCGGCTGGCCCGGCCTGCTGATCGCCGCGGCCATGGTGGCGCTCACTTTCTGCGTGGCGCTGTACGTGGGCACGCGCTGGCTGGGGCTCGACCGGCAGACGGCCGCGCTCATCGGCGCGGGCAGCGCCATCTGCGGCGCCGCGGCCGTCATGGCCACGCAACCGGTGGTGCGTGGTGAAGAGCACAAGGTGTCCGTCGCGGTGGCCACGGTGGTGGTGTTCGGCACGCTGTCGATGGTGGCCTACCCGCTGGTGTTCCCGTACCTGGGGCTGTCGGAGCATGCCTTCGGCCTGTTCGCGGGCTCGACCATCCACGAGGTGGCGCAGGTGGTGGCGGTGGGCGATGCCATCGGGCCCGCGGCGGCCAACGCGGCGGTGGTCGAGAAGATGCTGCGCGTGATGATGCTGGCGCCGTTCCTGATGGTGCTGTCGTTCCAGGCCGCCGCATCGTTCAGGGGTGCGGCCACGCAGGGCGCGGCCGGCTTCCGGCAATGCTGCAGCCAGGTGCGCGTGCCGTGGTTCGCGGTGCTGTTCATCGCGGTGAGCGCGGTGCATTCGCTGGGCGTGCTGCCGCGTGATTTGGTGGCGGGGCTGGTGCAGCTCGACACCCTGCTGCTGGCCACCGCCATGGCCGCGATGGGCCTGCGCACCAGCGTCGCGAGCCTGCGCCGCGCCGGGGTGCAGCCGCTGAAGCTGGGGGCGCTGCTGTTCGTGTTCCTGACGGTGGGCGGCTACGTGGTGAACGCGGCGGTGCTGTCGCTGTTCTGAGCCCTGCATGAACACAGCAGGCCGGGCCTCAGCCAGCCGCTGAGGCAGGCTGCGCCAATTCCAGCTTCCGCGAAGCGCGAGCCCGCGAGACCATGTCGTTCACCTCATTCGTGGAGAACCGACGATGTCATCCGAACTCAATCAGATTGCCAGCTGGTCGCTGCGCTGGCGCATCTGCCTCTCGGGCCTGCTGTGCCTGGTGGCCGCGCTGTTCGCGGCCAACCCGTCCGACGCCAGCGCGCAGATACAGGCGGAGCAGCGCTTTCAGATGGCGCTCGAGGCGCAGGCCGACCGCGACTACCGCGGCATGCTCGAACTGCTCCGGCAGGCCGCCGAAGAGGGCAGCGCCGAGGCGCAGGAAATGCTCGGCATGGTGCTGCTGAGCGGCCCCACGCTGTACGGTCCGGCCGTGCAGGCCGACCGCTGCGAGGCGCGAGAGTGGATGCACCGCGCGGCCGTGCAGGGCAGCGAAACCGCGAAGGTGCAGCTGGCCTTCCTGAACCGGCTGCGCGGCTCGCCGGAAGGGCGCAACGTGTGCGGCTGATGCTTGCTTGCGCCGCAGGCCGCTAGGCGACCGCCCCGCGAACCATCGGCTCCCGTATCGCGGCCCGCGCCAGCCGCCACGCCGCGAACAGGAACACCAGCGGCAGCACGATGGTCTGCAGCACGAAGAGGGCGATGAGCTTCACGATGCGCTCGGCCCAGTCGGAGGCAGACTTCGCGATCGAGTCGTATGTGGCCTTCAGGTCGGCTGGCTTCATCAACCAACGCGCGATGCGTTCTCTCAAGCTTTCCTTCGCCACAGGCACTTCCTTTGTGGCCTCGACGACGCTGGTGGGTGATCGCTCGATGTCCGACAGCGCGACTTGGTAGTCGCTGGCCATGAATGTGCGATAGATGCCTTCACTCGCCATGGCACTCAGCGGGACCGCAAAGCGCACCAGCAATACCCCGATCAGGAGCGATTGCAGCCAGCGTGGCGAACGTCCGAACTGCCAACGCCACATGAACCAGACTACCGCTATGCCGCTCACGATCCAGGGCATCAGGTGGTGGGCGCCAATCTTCAGCAGGGTGAGTTGAATGCCGAACGAAACGCTGACTGCCAGCATGACCGCTGCGAACTGCTCGAGGAGTTCATTCAGCGGCTTCAGTGCTTGCCCCGGCGCAAAGCTCACACCGACCCCCGCTGGCGTGGCCTCGACTTGAGTGCCTTGTGCGACCGAAACGACCGCGCCGATCGCACGCGCAGCGGCAAAGGTGGTCAGTGCGCGCTTCAGTCCGGCTTCGACTTGTTCTTGCGCGGGCTTGTAGATCGGCGCGATCCAGCACCCGGCAAGCACGGCGATAGCTATCACCAACAGGTAGAGCCGCTGCCGGCTGACGTTCGTCACGGTATTCACTTCTTTGCTCCTTGCATGCGCTGGATGATCTTGCTCGTCTCGTTGCCTTCTTCACGCCCGTCAGGGTGCCTGCGCGCGTAGTCGAACACCTTGGCCTGCGACACCTTCACCATCTGGCCCGCGTGCAGGCTGGGCACGTCGACCGGCTCGTTCTTCAGCAGCCCTTCGATGGTGTCGCCGTTCCACTTCGCGACCTCCACCCACATCCATTCGTTGCCTCCGTCGCGCGTGGCGAAGGGCGCCTTCACCAGGATGTATTCGCCGGGCTGCAAGCCCTTGGCAAAGGCGTCGCGCAGCTGGGGCAGTTGGGCATTGGCCGCCTTGCTGGCCGCGCGCAACTCGTCGTTGTGCTTCAGCCGCGTGACCGCGTCTTCGTCGGTGCCGAAGGCCGCGACCAGCATGGCCGTCTGCTGCGCATAGCGGTCGGGGCCGGCGTAGCGGTCGAAGCGAATCTCGTACAGCCGGTTGCGCGGGTCGCCGTCTTCCCACTTGCCGGTGACCAGGGAGAGCTTCGCCGTGGCGCTGGCGTTGGGCTTCAGGTTGGCCAGCAGCGGGTCGCGCGCGGCGGCGAGGCGCAGCGCGCGCACGTCCAGGTCGTACTGGCCGGCGCGCGGCAGCGTGGCGCCTTCGCCCAGCGCCTGCGCGAAGGTGTTCACCAGGTTGCCCATGGCGCGGTTGCTCGACCATGCGAAGTCGCTCACCACCACGTCGGGCAGCCCGAACTTCGACATGCCCAGCGTGATGGCGCGCACCAGCGTGTCGCTGCGGTAGGCGTGAATGATGGTCTGCTTCGCCATGTCGGGCACGTTGCCCGACCACGAGTCGATGCGCCGCGCCTGCCACGCGTCGGGCGTGAAGACCTCGCGCGTTTCCTCGTCCCACAGCAGGCCGTTGGTGTCGCGCGCCACCTGCTGCGCCAACTGCAGCGCCTTCAGCATGGCGGCGGACGACTGCTGCGCGGGGTGCGCGAAGTCGAGCACCAGCGCGCGGTCGGCCTTCTGCAGGGCTTCGGCCTGCTCGCGCGACAGGCCGCGGCCGAAGCGCTGCAGCATCTCCAGGCTGGGCGCGCGGTAGTCCTGCAGCACGGTGGTGGTGTTCCAGTTCGCGAAGACCACGGGCTCGGTCGCCTGCGCGGGCGTGGGCATGGCGCCCAGCAGCTTGGGGCCGCCCAGCTTGGCGAGCCGGCTGCGCAACGCGGCCATCGGGTCGGTGGCCGGGGGCTTGGCGTAGTAGATGGCGAACTGGAAGTGAATGGGTCCGGCCTGCGGCGAGCCGGCGGGCACGGGCGTGCCGGGCGCTGCCTTGGCAACGCCGGGCGTCGCTGCCTGGGGTTGCTGTTGCTGTTGTTGCTGCTGTTGTTGCGCAGTCGGGTTCGCGGCAAGGCACGGCGTGCCCGCGCAGAGAACCAGCGCCGCGAAGGCGATGCGATGGATGAAGGTCGTTGGCAGGGGCATGGGTGTGAACGTCTGTCGATGCTGCGGAAGGCCGCATTCTCGTTGCGGCGAAAGACGTGGATGCACGCAGCGGGCCACCGATGAACTTCGCGCGGCCGGGCCGCCTCGGTCCTGCGGAATGAAATTTAGTGTCTGCAAAACCCCCGTCGATACACAGCGATACGAAACGCCGGTTCTTCGGCGGCCAGGGGAAGAAGATCGCGGCCGTCAGTCGCTGCAACGCTTGCACGTGTCACTCACGAGCAAGGCATCGACCGCCCTTCAACCCCGTTCAACACTGTTCAACGCTGTTCAACCGCGAACTCTTGCCACGCAAAAAGGAGATCCCCATGTCCGCTCCCTTCCAGCTCCCCCGCCGCTCGTTCCTCGGCACCGCCGCGCTCGGCGTGGCCGCCGCCCAGCTCGCGGTGGGCCTGCCTGCCTTCGCCCAGTCGTCGGGTGCCTCCGCACCGAAGAACGCGCAAGTCCCGCTGCGCCGCCTCGAGCCCTTGAAGAGCATCGATGCCGGCTCGCTCAACGTCGGCTATTACGAGGCCGGCCCCGCCACCGGCGAGCCGGTGATCCTGCTGCACGGCTGGCCCTACGACATCCACATGTTCGTCGACGTGGCGCCGCTGCTGGCCGCCGCGGGCTTCCGGGTGATCGTGCCCTACCTGCGCGGCTACGGCAGCACGCGCTTCCTGTCGGCCGACACGGCGCGCAACGGCCAGCAATCGGTGGTGGCGGTGGACATCATTGCCCTGATGGACGCGCTGAAGATCAAGACCGCCACCGTCGCCGGCTGCGACTGGGGCGCGCGCACGGCCTGCATCATGGCCGCGCTGTGGCCCGAGCGCGTGAAGGCGCTGGTGTCGGTCAGCGGCTACCTCATCGGCAGCCAGGAGGCCGGCAAGACGCCGCTGCCGCCCGCCGCCGAGTTGCAGTGGTGGTACCAGTACTACTTCGCCACCGAGCGCGGTCGCGCGGGCTACGAGAAGAACCGGCACGACTTCGCCAAGCTCATCTGGCAGACCGCGTCGCCCAAGTGGGCGCTCGACGACGCCACCTTCGATCGCAGCGCCGCCGCGCTCGACAACCCCGACCACGTGGTCATCACCGTGCACAACTACCGCTGGCGCCTCGGCCTGGCCGAGGGCGAGGCCAGGTACCAGCCGCTGGAAGACAGGCTCGCCAAGGCCCCGGTGATCGGCGTGCCCACCATCACGCTCGAAGGCGATGCCAACGGCGCGCCGCACCCCGAGCCCGCCGCCTACGCGAAGAAGTTCTCGGGCCCCTACGAGCACCGCACGGCCACCGGCGGCATCGGCCACAACCTGCCGCAGGAAGCGCCCGAGGTGTTCGCCAAGGCCGTGGTGGACGTGGCGCGCCGCTGAGCACCTTGCTTTTTTCAGTTGCACTGCAGGCCCCCGCGCGGGGCCTGTAGTGCTTTTTGCGCATGACCTTCGGCACTGGCTGCGCGAATACCCCTCGCCTAAGGTTCGAGCCTCGCGCGCCCGAAGACCCGCGCCGAAGTCATCGCCAAAGAAGCCTTTGTCTCATTGCCTCGTCGGGCGATGCATCAACTTAAAACTTATTGTCTTGTTTGGCGCGTGGCGTGAAGAGATCGACAAAAAAGATCTGCGAAAGCTGTCGATCAATTGCAAAAAGTTTGTTAAAAATCGGGCGCCTTGCAGACGCTGTGTCGCCGTTTGATCGAACGCACAGTGGGCAAGAATGGATTCGAAGGTGCGATGTAGCGCGAAAGCGTTGCTCTTGAGAAATATCCCGGCCCCGCTGTGTCACCAGCGCCCGGGTGTCATCAAAGTTTATTTCGCGGCCGTCATCCTGCAGGCAAACGTGGTTGGTTGGTGGCTGGTTTTCACAGTGTCCGAGCGGACACGCAACAACTGAGGGAGTTGATTTCATGGCAGTAGACATGTTCATGCGCGTCGAAGGCGCAGGCGGCGAATCGAAGGACGCGAACCACAAGGAGTGGAGCGACATCAAGTCCTTCGCCTGGGGCGCGACCCAACCCGGCAACATGGTGAGCGGCGGCGGAGGCGGCGTGGGCAAGGCCAGCTTCAACGACCTGCAAGTGCTCGCGCGCATCGACAAGGCCGCGCCTTCCGTGCTGAAGAACTGCGCCAGCGGCAAGCACCTGGCCAAGGTCGAGGTGTCGGTGTGCAAGGCCGGCGGCTCGCAGATCGAATACACCCGCGTCACCCTCGAAGAAGTGCTGGTCACTTCGGTGCAGTACACCGCCGAGCAAGGCTCCGACGCGGTGTTCGTGCAGTACGCCTTCCAGGCCGCGAAGGTGAAGCAGCAGTACTGGGAACAGACCGACAAGGGCGGCAAGGGCGCCGAGACGGTGCTGGGCTGGAACCTGAAGGAAAACAAGGAAGCCTGACCCCGCTGCGGCGGTCCTCTTGCACCCGCAAGAGGACGCGCAGGGCCAAAGGAGCCGAAGAGGCCAAAGGGGCCAAAGAGGCCGAAGAGGCCACAGGGAACGGCAGAAGAGGGAAGGCGCGCGCAGCGCGGCAAGAACGACAACAACGGGGAGCGCGCAAGCACACACACGCGCGCCTCCTAGCCGCGCATTCACGCAACCGCACAGGCACTTTGCATGGCAACGCCGCAGGCGTCGCTTGCTGCGCGCGCCTGTGCCATTCGCAAGTCGATTCGAATACCAGGGAGAGTGTCATGCCACCAGGCGCCGCGCAGTCCGTTCGCGTCCTGACCGCGTCGTCGGCCGCGATGCCGACCTTGGGCGGCCAACCGGCGCTGGAGCCCATCGCCATCGAGGGCGACGAAGGCCTGGGCAGCCTGTTTCGTTACACCGTCACCCTGGGCACGCCCGACCAGGCCGGCTTCAACGAGCGGCAGGCGGCCAATGTCGACATCAAGCAGCTGGTGGGCCAGGCGTTCACCGTGCACCTGGTGCTCGACGGGCGGCCCGGCGCGGGGGAAGAGAAGCGCCACATCTCGGGCCTGGTCACGCGCGTGCGCTTCCTGCGGCTGGAGGGCCGGCGCGCGCTGTACGAGGCCGTCATCGAGCCCTGGCTCACGCTGGCCACGCGCACGAGCGACTACCGCATCTTCCAGAACAAGAGCGTGCTCGACATCGTGGCCGAGGTGCTGGGCGACTACGACTTCGCGCACGAGATCAAGGCCTCGCGCAGCTACCCGCCGCGCGAGTTCCAGGTTCAGTACGGCGAGAGCGACCACGACTTCATCGCGCGGCTGCTGCACGAGTGGGGCCTGTACTACTTCTTCGCGCACGCCGACGGCAGCCACCGGATGGTGATCGTCGACGACATGGCCGCGCACCAGCCCTACGCCAACGCGGCGTACCAGAAGGTGCCCTTCCACGGCGCCGAAGACACGGTGCGCGAAGAGCACTGCGATCGCTTCAACGCCTGCGAAACGCTGCAGAGCGGCCGCTGGGTGACCGACGACTTCGACTTCAAGCGGCCCAAGGCCCGCCTGCAGCAGGTGAGCGCCATGCCGCGCAAGACCGCGCAGAACACGCAGGAGCGCTACGGCTGGCCGGGCGACTACGTGGTCGAGTCCGAGGGCGAGCAGCTGGTGCGCACGCGCATGGAAGAGCAGGGCAGCCAGGGCGAGCGCGCCAGCGGCTCGGGCAACCTGCGCGCCGTGGTGCCGGGCTGCCTGCTCACGCTGGAGCGGCATCCGCAGAACGAGTCCAACCGCGAGTACCTGGTGACCGACGCGCACCTGCGGGTGCAGGACATTGGCGACGCCAGCGGGCAGCAGGCCTTCGAGTGCCGGGTCGACTTCGAGGTCATTCCCAGCAGCAAGGTGTTCCGCTGCGCCGCGCCCGCCGTGCCGCGCCCGCGCACCACCGGCCCGCAGACCGCCATCGTCACCGGCCCCGCGGGCCGCGAGATATGGACCGACGAGTACGGCCGCGTGAAGCTCAGCTTTCACTGGAACCGCTACTGCAGCAAGGACGAGAACAGCTCCTGCTGGGTGCGCGTGTCGTCGCCCTGGGCCGGCACCAACTTCGGGGGCATCCAGATACCGCGCATCGGGCAGGAGGTGATCGTCGACTTCGAGCATGGCGACCCCGACCGCCCCATCGTCACCGGCCGCGTCTACAACGCCGACAACATGCCGCCGTGGGCGCTGCCGGCCAACGCCACGCAAAGCGGCCTGCTCACGCGCAGCAGCGAAGGCGCGAGCGACGCCAACGCCAACGCGCTGCGCTTCGAGGACAAGAAGGGCGCCGAGCAGCTGTGGCTGCACGCCGAGCGCAACCAGGACATCGAGGTCGAGAACGACGAGACCCACTGGGTGGGCCACGACCGCAGCAAGACGGTGGACCACGACGAGACCGTGCACGTGAAGCACGACCGCACCGAAACCGTGGACCACGACGAAACCATCACGGTGCACAACGACCGCACCGAGACCGTGGACGGCAACGAGACCATCACCATCCACAAGAACCGCACCGAGACCGTGGACCTCGACGAGCGCATCACCGTGCACAAGAACCGCACCGAGCGCGTCGACCTGAACGAGACCATCGGCATCGGCATGAACCGCACCGAGACCGTGGGGCTGAACGAAACCATCCACATCGGCGAGCACCGCAGCGTGACCGTGGGCGGCGCGAAGATGGAAACCGTGGCGCTGGCCAAGGCCGAGACCATCGGCCTGGCCAAGGCGCTGACCATCGGGCTGGGCTACCAGGTGTCGGTGGGCGCGGCGATGAACACCACGGTGGCGTTGATGCAGACGGAGCAGGTGGGGTTGTCCAAGCGGGTGGATGTGGGCAAGACGCTGACGCTGCAGGCCGGCGAGCGCATCGAGCTGGTGTGCGGCAAGAGCTCGCTGGTCATGACCTCGCAGGGCGTGGTGACCATCAACGGCTCGTCCTTCGATTTCTCCGCGAGCGGGCCCGTGCAGGTGAGCGGCAAGGACATCGACCTCAACTGACCCCACGAAGAAGACACGCACCGTGGAGTTCCGCAATCTCACGCCCTTCGACGCCCTGTGCTTTCGCGCGGCCACGCCCAGCGACCGCGAGTACCGGGTGGTCGCGATGAAGGTGGGCTACCGGCTCGTGCAGGATGCGCGGGGCGCGTGGGCGGCCGAAGTGAACGACGACGACCCCGTGCCGCTGGCAATGGCCGACGCCTACTGGGGCGAGGAGGGCGCGTCGAGCCCGCGCGAAGAGAGCGATCTCGCACCCTGCAAGCCGCGTTGCGACGTGATCGTGAATGCCACCGCCCATGCGCCCCACGGCGTGGCGGCAAGCGAATGGGACGTGCGCGTGAAGGTGACGGCCGGCCGCCAGTGGGTGCGGGCCCCTGAGCCGCCCCGGCCCCTGCACCCGGGCGCACGGCTCACCTCGCAGCAGCAAGCCGCGTGGGACGACGAGCGCCAGCGTGCCAGCGCGCAGGCCGTGCCGCGCGCCGTGCTCGACAAGCGGTTGCGCGTGAGCGGTCCGTCGCTCTTCTACCTGCGCAACGGGCGCGAATGGGCGCGCACCGCCAGCGAGCCCATGCTGAGCCTGGACATGCGATGGGAGCACGCGTTTGGCGGCCGCACCTTGCTGCGCAAGCCCGGTGCGCGCGACGACGCGCCGCCGCTGCTGAACGAGGTGTGCTTTTCGAACCCCCTCGGCCAGGGGTGGCTGGACCGCCGCGCCATCGAGCAGGCGCGCCACGCCGGCCTGCCCGACATCGAGCGCATGCCGGCGCCGCGCATCGAATTCGCGCACGAGCGCATGCATCAGCCCCTGCTCGCCACACATGCCGGCACCGACCTGGACGCGCGGGCCATGGCAGAAACCGCCAGGGGCTACGGTCGCGCGCCGGCCGGCCTGGGCGTGGTGGGCCGGGCCTGGGCGCCGCGGCTGGCGCTGGCCGGCACCTACGACGATGCCTGGCTCGCGCAGCGCCACCCCTGGCTGCCGCACGACCTCGACTTCGGCTACTGGAATGCCGCGCCCGCCGACCAGCAGGTGCCCTACCTGCCGCCCGATGCATGCATCGAGCTGTGGAACCTGAGCGAGCCGGCATCGACGCCCGACGGCCACTTGCGCGTCACGCTGCCCGGGCACCGCGCGCTGGTGCTGCTGCGGCTGGAAAACGGCGCGCTCCTGCCCCTGCCCATGGTGACCGACACGCTGCTCGTCGATGCGCAGGCCATGACGCTGTCGCTGGTGCACCGCGTGTGGATCCCGTCGGACGCGCCCGTGCGGGTCGTCGAGACGCGCTTCGAGACCGACCCCGCCGCGCCATTGGTTCGCCCCGCGCCGCACGCGGCCGCCGCACCGGGTGCGATGGAGCCCGTGGCATGACCGCCAACGTCGCCGCCCGCAAGCAGGGCAGCTGGCGTGTCGTGAGCCTGGCGCCTGACGTGTGCAAGACCCCGATGGGGAGCGCCATTCCGCCCGTGCCGTATCCGGTCACCGCGCAGCTGGCGAGCACCACCGCGGTGGCCAGCAGCGTGCGCGCCAACGGGCACCCGGTGGTGGTCTACGACATGAGCGTGGTGCCCACCACCATCGGCGACGCGGCCGGTGCCGCCAAGGGCGTGAAGAGCGGCACCGTGCAGGGCAAGTGCTACCCCAAGGACCACAGCCGCACCGTGCGCGCCGAGGGCAAGCTGCTCGTGCGCCACGACGACCTGTTCTGGATGAACGGAAAGTAGCGCGCATGGCCGTCACGGTGGACATCGCTCCCGCGTTCAGCAGGTCGGTCGGCAATGGCGGGCGGCTGGTGGGCTACAACCACGCCGACTCGGTGTCGCTGCTGTACTTTCCGTCCGACCTGGGGCCGGCGCAGAACACCTGGAACATGTCGCACGAACAGTACGAGGCGCTGCGGCAGGAAAAGCCCACGCTCGAACTGCCCGAGCTCAAGCCGCGCAAGCCCGGCACCAACGCCAACGGCAACACCCTGGGCACCGTGGTCGGCGAAACCCCCTCGACCGCCGCCAAGGCGCAGCAGGCCAACCCCGAGGTGAAGCCCGAGACGCCGAAGGAAGAGAGCTGGTGGAGCAGCTGGGGCAGTTCGGTCACGCACACGGTGCTCGACATCGGCGGCGTCATTCCGGTGGTGGGTATTTTTTCGGATGGTGCCAACGCGGCCATCTACGCGGCCGAAGGCGACTACGCGAATGCCGCGATCTCCGGCGCGTCGGCGGCGGCCAACCTGGTGCCCGGCGGCGGCATCGCCGCCAAGGCGGGCAAGGTGGCGATCAAGGGGGCGTTGAAAGGCGGCGAGCGCGCCGGGATCAAGCAGGCCGAGAAGCTGCTCGCGGAGCGCATTGCGAAAGAGAAGCTCGAGAAGGAAGCCGCGGAGGCCGCGGCCGAAAAAGCGGCGCAGGAAGCGGCGGAAAAGAAGGCCGCTTCAAAGGCCGAGTCGGGTGGCTCCAAGAAGAAGGACACCCAGGTCAAGAAGAAGCCCAAGCCAAAGCCCAAGTGCGGACAGAAAGGCCCCTACAAGGACCGCAACAACCACGACAACGCGGGCGTGAACTGGGATCATGTGCCTTCCAAGGAGGCGCTGCTCAGGGCTGCTCGCGAGGTCAAGGGCGAAGCCCTGAATGCCCTTGAGATCGCGGCCATCGTCGAAAATGCGCCGACCATTGCGATCCCGGGCGAGCTCCACCAGAAGCACAGCGAAACCTACGGTGGTCGGCAGCACCAGAAGATCGACGGCCTGAAGCGCCCCGACAGGGACATGCAAGACCTGCAGCGAGCGGCCAAGGAGAACACGGACAAGATTCTCGAGTCCATCGACAAGTACGACCCCGGCTGCAAAGGGGCCTACAAAAAGGCGGCCGACGAGATCACGAAAATGACGCACGGCGAATGGAAGAAATGGTTGAAGAAAATCATGAAATCCGTCGATGAATGAAAACAGGAAACACACCATGACATTGACCGAACTGTTGCCCTTCATTGGATGCTCCGAGCTGAACGCCGGACTCGCGGAACTGATGAAGTCCGCCGGCGGGAGCATCTCTTCTCTTTCCATGAAAAAGCTTCGCTCGCAAGGTGTGGAGGGCATGGAGTTTCATGCGCAGGGCCTGTCCTTGACCTTCAACGAGCGAGAGGACTACATCAGGACCTATGCCGAACCCAAGGACGCCGGCGAAGCCATTCTGGTGGCCGTGTTTGCCTATGTCGCCGGCAGCAAGACCTTCACGCCCTACACCGGGCCGATTCCGTTCAGCACCGGCCCCGTCGCGACCCGCGAAGACGCACTTCGAGAGTTCGGCACGCCCGCGCGCACCGAGGAAGAGGACGACGTCATCGAGTGGGACCAATGGCTCAAGGACGGCTTTCAGATGCGTGCCAGGTACAGGGACGACGGCGCGGTGAAGATCGTGTCGATCACCCTCCCGTTCAAGTAAAGGCGTGCATGCCCCGGCGTCGCAAATGAACAACCAGGCTCACGCCTTGCAGGCAAGCAACCATCTGCTGGGGCACGCCTGGGAGAGTGCGCCGGTGCAAGCACTGATCGAGGGCTGGGAGCAACGCGAATGGCTGGACCAGGAGGCGTTGAAGAAGGCCCGCGCCGACCATCGCCTTTCGCTCGTGAATCCGGGGTTGGGCATCTACTTGTTCTTCACCGATGCCGATCGCTACGAGGCGCGATACGGCCCGCCTCGCAGCCAGGGCAGTTTGATACTCAGCCGGGTCACGCTGATGCTGCATTTCAATTCGCAATGGTCCCCGTACGCGGGCACCTTGCCTCTGTCGTTCCGAGCGGACGAGATGGTGGGCGATGTGTTGCAGCGACTGGGCTCGCCCGCGGAAATGTGGCGCGTGGGCTTGAAGGTCTCGAAGGCGCGATGGCCTCTTGCGGATGCCGAAGTGGACGCGAGCTTTGAGCAGGGCACCGGCCGGCTCAAGCTGGTGACATTGACTCCGCCCCGCGTAACGCCGGTGCTGGCAAGCGCGGTGCCATCGCCAGAGCAGTTCGCAGAACACTTCGGCCGGCCGCTCGACGAGCTGCGAGGCGATGCGCGGTTCGACATCTTTTCGCTCGGCGAGAAAGCGCGTGAGATTGCCGAGTACGGCGAGGCCGACTACTCCGAGCAGCTCGGCATGGAGCTCTATTTCAAGCCCGGTGCCGACATGGCGGACTTCATACCCGAAGCACCGCGCACCCGCCAACCCTGCCTGAGCGGCGTGCGCTACAGAGCCGACCTGGATTTTCAGAGCAGCGGCTATGCGGGCCCCTTGCCTTGGGGCCTGCAGATGAGCGACCCCCTCGACGTGGCAACCGCGAAGGCTGCGGGGCAACTGGTCAGGCAGGTGTTGGACGAGGACGACGGCTACCAGTTGTGGCGCACCGACCTGTGCGACGTGCACGTGCTGCACAGCTTTCTTGAAGACCGCATCTACCGCGTCACGCTGCTGGCACGCGGTTGCTACGAGTAGCCCGGGCGCAGCGCGAGCGCTGATTTTTTATGCATGCCTCAGTGCCATCGAGCTGTACGCAGTCGCCGGCCGGGGCTGCGGGTGGCATCGCGATGGCAGCCGCTGGACCCGGCTCCCATTCCCCTCGAACATGCTGCTGAGCGGCGGCGCGCCATGCTCGACATCTATTTCATCGACCCCTCGCGCACGCACATGCCCAAGGACCCGCGCGGCCTGGAGCGCGCGGGCGCCATCGACTTCGACGCGCACGGCTCGCTGGCCGCGCTGTTCGATGCGTGCAGCCAGGCAGGCTTGAACCTGCGGTACTTCGACGACTCGCTGCTGAGCCCCACGCAGGTGGTGAGGATGCTGGAGATGTTCATCGCCAAGGCCGGCACGCTGGCCAGCCACCGCGGGCAGGCCGCCGCCTTCAAGGCCATGCACGACATGCTCTCGCGCGCCGCGGACCGGGGCATGGGCCTTGCGGCGTTCTGCGACTGAGTTGTCGACTGATTTATCGACCGATTTGCCGACCGGCTATCGACCGGCTATCGACTGGCCCCCTGGCCGCGCAGGGGCGCCATGCGCCGCCGCGTGTCCGCATCGACCAGCTCGCGCAGCGCGCTGAACAGCGGCGTGGTCCCCGTGTGCTTGCGGCCGTAGCCCAGGTTGAAGGCGTAGTCGAAGTCCGCGGGGTTCGCGCCCTGGTTGTGCTGCAGCATCGTCTCCAGCTTGTCGAGCGCCTTCACCGCCTGGGCCTCGGGCGTGGTGGCGGCGTCGTACTCGTCCCACAGCGCGAGCAGTTCGCCGTGCAGGCCGAGCGATGCCTCGCCGGGTGGCTGGAGCGGCGCCATCAGCGTGAGCAGGTCGTGGCGCTCGCGCGCGCCCTTGTCGGGGTGCGCGGCCTGGCTGATGGCCGGAATGTCGCCGTTGATCGCCTCGCCCAGGTCGTGCACCACGCACAGCTTGAGCACCTTCAGCAGGTCGAGCGGCGCCAGCTCTTCGGCGAAGGCCATCGCCATCAGGCACAGCCGCCAGCTGTGCTCGGCCGTGCTCTCGGCGCGGCCTGAAGAGGTGTGGCCGCTGCGCAGCACGTCCTTGAGTTTTTCCGCCTCGCGCAGGAAGGCGAGCTTGCCCTTGAGTGTCTCGGTGTTCATCGCCGGGCATCGTAGGCAGGCGGCGGGGCGATGTCCACGCATGAGATATGCGTGCTGGTGCGCTAGATGGCCCGTTACATGGCCCGCTACATGGTCACTGACCGGGCGGCTACTTCGCGGGTGCGATCGACACCGCAAAGACCAGCACGCTCGTCTGGTGGTTGCCGTTGTCCGCATGAAAGAGCTTGCCCCGCACCTGCACCCGCTGGCCTTTCAGGCGCTTGAACGCGGCCATGTTCGCGGGGTCCAGCGCCATGTGCAGCAGCACCACGCCATGTTCGGCGGGCCAGTCGCGCGGCGCGTCTTCGGCAACGGCGATGGGCTCGGCCAGCCGTATCGCCGGAAACTTGAGCTTCACGCCATCGGGCGTCATGCCGTCGGCGGAGAGCAGCGTGCCCTGCAGCGTGACGATGGCGGGGTCGTAGGGGAGGGGCCTGGCGGCCGCGGCAGCGGGCGGGAACGCGAAGGCCAGGGTGAGCGCAAACGCCAGGGCGAGGGCCCTGCCCAAGGCCATGCGTGCAGCGAGCGCGACGGGTGCGCGGGTCATTGAAGCGAGGGCGCGGGCGGCGTTTCGTCCAGTGTTTCGACCAGCCGCGCCGACGTGCCATCGGACAGCGTCATGCGCGTCCACCGGCACACGCTGGGCACGATGGGCACCAGCGCCGATCCGTTGGTGCCCGTGGCGAACTCCAGCGACGGCGGCGCCAGCGCGTCGCGCCAGCCGATGCGCTCGAGCATCGCCTCCTTGCCCGCGATCTCGGCCGTGGCATAGCGCCACAGCGAGCGGCCCAGCAGCGTGGACAGCGGCGCGCCGAACTCGGCCTGCCTGCGCGCGGAGCAGGCCAGCAGGCGGTGCGTGATGTCGCACACCAGGTGCACCGCGCGCGGGCTCTCGCCCACCAGCCGGGCCAGCGCGTGGTCGGCAGCCGCGTCGAGCCGGGCCGACAGCAGCTGCTCGGCCGTCGCGCGCTCGGCCGGCTCCATCGCCTGCGCGCCGGACTCCCAGCGGGAGATGGTCGACTGGTTCACGTTGAAGAGCTGCGCCGCGTGCGCCTGCTTCACGCGGTGGAGCAGGCGCCAGCGCCTGAGCGCCGGGCCGAGCGAAGAGGCCATCAAAGGCGTGATCGATGAAGCGATCGGTAGCCCGATGCCGGATCTGATGAGCGGGTCTTGCATGTCGATTTCTCGTCGCCGCAGACGGCTATTTTGTTTGGCTTTGCGGATGCGGGCAAAGTTGCGCAGAAGCGCATTTGTTCGCAGCACCAGGCTTCCAATGCAGCGTTTCTCTCCCTACATTTGATGACCGCCGCGCCTCACGGCGTGACACCGATGCACATCGCAGCGGTGTCGATGTGAGGCAAAAGTGAGAAGAGGCGACGGCCAAGGTGCGCTAACACCATGGCCGTCTGACCAATCAATGTGCAATTCTTTGGAAAGGCAGCACACCAAATGGCTGATCAAATTATCGCCGGGCAAAACTCGCCCACCCCCAACGACCCCGCCGAGGGCCCGGACGCGTTGGACATTCTTGAGAACAAGTTGACCCAAATGCAATCTCTGCTGAGTTGCTGCTACGGCGACTGGAGCGAGTGGTTCGAGGGAATAGGGGAGCGGCACCGGGACAACATCATGTGGATCGCGTCCGACCTGGCGGACGATGTTGCCCGGCTCGCCCAGGAGCTGTTGAAGCGGCTCAACGCGATGGATCGGCCACTAGCCAAGCCTGAAGGAGCCCCTCAGCCGGCGAGCGCCAGCGCCCGTCGCTGATCTGAAGGATCTTTTCAAGGCTTGGTGAAGACCGCGGCAGGCGCACCGGGTGACAGCCGGTCGCGAAAGTAGAGCGCGGTCTCTTCGTCGCTGCAGTAGACGTAACACCCTTTCATGCCGCGCGTCATGAGCGTGCGGTAGGTGTTCTTGATGATGAGGTCGGCTGCTGCAGCGGCGTTTTTTGGGGTGGTTTCGTCTTAGGGAGCGTTTTGTGGCTACAGCAGGCCTAGTTGAAGCAGAAACGAAAAAGCCCGCTACCTTTTGGATAGCGGGCTTTTTAATTGGTGCCGGAGAGATGAATCGAACACCCGACCTTCTCATTACGAATGAGCTGCTCTACCGACTGAGCTACACCGGCGAAGCCTCAGATTATACCCACAGTTTTATGCCTTCTCGGCGTGGTACTGCGTCAAACGCTCAACTTCGTTTCGCGAACCCAACAGCACGCTCACGCGCTCGTGCAGCTTGGTCGGCTGCAGCTCCAGAATGCGCTGCTTGCCGTTGGTGGCGGCGCCGCCGGCCTGCTCGATCAGCCAGCTCATGGGGTTGGCCTCGTACATCAGGCGCAGCTTGCCGGCCTTCTCGGGCTCGCGCTTGTCCCACGGGTACATGAATACGCCGCCGCGCATCAGAATGCGGTGCACGTCGGCCACCATGCTGGCAATCCAGCGCATGTTGAAGTCCTTGCCGCGCGGGCCTTCCTTGCCGGCCAGGCACTCGTCGATGTAGCGCTTCACGGGCTCGTCCCAGTGGCGCATGTTGCTCATGTTGATGGCAAATTCCTTGGTGTCAGCCGGAATCTGGATGTCTTCCTGCGTGAGCACGAAGCTGCCCTGCTCGCGGTCGAGCGTGAACATGGCCACACCGTTGCCCACGGTGAGCACCAGGGTGGTCTGCGGGCCGTAGATGCAGTAGCCGGCCGCCACCTGCTGCGTGCCGGGCTGCAGGAAGTCGTTTTCCTGCACGCCGGGGTGGTCGTCGGGCTTCTTCAGCACGCTGAAGATGGTGCCGATGCTCACGTTCACGTCGATGTTGCTGCTGCCGTCCAGCGGGTCGAACATCAGCAGGTATTCGCCCTGCGGGTAGCGGTTGGGCACGACGTGGATGGTTTCCATCTCCTCGCTGGCCATGGCCGCCAGGTGGCCGCCCCATTCGTTGGCCTCGATGAGCACTTCGTTGGCGATGATGTCCAGCTTCTTCTGGATCTCGCCCTGCACGTTCTCGCTCTCGGCGGTGCCCAGCACGCCGCCCAGCGCGCCTTTGTTCACGGCCTGGCTGATGCTCTTGCAGGCGCGGGCCACCACTTCGAGCAGCAGGCGCAGCTGGCCCGGAATGAGGCCGCCGGCGCGCTGTTGTTCGACGAGATAGCGGGTGAGGGAAATCTTTTGTTGAGCCATGTTTTCTCTGTTCAGTCTCTTGCTTAGTTACCTGCCAGGGCGCGGGTCACGACTTCGTGCGTGTCCTTGCTCAGGTCGGGCTTGGCGGCCACGCGGGCGATGGCTTCGCGCGCGGCGCTGCGGTAGGGCTCGGCCAGCTTGCTCCAGCGGTCGAGGGCGCGCGCCAGGCGGGCCGCCACTTGCGGGTTGATGGCGTCGAGCTCGGTCACGCGCTCGCTCCAGAACACGTAGCCTGCCGCGTCGGGCCGGTGAAAGGCGCCGGGGTTGGCGCTGCAGAAGGCAAAGATCACGCTGCGCGCGCGGTTGGGGTTCTTCAGCGAGAAGTCGGGGTGCTTCATGAGCTGCTTCACCAGGGGAAGGATGTCGCCGCCGCGGTCGCTGGCACCGGCCTGCAGCGAGAACCACTTGTCGATGACCAGCGCCTCGTCCTTGAAGATGGCGTGGAAGCGCGCGAGCGCCTGCGCGGCCAGGGTGTGGCCCGACGACACGAGGGCGTTGAGCGCGTTGAAGCGGTCGGTCATGTTGCCCGCGTCCTTGAAGCGCTGCAGCGTCTTGCCCGGCCACACCACGTCGCCCGAGGCGCGCGCTGCAAGGCACAGGAAGTTCAGCGCCATGCCGGCCAGCGCGCGGCGGCCGGACGAGGTGGGGTCGGGGCTGTAGGCGCCGGTGTCCTTGTTGTCCTCGTACACCTGCTGCCAGTCGCTGAAGAGGGCGGTGGCCAGCTGGGCGCGCATGGCTTCGCGCACCAGGTGCACGCGCTGCGGGTCGACCACGTCGAGCTGTTCGGCGATGTAGGTTTCCGAGGGCAGGGTGAGCACCAGCTCCTTGAAGGCGGCGTCGAGCTGCGGGTTGCGCAGCACGCTGCGCATGGCGTCGATGTAGGCGTCGTTCAGCACCGGGGTGGTGTCGGTGGCCAGGGCGGCAATGCCCTGCAGCGCGGCGCGCAGGCCCAGGCGCTGGCCGGCTTCCCAGCGGTTGAACGGGTCGGGGTCGTTGGCCAGCAGGGTCAGCAGCTGGGCGTCGGTGTAGTCGAAGTCCAGGATCACCGGCGCGCTGAAGCCACGCAGGATGGAAGGCACGGGTTCGGCGTCGAGGCCCACGAAGGTCAGCTGCTCGCCGGCGCGCGAAAGCACCAGGGTGCGTGTGCCGCGCGTGACTTCGCTTTCGCCTTCGAGCTGCAGCGGCAGTTCGCGGCCGTTGGCGTCGAGCAGGCCCACGTTCAGCGGAATGACGAAGGGTTCCTTGGTCGGCTGGCCGGGGGTGGGCGGGCAGCTTTGCACCACGCTGAGGGTGTAGCTGCGGTTCTGCGCGTCGTACACGCCGTGCGCGGCCAGGCGGGGCGTGCCGGCCTGGCTGTACCAGCGCTTGAACTGGGGCAGCAGGCGCGCCAGCTCCGATTCGGGGTTGGCGTCGGCAATGGCCTGCGCGAAGTCGTCGCAGGTCACGGCCTGGCCGTCGAAGCGTTCGAAGTACAGGGTGATGCCCTTTTCGAAGCCCTTGCGACCGACCAGCGTCTGCATCATGCGCACGACCTCGGCACCCTTCTCGTAGATGGTGACGGTGTAGAAGTTGCTGATCTCGATGTAGCTGTCGGGCCGCACGGGGTGGGCCATGGGGCCGGCGTCTTCGGGGAACTGGGCGGTGCGCAGCACGCGCACGTCCTCGATGCGCTTCACGGCGCGCGCCGAGGCGTCGGCGCACAGGTCCTGGCTGAACTCCTGGTCGCGGAAGACGGTGAGGCCTTCCTTCAGCGACAGCTGGAACCAGTCGCGGCAGGTCACGCGGTCGCCGCTCCAGTTGTGGAAGTACTCGTGGCCGACCACGCTTTCGATGTTGCTGTAGTCGGCGTCGGTGGCGGTGGCCTGGTTGGCCAGAACGTACTTCGTGTTGAAGATGTTCAGGCCCTTGTTCTCCATGGCGCCCATGTTGAAGTCGCTGGTCGCGACGATCATGAAGCGGTCCAGGTCCAGCGGCAGGCCAAAGCGGGCCTCGTCCCACAGCACGGAGTTGATGAGCGAGTTCATCGCGTGCTCGGTCTTGTCGAGGTCGCCGGCGCGCACGTACACCTGCAGCAGGTGGTCGCGGCCATTGCGCGCCTTGATGCGCTGCTCGCGCGCCACGAGCTTGCCCGCCACCAGGGCGAACAGGTAGGCGGGCTTCTTGAACGGGTCGACCCACTTGGCGAAGTGGCGGCCCTCGGGCAATTCGCCTTGCTCGACCAGGTTGCCGTTGGACAGCAGCACCGGGTACGCGGCCTTGGCGGCGCGCAGCGTCACGGTGTACATGGCCATCACGTCCGGGCGGTCCAGGAAGTAGGTGATGCGGCGAAAGCCCTCGGCCTCGCACTGCGTGAAGAAGGTGTCTTCGCTCACGAACAGGCCCATCAGCTTGGTGTTCTTGATGGGGCAGCAGGTGGTGAAGAGCTCGAGCTCGAAGGCGTCGGGCAGGCCGTCGATGACGAGCTGGTCGCCTTCCATGCGGAAGGACGCGCCCTGGCCGTTGACCAGCACGCGCGCCAGGTTCAGCTCGTCGCCGTCCAGGCGCAGCGGCTGCACCGGCACCTCGGGGTTGCGGCGCATCTGCATGCGGTTGAGCACGCGTGTCTTGGCGGGGTCGAGGTCGAAGGTGAGGTCGACGGTGTCGATCCAGTACGCCGGGGCGGCGTAGTCTTCGCGGCGGATGGCAATGGGTTGCCCTTGAGCGTCACGTAGCAGCATCGAGTGTCTCCAGAAAGTTCGAGTGGGCGAGTTCGTTGTAGTCGCGAACCGCGGCAATCACATGGGGGCCGGCAAGCTCGGCGGCGGTATGGGTGCTGCACACGGCCACGGCGCGCATGCCGCCGCGGCGCGCGGCCTCGATGCCGAAGGGCGCGTCCTCGAAGACGATGCAGCGCTCGGGCGCAATGCCGATGCGCCGCGCGGCTTCCAGGAAGATGGCGGGCGTGGGCTTGCCGCTGAAGCCTTCGTCGCCACCCACGATGGCCAGGGGCAGCGGGCTCATCTTCAGGCGCGACATGGCGAACTCGATGTTGCCCTTGTCGCCCGCGGTGCCCACCGCCACCTTCAGCCCGCGCGCGACGGCGGCCTTGGCGAAGGCGGTGAAGCCGGCCACCTCGGTGAAGTTGTCGTGGAAGAGGGCGCGGTAGATCTCTTCCTTCTCGTGCACCATGGCCTGGCACTCGGCATCGGACAGCTCGCGCTCGAACAGCTCGCGCATGCTCTCCGCGCCGGTGCGGCCGGTGGTGCGCGCCAGGATGTCGCTCACGTCGAGCGCGAGGCCGTGGCGCTCCACGAATTCGACCCACGACCGCGCATGCCAGGGCATGGAGTCGATCATGGTGCCGTCCATGTCGAAGATGAAGGCTTCGACCTTGCCGTGTGTCAGCGTCATCGGTTACACGCCCTGCTTCAGCGAAGCTTCGATGAACACGTCGAGATCGCCGTCGAGCACCTTCTGGGTGGCCGAGACTTCGACGTTGGTGCGCAAATCCTTGATGCGGCTGTTGTCCAGCACGTAGCTGCGAATCTGGTGGCCCCAGCCCACGTCGGTCTTGCTGTCTTCGAGCTTCTGCTGTTCTTCCTGGCGCTTGCGCATCTCGAAGTCGTACAGGCGCGAGCGCAGGCGCTTCCACGCCACGTCGCGGTTGCTGTGCTGGCTCCGGCCGTCCTGGCACTGCACGACGATGCCGGTCGGAATGTGCGTGAGGCGCACGGCCGAGTCGGTCTTGTTGATGTGCTGGCCGCCCGCGCCCGATGCGCGGAAGGTGTCGGTGCGCACGTCGGAAGGGTTGATCTCGATTTCGATCGAGTCGTCGATTTCCGGGTACACGAAGATGCTTGCAAAGCTGGTGTGGCGCCCGCCCGACGAGTCGAACGGCGACTTGCGCACCAGGCGGTGCACGCCGGTCTCGGTGCGCAGCAGGCCGAAGGCGTAGTCGCCTTCCACCTTGATGGTGGCGCCCTTGATGCCGGCGGTGTCGCCGGGCGTCTCGTCTTCGATCTGCGTCTTGAAGCCCTTGCGCTCGGCGTACTTCAGGTATTGGCGCAGCAGCATGCTGGCCCAGTCGCAGGCCTCGGTGCCGCCGGCGCCGGCCTGGATGTCGACGAAGGCGTTCAGCGGGTCGGCCGGGTTGTTGAACATCCGGCGGAATTCGAGCTGCTTGATGTCGGTTTCGAGCGTGGCGGCGTCATCGGCAATGGCCTGCAAACCGTCCATGTCGCCATCGGCCTTCGACATCTCGAAGAGCTCGGTGTTGTCCGACAGGCCGTTGGTGAGGCGGTCGAGCGTGACGACCACGTCGTCGAGCGACTTCTTTTCCTTGCCCAGTTCCTGGGCCTTCTTCGGGTCGTTCCAGACGTTCGGGTCTTCGAGCGATGCGTTGACTGTCCTCAGTCGTTCAGCTTTGGCATCGTAGTCAAAGATACCTCCGTAAATCGACCGTACGGACGCTCAGGTCCGCGAGCATTGCGCCGATTTGGTTGATTTGTTCTGCGTCCATGGGGTGTCCTGACTGTGGAGGGTTGGTGTTCGGGCGGAACCCGACATTTTCTCACGGTCCGCGAACCCGCCAGGCAGCGCCCCTGTATTGCGCCTTCCCCCTCTGGGGGAAGGCAGAAGCGCGAACTCAGAACGCCGGAACGAGCGAGCCCTTGAACTGGGTCTCGATGAAGCTCTTCACCTCAGGCGACTGGTACGCCGCCACCAGCCGCTTGGCCCACGGCTTGTCCTTGTCGGCACGGCGCACGGCAATGATGTTGGCGTACGGGCTCTTGGCGGCTTCCTTGATCACGGCGTCCTTGTCCAGCGACAGGCCGGCCTTGCCCGCGTAGTCGTTGTTGATGGCGGCAATGGTCAGGTCGTCCAGCGAGCGCGGCAGCTGGGCGGCGTCGAGCGCCACCAGCTTGAGCTTCTTCGGGTTGGTCACCACGTCCAGCGGGGTGGCGGTGTTGTTCTTCACCGCCTCGGGCTTGAGCGTGATGAGGCCGGCCGCCTGCAGCAGCAGCAGGGCGCGGTTGCCGTTCGACGGATCGTTCTGGATGCCGACCGCCGCGCCGTCGGGCAACTGGTCGATCGACTTGATCTTGCGCGAGTAGAAGCCCAGCGGGGCGGTAATGGTCAGGCCCACGGGCACGATGTCGAAGCCGCGCGACTTGTTCTGGTTGTCCAGGAAGGGCTGGTGCTGGAAGGCGTTGGCGTCCAGGTCGCCAGAGGCCAGCGCGGCGTTGGGCAGCTGGTAGTCGTTGAACACCACGAGCTGGATGTTCAGGCCGTCCTTGGCGGCAACCTTCCTGACCACCTCGAAGATCTGCTCGGCGCTGCCGACCGAGACGCCCACCTTCAGGCTGTTCTTGTCTTGCGCGAAGGCGGCGCTGCCGGAGAAAAGGGCGGCCGCCAGCGTGACGGAAAGGGCGCCAAGGGCGGTGCGGCGGCGGAAAAAGGTATTCATGGTGACGCGGAAAGCAAAAAAGAAGGCGCGAATGTGACAGGGCGTGTCGCCTTTGGGAACGAACCAATAGGCATATCGATATGGCGTTCATTGCCCGCCCTCGGGTTTTGATATGCACATTGCGATATAAACACCCTCCTTTTTCTTCGTTTCCTTTTGCCGCTTTTGTTTTCATACTCGGCACCTTTTTCGCGAACCTTCGTGTCCGGCTTTCTGGCCGGGCGCGCTTCTTCCCAATGAGCCATCCTTCGCCCGATGCGGGCCGCGACGCCGCGACGCCCGTCATCCGTCTTCAATCCGTGCAGAAGTCATTCGCACTGCCCAGCGGCGAGGTGTTCGACGCCGTGCAGTCGCTGTCGCTCGAGATCCAGCAGGGCGACGTGTTCGGCCTGATCGGCAAGAGCGGCGCTGGCAAGTCGACGCTGCTGCGCCTCATCAACCTGCTGGAGCGGCCCGATTCGGGCCAGGTGCTGGTGGGCGGGCGCGACCTGACCACGCTGTCGCGCCGCGAGCTGCGCGACACGCGCCAGAACATCGGCATGATCTTTCAGCAGTTCAACCTGCTGCAGAACGCCACGGTGTTCGACAACGTGGCCTTCCCGCTGAAGATCCACGGCCGCCACTCCAAGGCCGAGATCAACGCCCGGGTGCGCGAATGCCTGGCCCTGGTCGGCCTGGCCGAGAAGATCGACACCTACCCCGCGCAGCTCTCCGGCGGCCAGAAGCAGCGCGTGGCCATTGCCCGCGCGCTGGCGCCGCGCCCGCAGGTATTGCTGTGCGACGAGCCCACCTCGGCGCTCGACTCCGAAACCACGCGCTCGCTGCTGGAAACGCTGCGCGACATCAACCAGAAGATCGGCGTGACCATCGTCATCGTGACGCACGAGCTGTCGGTGGTCGAGGTGCTGTGCCGCAACGTCGCCATCCTGGAGAAGGGCCGGCTGGTGGAGCAGTTCGCCGTCGAAGACGCGCCCAAGGCCGAGCGCAAGACGGCGCTGGGCCGCGAAATCGACGAGCTGGTGCGCCGCCGCGAGCGCGATGCACGCGAAGCGCTGGCAGCCGGCGCCCTGGGCGCCGCGCCCAGCCTGAACGCCAAGGAGCCCGCCTATGTTTGAGAACATCGCCCCCATCCTCCCCGAGCTGTGGGTTGCCACGGGCCAGACCTTCATGATGCTGGCCATCGGCCTGACGGCCGCGGTGCTCATCGGCGGGCCGCTGGGCATCCTGCTGTTCCTGCTGGGGCCGGGCCAGTCGCTGGAGAACAAGCCGGCGTTCCTGGTGCTGAACTGGATCGTGAACACCGTGCGCTCGTTCCCTTTCATCATCCTGCTGGTGGCGCTGGTGCCGTTCACGCGGGTGATCGCGGGCACCTCGATCGGGCCGCTGGCCGCGGCGGTGCCGCTGTCTTTCGCGGCCATTCCGTACCTGGCGCGCCTGGTCGACCAGTGCCTGCGCGAAGTGCCGCGCGGCGTGATCGAGGCGGCGCACGCCATGGGCGCGTCGGAGCTGCAGATCGTCTGGCGCGTGCTGCTGGTGGAAGCCCGCTCGGGCCTGGTGCTGGCGCTGACAGTGCTGGCCGTGAGCTTTCTCTCTTACTCGGCGGTGGCCGGCGTGGTGGGCGGCGGCGGCATCGGCGACCTGGCCATCCGCTACGGCTACTACCGTTTCCAGACCGACGTGATGGTGCTCACCGTGGCGCTGCTCGTGGTGCTGGTACAGATCCTGCAATTCGTGGGCAACACCACGGCAAGCAGGCTCGACAAGCGTTGATCTTTTTGTTCTCTGTTTTCTCTCTAGCTTTTTGCTCAATCAAAAAATGAAGACCGTTTTCCTGCGCCGTTCCGTTCTTGCCCTCTCGCTGGCCGCGCTGTCGCTCGGCAGCCTCTCGCTGCAGGCCCATGCGCAAGACCCCGCCAAGAAGAACCTGGTGATCGGCGGCACCGCCGGCTCCAACACCGACCAGCTCAAGCAAGGCATCGTGCCCCTGCTCGAGAAGAAGGGCTACACCGTGAAGGTGGTGGAGTTCAACGACTACGTGCAGCCCAACCTCGCGCTGGCCCAGGGTTCGCTCGACGCCAACTTCTTCCAGCACCAGGTTTACCTGAAGAAGTTCGCCGCCGACCAGAAGCTGGACATCACCGAGCTGGTGCAAGGCCCGATCGCGCCCATGGGCGTGTACTCGACCAAGCGCAAGACCCTGGCCGAAGCCAAGGAAGGCGATCGCGTGACGCTGCCGAACGACCCGAGCAACCTGGCGCGTGCGCTGGTGCTGCTGGAGCAGAACAAGCTGATCACGTTGAAGACGGGCATCGATCCGCTGCGCTCCACCGAGAAGGACGTGGCCGAGAACCCGAAGAAGCTGAAGTTCATTCCGCTGGAAGCCGCGCAGCTGCCGCGTTCGCTGGGCGACACCGAGTACGCCATCGTCAACGGCAACTTCGCGATCTCGTCGGGCCTGAAGCTCACCGAGGCCGTGGTGCTCGAGAAGACGCCCGACTACTACCTGAATGTGGTCGCCGTGAAAACGGCTGACAAGAACACGCAGTGGGCCAAGGACCTGAGCGAGATCTACCGCTCGAAGGAATTCAAGGCCGTGGTCGACAGCAAGTTCCAGGGCTACGCCAAGCCCAGCTTCCTCCAATAAGCAAGCCTTTCGCCTCGTCACCCGTTCCCCCTTTTCCTTCCGACAAAGGACGCCCTCATGCCCGTTCTGGCCGTATTCGATGCCCAAGGAAGCTGGCGCGACACCCACGTGTGCGACGGCTGGATCACCGAACACCTGGCCGGGCAGGGCGTGAGTTGGGGGCGAGGCAAGAAGAAGGGCCAGCAGGTGCTCGACAGCGCCGGCCTGTTCTACCTGCCGGTGACGGACGGCTACCTGGGCCTGCTGGTCGAGGCCGGCGAATGGGTGTCGGTGCCGGCCGGCAAACCGCATTTCTTCGATGCGGGCGAGGCGGAGTCTTTCGACGCCCTGCCTGCTGCGTTGCCTCTGTTCGAGGCGTTTGTCGAAGAAGTCCTGTCGTTGACCGGGAACGACGCAGAAGACGAGTGACTTTTTTTCGCTCTGTTCGCGCTCTTCGTCAGGGCGTGTGAACAGGCCGCCGGGTACTTCCCTCCGCGAATGTCCCCCGGCTTCGCTTCCTCCTTTGTTTCGCTGCGGGAAGCACCCGACGCCCTGTTCAACTGGGCACGTTGCTGGCTTGCGGCCGATCAACGACCGCCCTGAACAGCCGAACTCAAGCAGCCAACCGCTGCGCCACCCGTCCGCCAGGCCGCGCCAACCCGAGGTGATCGCGCAAGGTGCGCCCCTCGTAGTCGGTGCGGAAGATCCCGCGCTTCTGCAGGATCGGCACCACGCCGTCCACGAAGTCTTGCAGCCCGTGCGGCAGCGCATCGGGCATCAGGTTGAAGCCATCGGCCGCACCGGCCTTGAACCAGTGTTCGATGTCGTCCGCGATCTGCTCGGGCGTGCCGACGATCACGCGGTGACCGCCGCCGCCCGCCAGCTCGCGAATCAGCTGGCGCACCGTGTAGCCGTGGGTGCGGCCTGCCGCCACCACCGCGTTGAAGAAGGTGTGGTTGCCGTTGCCATTGCCGGGCAGGGGCAGGTCTTCGGGCAGGCGCTCGTCGAGCTTCAGGCGGTCGGGCGTGATGCCCAGCGTGCCGGCGATGCGCGTGAGGCTGTAGTCCCACGGAATCAGGTCGACCAGCTCGTCGCGACGGCGGCGCGCCTCGGCCTCCGTGCTGCCGACGATGGTCGTCAGGCCCGCGAGCACCTTCACCGCGTCGGGGCCGCGGCCCAGTTCGGCCGCGCGGGTCTTCAGCGCGCGGGCGTACGCCAGCGATTCCTCGAACGACTGCGAGGCCGAGAACACCGCCTCCGCATGGCGCGACGCCAGCTCGCGCCCGTCGGCCGACGCACCCGCCTGCACCAGCACCGGATGGCCCTGCGGCGCACGCGGCAGGTTCAGCGGGCCCTGCACCGCGAAGTGCTCGCCGCGGTGCGCAATCGGGTGCACCTTGGTCGCGTCGATGAAGCTGCCGCTGGCCTTGTCGCCGACGAAGGCGTCGTCTTCCCAGCTGTCCCACAGCGCCTTCACGATGTCGGCGAACTCCGAGGCGCGCGCGTAGCGCTTCGCATGGTCGGGCGTGGCGTCCAGGCCGAAGTTGCGCGCCGAGGGCAGGTCGGCCGTGGTCACCACGTTCCAGCCCGCGCGCCCGTTGCTCACGTGGTCGAGCGTGGCGAAGCGCCGCGCGATGTTGTAGGGCTCGTTGTAGCTGGTTGACGCCGTGGCGATCAGCCCGATGTGCGTCGTGGCCGCGGCCACGCAGGCCAGCAGGATGGTCGGCTCCAGCGCGGTGATCGGGCGAAAGTGGATCTGGTCGACAATGGCCGCGTTGTCTGCTAGGAACACCGCGTCGAGCTTGCCCGCCTCGGCGATCTGCGCGGTGCGGATGTAGTGCTGGATGTCGGCGAAGGCCCAGGGGTCGGCCTCGGGCAGGCGCCAGGCCGAGGGCACGAAGCCCGAGTGCAGGATGTTGACGTTGAGGTGCAGCTGCCTGGGCCGGGGGGAGCGTGGGCTGTGGGGGCTGTGGGGGTTGTGGTTCGAGGCGCTCATTGGGCGAAGTAGTCGGGCAGGCGGTAGCCGGCCCAGGTCGGGTTGGCCTTGAAGAAGCGCTGGAACTCGGGCGACTGGTAGGCCGCGGCGATGTCCTTGGCGAACTTTGCGTTCTCGTTGCTGCGCTTGACGGCCACCACGTTCACGTAGGGCAGCGTCATGTCCTCCAGCTTCAGCGCCTCGGTGAGCTTCAGGCCCGAGGCCACGGCGAAGTTGCCCTGCACGGCGGCGATGTCGCTGTCGGCCAGCGAACGCGGGGCCTGCGCGGCGTCCAGCGGCACGAGCTTCAGGCGCTTGGGGTTGTTGACCACGTCGCGCTCCGACACGGCCAGCGGGCTCACGCCCTGCTTCAGCGTGACCCAGCCCACGGCCGCGAGGATGTTGAGCGCGCGCGCCGCGTTCACCGGGTCGGCCGGCAGGGTGACGGTGGCGCCGTCGGGCACCGCGTCCAGCGACTTGTGGCGCTGCGAGTACAGGCCCATGGGCGGCGTCGGCACGTGCACGATGGGCACCAGGTCGAAGCCTTGCTGCTTGTTGGTGGCGTTGAGGTACAGCGTGTGCTGGAAGATGTTGGCATCGATCTGCCCACGCTCCACCGCGTCGTTGGGCTGCACGCCCTGGCTGAACTCCACGTACTTCACGGTGTAGCCCAGCTTCTTCAGCTGCGGCTCGATGCCGTTGGTGAAGGCGTCGCGGTACGGACCGGGCATGAAGCCCACGCGCAGGTCGGCCGCCTGGGCAGACACATGAACAAGCAGGCTCAGGGCCAGGCCGCCCAGCAAGGGCACGGACCAGCGCGCCAGCAAGGGCGCGCGCGAAGAAAAGCGCATGACGGGCAACTCCGGGGAGGCAAGGGGAGCTGCGCACTCTAGGGTGCGGTGACTGCGGCGCGAACGAAGATTCGCGCGCTTGGTTATCCGCTGGGCGAATATCGCGAGAGGTCGGGGAGGCGCCGCGAGAGACCGAGCGCGTCAGCCTTCGCGCTTCAGGAAATCGACAAATGCACGCAGCGGCGCCGGCATGTGCGTGCGGCTCGGGTAGTACAGGAACGGGCCCGAAAAGCTCTGCCACCACTCCTCGAGCACCGGCACCAGCTTGCCCTGGTCGATGCCGGGGCGCACGTATTCGTCGAAGGTGTAGATCAGCCCCAGGCCCGATTCGGCGGCGTGCACTTCCAGGTCGGGCATGGAGGCGAACAACGGTCCGCTCGGCGTGATCTTCACGACCTTGCCCTTGCGCACGAAGCCCCAGGCCGCGAGCACGCCGCTGGAAAACCGGTGGCCGATGCAGGCGTGCTGCAGCAGGTCGGTCGGGTGTTTCGGTGTGCCGTGCGTTGCCAGGTAAGAGGGCGCGGCGGCCGCCACGAAGCGCTGGGTGCGCGGACCCAGCGGCACGGCGATCATGTCGCGCGCGATGCTCTCGTCATAACGAACGCCGGCATCGAAGCCTTCGGCGAGCACATCGACGAAGGCGTCGTTGGTCGTCACTTCGAGCGTGATGCCCGGATGCTCCGCCAGGAAGCGGCTGGCCAGCGCCGGCAGCACGCGCTGCGCCACGATGATCGGCACGTTCAGCCGCAGCGTGCCGGTGGGGCTGTCGCGAAAGCTGTTGAGGGTGTCGAGCGCGCCGGCAATGTCGTCGAGCGCGGGCCCGATGCGCTCCAGCAGTCGCTGGCCGGCCTCGGTGGGCGTCACGCTGCGCGTGGTGCGGTTGAGCAGGCGCACGCCCAGTTGCGCCTCCAGCCGGCGCATGGCCTCGCTCAGCGAGGAGGGCGACACGCCGCGCAGCGCGGCCGCCCCGCGAAAGCCGCGCGCCCGGGTCACCGCCACGAAGGCGCCGAGGTCGGAGAGGTCGGGGTCGGCCATGAAGCGATGTCCCGATGCGACTCAGCCCGCGGTGTTCCTGATCGGCTCCCCGATGAATTCTTCGATCATCTGCGCCACGCGCTGCGGCTGGTCGTGGTGCAGCATGTGGCCCGCGTCGTCGAGCCGCTCGATGCGCGCCACGGGCACGGACTTCAGCCGCTCGTGGAATTCTTCGAGCGTGTAGCGGTTCTTCCACCAGCCGTGCAGGCTGTCGTCGGAGGCCTCGACCATCAGCAGCGGCGCGGTGATGCGTGCGTAGAGCGCCAGCGTTTCGTCGACACGGAAGATGTG
Source organism: Variovorax sp. RCC_210 (assembly GCF_041355175.1). Lineage (NCBI taxonomy): Bacteria > Pseudomonadati > Pseudomonadota > Betaproteobacteria > Burkholderiales > Comamonadaceae > Variovorax > Variovorax sp. RCC_210. The sequence goes on along the minus strand of NZ_JBFUPJ010000008.1, from coordinate 35,377 downwards.
GGCGTTGACGATCTTGTGCGCCGCGTCGCCCAGGATCTGCCAGCGCTCGGCGCCGTCGGGCTGCCCGTGGTTCACCGACCAGTGGCTGGCCAGCCAGTTGGCCTTGTCGGGCGTGAGGCGCGGGTTGGTCTTCATCAGGCGGCGGGCCACGCCCTCGACCGCCGAGTAGCCGGCCAGCGCCATCTCGCCACGGTGCAGGCGCTTGAGCTCGTCGATCCACTGGCCGTAACGCGCGGGCGCCTCCTCGGGTTTGCGCGCGGGCATGCCGAAGCCTTCGAGGTTGACCAGGCGGCGGATGCGCTCGGGCCGCACGCCGGCGTAGTGCATGGCGACGTTGCCGCCCATGCTGTGGCCGACCAGGTCGACCTGCCGGGGGCTTTCGCCTTCCTTCGGCTCGCCCACGTAGTGGTCGAGCAGCCATTCGAGGTCGGCCAGGTAGTCGGCCAGCCAGTAGTTGTCGACGCCGCCGCCCTCGGTGAGGCCGAAGCCGCGCCAGTCGGGCGCGATGATGAAGCGGTCTTGCGCCATGGCGTCGACCACGAACTGCCAGGAGGCCGCCACGTCCATCCAGCCGTGCACCAGAACCAGGGGAGGGCGCGTGTCGGAGGGCTGGCCCCACAGGCGCACGTGGTAGCTGAGGTTGCGCACGGGCACGAATTCACTGCGGGAGGGGCGAAGGGCTTGGTACATGGCGACCGATGATAAGGAGGCCTTCGTGTCGGCGCAGTCCGCCACAGGACAGGTGGCAGGGCGAAAAAAAGCGAAGCGAGGCGAGGGAAGGCGAGGCAAGGCGCGGTCGCTCGGGTTTTGCGCCCGCCGCGAGCAGGGTGCGGGCGGGGACGGTAGCATCCCGCGCATGAAAAAGATCCAACTCGGTCAAAGCGACCTGCATGTCACACCCATCTGCCTCGGCACGATGACCTTCGGCGAACAGGTGGACGAGCCCACCGCCCATGCCATCCTGAGCCGCTCGCTGGAGCGCGGCGTCGACTTCATCGACACCGCCGAGATGTACTCGGTGCCCACGCGCAAGGAAACCTTCAGCATCACCGAGACCATCATCGGCAACTGGTTCAGCAAGAACCCCGGCGCGCGCGAGAAGCTGGTGGTGGCCACCAAGGTGGCGGGCCCCTCGCGCAACATGCCCTGGGTGCGCGAAGGCAGCGGCATGACGGCGGCGGACATCGAGGCCTCGTGCAACGCCAGCCTGAAGCGCCTGAAGACCGACGTCATCGACCTGTACCAGATCCACTGGCCCGAGCGCCACGTGCCGGTGTTCGGCGCCATGTACTACGACCCGGCCAAGGAAACGTCGAAGACGCCGATCCACGACCAGCTCGAGGCGCTGGGCAAGCTAGTGAAGGCGGGCAAGGTGCGCGCCATCGGCCTGTCGAACGAAACCCCGTACGGCGTGCACGAGTTCGTGCGCCTGGCCGAGCAGCACGGCCTGCCGCGCGTGGCCACGGTGCAGAACGTGTACAGCCTGATCAGCCGCGCGCATGAAAACGGCCTGGACGAGACGATGCACCGGCTGAACGTGTCGCTGCTAGCGTACTCGCCGCTGGCCTTCGGCCTGCTCACCGGCAAGTACGACCAGAGCGGCATCGACGGCCCCGACGCACCGAAGGGCGCGCGCATTTCCAGCTACGAGTCGGTGCGCAAGCAGCGCTGGGGCAAGCCCGACGCGCTGCGCGCCGCCCGCCGCTACAACCAGCTGGCGCGCGACAACGGCCTGACGCCCGCGCAGCTGGCGCTGGCCTTCTGCTACACCAAGTGGCAGGTGGCGAGCACGATCATCGGGGTGACCTCGGTGGCGCAGCTGGAAGAAGACCTGGACGTGTACGGCACCACGCTGTCGCCGGAAGTGCTGGCGGAAATCGACAAGATCCGCCTGGAAATCCGCGACCCGGCGGCGTGAGCGCAGCGCCGGGCCGCCCCAGGCAAGCGCGTGCCGCAGTGCGAAGCACGAAGGTACTTCGATGAGCAAGAAGGTCCATGTGTCAGAAACGCCCGCAACCCAGCTGTTGCGGGCGCACAAGGTCGCCTTCACCGAGCACCCGTACGAGTACATGGAGCACGGCGGCGCCCAGCGCGGCGCCGAGATGCTGGGGCTCGACCCGTTCATGGTCATCAAGACGCTGGTCATGCAGGACCAGGACGCCAAACCGCTCATCGTGCTGATGCACGGCAACCGCACGGTGTCGACCAAGAACCTGGCGCGGCAGATCGGCGCGAAGTCGGTCGAGCCGTGCAAGCCCGAGGTGGCGCAGCGCCACAGCGGCTACATGGTGGGCGACACCTCGCCTTTCGGCACGCGGCGCGAGATGCCGGTGTACGTGGAGGCCACGGTGCTGGCGCTGCCGCGGATCGTGCTCAACGGCGGACGCCGCGGTTACCTGATCGGCATCGATCCGCGGGTGTGCGTGGACCTGCTGGGCGCCACGCCGGTGCAATGTGCGCTGGCAGAATAGCCGCCCCAGGCGGTCGTCGCCGAATAAGAACAACCTTTCCCGCGGAGTGCCGTCTTGAGCTTCACCTTGCCTTCCCTCGCCGCCATCGTGGCCGTCGTGGCGTCCTACCTGATCGGCTCGCTGTCGTTCGCGGTCATCGTGAGCAAGGCGCTCGGCATGGCCGACCCGCGCAGCTACGGCAGCAAGAACCCCGGCGCCACCAACGTGCTGCGCTCGGGCAACAAGGGCGCGGCGCTGGCCACGCTGCTGCTGGACGCGGACAAGGGCTGGGTGCCGGTGTTCGTCATCCACCAGTTCGGCGCGCAGTGGGGCCTGGGCGCCGGCGTGGCCGCGCTGGCGGGGCTGGCCGCGTTCCTCGGGCACCTGTACCCGGTGTTCTTCGGCTTCCAGGGCGGCAAGGGCGTGGCCACGGCGGCCGGCGTGCTGGTGGGCATCGCGCCCTGGCTGGGGCTGGCCACGGGCGCAACCTGGCTGATCATCGCGGTGTTCTTCCGCTACTCGTCGCTGTCGTCGCTGGTGGCGGCCTTTTTTGCGCCGGCCTACTACCTGATAGGCGGCAACATCGCATGGCCTCTGGACCGCACGGTGCTGATTGCGCTCATCATCATGAGCCTGCTGCTGATCTGGCGGCACCGCGAAAACATCCGCCGGCTCGCGGCCGGCACGGAGTCGAAGCTCGGCGCCAAGAAGAAAACGAACTGAAGGAACACACACCATGGCCACCATCACCCGCCACCACGTCGGCCCCCGCCTTTCTGAAACCGCCGTTCACAACGGCACCGTCTACCTCGCCGGCCAGGTGCCCGACGACACCGCGCAAGACATCCGCGGCCAGACCGCGCAGGTGCTGGCGATGGTCGACCGCCTGCTGGGCGAAGTGGGCAGCGACAAGTCGCGCATTCTCATGACGCAGATCTTTCTGGCCGACATCGGCGACATCACGGCCATGAACGAGGTGTGGGACGCGTGGATTCCAGCCGGCAACACGCCGCCGCGCGCCACCGTGCAGGCCAAGATGGCCAACGCGGCCTACAAGATCGAGATCGTCGTCACGGCCGCGCAGGCCTGAGGCTTCGACGGGGCCGGAAGCGCTAGAACCGCTTCTCGAGGACCATCTGGTCCGCGTCGCGGCGCATCGAGAAGCGGTTGATGAAGCTGTTGCCCAGCAGCACGAAGGGCATGCCCTGCTGCGACACGATGGCGTCGATGTCGTAGACCTCGACGTCGCCCACCCGCACCGAATTGAGCCGGAGCCTGAAACCCGGCGCCACGCCGTTGGCGGTGTTGATCTGCACGGGCTGGCCCTTGCTGTAGTCGAGCCCGATGCGCTGGGCGTCGGCCATCGACAGGGCAACGGTGGTGGCGCCGGTGTCCAGCATGAAGGTCACGGGGCGTCCGTTGATGGCGCCCTGCGTCATGAAGTGGCCGCGGCTGTCGGCCGACAGCACCACGCGGTTGCCGCCGCCTGAACCCCCATCCCCTCCACCCCCACCCCCGCCACCGATGCTGACGGGCGTGTCCATGCGCAGGTTGACGCGCTTGCCCTCGAGCTCGACCACGGCCTGCTCGGCCTGCAGCGACACCAGCTTCACGCCCTGGTAGCTCTCGCCGACCGCCACGGTCTTGGGCGGGTTGCCGTTCACGATGAGGATCGCGCGGCTGCCGATGCTGCCGGTGAGGGTGACCGAGCTGGCGGCGTGCGCCACACCGGCGGCGGCCACCAGCTGGACCGCGGCGGCGAGCACGAGCAGCCGTGCGGCCGCCGCAAGCGCTTTCATGAAGCGCCGGTCAGTCGCGGAAGTTGTTGAAGGACACCGGCATGTCGGGCACGTCCTTCTTGATGAGGGCCATGGCGGCCTGCAGGTCGTCGCGCTTGGCGCCGGTGATGCGCACCGCGTCGCCCTGGATCGCGGCCTGAACCTTGAGCTTGCTGTCCTTGACGATGCGGGTGATTTTCTTGGCCTGCTCGCTCTCGATGCCGCTCTTGATCTTGATGACCTGCTTGACCTTGTCGCCGCCCATTTTCTGGACGTCGCCCTTGTCGAGGAAACGCACGTCGACGCTGCGCTTGGTGAGCTTGCTGCGCAAGATGTCTTCGACCTGGACGAGCTGGAACTCGGCGTCACCGATCATGGTGATCTCCTTGTCCTTGAGGTCGACGGCGGCGGCGGTGCCCTTGAAGTCGAAGCGCGTCGCGATCTCCTTGGCGGTGTTCTCGACCGCGTTCTTCACTTCGGGCAGGTTGGGCTCGCAGACGGTATCGAAAGACGGCATGGACTCTCTCCTGAATTCACTGGTGCTGGATGCGACAATTCTCCCATGATCGTGGAGTCCAACGTCCCGCTGCAGCCCTACAACAGCTTCGGCATCGTCGCGCGTGCACAGCACCTGCTGCGCATTGCCGATGAAGCCGACCTGGTCGCGCTGCATGCCGATGCGCAATGGCGCGACGCGCCGCGTTTCGTGCTGGGCGGCGGCAGCAACATCGTCATTACCGGCGACGTGAAGCAGCTGGTGCTGAAGGTCGAGATCAAGGGCCTGCGGCTGGTCGAGGAGACCGAGCGCGCCTGGATCGTCGAGGCCGGCGCCGGCGAGGTCTGGCATGACGCGGTGGAATGGATGGTGCGCAACGGCTACCCGGGGCTCGAGAACCTGGCCCTCATTCCGGGCACCGTGGGCGGCTCGCCCGTGCAGAACATCGGCGCCTACGGGGTCGAGCTGCAGGACCGCTTCGAGTCACTGGACGCCTACGACCTGGAAACCGGCCGCAGCTTCACGCTCGACGCCGCGCAGTGCGCCTTCGGCTACCGCGACTCGGTGTTCAAGCACGTGCGCAGCGGCCCGAACGACTTCGGGCTGGCCGGCCGCGCGGTGATCACCCGGGTGCGCTTTCGCCTGCCCAAGCCGTGGAAGGCCGTGGTCGGCTACCTCGACCTGGAACGCAAGATGGAAGAAAGCGGCAACTTCACCCCGAGCGCGCAGGACGTGTTCGACTGGATCTGCGCCATCCGCCGCGCCAAGCTGCCCGACTGGCGCGTGCTGGGCAACGCCGGCAGCTTCTTCAAGAACCCGACGGTCACGCCCGAGCAGTGCGCCGACATCATCGCGCGCGACCCCAAGATCGTTCACTACCCCATGGACGACGGCAGCATCAAGCTGGCGGCGGGCTGGCTCATCGACGCCTGCGGCTGGAAGGGCAAGTCGGTCGGCAATGCCGGCGTGTACGAGCGCCAGGCGCTGGTGCTGGTGAACCGCGGCGGCAACGAGAACCCGGTAACCGGCGGCGAGGTGATGACCCTGGCGAAGGCCATCCAGACCAGCGTGTACGAGCGCTTCGGCATCCGGCTGGAGCCGGAGCCGGTGGTCGTCTGAGCTGCTGACCGGCCGGCATGGATCTCGACTTCCTGCACCTGAATTTCCGGCGCCGCATCGGTGCCCTGGTGTGGGCCCGGCGTGCGGTGCCATTGCTCGCGTTGCTGTCTTTGTTCCTGGGCTCGCGCCGCTGGGGCGTGGTGGTCTCGGTGATCTTGGTGGCGGTGCTGTTTTCGGCGGTGCTCAAGTTTCTGGAGACCAGCCTGCGCCGGCAGTTCATCCGCGAAGCGCGGCTGCCCCCGTTTCTGATCGGCAAGCTGCGCGAGGCGCACCCGCAGCTGAGCCGCCGCGACGCCGAACTGGTGCTGCGCGGCCTGCGCCAGTTCTTCATGTCGCACCTGCGCAGCGACCGCAAGTTCGTTGCCATGCCCTCGAAGGTGGTCGACACGGCGTGGCACGAGTTCATCCTGCACACGCAGGGCTACCAGAACTGGTGCAAGGCGGCCTTCGGCGGCATGCTGCACCACAGCCCCGCCGAGGTGCTGGGGCGCGACCCCAAGCGCAACGACGGCCTGCGCCGCACCTGGTACTGGGCCTGCAAGGAGGAAAGCATCGACCCGCGCAACCCGGCGCGGCTGCCGCTGCTGTTCGCGCTGGACGTCAAGTTCGCGATCGCAGGCGGTTTTACCTACGTGCCCGACTGCCGGGCGGTGGAGCGCTACATCGGCTCGGGCACGCAGTGCGGCACCAGCTTCGGTGACTCGTCGTCCGACGGCGGCAGCTCGGGCGACGCGGGCGGCTTCGGCGGCAGCGAGTCGAGCAGCAGCGACGGCGGTGGCTCGAGCGATGGTGGCGGCGCGAGCGGCGATTCGTCCGGCTGCGGCGGCGGCAGCAGTTGCGGGGGCGGTTGCGGCGGGGGAGGCGGCGGGGACTGAGCCCTTGCCGGCGCAATGACAAACGGGCCCCGAGGGGCCCGTTGTCTTTGGGGCTGCGGTCAGCCCCGGCGTCAGCGCACGATCAGTTCGCGTCGCCGTCGTTCGTCAGCTTCGGCAGCGAGGCGCCTTCGCTCGACGACAGCAGGCCGACGCGCGTGTAGATCGCCAGCTTCTCGCGCGTGTCGACGATGTCCAGGTTGCGCATGGTGAGCTGGCCGATGCGGTCCAGCGGCGTGAACGCGCCTTCGACCTTTTCCATGCTCAGGCGCTCGGGCTTGTACGTGAGGTTGGCCGACTCGGTGTTCATGATCGAGTAGTCGTTGCCGCGGCGCAGCTCGATGGTCACCTCGCCGGTGATGGCGCGCGCCACCCAGCGTTGCGCCGTCTCGCGCAGCATGATGGCCTGGGGGTCGAACCAACGGCCCTGGTACAGCAGGCGGCCGAGCTTGCGGCCGTTGTCGCGGTACTGCTCGATGGTGTCTTCGTTGTGGATGCCGGTCACCAGGCGCTCGTAGGCAATGAACAGCAGCGCCAGGCCGGGGGCCTCGTAGATGCCGCGGCTCTTGGCCTCGATGATGCGGTTTTCGATCTGGTCGCTCATGCCCAGGCCGTGGCGCCCGCCGATGCGGTTGGCCTCGAGGATCAGGTCGACCAGGTTCGCGTAGCGCACGCCGTTCAGCGCCACGGGCACGCCTTCTTCGAAGCGCACCGACACGGTCTCGCGCTTGACTTCGACTTCGTCCTTCCAGAAGGCCACGCCCATGATGGGCTGCACGATCTGGATGCCGCTGTTCAGGTGCTCGAGGTCTTTGGCCTCGTGCGTGGCGCCGAGCATGTTGGAGTCGGTCGAGTAGGCCTTCTCGGACGACATCTTGTAGGCGAAGCCGGCCTGCTGCATGAACGCCGACATTTCGGCGCGCCCGCCCAGCTCGTCGATGAAGACCTGGTCGAGCCAGGGCTTGTAGATCTTCAGGTTGGGGTTGGTGAGCAGGCCGTAGCGGTAGAAGCGCTCGATGTCGTTGCCCTTGTAGGTGCTGCCGTCGCCCCAGATGTGGACGTCGTCTTCCTTCATGGCCGACACCAGCATGGTGCCGGTCACCGCGCGGCCCAGCGGCGTGGTGTTGAAGTAGGTCACGCCGGCGGTGGTCACGTGGAACGCGCCGGCCTGCAGGGCGGCGATGCCTTCGTTGGCCAGCTGCACGCGGCAGTCGATCAGGCGGGCGTTCTCGGCGCCGTAGAGCATCGCCTTGCGCGGGATCTCGTCGTAGTCGGGCTCGTCGGGCTGGCCGAGGTTGGCGGTGTAGGCGTAGGGAATGGCGCCCTTGTTGCGCATCCAGTGGAGCGCCGCGCTGGTGTCCAGGCCGCCCGAGAAGGCGATGCCGACCTTCTGGCCGGCGGGAACGTTTTGGAGGATGGTCGACATGTCAGGGGTTCCGGTTCGCGGGTTCGCGGTTCAGCCGAAGTGGCAGATGTAGCTGTAGGGCTCGCCAGTCACGCGGATCTGGAAGCTGGAGTTGCCGGGAATGCTGAACTTCTGGCCGGGGCCCGAGGCGAGCCACTCGGTGGTGCCCGCGAGCTGGTATTCGCAGCTGCCGCCGGCGCCTTCCATGATTTCAGGGGCGCCAGTGTTGAAGGTGAGGGTGGACGGCAGGATCACGCCGACCGATTTCTTGGTGCCGTCCGCCAGCGTGAGGTTGTGGCTCACGCACTTGCCGTCGAAGTACACATTGGCCTTGGTGGCCACTGCGGCGCTGTTGATAGTGTCGGTAGTCGTCGTCATTGGGTGGCGCCGGCGCCATGGCGGTCGGCGAATCGAGGACGCACCGCACCTGCGGCGCACCCGTCAAGGGTTGGAAAAGTCCTCGATTTTAGGGGCTTGGCCGGCCGGCGCCGACGGCCCGTGGCTCAGCGGTGCCAGCCGCCGCGGTAGCCGCCACCCCAGCCGCGGTAGCCGTGGCCGTAGTAGCCGCCGCCCCAACCCCGCGAATAGCCCAGGTTCAGCGAGATGCCCACCGGCGGGTAGGCGTAGGCATAGCCCGGGTCGACGTACACCGGGGCCGGTGCGTACACGGGCGCCGGCTGCGCATACACGGGCGCCGGGCCCCCGGCGCCGACCACCACGCCGGGTTCGGGCACGACGTTGTCCCACGGCGAGCCGCCGGACTGTTGTTGCTGGTAGCCGCTGCCGCTGGCCTCCACCGGATAGGTCTGAACCTGCGCCTGCGGCGCCACCGCCGAGGTCGTCACGCCGTAACCGCTCGCCTGGATGGGAATGGTTGCGCCGGGCCGGCTGTTCATGCGGGTGGTGTAGCGCTGGCCGTTGTATTCGTAGGTGACGTTGTAGCTGACGTCGCTGCCGGTGGTTTCGCGCACCGGCGTGGCCGAGACCACGCGGGCCTGCACCACCTGCCCCTGTTGCTGGGCGTGCACGAGGCCGGTGCCCGCCGCCAGGGCGCCGGCCACCGAAAGGCCGGCAAGGGTGCGAAAAGCAAGTTTGTTCATGGTGTGTCTCTCCTGCAGATGCCGGTTGGAGGCGCCCGCGCCGGGCGGGTTCCGGGGTTTACACGCCGTTGACAGCCCAGGCCTGCGCGTCGAATCCGGTGGTTACAGCTTTTTTCGGGCCCCAGTCGACCACGGGGCGCTTGATGAGGCTGGGGTTGGCCAGCAGCACCGGGCGGGCCGACGCGGCATCGACGACGCCGTTGCGGGTGGTTTCGTCGAGCTTGCGCCACGTGGTGCCCTTGCGGTTGAGCAGCGCCTCCCAGCCGGGCTGCTTCAGCCACTGGTCAAGCTCGGACTCGGGCACGCCCTGTTTCTTGAAATCGTGAAAGGTGTAGGCGACGCCGTGTTCGTCGAGCCAGGTGCGCGCGCGCTTGACGGTGTCGCAGTTCGGGATGCCGTATAGGGTTGTCATGGCCGCGATGATGCCGCGATCGGCGGGTCGGCGACAATGCCGGCCTCCATGGAAACCCTTAACGACTGGCTCGCGCGCGCCGAGCAACTCCATCCCAAGAACATCGAGCTCGGGCTCGAGCGTGCCAAAGAGATGGCGCAGCGCCTCGGGCTGCGCTTCGACTGCCCCGTCATCACGGTGGCGGGCACCAACGGCAAGGGCTCGACCTGCGCCATGCTCGAGTCGATCCTCACGCACGCGGGCTACCGCACCGCGGTGTTCACCTCGCCGCACCTGGTGCGCTTCGAGGAACGGCTGCGGCTCAAGGGCGAAGCCGTCGATGCTTCCAAACTGATAGCAAGCTTCGAAGTGGTCGAAAAGGCGCGCGGCGACCTGAGCCTGACCTACTTCGAGTTCACGACGCTCGGCATCCTGCATCGCATGATCGAGGAAAAGCCCGACGTGGCGATCCTCGAAGTGGGCCTGGGCGGCCGGCTGGACGCGGTGAACATCATCGACGCCGACTGCGCGGTCATCACCAGCATCGACCTCGACCACATGGAGTACCTCGGGCCCGACCGCGAGAGCATCGGCTTCGAGAAAGCCGGCATCCTGCGCGCCGGCAAGCCCGCCATCGTGAGCGACCCGATGCCGCCGCAAAGCGTGATCGACCACGCCAACGCCATCGGCGCCGACCTGTGGCGCTTCGGCACCGATTTCAACGTGTCGGGCGACAAGCAGCAGTGGGGCTGGTCGGGCCGCGGCCGGCGCTACAGCGGGCTGGCCTATCCAGCGCTGCGCGGCGCCAACCAGCTCATCAATGCCGCGGGCGTGCTCGCGGCGCTGGAAGCGGTGCGGCCGCAGCTGCCGATCACCGCGCAGGCCGTTCGCAACGGGCTGGCCATGGTCGAGCTGCCGGGGCGCTTCCAGATCGTGCCGGGCGAGCCCGCGCTGGTGCTCGACGTGGCGCACAACGCACACGCCGTGGCCGCGCTGGCCGAGAACCTCGACGCGATGGGTTTCTACCCCACCACGCACGGCGTGTTCGGCGTGATGGCCGACAAGGACCTCGCGCCGATCCTGGCGCGCATCGGCCCGCTGATCGACCGCTGGTACTTCACCGACCTGCCCACGCCGCGCGCGGCCAAGGGGGCCGACTTGCTGGCCGCCTGGCAGGCGCAGAACACTCGCGCGGATGCCTCGGGCAGCGTGCATGCAGGCCCGATGGACGCGTTGCGCGCGGCCATCGAGCACGCAGACCCCGCTGATAGAATCGTCGTCTTCGGATCGTTCTTCACCGTGGGTGGCGTGCTTGAAAACGGCACCCCCCGGCTGCAAGCCAAACACCTGCTGCCAGGCGGCTGATCGTCGGGCTGTCCACACACCCATCCGGCACCATCGGGCACACCTCGCTGCACTCCTTCAGGGATCGAACTTCATGGCGTTTTTCAAGTTCCGCACGCGCGGCCCACAAGGCAACGAAGGACGCAGCGCACCGGCTGCCGTGCCGGCGGAAAGTGTCGAATCCATGCGTCGGCGTGCGCGCCACCGGCTGCTGGGCGCAGCGGTGCTGGTGCTGCTCGGCGTGATCGGTTTCCCGCTGCTGTTCGACACGCAGCCGCGCCCCGTGTCGGTCGACATTCCCATCGAGATTCCCGACCGCAACAAGGTCAAGCCGCTGCCCGTGCCGGCCACGCCCGCGCCTGCTGCAAGCACCGCCCCGACCGCGCCCGACAACGGCTCGCGCGTGGCCTCCGCCGGCGGCATGATTACCGAGACCGCCGACGGCACCGAGATCGATTCCAGCAAGCCTGCCGCCAGCACGCCCGCGGCTGTTGCCCCCGTTACGCCAGCCGCGCCCGTGGAGCGCAAGCCCGAGCCCAAGCCGGAACCGAAGCCGGAGCGCAAGCCCGAGCCGAAACCGGAACACAAGCCCGAACCCAAGCCAGAGCCGAAGCCGAAGTCGGAAGCCAAGCCCGAAACGAAGCCTGAATCGAAGCCCAAGCCGGCTGCCACCGCGGACGACGGCGCGCGCGCGCGTGCGCTGCTCGAAGGCAAGCCTTCGACGGCCTCCACCGCTGCGGCCAAGCCCGCCGACGAGGCCGCCGCTGGCCGCTTCGTGGTGCAGGTCGGTGCGTTCGCCGATGCGGACAAGGCGCGCGAAGTGCGCCAGAAGCTCGAGCGCGCCGGCTTGAAGACCTATGTGCACGTGGCCAAGACGGCCGACGGCGAACGCACGCGTGTGCGTGTCGGCCCGTTCGCCTCGCGTGCCGAGGCCGACCGAGCGGCGGAGAAGGTCAAGGGCTTGTCTTTGTCGGCCGCGATCCTCACGTTGTAAGCACTGCCGCCTGTCGCCGTGGCCATGCTCGACTGGACCGCCGTCGCGCTCATCGGGGTGTCGATGCTCTTCGGCCTGATGCGCGGCCTGGTGTTCGAGGTGATCTCGCTGATCGGCTGGGTGGCCGCCTTCGTCGCCGCCCAGTGGCTGGCCTCCGGTGTGGCGGCATGGTTGCCGTTCGGCGAGCCGCAGGCGGCGTGGCGTTATCCGCTGGCCTTCGTGCTGGTGTTCGTGGCGGTGGTGTTCGGCGTGGGCCTGGTGGCCGCGCTGACGCGCAAGTTGATCACGGTCGTGGGTCTGCGGCCGGTGGACCGGATTTTGGGAGCAGCGTTCGGTGCGGCGCGGGGTGCGGTGGCCCTGCTCGTGCTGGCCGTCGTTGTTCATTTGCTGGTGTTGAGCGACAGTGCCTGGTGGCACGAATCGCGCAGCGCCATTGTTCTCGATGCGGCACTGCAGGGCCTGAAGCCTGCGCTGCCTGAAAAGTTGGCAAGCTACCTGCCCTGAGAGGAATCGTTCATGTGTGGAATCGTCGGCGTTGTCAGCAACGCACCCGTCAATCAACTGCTCTATGACGCACTGCTGCTGCTGCAGCATCGCGGCCAGGACGCGGCTGGCATCGTCACCTTGCTCGAGCGCAAGTTCTTCATGCACAAGGCCAAGGGCATGGTGCGCGACGTTTTCCGCACGCGCAACATGCGCGCGCTGCCGGGCAACGTGGGCCTGGGCCAGGTGCGCTACCCGACCGCCGGCAACGCCTACAGCGAGGAAGAGGCGCAGCCCTTCTACGTGAACGCGCCCTTCGGCATCGTGCTGGTGCACAACGGCAACCTGACCAATGCCCACGCGCTGCGTTCGGAGCTGTTCTCCACGGACCACCGCCACACCAACACCGAGAGCGACTCCGAAGTGCTGCTCAACGTGCTGGCGCACGAGCTGGAGCGCTCGTCGCGCGGCGTGCCGCTGCACCCGGCCGAGGTGTTCGCGGCGGTCAAGAACATGCACAAGCGCCTGCGCGGCTCTTATGCCGTGGTGTCGCTCATCGCCGGACACGGCCTGCTCGCTTTCCGCGATCCATACGGCATTCGCCCGCTGTGCATGGGCCGCAGCGCCGACGGCGCCGTGATGGTGGCCAGCGAGTCGGTCGCGCTCGAAGGCTCCGGCCATGTGTTCGAGCGCGACATCGCGCCGGGCGAGGCCGTGTTCATCGACCTCGAAGGCAAGGTGCATTCCATGCAGTGCGCCGAGTCGCCGTCGCTGAACCCGTGCATCTTCGAGTTCGTGTACCTCGCGCGTCCGGACTCGGTGCTCGACGGCATCTCGGTCTACCAGGCGCGCCTGAACCTGGGCGAAACGCTGGCCAAGCGCGTGGTCTCGACCGTGCCGCCCAACCAGATCGACGTGATCATCCCGATTCCCGAGTCGAGCCGCCCGAGCGCCACGCAGCTCGCGCACCTGCTGGGCGTGCCGTACCGCGAAGGCTTCGTGAAGAACCGCTACGTGGGCCGCACCTTCATCATGCCGGGGCAGGGCGTGCGCAAGAAGTCGGTTCGCCAGAAGCTCAACGTGATCGCCAGCGAGTTCAAGGGCCGCAACGTGCTGCTGGTCGACGACTCGATCGTGCGCGGCACCACCAGCCAGGAAATCGTGCAGATGGCACGCGACGCCGGCGCCCGCAAGGTCTACCTGGCCAGCGCCGCGCCACCGGTGCGCTACCCCAACGTCTATGGCATCGACATGCCGACCAAGGGCGAGCTGGTGGCGCACGACCGCACCATCGAGGAAATTCGCCAGCTCATCGGCTGCGACGCGCTGATCTACCAGGACGTCGATGCCATGAAGCGCGCCATCGGCTCGCTCAACGGCAAGCTCGACGGCTTCGACGCCTCCTGCTTCGACGGCGTGTACGTGACCGGCGACATCGACACCGAAGCCATCTCGCGCATGAACGGCAACCGCCCGCGCATCGAAGAGACCGAGGAAGACTCTTCGCGCCTCGCGCTGCCCAACCTCAGTGAGTGAGAGCTGAAGTGACCGACGAACGCACCCTGCCGCCCGGCCTGCACCCCGACACGCTCGCGCTGCGCACCGGCCTCGCGCCGAGCCAGTACGGCGAGCACTCCGACGCGTTGTTCCTCACCAGCGGCTTCGTGCAGCCCGACGCCGAAACCTCGATGCGCCGCTTTGCGGGCACCGAGCCCGGCTTCACCTACTCGCGCACCTCGAACCCGACGGTGACCAGCTTCGAGCAGCGCATCGCGGCGCTCGAAGGCACCGAGGCGGCCATCGGCGCGTCCACCGGCATGGGCGCGATCCTCATGATGTGCATGGGCCTGCTGAAGGCCGGTGACCACGTGATCTGCTCGCGCTCGGTGTTCGGCTCCACGCTGAACCTGTTCGGCAAGGAGTTCGCCAAGTTCGGCGTGGAAACCACCTTCGTCTCGCAGACCGACGTGGCCGAGTGGCGCGCGGCCGTCAAGCCCAACACCAAGCTGCTGTTCGCCGAAACGCCGACCAACCCGCTGACCGAGGTATGCGACATCCGCGCCCTGGCCGACGTGGCGCATGCCGCGGGTGCGCTGCTGGCGGTGGACAACTGCTTCTGCACGCCCATCCTGCAGCGCCCGGCCTCGCTGGGGGCCGACCTGGTCATCCACTCGGGCACCAAGCACCTCGACGGGCAGGGCCGCGTGATGGCGGGCGCGATCTGCGGCCCCGCGAAGTACATCGTCGACGTGTTCGGCCCCGTGGTGCGCACCGCCGGCATGGCGCTGGCGCCGTTCAATGCGTGGGTGGTGCTCAAGGGCATCGAGACGCTGGGCGTGCGCATGAAGGCGCATTGCGCCAATGCGCTCGACATTGCGCAGTGGCTCGAAAAGCAGCCCGGCATCGCCCGCGTGTACTACCCTGGCCTCACGTCGCATGCCCAGCATGAGCTGGCCATGCAGCAGCAGTCGGGGCAGGGCGGTGCGGTGGTGTCGTTCGACGTGGTCGGCGACACGCCCGAGACGGCCCGCGCCAATGCGTTCCACGTCATCAACAGCACGCGCGTGGTGAGCGTCGCCACCAACCTGGGCGATGTGAAAACCATCATCACGCACCCCGGCACCACCTCCCACGGGCGCCTGACCGAAGCGCAGCGCCAGGCTGCGGGCATCGGCCAGGGGCTGATCCGCCTCGCGGTCGGCCTCGAGCACGCCGAAGACATCAAGGCCGACCTTTCGCGCGGCCTGGGCACCCTGAATCCACGATAAAGACATGACCGGCAAAGTACGTACCCGCATCGCACCGTCCCCCACGGGTTTTCTTCACCTGGGCACCGCGCGCACCGCGCTGTATTCGTGGGCCTACGCACGCCACTACGGCGGCGAGTTCGTGCTGCGCATCGAGGACACCGACGTGGCCCGCTCCACGCAGGACTCGACCGACCAGATCCTGGCGTCGATGCACTGGCTCGGCCTCGACTACAACGAAGGCCCGATCTACCAGATGCAGCGCCTGGAGCGCTACCGCGAAGTGATCGCGCAGATGCTCGCGGCCGGCACGGCCTACCACTGCTACTGCACGCCCGCCGAACTCGACGCGATGCGCGAGGCGCAACGCGCGCGCGGCGAAAAGACGCTCTACGACCGCCGCTGGCGCCCCGAGCTGGGCAAGGTGCTGCCGCCCGTGCCCGAAGGCGTGCCACCGGTGGTGCGCTTCTGCAATCCGCCCGAAGGCGACGTGACGTGGAACGACCTGGTGAAGGGCGAGATCACCATCAACAACCGCGAGATCGACGACCTGATCATCCTGCGGCCCGACGGTGTGCCCACCTACAACTTCGCGGTGGTGGTCGACGACTGGGACATGAACATCACGCATGTGTTCCGCGGCGACGAGCACATCAACAACACGCCGTGGCAGATCAACATCTTCCGCGCGCTTGGCGCACCGCTGCCCGAGTTCGGCCACGTGCCGGTGATTCTTGGCGACGACGGGCAGAAGCTCTCCAAGCGCCGTGGCGCGGTGAGCGTCACTGCATATGAAGAGAACGGCTACCTGCCAGAGGCCATGCTGAACTACCTCGCGCGCCTGGGCTGGAGCCATGGCGACGACGAGCTCTTCACGCGCGAACAGATGGTGAGCTGGTTCGACGGCACGCACCTCTCGAAGAGCCCCGCACAGTGGGACGCTGCAAAGCTCGCCTGGGTGAACGCGCAGTACATCAAGGCAAAGAGCGGTGAAGCGCTTGCGCCGCTGGTTGCCGCGCAACTGCAAAAGCGCGGCATCGTGAGCGACGAGCGGCTGCCGGCAATCTGCGCGCTCTTCAAGGACCGTTGCGACACCACTGTGGCGCTGGCCAACTGGGCGGCGGCGTTCTATGCGGACATCACGGTGACGGAAGAAGACCGCGCACAGCACATCACCGAGGCCGTTAAGCCCGCGATTGCAACACTCGCCGAAAAATTGATAACTGCGACCTGGGATAAGGCCTCAATCTCAGTTATGATCAAGGAAGTGCTCGCAGCGCACAGCATGAAAATGCCAGCGTTAGCGATGCCAGTACGTGTGCTTGTGATGGGAACATCGCAGACACCGTCCCTCGATTCAGTCCTCGAGATCTTTTCGAAAGAAAAAGTTATCGAAAGATTGAAAAAGGCCTGATAAACGGGCTATAATTCGAGGCTCGACACCCACAGGGGGTATAGCTCAGCTGGGAGAGCGCTTGCATGGCATGCAAGAGGTCATCGGTTCGATCCCGTTTACCTCCACCATTAAGTGTCGAGAGAAGAGATAAGTGCTGATCGCAGCACGGTTCCTAAGGTTTTGACCCTATCGTCTAGAGGCCTAGGACACCACCCTTTCACGGTGGCTACCGGGGTTCGAATCCCCGTAGGGTCGCCAGTTTCACGCAAGTGAAGCCGGCACGAGTCGTCAGCACTCGGCTTCGCAAGAAGTGAACGTTGTCTACCAGGAGTGGTAGTTCAGTTGGTTAGAATACCGGCCTGTCACGCCGGGGGTCGCGGGTTCGAGTCCCGTCCACTCCGCCAGTTCCGACAAGGGTTAGCAGATTCGTCTGCTAACCCTTTTGTCTTTTCGGAGCTCGATGCTGTTCATCTCGACGATGGGCCTTCGCATCACATCCCTCTTTTCAGCTTCTCCGCAACGCGCTCAAGCGATGCGCTAACGCCCTCGTACATTGCATGAGCGAAGTTCGATGCGCGATCGTTGCTCCCAACTTTGCGCCTTGCTTAACTCGGCATGAATCCTGTCGATGGCGAAGAACAAAAAACCGACAAGCATTGGGCACAAAACTTCCACGCACAGAGGAGCAATCGACCTTCGCTCCTCGTTCCGCATCCTCGCAAAACACCCCGCCGCAGCCCTCGCGATATCACTTTAAGTGGCCGAGTTACATAGGCCTTCTCGCAGTCGAATAAACTCCCCCCGCTTGCAGCTTGTATTTGTGCTGCGCCGCCATAGGCAACATGGCGAAATCAAACCTATTAGGAACTCAGTTGAACCGCATCGAACTCGTCGAAAAAATCGCAACCGCCCACAACGTCAGCAAGGCAGAAGCCGCGCGCATCCTCGAGACCATCACCGGCTCGATCGTTGCCGCAGTGAAGAAGGGCGACCCGGTGCAGATCGTCGGTTTCGGCACTTTCAAGCAAGTCGCTCGCGCCGCACGCTCGGGCTTCAACCCCAGCGCCGGTACCAAGATCAAGATCGCTGCACAGAAGGTGCCGAAGTTCGTGCCGGGCGCTGCCTTCAAGGCCGCCGTGGACCCGAAGGCTGCCAAGCGCAAGGCTGACAAGGCCGTGGTCGCAAAGCCCGCCGCCAAGGCTGCCAAGGCCGCCGCCAAGCCGGCTGCAAAGCCCGCAGCCAAGAAGGCCGCCGCACCCGCCAAGAAGGCTGCCGCGCCTGCCAAGAAGAAGTAATTGATGCGTTGCGGCCCTCGCGGCCGCGCATGCATCAAGCAAAACGGCCCCGCGGGGCCGTTTTTTCATGGGCGACGCACAAGCAAGTGCGTCGGGCGAGCGCTTCAATGGGGCTCGATCACGCCTTCGTCGAGGTAGCGCTGGTATTCGGCCAGGGGAATGGCCGCCGTCTGGATGTTGCCGGCGTCGCCCCAGCTCAGCACGGCGCTGTCGGGTGCCAGCTCCACTTCGATCGGGCCTTGGGGAATGAGGATCAGGGGGCCGTCGCCGGCCCTGTATTCGACGTCTCCGGTGACATTGGCGTTGGCTGGCATGAATGCACTCCTCGGTTCGGGTTGGGGGGTTGCGAGACTCGGTTGTAGCCCAACATACCCAGCCCACTCCGGCGCGGGGGTCATCGGCCTGCGGCGTTGGATGTAGGCCAACGGGCCAGCGCCGGCCTCAGGCGCCGCGAACGGCCCTGACCCTGACCTGCGCCGACCGCCGGGCGTGCGCCAGCCGTTGCCAGGCCCACTCGAGCGGCCCATGGTGAAAGCGCGTCATCCACCAGCAACTGGCCATGGCCTGCAGCGCGAAGATAACGGCCCCGAGCACTGCCGCACCCACGACGCTTTCCACGTCGAGCCCGAGCCGGGGAAGCAGCACCAGGCCGACCAGCCCTTGCACCGCGCAATTGGTGAACGCCATGCGCCCCATCGGCGAGAGCTTGCACAGCTTGCGGCGCCAAGCCGCGCGCTGGAACAGCAACACGAAGGCGGCGACACAGAACAGGCCCTGCGAGAGCGGTGCGGCCTGCCGCAGTAGTGCGCGCGCCCAGGCAGTGGCGCTGCCGTCTTGCAGCAAAGGCCCCGCCGTGACGACAAGGCTTCCCACCAACAGCACGCGCCAGAAGCGCCAATGCGCCACCGATTCCCGCAATACTCCCGCGGTGCTGCCTCCAAGCAACAGCATCGCCAGCAGCACCCATCGCGCGTCGAGCAGCGGAACGCGCTGCACGCAGAGCATCAGCGTGCCGGCCAGCGCGAAGCCGCGCAGCGCATCGAGCAGTTCAAGACGACGGAGACGGCCGGCGCTCGAATCGCGCGGCGTTGGGGCAGGAGCGAAGGTCATGGAGGTACGCGTGGCCTGGCCGAGTGCCAGACCCGCGATGCTATGAACCCGCATTGCGCGAACATTGCGTTGCGCCTTTGCCGGGCGCCATCGGACCGGCGACCCATCGACCGCTCCTCAGGGTGTCAGCGCCTGTCGCGTGTCTCTCGCGTCTCCGACGGCCGTTCGCCGAAGCGTGCGCGGTATTGCGCCGCGAAATGCCCCAGGTGCAGGAAGCCGTACTTCTGCGCCACCTCGCGCACCCCCGCGTCCGCCCCATGGGCAGTTGCCTTGAGTTCCTCGCGCACCCGGTCGAGCCGCAGCTCGCGCAGGAACTCCATCGGCCCCTGGCCCACATGCTGGCGAAACGCCTGCTGCAGCGCGCGTGCGCTGCAGCCCACTTCGCCGCACACGTCCGCCAGCGACAGCGGTTGCGCCGCGTGCGCCGCCATGTACTCCTGCGCCCTGCGCACCACGCGCGGCAGCAGCTGGCGCTGCGTGTCGCCCGCCAGCGCGCGTGAATGGTTGTGGCCCGCCGACATCAGCAGGCTGGACATCAGGTATTCCTCGGCATGCTCGCCGAGGCGGCCGCCCGCCTGCAGCGCGTTGCCGGCATCGAGCGTGAGCCGCAGGTAGTCGATGAAGTGCACCAGCGGCGCGAGCGCGGGGTTGTCCAGCGGCACGCCCAGCTCGAACACCAGTGCCTGCTTCAGCGGTGCCTGCAGCAGCGATTCGAGCCGCGACAGCAGCGCCGCGCGCGCGAGCCGCACGATGAGGTGCGGGCTGTCGTCGGCCCAGCGCATCGACAGCGGCTCGGTGGGCGAGGGCAGCGAGGCCATGCGCGGCGTGGCGTCGACCTGCTGGCTGCCGCAACGGATGTCGGCGCCGCCGCGCAGCGGAATCTGCAGCAGGAAAAAGTCCTGCAGGTAGCCCGGGTCGATCTGCACGCCGGGGCCGTACTGCACGTAGTTGAGGCTCACGTCGCGGTGCAGGCGCGCGCTGTGGTGGCAGGCGTCGAGCTCGACGCGCGGGCGCAGCATGGTCAGGCCGTGCGGGCAGAACACGCGGGCCACGCTCTCGCGCGCCTCGTCCATGTCGTGGCTCTCGAACAGGCGGTAGCGCTGCAGCGGCAGCACTGGGGTGATGGCGGCGGTTTCCATGGAGATGGCGTGGGGCAGTGGCACCGTAGCAAAAACCATCCCTGCCCACAATTCGGATCGCCCCTCGGCAAAAAGCTGCGCGCCAGGGACATCGGCTGCGCTTGCGGGATGCGGCTGCGGCCCCTGCCCACCTAAGGTACGCCCACAGGCCACGCGGCCTGCGACATCCCCTCTGTTCCCACCGTTCACTACCCAGGAGAGCCAGCCCCATGTTCAAGGGACTCGAAGGACGCAGCGCCATCGTCACCGGCGGCGCCACATTGATAGGCACCGGCGTGGTGCGGGCCCTGCACGCCGCCGGCGTGAAGGTTGTTGTCGCCGACATCGACGAAGCCAACGGCCAGGCGCTGGCCGATGCACTGGGCGCCGGCGTGCGCTTCGTGCGCACCGACATCACCGACGACGCGCAGGTGCAGGCCTGCGTGGCGCAGGCGGCGCGGCACCACGGCGGCGTGCACTTCCTGGTGAACCTGGCGTGCTCGTACGTGGACGACGGCTTCAAGTCGCCGCGAGCCGACTGGCTCACCTCGTTCAACGTGAACGTCGCCAGCGCCGTGGCCATGCTGCAGGCGGTGCATCCGCACATGGTGGCCGCGGGCGGCGGGGCGGTCGTCAACTTCACGAGCATCTCGTCGCGCGTGGCGCAGACCGGGCGCTGGTTGTACCCGGTGAGCAAGGCCGCGATGGCGCAGCTCACGCGCAACATGGCGATGGACCTGGCGGGCGACCGCATCCGCGTGAACAGCGTGTCGCCGGGCTGGACGTGGTCGGCCGTGATGGACAAGCTGAGCGGCGGCGACCGTGCCAAGACCGATCGCGTGGCCGCACCTTTCCACCTGCTGGGGCGCGTCGGCGACCCCGACGAGGTGGCGCAGGTGGTGCTGTTCCTGTGCTCCGACCACGCGAGCTTCGTGACCGGCGCGGACTACGCGGTGGACGGCGGCTACTCCGCCATGGGCCCGGAGCAGGCGGTGCCGGCCATTCCCAAGCTGATGGACTGACGAAGCCGCGAACCTACGAACCTACGAACCTACTCGGAGCAACACCATGAAACGAATCGCCATCATCGGCGCGGGCCAGTCGGGCCTGCAACTCGGGCTCGGCCTGCTGCGCGCGGGCTACGAGGTCACGATGTACAGCAACCGCACCGCGGACGACATTCGCCAGGGCAAGGTGATGTCCAGCCAGTGCATGTTCCACACCTCGCTGCAGATCGAGCGCGAGCTGGGGCTGGACCATTGGGCCAAGGAGTGCCCCACGGTCGACGGCATCGGCCTGGCCGTGCCGCACCCCGAGCAGAAGGGCGCCAAGGTCATCGACTGGGCGGCGCGGCTCCATTCGAGCGCGCAGTCGGTCGACCAGCGCGTGAAGGTGCCGGCCTGGATGGCCGAGTTCCAGCGCCAGGGCGGGGAGCTGGTGTTCAAGGACGCGGGCATCGACGAGCTGGAGGCCTGCACCCGCAGCCACGACCTCACGCTGGTGGCCAGCGGCAAGGGCGAGATTTCGAAGCTCTTCGCGCGCGACGCCCACAAGTCGCGCTTCGACGCGCCGCAGCGCGCGCTCGCGCTCACCTACGTGAAGGGCATGAAGCCCGCCGAGCCGTTCTCGCGCGTGAGCTTCAACCTGATTCCGGGCGTGGGCGAGTACTTCGTGTTTCCGGCGCTGACCACCTCGGGCCCCTGCGAGATCATGGTGTTCGAAGGCGTGCCGGGCGGCCCGATGGACTGCTGGGCCGACGTGAAGACACCGCAGGAGCACCTCGCGCGCAGCAAGTGGGTGCTCGACACCTTCGTGCCGTGGGAGGCCGAGCGCTGCCGCGACATCGCGCTCACCGACGACAACGGCATCCTCGCCGGGCGCTTCGCGCCTACCGTGCGCAAGCCGGTGGCCACGTTGCCGTCGGGCCGCAAGGTGCTGGGCCTGGCCGACGTGGTGGTGCTCAACGACCCGATCACCGGCCAGGGCTCCAACAACGCGGCCAAGTGCGCCGACGTGTACCTGAAGAGCATCGTCGCGCGCGGCGAGGGCGCGGCCGACGCCGCATGGATGCAGCAGACCTTCGACCGCTACTGGTTCGGCTATTCGCAATGGGTCACGCAGTGGACCAACATGCTGCTGATGCCGCCGCCGGACCATGTGCTGAAGCTGCTGGGCACGGCGGGCGCGGTGCCGCCGCTGGCCAGCGCGATTGCCAACGGCTTCGACGACCCGCGCACCTTCTTCCCGTGGTTCGCCGACCCGGTGGAGGCGGACCGGTACATCGAGACCTCGGTCGAGGCCGCGTGATGCAGCGGGAGGTGCAGCAGAACGTGCAGCAGGAGGTGCAGCAGGAGCCCATGGCCGATGCCTGTCGCTTCGACCGGCAGGACTTCCGCAGGGCGCTCGGCCAGTTCAGCACGGGCGTCACCGTCGTGACCACGCGCGCGAGCGACGGGCGGCGCGTGGGCATGACGGCCAATTCGTTTTCGTCGGTCTCGCTCGATCCGCCGCTGGTGCTGTGGAGCCTGTCGCGCAATGCGCCCAGCGTGGCGGACTTCACCGGCGCGAGCCACTTCGCCATCAACGTGCTGGCGGCGCACCAGCACCGCCTGTCGCGCCGGTTCGCGACGCCGCTGCCCGACAAGTTCGGCGGCGTGGACTGCTGCGAAGGCACGGCCGGCGTGCCGCTGCTGGACGGCGCCATCGCGCGCTTCGTCTGCCGCAACGTGAGGCAGTACGACGGCGGCGACCACCTGATCTTCATCGGCGAGGTCGAGCGCTACGACCGCGTCGACGGCGAGCCGCTGGTGTTTCACGCCGGGCGCTACCAGGTGACGGCGCGGCACCCCGAATGCGTGCAGTGAGCACGCGCGCGACCCCATTCAATCCATCGATCGGAGAGCACTACATGCAAGAGAAGACAGCGCGTCGCGGACAGCGCATTCGCATCGACGCCGCGGACGGCAGCGGCAGTTTCAGCGGCTACCTCGCCCTGCCCGAGAGCGGCAGCGGCCCCGGCCTGGTGATTGCGCAGGAGATCTTCGGCGTGAACCACACCATGCGCGAGATCGCCGACTACTACGCCGAAGAAGGCTACGTCGCGCTCGTGCCCGACCTGTTCTGGCGCCAGGAACCCGACGTGGAGCTGGGCTACAGCGAGGCCGACTGGCAGCGCGCCTTCGCGCTCTACGGCGGCTTCGACGAGGCCAAGGGCATGGCGGACATGCAGAGCGCCATCGATGCGCTGCGTGCGCGTGCCGAGGTGCCTGAAAAGAAAGTCGGTGTCTTGGGCTTCTGCCTCGGCGGCAAGCTGGCCTATCTGGCAGCCTGCCGCACCGACGCGGACGCCGCGGTCGGCTACTACGGCGTGGGCATCGACGCCGCGCTGGACGAGGCCGACAAGATCAAGTGCCCGCTGACGCTGCACATCGCCGAGCTCGACAAGTTCTGCCCGCCCGAGGCGCGCGACCGCATCGTCGCCACGCTCAAGGGCCGTGCGGGTGTGTCGCTGTACGTGTACCCCGGCATGGACCACGCCTTCGCGCGCACCGGTGGCGAGCACTTCCACAAGCCCTCGGCATTGATGGCCCACGAGCGCAGCATCGCCACGCTGAAAGGCGCCATCGGCCCGCACTACGACCTGTCGGCGCTGTGGGACAAGCACTGCGAGTACGAGTTCGGCACCCGCAACGTCGACGACACCATGGGCACGATGGTGGCGCAGCCGTACGTCAATCACATCCCGACCATGACGGGCGGCGTGGGCTACAAGGATTTGCACGCCTTCTACACGAACCACTTCGTCAACAGCAACCCGCCGGACACCGCGCTGGTGCCCATCTCGCGCACGGTGGGGGCCACGCAGGTGGTGGACGAGATGCTGTTCAGCTTCACGCACACCACCGAGATCCCGTGGATGCTGCCGGGCGTGGCGCCCACGGGCAAGCGGGTGGAGGTGCCGCTGCTGGCGGTCATCAAGTTCCGTGGCAACAAGCTGTACCACGAGCACATCTACTGGGACCAGGCCAGCGTGCTGGTGCAGGTCGGGCTGCTCGACCCCAGGCTGTTGCCCGTGGCGGGCATCGAGACCGCGCGCAAGCTGCTGGACCAGACGCTGCCTTCGAACACGCTGCTGAAGTAGCGTGCACCGCGCGGCGGCCGGGACCGAGCCGCCGCGCTGCAAGCCAGCAGGTCGCTTACACGGTCATGTTCTGCTCGACGTCCATCGCCTTGCGGCGCGCCAGCGCCAGGTTCGACTTGGCCTTGTCCAGCACCAGGTAGACGAACAGGCCTTCCTTCTTCTGCATCGGCCGGATGATGTGGTACTGCCTGCCGAGCGTGATGAGGATGTCCTCGATGACGTCGTTCAGCCCCAGGTCGCGCATGGTGCGCAGCTTGGCGCGCACCACCTCGGTGTTGCCGGCGGCCGCCACCTCGAGGTCCACGCCCGACCCGATCTGGCCCAGGATCATGCCGCTGCTCGAGTCGACCAGCGCGGCGCACAGGGCGCCGTCGCAGGTCATCAGGTCGTCCATGGATTGCTTGATATTTGCCATCGAAATCTTTCGTAGTCCCTCGCCCCTGGAAGTCGGCAGCCACCCGGGCGAAGAGTGGCGGCTGCCGGTGTCGAACCGATGCCGTTCGGCCAGCCGCCCCAGGCCTTCAGGCCTGCTGCAGCGACAGCGTGGCCTGCTTCGCGAAGTAGAGGACCTGGCCGATGATGGCTTCCTTGCTGGCCACCACGCTCACGATCAGCGTCACCTCGGGATGGCGCGCCTGCAGCATCAGGATGTGGCCGTGCGTGGCCTCGATGCTCACGTTGTCGCAGTGGCCCAGGTTGCTTTCCTCGCCGGCCACGGCGCCCAGCGCGGCGAGCGAGCTGGCGATGGCGGAGAGCCGCGAGACCTGCGCGGTGTTCTCGACGCGCGCGGCCAGCTCCAGGCCGTCTTCGGTCGAGATGACCACCGCCTTCACGCCCTTGATCTCGCGCATGAGCGTGTCGATGGCGGATTCGGCCGCGAGCTTGATGTGGGGAGAAATGTTCATGGCTGCCGGAAATGGAAAAAGAGGGATTCGGGCGCGGCGCTGACGGCGTTCATGCCTCGAGCTGCAGCAGCAGCAGCTCCAGCAACTGCACGACCTGCCGGGGGTCCGTCACGTTGGCCGCGAGCACCGGGCACAGCACGCCCTTGGCCTCCATGCGCCTGGCGTAGGCGTCGATGTCGGGCTGCGGGTGCGCCTCCATGCGCCCGACCGCCACCACGCAGGCGGTCTGCGCGATGAGCTCGGCGAAGCCGTCGAGGTAGATGTCCAGGTCGGCCAGCGGGTCGGGGCGGCTGTTGTCGATCAGTACCACCAGGCCCAGCGCGCCGCGCGCCAGGATGCGCCACATGAAATCGAAGCGCATCTGCCCGGGCGTGCCGTACAGGCGCAGCTTTTCGCCGTTGTCCAGCGTGAGTTCGCCGTAGTCCAGGCCCACGGTGGTGGTGGCCTTGGCGACCGAGGCGTCGCTGTTGCGCACGTCGGTGCTCACGGGCGGGATCTCGCTGACGGCGCCGATGGCCGTGGTCTTGCCGGCGCCCATGGTGCCGGTGAAGAGGATCTTGTGTTCGACGGTCATTTGTGCGCGGTCGCCAGCAGGCCGAGCCGGCTGCGGATGCGGGCCAGGAGGCCGGGTTGCACGGGGTCGCGCGCGGGCGCGGAGGGGGCAGGCTCCGGCTGCGATCCGTCAGGGGATTGCGCGGCCGCCGCCGGGCCCGCGGCCGTGTGTGGCGCCGCCTGCGCGGCGTCGGCCACGTTCTCGATCAGGCCGCTGCGGCGCAGGTCGGCGATGAAGTCCAGGCATTCCTGCGCGCCCATGCCCGAGCGCTGGCGCAGCACGCCCAGCGAGGTCGGCCGGCCGGTCATCAGCGTGGCCAGGCGGATGCGGTGCGGCGCCTCGAGCAGGGCGGCCGGGGGCCAGCGCAGCAAGCGAAATTCCGCGTCGTCGGCCAGCACCGCTTCCGCCGCGGCCAGGCCCAGTCCCCGCGCATGGACGACCATGGCGCCCAGCCGGTTGAGCGTCTGCTCCAGCGCGTCCGCGTGCAGCGGCAGCGTCAGGAAGTGGCCGCCGCGCTGTGGATCGACCTGGCCGACGGCCAGCACCGGCACTGGCGGGGCGGGGTTTTCGCTGCCGGGCGGCAACGCCTCGCCAACGACGCGCAGGTCGGCCCGGTCGATCTTCCAGGCCCAGTGCTGGTGCGTGCGGTGGTCGAGCAGGCGAACCAGCGACTTGAACAGCAGCTCTTCGCGCGGCGGCAGCCCCTCGACGCTGAAGCTCAACAAGGCGCGCTGGCCTTTGACGGCGGAGTGCGCGGCGTTGTTCATGCCTGGGGCAGGGGTGGACCCATGCGCACCCGTTCAGGGCGCAACAGCCGTTGTGATTGCCGTTGTGATTGCAACTGGGGGCTCCGGGGCTGGGGTGTCGACATGGACTTGCGCGGGGCGCCGCTCGAGGTGAATACTGCGCAGTTATTTCTGTTTGTAACGGCAAAAATATAACACCTGTTGCAAATAAAAACACAAGATTACAGGCAATTTTCCGGGGCCATCGAGCGCCGTCGCGGCGGCCGTTTCGCCAACGCCTTCACTTCGCGTAGGCCGACGCCCAAAGCCCGAAAAGCGCCGTTTCGGCGGAATTAGCATGGAGCGCATCTGCCGAGGAAGGCAGACAAGGGCCGAGATTTCCTCGTCGATCCATGTTTTTTCCAAAGGATTTCGTCATGAAAAGCATGAACCTCCGCACGTTTGCGCTCTCTTCCGCCATGGTGGCTTGCAGCCTTGCCTTCGTGGGTTGCACCACGACGCGGCCGCAGGACCAGTCCAGCAGCGTGTCTTCCCGCGCATCGATCGACGCCCAGACCGATGCCGCTTTGTCCAAGCTGTACGACTCCGTGAAGGGATCGCGCGAGCTGGTGGCCCGCTCCAGCGGCGTGCTGGTGTTTCCGGCGGTGGTGGGGGGTAGCCTGGGCGTGGGCGCCGAATATGGCCGCGGCGCGCTGCGCGTGAACGGCCGCACCCAGTCCTACTACAGCACCACCGCGGGCTCGGTGGGCTTCCAGGCCGGCGCGCAGTCGAAGGCGGTGATCTACCTGTTCACCACCCAGGCCGCGCTGGACAAGTTCCGCAACAGCAAGGGCTGGACAGCCGGCGCCGACGCCACGGTGGCGCTGGCCACCATCGGCGCCAACGGCAGCATCGACACCAACACCCTGCGCCAGCCGGTGGTGGGTTTCGTCATGACCAACGTGGGGCTGGAGGCGGGTGTGTCGCTGTCTGGCGCGAAGATCAGCGAAATCCAGCTTTGATGTTTCAGTGGCCGAGTTGCGCGCGCAGCTCGGCCACTTGCTTGCGCAGCGACTCGTTCTCGGCCGTGAGTTCGGCCACGCGCCGCTGCAGCGCCTGCACCGATTCAGGCGCATCCTGAACCGCATCGGCGCCTTCCTGCGCCGATTCCTCACGCGGCTTCTTCTTCGAATCGCGCACCCGCTTGGCGGCCTGCTTCAGCTCGTCCTTGCCGGCGTTCGCGGCCGTCACCTGTTCTTCAGCGGGCAGCGTGGCCACGGCGGCGGCGGTGTTGATCGAGATCACACCCGACTTCACGGCCGCCACCAGCTCGGGCGCCGCCTGCTTCTGGATCTTCTCGATCATGCCGACCTGGCTGCTGCTCAGGCGCGCGGCGCGGGCGATGGCTTCGCGGCTGCTCAGCGGTGCTTGCGGGGGCAGGGCGGGGGCGGCGTCGTCGGCGGGCTGGTCGACATCGAACGGCGGGTCGTTGGGGTCGGTGGGCGTCACCACCGTCTCGGCCGCGGTGCGCGAGCGCTGCTGGTCGACGATGTCTTTCTTGCGCAGCGCGAGCACGCCGCGCAGGAAGTCGGAGATGCTGCGGCGGCCCAAGTGCTGGTCGATCATCCACAGGTGCACGTCATCGATCGACTTGAAGCGCGTGTTCTGCACCGTCTGGAAGGGCAGGCCGTGCTTCTGGCAGATGCCGTAGCGGTTGTGGCCGTCGACCAGCACATCGCCCCACAGCACCAGCGCGTCGCGGCAGCCCTCGGCCAGGATGCTGCGCTCCAGCGATTCGTATTCCTCCGGCGTCAAGGGATCGATATAGGCTTTGAGTTCTTCGTTGACGACGATGTTCATGGGGAGGCGGGGCGCGCAGCAGGCAAAGGGGCGAGATTTTAGAGGGGTGCGGCGAGCGGGCGACGCCAGGCCGGTCGGGTGTCTCTGTTTGGGCCGGCCAAACGTCTATAGGGGTAGGGAGACATTGCTAATTCGAGGTGTCATTCCTTTGTCAAATAGTAATGATTCTTATTTAATTTAAGCGACCCGAGCACCGAAACCGCGCGGGTCGCATCCCTTTCAGCGTGCCTCGCGCACGCCGTTTCCACATTCGACGCCCGATCCCCTCATCTGGAGTTGTTCAAAGATGCTGTCACTTTCGTCCGAGTCATCGCTGGGAGATGTCTTCGTCGCCAACCGCGCGCAGTTGCTGCACGTGGCCCGCAGGATCGTGCGCACCACCGACCTGGCCGACGACGTCGTGCAGGACGCCTACCTGCGCATTGCCGACGGCGCGTGCGACCGCAAGGTCGACAAGCCCATGGGCTACTGCTGCCAGGTGGTGCGCAACCTGGCGCTCGACCACTGCCGCCGCCAGTCGCTGGAGGCCACCTACCGCACCTTCGACGTCGACATCGAGACCCTGGACGTGCCCGGCCCGCCGTCGCCAGACCGCCTGCTGCGCGACCGCCAGGTCGTCGGGCTCATCGACCAGGTGCTATCGCAGCTTCCGGCACGAACGCGCGTGGCCTTCCAGCTCTACCGGCTCGAAGGCCTCACGCAGCGCGACATCGCCGCCCAGCTCGGCTGCGCGCTCGGCCTGGTCAACCGCCTGATCGCCGAGGCCGACGAGGCCATCGGCGCCATGCACCACCTGCTGGAGGACTGACGCGAATTCCCCGCCCGGCGCGGGGCCGGCCTTGGATGGACCCGTGGGTGTAAGGTAAAAACCGTACACGCATGGCACAAGAACAACCCGGGCAGCACGACCAAGACGATCCCACCTGGCGCACCGCCTGGGCATGGGTGCGCCGCGAGCGCGACCGCGAAGACTTCGATGAAGCCGCGCGCGCCGACATGGTGGCGTGGCTGCTTGCCGACCCCGCCCATCGCAAGGCCTACGACAAGGCCGCGCGCCTGTTGCTGCTCGCGGGCCTGGTGCCGGCGCGCATCGACGTCGATGCCTGGAAGAAAAGCGGAAAGCTCCCGAGCGAGCCCGGCGACCCCGGCGATCCCGGCCACTGCGCCTGAGCGTCGCGCGCCGCCGGCGGCGCACAGCGAATCGATGAACAGATTCGCGTCCCGAGCGTCATGTTGATCAGAAGCGCAGCAAAGCGCTTCACCCGATCAACCGCACAAGGACGCTCCATGTCTACCAGCTGCTTCGACCGCGAAGACGAAACCTTCATCGTCCTGGTCAACCACGAAGACCAATACTCCATCTGGCCCCACTGGAAGGCCGTGCCCAGCGGCTGGAAGGCCGTGGACGGCGTCAAGGGCGACAAGAAGACCGCGCTCGACTACGTGGAGAAGAACTGGACCGACATGCGCCCCAAGTCGCTGCGCGACTGGATGGCGGCGCAGGAGGCCGCATCCGCCACGCCCGCCGCACCCGCCGCAACCACCGCCGTGCACTGATGCCCGTGCCGGCGAGCGTCTCGCTGCTGTGCCTGCCGTGCGCGGGCGCCAGTGCGTCCATGTACCTGCGCTGGCGGCGCCTGCTGCCGCGCTGGATCGAGGTCGTGCCCGTCGAGCTGCCGGGCCGCGGTGCGCGCGTGGGCGAGCCCTTCGTCGAGAACTTCGATGCGCAGGTCGAGCGCATCTGCGTCGAGCAGGCGCGCGCCATGCAGGGCGCCTTCGTGCTCTTCGGCCACAGCATGGGCGCCTTGCTGGCCTACGGTGTCGCCCAGCGGCTGCGCATGCTGGGCCGCCCGCTGCCGCGCGCGCTGTTCGCCTCGGGCAGCTCTGCGCCGTCGCAACGCGACCCCGGCCGGCTGCCCGACACGCGTGACGACGCCGCGCTCACCGCCGACCTGCGCAAGCAGGGCGGCACGCCCGAAGAAGTGTTCGCCAGCGCCGAGCTCATGCGCATCACCCTGGACACGCTGGGCGCCGACTACCGCGTGTGCGACAGCTTCACGTACACGGCCGATGCGTCATCGCCGTTGCCGATGCCCTTGCACGTCTTCGCCGGCCGCCAGGATGACATCGACGCGCCGCGCGTCGAGGCCTGGTCCGCGCATGCGGCCAGCGCGTTCACGCTCGACTGGTTCGACGGCGGCCACTTCTTCCTGCGACAGCACGAGGCGGCGTTTCTCGACGCCGTCACGCGGCGCCTGACCCAGGTGCAAGCCGCGGCCGCGGCTGGAGGGCGGCATGCGCCTCATGCCCTGGCATGACGCCTTGCCGAGCGGCATGGAAGTGCATCGCCTGGACTTCGACCTGACGCGCGATGCCACCGACGCATGGACGGTGCTGACGTCGGCCGAGCGCGAGCGCGCCTGCCGCTTCGCGCAGCGCGCCGACCGCGTGCGCTTCGCCGCCACGCGCGCCGCCGCCCGCCGCTTGCTGGCGCGCCGCATCGGCTGCGCCGCCGCCGAGGTGCCGCTGTCGCCCGGCGTGCACGGCAAGCCCTTCGTCGATGCGGCCGGCGACATGCCGCTGTTCAACGTGTCGCATTCGGGCGACCACGCGCTCATCGTCATCGCCGACGCGCGCGAGGTGACCGAGGTGGGCATCGACATCGAGCACTGCCGAG
This sequence comes from Variovorax sp. RCC_210, assembly GCF_041355175.1. Lineage (NCBI taxonomy): Bacteria > Pseudomonadati > Pseudomonadota > Betaproteobacteria > Burkholderiales > Comamonadaceae > Variovorax > Variovorax sp. RCC_210. Next base: position 4,418 of record NZ_JBFUPJ010000008.1, on the reverse strand, counting down.
ACGACGTGGACACCGAGGCCATTCTCGACATGGCCTTCACCGCCCGGGAGTCGCGCGAGGTGCGCGACGCGCAAGACCCGCTGCGCGCGCTGTACCTGCGCTGGGTCGGCAAGGAAGCGCTGTTGAAGGCCGTGGGCGTGGGCGTGCCCGAGCACCTGCTGTGCGTGGGCATTCATCCGCAGGCAGGCGGCGCGCTCGCCGTTGCGTCGAGCGTGGCCGCGTGGGCGGGTTTCAACGCCATGGCGTTGCCCGCGCCCGACGGCTACGCCGCCGCACTGGCGTGGCGCGCCAGGGCATCCGAATGAGCGAATGCCGACGGCCCGACGCCGTTCGCGCCCTTGGCTTTTTTTCTATGGACATGGAGTGAGCGAGATGGCACGCACGCCGACAGCGACAACACCGAAAGATGGGCACCCGGCGTCCCCCGACTTCGTGGCGCACCTGCAGGCCCTGGCGCAGGCGCGGCCCGACGAGGTCTGGCTCACGGTGGCGGGCGAAGCCGACGGCGCCTACCTCGAGAGGCAGCTGACGTATGCCGCGTTCTCTGCCCGCGTACGCGCGTTGGCGGCCCGGCTCCAGCAGCAGTTCGCCAAGGGCGAGCGCGCGCTCGTCATGCTCGACAACGACGAGCACTACGCCGTGAGCATGCTCGCGTGCTTCCATGCCGGCGTGATCGCGGTGCCCGTGTTTCCGCCCGAATCCATGCGGCCCCAACACCTGGCGCGCCTGACCGGCATCGCGCAGGATTCGCAGGCCCGCTGCGTGCTCACCTCCGCGTCGATGCTTGCGGCAATGGCCGACGCATCCGCGTCGTTCGCGCAGGCGTCCCTGGTGGCCGTCGACACGGTGGACACCGCGCTCGCCGCGTCGTGGGCGCCGTTCTCGCCCGCCGCCGACGACCCCGCCTTCCTGCAATACACCTCGGGCTCGACGTCCGCGCCCAAGGGCGTGATCGTCACGCACGGCAACCTCATGGCCAACGAGCGCGCCATTCGCGACGGCATGGGCATCGGGCCCGACGACAAGTTCGTTTCGTGGGCGCCGCTGTACCACGACATGGGGCTGATCGGCGGGTTGTTGCAGCCGCTGTACAGCGGCATTCCGCTGGTGCTCGCATCGCCGCGCTACTTTCTCGAGAGCCCGGTGCGCTGGCTGGAACTCATCTCGCGCCACCGCGCCACGCTCAGCGGCGGGCCCGACTTCGCCTACCGTCTCTGCCTGGACCGCGTGAAGGGCACGCGGCTGGCGGGGCTCGACCTGTCGTCGTGGCGCGTGGCCTACACCGGCGCCGAGCCTGTGCGCGCCGACACCGAAGCCGAGTTCATCGAGCGCTTCGCACCCGCGGGTTTCGACCCCGGCGCCGTGTACCCCTGTTACGGCCTGGCCGAGGCCACGCTGTTCGTCACTGGCGGACGTCGCGGCGGTGGCTTGGTCGCGCCCACTTTTTCCACCGATGCACTGGCCAAGGGCCAGGGCGTGGAAAGCATGCAGGGAGTGCAGCTCGTGGGCTGCGGCGCGGTGCCCGCCGACCACACGGTGCGCATCACCGATCCCACCTCGCTCGTGGCGCTGGACGACGGCAGCGTCGGCGAAATCTGGGCCAGCGGACCGAGCATCTGCGCCGGCTACTGGAACAAGCCTGAAGAAACGCAGCAGACCTTCGCCGCGCACGAGGGCCGCCGCTGGCTGCGCACCGGCGACCTGGGCTTTCAGCACGCGGGGCAGCTCTATGTCACGGGCCGCATCAAGGACCTGATCATCGTGCGCGGCCACAACATCTATCCGCAGGACATCGAGCGCACGGTCGAGGCCGAGGTCGAGGCCGTGCGCAAGGGCCGCGTGGCCGCCTTCGCGGTGGCGGGCTTGCAGGGCGAGGGCATCGGCGTGGCGGCCGAGGTGTCGCGCAGCATGCAGAAGCTGGTGCCGCCGCACGTGCTCGTCGACGCGCTGGGCGCCGCGGTGAGCGAGGTGTTCGGCGAGGCGCCCAGCGCCATCGTGCTGCTGAACCCGGGCGCGCTGCCCAAGACCTCCAGCGGCAAGCTGCAGCGCCAGGCCTGCCGCGCGGGCCTGGCCGCTCGCACCTTGGATGCCTACGCGATCTACGAGCACGGCAGCTTCACGCTCGGCGGCAGTGCGTCGGCCGCGGTTGAAGCGCCGGTGCTCGACGAAGTCGCGCATTCGGTCGCCGGCATCTGGAAGGAAGTGCTCAAGTGGCCCGAGTCGCGCGCGCTGCCGCACGACGCGCACTTCTTCACCTCGGGCGGCAACTCGCTGGCCGGTGTTCAAGCGTGCGCGCGCATCGCCCGGCACTGGAACATCGCGTTCGACCTGCGCGACCTGCTCGAACAGCCCCGACTCGTCGCGTGCGCCGACATCGTGCGCAGCCGCAAAAACGACGCGCACCAGGCATCTGCCTTCGCGCCCGCCTTGGCACCCGCCTTCGCACCGATAGAGCCGCTGTCGGCCGAACGCCGCCTGCAGCCCTTGCCGCTGTCGCACGCGCAGGCGCGCCAGTGGTTCCTGTGGAAGCTCGCACCGCACAGCACCGCGTACCACGTGAGCGGCGCGCTGCGCCTGTCGGGCGTGCTCGATGCCGCCGCGATGCATGCCGCTTTCGAAGACCTGGCAGCGCGCCATGAGTCGCTGCGCACCGTGTTCCTGGCCGGCGCCGACGGCAGGGCCGAGCAGCTCATCAGCCCGACGTGGGCGCCGTTGCTGGAGCGCATCGACCTGCGCCACCTTCCGGCGGAAGAGCGCGAACAGCGCGCCGCCGACGAAGTGCAACAGCGCCACGCCACGCCCTTCGACCTGACGCAGGGGCCGCTGGTGCGCGCGGCGCTGCTGCGCCTGTCGGACACCGTGCATCTGCTGGTGGTGGTGATGCACCACATCGTGTCGGACAGCGCGTCGATGCAGCTGTTGCTCGACGAACTCGCTACCGGCTACGCCGCGCGGCTGCGCGGCGATGCGCAGCGCCAGACGGGCGCGCGCATCCAGTACGTCGACCACGCCGCCTGGCAGCGCGCCTGGCTGGCCGGCGGCGAGGCCGAGCGGCAGCTGGCCTGGTGGCGCACCCAGCTCGGCGAAGACCATCCCGCGCTTGCGCTCGCGACCGACCGCCCGCGCACCGCACACACTGCGCGCATCGCCCGCCCAGCGGCACGACACAGCGTCGAAGTGCCCGCGGCCCTGCTGAACGGCTTGCGCAGCGCGGCCACGAACGAAGGCGCGACGCTCTTCATGCTGCTGCTCGCCGGCTTCCAGGCGCTGCTGCACCGCTACTCGGGGCAGGAAGACATTCGCGTCGGCGCACCGGTGGCGAACCGCGGCCGCGTCGAGGCCGAGAGCATCGTCGGCTTCTTCGTCAACACGCTGGTGCTGCGCAACCGGGTCGACGCGCGCATGCGCCTGTCGGAGCTTGTGAAGCAGGCCAGGGAAACCGTGCTCGGCGCGCAGACACACCAGGACCTGCCTTTCGAGCAACTGGTCGAGGCCCTGCAGCCGCAGCGCAGCATGGGCCAGAGCCCGCTGTTCCAGGTGATGTTCAACCACCTGGCGGAGGACTACCGCGCGCTGGCCCAGCTGCCGGGGCTCGAGGTGGCGCACCACGCATCGCCTGACGGCGAGGCGCAGTTCGAACTGGTGCTGGAAGCGCGTGAGACGCCCGACGGGCGGCTGACTGTGGGGCTGGTCTATGCGGCGGAGCTGTTCGACCGGGAGACGGTCGAGCGGATGGCTGGGCATTACCTGGCGGTGCTGGGGGTGTTGGCTGTCGAGCCTGAGATGGCTGTCGGGGATGTGGCTCTGATCGGAGCTGAGGAGCGCGCGCAGCTTGCGGCGTGGGGCGAGAACACGCGTCGCCACGAAGGTGCGCAGCCGGTGCATCGGCAGATCGAGGCGCATGCGAGGTTGAAGCCTTCGGCACCCGCGCTGGTGTTCGGTGACGAGGCGCTGAGCTACTCGGAACTCAATGCGCGCGCGAACCGCTTGGCACATCGATTGATCGGCCTGGGCGTGGGTCCTGATGTTCTGGTCGGCATCTGCGTGGAACGCTCCACCGAAATGATGGTGGGCATCCTTGCGGTGCTCAAGGCAGGCGGCGCCTACGTGCCCCTGGACCCCGAGTACCCCGCAGATCGACTTTCGTACATGGTCGAGGACAGCGGCATCTCGCTGATGCTGACCCAGAGCCACCTGCGCTCGTTGATTCCTGGAGTCGAAGCACTCCAGGTGCTGGAACTCGACACGCTCGATACATCGTCCGAATCAAGCTCCGACCCGCAGGTGGCCTTGCATGGCGAACACCTCGCTTACGTCATCTACACCTCGGGTTCCACTGGCCGCCCCAAGGGCGCAGCCATCCGCCACCAAGCATTGTTCAGCTGCATGGCCTGGATGCAGGAGTTCTACAAGCTGGA
>NZ_JBFUPJ010000007.1:0-343280 GCF_041355175.1 Variovorax sp. RCC_210 | reverse complement strand
GATTGGGTGTTTGGCGACTTCCAGTCTCTCAAACCCAACCCGGATGAACACCGGATACAACCTATTGGAGCTTCACACCTAGTCGCCGAGCACCAGCGTGGTCAGGGCTTGTGTTTGCGAGAAGGCGCGCAACGGGCCGGCCGCGGCCAGCGACAGCGCCGCGCCTTGCTTGAGCCAGCCGCGGCGCGAGGCTTTGGAGAACAGCAGCGCGCTCATGCCACGGCTCCCGTCGACAGCAGCGCGCGCTTGCCCGCCGCCACCAGCACCGCGTCGTTCTGCGGCGTATGGATGCGGCTGCACAGCACGTCGCGGTAGTGCCGCTCCAGCGGGTTCTGGCGCGTCAGGCCATGGTTGCCGGTGAGCTGCAACGCCAGCTCGACCGCGCGAACGGCGTTGCCCGTCACCGTGTACTTGAGCAGGCCGCTGTCCGTGCCGGGCTGCGCATGGCCGCCGTCGACCGCCGCGGTGGCGTCGTCGAGCAGCACGCGGTTGGTGCGCAGCAGCGCCTCGATCTCGCCCAGATGCTCCTGCACGCGCGGGAGCGTGGACAGCGGCGCGCCCAGGCTGCCGGGCGCGCGCGTGGTCAGAAAGCCCAGCAGCCAGTCGCGCGCGGCCGTGGCCACGGCGTCGTACAGGCTGCCGAGCAGCACCGTCATCCAGGCCTGCTGCGTGGCGTGCGCGTCGATGTCGGTCTGGCTGCCCGCGTCGGGCGCCCAGTCGGCCGGCGCGCGCAGGTCGACCGCGTGGGCAAGGTCGATGGCGACGTTCTCGAACACCACCTCGTGGCTGCCCGAGGCGCGCAGGCCCAGGTGGTCCCAGCTGGCGATCACGCGCACGCCGGGCGCATGGCGCGGCACCAGAAACACGCCGGTGCGCGGCACCGCCTCGTCGGTGCGTGCCCACACCGACAGCCAGCTCAGGCCCTCGATGCCGGTGGTGTAGAGCTTGTGGCCGTCGATCGTCCACCCGTCGCCTTCACCTTTGCCTGCGCTGTGGCGGCGGGCCACCGTCGCCGGCAGGCCGCCGCGCGCGGGCGAGCCCAGCGCGGGCTCCACGCGCAGCGCGTTGATGAGCGCGCCCTGCGCCATGGCGTCGCGCGTCACGCGTTCGCGCAGCGCGGCCGGCCAGCGGCTGTCGGCGCGCGTCAATGCGTGGTGCTGCAGGTAGGTCATGGTGAGGATCAGCGCCGTGGCGGGCTCGCCGCGCGCCACCGCCGCAATCACGCGCCGTGCGGTCGCCAGCGTGGCACCGCCGCCGCCGTATTCGGCGGGCGCCACCAGGCCGACGAGGCCGTGCGCCTGCAGCGTGGCGAAGTTCTCGCGCGGAAAGGCGCCGCTGCGGTCGTGGTCGGCCGCGGTGGCGGCGAACTGGGCCGTCAGGCGCGCCAGCAGGGCCGCGTCGACCGCGGGGGTGTTTTCAGGCGGGGCCGACGCGCGGCGCAAGGGGAGTGCACTCATGGTTCCCGCACGGTAGCGGCGCGCCCGGCGCCGGAAAACGACGCATCCCGCATAACCAAACTCGTTTTTCTGAGTTCGCGTCGGGCGCAGGCCTCGTTACGGTTCGCCTCCATGAAGCCAGATGTTCCAGATGTGCCTGATGCCCCAGACCTTCGCTTCGACCGTCGGCGCCTGCTGCAGGCGGCCGCCGCGCTGGCCGCCACCGGCGCTGCGGGCACTGCTGGTTGGGCACATGCCGCGGCGCCCTCGCGGGACCTTTCAGGTGTCACGCTGCGCGTGGGCACCTACAAGGGGCTCTGGCGGCCGCTGCTCACCGCCTCGGGGCAGGCGAACACGCCCTACAAGATCGACTGGCGCGAGCTGAACAACGGCGTGCTGCACATCGAGGCCATCAACGGCGATGCGCTCGACCTGGGCTCGGGCAGCGAGATTCCGCCGGTGTTCGCGGCGCGGCAGAAGTCCAGCGTGAAGCTGGTGGCCGTCACGCACGAAGACCTCAACAACCAGGCCACGCTGGCGCGCAAGGACGCGCCCATTCGCACCATTGCCGACTTCAAGGGCAAGCGCGTGGGCTACGTGCGCGCCACCACCTCGCACTACTACCTGGCCAAGCAGCTGGCCGAGGCGGGCCTGTCGTTCAGCGACATCCAGGCCGTGAGCCTCACGCCGTCGGACGGCCTGTCGGCGTTTGCGCGCGGCGACCTCGATGCCTGGGCCATCTACGGCTACAACGGCCAGCTGGCGCGCACGCAGTACGGCGCGCGCACCATCAAGACCGGCGTGGGCTACCTGTCGGGCAACTTCCCCATCTACGCCAACCCGCGCGCGCTCGACGACGCGCTGCGTCGCGCGGCGCTGGGCGACCTGCTGCAGCGACTGCAACGCGCCTTCGCGTGGATCAACGGCAACTTCCTGGCCTATGCGCGTGCGCAGTCGGCCGAGACGCGCGTGCCCGTCGGCGACATCGTGGAGCTGTTCAACGGCCGCAGCGGCGACTACAGCCTGGGCCCCGTGAGCGACGCGGTGGTGCGCAGCCACCAGGACGTGGCCGACACCTTCCTGAAGATCGGCGTGCTCGACGGTCCCGCCGACGTCAAGCCGCTGTGGGACCGCAGCTTCGAGAGCCTGCTGCGGGTGCCGGCCGCCTGATTCGGGCGATTCGGCCGGCTTCAGCTTTCATCTCCCCACCTTCCCCGTTCCACCCGAAAAAGGAAAACTCCATGAGCCAAGCACAGCAAGACGGCGGCGTCGAATTCATCGGCATGATCCAGGGCCAGAAGGTCTCGGAGGTGCACGCCGCGCAGGGCCCGGCCATCGACCGCGACTATGTGCGGGCCTTTGCGCAGGCCCACGAGAGCGCCGGCTTCGACCGCGTGCTGGTGCCGCACCACTCGACCGGCCCCGACGCCACGCTCACCGTGGCCTACGCGGCCTCGGTGACCGAGCGCGTGCAGTTCATGCTCGCGCACCGCCCCGGCTTCGTGGCGCCCACGCTGGCCGCGCGGCAGTTCGCCTCGCTCGACCAGTTCAGCGGCGGCCGGCTCGCGGTGCACTACATTTCCGGCGGCTCCGACGAGGAGCAGCGCCGCGACGGCGACTGGCTCGGCCACGACCAGCGCTATGCCCGCACCGACGAGTACCTCGAGGTGCTGCACAAGGTGTGGACGGCCGACAAGCCCTTCGACCACGAAGGCGCGCACTACCGCTACCAGAATGCGTTCTCCGAAGTGAAGCCGCTGCAGACGCGCAACGGCAAGCCGCACGTGCCGGTGTATTTCGGCGGCGCCTCTGAGGCCGCGATTCCGGTGGCGGGCAAGTACGCCGATGTGTACGCGCTGTGGGGCGAGTCGCTGGACCAGGCGCGCGAGTTGACCACGCGCGTGCGGGCCGAGGCGGCGAAGCATGGGCGCAGCGTGCGCTTCTCGGTGTCGTTCCGCCCGATCCTGGCCGAGACCGAGGAGGCCGCATGGGCGCGCGCCGAGGGCATCCTGGCCGAGACCAAGCGCCTGCGCGTGGTGCAGGGCTACAACCGCGGCGGTCCGCAGCAAAGCGAAGGCGCCAGGCGCCTGCTGGCCGCGGCCGACAAGGGCCCGCGCGTGGACAAGCGGCTGTGGACCGCGGTGGCGCAGGAGATCGGCGGGCGCTCGAACAGCACCGCGCTGGTGGGCACGCCGGAGCAGGTGGCGGATGCGCTGCTCGACTACTACGACCTGGGCGTGACGACCTTCCTGATTCGCGGGTTCGATCCGCTGGAGGACGCGCTGGACTATGGGCGGGAGTTGATTCCGCGCACGCGGGAGCTGGTGGCGCAGCGCGCGGCTTCGGTGCGCAAGGCGGCCTGATTCTTTGTCTTTGCATCTCTCCCTCCCCCTCTGGGGGAGGGCAGGGGTGGGGGCAAGCGGCCTTCGGCACTGTCATGGCGTTCGATGCCGTCGTGCCCCCATCCCGGCCTTGCCCCAGAGGGGGAAGGAGCGAAATCCGAAACTGAACACGAGGAAATCATCCCAATGAGTGCCGTTCTGTCCATCGACCGCCAAGCGGTCGCACCCCTCAAGCTCAACCCGAACCCCCAGCAGAAATACTGGTTCGACCCCGTTCCCCCGCGCCCCACCGTGCAGGCCGAACGCCGCCACCGCCAGGAGCGCCTGGCCGGTGCCTTCCGGCTGTTCGCGCGCTTCGGCTTCGCACAGGGCCTGGCCGGCCACATCACCGCGCGCGACCCCGAGCTCACCGACCACTTCTGGGTCAACCCGCTGGGCGTTCACTTCTCGCGCATCAAGGTGTCCGACCTGCTGCTCGTCAATTCGAAGGGCGAGACCGTCATCGGCGACCGGCCGCTCAACAAGGCCGCCTTCGCCATCCACGCGGCCATCCACGAGCACAACCCGAAGATCATTGCCGCGGCCCACACGCACTCGACCTACGGCAAGGCCTGGTCCACGCTGGGCCGCAAGCTCGACACCCTCACGCAAGACGCTTGCGTGTTCCATGACGACGTGGCGCTGTTTGACGACTTCACCGGCATGGTCGTCGACACCAGCGAGGGCGACCGCATCGCGCAGGCGCTGGGCGACAAGAAGGGCGCCATCCTGAAGAACCACGGCATCCTCACCGCGGGCCCCACGGTGGAGGCCGCCGCCTGGTGGTACATCGCGCTGGACAACGCCTGCCACACGCAGCTGCTGGCCGAAGCCGCCGGCAAGCCGCAGCCCATCGACGAAGCCACCGCGCGCCACACGCACAGCCAGATCGGCGGGCCCGAAGGCGCCATCCATTCCTTCGACAGCCTGTACCAAGGCCTGGTCGAGGCGGAGCCGGAGCTGCTGCTGTGAACGCACGCACCCCGCTCGTTTCACGGCGCGGCGTGCTGCGCGCAGGCGGTGCCGCCGCCGTGGTCGCCTCCGGCGGGCTGATCGCGTCGCAGGCTTTCTCGCAGCAGGCGCGCAAGCTCACCTTCGCCTGGAACGCCGCTGCGTTCTGCCTGTCGCCCGTGGTGGTGGCGCAGGAGCGCGGCTACTTCGAGCGCAACGGCCTGCAGGTCGACCTCATCAACTACACCGGCTCCACCGACCAGCTGCTGGAGTCGCTGGCCACCGCCAAGGCCGACGCGGCCGTGGGCATGATCCACCGCTGGCTCAAGCCGCTGGAGTCGGGCTTCGACGTGAAGATCGTCGGCAGCTCGCACGGCGGCTGCGTGCGGCTGGTGGGCGCGAAGAGCGCGGGCGTGACCGACATCGCGAGCCTGAAGGGCAAGAGCATCGGCGTGTCGGACATCACCAGCCCGGGCAAGAACTTTTTCTCGATCCTGCTGACCAAGCACGGCATCGACGCCGACCGCGACGTCACCTGGCGCCAGTACCCGGCCGACCTGCTCGACATTGCGGTGAAGAAGGGCGAGATCCAGGCCATTGCCGACGGCGACCCCAACATCTACCTGATCGAGAAGCGCAACAAGGGCGCGTACGTGGAGGTGGCGAGCAACCTCACGGGCGAATACAAGGACAAGGTCTGCTGCATCGTCGGCGCACGCGGCGAGCTGGTGCGCAAGGACAAGGCCACCGTCGCATCGCTGGTGCGCGCCATTGCGCAGGCCTCCGACTACGTGGCCGAGAACCCGAACGAATCGGCCAAGCTCTTCGCCAAGTACTCGCCCAACGTGGCGGTGGAAGACCTGCGCGCGTTGCTCGGCACGCTCACGCACAACCACCATCCGCTGGGCCGCAACCTGCGCGACGAGGTGGAGTTCTACGCGCGCGACTTCCGTGGCGTGGGCGTGCTCAAGAAAAGCACCGACCCGGTCCGCTTCGCGGAACACGTGTCTTTCGATCCCCTTGCATGAGCAGCGAAACATCCATGACCTTCAGTTCACGCCGACACTTTCTCGTCCACGGCACATCGGTCGCCGCCTCGGTGGCGTTGCCCGGCTGGGCCGCCGCGCAGGGCCGCCCGGTGCTCAAGGCCGGCGACCAGAAGGGCGGCCTGCGCGCGCTGCTCGAGGCGGCGGGCGGCCTCGAGGGGCTCGGCTACGACATCCAGTGGTCGGAGTTTCCGGCCGCCGCGCCGTTGGCCGAAGCACTGAACGCCGCCGCGGTCGACTCCGGCCCCATCGGCGACGCACCATTGATCTTCGCGCTGGCCGCCGGCACGCGCGTGAAAGCCATCGGCGCGAACCGCTCCGACTCCTACGGCACGGCGGTGCTCGTGCGGCCCGACTCCACGCTGAAGACCGCCGCCGACCTGCGGGGCAAGAGCATCGCGACCAACCGCGGTTCCATCGGCCACTACGTCACGCTGAAGGCCATCACGGCGGCGGGGCTCAAGCCGGACGACGTCAACATCCGCTTCCTGGCCCCCGCCGACGCCAAGCTCGCGCTCACCCAAGGCTCGGTCGACGCCTGGGCCACCTGGGAGCCGTACACGGCGCTGGCCGAAGTCAGCAACCATGCGCGCGTGCTGGTCAGCGGCCGCGGCCTGTTGCCGGGCCTGAGCTACCTGGCGGCCACCGACAGCGCCATCGCCGCCAAGCGCCCGGTGCTGCAAGACTTTCTGCAGCGCGTGGTGAAGGCGCAGCTCTGGTCGTACCGCAACGTCGACGCCTACTCGGCCGCGCTGGCCCGCATCATCGGCATTCCGCCCGAGGCCGCGAAGCTGCAGTTCGAACGTCGCCAACAGAAGTGGGTGGCCATCGATGCGCAGGTGATCGCGGACCAGCAGGGCACGGCGGACTTCTACCGGCAGGTCGGGCTCATCAAGCAGCCGCTGGATGTCAAGGGGACCTTCGATACCGGGTTTGGCGTGGCGGGCTAAGCCGCGCGTTGCGTTTCAGGGCGGCCTGTTCACCCGTCCCGAACAGCAACGGCAAACAGCGCACAACAATAAAACCGTAGCTGAGTCCAAGACACGCATAGATGCGTCCGCTGAGAAGCCAGAGCCAGTGCATAGAGTCATTGCATGACTTCAGCCACCGACACCTCCTACGCCATTCCCCCCGCAGCCGTCCATTCGCTGCCCATCCAGGGCGAGCGTGCGCGCTTTCCGGTCAACCGCATCTTCTGCGTGGGCCGCAACTACTCCGAACATGCACGCGAGATGGGGCACAACCCTGACCGCGAACCGCCGTTTTTCTTCATGAAGCCGGCCAACGCCATCGTGGCCGACGGCGGCGAGTTTGCCTACCCATCGTTGTCGAACGATGTGCACCATGAAATCGAACTGGTGGTGGCGCTGAAGACCGGTGGGTCGAACATCGCGGCCTCCGCCGCGCTCGAACACGTCTACGGCTACGCCGTGGGCCTGGACATGACCCGCCGCGACCTGCAAGGGGAGGCCAAGAAAATGGGCCGCCCCTGGGACACCGGCAAGGCCTTCGACGGCTCCGCACCCTGTGGCGAACTGGTGCCCGTGGCCAAGGCCGGCCACCCCGCAAAGGGCGAGATTCGCCTCGACGTGAACGGCGCCCAGCGCCAGGTCGGCGACCTGGCCGACATGATCTGGAACGTGCCCGACACCATCGCCTACCTCTCGACCCTGTTCACGCTGCAGCCCGGCGACCTGATCTTCACCGGCACGCCCGCCGGCGTGGCGGCCGTGCAGCGCGGCGACCGCATGCGCGGCGCCGTGGCAGGCGTGGGCGTGCTGGAGGTCGTGGTCGTCTGACCCTCCCGCGCCGGGCGGCCGGCAAGTTGGCGTACGCTCGCGGGCAGCAGCCCGCAGCCACGCCAGCCCCGATGCGTTCTTCTTCATCTCCTTCTTCCTCCGCGTCTTCTGCCGCCACGTCCGTGCGCACCTACGGCATGCACGAGCGTGCCGACCACCTCGACTTCGACATCCGCTTCCAGGGCGCGCGCAACGAGCTCACGCTGCCGCACCGGCACGCCTACTTCCAGATCCAGGTCGGCATCGAAGGCAGCTCGCAGCAGGCCATCGGCGGCGAGGTGCGGCCCTTCGGCCCGCGCCACCTGAGCTTCGTGCTGCCGTACCGGGTGCATGTGATTCCGCATCCGCCCGAGGCGCTGTACTGCATCGTCAACTTCGACCAGCGCTTTCTCTGGCCCGAGCTCGAGGTCGATGCGCTCGACCTGGACGACGTGTCGCTCGCGCGGCACCCCGACCTCGCGCCCTTCCTGTTCCAGGAGTACGTCGACTTCGCCTTCGACGAGGCCGACTTCGCGCGCATCCGCGGCTGGCTCGACGAACTGCACGCGCTGAACACCGGCCGCAACTTCGGCGCGAAGATCGCGATGCGCGGCATCGTGCAGCAGGTCATCGGGCTGGCCTGCATGCGCCAGGAACAGGCGCTGATGCGGCTCTCGCTGCAGCACAACGGCAAGACCTCGCAGCGCGACGCCCTGCAGCGCGTGGTGCGCTACGTGCGCGACAACCTCGACAAGCCGCTGTCGCTCACCGACGCGGCCGCCGCCGCGTTCCTCTCGCCCAACTACCTGGCCAACCTGCTGCGCAAGGAAACCGACCGCACCTTCACCGACCTGGTGACCGAGCGGCGCATCGAGCGCGCGAAGGAACTGCTGTCGTCCACCTCGCTGCTGGTGCGGGAGATTGCGCACCAGTGCGGCTTCACCGACGAGGCCTACTTCAACCGGCGGTTCAGGCAGTGGGTGGGGACCACGCCGCGCAACTTCCGGCGCGAGCACGTGGTGGGCACGCGCGGCTGACCGGGTTCGAAGCGACGCTTGACGGCGCGCACGGCTAGCTGCGTTCGCAGGCCCGCGCCAGTTGCGACAGCCGCTTCACCAGCGGCTCGAACAGCTCCGCCGACGTGTTGCCGTAGCCCAGCACCAGCCCGTTGTCCGCGGGAAGCGGCTGCATCGCGAACCCCGACAGCGCGGACGGCGCGATGCGATGGCGCAGCGCCTCGGCGGCGATCTTGCGGTCGTCGAAGCGCTCCGGCAGCCGCACCGTCAGGTGCAGGCCGCAGTAGCCTCCTTCGATTTCGTGCGGCACCTTCAGGTGCTTGTGCAGCGCCTGCCGCAGTGCCTGCTGCCGGTCGCGGTACAGCCGGCGCATGCGGCCCAGGTGGCGGCTGAACTGGCCGCTCTCGATGAAGTCGGCAATGGCCAGTTGCTCGTAGCGGTGGCCGCCGCGCAGCATTTCTTCGAGCGGCGACTGCACGCTCGCCACCAGGTGCGCGGGCAGCACCACAAAACCCAGCCGCAGCGAAGGAAACATGGTCTTGCTGAAGGTGCCCACGTAGAGCACGGGCGCGTCGTCGACCAGCCCCTGCATCGCGCCGATGGGCTCGCCGGTGTGGCGGAACTCGCTGTCGTAGTCGTCCTCGATGATCCAGGCGCCGTGCTCACGCGCCCGCGCGATCAGCTCCAGCCGGCGCGCGATGCCCAGCACCGCGCCGGTCGGGTACTGGTGCGAGGGCGTGGTGTAGACCAGCCGGGGCGGGTGCCTGCGCCAGTCTTGCGCGCTCGCGCACAGGCCCTCGGCGTCGACGCGCAACGGCACCACGCGCAGGTCGCCCGCGTGCATCGCGGCCTTGACGCCGCGGTAGCCCGGGTCTTCGACCCAGCCGGTGTCGCCGGGGTTCGACAGCAGCCGCACGCACAGCGTGATGGCCTCCTGCGCGCCTTCGGCGATGACGACCTGCCGCGGCTCGCAGCGCACGCCGCGCGCCACCGACAGGTGCCGTGCAATGGCCGCGCGCAACGGCGGTTCGCCCAGCGGGTCGCCGTAGCCCAGCGCGGCGGCGCCCGCGCCGCGGATCGCGCGGTCGAGCGCGCCGCGCCATGCGGCAAATGGAAAGTGCGACAGCGCGGGCACGCCGGGGCGCAGCGCGGCGTCCGCGTCGGCGCGGGAGGCGGTGGGCCTGATCGCTGCGAGGCGCTTGGCCGTGACGGGCGCAGCAACGACAGGCGCGGCGCCGACAGTTCGGTCACGCGCGTGCCCTGGCGGTCGGGCTGCACATAGCCCTCGGCGGCCAGGTGCTCGTAGGTGGCGGTGACGGTGTTGCGCGAGATGGCGAGCGACTCGGCCAGCGCCCGCGAGCCCGGCAGGCGGCTGCCGGGCGCCAGGCTGCCGTCGAGAATGGCGCGCTTGAGCCGGTCGTACAGCTGGCGCTGCATGGAGCCCGCGTTGCGCGGCGAAAAGATGTCCGGCGTCAGTTGAAACATGCCTTCCACTTTAGCGACGCCCGGTGCGACGACCGCGTCACGCAGGGCCGAGGACGCCAGGCATCGGCCGCTTCAGGTTGCGCTCAGGTGCCGCGTCGCGCGCCCAGGGGGGGCGTGCCCGTGCCGTGCCGGTCCGTTTCAGGTGCCGCGTTCAGGTCGCCGCCCACCGCGGGCCTGGCGATCGACACGGCGACCAACGAGATCACCGACAGGGCGCCGATGTACACGCCGATCAGGTACGACTGGCCGTACGTCGAGATGATCCACTGCGCGATGCTTGCCGCGAATGCGCCCCCCAGTATCGAACCGAGCGCGTAGCCGATCGACACGCCCGAATAGCGCACGTTGGCCGGGAACATCTCCGCATAGAGCGCGGCCTGCGGGCCGTACGACAGCCCGAGGGCGGCCGCCATGACGACCGCGGCAACGAAGAACAGCAGCGGGTTGCCGGTGTCGATCAGCCACCACATCGGTACCGCCCAGACGGCCAGCAGCACATAGCCGACCTGGAAAGTGCGCACGCGCCCGAGCCTGTCGCCGAGCCAGCCGCCCAGCATGGTGAACACCAGCCAGCCTACCGCGGACAGCGTGCACACCGTAAGCATCGTCATGGCGGGCAGGTGCAGCGATTTCTGGCCGTAGCTGATGAAGAACGCGATCAGCAGGTAGCCCGCCGCGTTGTTGGCCATGAATATCAGCGCGGCCAGCACCACTTCGCGGGAGTGATGGCGCATCAGGTAGCTCAGCGGTGCCGATGACTGCTTGCGGCGCAGCTGCATTTCCTTGAACACCGGCGATTCCTCCACGGAGCGCCGGATCACCAGCCCGACCACGATCAGCAGGATCGAGAACAGGAAGGGCAGGCGCCAACCCCAGTCGAGGAACTGCTCGTTCGTCAGTACGCCGGTGAACAGCAGCAGGACCAGCGTCGCCACGATCATGCCGATGGGCGTGCCGATCTGCGGAAAGGAGCCGAAGAAGCTGCGCTTGTTCACCGGCGCGTGTTCCACCGCCATCAGGGCGGCGCCGCCCCATTCGCCGCCCGCCGAGAAGCCCTGCAGCACGCGCAGCAGGATCAGCATGACCGGCGCCCAGATGCCGGCCTGCGCGTAGGTCGGCAGCAACCCGATCAGCGCGGTCGAGGCGCCCATGAGTACCAGGGTCAGGATCAGGCTGACCTTGCGGCCGTAGCGGTCCCCGAGGTAGCCGCCGACGACGGCGCCGAGCGGGCGGAACAGGAACGCGATGCCGATGGTGGCGAACGAGATGATCTGCGAAAGCGACGGGTTCGACTTGGCGAAGGGGCCGAAGAACATGGGGCCGAGCACCAGGCCGGCCGCCTGGGCGTAGATGAAGTAGTCATACCACTCGATCGAGGTGCCGATCAGCGTCGCGGCGAGCACCTTCTTGTGTTCCTTGGTGATCGCCGTCGCGTCGCCGCGCGGGGCGCGCCTAATGTTGTTCATCGTGTCTCCTGTCGCCGGGTCGAACCGGCAAGTTGTTATCGAGTTGCTGAAAAGAAATCGCGCAGCGCCGCGGCAGTCTCGGTCGGCGCCTCTTCTGGAACGAAGTGTCCGGCGCGAATCGCCTGGCCGCTTGCGTGCGCCGCCCATGCGTTCCAGATCCGCATCGGTCCAGTCGCGTCCGCCGTGCCGTGATTGCCCCACAGCACTTGCAGGGGTTGGCCGATCGTTCGGTTCGCATTGCGGTCCTGTAGGTCGTGGTGCCTGTCTACGGCCCACGCCGCGCGGTAGTCCGAGCACGTCGCGTGGACAGTGGCCGGGTCTCGAAAGCACTCGAGGTAGTCGTGCATCGAGACCGGTTCGAACGCGAAGCCGGGCGCCGTCCATCGGCTGAAAAGGTGCGCGAGAAACTCGTTCGTGCGACCCTCCAGCAACTGCTCCGGCAGCGGATGGGGCTGGGCGAGGAAGCTCCAGTGAAAGAGCGCCATCGCCGAGGCGGCTGTGCCTTCGAACACGTCGGCGGTCGGAACGATGTCGATCACCGCCAGCCGCTCGACCGCGTCGGGATGGTCCAGCGCAAGCCGGTACGCCACGCGGCCCCCGCGGTCATGGCCCGCGACGAAGAACCGCTGGAACCCCAGCGCCGCCATCGTGGCCATCTGGTCGCGGGCCATCCGGCGTTTCGAATAGGTCTGGTGCCCGGCGTCGTCCGGCGGCTTGTCCGAGCGGCCGCAGCCTCTCAGGTCTGGAATCACGAGCGTGAAATGCCGTGCGAGCTCGCAGGCCACCGCGCGCCAGGCCAGGCGGGTTTGCGGATAGCCGTGCAGCAGCAGCAAGGGCGGACCCGAGCCGCCGACCAGCGCGTCGATGGTGACGCCGTCGCCCGGAAGGCGGCGGCGTTCGAACCCGTCGATCAGCCCCTGGGGTGCGTCGTCGGCTCGCGCTGCTTGCAGGTGTGTTTCAGCCATCGCCATTGAGATGAAGGCCGCAATCCAGCGAGAACACGCTGCCTGTGATGAGCGATGCGCCCGTTGCCAGCCAGAAGACATCGGCCGCGACTTCGACGGGCTTTGCCACCTTCTGCAACGGCGCGCGCGCAACCTGATGCGCCGCGCGTGCTTCGAAGAGCGCGGGGTCCAGGCGCTGCACGAAGCCATCGGCGACAAGCGCCGGACACACGGCATTCACCCTGATCCTGGGCGCGAGCACGCGCGCCAGGGACATCGTCAAGGTGTTGGTCGCGCCCTTGGACGCGGCATACGCAATGGACGAGCCGGTGCCATAGATGGCCCCGTACGACGAGATGATGACGATGGCTCCGTTGCCCGAATCCGCCAGCATCGGCGCGCAGGCGCGCGCTATCTGGAACGGGCCCACGGTGTTGACCGCGGTGGTCTTCATGAAGTCGTCCATCGTCAGCGCGTCCAGGTCGGCATGGGGCACCAGCCGGGTGGTGCCGGCGCTGCTCACCAGGGCGTCGATTCGGCCGAAGGCTTCGTGCGCGCTGGCGGCGAGGCGACGGCAGTCCGCGTCCGCGCTGACATCTCCCTTCACCGCGATGCCGCCGCTTTGCCGGGCCAACGCTTGCGCCGCTTCGTGCTCGGATTCGAGGAAGTAGTTGACGACGACGCGCCAGCCCTTTTCGCTGAAGTAGCTGGCGCAGGCCGCGCCGATTCCGGATGCGCCGCCGGTGACGACGACGACCTTGCGCTCTGACTCTGTGTCCATTCGGTTCCTTGATCAACGTGAAGGTTGTGCGGCGGACGCTAGGGGTCCGTCCGCGAGCTGTTCGAAAAGGAGAACGGCCTGGGACAAGTCTCCCTCTGGCTCGATCTCCTGTGTTTCCCTGGCGCGCGCGAAGAGTTCCCGCGCTCGCGCCAGCATGGGGGTGACGGCGCCCAGCGCATCCGCCATGTGCGCGCTCAGCAGCACGTCTTTTTCCATGAGGCTGATCGCGCCGAGCCTCGGCTCGAAGGCGTGCTCGGCCATGCGGGGTCCAAAGATCTGCAAGGGCCTGGAATCCGCGAACCCGCCTTGCAGCGCCGATGCGAGCAGCGTCGTGTCGACACCGGCTTTCCTGGCGAGCGCGACGGACTCCGCGATGGCCAGCACGTTGCAGGCGACGATCAACTGGTTGCACAGTTTTGTCGTCTGGCCGCTGCCGGGTGGCCCCAGGTGCGTGAGGCGGGCCGCCACCGCCCGGAGCAGGGGCAATGCCGCCTCCACGGCCGCCGGCTCGCCGCCCGCAAGCACCGTGAGTTCTCCGGTTGCTGCCGCTCGTGGTCCGCCGCTGACGGGTGCGTCGACCCAGCCGATGCCGAGCGCCTGTGCACGGGCAGCCATTTTTTGGGCTGCTTCGGGCGAACCGGTGGAGAAGTCGACGATGGCCGCAGGGCGTGCTGCTTGGCGGGACTCGGCTTTGCTGAAAAGCCCTTCGCTGCCGCAGCACACTTCTTCCACGGCGTGGTGCGATGTCAGGCACAGGCCGATCACGTCGCAGCCATGCATCAGCTGCGCCGGCGAACCGGCGATGCGCGCGCCCAGTCCGGCCAGCTGCGCGAGCTTGTTTGCCGAGCGATTCCACACGCTCAAGGAGTGTCCCGATGCGAGCAGGTGGCGCACCATGGGCAGCCCCATGTCGCCGACACCGATGAAGCCGAAGTTCACAGTTCGTCCTTCGGCACACCGCTGTGCGTGAGCGCGCCGAGGTTCGCGGGTCCGACCACCGCCGCATACTTTTCGAGCAGGCCGCCCAGGCGACGTCGCTGGCCGAGGCCGCGAGCTGCCAGCGCCTGCCGGCGGGCTGCCAGTTCGGCGTCATCGACTTCCACACGCAGCATGGCGATCTCTGCCCGTGCATCGATATCGATCATGTCGCCGTTGCGCAGCAGGCCCAGCGGACCGCCCGATGCGGATTCGGGCGACACGTAGCCGATGCACATGCCGCGCGTGGCGCCCGAGAAGCGACCGTCGGTCACGAGCGCCACTTTTTCTCCAGCCCCCTGGCCGTACAGCAGCGCCGTGATTCCCAGCATTTCCCTCATGCCGGGGCCGCCCTTGGGGCCTTCTCCGCGAATGACGATCACGTCCCCCAGTGCGTAGTCCATTGCCTGCACGGCCTGCAGGCAGTGCTCTTCGGACTCGAACACCCGCGCAGGGCCGCGATGCTGCAGCCGCCGGAGGCCCGCGACTTTCAGCAGTGCGCCGTCCGGCGCAAGGTTGCCTTTCAGTACCACGACACCGCCGGTCGGAGCGATCGGGTCGTCCACCTGGCGGACCACCTCGCCGTCGGGCTCCGGCGTGCCGCCCAGCTCTTCGGCAAGGGTCCGGCCGGTGAATGTGATGCAGTCGCCGTGCAGGTAGCCACCGTCCAGCAGTGCCTTGAGGATGACCGGCGCACCGCCCGCGTGGTACACGTCCTTGGCCAGGAACCGGCCGCCCGGCTTCAGGTCGGCGATCAGCGGGGTGCGTGCGAGCACTTGCGAGACATCGTCCAGCGTGAACCGTATGCCGGCCTCGTGGGCGATGGCCGGAATGTGCAGTGGCGCGTTCGTCGATCCGCCTGTGGCGGCAACGACGAGGCACGCGTTTTCCAGCGACTTGCGCGTGATGATGTCCCGGGGACGCGGGCCGTCGCCCAGTATCGATCGCATCAATGCCCGGCCGGCGCGACGCGCCATGGGAGCGCGCGACGAATACACCGCCGGCACCATGGAAGAGCCCAGTGGGCTCAGCCCCAGCGCTTCGCCCACCATGCCCATGGTATTGGCCGTGTACTGCCCCGCGCAGGCGCCCGCCGTGGGCAGGCAGTCGCGGCTCATCTGCTCGAGTTCCTGTTCGCTGGCGCGGCCCGCAATGACCTGGCCGATCATTTCGTACGCGTCCACGATGTTCACATCGCGCCCGCCGTTGCGCCCGGGCAGCGCGCTGCCACCGTACATGAACACGGCCGGCACGTTGCAGCGCACCATGCCCATCACAAGGCCGGGCATGTTCTTGTCGCAGCCGCCGAGGCCGAAGATGCCGTCCCACTGATGACCGCGCACCGTGGCCTCCACGCTGTCTGCGATCAGCTCGCGCGACACGAGCGAAAAGCGCATGCCCGGGTGAGCGACAGACAGGCCGTCGGAGACCGAGACCACGGGGCATTCGTGGGGCGTCCCGCCGCCGGCGAAGATGCCGACCTTCGCATGCTGCGCCTGGTCGCGCAGCGTCGTGTTGCACGGGCTCATCTCGCCGCCCGTGTGGATGACGCCCACATGCGCCGCGGCGATGTCATCGTCGTCCTGCCCGATGGCGCGTAGGAATGCGCGGGTCGGTGCGCGCAGCGCGCCCTCGTGCATGGTTCTGGATCGGAGCCTGTGGGGCGGTGCCGTGTGCGGCAAGCCCCGCGGGCTGTTCGCGTCTTTCACGTCTTGCGCACCTTGCGCGCCTTGAATTGCCTTCTCTTCGCTCATCTCGCGTTGCTGGATCGCATCCTTGTCCTGTCTTCCGATGTAGGTGCCACCGGCGCACTGCTCCGAGGCGGCTCGATCATCGCCAGGGCAGGCAGCGGCATCTATCCGGAAATGGCAAGGCGATGTGCAGATCCGGCGGCGCAACGTCGGTGGTTTCCCTAGCAGCCTTGAAGGCACATGGGCGCGGCCGAACAACCGCGGTTCAGCGGCGCGCGAGCGTCCTGGAGGGCAACTCGCCGAAGCGCGCGCGGTAGAGCGCCGAGAACCGGCCGAAGCCGGAGAAGCCGCAGGCCGTGGCCACTTCGGCCACCGTCAGGCCTTCCTTGCGACCCGTCAGGAGCCGGCGCGCGGCCTGCAGGCGGGCCTCGGCGACATACCTCATGGGCGAGGTGCCGTGCTCCCGGCGAAAAAGGTCGCACAGTGATCGCACGCTGATGCCGCATTCGCGCGCGATCGCCTCGAGGCTCAGCGGCTCGTGCTTGAGCGCGTCGATGAAAGCCGTGGCCTTCTCGAGCGCATGCGCTCCAGCCCTGGCTGTCGGCGCCTCGAGGCGACGGCTGTAGTTGTGGGGAAACTCCATCAGCAGCGCCATGATGACGGACTCGGTGATCACTTCGGCCTGCCGTGCGGGAACCCGGTCGGGTTGCAGGCCGTAGTCCATCAGCAACCGCAAGTGCGACCGCCAATGCTGGCGCACGCCGGTGTCGGAGACGAACGGATGGAAGATCAGCGGCGCGCCCACGCGGGTTCCGGTCAGGCTCGCCCAGGCATCGTCCAGGCGAGTGCGGGGCACGCGAAGGTTGATGCGATAGCTGTCGGCGGAAAACTGCTTCACCACCGGCTGCGGCGTCGAGTCGATCACGATGAACCCGGGGCCGCCTTGAGCGCGCAATCCTTGCGACGCGATCGCGCTGTGCCCTTCGACCTGTGCCGTTACCAGGAGGTGGTCGTCCGAGGTTGCGATCTCGAGTTCGACTTCCGTGCCGAATGCCAGCGTGGACAGTTGGAGCCCGGCGAGGTCGTTGGCAGTAAGAAAGCGCGCGGAGAACGCGTCGCTTTCGCCGATGAGCGTGATCCGGTGGGGGCTCAGCTGGCCGGTCAGCCGGGCAATCGCTTCGTCTCGGGAGCGCGTCGTGATGGCAACGTGTTCGGGCCTGAAGCCCTCGACGACGGCGCTCCAGGGGTTTGAAGGCATGGGCGAGGGCATAGGTGCAGCGGGTGTGCCGGCGCGCATCGGTGACCGTGGTGGCCTGCGCTGAATTGGCGGCGGAGGCGATTATGGCGACAGGCAGGCCCGCTGCAAAGCCGCGAAGCGTTACGCCCGCGCCGAGCGCAGTTCGTGACGGCAGCGTGCTTCCGTGGGTGCATGCGGTAGATCCGTCGCGCTCGCGGCCTGCCGTGGCTCCATGAAAATTGCATCGCGTGGTACTTTCAATAGAGCCACGTGCGAGTTACTTTACGTGCTCCCGCACCGTTCCTCCAGCTGTTTCGAAAGACACCCGCATGCCAGAGCGCCACAACGAATTCGGCCAGTCCATCGGCCCCGAGGTCCCCGGTTGGGCGCCGCGCGCATTGCCGCCGCGCCAACCGGTGGAAGGGCGCTTCTGCACGCTGGTGCCGCTCGATGCGGCCGCACATGCCGACGATCTCCACGCCGCCTACGCGCAGGCGCCGGATGGACGCGACTGGACTTACCTTTTCGTCGAACGACCGGCCGACCTGCAGAGCACACGCGCCTACGTCGAGCGTGCGTCCCAAAGCGCGGACCCGATGCACTTCGCCGTGGTCGACAGCCAGAGCGGTCGGGCGGTAGGCACCTTGGCGCTGATGCGCATCGACCCCACGCACGGCGCCATCGAGGTGGGCAGCGTCACCTTTTCGCCGCTGCTCAAGCAGACGCCCATGTCCACCGAAGCCCAGTACCTGCTGATGAAGCTCGCCTTCGACACGCTGGGCTATCGCCGCTACGAGTGGAAGTGCGACAACTTCAACGAGCCCTCCAAGCGCGCGGCGCTGCGGCTGGGCTTTCAGTTCGAAGGCATCTTTCGCCAGGCCGTGGTCTACAAGGGGCGCAGCCGGGACACGGCGTGGTTCTCGATCACCGACCGCGAATGGCCGGCCTTGCGCACCGCCTTCGAGCGCTGGCTGTCGCCCGAGAACTTCGATGCGCAGGGCCGCCAGCGCATGTCGCTGGACAAGTTCCGCCTGCCGTCCTGAGCTTGAGCTCCCCGGGTTATTTCGCGGCGGGCGCGGGGAGCGCCTCGCACAGAAAGTCGAGAAAGGCGCGCACCACCTCGGGCAAGGTGCGCCCGGCCAGGGTCTGCAGCTCGACCGAGCGGTCGCGCATGCCGCGCTCGCGAATTTCCGCGGCGTGCAGCTCGCCGCGCCGCACGCGTTCGCGCACGGTGATCTCGCCGGCAATCGCGAGGCCGCCGCCGTGCAGCACGAAGTTGGCGAGCGCCTCGAAGCGGTTGGTCACCAGCGCGGGCTCGAACACCACGCCGCGGTTGCCACAGGCCACGTCGAACAACTGGCGCACGGTGGTGTCGGGCCCCGACAGCGCGATGGGAAAGGGCAGCATCTGCGCCAGCGTCACGCTGCGGTGCCTGGCCAGCGCATGGTCGGGGCGCATCAGCGCGAACACCGAGGCCGTCTGGCGGTGCGCCACGCGAACGCCCTGTACCGCGGCGCGGCTGTAGGTGAGGCCGATGTCGGTGTTGCCGAGCAGCACGGCCTCGGTGACCTCGGCAGGGTCGCAGGCCCTCAGCTCGAACTGGATGCCGGGATGCAGCGCGCGAAAGGCGACGATGGCCTGCGGCAGGAACTCGTTGGCGAAGCCCGACGAGCACGCGATGCGCACATGCCCGCGCTGCAGGCCCTGCAGCCCCTGGATGTCGGACACCACGCGCTCGGCCTCCAGCGCGCCGCGCCGCGCATGCGCGGCCAGCAGCTCGCCGGCGGCGCTGGGCACCATGCCGCGCGGGCGGCGCTCGAACAGCGGCACGCCCAGCAGTTCCTCGAGCATGGCCACCTGCCGGCTGATGGCCGAGGCGCTGACGTTCAGGCGCGTGGCCGCCTCGGTCAGCGAGCCGCTGCGCACCACCTCGAGAAAGTAGCGCAGCGAGGTTTCCTGCAGGCGATGGGACGTCATGGCGGCGGAGTGCAGGCTGGCTGCGTTGCATAAAACGCAAAGATATCCCGAAAAATCGGCAATTGTTCAAAGGCACGGCTTTGCCTAGACTGCCTCCGAACTGTCACCAAACTGTCGCCGAACCATCGCACAAGCGGACCCACACCCATGCCACTCCAGCCCCGAACCTCGCGCAGCCCCTTCTCGCGCAGCCCCTTCTCGCTGCTCCCACTGGCCTTCGTCGCGGCAGCGTGCATGGCCACCGCGGCCAGCGCCGCCGACCTGTCCGCCGCCGATGCCGAGCGCCACGCGCAGGCCACCTACCGCGAGTACTTCGAGCTGCTGTCCCTGCCCAACGACGCCATCGCGCCGGAAGACATCCGCAAGAACGTCGTTTGGCTGGAGCAGGCCTTTCGCAAGCGCGGCTTCACCACGCAGCAACTGCCCAACGACGGCAAGCCGATGCTCTACGCCGAGTACCCGGGGGCCGATCCGTCGCGCAAGACGGTGCTCTTCTACATGCACCTCGACGGCCAGCCGGTCGTGCCCGCGCAGTGGGCGCAGAAGAGCCCGTGGACGCCCGTGCTCAAGCGCAAGGCGGCCAACGGCGGGTGGGAAGAAATCGACTCGGCGCCGCTTTTCAGTGGCCCGCTGGACCCCGAGTGGCGCGTGTTCGGCCGGGCGTCGGCCGACGACAAGGGGCCGATCATGATGATGCTGGCCGCCATCGACGCGCTGAAGGCCGGCGGCGCGCAACCGGCGGTGAATGTGAAGGTCATTCTGGACAGCGAGGAAGAAAAGGGCTCGCCCTCGATCAGCAAGGTGATGCAGGCGCACCGCGAGCTGTTGCGCAGCGACGCCATCGTGATCCACGACGGCCCCATGCACGCCACCAACCGGCCCACGCTGGTGTTCGGCAACCGCGGCGCGGCCAAGGCCGCGCTCACGGTGTACGGCGCCAAGGTGCCGCTGCACAGCGGGCACTACGGCAACTACGCGCCGAACCCGGCCCAGCGCCTGGCCAACCTGCTGGCCTCGATGAAGAACGACGAGGGCCGGGTGACTGTGGCCGGCTACTACGACCGCGTGAAGATCGCCGAGGCCGACCGCAAGATCATGGCCGCCGTGCCCGACGACGAGGCCGCGCTCAAGCGCCGCCTGGGCATCGCAAAGACCGACAAGGTCGGCGCCAACTACCAGGAGGCCATGCAGTACCCCTCGCTGAACGTGCGCGGCATGGCCGCGGCGTCGGTGGGCGACAAGGTGGCCAACATCGTGCCCGACAAGGCCGTGGCCGAGCTCGACCTGCGCACCACGCCCGACTCCGACCCGGCCTACCTGGGCCAGCTCATCCAGAAGCACATCGAGCGCCAGGGCTACCACCTGGTCAAGGGCGAGCCGAGCGACGACGACCGCGCGCGCTACGACAAGCTCGCCAGCTTCTCCTACCAGAGCGAGGGCGGCGACGCCGCGGGCTCGCAGATC
This sequence comes from Variovorax sp. RCC_210, assembly GCF_041355175.1. NCBI lineage: Bacteria > Pseudomonadati > Pseudomonadota > Betaproteobacteria > Burkholderiales > Comamonadaceae > Variovorax > Variovorax sp. RCC_210. The sequence goes on along the minus strand of NZ_JBFUPJ010000007.1, from coordinate 322,652 downwards.
GATTCGCCCGTGGGGCAGTGGGCCTACAAGGCGCTCACCGGCACCTTCGGCACGCAGCCCGAGCCGGTGCGCATCCGCATGATGGGCGGCACCGTGCCCACGGCGGAGATCGTGCGCGTGCTGCCCGTGCCCTTCGCGATCATTCCGCTGGTGAACGCCGACAACAACCAGCACGCAGCCAACGAGAACCTGCGCATGGGCAACTACGTGAGCGGCGTGCGCACGGTGTACGGGTTGGTGACGCAGCCGTTCTGAGGCTGCGCTGGCCCTGTCCCAACTGCCTCAGCCGGCCGCGCCCGGCGTCATGGCTCAGCCGGCCTTGCCCGGCTTCTGCGACTGCTCGCACTCGACCTGGATCAGCTCCCGCTCCTCCAGCGTCGCGCCGATGCGCACCGCGCTCAGGCAGCCGCCCCACACGCAGCCCGTGTCGGTGGAGAGCAGGTCGGGCCGCGAGAGCCAGCCCAGCGTCGACCAGTGGCCGAAGGCGACCGTGGCCTTGGCCGTCTTGCGGCCGGGCACGTCGAACCAGGGCATGTAGCCTTCGGGCGCTGTGGCGGCGCTGTCCTTGGCATCGAACTCCATCACGCCCTCGGCCGAGCAGAAGCGCAGCCGCGTCAGTGCGTTGACGATGGCGCGCAGCCGCGCGCTGCCGGTGAGCGTGTCGCTCCACTGCGCGGGCTCGTTGCCGTACATCGTCATCAGGAACTCGCCCAGCGCCGGCCCACGCAGCACCGATTCGACCTCCGACGCCAGCACCAGCGTGTCGCCCACGCTCCACTGCGGCAGCACGCCGGCATGCACCATCAGCAGGTCGCCGGTGCCGATGCGCATGTGCAGCGCCATGTGCTGCTGACGCACCCAGTCGAGCAGCGCCTCGCTGTCGGGCGCGGCAAGCAGTTCGGCCAGCGTGTCCTTGCGGCCGGGCTTGCGCGCCCCGTGCGCCACGCCCAGCAGGTGCAGGTCGTGGTTGCCCAGCAGGCTCTGCGCGGCGGCGCCGTAGCCCTGCACGCGGCGCAGCACCGCGAGCGAATCGGGGCCCCGGTTCACCAGGTCGCCGAGCAGCACGATGGTGTCGCGGCTGGGGGAGAAATCGATCTTTTGCAGCAGCCGGCCGAGGGGGGCGTCGCAGCCTTGCAGGTCGCCAATCAAGTAAAGTGCCATTCCCTCATTCTCTCCCTCAGTTCATGGATGTCTTCCTCCTGGCCTTGCTGACCACGCTCAACGCGTTGTTCGCAATGTCCGAAATGGCCCTTTCCACCAGCCGGCGCGCACGTCTCGCGGCTTTGGCCGAAACGGGAGACCTCGGCGCGGTGGCCGCGCTGAAGCTGATGGAGTCGCCCACGCAGTTTCTTTCGACGGTGCAGATCGGCATCACCTCCATCGGCATGCTCAGCGGCATCGTCGGCGAGGCGGCCTTCGCGGCGCCGCTGGCCGTGTGGATGGAATCCGTGGGCATGGGCGCGGGCACGGCCAGCATCGTGTCCACCGCCTGCGTGGTGACCTGCATCACCTTCTTCACCATCATCTTCGGCGAGCTGGTGCCCAAGCGCATCGGCCAGCTCTACCCCGAGCCGGTGGCGCGCTGGGTGTCGCGCCCCATGCGCGGGCTGGCCAAGGGCGCCAAGCCCTTCGTGTGGCTGCTGGCGGGGGCCACGGCCACCATGCTGAAGCTGCTGCGCATCGACGCCAACGCGGCGCGCCACGTGACCGAGGAAGAAATCTCGGCCAGCCTCGAAGAGGGCGTGGACGCCGGCGTCATCGAGCACCACGAGCACCAGATGGTGCGCAATGTGTTTCACCTTGATGACAGGCGCCTGTCGTCGCTGATGATCCCGCGCGCCGACATCGAGTGGCTCGACGCCTCCTTCACCGTGCAGCAGGCGCTGCAGAAGGTGGCCGACGCGGCCGCGCTCAACCTCGTGCATTCGTGGTACCCGGTGTGCCGCAACTCGCTGGACGACGTGGTCGGCGTGATCAGCGTGGCCCACCTGCTGCGCCTGGGCTCCGCCCACGCCGGCGCGCTCGGCAAGGAGGCGACGCCCGCCGTGTTCGTGCCCGAGACCCTCACAGGCATGGAACTGCTCGAGCAGTTCCGCGAGCGTGCGGGCCGCCTGGTGTTCGTGGTCGACGAGTACGGCGTGGTGCAGGGCCTGATGACCCCGCGCGACCTGCTCGAGGCCATCACCGGCGAGCTGCAGCCCGGCATGCAGACCGACGCCTGGGCCCGCGAGCGGCCCGACGGCGTGTGGGAGCTAGACGGGCTCATGCCCGTGTCGGAGCTGCGCGCGCGCCTGGGCATTCGCGAGCTGCCCGAGGAAGAGCGCGGGCGCTACAACACCGTGGCCGGGCTGCTGATGTCGGTGTCGGGCCACCTGCCCGAAGTGGGCGAGCAGATCGACTGCGCCGGCTGGAGCTTCGAGATCGTCGAGCTCGAAGGCCGCCGCATCGACCGCGTGCTGGCCTCGCCCGACCCGGCCTCGCTGGCCCGCGAAGACTAGGGCGCGGGCCGATGCTGTCGCTGCTCGCACTCAGCTGCCCCCAATGCTCCGCGCCGTTGCCGCGTGCCGCCCGCTGGCGCACCGTCAACTGCAGCTACTGCGGCGCCACCATCGTGCGCGGCACGGAAACCGTGGAGCGCGAGAGCTTTCGCGCCGCGCTGCGCCGCGCCAATGCCGACGTGCCGGGTGGGCGCATCCTGACCTGGCGCGGTGCCCGCTACCGCGTGCTGGCGCCGCTGGCCACCGGCGAACACAGCGAGGTGCTGCTGGCCGAACGGCTGGGCGCCTTGCCCGAACGCGTCACGCTGAAGCTGGCGCGCGACACCGCCGCCGACAAGGTGCTGCTGCGCGAAGCCGCCGTGCTGAAGTCGCTGCAGGAGCTGTCGGTGGCGGGCGCCGCCTACTTCACGCGCCGGCTGCCGCAACCTGTGGGGACAGGTGTGAGTACGGGCGTGGCCGGGGGCTTGGGCGACGGTGCCCGCCAGGCCTTGGTGCTGCGCCACCCGACCGGCTTCTGGGGCAGCCTGCAAGACGTGCAGCAAGCCAACCCGCAGGGCATCGACCCGCGCCACGCCGTGTGGCTGTGGCGCCGCATGCTCGAGGTGCTGGCCTTTGTGCATGGCGCCGGCTGGACGCACCGCGACCTGTCGCCCGCGCATGCGCTGGTGCACCCGCGCGACCACGGCGTGCTGCTCATCGGCTGGTCGCGCGCACAGCACGCCACCGGCGCGGCGCACACGGGCGCCGTGGTGCGCGACCTGATGCAGGCCGCATGGACCGTGCGCGCCGTGCTCGACGGCGGCGGGGCCGGCGAGCCCGGCGTGGGCAGCCGCACCCCCGCGCCATTGGCCGCCTTGCTGCGCCAGTGCAGCGAAGACGCCGCCGCATGCCAGCGCCTGGGCGCGCAGGGCATCGAGCAGGCGCTTTCCGCCGCGTCGACCGAGGCTTTCGGGCCGTCGAGGTTCGTGCCCTTCGACCCCGCGCCGCGCGCCGGCACCTGAACAACAAAGCTGCAACAGAGCTACAGCAGAGCCACCAAAGGAGGTCTTTCATGGGATACGGAAACTATTCGCACGCCGCTCACACGGCGCTGATTGCCGACCGCGCCGCCAAGCCCGGTTCCGAGGTCTTCACCCAGCGCAACACGCATGCGCTGATGAACCCGCAGGGGCTCAAGGTGCGCGAGTCGCGTGACAACGCCGACCATCCGAACTCGCTGGGCATCGTGTTCGCGCTCGACGTCACCGGCTCCATGGGCGACATTCCGCAGACCCTGGCGCGCCGCGAGCTGCCCAACTTCATGAAGCTGCTGACCGACTGCGGCGTGCCCGACCCGCAGCTCATGTTCATGGCCATCGGCGACGCCACCTCCGACAGCGCGCCGCTGCAGGTCGGCCAGTTCGAGTCGACCGCCAACCTCATGGACCAGTGGCTCACCTGGAGCTACCTCGAGGGCGGCGGTGGCGGCAGCGGCGAAGAAAGCTACGAGCTGGCCTTCTACGTCATGGCGCAGCACACCGACATGGACTGCTGGGTCAAGCGCAAGAAGCGCGGCTACCTGTTCGTCACCGGCGACGAGCTGCCGTACCCCGCCGTGTCGCGCCACCAGATCGAGGGCCTCATCGGCGAGAAGCTCGACGAGGACATTCCCATCGAAGAGGTGATCGCCGCCGCGGCCGAGACCACCAACCTGTTCTTCCTGATTCCCGACGCGCAACGCCGCCGCCGCTGCGAAGGCCGCTGGCGCGAGCTGCTGGGCGACCACGTGATCTGCATGGACTCGCCCGACGACGCCTGCGCCGTGGCGGCGGGCATCGTCGCCCTCACTGAAAAGGCCGTGCCCAGCCTCGAGGCGCTGGCCGGCGTGATGAGCGGCACCGGCATGGCCAAGGAGCGCGTGGGCGGCGTGCTGCACGCGCTGGACGCGTACGCCGCGCTGCTCGACCCGGGCGCATCGCGCCGCGCGCCGCCGGCCGTGGCCACGGCCGCCGCCAACCCGCGCTCGTCGTGGTGGAAGCGGCTGTTCGGCTGATGACCCGGTGAGCGCCGACGCACCCGCCACGCGCTACGTCTCGCTGCTGGGGCTGGGCTTCGGGGACTGCGGCAAGGGGCTGTTCACCGACCACCTGTGCGGCGCGCTGCAGGCCCACACCGTGGTGCGCTTCAACGGCGGCGCGCAGGCGGGGCACAACGTGGTGGTGGACGTTCGAGCAGGTGAACCCGGTCGGCGGCACCACACCTTCTCGCAGTTCGGCGCCGGCAGCTTCCACGCGGGCGTGGGCACCGTGCTGGCGAGCCCGGTGGTGGTGCACCCCACCGCGCTGCGCGTCGAAGAAGCGGCGCTGCGCCAGGCCGGCGTGCACGATGCCTTCTCTCGTTTGCTGATCGACGCGCGCTGCCGCGTGACCACGCCGTTCCATCAGGCGGCTGGCCGGCTGCGCGAATGGGCGCGCGGGCAGGGCGCGCATGGCAGCTGTGGCGTGGGCGTGGGCGAGACCGTGCGGCATGCGCTTGCCGCGCCCGACGAGGCGCTGCACTACGGCGACTTGACACGCCCCGCCCGCGCGCTCGACAAGCTGGAGGCGCAGCGCACCACGCTCTTGCGCGAGTTCGCGGCCACGGCGCCTTCGCATGCCGATGCCGCGCAGGAACGCGCCATGCTGCAGGACGGCTCGCTTTCCCGGCGCTGGCTAGCCGCCGTGGCGCCGTGCCTGTCGCAGTCGCCGCCCGCCAGCCCGGACCGCATCGCCGAGCGCCTCGCGCGCCCCGGCACCGTGGTGTTCGAGGGCGCGCAGGGCGTGCTGCTCGACGAGTGGCGCGGCTTTCATCCTCACACCACCTGGAGCACCATTTCGACCGCCGCGGTCGAGGCCGTGCTGCGCGATGTCGGCATCGACACCGGCAACGGTGCCGGCGTGCGCCACCTGGGCGTGCTGCGCAGCTACCTCACGCGGCATGGCGCGGGCCCCTTACCCACGCACGACCGCGCGCTCGATGCCCGCTTGCCCGAGCCGCACAACGCGGACGAAGGCTGGCAGGGCGTGTTCCGGCGCGGTCACCCCGATGCGGTGCTGCTGCGCTATGCGCTCGAAGCCGTGGGGCCGCTCGACGGGCTGGTCGCCAGCCATCTGGACGCCGTCGAAGGCGGGGGCTTTCGGTGGTGCGCTGGCTATCACGGTGCAGACGGTGCAGACGGTTCGCGCATCGATTCCTTGCCGCTTTGCCCCGCGCCCGACCTTGCGCATCAACACGCATTGACGCAGCAGTTGCTCGCCGCGCAGCCGCTGTACGAACCCGGCACCATCGCGACACCGCGGGAATGGATCGAGTGCGTCGAAGCGCTCAGCGGCCTGCGGGTGCGTTACGGTGCCTTCGGCCCGACGCGCGACACGGTGCGCGCGCTGCAACCCCTCGGCGTGTCGCCGAGTCGATGAAAGACTTCGTGAACTGGAACCTTCCCTTGATCGTCGGCGCCGCGCTCAGCACCATCGCGGCGCTGCTGCACGTGTGCATCGTGTTCGGCGGGCCCGCGTGGTACCGCTTCTTCGGCGCGGGGGAGCGCATGGCCTCGGGCGCCGCGGCCGGGCACCTGTACCCGCCCATCGTCACGCTGGTGATTGCGAGCGTGCTCGGCGTCTGGGCGGCGTATGCGCTCTCGGGCGCCGGCGTGCTGCAGCCCTTGCCGCTGCTGAGCATCGTGCTGCCCGCGATCACCGGCGTGTACCTGGTGCGGGGGCTGGCGGCGCTGGCGCTTTTCTTCTTTGCCCGCGAGCGGCTGAGCGCCTTCTGGGTATGGAGCTCGCTGATCTGTGTCGGGTTCGGCGTGGTGCACCTGGTGGGGCTGGTGCAGGTGTGGCCCGGCCTTTGAACCTGCCGCGAAGCAGGGCGTCTTCAAGCCTTCGGCTTCGCCTTCTTTTTCGCAGCGGCTGACTTGCCCGCGCTGTTGTGCGCGATGGCCTCGCGTATCAGCGCCTTGAAGGCCGTCGCGTCGATTTCCACGCCTTCCGCGATGTCGATCGCGCGGCGCATGTTGCCCTCGAGGCTCGCGTTGAAAAGGCCCGCCGGGTCTTTCAGCGACGCGCCCTTGGCGAAGGTCAGCTTTACCACGCTCTTGTAGGTTTCGCCGGTGCACAGGATGCCGTCGTGCGACCACACCGGCGTGCCCATCCACTTCCATTCCTCGACCACGTCGGGGTCGGCCTGCTGGATGAGCTTGCGCATGCGCGCGAGCGTGGCGCCGCGCCAGTCCGCCAGGTCGGCGATCTTCTCGGTGATGAGCGTCGATGCCGGCTGGGCGTCGCTCGCGGGGGGCTTCGTCATGGTCTCGTCTTTCTGGGCTCCGCAGGAACCGCCGTGCGGATTCGGCGGGCGATGTTACGGCGGGCGCCCACACCGTCGCAAGCCGGCGCCCGCCGGGAGGCGTCACACGGCTTGCCTAAAATGCGGGTCCCCCCGCTTGCCACCCGCCCATGCAACTCGACGTTCCCACGCTCATGCTTACGCTGGGGCTGGGCTATCTGTTGTTCGCATGGCAGCTGGTGCTCGTGCGCCGGCGCCTGAAGTCCGACCGGGCGCTGGCGCTCTGGGCCAAGGGCTGCGTCTTCTTGCTGGCCGGCATGGTGGCCCTGTTGTCGCGGCTGGTGCTGCCCGAGTGGGTGGCCGCGCTGGTCGGCAACCCGCTGGTGCTGTGCGGCATGCTGTATTTCAACCAGGCGATCTACCTGTTCGTGGGCAAGCAGGCCACGCCGAAGTGGGTCACCGGGCTGGTGGTCGCGGCCATCGTGGCGGCGCCGGTGCTGCTGGCGTGGCCCGTGAGCACGCGCTCGATGGTCTATTCGGGCGTGATGATGCTGCTGTCGGGCGCCATCGCGCTGCACGTGTTTCGCCATGCCTGGCATGCCGAAAGCACCATGCGCGCCGTGGGCTGGACCATGCTGCTGCTGAGCGTGGCGCACGCCGGGCGCTCGGTGCAGGCCGGGCTGATGCCTGACCAGTACCAGAGCTTTTTCCAGTCGAGCGTGGGGCAGGGCATCGTCGTGCTGCTGGCCTTTCTGGCATTGCTGGGCAGCGGCATGGGCTTTGTGCTGGCGTGCCTGGAGCGCACCGCCAAGAGCATGGAGTTCCTGGCCAGCCACGACGCGCTGACCGGCTGCCTGAACCGCCGCAGCTTCGACCCGCTGTGCACGCACGAGGTCGCGCGCAGCCACCGCAGCGGCGAGCCGCTGGCGCTGCTGCTGCTCGACCTGGACCACTTCAAGCGCGTGAACGACCTGCACGGCCACCGCAGCGGCGACCTGGTGCTGCAGGGCTTCGCCCGGCGCGTGCAGGCGCGGCTGCGCTCGGCCGACGTGTTCGCCCGGCTCGGCGGCGAGGAGTTCGCGGTGCTGCTGCCCGACACCGACCTGGCTGGCGCCCTCAGCGTGGCCGACTACCTGTGCCGTTCGGTGGCCGGCACGCCGGTGCGGCTCGCCGACGACGAGGTCTTCGAGCTGACCGTGTCGCTCGGCGTGGCCATGCTGGCGCCGGAGCGCCACGGACGGAAGGCGGCGAAGACCGCGACGGCGGCAAGCCTGTCTCCCGAGCTGCTGTACATGCGCGCCGACCAGGCGCTCTACCAGGCCAAGCGGCAGGGGCGCAACCGGGTGGTGGTGTGGGAGGAAGACGCGGCGGCTGAGCGCGATGTGCGGGCCGCGGCCTGACGACCACGCCTACGGCTGTTCGTCCGCGGACTTGCCAGGGCTGGCCACGACACCGTGACCGCAGCCCGCCGAGTGAACATGGGCAGGCGAGCTGCCTGCCGGCTCGATCCTCCGGTTCCAGCTCGACCCAAGAATGACGCTGCAGATATCAACCCGCCGAAACTGCGGGTCCTTGAACGCCAGCACGTCGTCGTTGAACGTGCCGAAGGTGCTGTCCGGGCGGTGCTTCATGCCTTGGTAGAAGGCATCGATGATCCCGTGCTGGAAGTCCGCTTCGCGCGGAAAGGCCGCGACGACCGCTTCGCGCTGCGCATCGGTGAACTGGTCGTAGCCGCGGCCGGCGACGTCCATGCCGGCGCCCGCCTGCACCAGCGCGATCTCGGGGCGCATGAACTGCGGAATGCCGGGCGTGGTGTGCAGCGCCACCGCGTTCCAGACTGTCTCGATGTCGGCGTCGCCGATGCCGTGGCGCTTGAGGAAATCGCGCGCGGCATTCGCGCCGTCGACCTCGAAGCGCAGCTGGCTGTTCTCGTAGCGCGCGCTGAGGCCGATGTCGTGGAACATCGACGCGGCGTAGAGCAGCTCCGCGTCGAACTTCAAGCCCGTTCGCGTTCCCGTCAACGCAGCCCAGCAATAGACCCGCACCGAATGGTGGAAGAGCAGGTCGCTCTCCGTGTCGCGAATGAGCTGTGTCATTTCGCGCGCGAGTCGGCTGTCCGGAATGCGCACGCCTGCGATGTGGTCGAGCGTCATGGTGTTCTCCTTGTCAGTGTGCAAAGCCGAGGAACCGCGCGAAGCCGTCGGCGCGTTCGCGCGGCATGCCGGCCTGGTTCACGGGCGCCGCCGAGTCTCCGTGGCCCATCGACATGCCGAAGGCGGTGATTTCCTCTGGCGGCATGTGCAGGCGGGGCGCGATCGTGTCGTGGAACTGCGCGAAGGCCACCTGCGGGCAGGTGTCCAGGCCACGCGCTTTCGCGGCGATCATCACGCTCTGCGCGAAGAGCCCGAGGTCGATCCAGCTGTGCGGCTTCAGCCTGCGGTCGATGCTGAAGATGAGCCCCACCGGCGCGCCGAAGAATGAAAAGTTCCGCTCGGTCTGGCGCATGCGCGCCGGGGCGTCGTCGCGATCGATGCCCAGCGACCCGTAGTACCGCGCGCCGAAGTCGAGCAGTCTGGCGTGGAACAGCGCCGGCAACGGCGCAGGGAAGTGCGTGGGCGCGGTCGCCTTTCCGGCACGGAATGCATCGACGAGCGCGCTGGCCAGCTCGTCCTTCACCGCGCCGCTGACCACATGCACCCGCCAGGGCTGGATGTTGGCGCCGCTCGGGGCGCAGGCCGCGTCTTCCAGAATTTCTTGCACGAGTTCACGCGGCAAGGGCTGCGGCTTGAACGCGCGAACCGACCGCCGCGCGCGCATGACGGACGAAACGCACCTGGCAATGTCCTGCGGGGACCAGTCGCTTGTCGTGGGGGCCATGGCTACTCCTGCGGCGCGTGGTCGTACGAGATGCGGCCCGACGGCAGGAAGAACAGCGCGATCACCGCGCCGCCCCTGGCCTCGGGATAGTGGTGGCTGCCCGGGGGCGGGGCGGTCCAGCCGCCGGCGCACCAGCCGCTCGGTCCGTTCAGGGCGGCACCGGCGTCCAGCGGAATCACCATGTTGAATTCGCCATAGGGATGGCCGTGGTACTGGCCCCGGAAGCGGTGGTCGGGGTGGCCCTGCCGGTTGGCCGTGCTGTCCATGTAGACGGCGGTGATGCTGAAGTGCAGCGTGCGCTCGGAAGGCTCCGCGATGCGGCTGCGGCGGTAGGCCGGGCCGTCGACTTCGACGTTCGCCGCCCAGCCGTCTTCCACGCCTTTCACCGCCAGGCGCGCCAGGGCCTGGTAGAGGGCGCTGCCGGGCCCGTACGTCTGGTTCAACCAGTGTTCGACGGCGGTGCCGGCGGTCATGTCCTTCACTTCCTGCAGGAAGGGAATGCAGCGCTCGATGAGCGCTTCCTTGTCTCGGATGTCTCGAATGAGGGTCTGGTTCGTCATGGTCTTGTTCTGCTTCGGGTGGTTGAACGTGATGATGGTCGCAACCCGAACTGAATGGAAACGATGGTTTTTCAGCCGCACAATGCACAGCATTCAGTTTGCAAAGAGGTGACGCCATGGGCATCGGTCGCATCGACCTCAACCTGTTGAAGGTGTTCGAGGCCGTCTACGAGGACCGCAACCTGCTGCTGGTCGGCAAGCGGCTCAACCTCACGCCGTCGGCGGTGAGCCATGCGCTGCGCAGGCTGCGCGAGCTGGTGGGCGACGAGCTCTTCATGCGCACGGGCAAGGGCATGGTGCCGACCGGCCGGGCCAACGCGATGGCGCCGGGCCTGCGCGATTCACTGCGACAGATCGAGGCGTTGCTGGGCGCGGAGGCGTTTTCCGCGGACACGTCGACGCGCCGCTTCGTCATCGCGGCGAACGACCATGTGACCGAGGTCATCGTCGTGCCGTTGTCGCGCGCGCTGCAGCAGGTGGCGCCGCATGTCGACCTGGTCGTTCGCCCGTCCACGCGGCTGGACCTGGCCGAGCAGATCGACCTGGGCCGCATCGACCTCGCCATCGGCATCTTTGCGCAGGTGCCGCCCCGGCTCGACGCGCAGACCCTGTTTTCGCAGGGCGAGGCGGCGTTGATGCGAAAGGGCCACCCCGCCGCCCGCCGCAAGCTCACGCTGAACGACCTGGCGCGGTACCCGCTGGTCACCCTGTCCGTCGGCGGGCAGGAGGAGGGCGCGGTGGAAGGCTTCATCGTCGAGCGGGGCCTGGCGCGGCAGTCGGAAATGTTCGACCGGCAGGCGCTCGAAGCGGCGCTCGCCGCGGTGGCGCAAGCGCCGCGCACGCGGCTCACCGTGCCGCACGCGCTCGCCATTCCGGCGCTGCTTCGCGACACCTCGATGCTGTCGATCGTGCCCGCGTCGCTGGCGGTGGCGCTCGCGAAGAACGGAGACCTGGTCCGGCGGGCGCTGCCCTACCAGCCCCGGACGTCGACCCTGCAGGCCATCTGGCACAGCCGCCATGCGCATGACGCGGGGCACGCCTGGCTGCGTGAGATGGTGGCGAAGGCGGCCAGCGTGACCGCGAAGGCGCTGGCGTAGCGCGGGCCGGTTGCAAGAGCCTCGCTCGGCAAACAGCTCGGCGACCGGTCACCGGTCACCAGTCAGTCACCACCCCGCCTCCCGCCCCTCCAGCGCTCGCTTCGCCAGCAAGAACGTCGCCGCGTTCCAGCTCTGCCCCGCCATGCCCATCGGTGCCAGCGTGCGGCCGTGGAACCACTCGGTGAAGCGCCAGTCGTCCAGCGCGTTCGCCTGCGCCAGCCGCACCAGCTCCGGCCGGGCCTGCGCGTGCAACCCCAGCTTGGCCAGCGCCATCACCCAGAACCCGCCGACGAACGGCCAGATGCCGCCGTTGTGGTACTGGTGCACGATGTTCTGCTGGTGCCTGCCCATGTACGCCCGCCACAGCTCGTGCTGCTGCGACAGCGGGTGCAGCACCACGCGCACGGGGTAGGGCTCGCTGGCGCGCGCGGCGTCCACGGTCTGCACGATGCGGTGGGCCATCTCGGTGTCGGCCAGGCCGGCCTGCACGGCCAGCACGTTGCCGAACACATCGCCCTCGTCGCCCACGACCGCGAGGTTGACGAAGCTCAGGTACAGCCCCGGGTCGCGCCGGCCGCGGCGCGCGTAGTGCCGCAGCAGGCGCGCGCGGTGGTACTCGGGCAGGTCGCGCTGGAAGGGGTTGAACAGGTGGTTGAAGTGGTGCTGGGTGGCCTCGGCGTGGTCGAGCGCAAAGCGCCGCTTCACGTCGTACCACAGCGCGTTGGTGTACAGCACGTAGCCCGAGCGCGGCATGATGTCGGCCCAGTCGCTGGCCTCGTTCTGCTGCAGCAGCCTGAAGTGCTGGTGCTCCTGCGCCAGCAGCCATTGGATGGCGCGCGCAACCTCTTCGCGCCAGTGCGTGGCACCCACCTTGCCGTGGCGGCGCACGTGGTCCACCGCAATCAGCCACCACAGCGTGGCGTCGATGCAGCCCAGGTACCAGAAATCGGCGTCTTGGCCTTCGGGGTCCACGTACTTGGGAATCTGCCCGTTGGCCGCCTGCTGCGCCGCGAGCGCGTCGAGGCTGGCCACTGCGCCTTGCTCCAGCGCAGGCACGCCGCTGCCGCACATGGCCATCACGCAGATGGCGGCGTCGCGCCCGAAGATGCGCGTGTAGCGCCGCGCCACGGCCGCCTCGGTGCGGCTGGCGGCCAGGATGCCGTGCGGCGTGAGGTTGGCTTCGAGCAGCGCCAGCGAGGCCTGCGTGCAGGCATCGACGAGGTCGCGCGAGGTCGAGGTCGAGGTCGCGTCGATGTCGCTCATTGCCAGGCCTCGGAGGCCACCAGCAGCTCGGGAAGCGTGCGCGACGCGAGCACCAGCAGGCCGAAGTGCGCCGGGTCCAGCGTCTGGGGCTCGGGGTCGAAGTGGGCGAGCGTGCCCACCACTTCGGCGCCCAGCAGGGTCAGCGCCACCGCGTGGTACGCACGGATGACGCCGTGGTAGGGGCTGCCCGCCAGCATCGGCTCCTGGAGCGAATCGTCCACGTGCAGGAACGAGTCGCGCAGCACGAACTGGCAGAAGCTGTCCGCAAGGGGAAAGTCGGACAAAGGCGGCGGCAGCGGCTCGCCGCGCTTGTCGAACAGCAGCACGTTGCGCACCCGGTCGCCGACGACCTTGAAGATGGCGGTGTAGCGGTGCGGCACGCTGGCATTGAGCTCGCGCAGCGCCTGCGCGAACGCCTGCTGCTGGATGAGCGACAGCACCTCGTCCGCGATTTCGTCGAGCCTGCGCTCGGGAGGGTGGACGGCGGGCGTATTTGAAGTCGGCATGGGTCGGTTCACGAAAAAAGGCGCTCTTCGGTCCGCTGCGCCGGCAGGCTTGCCATGGCGCGGGCCTTCGGGCGAGATGCTTCGAGGCGGCGGTCGATTTTCACCTGAAGTCGAGCGCGCCATACTCTCGCCCGGACTCTCCCGCTGCGGGATGGCCCGGCAACCGATTCGGGAGTGAGAAATGACGACTGCATGCATGCCAGGCGCGCCCGGTTTCCCTGGGCCCCGCTCATCTCCTTTGTCCCGTTTGTCCCGGCTGTTCCGCTCACTGCCGGCCGTGCTGGCACTGGTGCTGTGCGCGCTGATGACCGCCTGCGCCAGCCTGCCGCCCCCCGTGCCCGAGCCGCCCACGCAGGCCGTCGCCGACCACGCGGCCACCCCGCTGGGCGAGCTCACGCAGAAGGTGCTGCCGCCGGACGGGCGCTCGGGCTTTCGCCTGCTGCCCTATGGCCCGACCTCCTTCGACACCCGCATTCAACTGGCCCGGCTCGCCACGCGCAGCCTCGACGTGCAGTACTACCTCTTGGCCGGCGACAACACCGGCCGCGCGCTGATGGGCGCGCTGCGCGACGCCGCCGAGCGCGGCGTGCGCGTGCGGCTGCTGGTGGACGACCTCTACACCACCGGCGAGGACGACCTGCTGCTGGCCCTTGCCAGCTACCCGAACGTGCAGGTGCGTCTGTTCAACCCGTTTCCGGCCGGGCGCGGCAGCGACCTGACGCGCTTCGTCAGCTCGGGCTTCGATTTCGCGCGCATCAACCGGCGCATGCACAACAAGCTCTTCGTGGCCGACAACGCCGCCGCCGTGGCCGGCGGGCGCAACATGGCCGACGAGTACGTGATGAATGCCGCGGGCAGCAACTTCGTCGACATGGACGTGTTCGCGGCCGGCCCCGTGGTGCGCGACCTGTCGGACGAGTTCGACCACTACTGGAACAGCGAGGTCGTCTACCCCGTGGCGCGCATCGCCTCTACCGCGCTCACCCCCGCGCAGCTGCTGCAGAAGTTCGACACCCTGGTGGCCGACGCCAAACCGCCGCAGGCGCCGCGCATTCCGGCCGACGGAAAAATCCACGACCCGCAGCCCGACGAACCCGTGTCGCTGCCGCTGGACCTGGTGCCCATGATGAACCTGCCCTTCGAGCTGGCGGAGCGCGACCTGAGCCCGCTGCTGTGGGCGAACGCGCGCGTGCTGTTCGACCCGCTCAGCAAGACCGAGGGGCTCAACGAGCGCGAGAACTCGCTGAAGGGCACCGTCACCGAAGGCGTGATCCGCTGGTTTCGCACGGCGCGCAGCAGCATCAAGATGGTGTCGCCGTATTTCGTGCCGTCCGACGCATCGGTGGCCAGCCTGGCCGGCGCGCAGGCCGAGGGCGTGAGCGTCACGCTGCTCACCAACTCGCTGGCCTCTACCGACGAGCCGTGGGTGTACGTGGGCTACTGGCCGCACATCCACGAGCTGCTGAAGGCCGGCGTGGGCATCTACGAACTGAGCCCGACGCTGAGCGTGAAGCGCGGCAAGCTCGGCATCTTCGGCCACCGCACCGGCGCGCTGCACATGAAGAACGGCATCGTCGACCAGAAGCAGGTGTTCCTCGGCTCGATGAACCTCGACCCGCGCTCGGCGCGACTGAACACCGAGCTGGGCCTGATCATCGACAGCCCCGAGATGGCGCAGCAGCTGCAGGGCTTTGCCGACGCGGGCAGCTCCTACCGCCTGCGGCTGGACGCCAGCGGCAAGGGCGTCGAATGGGTCGAGCAGGACAACGACGGCAAGGAAACCGCCTACGACGTACCGCCGGAGACCACTGCGTGGCAGCGCCTGAGGCTGCGGCTGATGGCGCCGTTCATTCCGGTGGACGAGCTGTAGCGGCGGGCCGCGTCGAGCCCGGCGCGTCAGTGCGTCAGTGCGTCATTGCATCAGGGGCTCAGCCCGCCTGAAGCACTTCGAGCGCGCTTTCCATGTGCAGGCGCATGCACCGGGACGCGCCGTCCGCGTCGCGGTTGCCGATCAGCTCGACCAGTTCCATGTGGGCGTCCTGGACCTGCTGCAGGCTCTCGTCCGTCTTTCGCCGTTCCATGCCCTGGCGCGACTGCGACTCGAGCGACGCCCGGATCGACCCGATCATCTGGAACAGCAGCAGGTTGCCGCTGGCGCGCGCGATTTCCACATGCAGCTCGGTATCGAGCGACGCATAGACCGATGGATGGCGCAGCTGCGCCTGCATCTGTACGACCAGGTCGGACATGCGCGCCAGTTGCGCCGGCGTGCGCCTGAGCGCGGCCAATGCCGTGGCGCGACCTTCGAGGCTCGCGCGCACGTCCATCAGGTCTTCCGTCGAGTTGTCGAGCACCTGCAGCGCGCGCGAAAAATAGATGCCGAGCGCCGACGCGTCCAGGTCCCGGCGAATGGTCGGGCTCTTGCCGTTGGCGATTTCGACGACGCCCATGCCCTTGAGCGTCCTCAGCGCCTCGCGCACGACGGTGCGGCTCACGCCCAGCAGCTCGCCCAGGCGCGCCTCCGACGGCAGGGTGGAGCCGGGGCTGGGCTTGGCGTCCTGTATGTACTGCAGAAGGCTCTGAACGGCCTGCTCGGCCAGGGAGCTGCGCTCCAGCCGGCCCGGAACAAAAGGGTGTGCGGTCATGTGGTGTCTCCCTGACCTATCGTACAGGCGGACAGGTTGCGGGCTCGCTGCTTGCCGCGTTCAATTCGCGGTTTTTGCAGGAGACAAGAAGCCATGTGGAAAGACGACGACGAGCTGTTCGGCCTGATGCGCAAGCGCCTGTTCCCCGCGGTGGTGGGCGACATCCTCGACACGATGGGCTACCTGCACCAGTTCCTGCCGGCGGCCATCAAGCCCGTCGAACGCTCGATGGTGGTGGCGGGCCGCGCCATGCCCGTGCTGGAAACCAACTGCTTCGCCCGCGCCGAGCCGCAGGGCAAGTCCCCGCTGAGCCAGCAGGCCTTCGGCCTGTTGTTCCAGGCGCTGGACGATCTTGCGCCGAACGAGGTGTACGTCGCGACGGGCTCGGCCCCGCAGTTCGCGCTGTGGGGCGGGTTGATGACCACGCGTGCCATGCACCTGAAGGCGGCCGGCGCGGTGCTTGACGGCTATTCCCGCGACACGACCGAAGTGCTCGAGCTCGGCCTGCCCGTGTTCTCGCTCGGCGGCTACTCGCAGGACCAGGGGCCGCGCGGCAAGGTGGTCGACTACCGCGTGCCGGTGGAAATCCAGGGGGTCCGAGTTCGCCCGGGAGACATCGTCTTCGGCGACCAGGACGGCGTGCTGGTCATTCCACGGGAGGCCGAGAAAGAGGCGATCAGCCTCGCGCTGGAAAAGGCCGCCACGGAAAGCAGCGTGCGCAAGGCCATCCAGAACGGCATGAGCACGGTCGAGGCTTTCAAGACGTTCGGAGTCATGTGAACGAAGACAAAGAGGACAAGAACGGCCAAGCCGGCGCCACCATGAAGAAAGTACTTCGCTCCTCGGCCTAGTTCGCCGGGGACGACAAGGACGCCTTCATCCACCGCAGCTGGATGAAAAACAGCGGGCTGCCCGACGACGCCTTCGACGGTCGCCCGGTCATCGGCATCTGCAACACCTTTTCGGACTTCACGCCGTGCAACGCGCACTTCCGCGAGCTCGTGGAGCATGTCAAGCGCGGCGTGCTCGACGCAGGGGGCGTGCCGCTGGAGTTCCCGGTCTTCTCCTGCGGCGAGTCGAACCTGCGGCCGACGGCCATGCTCTTTCGCAACCTCGCGTCCATGGACGTGGAGGAGGCCATCCGCGGCAACCCCATGGACGGCGTGGTGCTGATGGCCGGCTGCGACAAGACGACGCCCTCGCTGCTCATGGGGGCGTCGAGCTGCGACCTGCCCAGCATCGTGATCTCCGGCGGGCCCATGCTCAACGGCAAGTTTCGCGGCCGGGACATCGGCTCGGGCACCGACGTCTGGCGCTTTTCTGAAGACGTGCGCGCGGGCGTGATGAGCCGCGCGGACTTCATGGCCGCAGAAAGCGCAATGTCGCGCTCGCCCGGCCACTGCATGACGATGGGCACCGCCTCGACCATGGCCTCCATGGTCGAGGCACTGGGCGTGGCATTGCCCGGCAACGCGGCCTATCCGGCGGTCGATGCGCGCCGATCGCGCCTGGCCCGCATGACGGGCAGGCGCATCGTCGAGATGGTGCATGAAGACCTGGCGTTGTCGCGCATCCTGACGCGCGAGGCCTTCGCCAACGCGGTGCGCGTCAACGGCGCGATCGGCGGCTCGACCAACGCGGTCGTGCACCTGCTGGCGATTGCCGGGCGCATCGGCACGCCGCTCACGCTGGAAGACTGGGACCGCTGGGGGCAGGGCATGCCGACCCTGCTCGACCTGATGCCCTCCGGCCGCTTCCTGATGGAAGACTTCTGCTATGCGGGCGGACTGCCGGCGCTGATGAAGGAGATGGCGCACCTGCTGGACCTTGGCGCGCTCACCGTGACCGGGCGCACCGTCGGCCAGAACATCGAGCCCGCGGAGAATTTCGACCGAGAGGTGATCCGGCCCGTCGGCAACCCGCTGACGCCCCACGGCGGCATTGCCGTGCTGCGCGGCAACCTTGCGCCCGACGGCGCGATCATCAAGCCGTCGGCCGCCTCGCCGGAGCTGATGCGCCACCGGGGCCGCGCCGTGGTGTTCGACACCATCGAGGACTACAAGCGCCGCGTCGACGACCCCGCGCTCGACATCGACGAACACTGCGTCATGGTCTTGCGCAACTGCGGTCCCAAGGGCTACCCGGGCATGGCGGAGGTGGGCAACATGGCGCTGCCGCGCAAGCTCCTGGCGCGCGGCGTACGCGACATGGTGCGGCTGTCCGACGCGCGCATGTCCGGCACCGCTTTCGGCACGGTGGTGCTGCACGTGGCGCCCGAAGCCGCCGTGGGCGGCACCCTGGCACTGGTGGAGGACGGCGACGAGATCGAGCTCGACGTGCCTGCGCGTCGGCTGCACCTGCATGTGTCCGACGAGGTGCTCGCGCGGCGCAGGAGCGCATGGACTGCGCCCGAGCCCGCCATGAAGGGCGGCTACCAGTCGCTTCACGTGGAGCGAACGCTGCAGGCCGACAAGGGCGCCGACCTCGACTTTCTCGTGGGGTGCCGCGGCCACGCGGTGCCGCGTGAGAGCCATTGAGCCCGAACCGGCCAACGACCCCCGCACCCCGCAGCCACGGCTGGCATCGTTTCTTTTCTTGTCAGCTTCATTCTTGAATCAGGAGACACATCCAATGACCCGTACCACCACCCGCCGCACCGCGATGGCAGCCCTCGCAACCTTGGGTCTTGGCGCCGCCCTGACCGTGTTCGCCCCCTTCGCCTCGGCGCAGTCGGTGGCCGACATCAAGAAGAAGGGCGAGATCACCATCGGCATGCTGGTCGACTTTCCGCCCTACGGCACTACCGACGCCAGGAACCAGCCCGACGGCTACGACGCCGACGTGGCCAGGCTGCTGGCCAAGGACTGGGGCGTCAAGGCCAACATCGTGCCGGTCACCGGCCCGAACCGCATTCCCTTCCTGCTGACCAACAAGGTCGATGTGCTGGTGGCCTCGCTGGCCATCACGCCCGAGCGGGCGAAGCAGGTCGATTTCTCGATCCCCTACGCGGCCGCCTCGGTGGTGCTCTACGGCGCGAAAAAGGCCGACATCAGGACCGCCGCCGACTTCAAGGGCAAGCGCCTGGGCGTGGCACGCGCCAGCACGCAGGACGTCGCGCTGACGGCCCTGGCCGCCGAGGGCACGGAAATCCGCCGCTTCGACGACGACGCCTCGGCCATGCAGGCGCTGCTTTCCGGTCAGGTCGATGCCATCGGCTGCTCCACCACGGTGGCCGCCCAGATCGCCAAGCGCGCACCGGCGGACACCTACGAACAGAAGATGGTGCTGCGCCAGCAGGTCATGGGCATCGTGCTGCGGCCGGGCCAGGCGGAGCTGAAGAAGGCGGTGGACGACTTCGTCGTGCGCAACAAGGCCAATGGGGAGCTGAACAAGCTGTACCAGAAGTGGCTGGGCACCGACTTTCCGGCGTTGCCCAATTCCTGAGCCGGACAGACCCAGGACCAAAGATCCAAGACCCGAGGGCAAACCCTCGCGCGTCTGAAAAGTCATGCGAATGGCGCTGCCGGGATAGGGCCGCGCGCACCTCGCAGTCCAAGAATGTCTTCGTCCATAGAGACTGGAGACAACACATGAACACATCGACGCGCATGCCCAAGGCACGCATTCCCCGGCAGGCGCTGCTTGCCGGCACCACGGCAGGCCTGTCCCTGTTGCTTCTCGCTTGCGGCGGGGGCGGCGGCGGGGGCGGGTTCATCGGGGGCCTTGGCGGGGGCGGCGGAGGTGGCGGTGGCGACGGCACCGCGACCCCCAACGGCGGCATGGCCGTGCGCACGCTGTCGACGCGGGCCGACCTGGTCAGCGGCGGCGATGTGCTGGTCGAGCTGGTGCCCGAGGGCGGCGACGCCACCGGCCTGAAAGTGACGCTGAACGGCGCCGACATCACCGGCGCCTTCGCCAAGCGCGCCGACGGCCGCATCACCGGGCTTGCGACAGGCCTGGTCGTCGGGTCGAACACCCTCAAGGCCAGCACCAGGCTCAGCCGCGAGGCCACGCTCACGGTGGTCAACGCGCCCAAGGGCGGGCCGGTGCTGTCGAGCACGCAGGCCCTGCCGTTCGTCTGCGCCACGCCCGAGCCCACGGTGGGCACCGGGGCAACGCCTTCGTCGAATGCCAGCGGCCTCTCGACCGCGGCCACCGACGCGCAATGCAACATCGCGACCGAGTTCAAGCTGTTCTATCGCACGCTCACGCCGGTGACCGTGTCGGCGGGCGACGGCGGCTGCTCGTTCGTGCTGCCCGACCCGAGCCCCGCCGCCGCGGGCGCGGTGGCGACCACGCCGGCCAACTCGTGCCTGCAGCCGTACCTGCCCGGCAAGACGGCCGCCTCGGCGGTCGCGGGCGCCACCACGTCGACCGGGCTGAGCGTGCCCTACATCGTTCGGGTGGAGCGCGGCACGGTCAACCGCGGCATCTACGACATCGCGGTGCTGTTCGACCCGACGGCGGGCGCCTGGAGCGCGACCGCGCCCCAGCCGCAGTGGAACCGCAAGGTCGTGTATTCGTTCGGCAGCGGCACCGGGTTTCCGCGGCGCCAGTTCCGCTCGGCCCAGAACTGGGCCAACGACGCGGCGCTGTCGCGCGGCTTCATGGTGGTCGACAACAGCCTGACCGACTCCGCGCTCAACGGCAACCGCTACCTGGTCGCCGAGACCACGCTGATGATGAAGGAGCACATCATCGACAGCTATGGCGAGGTGGTCTACATGATGGGCAACGGCGAGTCGGGCGGCGCCATCAACCAGAACAGCGTGGCCTCGCTGCTGCCGGGCGTGATCGACGGCACGCAGCTCGGCGTGGACTTCGCCGACTCCGAGTCGACCGCGATGGAGGTGATGGACTGCGTGCAGCTCGTCAATTTCTACCAGTCGCCGGCATGGACGGCCTTGCAGGCGGGCGCGACCCCGGCGCAGGTCAACGCGAAGAAGACGGCGATCAACGGGCACCTTGACCACACCGCCTGCCACGGCTGGCTGACCTTCTTCGGCGGCCTGCTGAAAGCCGGCAACTACACGCCGACGGCGGTCGCGGACAACGCCACCGGTGCCATCGTGCCGAGCGGCGCGCCGACCAACAACTGCCAGCTGCCGGCCTCGGTGGTGTACGACCCCGTGAGCAACCCCACCGGGCCGCGCTGCGGCATCGCGGACGGCGCGGCCAGCGTCTACGGCACCACCACCAACGCCCTGGCGCCCAGCGGCATGCGCGCACTGAACAACCTGGACAACGTGGGCATCCAGTACGGGCTGAAGGCGCTGAAGTCGGGTGCGATCTCGACCGAGGAGTTCGTCACGCTCAACGAGAAGATCGGCAGCGCCGACACCGACGGCAACTTCTCCACCGCGCGCGCCGTGGCCGATGCCGACTCGCTGGCCATCGCCTACCGTGCGGGGCTGGTGTCGCCGGGCGGCAACCTGGCGAAGGTCGCGACCATCGACCTGCGTGCCTACGACGAGACCTACAACCTGCCGATCGGGCAGCTCGGCATTCACCAGTACTGGCGCAGCTACTCGCACCGCGCGCGCATCGACGCGGCGACGGGCGGGCACGCGAACCATGCGCTGTGGCGCTTCGGCCCGGCGGGCGTGCCGCCCACCATCGCGGTCGAGTCGTTCCTTGCGATGGACGC
The DNA here is from genome assembly GCF_041355175.1 of Variovorax sp. RCC_210. Taxonomy (NCBI): domain Bacteria; kingdom Pseudomonadati; phylum Pseudomonadota; class Betaproteobacteria; order Burkholderiales; family Comamonadaceae; genus Variovorax; species Variovorax sp. RCC_210. The sequence continues at coordinate 301,260 of NZ_JBFUPJ010000007.1, read as the reverse complement.
GTGGCTCACCGGCCTGGTGGCGTCGAGCCCGAAAGACTGGACGAACGCGGAGCGCACGCAGCAGCAAGTGGCCGCCGCCAAGCCGGTTGCCGCGTCGGACCTTTGCTACCTGTCGGCCGACACCACGTTCTCCACCAAGGTGCTGAACACCGCAACCTGCGACGCCGACCCGGTGCTGCTGCCGCACGGCTCGCCGCGCCAGGTGGCTGGCGGGCCGCTCGCGGAAGACATCCTGAAGTGCCAGGCCAAGCCGCTGGCCGCCGCCGACTACGCGCCCGTGACCTTCTCGCCCGGCCAGTGGTCGCGCCTGCAGGCCGCGTTCCCGCAGGGCGTGTGCGACTGGAGCAAGCCGGGGGTGGGGCAGGCCGAGACGGCGGCGCCGCTGACCTTCAGGGCCGGTGCCGGCGGCAAGCCGCTCGGCGCGCGCCCGGCAAGTTCCTGATGGCCGGAAGCTGCCGCTAGACGTTGCTGGTCGCGCGCACTTCCTCGATGCTGGTGTGCCCGGCCAGCACCTTCTCGATGCCGTCCTGGCGCAGCGTGCGCATGCCTTCCTGCAAGGCGGCCTGCTGCAACTCTTCGGCGCGGGCGCCGGTCTGCACCAGGCGGCGCAGCGTCTTCGACATCACCATCAGCTCGTGCACGCCCACGCGGCCCTTGAAGCCGGTGTTGCCGCAGTGCTTGCAGCCGGTGCTGGCGTGGCTGTGCAGCTTGCCGTCGTGGCCGTAGCGGCGCAGCCAGTCGGCGTGCACGGCGTGGCGGTGGGCCGGCGTTTTTTCTTCGGCGGCAAAGGCGTGCATGTAGTCGTCCAGCAGCACCTCCACTGTTTCCGCGCTCGCGGGGGTGGGCGTGGTGCAACGGGTGCACAGGCGGCGCACCAGCCGCTGGGCCAGCACGGCGAGCAGCGAGTCCGCGAAGTTGAACGGGTCCATGCCCATGTCCAGCAGGCGGGTCACGGTTTCGGGGGCGCTGTTGGTGTGCAGTGTCGACAGCACCAGGTGGCCCGTCAGCGAGGCCTCGATGGCGGTCTTGGCGGTTTCCTCGTCGCGAATTTCGCCCACCATGATCACGTCGGGGTCGGCGCGCACGAAGGCGCGCAGCGCCTTGGCAAAGGTCCAGTCGATGCGCGGGTTGATCTGCACCTGGCGCAGGCCGGTCTGCGTGATTTCGACCGGGTCTTCGGCGGTCCAGATCTTTCGCTCGGGCGTGTTGATCTGCATCAGCGCCGAGTGCAATGTGGTCGTCTTGCCCGAGCCCGTGGGGCCCACGCACAGCACCATGCCGTAGGGCCGCTCGACCGCTTTCGTCAGCTGCGCCAGGTTGTTCGGCGACAGGCCCAGCTGCGCCATGGGAATGGGCTTGGCCGAGGCCAGTATGCGCATCACCACGTCTTCGAGCCCGTTGGCGGTCGGAATGGTGGCCACGCGCAGTTCGATGCGGTGCTGCGGCGAGTACTTGGCGAAGTTGATCTTGCCGTCCTGCGGCATGCGCTTTTCGCTGATGTCCAGGTCGCACATGATCTTCACGCGCGCGACGATGGCGTTGCGGTAGCTGGGCGGCAGCTCCAGGTAGGTGTAGAGCAGGCCGTCGCGCCGGAAGCGGATGCGCGTCTTTTCCTGGCCGGGGTAGCTCTCGATGTGGATGTCGGAGGCGCCCTCGCGGTGGGCCTCGATGATCATGCTGTTGATCATGCGCACCAGCGAGTTGTCCGACTGCTCGATGGGTGCTTCGGCCGTGGGGGCGGCGGGGCCTTCGCGCTCCAGCGTCTGCAGCAGCTCGGTGGTGCCGGCCATGTCGAACTCGATGGGGCGGCTCGGGTCGAGGTTGGCGGCAAACGCGCCGCCCGCGCCGCCGGCGGCATCGCCGATTTTTTCGTAGGCCGCGTGCAGCACGCTGTCCAGGTCCAGGCACTGGCCGATGACGGGAATGACCTTCGCCTGCGCGATGAACTCCACCTCGTCGAGCGCCGAATGCCGGCTGATGGGGTCGTCGATGGCCACGATGAGGCGGCCCTCGTGCAGCATGAGCGGCATGACCTGCAGGCGCCGCGCCACGCTGTGGCTCACTTTGCGCAGCGCCTCGGCGCCCGCGGGAAACGCCTGCAGGTTCACCAGCGGGTAGCCCATCTTGCGCACCAGCGCGGTCTGCAGCTGGCCCTGCGTGACGATGCCCATGCGTACCAGCGTCTCGCCCAGCGGCACATTGGGTTGGCGTTGCTGCTGCGCGAGCCCGGCGCGCAGCTGTTCCTGGCTGACCATGCCCAGGGAGGTCAGCGCCTCCCCGATGCGGGCGATCGGCATGCGGCTCTGGGCTTCGATGGCGCGCAGCAGCTGTTCCGGCATGACGACTTCGATGGGGGACATGGGCTCTTCTCCTGACGTGATTGCGTGAGCGTGGCGCGCCAGAAAAGGGCGCGCCGATGCTGCATCGTAGGGCGAGGCACGCGAACGTGCCACCGAAGCGACGCGGGGAGTACGCAAGTTCTCAGTCGAAAAGAGGGGCCGTTTCCCTCCGCGCGGCGCGAATCTCTATTCCGCGCGAATGCCGTTGCGCAGGATCCCGATGGCATCGACCTCGATCTCCACCACATCGCCCGCCTTCATCCACACGGGCGGCGTGCGCTTGGCGCCCACGCCGCCGGGCGTGCCGGTGACGATCACGTCGCCTGCGGCCAACGGCATGAAGGCCGAGATGTGCGCAATCTGCCGCGGAATGCTGTGAATCAGCTTGTCGGTGGTGGTGCGCTGCATTTCCTGGCCGTTCAGGCGCGTGACCAGCGTCATGACCTGGCCGTCGGCGATGTCGTCGCGCGTGACCAGCCACGGGCCGAAGCCGCCGGTGCGCCAGAAGTTCTTGCCCGCGGTCCATTGCGGGGTGGCGCTTTGCCAGTCGCGCAAGGTGGCGTCGTTGTAGCAGGCGTAGCCAGCAATGTGCTTCCACGCGTCGGCCTCTGAGATGCGCCGGCCGCCCTGGCCGATGACGATGGCGATCTCGCCCTCGTAGTCGAGCTTGCTCGATTCGGGTGGCAGCACGATGGGCTCGCCGTGCGCCACCTGCGACTCGGCCACGCGCAGGAAGAGCGTGGGCTGCTCGGTGATCTCGCGGCCGGTCTCGCGCACGTGCTCCCCGTAGTTCAGGCCCACGCACACGATCTTGCCGGGGTTGGGAATCACGGGCAGCAGCTGCACGTCGCCCAGCGCGAGGGTGGAGGCCGTGGCAGTTGCGTCGGCCTTCTGCACCGCGGCGGCCGCTTCGCTCAACAGGCCCGCGGCGATGAGCGCCTTCAGGTCGACCGCGCGCGCGCCGAAGACCGCGCGCAGGTCGACGATGCGATCGCCGAGGAGCGCGCCGTAGCTGTCGGTGCCGTTGTGTTGGTAGCTGATGAGTTTCATGGTCTGTGCCTGGTGTCCGTGAAGGAAGAGAGGGAGGAGGAAATGGAGGAGGGTGGTCGAGAAAAATCTACGCCAGCCGACCCCCAATGCGCGAGGCGCCCTCGGTGATCAGCTGAACCATCTTGTCGAGATCGACGATGGACAGGCGCGCGGTGTCGAAGACGAGAGAGACGGCGCCCCATGCGCCCCCGTCGGCCTTCAGGATGGGGGCTGCAACCGCCGCGAGCTGCGGCTCCAGCTCGCCGATCGACACGTAGTGGCCCGCCTTGCGGATCGCCGCGTAGTGGCGGCGGAACTCGCTCCATTCGGCGGGCAGCCCGCAGCGCACGAGCTCGTCGTGACGGGCATCGAAAACCTTGCGCAGCTGCGCCGGCGCGAAGGTGGCCAGCAGCACCTTGGGCGCGCCGCCCTGGAACAGCGGGCGCGGCCGGCCGCGCCCGTAGGCCAGCGCCGCCGGCGCGCCGCCCATCTCGCGGTGCGTGTCCAGCACCTGCATGCCGAAGAGGCCCGAGGCCACGCAGTCGAAGCCGGTGGCGGCCACCAGCTCGCGCATCACCGGAATGCCTTCGCGCAGCACCGGGTCGGCCTTTCGGATGTAGTGGTCGAGCAGGATGATGCGCGGCCCCAGCGCGTAGTGCGAGTCTTCCACCCGCTGCAGCAGGCCCGCCTCCAGCAGCAGGCGCACATAGCGGTAGCCGGTGGGCAGCGAGACCTCGAGCGCGGCCGAGATGTCGTCCGCCGTGCGTGTCAGGTGCGTGTCGTCGAACAGGTCGAGAACGCCCAGCATGCGGCCCAGGCTGGACATTGATTTTTCCGGCACGCCAATTCCTCCAGGATGTCATGGCGCGACGGGGAGGTGTTGCGAGATGCGATCCAGATCGTGCCCCGTGCGCGCGACGCCGACGATATATCGGTCGGGCCGCAGTATCACCGCTTGCGCCGCGTGCGCAGCGAGCCAGTCGCGCAGCGGTGCCTCGGGCTGGTCGATGACCAGCGCACCGGCGCGTTGCCAGCGCTCGACGGTAGCAGGGGCTGCGGCAGCCAGTACATCGCCGCGGCCGATGACCGCGCTGCGCCGGCCTAGCAATTCGTCAAGCAGTCGGCCGTCTGCCAAGCGGGGCTGAGGAAATGGGCGCCCCGCTTGCGAGCCGGGTTGCGCGTCGAACGCGCCGGCACCCAACATCTGCGGCGGCAGCTCGAATATTTCCGGCTGACCAGCCAAGAATTTTGCGTCGCGTTCGGCCGCCAGCGCGGGGTCGGTGGTCTGGATGATGTTGCCCAGCCGCACCGCCAGCTCGACCAGCGCGCGCACATGCGGCGCGCGCTCCGACTCGTAGGTGTCCAGCAGCGCATCGGGGGCCTGGCGCGCGAGCACGGCTTCGAGCTTCCAGGCGAGGTTGGCCGCGTCGCGAATGCCCGCGCACATGCCCTGGCCGAGAAACGGTGGTGTCTGGTGGCAGGCGTCGCCCGCGAGCAGCAGCCGGCGCTGGCGCCAGTCGCTCGCGATGACGGAGTGAAAGGTGTAGATGGCCGCGCGCTCCAGCCGCGCCTGCTCGGGCCGCACCCACGGCGCGACCAGGCGCCAGAGCGATTCGGGCTGCACCAGCGCCTCGCGGTCGTCGCCGGGCAGCACCATGATTTCCCAGCGCCGCCGGTCGCCGACCACGTTGCAGTACGTCATGGGCCGTGCCGGGTCGCAGTGCTGCACGGTGTGCGTGGGCAGGTCGACCGGCTGCTGCAGCACCACGTCGAACACCAGCCACGGCTGGCGCAGGCCCAGGTCGATCATCGGGCTGCCCATGTGCTGGCGCACCGGCGAGCGGGCGCCGTCGCAGCCGACGACGTAGCGGGCGCGCACGGTCGATGCAAGGTTGCTGCCGGTGTCGCGCACTTCGAGCGTGGCGCCGTCCGCGTCCTGCGCCACGGCCGTCACTTCGCTGCGCAGCCGCACGTCCACGTTGGCGAAGCGCGCCAGGCCTTCGCGCAGTACCGCCTCGAGTTCGGGCTGGTGAAAGTAGTAGTTGTTCGCGCCGCCGTGCGGGCCCAGCGCCGCGCTGCCGCCGCGAATGAGCATGGTCTCGCCCGCGCCGTTGACGAAGTGCATGCCCTGCTCCCCGGGGCGCGCGATGGCCAGCGCCTGCTCGCGCAGCCCCGCCGCCTGCAGGATGCGCAGCACCTCGCCGTCGAAATGAATGGCGCGCGGCAACGGGAACACGGCGCCTTCCTTCTCCAGCACCACCACCGACAGGCCCGCCGCGCCCAGCAGGTTGGCCAGCGTGGCGCCGGTGGGTCCCAGCCCGACGATCGCCACGTCGTGCATGCCATGCGTGCCATGCGTGCCGTACATGCCGTGCATGGGCAGTGGCTCAACCACGCTGGTCTTCCTGCATGCGGCGCGCCACCTCGGCCTGCCACTGCGCGCGGCTCATGAATCTTGGAAAGCGCTTGGCGATGGCTTCGGCGCGCGCAAGGATCACCTCGTCGGGCTGCGACAGGTCCACCGGCTCGCGCAGCGGCTGCTCGCAGTACCAGGGCGTGTCCATGAACAGCTCCAGCCGGTTGCCCTCGGGGTCGCGGCAATACACCGACACCGCGTTGCCGTGCGTCACCGGGTGCATGTCGCTCGCGCCCTCGGCCAGCAGCCGGTCGTGAAAGCCGCGCAGCGTGGCGATGTCGGGCACCCGGAACGACACCTGGTTGACCACGTTGAAGCCCAGGTCCGCCGGCCTGCCGGTGGCCAGCACCAGCTGGTGGTGCTCGCGCGGATCGCGGCTCAGGAACACCAGCTGCACCGTGCCCAGGTCGCCCGCGTCGGTCTGCGTGAAGCGCAGCGCCTGCTTGTAGAAGCGCGCCATGCGCGGCAGGTCGGTCACATACAGGCCGATGTGGCTGAACTGCAGGTTCGACGGGCTGCTGTCGGTCATTTGAATGTCTCCTGGCGATAAAGCGTGCCGTCCATCGGCCTTGCGTTGAAGAAATTATATTCAAATTATCGTATTTTGACAATACGGCACGTTTAACTATCATTCGGGCTCGTGCAAACGGCACGCAAGATCAACAGGAGACAAACCGATGAACGTTCCGAAGAAGATGCCGGCCCGCCGCTGGCTGGCCCTGGGTGTGCTGGCGGCGGCAGGCGCCGTGGCGACCGGCGCGGCGGCGCAGGCCGACTACCCCAGCAAGGCGGTGCGCATCATTGCGCCGTTCCCCGCGGGCAGCGGCCCCGACGCGAACGCGCGAGAAATCGCCGCCGAGCTCACGAAGATCCTGGGCCAGACCTTCTATGTGGAGAACCGCCCGGGGGCGTCGAACATCATCGGCACCGAGGTCGCGGCCAAGGCGCCGGCCGACGGCTATTCGCTGTACATCGGCACGACCAGTTCGTTGTCGGTGGTGCCGCACCTGTATTCCAAGCTGCCCTTCAATGCCGAGAAAGACTTCGCCCCGGTCAGCCTGCTGGGCGTGCTGAACACCGGCCTCATCGCCACGCCGGGCGTGGAGGCGAAGGACGCGCGCGCGCTCATCGCCGCGCTCAAGGCCAAGCCCGACTCGATGGCGGTGGCCACCGCGGGCATCGGCAGCTACTCGCACCTGTCGGGCGTGTGGTTCAACAACGCCGCGGGCGTGAAGACCAACCTCGTCCCCTACAACAGCAGCAGCCCCTACACGGACCTGATCGCGGGGCAGGTGCAGCTCATGTTCGATGGCCTGCCGGCCGCGGCGGGCAACATCCACACGGGCAAGCTCAAGCTGCTGGCCATCACCGGCAAGGAGCGCGCCCCCAGCTTTCCCGACGTGCCGACCTTCGCCGAAGTGGGCCTGCCCGACTACGCACCCATCGCCTGGCAGGGCGTGCTCGCGCCCGCGGGCACGCCCAAGCCGGTGCTGGAAAAGCTCAGCGCCGCCATGCACAAGGCCTGCCAGTCGCCCGAACTGGCGAAGAAGTGGCGCGACTACGGGGGCGAGCTGCGCTGCAACACGCCGGCCGAGTTCACCGCGTTCATCAACGCCGACCGGGCCATGTGGGGCAAGGTGATCAAGGAGGCGAAGGTGAAGATGGACTGAGCGGGCACCGGCGCTTGCGGCGCCAGGCGCAGCGGGTTGCACCCCCCGATTGTTTCCACCGCGGAAACCCAGTAACGCCGCGGCGACCCCATCGCCCCGTTCAAAGGCTTTGAGAATCCGGGGCGGGCGCATTGCGCGCCCGACCTTCCACTCAAACACTGAACGATCCATGTCCAACACTTCTACCAACCCCGGCATCGACGAACCCAGCGCAGCCAAGCTGCTCGACACCCTGCAGTGGCGCTACGCGACCAAGAAAATGGACGCCACGCGCAAGGTTCCGAAGGAGAAGATCGAGCGCATCCTCGAGGCCGCGCGCCTGGCGCCCACCTCCAGCGGCCTCCAGCCCTTCGAGATCTTCGTGGTGACCGACCCGGCGGTTCGCGAACGCATCAAGCCGATCGCGTGGAACCAGGGCCAGGTCGTCGACTGCTCGCACCTGCTCGTCTTTGCGGCATGGGACGACTACACGGCCGAGCGCATCAACCACATGTTCGACCTGACGAACACCGTGCGCGGCATCAAGAACGAAGGCTGGGAAAACTACCGCGCCATGCTGCTGGGCAGCTATCCGCAGCGCGGCAGCGAGGTCAACTTCGCGCATGCGGCGCGCCAGGCGTACATCGGCCTGGCCGCGGCGCTGATCGCCGCCGCGCACGAAGAAGTCGACAGCACCCCCATGGAAGGCTTCGACCCCGCCGCGCTCGACGACATCCTGGGCCTGCGCGCGCGCGGCCTGCGCAGCGTTGCCATCCTGCCCGTGGGCTACCGCGTGGCCGACGAAGACTGGCTGGTGAACCTCACCAAGGTGCGCCGTCCGCGTGACCAGTTCGTGACGGAAGTCTGAGGGCGGAAACCCTTGCGCGGGCGCCCTGTCGGGCGCCCGCGCGCATTCATGCGCACGTCTTGTCGGCGAACGCGCATCCGGCCGGCTGGTCAGGGGCGTCGCGTGTCGTCAGAATGAACCGTGCAGGGACACCGCATCCACGGGCCGCCACAGGCTCTCGTCCCTCTGGCTCACTGGTTCATTCACCGTTCATTCCCCTTCTGAAGAGAGCACTCCCATGACGCTTGCCCACGCCTACGCGGCCCGGTCCGCCACCACGCCACTGGCGCCCTTCACCTTCGAGCGCCGCGCGCCCGCCGCGCGCGACGTGGCCATCGACATCCTGTACTGCGGCGTGTGCCACTCCGACCTGCACACGGTGCGCAGCGAGTGGGGCCCCGCCGCCTACCCCTGCGTGCCGGGGCACGAAATCGTCGGGCGCGTGCGCGCCGTCGGTGCCGACGTGTCGAAGTTCAAGGTCGGCGACCTGGTCGGCGTCGGCTGCATGGTCGACAGCTGCCAGCATTGCCAGCCCTGCAACGACGGGCTGGAGCAGTACTGCGACAACGGCATGACCGGCACCTACGACAGCCAGGAGCAGGTGTCGCGCGCCAACACGCTGGGCGGCTACTCGGACCACATCGTGGTGTTCGAGAAGTTCGTGCTCAAGATCTCGCACGACGAGAAGTCGCTGGCCGCCGTGGCGCCGCTGCTGTGCGCGGGCATCACCACCTATTCGCCGCTGCGGCAATGGAAGGCCGGCCCCGGCTCCAAGGTGGGCGTGGTGGGGCTCGGCGGGCTGGGCCACATGGGCGTGAAGATTGCCGCGGCCATGGGCGCGCACGTGGTGCTGTTCACCACCTCGCCCGGCAAGACCGAAGACGCCAGGCGCCTGGGTGCCAAGGAGGTCGTGGTGTCGCGCAACGAAAGCGAAATGGCCGCGCACCTCAACAGCTTCGACCTCATCATCAACACCGTGGCCGTCTCGCACAGCCTCGACCCCTTCGTGCAGCTGCTCAAGCTCGACGGCACGCTGGTGCTGGTGGGCGCGCCCAGCACGCCGCACCCGTCCCCGGGCGTGTTCGGCCTCATCACCAAGCGCCGCCGCATCGCGGGCTCGATGATCGGCGGCATTGCCGAGACACAGGAAATGCTCGACTTCTGCGCCGCGCACGGCATCGTGTCGGACATCGAAACCATCGCGATGCCGCAGATCAACGACGCCTACGAGCGCATGCTCAAGAGCGATGTGAAGTACCGGTTCGTGATCGACATGGCGACCGTGGCGGCCTGAGCTTTCACGCCGGGTCAGGTCAGGTCACTTCCCGATGAGTTTGTGCGGTGCGGTGCGGCTCCGCTGCCGCCGCCGTGCCCACCACAGGTACACCCCGCTGCCCAGTACCACGATGGCGACCACGTCCAGCAGCGCCCAGATGATCTTCAGCGGCAACCCGCCGTAGTCGCCGAAATGCAGCGGGCGCGACAGCTGCAGCGCCGTCAGGTACCAGGGCGCGGGCGGCAGCAGCACCAGCGCGCCGGTGCGCGCGTCGACCAGCGCGGGCGTGAACAGCCGCGAGGTGACAGGCGTCTGGCCGATGGCCCACACCAGGTAGTGGTGCGGGCTGCCCAGCGCTTCGTCGGGGTATCGCACGCTGCGGATGCGCGTGTTCGGCATGGCCTGCGACACCGCGTTCGCCGCCGCCTGCACGGAGGCGAGCTGCGTGGGCATCTCTTGCCCCTTGTAGGGCCGCAGCGCATCGGCCAGCGCGTGCTCGCGCCACCGGTCGTACAGCGGATCGGCAAGCTCGTTCATCGCCCCCGTGGCGCCGACCACCACCACCCACGCCAGCGTCGATACGCCGAGCAGGTTGTGCACGTCGAGCCAGCGGATGCGCGCGCCGCGCTGCCTTCGCACCGTACCGAAGGCCAGGCTGCGCATGTACGGGGCGTACAGCACCGCGCCCGACACAGTGGCCGCCAGCACCAGCAAGGCCATGGCACCGAGGAACAGTTCGCCCGGCAGGCCGAGCAGCAGATCCTTGTGCAGCCGCAGCAGCACGCCGGTGAGCGTGATGCGCCCGGGCGCGCTCTGCGCCGCAGGCGGCAGCACGCGTCCCGTGCGCGCATCGAACTTCAGCACCCGGTTGAGCTTGCGGTCCGCGGCGTAGGAGGGCGCGAGCGCAATCCACACTTCGGGCCGGTCGTCTTCCAGGCTGATCCAGCGCACGGTGTGGCCGGGGAAGAGACCCGCGGGCCCGCGTGCGGTGTCGACCATCGCGTCCAGGTCTGCAATGGCCGAGCCGACCGGACCGACCGAACTCCGCGCCTCCGCGGCCGCCGCCGTGTCGCCGCGAGCCCAGTCGGCCAGCTCGTCGCGGAACACCAGCGGCAGCCCGGTCAGGCACAGCACCAGCAGGAACACCGTGCAGGCCAGGCTGCTCCACCGGTGCACCCACTGCCAGCGCCGAAGGCGCAGGGCGGACATGGCGCGCCCGCTCAGAAGTCGAAGGCGGCCGACAGCTGGATGCTGCGCGGCGTGCTCTGCACCAGGTAGCCGTCGATGGCCGAGGCCCAGTAGCTCTTGTTCAGCAGGTTCTGGATGTTCAGCCGCAGCGTGGTCGGCGTGCCGGCCCAGGTCGTGCGGTAGCGCGCGCCGACGTCGTAGCGCGTCCAGCGCGGAATGGACTGCGCGTTGAGGGTGTCGGCGTACTGCGATGCGGTGTGAATCGCGCGGCCCGACAGCGTGAGCCCGGCGACCGAAGGCACGTCCCACTCGGCGCCCAGGTTCAGCTGCACCTTGGGCGCGCCCGTGACCTGCCGGCCGTCGTTGGTGCCGCCCGCCGTGCGGGTCTGCTTGGCATCGACCAGCGCCAGGCCGCCCAGCAGCCGCACGCCGGGCACGACCTCGCCGAAGGTGTTCAGCTCCACGCCGCGCGTGCGCTGCTCGCCGTCCACCGAGTAGATGCGGGTGCTCGCATTGGTCAGGCCGTTGGGCGTTTTCAGCTGGTACACGCCCAGCGTGGTGGCGATGCCGCCGAAGTCGAGCTTCACGCCCGCCTCGTACTGCTTGGAAACGTAGGGCGCAAAGATCTGCCCCACGTTGATGGAGCCCGCCGTGGCCGTGGGCCCCTGCTGCAGCCCCTCGATGTAGTTGGCGTACACCGACACGTTGCGGCTCGCCTTCACGACCAGGCCCACGCCGGGCGTGGTGGCCGACTTGTCGTAGCTCGACGACGTGGCGCCGGTGGTGGCGCTGAAGTTGGCCGACTTGACCTTCTGCTGGCGCACGCCCAGCGTGAGCTGCACGCGGTCGTCGAGCATCGACAGCGTGTCGGCCACGGCCACGCCGGAGATGTCGGCCGAGCCCGTTTGCGGCACCGCGTCGGGCCCGCGCAGGCCCGCGATGCTCGGCTGGCCGATGAACACCGGCGTGTAGATGTTGGTGCTGGTCTGCGCCAGCGTGTTCAGCAGGATGCCGTTGCGCACGCGCAGCGTGGAGGCGGTGAGCGTCCAGCGGTGCTGCACCGGGCCCGTGTCGAAGCGCCCGCGCATGCCGGCCTCGGCCGTCGAGCTGTTGCGGTAGAGCGGCCAGTACACCTGGTTCTGCAGCAGCCTGCCGGCCGAAGACTGCAGCTGCGAGTTGGAGAACAGCTGCGACTCCTCGAAGCGCGAGCCGCCGGCCGCGGCGAACGCGGTGAGGTCGGGCGTGATGTCGAACTCGCCGCGCAGCGCCACGTTGCGCGAGTTGGTGTTGTCGTAGGACCAGGGCTGCTGCCAGTTGCGCCCCGAGCGCGGCGGCGCGGGCAGCACGAAGCCGGCCGCCAGGAAGGTGGTGCGCGAGGGCGAGTCGCTGTCGTTGCGCCGCGCGCCCAGGTCGGCCGACAGGCGCAGCCGGTCGCTGCGGTAGTCGAGCGCCAGCGCGCCCATGGCCACCTTCTTTTTCTGGCGGTCGGTCGCGGTGTCGCCGTCGCTGTACACGCCGTTGAAGCGAACGCCCCAGCGGTTGTCCTGGCCAAAGCGGCGCCCCACGTCGGCCTGCACGCCGAACTGCGCGTCGGACACGTAGCCCGTGGTCAGCCGCGTGAGCGGCGCGTCTCCCGCGCGCTTGGGCACCTGGTTGATGCTGCCGCCCACGCCGCCGATGGGCCCCAGCCCGTTGAGCAGCGCGTTGGCGCCCGACAGCAGCTCGATGCGCTCCAGCGACTCCACGCCGGGCGACATGAGCCCGTAGAGCCCGCCATAGGCCGCGTCGAGCGCCTTCACCTTGTTGCCTCGCACCACGAAGTCGGTCATGGCGTCGTTGCCCGGGTAGATCGCGCGAAACGACGGGTTGTTGTCCGCAATGTCGGCCACCGTGCGCGTCTGCTGGTCTTGCATGACCTGCGCCGTGTAGGTGATGAGGTTGAACGGCGTGTCCATGAAGTCGCGGTCGCCCAGCAGGCCCACGCGGCCGCCGCGCGCCACCTGCCCGCCGGCATAGGGCTGCGGCAGGTCGCCGGGCACGGCTGAGTTCGCGGTGACCGTGACGGGCGGCAGCGCGGCGTCGCCGGCATTGCCCGTGCTGCTTGCGGATGGGGCCGGCGTGGCGGTGTTCTTGCGTAGGGTGTATTCGCCGCTCGCGTCGCGCACCGCTTCCAGGCCGGTGCCGGCCAGCAGCGAGCGCAGCGCGTCGTTCACGCTCAGCGTGCCGCTCGCGCCGGGGCTGCGCAGGCCGCTCGTCAACTCGGCGTTGACGGCGATCTGCGCGCCGGCCTGCCGGCCGAAGCGGCTCAGCGCCTGGTCGAGCGTGCCGGCCGGAATGTCGAAGCTGCGGCGCGCCTCACCGGCCGCGCCCTGCGCGAAGGCGGGTGCGCTGGCCAGGCCGGCTGCGCTGCCCAGCGTGGCGCACAGCAGAGCCAGCGCCACGGGCGACAGCCGGTGCCGCCCGCGGGTGGCCATTAGGGGGGAGAAAGACCGGTTGCGAACGACCGCCATGTTGCAGATTCCTTTTGCTGGTGCTTGTGTTGGACAGTGGCTTGGCAAGCACGCAAAAAGAGTCGTCCCGCCTGGCTTCTGCATGCAAAGCCGCACGAGACCGAAAAATCTGCCGGTTTATCTGCTGGTTTATTTGTAAAGACGTTTCAGCGCATCCGCACTTCAGCGCGCCGACACCGTGACCCAGTACCGCGTGAGCCGCGTCACCTTCACCGGCAGCCGCCGCGCCAGCGATTCGAGAATGCGCTCGGTCGGGTCGTTGCCGTCCAGCGGCCAGGCGCCGGTGATGCGCAGGCCAGCCACCTCGGGGTCGCAGCGCAGGCGGCCGGGGCGGTAGCGGTCGAGTTCGGCAATGAACTCGGCCAGCGGCATGCCTTCGGCGGTGAGCGTGCCGTCGGTCCAGGACTGGCTGGCCTCCCGCAGTGCCTCGGGTGCGTCGACGCGCTCGCGGGTGAAGCGGGCCTGCTGCCCGGCGCGCACCAGGGTCGCGGCGGAACCCGAGCCGGTGCTGTTGGCGGTGCGGACCTCGACCGCGCCCTCGCTTACGCCCAGTGCCGTGAAGCCGGCGGCCGCGTCCGCGGGCTCGTCGCGTCGCACGGTGAAGCGCGTGCCCACCGGCGTGAGCGTGCCGTCGCGCGTGGCGACCACGAAAGGGCGGCGGGCCGCGTCGTGCGCGGTCGCGACCATGATTTCTCCGCGGTGCAGCACCAGCCGGCGCTCGCCCGCGTCGAAGCGCACATCGAGCGCGGTGCCGGTGTTCATCAGCAGCGTGCTGCCGTCGGCCAGCACCATGCTGCGGCGCTCGCCGGTGGCGGTGCGCACGTCGGCCCATGCGCCTGCGAGCTGGCTGCGCCAGAGGAGCTGGTCTTGCACGAGGTAGATGGCGGTGCCGCCGGCGCCGATCCACATCAGCGTTTTCAAGGTGCGCCGGCGCGCCGACAACGAAGCCGCATGGCCCAGCGTGGCGCGCGTGACCGCCGGCTCGACGGTGCCCGAGGTGCCGCGCAACTGCTGGCCCATGGACTGCAGCCGCTGCCAGGCGCGCGCATGGTCCGGGTGCTGGTCGTGCCAGCGCGCGAAGGCGGACTGCTCCTGCGGATCGCGCAGGCCCGAGGCCAGGCGCACGTACCAGCCGATGGCCTGCTCGACGATGGCGTCTGGCAAGGTATCGCTCGTGTTGGCTGTGTTGGCTGTGTTGGCTGTGTTGGCCGCGTTGCCGCCATTGGCCGGCGAGGGAAATCGTGCGCTCATCCGAAGCAATTCCGCTTGATGCGCGTCAGCTCGCTGCCGGCAGGTACATCGCCTTGTAGCAATGGGCCAGCGCGCGCGTCATGGCCTTCTGCACCACGTTGACGGTGATGCCCAGCCGCTCGCCGATCTGCGCGTAGCTCAGCCCGTCGAGCTGCGAGAGCAGGAACGCCTCGCGCACCTGGGCGGGCAGGCCGTCGAGCAGGCGGGCGATTTCCTCGAGCGTTTCCAGGATCAGCAAGCGCTCTTCGGGCGAGGGCGCCATCGCCATCGGGCGCGCGGCGAGCGTGGCCAGCCAGGCCTGCTCGAGCGCATGGCGGCGCCAGTGCGTGGCGAGCAGCCCGCCGGCAATCGTCGTGAGGTAAGCGCGGGGCTCGCGAATGTGCTCGCCGGCGTTCTTGCCCAGCACGCGAACGAAGGTGTCGTGCGCCAGGTCGGCCGCGTCGAAAGTGTTGCCCAGCTTGCGGCGCAACCAGCCCTGCAGCCAGCCATGGTGCTCGGCATACAGGGACTCGACCGGGTACTCGGCTGGAAGGGAAGACGCAAGGGACGGGGGGTTCACGATCCGCGCAGGGCCGGGCGATGGCTCGGCTGTCTAAATAAGAATTGCTCTCAATTATCTGAGGCGTTAAGCCTTTTGGCAACACGACGCAAACGCACGGTCAGCTCCTTGACCAGCTGCATCTCGCCGCGCCGCTGCGCCACTTCCAGCCCTTTGGTGAAGGCCGCCTCGGCCTGCGCCGAGTCGCCGAGTTCCAGCGCCACCAGGCCTTGCAAGCGGTGCGCGGCGGTGAAGTCGGCGTCGAAGGCCAGTGCTTTTTCCAGATGCAGCAGCGCGGTGCGCGGGTCTTCGCGGCGGTGGTACGCGAGCGCGAGGCTCATGCGAAGCAGGGCGCCGTCGCGGCCGGCGGCGAGCATGCGCTCGAGGGCTTCGGGCGAGGGGCCGGGCGGCGGGGCAGGGGGAGTGAGAACAGTGTCGGGAGAAGGCGTGTCCATCAGCGGCATCCTTGGCAATTTGTCAAAGCATAGTCTTTGATATTTGCAGTTGCAGTTCCCCGCCCGAATCTCCTTGCGTCCTACGCGGTTCGCGCGGGCCCTGCGAAAGCATCGAGCGATGCGTAAATTGATTCTTGTGACTTCGCTGGGTTTGACTGCGGCCAGCGCACTCGTGCAGGCCGAGCCGATCAAGCTCCCGGTCGACAGCGACGACAAGGGCACCGTGTACGTGGCGCCCAACGTGAACCCCACCGAGCAGGCTGCCACCGTCAACGGCGCGACCGTCGGCGTGCAGCGCCCCGACGGCAGCGGCACCTACATCGGCACCGACACCTCCACGCCGCGGCCTACTTACTCGCTGGGTGCGAGCACGGGCGGCAACGTGTCGCTCACGGGCGGTGTGTCGTCCGACGGCAAGGCCAACAACGGCGTGAAGGCCGGGGTCACCATCAAGTACTGATCGAGCTGAACGACCTGATCTAGCTGGTCGTTCAGACCAGCGTGCCGTACACGATGAACCCGTCGTGCGTGGCCACCTTGTCGTACAGCGTGCGCCCGGCCGTGTTGCTCTCGTGCGTTTGCCAGTACACGCGGTGCCCGCCCGCGCGCTTCACGTGCGCGTACACACCCTCGATCAACTGGCGCCCCACGCCGCGCCCGCGCTCCGACGGCAGCGTGAACAGGTCCTGCAGGTAGCACGTCGGCTCGATGCGCGTGGTGCTGCGGTGGAACAGGTAGTGCGTGAGCCCGACCAGCTGGCCGTCGCGCTCGGCGACCAGCGCATGCACCGGCTCGTAGGCATCGAAGAAGCGCTGCCAGGTGACCTGGGTGATTTCATCCGGCAGCGCGGTGGCGCCTTCGCGGCCGTAGAAGGCGTTGTAGCCGGCCCATAGCGGCTTCCATGCCGCAAGGTCGGCAGGCACGGGAGGGCGAATCGAGAGGGTGGACGTCGTCATATGCGTGCCTCAGCGTGTGCCCGTTCGTGCCGCCGACGCAGTGGCCTTCGCAACCTCTTGCACCTTTGAAAGCGCGCACGCAGGCGGCTGCACGCGCGTGGACGCCGGCAGCGGCGGCAGCACCGGGTTGTCGCCATCGGGCCCCATCGACTGCTCCAGAAAGTCGAGCATCGCGCGCATGGCCGCGCTGTTGTGGCGGCGCTGCGAGTAAGCCGCGTACAGCCAGTGTTCGTGCGGCATGTGGTCGCGCAGCACCGGCACCAGCGCGCCGCGCTCCAGGTGCGACTGCGCCAGCGGCTCCGGCACATAGGCCACGCCCACGCCGCGCAGCGCCAGCTCGATGAGCGCCACCGCGTCGTTGGCCTCCATGCGGCTGTGCACCGCCACGTCGTGCGGCTTGCCGTCGGTCTCGAAGGGCAGGTGCGTGGTGGGCATCGACGAGTAGCTCAGCACCTCGTGCTTGCCCATGTCCTCGGGCACCTGCGGCATGCCGCGCTGCGACCAGTACGCGGGCGACGCGCACACCACCATGTCGAACTGCACCAGCCGGCGCACGATGAGGTTCATGTCGTCGATGCGCCCGCCCGTCAGGTGGATGTCGATGCCTTCCTCGATCAGGTCGAGGTTGTCGTTGGTGAACACCAGGCTCACGTACACCTCGGGGTAGCGCTTGATGAACTCGGCGATCACGTCCGACAGCCAGCCCGCGATGAGCCCGTGCGGCGCGCTCATGCGCAGGCGGCCTTGCGGGTGCGAGCCGTGGGCCTGCAGGTCGTTCAGCGTGCTTTCGGCCATGGCCACCAGCTCGGTGCTGCGCTCCAGCAGCACCTGGCCGGCGTCTGTAAGGCTCAGGGAGCGGGTGGAGCGGTTCAGCAGGCGCACGCCGCTGCGCGTTTCAAGCTCGGCCACGTAGCGGCTGACCGTGGCTTTCGACATGCCCAGCGAGATCGCCGCGCGGGAGAAGCTGCGCCGGAACGCGACTTCGCGGAAGGTTTTGATGAGGTCGAGGCCGTCCATAAGTGGGCGGATTGTTCCAGCTTCCGGCGCTGGGGTCTTTCGTCGGGGAATGGGTGGTTTTCGGCGCGCGAAGCGGCGGGGGTGCGTGGCTATACTGCCGCCGTCGCGTCAAAAAAAGGCGCGACCGGGATTGGACTCCTGAAGCATCTCTGCGACGAAAGCCGCAGTACCCGCAAGGTTTGCGGCTTTGTCATTCGTGCCCCAAGTTTTGGCGGCTCGACGGGCGGGCGCAAGCCCGGCCGGTTCTCGCAAGAGGTGCCCGGTAGTCCAACCCGTCGAGCTGCCGCCTCCGATTGGACTCGGGAGCGGCGGTTTCAGTAAACCGCACCTCTTGGAGGCCATTCATGGCTCATGTTCCCCCGACCCCCGAATCTTCTTCGGCAACCGCCCGCGCCGAGGCGCTCGCACTGCAGGCCTGCGACGACGTCGACAGCCTGCACGTGGTGCAGCGCGCCTACGCGTGCCTCGAAAAACTCATCGACCCGCAACGCGTGAACGACAGCGAAGACCTCAGCCCGAGCCGCAGCGAACTCAGCGCGCTGTTCGGGCTGGTCAACGACGAACTGCACCGGCGCATCGAAACGGCCGATGCGGCGGTGCAGTCGCTGCGTGCGGCCGTGGGGCAGGGCGAACCGCTCATCGCCTGACGGCGCGCCACTGCGCCCGGCGGCGCGCGGCAATCACCGCCACCGCTGCGCAGCCGAGCAGGTTGACCAGGGAGATCGCCACGAAGAACGCATCGCGCACCACCAACACCGCGTAGACCGTCGCCGTCACGTTCGACAGCACCCACGAACCCCAGGTCAGCAGCGAGACCGAGACGGCGCCGTCGGTGCAGCGCCAGACCACCACGATCTGGGGGATGTAGGTCAGCACGCGGGCCGCGTTGGTCAACAGGTAGAGCCAGCCGATCAGGGCCAGCAATTGCCCGTCGGCGGTGGCGAAAGCGTGAAATTGCATCGACTGCGGTCCCTGGAGTGTTGCGCGCCTGCTGAACGCGTGCGCCGACTCTAGGCAAGGCGTGGCGTGCCGGGAATGCCGTGTCGGCGCTACGCCGAACGCCCTACGACCTATGCCGTAGGCGCGGCGTTGCACGCCCTGGGTTCAGGCCCGATGGGCTGCGAACGGCACCCGCAGCAGCACGCGGGTGCCCGTCGCGCTGTGGACCACCTCGAGCGAGGCGCCGAGCTGCCGCGCGCGGGCGTGCATGTTGGCGATGCCGCGACCGCCGGCATCGGGCGCGGGATCGAACGTGCTACGGGCCGGCTCGCCGTCGTCGACGATCTCGAGTTCGAGCAGCTCGCCATGTTGGCGCAGCTGCACGCGCACGCGATGGGCGCGCGCGTGCTTCAGCACGTTGGTCAGCGCCTCCTGCGCGATGCGCAAGAGCTGCAGGGACGCCTGCGCGGACAGCTCCGCGGCGCTGTCGGGCACATCGATGGTCCACGAAGGCTGGACGCGGGCCTCTTCCAGCTGCGCCTGCCACCGAAACAGGAAGTTGCCCAGCGCGGTGCGGAAGTCGCCCGCATCGGGCGCCAGCGCATCGAGCGCGATGCGCATGTCGGCGATGCAGTCGCGCAGCACGTCGGCAATCTGCCGCTCGCTCATGTCGCCGCGCTCGACCCGCGACAGCGAGGTGAACAGGCGCGAGCCGAGCCCGTCGTGGATCTCCCGCATGATCGATTGCCGCTCCTGCGAAACGGCATGCTGGCGCTGCAGTTGCGCCACGCGCGCGAAGCTCTCGGCCAGATGCCTTTCGCGGTCGGCCACGCGGCTTTCGAGCGTGCGGTTGAGCTCTTCGAGCGAGTCCATCGTGTGGATGAAGCGGGCGGTCAGCAGCCCGCCCATGCAAAGCAGCAGCAGGTTGGCCGCGTGGTGCAGCAGGAAGATGCGCTTGCCGACCCAGTGCGGCAGCAGCTGGGCCAGGGCGCCGTCGTCCCAGGCGATCAGGTAGTCGTGCACGCCCGCGAGCACGGCGATCATCAGCGCCATCGGCATCAGCGCGGCGGCCAGCGTGCGTTGCCTGGCCACCGTGCGGATAGACACCGCGAGAATCGCCAGCCCGATGGGAATCAACCCCGCGCTCCACCACCGGTTGACCAGCGGCTCGCCCTGCGGCCCGGCCAGCAGCAGCCAGCCCGGCCCGAGCAACCAGTAGCCGAGCAGCACGCGGCGCAGCCAGGGGCGCTCGATGCCGGCGAGCCGCATCGAGAACAGCGCCAGCACCACCACGAAGCCGCCCGTGGCGCCGAGGTACACGGTGCGCCACAGGTGCCAGTAGTGCGACGGCATGCGTTCGATCACGAAGGTCAGGGTGCGCACGCCCCACAGCGCTGACGCAAGCCCGAAGAGCCCGTACAGCACCTCGCTGCGCCGGCGCCACCAGATGCACAGCACGATGACCGCCATCAGCAGGCAGACCACCACCGTGATCTCGGGCAGCGTGCGCACCCAGAAGAGTCGCCGGTCGTGCACCGGCAGCAGTTCGGCACGCGGCGCCACCGAAACGACCGGAAAGCGCTGCGACCCGGAGGCGGTCGCGGCGGCCGCGCGAATCGCGAGCACGTTGTCGCCCGCGCGGAGCATCTGGCGCGGCAGCGAGATCAGGTGGGGCCGCTCCCAGCGCACATGCACGGTGCTGCTGTCTTCCTCGACCTCGCCGACCTGCGTGCCGTTGAGCCAGACCTGGCCGCCTTCGTAGAGGTAAGGCAGGTACACCGCCCAGCTGCCGTCGCGCTCGCCGAGCGCGGGCGCCTCGAAGGTGGCGCGATACCAGACGGCGCCGCCGCGCGAAAGGCCGGGCGCTGGCGCTACGGGTCCGGGCAGCGCGACGTCGGTCCAGGCGCTGTCGGGTGCGGGCGGGCTCGCCTCGCTGGAGGCCAGGGCCTGCATGCGTGCCAGGTCGAGCGCCAGTGCCGGCGGCCCGGGTGCCATGAGCAGGGCCGCGACCAGGAGCGTGGCGAGCCGCAGTATCCAGGGGCGGCTAAACCGCGCGTTCGCCCATGCGCTGGCGGCCCCTTCAGACTTCACAGCAGGCCCAGCTGGCTGGCTTCGTAGACCGCCTCGCTGCGCGAGTGCACGGCCAGCTTGCGGTAGATTTTCTTGACGTGAGAGACCACGGTGTGCGGCGAAATTTCGAGCAGCTCGCCAATCGAATCGAATGTCAGCCCCTTGGCGGTCAGGCGCAGCAGTTCGGTTTCACGCGGCGTCAGCGGTGATGCCCGGGCGTCCGGCAGCGGCTCTGGGGGCGCTTGCTGCAGCGGTGGGGCCGGCGCCGGCTCGAGCCGTACCGTGAGCCTGAACCGGGTGAGGATGCGCCGGGCAATGCCCGGGCTGATGGGCGCGCCGCCGGCCAGGATCTCGTGGATGCTGGTGGCCACGCGCTCGGGCGACGCGTCTTTCAGCAGGTAGCCGGTGGCACCCGCCTCGATCGACTCGACCACATGGGCGTCGTCGCCGAACATGGTGACCACCAGCACGTCGCAGTCCGGCTGGTGCGCGGCGGCGTGGCGGATCACCTCGACGCCGCCGATGTCGGGCAGCCCCAGGTCGACCAGCAGCACGTTGGGCGCGTGCAGGTCGAGCATTGCCTTGCCGTCCATGCCGGTGGAAACCGCGGCCACGAGCTGCAGCGCAGGGTCGCGCAGCACCGCGTCCGAAAACCGCCGCAAGAACTCGGGCTCGTCCTCGACGATCAGGACACGGGTGGTCATCGCAGCTCCTTGTGAGACCTACTCTGACAGGAATTTTCCCTTGCGCCTGTGCCAAAGGACATGCCGCTAAAGCGCTATCGCCAAGCACGCCGGGGGGCGATAGGCACGCGGCCATCGCGTTGCCAGGCGATTGACCTGGTGCGGCGACCGCGTGGGCGTCACGCCGCAGCGAGCCGCTCCTTCGCCAGCTTCGTGCCTTCCGCCAGCGCCTTCAGCTTGCGCCACGCCACGTCGCGTGCCATCGGCGCCAGGCCGCAATTCGTGCAGGGGAACAGCCGCTCCTTCGGCACGAACTCCAGCGCCCGGCCGATGGTGTCGGCCACTTCCTCGGGGGTCTCGATCACGTCGCTGGCCACGTCGATCACGCCGACCATGACGTCCTTGCCGGCCAGCAGCTTCATCAGGTCGGGCGGCACATGGGAGTGGATGCATTCCAGGCTCACCTGGTCGATGCTGCTGCGGGCAAGCGCGGGGAACACCGCCTCGTACTGGCGCCATTCGTCGCCCAGGGTGCTCTTCCAGTCGGTGTTGGCCTTGATGCCGTAGCCGTAGCAGATGTGCACCGCCGTCGTGCAGGTCAAGCCCTGCGCCGCCCGCTCCAGCGCCCGCACGCCCCAGTCGGCGGCATCCTTCATGTAGACATTGAAAGCGGGCTCGTCGAACTGGATGATGTCCACGCCGTCGGCCTGAAGCGCCAGCGCTTCCTGGTTGAGCAGCTCGGCGAAGGCGAAGGCCATCTTCACCCTGCCTTCGGCATCGCTGCCGTAGAAGCGGTCCGCCACGGTGTCGACGATGGTCATGGGGCCCGGCAGGGTGAACTTCAGCTTCTTCTTCGTGTGCGCGCGCGCCAGCTGTGCTTCGAAGGCATGCACGCGGCCTTTCAGGCGCAGGGCCGACACCACCTGCGGCACCATCGCGTCGTAGCGGTTGTCGCGGATGCCCATCTTCACCTTGTGCTCGAAGTCGATGCCCTCGACCTGCTCGAGAAAGCCGTGCACGAAGTGCTGGCGCGACTGCTCGCCGTCGCACACGATGTCCAGGCCCGCGTCTTCCTGGGCCTTGATCCACAGCAGGGTCGCGTCGGCCTTGGCTTGGCGAAGGGCATCGCCTTCGGCCATCCACTGAGGCCAGAGCTTGTTGGTTTCAGCCAGCCAGGCGGGCTTCGGCAGGCTGCCGGCAATGGAGGTTTCAAACATCTGGAGTTTCCTGTTCAATCGAAGATGAAAAAAATCGGTATGGCGAGCAGCCACTGGCTGACGCGCTGTTGCAGAGAAGTATT
This sequence comes from Variovorax sp. RCC_210, assembly GCF_041355175.1. Taxonomy (NCBI): domain Bacteria; kingdom Pseudomonadati; phylum Pseudomonadota; class Betaproteobacteria; order Burkholderiales; family Comamonadaceae; genus Variovorax; species Variovorax sp. RCC_210. The sequence goes on along the minus strand of NZ_JBFUPJ010000007.1, from coordinate 278,797 downwards.
CGGAGGAAAGCTCAGATCGCGAAATCGGCAACCCACCGTTCAAGAACGTTCTTGTAGGGCTTGATGAAATGCTCCTCCGCGAACTTGCCTTGCTTCACGGCCAGCTGGCCGCGCTCTTCCCGGTCGTAGACGATCTGCGTCAGCGAGTAGTCCTGATTCTTCAGGTTCGGTCGATAGAGGTTTCCCGCCGCTGAATTGGCGTTGTAGATCTCGGGGCGGTAAATGCGCTGAAAGGTTTCCATCGTGCTGATGGTGCCGATCAACTCCAGGTTGGTGTAGTCGCCAGCAGGTCGCCGCGAAAGTAGAAAGCCAATGGCGCAACGCCGTTCGGAGGCATGAAGAAGCGAACCTGCATGCCCATCTTCGCGAAGTACTGGTCGGTCGAGGACAGTTCGTTCTGCTGGTACTCGACACCCAGCACCGGGTGCCGGTTTCCGGTTCGCTGATAGGTCTTGCTGGTCGAGGCGCTGATGCAGATGACCGGCGGTTTGCCGAAACGCTCCTTGTAGACGCTCGAATTGGCGAATTGCTGGAAGAGCTTTCCATGCAGGTCGCCGAAGTCGTCCGGGGTGCTGAATTCCGCGCGATGGGCGTTGTATTCCGGCAGCAGCACGCTGAAGTCGTAGTCGCGCACGTAAGACGAGAAATTGTTCCCCGCGATGCCGTCGATGCGCTTGTTCGTCTTCTTGTCGAGGATGCAGGTTTTCAGTATCTCGATCAGCGGGAATGCGGTGTTGCGGGTCTCGGCATCACTGTTCTCGGCATCGATGCTCATCTCGACGGAGATGATTTCGAGCTCGACGGCATAGCGGTCTCCCGCCGGGTTGTCCCAATACGCCAGGTCATTGAAGCGGTTGTCGATCATCTTCAACGTGTTGCGCAGGTTCTGCTGCCGGCTCTGTCCCCGGGCCAGGTTCGCGAAGTTGGTGGTGATGCGCGTGCTGTCCGATGGTTGGTAGTTCTCATCGAAAAGAATGCTCTTGAGGTTGAAGCTGAGTTCGTTGTTCATTGCGATCTGGTGACCTGATTTTTTTGAGAGAGAAGACGGTTCTTGTTTCAGGCCTCGACCACGTCATTGACCACTTCCGTGGCCAAGGCGCTCTTGGCGTGGCGCGCCAGTTCGATCAACGGGAGTGCCCGTTGCACCGCGAGTTGAGCCCGCGCGATGAGGGCCTGGTTTTGCAGGCGGTGATCGACGAAATCCGTGTCGGTCGCGTAGACGCCCAGCGGCAACGTGCGCGCCTGGAAAAAGCTGAAGAGCGGTCGCAACTGATGGTCGATGACCAGGGCATGGCGCTCGCTGCCACCGGTGGCAGCCAGCAGCACAGGCTTGTCGATCAGGGCGTCCTGATGAATGAAGTCGAAGAAGTGCTTGAACAGCCCCGTGTAGGAGCCGCGGAAAACCGGCGTTGCCACCACCAAGACGTCGGCTTGCTCGACCGCCGCAAGTTCGCGTTCCACCGCGTCGGGCAGGTGGCTGCGCCAGACCGCACCGGCAAGCCGCGGCGCGAGCTGGCCCAGTTCGACCAGGCGCTGTTCGCACGGCACTTCGTCGGCGATCAGGTCCATCAGGTATTCAGCCAGGGCTGCTGACCTGGAAGGGCGTTGCAGCCCGCCGGAAACTGCGACGAGACGGAGGGGGCGTGTCATTTTTTCTTTCATCTGTTCCAGGGCCGCTCCTAGGAAGGCAAACGACCAATGGAGACGGATGGTATGGAGGGGGGGTCGATGAAGTAAAATGGTTTTATTTCACCAATCCATGAGCGGAATTCATTCGAATGCTTGAGCGCATCCACCTCAGCATCGTCCAGCAGGTCGAAAAGCAGGGGTCGTTGACGGCCGCCGCGGGCGTGCTGAACCTGACCCAGTCGGCCCTGAGCCACAGCATGAAGAAGCTGGAGCTGCAGCTGGGCACCGACATCTGGCTGCGCGAAGGCCGCAGCCTGCGCCTGACGCAGGCCGGCCAGTACCTGCTGGCGGTGGCGAACCGCGTGCTGCCGCAGTTGGACCTGGCCGAAGAGCGGCTGGGCCAGTTCGCGCAGGGCGAGCGCGGCGCGCTGCGCATCGGCATGGAGTGCCACCCGTGCTACCAGTGGCTGCTCAAGGTGGTTTCACCCTACCTGGCCGCGTGGCCCGACGTGGATGTGGACGTGAAGCAGAAATTTCAGTTCGGCGGCATCGGCGCGCTCTTCGGCTACGAGATCGACCTGCTGGTCACGCCCGACCCGCTCTACAAGCCGGGCCTGAAGTTCGAGCCCGTGTTCGACTACGAGCAGGTGCTGGTGGTGGCCAAGGGCCATCCGCTGGCTTCGGCGGCGTACGTGAAGCCGCAGCAGCTGACCCAGGAAGTGCTCATCAGCTACCCCGTGGACGTCGAGCGACTGGACATCTACAACCAGTTCCTGTTGCCGGCCGGTGTCACGCCCAAGCGCCACAAAGCCATCGAGACCACCGACATCATGTTGCAGATGGTGGCCAGCGGGCGCGGCGTGGCGGCCCTGCCGCGCTGGCTGGTCGAAGAGTACGCGGGCAGGATGGACGTGGTGCCTGTGCGGCTGGGCATGCGCGGCATCGCGAAGCAGATCTTTCTTGGGGCGCGCGAGACGGACACCGCCATCGATTACGTGCGGGCTTTCATCGAACTGGCGCGCCAGCCAGCTGCCGCGATAGCGCAAGGCGCCAAGGGGTGAACGCCGCGCTTGCGGGGAACTGGGCTGTGCCTGCTTGCCGACACGCCAGCACACGCCCGCAAGAACGCCTTGCTAGAAGTGAAAAGCCGGATCGGTCAGCAGAACCGATACCACCAGCAGACCTATCCCGCCTACAACAATGAGCATTCGGACCCACATGGCGCCATGAACAGCCAGGCTCGGGACCTGGGAGGCAAACGTTCTCAGTTGGTCTCCCAACGGATGTCCCCTTGGAAGAATCGCGGCGACCAACAGCGACCCAACGATCGCCAGCACTGCAAACAGTGCGAGCACGGCCACTGCACAGCCAAATGCCATCAAGAAGGCTTGCTTCGCCGCCATTCGTCATCGTCCTTCACGTTGTCACGGGGTCCGCTCATGGCGGGTTGCTGCCCTTGGTTATTGCCTGGCCATCAGCTGACGCCGGTCTCGGCTCGGGGTGCCGCACTTTAGCCGTTTACTTTCAAGGTGGAACAGACGGAAACGAACGAATTTCGGCTTGAGTGAGACAGTGGTTCGAGCCACCGATCTATCTGCGCTCAAGTGAGTAACTTCGGAAAAATGGGGCACTCCATCCATCCGGCAACTCGGTGCCTGATCCGCAAAAAAGCGCCGTGAACCACACGCTACTTCGCCCGACGCAAACGAACCGGCCCCCTCGCGAAGTCGCGTCGACTTCTTCCGCACCCCGCGTCACCCGCAACGCGCCCTTGGCCGCCAACGCCGCGGCCACGCGGCGCACTTCGGGCATCAGCTTGCGCCAGGCGTGCTCATCGCCGGCCAGCGCCCGCGCAACCTCCGAGGGGCAAATGGACGAGTCCGCGTCCCGCTGGCCCAGCAAGCCAAAAACCATCCGCTCGATCGCTTCATCCGTCACGGGCTCAGGAACAGGCACGTCAGCGCTCATCGACAGCCCCCTAGAGCAATTCCGGCCGCTCGCGCATCGCAGCCGCGGTGCCCTTGATCGCCGCCAGTTCGTCCGCGCCGAACCGCCGCAGGTTCCGCGTCATCATCACCGTGCGCGGGTTGTTCTCCAGCATGGCTTCATGCCGCGCCACGAAGTCCCAGTACATCACCGTCATCGGGCAAGCGCCTTCGCCGCTGCGCGTGCCGGGCTTGTACCGGCAGCCGTCGCAGTAGTTGCTCATGCGCCGTATGTAGGCGCCGCCCGCGGCATAAGGCTTGGTCACGAAGCGCGCGCCGTCCGCGTACAGCGACATGCCCACGGTGTTCGGCAGCTCGACCCATTCCACCGCGTCGACATACACCGACAGGTACCACGCATGCACCTGCGCCGGCGCAACGCCGAAGGTGAGCGCGAAGTTGCCGGTGACCATCAGCCGCTGGATGTGGTGCGCGTAGCCCGTTCGCAAGGTCTGGCCGATGGCCTGGCGCATGCAGTTCATGCCGACCTGGCCGGTCCAGTACCAGTCGGGCAGCTTCTCGTGCTGCTTCAGTGCGTTGGCTTCGAGCAGCTTCGGCATGCGCCACCAGTACACGCCGCGCATGAACTCGCGCCACCCGAGGATCTGCCGCACGAAGCCTTCCACCGATTCGATCGGCACGGCGCCGGCGCGCCACTGCGCCACGGCTGCGTCGATCACCTCGCGCGGGTCGAGCAGCTTGAGGTTCAGCGACGACGACAGCAGCCCGTGGTACAGGAAGGGCTCGTCGGTCCACATGGCGTCCTGGAAGCGGCCGAAGTCCTGCAGCCGGAAGGCGACGAAGTCGTTCAGCGCGACCAGCGCCTGCTCGCGCGTCACCGGCCAGTCGAACGCGGCGGCGCTGCCGTAGTGCTCGCCGAAGTGCGCCTCCACGTCGGCCAGCACCTCGCGCGTGAGGGCGTCGGGCGGGAACGAGGGCGGCGCGGGCAGCATGCCCGGTCCCTCGCGGCCGAAGGCGCCGCGGTTGTCGTGGTCGAAGTTCCACTGCCCGCCTTCGGGCTGGCCGCGGTCGTCCAGCAGCACGCGGTGCTTCACGCGCATCTGCCGGTAGAAAGTCTCCATGACCAGGCGGCGCTTGCCCTGCGCGTGCTCGGCGAATTCGGCGCGCGAGGCCATGAAGTGCAGGTCGTCCCGCACGGCGAGCCGCACGCCGGCGGCGGTGCATGCCTGGCAGGCTTGGGCGATGGCCTGCTCCAGGCGCCATTCGCCGGCCTCGACCATCACGACCGCGCGGGGGCGATGGCGCTGCAGTGCGTCGGTCAAGGCGTCCGCGAGCGAGTCGAAGCCGTGGGTGCCCAGCTTCAGGTAGTCCAGGGGCATGCCGCGCGCGGTGAGCGCCTCGGCAAAGTGGCGCATCGCCGAGAGGAACAGGGCCGTGCGCATCTTGGTGCTGGGCACGTGCGTGGATTCCTGCGGCACCTCGGCCATCCACACGCGGTCTTGCGCGGCGTCGAAGCCTTCGAAGGCGACGCTGGCAAGGCTCAGCTGGTCGCCCAGCACCACCACCAGATTGCGCATGAGCGGGCATGAGTGAAATTGCGGGACGCCAGCATAGGCGCAGAGCGCCGCCGGGGGCGCGAAGCGGGCGCCAAAGCCCTGACAAACCCCTGAATTCGGCCGGAACGGAGCATTCCGCAACCGGAGCCGGGCGTCCACAATGGCCCGGGCTCATCCAAAACCCATCCCGCCGCGTACAGGTGCCTGTGGCACGCGCATCGACGTGCCCCAACGAGGAAAACCGACATGCCGCAAGACATTTCTTTTGCCATTCGCTGGGTCGAGAAGGGCCTGGTGCCCGACACGGTCGTGCGCAGCGGCATCCGACGCCTGCTGAAGGACCGCCTCCACGAGCTGCAGGCCGGCAACGCGCTGGCCGTGGCCGACCTGACGCAGGATTTCGTCGCCCGCATGGGCAAGGCCAACCTGGCGCCGCTGCCCGAGAAGGCCAACGAACAGCATTACGAGGTGCCGGCCGCATTCTTCGGCGAAGTGCTGGGCAACCACCGCAAATACAGCAGCTGCTACTGGCCCGAAGGCACTAAGACGCTGGAAGAGGCCGAGTCCGCCGCGCTGGCCGCGACCTGCGAGCGCGCCGGCCTGCTCGACGGGCAGGACGTGATGGAGCTGGGCTGCGGCTGGGGCTCGCTCACGCTGTGGATGGCCGCGCACTACCCCCGCAGCCGGATCACGGCGCTGTCCAACTCCAATTCGCAGCGCGAATACATCGAGGCGCAGGCGGCGCTGCGGGGCCTGCGCAATGTGCGCGTGCTGACGCGCGACATCAACGTGTTCGACACCGACGAGCGCTTCGACCGCGTGGTGTCCGTCGAGATGTTCGAGCACCTGCGCAACTGGCCGCAGGCCTTCGCCAACGTGGCGCGCTGGCTCAAGCCGGGCGGCAGGTTCTTCATGCACGTGTTCGCGCACAAGGAGGCGCCGTACCCCTTCGAGGTGCGCGACCCCAGCGACTGGATGAGCAAGTACTTCTTCTCCGGCGGCATGATGCCCAGCGACGACCTGGCCCTGCACTGCCAGGACGACCTGCGGCTGCTGCGCCGCTGGCGCTGGGAAGGCAGCCACTACCAGCGCACGGCCGAGGCCTGGCTGCGCAACATGGACGAGCGCCGCGACACGCTGCGCCCGCTGTTCCAGGCCACCTACGGGGCGGAGGCCAACATCTGGTGGACGCGCTGGCGGCTGTTCTTCATGTCGGTGGCGGAGCTGTTCGGTTTCGACCAGGGCCAGCGCTGGTGGGTGAGCCACTACCTGTTCGAGCGCCGCGCGGCATGACGGGGGTCGCACTTGCAGGCCTGGCCCTGACGGCATTGCTGGCGCTGCTGACCTGGGTGGCCAGCCTGGTGAGGCACGACGCGAGCCTCATCGACCGCATGTGGCCGGTGTGCATCGTGGGCGCGGGCATCGTCTATTTCGCGCTCTTGCCGGTGCAGACGGTGCGCGGCCTGTGCATGGCCGTGATCGGCGCGGCCTGGGCGGTGCGGCTGTGCCTGTACATCACCTGGCGCAACTGGGGCCACGGCGAAGACCGGCGCTACCAGGCGATTCGCGCGCGCAACCAGCCGAATTTCGGGTTCAGGAGCCTGTACCTGGTGTTCGCGCTGCAGGCGGTGCTGGCCTGGGTGGTGTCGGCGCCGTTCCTGCCGGGCATGGCGGCCCTGCGGCCGCTGGGCGCGCTCGACGCGCTGGGCATCGCGCTGGCGCTGTTCGGCACCTTCTTCGAGGCCGTGGGCGACGCGCAAATGGCGCGCTTCAAGGCCGACCCGTCGAGCAAGGGCCAGGTGATGGACCGCGGCCTGTGGCGCTACACGCGGCACCCCAACTACTTCGGCGAATGCTGCGTGTGGTGGGGGCTGTGGCTCGTCGCCGTCGGCGGCCCGGGGTGGGGTGGGGCGTGGAGCGTGGTGTCGCCGCTGCTCATGACCTGGCTGCTGCTGAAGGTGTCGGGCGTGCACATGCTCGAAGGCGACATCGGCGAGCGGCGCCCGGCGTACCGGGACTACATCGCGCGCACCAACGCCTTTCTGCCGGGCCCGGTGCGCAGCAACCGCAAGACGTCATGAGAGCGAACAAGCACTGGCGGCCGGCATCGGCGTTGGCACTGGCGGCGCTGGCCGCGCTCTCGAACGACGCGGCCACCGCCTCGGCCGCCGGGCCGGCCGACGGCGAATGGAATTTCCGGGTGCTGCTCGACGATTCACCCATTGGCGAGCACCGCTTCGCGCTGGCCACCGCGGGCGACGAGCGCAAGCTCACGAGCGAGGCGCGCTTCGCCGTCAAGCTGCTGGGCGTGACGGTGTACCGCTACCAGCACAACGCCACCGAGACCTGGCGCGGCGACTGCCTGAAGCGCCTGAGCTCCAAGACCGACGACGACGGCACGCCCGAGAAGGTGAACGCCGAGGCCGCCGGCGACAACGCATTGGCCGTCACCACGCCCAAGGGCACGCAATCGCTCGAAGGCTGCGTGATGAGCTTCGCGTACTGGAACCCCGCCATCCGCACGCAAGACAAGCTGCTCAATGCGCAAAGCGGCAAGTTCGAGGCGGTGCAGGTCAGCCGCGCGGGCAGCGGCACCGTCGAGGTGCGCGGCCAGCCCGTGGCCGCCACGCGCTGGCGCATTGCCACCGACGCCCAGCCCATCGACGTCTGGTATTCCGCCCAGGGCGAATGGCTGGGGCTGGACTCGACGGTGGGCGGGAACCGAAAGCTCAGTTATCGGCTCAAGTAGCCAACGGCTTGCATTTGTTTTGCATAGTTATTGCTTTGTGAAATATTTCATGGTTCCGGCCATGTAAAGCGCTGCGCCTGCCGTCGGAGACAGGCTGCATTCAGCTGTTCTGCCTATAAGCAATGACCTGCATACCTGCACTGCCGAAAGGGAAGCGATGAACGGTTCGAAATTCCAGTTGCTCGACAGCTACTTCGACGCAAGGCTGCTGGAGCCCCGGCAAGACACCGACGTGGCCGACCGCACCCGGCGGGCGCGGCGCATGGCGCAGCGCCTCAACGAACTGGCCTACCCGGTGTTCTGCGAGTTCGCCGCGTACATCGACGCCAAGCTGGGCGACGCGGCCGAGTGCTACGTCGACCGCGAGGAGGGCCTTGGCGGCCTGAACCGCGACGCGCCGCCCCACGTGGGTTTTCGCTGGGGCGCGCAGGGCGGGCGGCTCAACGAGGTGGTGTTCACCGGCAACATCGAAACAGGTGAGGTGCACGCCACCTGGCGCTGCTGGCGCAACGGCATTCCCGCGCTGGGCGACAAGACGCTCGACCCGTTCTGGTCGCCGCCGGTCGTGCATTCGATGCTGCAGGAGCTGATCTTCCAGTTTCCGCCCGTCTGACGCGGCGGTGGCCATGCGCATCGGCCTGGGCGCAGCGGTGATCGTCGGGCTGGCCGTGTTCGCGGGCTTGGTGGGTGTGGCCTATGAACAGGTCGGGCGCTTTCGCGCCGCGCGCGACTTTCCACCGCCGGGGCGCATGGTCGACATCGGCGGGCGCCGCATCCAGCTCGACTGCCGCGGCAGCGGCTCACCCACCGTGGTGTTCGAAGCGGGGCAGAGCGTGGCCGGCGCGCTCGACTGGTCGGCCGTGCAGCCGAAGGTGGCGGCGCACACGCGGGCCTGCGCGTACAGCCGCGCGGGGCTGATGTGGAGCGACCCGTCGAGCGAACCCTCCAGCGCCAAGCAGGTGGCACAAGACCTTCACGCCGCGTTGACCGCCGCCGGCGAGCGCGGGCCTTTCGTGATGGTGGGCCAGTCCATCGGCGGGCCGTACGTGGTGAGCTTCACGCGCTACTACGGTGCGCAGGTGGCGGGGCTGGTGCTGGTCGACCCTTCGCATCCCGACCAGGCGGCGCGTGTGGCGCACTACATGGTGGAAAAGCGATCGCCGCTGTCGCGCCTGTTCCTGCGGCTGGGCTGGACGGGCCTGCTGCGGGTGGCTGCGCCCCGGCTGCTGCCGCGGATGCCGCACCAGTCCGAGCAGGAGGTGGCCGCCATCCGCGCCTTCGCGCCGCTGTCGTTTCGCACGGAGCTGGCCGAAAGCGACGCCACCGAACGCACGCTGGCCGAAGCCGGCGCATTCCGAGAACTGGGTGACCGCCCGCTGGTCGTGCTCACCGCGATGGCGCCCTACACCGAGGGCGAACTGCACGGCATGAAGATCACGCCGGCGCAGGGCAAGCAGGTGCAGGCCCTGTGGAAGCAGATGCACGACGACATCGCCACATGGTCGACGCGCGGCACGCACCGGCTGCTGCCGAACGCGGGCCACGACATTCAGTTCGACGAGCCCGATGCGGTGGTCGACGCCGTGTTGTCCGTGGTGCGGCAGGTGCGCGCGCTCAGCCCCGGGCCCGCTTCACCGTGACCCCGCTTCACTTCACCAGCCGGCACTGAACGAGCTTGGGCGAGGGCACCAGCGCGCTGGCCTGAAAGCCTTCGTTCAGGCATTCGAACACCAGGCTCGACGAGAGCTGGAACGGCGTCATCTTCTGGCCGGTGAATTTCGATTTCAAGGCCTCCTGGTCGCTCACCGCGAAGTGGGTGTCGAACTGCGCGCCGTCGTCGGTCACCGCGCCGAAATAGGTGGTGCCCGCGTCGCTGCCCATGCGCATCACGCGGCCGCTGAACGCCAGGCGCTTTTGCGTGTATTTGCTCGCGGCCTGCTGCGGGTCGGCCTTGTAGGCCGCGACGACCGCGTTGTAGCTCTGTACCGGCGCGGCCTCGTCGGCCTGTGCGCCGGCGTGCCAAAAGGCGGCCGCGACCAGCAGCGGAAACGCGGGAACGAAGGCAGCGAGGCTGCCGGCTTTTTTCTGGATGGGATGCATGGGATTCGCCCTGGATTTTTCTGGATGCGGCGCCGCGGACTGCCACGGTTTTCACGCGGAAGACGGCGCCTTCGTGCCTTGTCGGCCGGGCGAATATACAAGCGTGCAAATGGTGAAAAGGGTGAAACTTTTCGCTGACCGCGTGTTGGCGCGCAGCGCCGGCAGCGCTTTCCAGTCGAGCTTTCCCTTCAAGCTTCAGGCCGTCGGCACGTCCAGTTCCACCCATGTCGGCGCGTGGTCGCTCGCACCGGTGCGCCCGCGCACGTCGCGGTCCACGCCGGCATTGCGCAGCATGGGCGCGAGCTCGGCGTTCAGCATCAGGTGGTCGATGCGCAGCCCGGCGTCGCGCGGAAAGCGGTTGCGCCAGTAGGTCCAGAAGGTGAAGGGCACGCGGCCGGGGTGGCAGGCGCGCACGGCGTCGGTCCAGCCCTGTTTCGACAGTTGCGCGAAGGCTGCGCGGCTCTCGGGTTGCAGCAGCGCGTCGTCGCGCCACGACGCGGGGTTGTAGATGTCGGCGTCGGTGGGCACCACGTTGTAGTCGCCGGCCAGCACCACGGGCAGGCCGCATGCGAAGAGCTTCTTCGCGTGCTTGTTGAAGGCCTCGAACCACTGCAGCTTGTAGTCGAACTTGGGGCCCGGCTGCGGGTTGCCGTTGGGCAGGTAGAGGCAGCCGACCAGCACGCCGCCGACCGTCGCCTCGAGGTAGCGGCTCTGCGGGTCGGCTTCCATGCCGGGCAGGCCGCGGCCGGTTTCTATGGGCTCGCGCCCGCGCGCCAGGATGGCGACGCCGTTCCACGACCGCTGCCCGTGCGCGACGATGCCGTAGCCGGCCGAGTGGATCGCATCGATGGGGAGCTTGTCGTTCGGCGACTTCAGCTCCTGCAGGCAGGCGACGTCGGGCTTCGACTCGGCGAGCCATTCGAGCAGGCGCTCCAGCCGGCTGTTGATGCCGTTGACGTTGAAGGTGGCGATCTTCATCACATGCGCAATGCAGGGACCGGAACCGGAAGCCGGACCGGAAGCAGTGGAAAAAGGATGTCGCCATCTTCCGGCCTTCGCCTTCCCGCCGCGCGTCGGACAACGCATCTTCTTGGCCGATGAAAACCCCCCGGACGATCCTGCCGATGCTGGCCAAGGTGGCCGAGCGGCTGCCCGACAGCGGCGACTTCCTGTTCGAGCCGAAGTGGGACGGCTTCAGGGCCATCGTGTTCCACGACGCGGGCGGCGTGCGCATCCAGAGCCGCGATGCCAAGCCGCTGGACCGCTACTTTCCGGACCTGCACGCGGTGTTCGCCGAATGGCTGCCGGCCGGTTGCGTGCTCGACGGCGAGATCGTCGTCGCCACGCCGTCAGGCCTGGACTTCGACGCGCTGCAGCAGCGCGTGCATCCCGCCGCCTCGCGCGTCGCGCGGCTGGCCGCCGAGACGCCGGCCGCCTTCGTGGCCTTCGACCTGCTGCGGCTCGATGGCGTCGACTGCATGGCGCGGCCGCAGGCCGAGCGCCGGATGCTGCTGGAGGCGCTGCTGGCCGAGGCGCGGCCGCCCTTGCGGCTCACGCCCATGACCACCGACCGCGCGCTCGCCGCGCGCTGGCTGCGGCACTTCGAGGGCGCCGGGCTCGACGGCGTGATGGTCAAGCCCGCCGATGCACCGTACCAGCCGGGCAAGCGGGCGATGTTCAAGGTCAAGCATGTGCGCACGGCGGACTGCGTGGTGGCGGGACTGCGCTGGCACAAGAGCACGGTCGAGGGCGGGCCCGAGGCGGTCGGCTCGCTGCTGCTGGGGCTGTACGACGACACGGGCGTGCTGCAGCACGTGGGCATGACGTCGTCGTTCGGCATGCAGGCGCGCCAGGACCTGGCGAAGGAACTGGCGCCGCTGCGCAAGCGCGCGCTGCCAGGCCATCCGTGGGTAGGCTGGGCGAGCGATGCCAACGACGATGCGCACCGCATGCCCGGAGCGCAGAGCCGCTGGAGTTCGGGCAAGGACCTGTCGTGGGTGCCGCTGCGCACCGGGCGTGTGTGCGAGGTGAAGTACGACCACCTGCAGGGCCGGCGCTTTCGCCACGGCACCACCTTCCTGCGCTGGCGCGCGGACAAGCCGCCCGCCGAATGCACCTACGCACAGCTCGAGGTGGCGCCGCCGTACGAACTGGCGCGCGTGTTCAGCGCGTAGGGTCGCTTCGTCGGCAATTTCGCAACAGCCACTGCGCGCTGCTGCGTACTTTCATTTCCATCGGCGCGGGGCATCGACGACGCCGAAGCAAATGCCGTTGGCCATCTGCAATTTTTGACATATCTTCACAAATCTGCACAAAAACGCCGACCGCCATTCGATGGCGCGAGGCCGCGCAGAGCCAACAAAAAAGCACCGGGCGGAGACGCGACAGGCACCGGTGCCAGGTCTTGAAGAGCGAGGGACTGGAGGAAATCCATCGGTGGCGCCCAGCGGCGTTTTCGCCCGCCTGGCACTGCCACGCCTGCCTCGTTCGCCCACTGGAATTTTCGAACGATGAGACTCGGTCTTCGGTATTGGAGCGCGCTGGCGCTGTGTGCTTTTCTTGCGGCGGGATGTGGTGGAGGAGGTGGCGGTGGCGGTGGTGGCGGGCAGGGCGGGGTCGCTTTCGTTCCGCCGGGCATGGCCACCGGCACCGACGCGCCGCCGGACGCTGCCCACGTGGCGGACCCCGTTCCGCTCCCGCCCGATGACGCGGTGGTGCCGCCGGTGATCGTTCCTTCTTTCTGCGCGCCCGAGATCGACAAGGCCGTGCAGACGGGCGATGCCACGGGCTTGACCGACCCCGCGCCGCTGGCGCTCTGCGCCCGCAAGACCGCGCGGCAAATCGCCGACGCGCAGCGAGATCGGGCCGCCAGCATCTACGGCAACGCGAGCAGCGAATACCAGGTCGGCCGCAGCAGCCAGCTCGTCATGCCGATCTCGGGCGAGGCGGCGCAGCCGCTGGTGGTCGGAGACAAGGGGCAGATGCTTGCCAGTCTGGCCACGCCAGCCGCGGGGCGCGCGGCGGGCTACGGCACCGATGTGCTGGCGCAGTTCGACGGCGGCAGCAACCTGGCCCATGCGCCCGTCTTCAAGCGCCTGTTGAGCTGGCTGGTGCAAGGGGATGCCGATGCCGCGCTGCCCGAGCCGCTGGTGGTCGGGCTGGCCGGCATCGACACGCGCCGCGCGGCCGCGGGCCTCGCCAAGGCGGGCGTGCGCGCCAGCAGCGCGGCCTGCGACTTCATGGCCACGCCGGGGTGCGTGCAGGGCGCGCAGTTGCTCATCGTCGGCTCCGGCGTGGCGCCGGCGCCCGATCTCGAAGCGCATGTCGGCGCCATGCTCGCGGCCGGCAAGCCCGTGCTCTACCTCCACACCAACGGATGGGCCGTGAGCGAGTCGGGGCAGCAGATGCTGGCCGGCATGGGCCTGAAGTCGGACGGCTATTCGGGCAACTACTTTTCGGAAGACTCGGTGGCCGCGGGCCGCGGCGCGTCGGTGAACCAGAAGCTGCTGGACCCGTTCGACGCCGTGCTGCCGCTACTCGGCAAGATGGCCGCGAACACATGGCGCACCGACTACGACTGGAGCGCATGCGCGGGCGACGACTGCAGCGGTGTCCCCGGCCTGAACGCCGAGCTGCTGGACCCGGCGAACAGCCTGCGCTCGCAGGTCGACACGCTGAGCGGCAACGGCCGCAGCCTGTTCGCCACGCCGAACACGCTGGTGCTGCGCCTCGCCGCGCTGTGGGCCGACGTCGTTCGGCAGCAGATCAAATACCCGCTCGACAAGGCCCGCCAGCCGCAGGCGTTCCAGCAGGCGGCGGTGGCCGACAGCCTGGTCGCGTACGCGCGCCCCGCGGGCACGGCGCAGCCGGACCTGGGCAGCTTCATGGGCAGCGGGTCGGCCGGGCTCGCGGTGTCCTCGGCCGACGAGGTCGTCGAGCTGACGCTGCCGGCGGAAAGCGGCTTCACCGCCGTCGGCCGCTTCGCCGTACCGGGCAAGGCACTCACCGCCGAAGTGCTCGACGCCGGCGGGGCCCGCGTCGCGTTGCGCCTGAACACCCAGCGCGGCGGCTCCACGCGCATGTGGACTTCGTACGACCGCCCGCGCTTCCTGGCGAGCCCGGCCATGGCGCTCACCGTGAACCGGCCGCTGCAGGTGACCAGCCCTTATGGCGGCACGCTGCAGCTCTCGTACAGCGGTGCGCAGGCCGGCGCGGTGGTGCGCCTGCGCCTGCGGGGTGTGGCGCAGCACCCCTTCCTGGACCTGACGCGCAGCGCCGATGCGCAGGCGTTCGTCGCCGCGTTGAACCAGGGGGCGTTCGACTGGGCCGAGATCAAGCTGGCCGGCGTGGAGATCCACACGCGGGTCGACAAGATGAAAGAAGCGCTGAAGGCCGGCGGCTACAGCAGCGACCTGGTCCGCTACATCTCGGAGCTGCGCACCCTGTTTTTCGAAGACGCGTACACGCTCGCGGGTTTCCGCCTCGCGGGCAAGGGCCTGCCAGCCGCGGTGCAGGCCTTCTGCACCGGCCAGCAATGGGACTGCACCAGCGACGCGTGGCACAAGGGCCCGGGCGTGCAGCACATCAACGCCGACGCGTATGCGGCCTGCGGCGCCGGCTGCTCGGGCAACCCCTACGACCAGAGCTGGGGCGTGGGGCCGCGCGGCTGGGGCGAGAGCCACGAGCTGGGGCACAACCTGCAGAAGGGCATGCTGAACGTGTACGCCGGGCGCAGCGGCGAGGTGTCGAACAACATGTTCCCGCTGCACAAGAAGTGGCGCATCTACAGGGAGCTGGGCGGGAACGACGAGGACGCCCGGGTCAACTACCGCTCGGCCTTCGACATGATCAAGGCCGCGAGCGCCGAAAGCGACAAGGTCGGCGGCGCCTACCAGCGAATCTGGGGCTCGGACGCCTACGCCGTGCAGAACGGGGAGCGCATGGCCTTCTACGTGCAGTGGGTGCATTACTGGGAAGAACGCACCGGCGACCCCGCGCGCGGGTGGGAGCTTTTCACGCTGCTGTACCTGCACCAGCGCCAGTTCGAGAAAAGCGACTGGGCCACCTACAAGGACCGCCTGGGTTACAGCACTTATGCCGACCGGCCCTCGGTCGACGGCAACGACAACCTTCTGATCACGCTGTCGTTCATCACCCGGAGAGACCAGCGCGCGATGTTCGACCTGTGGGGCGTGCGCTATACCGCCGCGGCGGCTGCCCAGGTCGACAGCTACGGGTTCGCGAAGGAAACGCCGCGCTTCTATGCCAACCGCGTCACCAACGACCACGGCACGGTCGTGCGCATCGACATGACCAGCCCGAACCCCGTCTGGCCGTTCTGAGCGACCGCGGGCTTCAGCCCAGGCTTCGGCGCTTTTCCACCGGCTCCGCGGCTGCCCGCGAGCGCAGTTCGATGAGCTGGCCCATCGCCACCGCGCGCACCGGCTCGGGCGAAGCGGTAACAGCACCGGCAACGCGCGGCTGGGCCGCGGTGCCGAGCGCGCCCCACAGGCTGGCGAAGCGCACGTCCGCCTCCTTGCGCAGCCGGGCAATCTGCTCGATGCGGGCGTCGGGGGCGCTGAAGCGGCCTCCCTGCGTTCGCTGGTAGAGCGCGTGGATGGCGGTGTAGGCGGCGCTTTCGGCGGCCATCCAGGCGGCGAGGGCAGGGTCGCGTTCTTCGGGCATGGTGTGTCTGAACGGTCAGGATAGAAGGGGTGGGGGGCGACGAGAGTTATCGGGCCTCGCCCCCCGGTCGCTTGTAGGTCTGCACCGCCATCGCGCGCCGGATGCGCCGTACTCCAGCCGCCGGTCCTGCCGCAGAATCGACGCGACATGCACCGCGCGCCGCGCGTGCCCGAAGCGAGAACCCCCCATGCCCAACGTCGTCGACACCATCCGCACCTTCAACGCCGGCCGGGACCCCGAGCGCCTGGCGATGAAGTACGCCAACCTGCGCGGCAACGCCTTCGTCTTCCTGCGCGGCACCTGCCACCTGTTCTACGACCGCCTGCCGCCGGACGCGCTGTTTTCCAAGGCGCCCGCGGGCTGGCTGTGCGGCGACGCGCACCTGGAGAACTTCGGCAGCTACAAGGGCGACAACCGGCTGGTGTACTTCGACCTGAACGACTTCGACGAAGCCGCGCTCGCGCCGGTCACGTGGGAGCTGGTGCGCTTCTTGTCGAGCATCCTGGTGGCGGGCGACGCCCTGCGCGCCACGCCCGCCGACGCGCAGGCGCTGTGCGGCACCTTTCTCGATGCCTATGCGGCCGCGCTGGTGCTCGGCAAGGCCCGCTGGGTGGAACGCGACACGGCGGACGGCCTGGTGCGCGACCTGCTCGACACGCTCAAGGCGCGCAGCCGCCCGGCCTTCCTGGACAAGCGCACCGACAAGAAGGCGCACGGTCGCGTCATTCGCTGCGACGGCAAGCACGCGCTGGCCGCGAGCGACGAGGCGCGCGCCAAGGTCGTGAAGCTCGTCGACAGCTTCGCCGCCGCGCAGGACAAGCCGGGCTTCTTCAAGGTGCTCGACGTGGCGCGGCGCATCGCGGGCACCGGCAGCCTGGGGGTGGAGCGCTACATCGTGCTGGTGGAAGGCAAGGGCTCGCCCGACGCCAACTACCTGCTCGACCTGAAGCAGGCGCTGCCGTCGTCGCTTGCGCCGCACCTGTCGCTGAAGCAGCCCGCCTGGCCGTCGCAGGCGCACCGGGTGGTGGCGTTGCAGCGGCGGATGCAGGCGGTGTCGATGGCGTTCCTGCAACCGGTCGTGGCGGCCGACGTGGGAGTCAAGGGCGATGCGTCTTACGTGCTGCGCGGGCTGCAGCCCAGCGAAGACCGCGTGAACCTCGACGTGCGCCGCAGCAGCCTGGCGCAGATCGGCGGCGTCATCGGCCAGATGGGGCAGCTCATGGCGTGGGCGCAGTTGCGCAGCGCGGGCCGGCAGGGCTCGGCCATCGCGGATGCGCTGATCGACTTCGGGGGCTCGGCCGCGTCGTGGCGCGGCGACCTGCTGGCGGCGGCCCACCAATGCGCCGCGCAGGTCGAGAAGGACTGGAAGGCGTACAGCGAGGCCTACGACGCCAAGGCCATCGGGGCCTGAGCCCGAGCCAGAACCCGAGCCCGCGGGCTCTCGCTTCAGGCCGCGTGGCCCTTGCGCATCGTGATCACGTGGAACGGGCATGTCACGGCGCAGTCGCTGCATCCGGTGCACCGCTCGGCGTCGTGCAGCACCGAGGCCTTGCGCCCTTGCGTGACCTCCAGGCTCAGCAGGTGAAGGTCGCAGGCGGCCACGCACCAGCCGCAGCCCGTGCAGCGCGCGGTGGCCACGTCGGGGAGCCAGCCGGGCCTGTGCGGGCGCGGGGGGCGTTGCGTCGGGCCGGCCGGGTCACTGCGTGGCGTGTCGCTCATGAAGCGATTCTTGCACCGGCCGCTGCGCCTGCGTGCCAGCCAGATCGGCCAGGTCTGCCGCGAAAGTGAAGGCCGGGCCTGTGCGCTGTTGCTTGGTGTGGTACATCGCGCGGTCGGCCGCGCGCAGCAGGGCGGCCAGGGTGTCGCCCGGCGTGCCATCCTGGCCCGCGCGGTCTTCCGGCTGGCGGGCAATGCCCAGGCTCATGCCGACCGACACCGGGCGGCCTTCGAAGTCCACCGGCATCGCGCAGGCATCGACCATGCGCTGGGCCATCGCCGCCAGGGTGTCGCGCGACGGGCTGCCCAGCACCAGCACCGCGAACTCGTCGCCCCCCAGGCGCGCCACCACGTCGTCCGCGCGCAGCTGCTGGCGCAGCCGCTGCGCGGTGGCGAGCAGCACGGCGTCGCCCGCGGCGTGGCCGTGCGCGTCGTTCACGCCCTTGAAGCCGTCCAGGTCGAGCAGCATCAGCGCGAACGGCCGGCCTTCGCGCAGCCATTCCTCGCCGCGGCTCTCCAGGCCGGTGCGGCTGGTGGCGCCGGTGAGGGCGTCGGTGCCCAGCGCTTCCACCAGCTGCTGCGTGCGCGCGGTCAGCGCCTGTTCGGAGCGCAGCACCAGCCGCAGGCGCGAGGCCATGGCCACCGCGAACACCACCAGCTCGGCCACCAGCGCGCCCTGCGACACGTTCATCTGGTTGGGCGCCCAGGTGGTCCAGCCCCAGCTCGGCAGCACGATGGTGCCCACGCCGGCCAGCAGCAGCGCCACGCCGAAGAAGTAGAGCACCGCCGGCCAGTAGCGCCGCCGCATCGCGGCCAGCGCGCCCACCACCATCACCACCGTGGAGGCCACCACCGACAGCTGCACCAGCCTGAAGGTCAGCAGCGGGTGGGAACCCCAGTGCGCGTACGGAATGGCGAGCGCCAGCGTCAGCGTGAAGGCCTGCACCAGCCGGTCCAGCGGCGGCGCGAAGTGGCGCAGCCGCAGCAGGCGCCGGCCGAACTGCAGCTTGCAGATGGCCCACAGCGCCGGCCCCGCGGTGTAGGCGATGCCGGCCGCCTCGGGCCAGTGCGCGAAGGGGTAGCGCAGGGCGTGGCCGTTGATGCTGCCCAGCGCCAGCAGGCCGCAGGCGCAAGACAGCATGTAGTAGGCGTACAGCCCTTCGCCGAACACCAGGAACAGCACCAGGCCGTACACCATCAGGCCGATGAGCAGGCCGTAGCTCACGCCGTCGAACATGCGCTTGTCTTGCGTCGACTGCAGGTAGTCGGCCGGCTCCCAGATGCTGACGTCGTAGATGCGCGCGAAGGTCGATTCCACCCGGAAGTAGGCCGTGTACGTGCCCGGCCCCGGCAGGCGAAAGCGCCACGCCATCTGCTCGGAGGCCGCGGGCCGGGTCGCCCACGGGTGGCGCATGCCGGTGACCACGGGCTCGGCCAGCGCATGGCCGTCGGCGTCGAAGGGGCCGTAGAAGCGCAGGTCATGGGTGGACACGGTGGGCACCAGCATCAGCCAGTCGCGCTGCGCGTCGGCGGCGTCGCCCGGGTCGGCCAGCTGCATCTGCAGCTTGAACCACAGCACCCGGTCCGACTCCTTGCCCCGCAGCGGATCGTCGGGCAGCGTGAAGCGCGCCTCTTGCGGCGGGGTGCGCACCTGCTCGATGCCGAGGGCGCGCGTGGTGTCCTCGAAGAACTGCAGGTGCCGCACGGCCGGCAGGCCCTGGGGCTGGCGCGAGACGCGCAGCGGTTCCAGCGGGCCTTGCAACGTGGGCGTGGGGGTGGGCGTGAGTGTGGCCTGCGCACCGGATGCGCCGGCCGGCTGGGCGGCGGCCTGGGTCGGCAGGAACAGCGACAGGGCCAGGGTCAGTGCAAGTGCCGATGCGAATGCAGCAAATGCAGGTGCCTGGAACAGGCGCCATGCGAGCGCAAGGCCCGCATGGCGGGGGAGGCGGAACATCATCCGGATGTGCAGCGAGTGGTGGGTAGGAGCGACAGATTGTCGTCGCCCCCGGCGCCCCCTCCGCCTGACCCGCCCGGCCCGCTTGGCCGGCCTTCGACCTCCGCTCCCGGGGCTGCTACTTCGCGAACAGCCTTCCGATGTCCGAGAACGCCTTCAGCTCCAGCGCATTGCCCGACGGATCGAGAAAGAACATGGTCGCCTGCTCGCCCGGCTCGCCCTTGAAGCGGATGTAGGGCGCGATGACGAACTCGGTGCCGTGGGCCTCCAGCCGCGCGGCGGCGGCCTCCCACTCGGCCATCGGCAGCACGATGCCGAAGTGCCGCACCGGCACGCCGTGGCCGTCCACCGCGTTGAGCTGCGCCGTGCCCGTGGCCTCGGGCGCGAGGTGCGCCACGATCTGGTGGCCGTAGAAGTTGAAGTCGATCCACTCGGGCGAGCTGCGGCCTTCGGGGCAGCCCAGCGTCTCGCCGTAGAACTTGCGCGCCAGCGCCAGGTCGTGCACCGGGAACGCGAGATGGAACGGGGACAGCATGTCGGGGTTCGAGGCGGGGGCCTTCATGGGCGTGGGCTTTCTTGTGGATGAATCGGAAGAACCAGGTGAAGCGACTGGCTCGGCCCGAATCGTAGAAGCCTCGGAGCAAAAATAAAATCAATATATATTTGTCTCGAGCATCGAAAGGATTGATGAATGATTCGGGAGCTCAAGACCCTGATCGCCGTGGCGCGCGAGGGCACCTTCTCCGCCGCAGGCGACAAGATCGGCCTCACGCAGGCGGCCGTCAGCGCGCAGATGCAGCGGCTGGAAGCCGAGCTGGGCTTTGCGCTGTTCGACCGCACCGGCCGCTCCGCGCAGCTGAACGACGCGGGCCGCCACACGCTGGCGCAGGCCGAAGAGCTGGTGCGGCTGTACGGCAACCTGGGTGCCGATGCGGCGGCGCACGCACCAGACCCGCGCGTCATCGGCATCGGCGCCATCGCGTCGGTGCAGCGCTCGATGCTGCCCGACGTGCTGGCGCGCTTCCACAAGCAGTGCGAGGGCGCGCGCACGCGCGTGGTGCCGGGCGTGTCGATGGGGCTCGCCGACCAGGTCGATGCGGGCGAGCTCGACATGGCGCTGATCATCAGGCCGCCGTTTTCCATGCACGGCGACCTGCGCTGGACCACGCTGCTGCGCGAGCCGTTCAGGCTGCTGGTGCCGCGGCACGTGGCGGGCGACGACTGGGCGGAAATCTTGTCGAGCCAGCCCTTCGTGCGCTACGACCGCGTGTCTTTCGGCGGGCGGCAGGTCGATCGCTTCCTGCGGGCGTCGCACCTCAGCGTGCGCGACGTGTGCGAGGTCGACGAGCTGGAGGCCATCGTGGGGCTGGTCGCCCGGGGCCTGGGCGTGGCGCTGGTGCCGCAGACCGCGACGCACCGGCGCTGGCCGGCCGGGGTGCGCGCCATCGACCTGGGGCCGCACACCTTCCACCGCGAGGTCGGGCTGGTGCACCGCGGCAACCGCAGCATGAGCCCGGCGGCGCGGCTGCTGGCGCAGCTGGTGTGCGAGGCGAGCCCGGGCTGACGTGAGCCCGGGGAGGAGAGCGTGGAGTGAAGCGGGCGCCGTCATAGCCACGGGCTTTCGAGCCGCTACGATGCCTCGACACGCACTACGCCTGAACCCATGACCGATTCGCTGCTGACGCTCAACGCGGGCTCCTCGTCCATCAAGGTCGCCTTGTTCGATGCGGCCCACCCCGGTGACGACGGCGCGTTGCCCTCGGCGCGCTGGTCGGGCCAGGCCGACGGACTGGGCGCGGGGCTGCAGGCGCGCTTGCGCGTGCACGACGCGCAAGGGCAATCGCTGCTCGACGAGCCGCTGGCCGGTGCGCAGGCCTCGCACCAGGGTGCATTGGCTGCGTTGCTCGAATGGCATGCGCACGAGGCGGCCAGCGAGCGCATCGCGGCGGTGGGGCACCGCATCGTGCACGGCGGCACCGACTTCGTGGCGCCGGTGCGCATCGACGGGCCGCTGCTCGACGCGCTCGCCAAGCTGGAGCCGCTCGCGCCGTTGCACCAGCCGCACAACCTGGCGGGCGTGCGCGCGGCGATGAAGGCCTTCGGCGGCGTGCCGCAGGTGGCTTGTTTCGACACGGCTTTTCATGCGGTGCAGCCCGAGGTCAACCGCCGTTTCGCGCTGCCGCGCGCGCTGCACGACGCGGGCGTGCGGCGCTACGGCTTTCATGGCCTTTCCTACGAATCGATCGTGGCGCAGTTCGCCGGCCTTGCGCCCGCGCTGGCCGACAAGCGCGTGATCGTCGCGCACCTGGGCAACGGCGCGTCGATGTGCGGCATGGCGCACGGCCGCTCGGTCGCGACGACGATGACGTTTTCGCCACTCGACGGGCTGACCATGGGCACGCGCTGCGGCAGCATCGACGCGGCCGTGGTGCTGTACCTGCTGCGCGCGCGCGGCCTGTCGGCCGACGCGGTCGAGAAGCTGCTGTTCCGCGAGTCTGGCCTGCTCGGCCTGTCGGGCGTGTCCAGCGACATGCGCGCGTTGCAGGCCTCGGCCGAACCCGCCGCGGCCGAGGCCATCGCGCATTTCGCGGAGCAGGTGGTGCAGCACATGGGCCTGCTGGCCGGCGCGCTGCGCGGCGTGGACGCCATCGTGTTCACCGGCGGCATCGGCGAGAACGACGCGGCCCTGCGCGAGCGCGTGCTCGAAGACTGCGAGTGGCTGGGCGTGAACGTCGATGCGGCGGCGAACAGCAAGCGCAGCACCGGCGGCGCCCTGCGGCTCACCACCGCCGAAAGCCCGGTGAGCGCGTGGGTGCTGCGCACCGATGAAGAAGCCGTGATCGCCCGGCATACGTCGCGCATGCTGCACGCCGGCTGAACGGGCGGCGCCTGTTCGGGGCGCTGCGCCCGCCAGGGCATCAGCGGCTTGCCGCTTGCGGCCTCAGTGGTCCGCGCCCACGCTCGCCGGCCGCGCCGGCGAATGCACCGTCCGGCGCAGCATGTGCATGCGCAGCGCCACGTGCAGCTCCAGAAAGCGCCCGCCCTGGCGCCAGTCGCTCAGCAGGTTGTCGATGGACTCCAGCCGCTGGCGCAAGGTGTTCACGTGGATCTGCAGCGAGTCGGCCGTGGCCTTGGCGTTCTGCGCGTGCTCCAGGTAGGCGAGCAGGGTGCCGGCCAGGTCGGTGCCGCGGCGCTGGTCGTGCTGCACCAGGTCGCCGACCGTCGCCTCGATGAAGCCCGCGACATCCGCCGCGCGGCGGTGCTCGAACAGCAGTGAATACATCGACAGCGTCGCCTCCGGCACCAGCTCGTGCGAGCGCCCCAGCGCCCGCAGGATGTCGATGCCGCGCTTGAGCGCGCGAAAGCAGTCGGGCAGCCCGTCGACCTGCGACAGCGTGGCCGAGCCGACGCCCACCGCGTCCAGCCGCGCGTCGGCCAGCAGCGTGGCCTGGAGCGCCGCGCGCAGCGCCTCGAAGGCGGTCTCGGGGCAGATGGCGACGATGAAGCCTTCGCACTCCTCCAGCAGCGTGCCGCGCGCCACGCCCGGTCGCATGCGGCGCAGCGCGTACTCGATGTGCCGGTCTTCCACGCCCAGCACCACCATGCGCAGCGGCAGCCCCAGGTCCAGCCCCAGCGGTTGCGTGCGCAGCTGCAGGGCGGCCAGCGACTCCTGCTGCCAGCTCACCAGCGCGCGGATGGCCGCGGCCGATTCGCCGCTCACCACCCGCTCGCTGCGCTCCTGCGACAGCAGCACCACGCCCGCGACCAGGGCGGCGCGCTCGAAGGTGCGGATCTCGGTGGCGCTCATCGCGCGGTCTGACAGCATCAGCATCGCGCCCAGCAGCCGGTCGGCCCCCATCAGCGCGGCCACGCGCAGATGGCGCTCGGCGCCGTCGTCGATGCCGTCAGCCCCTTCGATCTCGTGCGAGCGCCCGCTGCGCCGCCCCTCGGTCAGCGTGCCGTGCACCGCGTCCTGCACCTGCGTGCGCTCCAGCAGCGCGACCAGCCCGCTCGCCAGGTGCGCGGGCGCCACGCTGGCGCGGTGGGTCGGCCGCTCGGCCTCGTCGAGCAGCTCGATGTGCACGCCGAGCATCGACGCGGCCATGTTCAGGATGTCGACCACGCTGCAGCCGCGCGCCACCAGCCGCGTCATCTGCTCGTGCGCCTCGGCGGCGGTCTGTATCTCTTCGGCCTGCCGGTGCAGCGAGGCGTTGGCGTCGCTGGCGCGCTGCAGCGCCACCTGGGCCTCCTGGAACAGGCGGGCGTTCTCGATGGCCACGGCGGCCTGCGCGGCCAGCGTCGACAGCATCGCGACCTCCCACGGCGCATGGCGTCGCGGCTGGCGGTCGCAGATGCACAGCACGCCGATGCAGTGGTTGCCCACCATCAGCGGCGCGCCGAGCAGCGACTGCACGCCCTCGTCCTTGATGGCCAGGTCGATGCCCTGTTCGTGCGCGAAGCCGTGGTCGGTGAGGTAGTCGCTGCTGTGGTACGGCGTCTTGTGCTTGAGCACATGGCCGCAGATGCCGTGCTCGGGCGGCACGCGCACGTTCTTGAAGCGCTCTGAAATCGCGCCCTCGGTCGCGCGAATGTAGAAGTCGTTGCGCACGCGGTCGAAGTTGGTGAGGTAGCCGATGTCGGCCGAAAAGATCTGCCGCGCGCGCCGCACGATGGCCTGCAGCACCAGCTCCAGGTCGCGAATGGCCGTGAGGTCGTGCGCGCTTTCGAGCACCACCAGCAGCCCGCGCTCGCGGCGCTGCTGCAGCGCCTGCTGCTCGCACACGGCCACGGCCGCGCGGATGCTGCCGGCCAGCAGCGAACGCTGCGCGGGGTCGCTCACCGTGGCCTCGACGCGCTCGAGCATCTCGTCGAACTCGCGCGCGCTGGCGTTGCGCTGGAGCATGGCGAGTAGCTCTGACTGGAGCTCGCCCGGCGCAAGGTCGCGCCCCAGGTGCGCGACAGGGTCCGATGTGTTCAAAGACTTCTCCCGATGTGCCCCGTGGGCACCAAAGCTCGGTGCAAACCCTGACGCTGAAAGCCGGGCTGCACCGGTGATGTGCGAACTACCCATAAGGCAGCGAAACAAGTGTGTGGATGCGCCATAGGCGATCGGCAACGCGACCGACATGATTCATGCACTCGCACATTAACAGTGGGAGACCACAGGAGACAACCCAGTGAAATCGCTTGCCACACTCATCGCGTGGGGGACGGCCTTGCTCGCCCTCGCCACCTTGCCTGTCACGGCTACGACGGCCACCGCCCAGCCCGCGCCGCAGCGCCCGGCCGAGATCAAGCTCGGCATGAGCACCTTCATGACCGGCCCGGCCTCGGTGCTGGGCGCGCCCGCCAAGGCCGCGGCCGACATGTGGATCGAGGAGTTCAACGCCGCCGGCGGCATCAACGGCACCAGGCTGAGCCCGACCTGGATCGACGAAGGGCAGGGCGCCGACAAGTTCCTTTCCGAATACCGCCGCCTGGCCCAGGAGCCGGGCGAGAAGCTGATGCTCTCGGCCATTTCCAGCGGCTACTGCAACGCGCTGGCACCGGTGGCCGAAGACCTGAAGGTCATCAACATCCTGTGGGAGTGCTCCACCGAGAAGGTGCTGGAAGAGCGCCGCTACAAGTACGTGTTCCGCACCGGGCCGAACGGCACCATGGAAATGGTGGCGGCGGTGCTGCACCTGCTGAAGACCAGGCCCGACTTCAAGACCCTGGCCGTGGTGAACCAGGACTACGCCTGGGGCCGCGACTCGTGGGAAATCTTTCGCAACACGCTGCTGGCGCTCAAGCCCGACGTGAAGATCGTGGCCGAGCTGTTCCCCAAGTTCGGCGCGTCCGACTTCTCCACCGAGGTCACGCGCCTGCAGGCGCTGCGGCCCGACGTGGTGCTGTCCACCGCCTGGGGCGGCGACCTGGACACCTTCCTGCGCCAGGCCTCGCAGCGCGGCCTGCTGAAGAGCTCGCAGTTCGTGCTGCCGCTGGCCGATTCGTCGCTCGAGCGGCTGGGCGACGCGGTGCCCCCGGGCGTGATCGTCGGCTTCGTGGGCGACGGCTACTTCGCCGACCCCGAGTTCATGAACGACCCCGAGGCGCGCGCCTTCGTGCAGAAGTTCAAGCAGCGCACGGGTGCCTACCCCAACTTCGCCGTGTACCACATGGTGCAGGCACTGAAGGCCGCCACCGGCGCCTACAAGCAGGCGCTGGCCGACAACAAGGGCCAGTGGCCCGGCACCGACCAGCTCGCGGCCACGCTGCGCAAGCTGGAATACCGCGGGCTCTCGCGCCCCATCCGGCTGCGCGAGGACGGCCAGGCGCTGCAGGGCCAGCTGTACGGCGTGACGGCCAAGGACGCATCGCAGCCCTTCCCGGTGGCCAAGCAACTGACCTTCTACCCGGCCGACATCGTGGCGCCGCCGGTGGGGCAGAAGTCCGCCGAATGGGTGAAGACGCTGAAGCCCGCGCTGATCAACAGCAGCCAGATCCGGCGCGTGGGCGACTGAGCCCGGACACACGAGACGCCGACCGTTCATGGACCCGACTCTTTTCCTGCTCGCCACCGTCGACGGCCTGTCGTACGCGGGCCTGCTGTTTCTCATCTCGCTGGGCCTGACCCTGATCTGCGGCGTCTTCGGCGTCATCAACGTGGCGCACGGCAGCCTCTATGCCTTCGGCGGCTACAGCGCGGCCAGCCTGCTGGGCTGGCTGCTGCCGCACACGGCGTCCACCTTCGTGCTGGTGGCCGCGCTGTTCGTCGCCGCCGCCGTGGTGGGCGGGTGCCTGGGCGCGTTGCTGGAGCGCGGCCTGCTGCGCCACTTTCAGGACCGCGACCCGGTGCTGCAACTGCTCGTCACCTTCGCGGCCTTCATGGTGCTGGAGGACGTGCAGCGCATGCTGTGGGGCGCCACGCCCGTCAACGCGGGCGACCTCGCGACGCGCCTGGGCACCACCGAGCTGCTGGGCGTGACCTTCATGAACTACCAGCTGCTGTTCATTCCCGGCGTGGCGCTTCTCGCCTACGCGGGGCTGCAGTTCCTGCTGAAGCATTCGGTGGCGGGCCGGCAGATCGTGGCGGTCATCCACCGCCGCGAAGTGGCGACGGCGCTGGGCATCAACGCGGCGCGCGTGGGCACGCTGACCTTCGCGCTGGCGGGCGTGCTCGGCGCGCTGGGCGGTGCGCTGTCGCTGCCCATGACCTCGTTCGTGCCGGGGCTGGGGGCCGAGATGATCGTGACCTCGTTCGCCGTCATCGCCACTGCCGGGCTGGGGCAGATCACCGGTGCGCTGGTGGCCGCCGTGCTCATCGGCATGTCGCGCTCGCTCGCGGTGTACACGCTGCCCGAGCTGGAAGTGGTGATGCCCTACCTGATGATGGTGGCGGTGCTGCTGGTGCGCCCGCACGGGCTGTTCTCGGCCACCGTGGCGCGGAGGATCTGATGCGCGCTTCATCCTCCTTCACTGCCGTGGCGGGCGTGGCGCTCGCCGTGCTGCTGTTGCTCGGCGCCGGCTGGGCGTGGCCCTGGTCGCGCATGCCGATCATCACTTTCCTGTGCTTCGGCCTGGCGGCGCTCGGGCTCACGGTGCTCATGCGCGCGGGCCAGGTGTCGTTCGGGCATGCCATGTACGCGGCCATCGGCGGCTATGCGGCGGCGTTTACCGTGCGCGCCTTTCCGGGCGTCGACGGGCTGCTCGCGGTGGCGGCGGGCGTGCTTGCCAGCGTGGTGGTCGGCGCGCTGGTGGCGGCCTTTGTGTCGCGCTACCGCGGCATCTTCTTCGGCATGCTGAACCTCGGGCTGTCGATGGTGCTGTTCTCGCTGGCCGGCAAGCTCTACGCATGGACCGGTGGCACCGACGGCCTGCGCTTCGAGCGGCCCACGCTGCTGGGCATGGCCCTGGAGCGCGGCCAGTTCGAGCTGGCGATGCTGGTGCTGGCACTGGTGCTGGCGGTGGGCGTCGCGTGGCTGGTGCAGCGCTACTTCGACTCCTGCGCGGGCCAGGTGATGGTGGCCATGCGCACCAACGAGACGCGGCTCGAATACATCGGCCTGTCTGCGCGCTCGGTGCTCGCGCAGGGCTATGTGCTGTCCGCCGGGCTGGTCGGCCTGGCGGGCGCGCTGCTGGCGCTGGTGCAGAGCCTGGTCACGCCCGAGAGCGGCTACTGGATACGCTCGGGCGAGTACGTGTTCATCGCCATCCTGGGCGGCTCGGGCCACGCCGTGGGCGCCTTCCTGGGCGCGGCGGTGTTCGAGCTGATCAAGCTGGCCGCCGCGGCCTGGTTCACCGACGCATGGCAGAGCCTGCTGGGCGTGACGCTGATCGCCGTGATCTTCTTCGCGCCGCAGGGCATCGTCGGCTGGCGCCGGCGGGCCCGCAAGGCCGCGATGCCCACGTCGTCCGCGCGCAAGGCAGCCTCGTCGACATCTGCGTTGACCCGGACAACGATGAAGGAGGCCCGATGAGCGCCACGCACACCCCCGAGCTGCTGCGCACCGAGGCGCTCACGCTGCGCTTCGGCGGCATCGCCGCGGCCGACGGCATCGACTTTTCGCTGGCGCGCGGCGAGCACCTGGCCGTGATCGGCGCGAACGGTGCCGGCAAGACCACCTTCATCAACATCTGCACCGGCTACATCAAGCCCAGCAGCGGCCGGGTGCTGTTCGAGGGGCAGGACATCACGCGCAAGGGGCCGCGGCAGATCGCGCGGCTGGGCGTGGGCCGGTCGTTCCAGCTGCCGCAGCTGTTCCTCGACCACACGGTGCGCCAGTGCCTGGAGCTGGCGTCGGTCAGCCGGCAGGGGCGGCTGTCGCGTTGGACCTCGCTGTCGCGCGCGGCCGACCAGCGCGCCGTGTCCGAGATGCTGGAGCTGGTCGAGCTCGCGGACCATGCGGACGACCCGACCCTGGTGCTGCCCGAGGGCCGGCGCAAGCTGCTCGACGTGGGCATCGCGCTGATGCTGGAGCCCAAGCTGGTCATCATGGACGAGCCCACCAGCGGCGTGTCGTCCGAAGACAAGCACGGCGTGATGCGCACGCTGATGCATGCGCTGCAGCAGCGCCAGGTGACGAGCTGGTTCGTGGAGCACGACGTGGACATCGTGCGCCGCTACGCCACGCGCGTGGCCGCGTGGATCGACGGGCGCATCGCGGCCGACGGGCCGCCCGCGCAGGTGTTCGCCGACGCGCTGGTGCGTCGCGAAGTGCTGGGAGAGCGCTGATGCTGCGCATCGAATCCATGAACATCGACCTGGCGGGCCACTCGGTGCTGCGCGGGGTGCAGCTCGAACTCGCGCCCGGCCAGACGGTGGCCGTGGTGGGGCGCAACGGCGCGGGCAAGACCACGCTGCTGCGCGCAGTGATGGGCCTGGTGGCGCCGCGCTCGGGCCGGCTGCTGCTCGACGGAGAAGACATCACGCGCAGCCCCGCGTCGCGGCGCGCCGCGGCCGGCTTCGGCTACGCGCCGGAAGACCGCGTCATCCTGCCGACGCTGAGCGTGCAGCAGAACATCTGCCTGCCCTGCGAGGTGCTGCGGCTGCCGAGCGCCGAGATTCGCAAGCGCATCGACGCCGTGCTGGCCAGCGTGCCGCAGCTGGAGCCCATGCTCGCGCGCTCGGGCGCGGCGCTGTCCGGCGGCCAGGGAAAGATCGTCGCGCTGGCGCGCGCCCTGATGGTGGGCGAGCGCTTCGTGCTGCTGGACGAGCCCTTCCAGGGGCTGGCGCCCGCGCTGGCGCGCCAGTACGGCGACGCGCTGCGCGCCCTGCGCGCATCGCACCCGCGGCTGTGCGTGGTGGTGACCGAGTCGAACGCGTCGCTGCTCGACGCGGTGCAAAGCCGCACGCTGTACATCGAGCGCGGCGCGGTCTCCGAGGCTGACGCCCAGACCATTCATGCCACCCACGCCGCACATCACCGAGCGACCGCACCCGCATCCCATGGAGAACACACAAGTGAGTACTGAAACGATGGCGCTGCCGCTCGGCGAGGGGCCGTTGCGCGGCCTGGTGGTAATCGACGTGACCCGCGTGGTGGCCGGGCCCTACTGCACCATGATGCTGGCCGACCTGGGCGCCACGGTGATCAAGGTCGAGAACCCCGCCGAGCCCGACTACGTGCGCACCTTTCCGCCCTTCGTGCAGGGCGACAGCGGCAAGGCCAGCGCCTTCTTCGCGCAATACAACCGCCACAAGCTGGGCGTGAGCCTGGACCTGAAGTCGGAGCAGGGCCGCGCGCTGCTGCGCGAGCTGGTGGCCAAGGCCGACCTGCTGGTGGAAAACTTCCGCCCCGGCACCATGGAGCGCATGGGGCTGGGCTACGAGGCGCTCAAGCCTGTCAACCCGCGGCTGGTGTACGTGTCGATCAGCGGCTTCGGGCAGACCGGGCCCAACTCGCGCCGCCCGGCCTACGACAACAGCGCGCAGGCCACCGGCGGGCTGTGGTCGATCAACGGCGAGAAGGGCAAGGCGCCGCTGCGCGTGGGCACCATCATCGGCGACCTGTCGGCCTCGTTCTATGCGGCCATTGCCGCGCTGTCGGCGGTGATCCACGCGCGCAGCACGGGCGAAGGGCAGTGGGTCGACGTGGCCCAGCAGGACGCGGTGGTCACGCTCACGGAGCACGCCGTCGTCAACTACACGGTCGACGGCGTGGTCGGCGAGCCGCTGGGCAACGACCATCCGTTCGTGCGGCCTTACGGCCAGTACGCGTGCAAGGACGGCTTCGTGTTCTTCGGTGCCTACACCGACAAGTTCTGGCGCGAGGCGTGCCGCATCTTCGGCGAGCCCGCGCTGCTGGAAGACCCCGAGATCGACAGCATGGAAAAGCGCTTCGACGCGCACACCTACGCGCGCCGCGTGCAACCCATCGTGCAGGGCTGGTGCGCGCGCCACACCAAGGCCGAGCTGGAGGCCATGGCGGGCGACACCATTCCGGTGACCCCCATCAAGACCATCGCCGAGGTGGTGGCCGACCCGCACCTGAAGGCGCGCGAGATGTTCGTGCCCACGCAGGTCGACGGCGCGCAGGTGCAGGCCTTCGGCAGTCCGATGAAGCTGTCGGCCACGCCGGCGCGCGCGGTCGGCAGCGCGCCGGGCTTCGGCGAGCACAACGAGGTCGTGCTGAAGGGCTGGCTGCAGGTTGCAGAAGCCGACTACGACCGCTATGTGGCCGAGGGGGTCATCTGATGGGCATCACCTACGCGGTGGACGACGAAGGCATCGCGCACGTGCGCTTCGACCGGCCCGAAAAACTCAACGCGCTCACGCTCGCCATGTACGACGCGCTGGCGCAGGCCTTCGTGCGCGCCAACGACGACCCGCGGGTGCGCGTGGTGCTGCTCGGCGGTAACGGGGAGCGCGCCTTCTGCGTGGGCGCCGACCTGGGCGAATCGATTCCCGCGCTGGCCGAAGGCCGCTTCGACATTTCGGAATGGGACGGCGCCCACATCAAACAGGCGGGCTTCCACAAGCCGGTGGTGGCCGCCATCAACGGGCTGTGCATGGGCGGCGGCTTCGAGATCATGCTGGCCGCCGACATTCGCGTGGCGTCCGAAACCGCGGTGTTCGCGCTGCCCGAGGCCTCGATGGGCTTCACGCCGGCCGGCGGCACCTTGGTGCGGCTGGTGCGGCAGATTCCGTACGCGCTGGCCATGGAGCTGATGCTCACGGCCGAGCGCTTTCCCGCGCGCCGGCTGGCCGAAATGGGCCTGCTCAACCGCGTGGTTCCGCCCGGCGAGCTGGAGGCGGTGGCACTCGCGTATGCGCGCGGCATCGCGAAGAAGGGGCGGGTGGCCGTGTCGGTCATCAAGGAGGCGGCGCTCACGCTCGGCCACCTGCCGTTCGACGAAGCCTTCCGCCGCGAGGCCGTGCTCGGCCAGCGCGCCTTCACCAGCGAGGAAGCGCGCGACGGGCTGCGCCGCTTCATGTCGCGCGACCGCTCCGCGGCAGCTGCTCATTCAGGTTCGTCTTCGGACACCCCTTCATCCACCCGTTGATTCAGGACATCACATGGTTCAAGACTCCCGCCTTCCCAACTTTCGCGCCCTCACGCCGGCGCAGCGCCTCGACCATCTCGCGACCGCGGCCGGCCTCACCGCCGACGACATCGCGCTACTGCAGACGCCCGGTGCGCTGGCGCTGTCGCGCGCGGACGGCATGATCGAAAACGTCATCGGCACCTTCGAGCTGCCGCTGGGCGTGGCTGGCAACTTTCTCGTCAACGGCCGCGAGTACCTCGTGCCGATGGTGGTCGAGGAGCCTTCTGTGGTCGCCGCCGCTTCGTTCATGGCCAAGCTGGCACGTGAAGGCGGCGGCTTCGAGGCATCGAGCACCGGGCCGATCATGCGGGCCCAGGTGCAAGTGCTCGGCGTGGGCGACCCCTACGGTGCGCGGCAGGCGCTGCTGCGCGCACGCGACCAGATCCTGGAAGTGGCGAACAGCCGCGACAAGGTGCTGATCGGCCTGGGCGGGGGCTGCCGCGACATCGAGGTGCACGTGTTCCCCGACACCGCGCGCGGTGCGATGGTGGTGATGCACCTGATCGTCGACGTGCGCGACGCCATGGGCGCCAACACCGTGAACACCATGGCCGAGGCTGTTTCCCCGCTCGTTGAAAAGCTCACGGGCGGCACGGTGCGCCTGCGCATCCTGTCGAACCTGGCCGACCTGCGCCTGGCACGCGCCCGCGTGCGGCTGACGCCCGAGGTGCTGAAGACCAAGGAGCGCAGCGGCGAGGAAATCGTCGAGGGCGTGCTCGATGCGTACACCTTCGCAGCCGTCGACCCCTATCGCGCGGCGACGCACAACAAGGGAATCATGAACGGCATCGACCCGGTGATCGTCGCGACCGGCAACGACTGGCGCGCGGTGGAAGCCGGCGCGCACGCGTATGCCTGCCGCAGCGGGCGATATACCTCGCTCACCACGTGGGAGAAAGACAAGACCGGCGCGCTGGTCGGCACCATCGAGATGCCGATGCCCGTGGGCCTGGTGGGTGGCGCGACCAAGACGCACCCGCTGGCGCAGCTGTCGCTGAAGATCCTCGGCGTGAAGTCCGCGCAGGAGCTGGGCGAAGTGGCCGTGGCCGTCGGGCTGGCGCAGAACCTGGGCGCGCTGCGCGCGCTGGCGACCGAAGGCATCCAGCGCGGCCACATGGCGCTGCACGCCCGCAACATCGCCTTGGTGGCTGGTGCCACGGGCGACGAGATCGATGCGGTGGCGAAGCAACTCGCGGCCGAGCACGACGTGCGCACCGACCGCGCGGTGGCGCTGCTCGAAGCGCTGCGCGGCAAGGCCACGGCCTGAACGCCTTGCCCGGCGGCGGCGCGTTGGTGCTCTGGTTCAGGTTCCCACGATGCAAAGGCCGAACAACATGATGCGCACCAACACCTTCCACGCGTACCAGTCCATTCCGCGGCCGGTGTCGATGATCGTGATCGAGCACGAGCCGGAGCCTTCGCTGATCGTGCCCCTGCATTCGCACCCGCGCGCGCAGCTCGCGTACGCGGTCAAGGGCACCTTCACGCTGCACACGGCCACCGGGGCCTGGCTGGTGCCGCCGAACCGCGCGGTGTGGGTGCCCGGCGGGGTGGAACACGAGATGCATGCGCGCGGGCAGCCGGTGTCGAACCGGTCGCTGTACATCCAGCCCGACGCCTCGCCCGGCCTGCCGGGCGAGTGCTGCGTGATCGAGGTGTCGCCGCTGCTGCGGCAGCTGGTGATCGACGCCACCGAGATTCCGCTGCTCTACGACGAGGCGGGGCGCGACGGGCGCGTGATGCGGCTCATCCTCGACGAGATCTGCGCGGCTCCGCGCGCGCCGCTGCACGTGCCGATGCCGCGCGACGTGCGGCTGCTGCGCATCTGCCGAAAGCTGCTCGAAGAGCCGGGCAGCGAGGGCGACCTGGCGTACTGGGCCCGCTACGGCGCGCTGGGCCGGCGCACGCTGACGCGGCTTTTTCGCGACGAGACCGGCATCACCTTCACGCTGTGGCGCCAGCAGCTGCAGCTGATGGAGGCGCTGCGCTGGCTTGCCATGGGCCGGCCCGTGACCACGGTGGCGATGGACCTGGGCTACGAGAGCCCGAGCGCTTTCACCGCGATGTTCCGCCGCGTGATGGGCAAGACGCCCAAGCACTACCTGGGTGGCAAAGGGGTGGACGCGGGCTGAGCGTGCAGTGCGGGCCGACGCACTCAGGTCGCAAAGTTCAGCGCCAGCCCCGGCGTCGGCCAGTCGTCGATGGCGATGAGCCTGCCGCTGCCCGACAGCGTGACGTAGGCCGTGCGCCGGTCGCGCCCGCCGAAGCAGATGTTGGTGGTGTAGCGGTCGGGCAGCGGCACGTGCTCGACGCTGCCGCCGTCGGGCGACACGATGCTGATGCCGCCGTGCAGCAGCGTGGCCACGCACAGGTTGCCCAGGGCGTCGACCGCCATCGAATCGAAGCGCTGGTAATGCCCGCCCGGCGAGGCGCACAGCATGCGGCCGCCGTGCGGCGACGGCCAGCCGTCCTTGCGCACGCGGCCGGGCGCGGTGATGTCGAAGGCCCAGAGGCGCGCGCCTTCGGTCTCGGCGTAGTACAGCGTCTGGCCGTCGGGCGACAGCGCGATGCCGTTGGGCGTCATCACCGGCCGCGCGATGGCGTGGGCGGCACCGCCGCCGGCATGGCCGTAGAACAGGCCGCCGCGGTCCATGTCGCGCTCGCGTGTCTTGCCCAGGTCGGTGAAGTAGAAGCCGCCGTGCGCGTCGAACACGATGTCGTTGGGGCCGCACAGGGCGCCGCCTTCGACCGTGTCGTACAGCCGCTCGGCACGGCCGGTGGAAAGGTCGACGCGCTCGATGCGGCCGCCCGAGTAGTCGTCGGCCTGGCCCACCGGGCGCAGGCAGCCGTCGGCCTCGGTGTGCCAGCGAAAGCCGCCGTTGTTGCACACGTAGACGGCGCCGTCGGGGCCGATGGCCGCGCCGTTGGGGCCGCCGCCCAGGTCGGCCACCACCTGCACCAGCCCGTCGGCGCGCACGCGCGTGAGGGTGCCGCGTGCGATTTCGACGAGCAGTACGGAGCCGTCGTCCATGGCGATCGGGCCTTCGGGAAATTGCAGGCCGGTGGCGAGTTCGCGGATGCGCATCGAGGGGCTCCTGGAGTGGCAACGAAGGCTAGGAAGAGGGCGGTCGTGTCGCGAGTTTGCCCTCGGGCCTTGGTGCCGTGGGGATCGTCGCGCGCTTTTTTTGCGCCAAGTCCTACGCCTGCGGCGGCCGGCAAACCTTCATATCTTTTGACCATGCAAGAGAGTTTTCTGGACCGCACGCTTCTTCTTCTTCAACAGCATGCCTACGCGCGCGTGCTGTGCGAATTTCATCGCATGCAGGACACGCGATGTCGCGCGCTCGACGTGGGCACGCATGGGTGCGCGCAGGCGCAGGCGCGATTGGCGGCTTGCGAGCAGCAGCTGGCCGCTTGCCGGCATGCGCTGCAAGACCCTGAGCGGGCGGCTGCGGTTCGCATCGCGCGTGCGTTGTACCTGCGCTTTCTGCTGAGCAGTGCGCCGTCGCGGCTGCAGCCCTGGTGCGATGGGGAAGACCTGGAGCACATGCCGCGTTCGCACATGTTCGAGTGGATCGCGCACGACTTCGAGCGGCTCGAACTCGCGGCGCTCGAAGATGCGATGACGCCGGCCGAAGCGGCCTCCTACGCACGTGCGTTAGAAGGCGTGGACGACTGAAATTCTTTGGCGGGGATCGGGGGGGGCGACGCTTACCAGCGCTTCCACCACGGGCCGCGCGCCTGGCGCAGCTCCAGGTGGCGCGTGTCGAGGTCGTGCGCGGGGGCGGCACGCGACCCGGTGAGCCGCCGCACTTCGACCTCCAGCGCATGGGCGATGCCACGGGCGGTGTGATCGCCCCGCAGCGCGCGTCGGCGCCATTCGGCGGCCAAGGCTGCGAGGCCGTTCTGGTCCAGGTTGTGTGTCTCCGGCATGGGCGCGAGTTTTCCACGGAGGCACGGGCGTTCTTGTAGGCGCAACGGTCGTGCGCGCGTGCGAAGAAATTACATGAAGCTACATCCGGCGCCCGCGAACTGGGCGAACGTGGTGTTGGGCAAAGCCGACGGCTCGGCGCTCCGGTTCGCTACAATGAGAACCATTCTTATTAAGACGCAGTGCCCGCTGCGTGCAGAACCCATGCCGGCCGCCGAGTTCGTGTTGCAGCACGAAGTGCAATCGCTTTACAGCAACCACCACGGGTGGTTGCATGGCTGGCTGCGCAAGAAACTCGGCTGCTCGCACAACGCGGCCGACCTGGCGCACGACACCTTCGTTCGCGTGATGAGCAAGGCCGAGCCCGTGGCCGCGACCGAACCGCGCGCCTACCTCGCGACCATCGCGCACGGCCTGGTGGTCGACTTTCACCGCCGCCGCGCGCTCGAACGCGCCTACCTGCAGACCCTGGCCGCGCTGCCCGAACCGCAGGCGCCGTCCCCTGAAGAACGGGCCCTGGTGCTGGAAGCGCTCACCGCCATCGACGCGATGCTCGACGGCATGAAACCGCCGATTCGCCAGGCATTCATCCTGTCGCAGCTCGACGGGCTGACCTACCGCGAGATTGCCGGGCGACTGAACGTGACGGTGCGCACGGTGAACAACTACATGCTCAAGGCGCTGGAGCATTGCTACCTGCTGGCGCCGTGAAGGCTTCCTTCGAACACGGCGGCGTCGATGGCGGCATCCACGGCGACATCGACGGCGGCATCGCCCTGCGCCCGCTGGTCGACGTTGATGCCGATGCCGAGGTCCGCCGGCAGGCGATTGCCTGGTACGCGCGCCTGTGCTCCGGCGAGGCGACCGAGGCCGACCGCGAGGCCTGGCAGCGCTGGCATCGCGCGCACCCCGACCACCAGCGCGCGTGGCAGCGCTTCACGGCGATGCAGACGACGCTGCAGCGCGTGCCTGCGCACATCGCCGCGCCCACGCTGCGCGCCGTGCGGCCGGAACGCATCGACCGGCGCCGCGTGCTGCGTGGGCTGGCGGTACTGGCCTCGGGCGGATCGCTGGCGTACCTGTCTTGGCAAGTGGCCGACACCGTGGGCGTGCAGCGCATGCAAGGCGGCTGGCGCGCGTGGCTGGCCGACTACCGCACCGGCACCGGCGAACAACGCTCGGTGCTGCTGGCCGACGGCTCGCGGCTGATGCTGAACACGCGCTCGGCGGCCGACGTGGCCATGGACGCTTCGCGCCGGCTGGTGACGCTGCGCGACGGCGAGATCCTGGTCGAGACCGCGAAACCCCGCGCCCCCGCAAGCAAGGACGCGCGCCCCTTCATGGTGGAAACCGCGCAGGGCCGCATCCTGGCGCTGGGCACGCGCTTCACGGTGCGCACGCAGGGTGAGCGCACGACGGTCACGGTGCTGCAAGACGCGGTGGAACTGCGCCCCGTGCAGCGGCCGGGCCAGGTCGTGACGCTGCGCGCCGGCGAGCAAGCCAGCTTCGGCGCGAGCGGCGTCGACGCGCCGCGCGCCGCCGATGCCGCGGCCGTCGACTGGACGCAGGGCAGCCTGGTGGTCAACGACTGGCGGCTGGAAGACGTGGTGGCCGAGCTGTCGCGCTACCGGCGCGGTCGCCTGGTGTGCGACCCGGCGGTGGCCGACATCAAGGTGTCGGGCGCCTTTCCGCTGGACGACACCGACAAGGCGCTGGCCGTGCTCACGCGGGCGTTTCCGGTGCGCGCGAGCAGCGTCACGCGCTACTGGGTGTCGCTGGTGCCGGCCTGATCGCGCCACCGTTTCGATTGAATTGCGAATTTTTTCTCCAGCACCTTTCATCTTTTCCGGTTTCGTTCGGCCTACCTCTCAGAACCATGGCGCTTGCGCCATGGGCCCGCCCTCCCTGCCGAAGGAAACCCGAATGCCCGTGCCGAAGCTGAACCTGTCCCCCACCCCTGTACGAAAGGCGCTGTACCTGCTGGCGGCCGCGCTGGCGATGCCGCTCGCGGCGCACGCCGCGGAGCCGGCCACCGGTGCCACCGGAGCCACGGGCGCCGCCGTCGGTGCTGCCGCTGCGAAGGCTTACCGCATCGACGCCGGCCCGCTGGCCTCGGTGCTCGGCCGCTTCGCCGCCGCCTCCGGCGTGGCGCTGTCGTTCGACCCGGCCAGCACGCGGGACCTGAAGTCCGGTGGCCTGCAAGGCAGCTACACGGTGCGCGCCGGTTTCGCCGCGCTGCTGTCGGGCTCCGGGCTCGAAGCGGTGGAGGGTGGCGCCGGCGAGTTCACGCTGCGCAAGGCCATGCCCGTGCCGCTCGTCGGCACCGCCGCCACCCCCGACAGCGAAGACGCCGACGGCACGTTGCCCGCCGTGCGCGTGGTGGCGCGCGCGGCGCCGGTGCCCACCGACGCCGACGACCGCTACCAGCCCACGCCCGATGCATCGACCCTGCGCACCACTGCGCCGGTGCTGGAGATTCCGCAGGTGGTCAACGTGGTGCCCGCGCAGGTCATTCGCGACCAGCGTCCGCGCAACATCGACGACGCGCTGGCCAACGTGAGCGGCATCAACCAGGGCAACACCCTGGCCAGCACGCAGGACACGATCATGAAGCGCGGCTTCGGCGGCAACCGCGACGGTTCCATCATGCACAACGGCATGCCGCTGGTGCAGGGCCGCGGCATGAACGCGGCGGCCGAGAGCGTCGAGGTGCTCAAGGGCCCGTCGTCGCTGCTGTACGGGCTGATGGACCCGGGCGGCGTGGTCAACGTGGTCAGCAAGAAGCCGCAACTGCGCCAGCGCACCGCGCTGTCGCTGCTGGGCTCGGGCTACGCGGGCGGGCGCGACGGCAGCGGCGCCACGCTGGACACCACCGGCCCCATCGGCGAGAACGGGTTGGCGTACCGGCTCGTGGTCGACCACGTGGACGAAGACTACTGGCGCAACTTCGGCAAGCACCGCGAGACGCTGGTGGCGCCTTCGCTGGCCTGGTACGGCGACGACACGCAGGCCGTGTTCTGGTACGAGTACCGCAAGTACGTGACCCCGTTCGACCGCGGCACCGCGCTCGACCCGCGCACCCAGCGCCCGCTTGCGCTGCCCAAGACCCAGCGGCTGGACGAGCCCTTCAACGAGATGACCGGCGAGACGCACCTGGCGCAGCTCTCGGTCGACCACCAGTTCGGCGGCGGCTGGGCCGGCCACGTGAACCTCAGCTACAACCGCGAGGCGTACGACGCCAACCAGCTGCGCGTGAACGGCATCAACACCACGCGCGGCACACTGGCGCGCAGCAACGACGCCACGCACGGCGCGCTCAGCACCGACAGCTACGCCACCGCCTACGTCGACGGCACGGTCGAGCTGGGCGGCATGCGCCACGACCTGCAGTTCGGCTGGGACGCCGAGTACCGCCGCATCTATCGCGCCGACCTGCTGCGCCAGGCCACCACGCGCACCTTCAACTACATCTTTCCGGTGTACGGGCTGGAGGCGCCGTCGAGCACCGTGTCCGCCAGCGACAGCGACCAGACCGACCGGCTGCACAACCAGTCGCTGTTCCTGCAGGACTCGATTCACCTGAGCGACCGCTGGATCGCCGTGGCCGCGCTGCGCTACCAGGCCTGGAGCCAGCTGGCGGGGCGCGGGCGCCCGTTCAAGGTGAACACCGACACCGACGGCTCCAAGGTGCTGCCGCGCGTGGGGCTGATCTACAAGTGGAGCGACACGGTGTCGCTGTACGGCAGCTACACGCAGTCGCTGAAGCCGGCCTCGACCATCGCGCCGCTCTCCAGCGGCTATGTGCTCGACGCCTCGGTGAAGCCCGAGGAGGCCAAGTCGTGGGAGATGGGCGCCAAGATCGACATGCCCGGCGGGCTGACGGGCACGGTGGCGCTGTTCGACATTCGCAAGCGAAACGTGCTGGTCTCGCAGTTCAACGACGTGACCAAGCTGACCGACTGGCGCACCTCGGGCGCCGCCCGCTCGCGCGGCCTGGAAGTGGACGTGGCGGGCCAGCTGGGCAAGAACTGGAGCGCGATTGCCAGCTACGCCTACATCGACGCCAAGACCACCGAAGACCCGCTGTACGCCGGCAACCGGCTGTGGAACGTGGCGCGACAGACGGCGTCGGTCTCGGCGGTGTACGACTTCGGGCAGGTGCTCGGCAGCGAAGGGCGGCTGCGCGTGGGCGCGGGCGCGCACTACGTGGGCAAGCGCGCGGGCGATTCGGCCAACAGCTTCGAGCTGCCCGGGTACACCACGGTCGATGCCTTCGCCACCTACGACACGCGGCTGTACGGCAAGAAGGTGAAGTTCCAGCTGAACGTGAAGAACCTGTTCGACAAGACCTACTACCCGTCGGCCGCCAACACGTACTTCATCTCGATGGGCGATGCGCGTCAGGTGTCGTTGCTCACTACCTTCGAGTTCTGAGATGACGCGACGCATCCGCTCCATCAGCGCGCTCCTTTTCACCCGGCGCGCCGCGGTCCTGCTGGCCGCGTGCGGCCTCGTGGGTGCGCTTGAACCCGGCCTCGGCCTCGGCCTCGGCCTCGGCACCGCGCAGGCGGCCGAGCCCGCGAGCCAGGGCCGCAAGGTCGTGCTGCTCGTGCAGCGCGACGGCCCCAGCCTGCCGGTCGACGAGAAGGTCAAGGCCCACCTCGAGTCGCGCGGCTTCGCCGTCGCGCTGCAGGACCAGGCGGCCGCGCCGGCGGTGGCGAGCGGCGCCGACCTGGTCGTCATTTCGTCCACCGTCGCCGCGAAAGACGTGAGCCCGGCGTGGCGGCAGCTCCCGGTGCCCTTGCTCACCTGGGAAAACGACCTGCTCGACGACCTCGCCATGACCGGCAAGCGCCACGACACCGACTTCGGCGAGGCCGCGAAAGAGCGCTACGTGTGGCTCGTCAACGCGCCGCACCCGATGGCCGCGGGGCTGCCCGCCGGCGTGACCAACGTGTACACCAAGCAGGCCGGCATGAGCTGGGGCAGGCCCGGCCTCGGGGCCACCACCATCGCCACGTTGTACGGCCAGCCGGACAAGGCGGCGATCTTCGGCTACGAGAAGGGCGCCACCATGGACTATGAGTCGCTCGCGCCCGCGCGGCGCGTGCTGTTCTTCCTCGGCAACGAGACCTTCACCAACCTTTCGCCCGCGGGCCGGCTGCTGTTCGACGCGGCGGTCGACTGGGCCGTCGGCATCCGCTGAAAACAATCAGATGAAATTTCCCTCGCTGCGCCAGCTCTGGTTCCAACTGCACTGGTTCATCGGCATCACGGCCGGCACGGTG
Organism: Variovorax sp. RCC_210; assembly: GCF_041355175.1. NCBI lineage: Bacteria > Pseudomonadati > Pseudomonadota > Betaproteobacteria > Burkholderiales > Comamonadaceae > Variovorax > Variovorax sp. RCC_210. The sequence continues at coordinate 238,216 of NZ_JBFUPJ010000007.1, read as the reverse complement.
CTGATCGTCATCGGCCTGAGCGGCGCGGTGCTGTCGTTTCGCGAGGAGATCATCGACGCGCTCAACCCCCACGGGCGCCATGTGGCGGTGCAGGAGGCACGGCAGGTGCTGGCGCCGCCGCAGCTGCTCGCCGCCGTGCGGCAGGCCTGGCCCGAGCGGCAGGTCGGCACGCTCGCGCTGTTCGCCGAGCCCGGCGCGGCGGCGCGCGTGATCTTCGCGCCGCCCAAGGGCGAGCGGCGCGGCGAGGCGGTGTATGTCGACCCGTACACGGGCGCGGCGCTGCCGCCGCTGGCGGGCGCGGCGTTCTTCGAATGGGTCGAGTCGCTGCACCGCTGGCTGCTGCTGCCGCGCGAAACCGGGCGCGTGGCCGCCGGCGTGCTGGCCAGCGGGTTGCTGCTGTTGTCGCTGTCGGGGTTGTATCTGCGCTGGCCGCGCCGCGTGGGCGACTGGCGCGCCTGGCTCACCTTCGACCCCGCGCTGAAGGGGCGCTCGTTCCTGTGGGGCCTGCATTCGGTGATGGGCACCGTCGCGCTGCTGATGTACGTGGTGTTCACCACCAGCGGGCTGTACTGGGCCTTCGACGGGCTGCGCGACCGCGTGGACGCATGGGCGGGCTACCCGCGCGTGGCCGCGCAGCAGGCACGCCCGGCGCCCGGCGTGCGCAATATGGCGCGGAACATGGCGCGCGATGACGCCGCGGCGGTGGACGTCGCGCCCGCCTGGGCCGCCTTCGAGAAGCGCGCGCGCCGGACGGGCGGCTGGAGCGAGGTCATCCTGCGCGTGCCCTCGGGCGCGGCGCCGTCGGTGCTGTTGACCTGGCTCGACATGGCGCCCGCGCACGAGCGCGCGCGCAACCGCATGACGGTGAAGCTGCCGGGCGGCGAGGTGGCGCAAGACGAACGGCACGACGCCAAGTCGGCCGGCGGGCGCTTCCTGGCCGCCATCTACCCGCTGCACATGGGCACCTACTTCGGCCTGTCGGGGCGCATCGTGATGACGCTGGCCGCCTTGATGCTGCCGGTGTTCTCCGTGACCGGCTGGCTGCTGTACCTGGACCGCCGGCGCAAGAAGCGCACGGTGCGCGCCGAGCGGGCGGCGCTGGCGCTGACCACGCGGCCGGACACAGCCGCAGACACAGGCGCGGGGTCAGGTCCCGAGCGCGTGCTCGTCGCCTTCGCCAGCCAGTCGGGCACCGCCGAGGGCATCGCGATGCGCAGCGCCGCCGCGCTCGAATCGGCCGGGCTGCCGGTCACCGTGGCATCGATGGCGCGGCTGGACCCGGAGCAACTGCGCAGCCACCAGCGCCTGCTGATCGTGGCCAGCAGCTTTGGCGAGGGCGGCCCGCCCGACGCGGCGCGGCGCTTTGCGCAGCGGCTCGCGCAGGCCGGCAACCAGACGCTGGCGCACCTGCGCTACGGCCTGCTGGCGTTGGGCGACCGGCACTACGAGCGCTTCTGCGGCTTCGGCCACACGCTCGACCATGCGCTGGTCGCGGCCGGCGCGCAGTCGCTGTTCCCGATGGTCGAGGTGGACAACGTCGATGCCGGTGCGCTGGCCTTGTGGCGGCGGCAACTGGGCGCGTTGCGCGGCGCGCGGCCCGGTGCGCATGACGGCTTGGGCGATGCCGATGGCCTCGCGTTCACCGACGCGCCCGAGGCCGAGCCGTTCGCGGCGTGGACGCTCTCGTCGCGCCGCCTGCTCAACGCGGGCAGCCTGGGCCATCCGCTCTACGAGATCGAACTGAAGGCCACGGCTGACGACATGCCGAACTGGCAGCCGGGTGCGCTGGTCGAGGTGCGCACCGCGCCCGGCGTAGCGCCGCGGCGCTACTCGGTCGCATCGGTGCGCACCGAGGGGCACCTGCGGCTGCTGGTGCGGCAGGCGCGCCATGCGGGCGGCCTCGGCCTGGCTTCGGGTTGGCTCACCGCGCAGGCGCCGTTGGCGGCGCAAGTCGACCTGCGGCTGCTGGCCAACCCCGGCTTCGAGCTGGTGGCGGATGACCGGCCCTGCATCTTCATCGGCAACGGCTCGGGCTATGCCGGCCTGCGCGGGCACTTGCGCGCGCGCGTGGAGCGGGGGCACCGCCGCAACTGGCTGTTCTTCGGCGAGCGCCAGCGCGCGCACGACGGGTTCTTCATGGACGAGGTGGCGCACTGGCAGGCCGAAGGGCGCATCGAGCGCGCGGACCTCGCGTTCTCGCGCGACCAGCCCGAACGCATCTACGTGCAAGACCTGCTGCGCGCCGCGGCGGACGATGTGCGCCGCTGGATCGGCGATGGCGCCGTGGTCTTCGTGTGCGGCAGCCTGGGCGGCATGGCCGGCGGCGTCGATGCCGCGCTCGCGCACATGCTGGGGCGCGCGGCGCTCGACGACCTGATCGCCGAGGGTCGCTACCGCCGGGACGTGTACTAGACGCGGAGGTACTGGAGTGCCCCACTGGGTCGGGCCATGGCGGGTAGCATCCGCAGCCCATCCCGCCGCAGCCGCCAGGCGCTCCTCTCGATGACCGAACCGCGGCCCCTTGCTTCATCCGTTCCCTTGCCTGACCGATCGCTCTCTGCCTCGGCGCCCTTTCTCGAGGTTCGCCAGCTCAGCACGCGGGGCCGCCCGGCCATCGACCTGCAGGCGCAGCGCGGCGAGTGCATCTGCATCCTCGGCAAATCGGGGTCGGGCAAGAGCGTGCTGTTGCGGCTGGTGGCCGACCTCGACCCCGGCGAGGGCACCGTGCTGCTCGACGGCATCGACCGCAACGCCGGTTCCGGCCCCGCATGGCGCCGGCGGGTGATCTACCAGGCGGCCGAGCCCGCGTGGTGGGGCCCTACCGTCGCCGGGCATTTCCCCGACGACATGCGCGACGAGCTCGCGGGCTGGCTGGTCGACGTGGGGCTGCCTGTCGACATCCTGCAAGCGGACATCGCGCGCCTGTCGACCGGCGAGCGCCAGCGGCTGGCGCTGTTGCGTTCGCTCGCGCGCAAGCCCGCCGTGCTGCTGCTCGACGAGCCCACCGCCTCGCTCGACCAGGCGACCACGCTGGCGGTCGAGGCGCTGCTGGGGCGCCAGCTTGCGGCGGGTTTGGCGGTGTTGATGGTCACGCACTCGGTGGAGCAGGCGCAGCGCATCGGGCACCGCCGGTTCGACATGGTCGAGGGCCGGCTGGTACAGCAACTTCAACCGAATCCGCAGGTGAACGCCGCATGAACACCATTCACCTCGACGCCACCGACCTGGTGCTCGCCACCTTGCTGGTGCTGCTGAACGCGGGCGCCTCGCTGGTGCTGCACCTGGGCTTGCACCGCCAGGTGCTGTGGGCGGCCGCGCGCATGGTGGTGCAGCTGCTGCTGGTGGGCCTGGTGCTGCGCTTCGCGTTCGCTGCGGCCTCGCCGGCCGCGACGCTCACCATCGTGGTGCTGATGATCTTGGCGGCGGCACGCGAGGTGGCGGTGCGGCCTTCGCATCGGCTGAAGGGCGGGCGCAACTTTGCGATTGGCGCGGCGGCGGTGGGGGTGTCGAGCGTGGCGACGGTGGTGCTGGCGCTGATGACGGCCATCCAGCCGCACCCCTGGTTCGATCCGCGCTATGCCATTCCCCTGATGGGCATCGTGCTGGGCAGCGTGCTGAACTCCGCCAGCCTGGGCCTGGACAGCTTCTTCGACGGCGTGACCACAGGGCGTGCGCGCATCGAGGCGCAACTGTCGCTCGGCGCGACCATTCACCAGGCGCTGGCGGAGCTGGTTCGCTCGTCGATTCGCCGCGGGATGATCCCCATCGTCAACCAGATGTCGGCCGCCGGCATCATCACGCTGCCGGGCATCATGACCGGGCAGCTGCTGGCGGGCATGGACCCGATCGAGGCGGCCAAGTACCAGATCCTGTTGCTGTTCTTGCTGACCGGCGCGGGGGGGCTGGCGGCTGCGGGCGCGGTGTACATGGCGGCGCGCTCGATGACCGACGAGCGCCAGCGGCTGCGCTCCGACCGGTTGAGCTGAAGCGGGCAACTCCGTGGCTCAGGCCATCGCCCATTCCCGGCCCAGCTCTTCCCGCCCTTGCGCGGTGATGCCCGAGACCACGGCCAGCTTGTAGTCGCCGAAGCGCGCGCACAGGTCGAGTGGCGGATAGATCTCGGCCTCCACCAGCCCGACCGCTTTCAACACCGCGATGTACCTGATCGCGGCCGGTTCGTCGACGCGAAAGGGAAATGGCGCATTCTCGATTTCCAGCAGGTATTCGATAGGCATTTCGCTCGCATGTAGCCCTCTCTGGTTCTGGGAAAACCTTGGCGCCAGGCGGGTGCTGCCGGCGTGCGCCGAGGCCGCGACGTGGCGTGGGAGATCGGGCCGCGCGAACAGCCGTGCCGCCGTATTGGAACCGGGTGGAATCGGGTGCTGCGCCCCAAATTGTCCATTCTGGCTATTTTTGCCATAATGGCTTCAAAAGGAGCACCCCATGTCAGCCATCTTGCGCAACCTTGAAGAACTGCCGCGTCAGAACGCTTCCCACGTGAAGAACCGCTGGGGCGAGGTTGTGCGCCAGGTGCAGGAGTCCGGCAGCGTGGCGGTCACCAACCATTCGACGGTCGAAATGGTGCTGCTCACCGCGGCCACCTACAACCAGCTGGTGGAAGACGCACAGGCGGTGAAGGCGCGCGAACAGTCGGTGCTCGACGAGCTCGGCCGCCGCTTCGACGCGCGGCTGGGCGCGCTCCAGGAACCGGGCGCGGCGCAGCAGGTGGGCAACTTGTTCGCGGCCAAGGGCAAGCTGGGGCGCCGTCCCAAGGCGGGTGACAGCTTCTGATGGCGGCGGCCCAGGCACCTGTCCCGCGCAACCCGCGCACCGCGCGCACTGATCGAGCCCCTCGCGCCAGTCGCACGGCTCCCAAGCCCCGTCCCTTCATCCTGGTGCTGGCCGGCGTCAACGGGGCGGGCAAGAGCTCGGTCGGCGGCGCCTTGCTCGCCGACCACGGCCTGAGCTGGTTCAACCCCGACACCTTCGCCCGCGAGCTCATCGCGCAGCTCGGTCTCACGCCCGAAGACGCGAACGCCCGCGCATGGAACCTGGGCCGCGAGCGGCTGGAGGCGGCCATTGCGCAAGGCACCAACTACGCCTTCGAGACCACGCTGGGCGCCAACACCATTCCCGCGCTGCTCGCCGGTGCGTCGGCCACGCACGACGTGCTGATGATCTTCTGCGGGCTGTCTTCGCCCGAGCAGCACATCGCCCGGGTGCGCGCCAGGGTGACGCGCGGCGGTCATGACATTCCGGAGGCCAAGATCCGCGAGCGCTGGGTGGCGTCGCGGGCCAACCTGGTCCAGCTGCTGCCGAAGCTGGCGCAGCTGCAGGTGTTCGACAACAGCGCGGAGGCACCACCCGGCGGCGACATCGACGATCCGGTGCTGGTGCTGGAGATGCAAGCGGGAGAGGTGATTTTTCCGATGCCGGACGATGTGGCGGCGCTGGCCGCGACACCGAACTGGGCGCGGCCTGTGGTCCAGGCGGCCATGGAGTTGGGGCGATGAAAAAGAGCTGACCCCCGCACCTGGCGGCGCGGCAAGCCTTGATCGCTTGAACAGGCGCTCGATCAGGCGCGATGGGTTCGAAGCCGGGGCGCGCCGCCGTTGGCCATCTGGCGCAACCACTCGAGCTGGCTTTTCTCCTGCGCGTCGCGCAGGCTCTTCGCGGCGCGTGCCGCCGCGTAGCTCGCGAACAGCGCCTCGATCGCCCGGTGCCAGGCCTGCATGGCAGGGCCCTGTTCCGAGGCGGCGGGCGCTGGCGTCACGAGCGGCTCTGGTTCAGCGGGGGCATCCGGCACCGCGAAGCCGTTCTTTCGCAGGATGCTGGCTTTCTGGATGGAGGTAAGCATGAAGAAGGCATTGCGATCTTCATGCCAGCTTTTCCAGTTTGACCTGCGACCTGCGCGGTCAGCTGCAGGACAGCTTCATCGCCTCGATGCGGCCACCGAAGCCCAGCTTGCGCACCAGGCCGCCTTCGCGGCTGTTGGGGGCGAAGCTCACGGTGCGGTCCTTGAACATGGCGTGCTCGTACACCTCCAGGGTGGCGCGCGGGCCGACGCTCACGCTGTCGATGTCGCGCTTGAGCTGCTTGGCGGTTCCCTTGTCCATGCTCTGCACCTGGGCGGGGCCGACCAGCGTGACGAAGTCGCCCTGGAAGTCGCGCTTGGAATAGAACTGCGCCCAGCAACCCGAGGCGAGCGCCGGGTCCTGGATGCGCACGGGCACCAGCAGGATGGTCGGGTCGGGCTGGTTGTCGATCCCCGATGCGGTGCTCGCGGTGGGTGCATTGCTGGCGCATGCACCGAGTGCGACAACGCCGGCGAGCAACAAGGTGCGGGAAACGAGGGAGCGGGAAGCGGAAAATTTCATGGGTCTGTGCCGTTGGCAAGCTTGCGGTTTCGAAGCATCCAACCCTACCGGCGCCTGCGGCCGAAGCCGTAGGAGGAGCACTCAAAGGGCCGTCGCCCGCGCTGCTGAATGCACCGAGCCTCTTCGATTTTTTCCCCCTTGCCCTTCCCACGCCTCCCACGCTTCCCGCGCTTCAGATCACATCGGCCGGCCCGACCACCACGCGGCTGTACTTGTTCATCGCCTCCGGGTCGATGCCCAGCCAGCGCGCCACCTGCTCTGTCGGCGTGCCGCGGCGCAGCTGGCGCAGCGCGAAGGTGTGGCGCAGCCGGAACGAGCCGCCATCGGCGGCTTCCACTCCGGCCTCCTCGAGCACCGCGCGCGCCGCCTTGTAGTGCGCCTCCTTGCTCCAGGGCTTGCCGCTGAGGGTCGAGGGCAGCAGGTGGTCGCCGGCGATGCGGGCCTCGGCGCGAACCTGCAGCCAGTGCTGCAGCAGCTCGCCGGCCCAGGGCGCGATGGGCGTTTCGCGCGGCGGCAGGTTGCCGTTGCCCGGCACCGAGAGCTTCCAGGGCCGGTCGCGCACCCGACCGCCCGCGGACACTGGCGCGAACAGGGTCAGCGCGCGCACGTCGCCGGGCGCCAGCCCGCCGCCCAGTTGCAGCGCCACGGCCGTGCGGTTGCGCAGCTGTTGCCAGCTGAAGGCGCGGTGCGCGTCGCGCCGTGGGCCCGACAGGCCGGGCCGCGGCCGCGCTTCGGAAAGAAAGCTGATGAGCCGACGTGCTTCGGTCACCGACAGAAAGTCGGGCAGCGGGTCGGACTGGGCCGATTCGGCATAGCGGATGTCGGGGTGCGCCGCGATCCAGTCGGCGGCCGCGGTGTTCGGCGGCTCGCCGGTTTCCGCTGCGTGGTGGCGCAGCACCCGGTCGATGAGCCGCAGCAGCCGCAATGCATGGCGCGGCGACAGCGACTGGTCGGCGGCCTTCATGCCGTAGCGCGCGGCCTGGAAGGCCTCGAGGTCGCGCATGTCCAGCGTGTCGAGGTCGACGGCCGGCGACTGGCCCAGGCACCAGGCGACAAAGCTGCCCCACATGTCGCGGTAGACCGCGATGGAGCCCGTTTGCCGCAGCGAACCGGCGGACCGCTGGTCCGCAAGCCAGCGATCGAACGCGAGTCGATGGGTTTCGTCGGTGTGCCGTGCGAAGAGGGGGAGGGTGTCCATATCGGAAAATACACTAACGGCCTGCGTTCTGGATTCTGGAGGGCAGAAATCGGCCACGGGTTTGTCTTGCAATAGCGCCAGCGTCTCCCGTTAGTGTATTTACGAAGGTGATCTAGCGCCAGTCATCGCAGGGCACGAATGCCGTGCCACCGAAGAAGCACGTCGCCCCGAATCAGTCCCGCCCCGCCGGCAATGCCACGCTGAAACGAACCCGCCCGTCTTCCCCCGCGCTGTCCAGCCGCACATCGCCGCCATGCAGCTGCGCGATCCGATGCACCAGGTACAACCCCAGCCCGGCACCGGGCGACTGCGCCGCCTTGCGGCCGCGAAAGTACTTCTCGAACACCCGCGTCACCTCGTCGGCGGGAATCGCGTCGCCCGGGTTGTGCACGCCGATGCGCAAGGTGCCGCCCCCATCCCCCGACGCGTCCCCCGCCTTATCCCCTGCAACATCCGTCCCCACGTCCAGCCCGATTACGCCGCCCTCGGGCGTGTGCCGGTCCGCATTCACCAGCAGGTTGCGCAACGCCACCCGCAGCAAGCCGGGGTCGCACATCAGCCGGGCCGGAAGCGCGTGCGTGCGCAGCGCGATGCGCCCGTCGGGCCAGTCGGCGGCGAGGTCTTCGAACAGCTCCATCAACTCGTCGCGCTCGCAGTGGCGCGGCTGGAAGTGCGCGTGCCCCGCGTCCATGCGGTCGGCCGTGAGGTATTCCTCCACCAGCGCCGACATGCGCTGCACCGCGCCACGCAGGTTCATGCAGCGCGCCAGCGTCTTCTCGCGCGCCGCGTCGAGGTTGCGGGCAATCTGCTGCGCGGTGGTGCTGATGATGGCCAGCGGCGTGCGGAATTCGTGCGACACCATCGCCACGAAGTCGAGCTGCGACTGCTTGGCGCGACGCTCGGTTTCCAGCGCGGCGCGCAGGTCGACCTCGAGCCTTTCACGCCGCGCGATTTCCTCGCGCAGGTCGACGGTGCGCCGGCGCACTTCTTCCTCGAGCTGGTCGTTGTGCCTGCCGACCATCTGCATCACGCGCGCCTGCGCGGCCTCCTTGTCGCGGCGCAGCTGGTCGTAGCGGCGGCTCAGGCGCGTGCTCATCAGCAGCATGTGGAGCAGGGTGCCCAGGGCGGCGGCGCTGTTGGTCCACGCGTTGGCCGGCAGCCAGCCCATGTTGCGCAGGAAGCTCACCAGCACGCCCGCGTAGTAGATGCCGAAGATCAGCAGGAACGCGCGCGCCTGCCCCTGGTCGCGGCGCAGCAGCCACAGCGCCGCGGCCAGGAGGCACACGATGCTCAGCATGGCCGTCGACTGCACCGCGAACATGGCCGGGCCGTTGTGCCCGCCCAGCACCAGGGCCGCGGCCACCACGCACAGCATCGTCACCGCGTGCTGCACGCGGCGGGTGGCGACAGGCCAGCGCACGTCCGCGCCCAGCTGCATGGCGGAGAAGCGAATGCCGATCGCCACAGCGCAGCAAATGCACAGGCCCAGCGCCGTGTCCGACAGCCACACCGGCATCGCGAGCATCTGCTGCGCGATGCCGGCGGTGAGCAGTTCGACCATCAGCGCGATGCTCACGTACAGCAGGTACCAGCCGCTGAGCCGGTCGCGCGTCATCTGCCAGAACAGCGAGTGGAACGCGATCAGCAGAAAGCCGAAGCCGAACCCCAGCCCGTACCAGAAGTACTCGTGCCGCGCCGCGCGCCCATAGACCTCGGGCGTCGCGAAGCCGATCGTGGTCGACATGGCGTTCTTGGTCTGCAGGCGCACCAGCAGCGCCGTCGGCTCCGCGCTCTCCAGCAGCAGGGGCAGCTGCACGTTGCGCGCGTCCACGGGCCAGCTGGCGCGGCCGGCGTCTTCGCCCGCGCGCTGCATCAACTGCCAATGTCCGGGTGCGCCAGCGGGCTCCCGGCGGTACAGCCGCACGTCGTCGAGCAGCGCGTTGTTGAACTGCAGCAGCCACCGGTCCGGCGCGTCGGCGGGGCGCTGCACCTCCAGCCGGACCCACAGCGTGTCGGTGGTGAAGCCCGCGTTCACCGCGCCGGACATCGCCTGCCAGCCCGTGGCGGCGGCGGCCTCGTCGGCATCGAGGCGGCCTTCGGGGTCGCGCAGCACACGCAGGTGGCCGCGGCTGTCGACACTGGCGCGCGGGTCCAGTTGCAGGGGCGCGGCGTGCGCCGCATGGAGAGCCACCGCGGCCATCAAGCCGCACACGCGAAGACACCAGGCAAGCCATTTCATCGGCGCGGATTATCGGTGTGGCCCGCCTAGAATCCGCGCGCTCAGAAATTCTCAGATTCACATTGCCACCTGTCCCTACCCTGCACCCATGCGTGATGTGATCCTGCTGGAGGACGAAGCCGTGCTTCGCGAAGAGTTGAGCGAGTTCCTCGCGGGCAACGGCTACCGTGTGGACGCCGAGGGCTCGCTCGAGGGCTTCAGGCGCCGCTACGATCCGCGCCGCCACGGCATCGCGCTGGTCGACCTGGGCCTGCCCGACGGCGACGGGCTGGTGCTGATCCGCGAGCTGCGCGAACGCGGCGAGCGCCTGGGCATCGTGGTGCTCACCGCGCGCGGCGGTGCGCGCGACCGCGTCGCGGGGCTGGACATCGGCGCCGACTACTACCTGCCCAAGACCGCCGACCTCGACGAACTCGCGGCCACGCTGGCCGCGCTGTCGCGCCGGCTCGGCGAGCCCGGGGAGTTCGGCGACACCGCCGCCGCGGTGCCGGCCGGCACCTGGGTGCTGGAGCTGGGCGCGCGCCGGCTGTCGGCGCCGGGCTTCTCGCCCATCGCGCTGTCGCAGCAAGACCTCACGGTGCTGCACGAGCTGATGCGCGGTGCCGGCGACATCGCCAGCCGCCAGCAGATCGTGACCGCGCTGGGCGAGCACTTTCTCAGCTACGACCAGCGCCGCCTCGACACGCAGATACGCCGGCTGCGGCGCAAGGTCAGCGAGGCCACCGGGCTCACGCTGCCGCTGAACACCGCGCGCAATGCCGGCTACTGTTTTCACGCCAGGGCGCTGATCCGTCCCTGAGGGCGCGACCGCAGGCCCGCAGGAGACACGGCGCTCAGAAACGCTCAGTTTCGACGTTGTCTTTCGGCTTAACCTGCCCGGCGGTGAAACGGATGGGGTCAGGAGCCAGCGCCTTGATGTTCAAAGAAAAAATGCCGCCCGCGGCAGGCACGCGCGTTGCAGCCAAGAACAACCACAACAGCAAGCACAAGCCGGGCCTCGTCGAGCAGGCGATGCTGCAGCGGGACATCGACCTGGAGCTGGCCCTTGCCGCGGTGCGCGACGCCACCGACGACGCCTTCGTGGCCGTGCAGTCGCTGATGCACCTGGTGCGCCGCAAGCCGTCGCTCAGGCCGCGCAGGCGCAAGGAGGGCGAGCTGCACGCGGCGCGCACCAGCGCCATGCACTACACCGGCCCCGCCAACGCCACGCTCACCGTGGCCCAGCAGCTCCACCAGATCGCCTACCAGCTGCGCGTGCTCGAGTCGTCCGTGCTGCGTTCGCCGGGGCGCTGAAACCCGAAATCACGCGCCAGCAGGTCAGCGCGGCCCGACGGGCAACGAAGGCTGCACCTGCGGCGGCCGCTGCGGATACACCGACGTGCCGAAGGTGTTGCCCATGCGCGTGCTGGTCGCCGCGCGGTTGAACAGCCCGAGCTGGTTCGACGGGCGCAGCACGATGGCTTCGGAAGCCAGCCCGGGCTGGGCGGGCTGCGCGCCGTCCGGCCCTTGCGGCGGCGCCTTGGGCTGCAGCTTCTGCGTCAGGCATTCGTAGGAGGGCGTGCGCACGCCGTTGACGGTGACCTCCGCGCAGACGGGTTGGGTGTCGGCCGCTGCGCTGGCCACCTTGTCCGTCGCGTCGTCCGTCACCTGTTGAGCAAAGGCCCCCGAGATGGCACCCAGGCCAATACCCAGCCCGCAAGCCCAGGCCAGCCACCGCCCACAACCGTTCTTCATATGCACCGTCCTCCGTGGGGGCGCATGCTAGCCACATCGCAAGTCACGGTGAAGACCTGTAGACGACAGTGCGGCGCTGCATGCCCCGGCGTCACATGTCGGTCACGCGCCGCCGTTAGCCTTCGGCGCAAACACCACAGGAGCGGAGACAGGCGGAGTGCGGGCGACCGCAGGCGCTGCATTGCTTCCGCCCTCCTGGCCCTTCTGGCCCTCCCGCCACCAGCTCCGCCACATGACACGCCATTCCGCACCCGGCGGCGCCCCGACCTTGCCCTGGTGTCTTTTCGTTCTCGCACTGATGATGAGCGCCCGCCTGGCCGCCGCGCAGGGCGTGGCCGCCTCCGGCGAGCTGAGCGCCGGCACGCTGTACTTCGACCTGCAGGCCCAGCCGCTGGAAAGCGCGCTGGCCCGCTTCGGCCGCATCACCGGCCATTCGGTGCTGGTGGCCAGCAGCCTCACCGCTGGCAAGCAGGCCGCCGCCGTCAACGGCGAGCTCGCGCCGCGCGAGGCCCTGCGCCGCATGCTCGACGGCACCGGCCTGGTCGCGCGCTACAGCGCGGCCGACGCCTTCACGCTCATGCCCGAGACGCAGGCCGCACCCGCCGAGGTGGAAGCCCGCGCGCGCGCTGAAGAGGCCCGCGCGGCGCGCGCCGCCGAGGTGGCGCAGGCCGCCGCGCAGACAGCCTATGCGCAGGTGCTGCAACGCTCCATCACCCGCGTGCTGTGCATCGCCCAGCCCGACGCCTTCGGCCGGTTCCGGCTCGGGCTGCAACTGTGGATCGACGCGCAGGGCCTTGTTGAGGACACGCGCCTGCTCGAAGGCAGCGGCATTCCCGAGCGCGACAGCGCCGTGCTGGCCAGCCTGCGCGCGCTGGCGCTCGACGCGCCGCCGCCGCCCACGCTGGCGCAGCCCCTGACCATCCTGCTGACACCGCGCCCCGACCCGGGCCGCGACTGCCGGCCCTACGTGTCGCGCGCGCCGTTGCGCGCACGCTGAGGGCCGCGCGCATGCCGGATTCGATCAGGGCTTCGCTGCGCGCGCTGTTTCTCGCGCGCTACGCCCAGTTCAGGAAGCACCTTCAGATTCGCCTGGGGTCCGAAGACCTGGCCAACGACGCATTGCAGGAGGCCTACCTGCGCGTGGAGAACACCACCGTGCGCCACGCGGTGCGCTACCCCTCGGCCTACCTGTTCCGCATTGCGCTCAACGTGGCCGAAGACCAGCGCAAGAGCAACGCGCGCCTGTTGAGCGTGGGCGAGGTCGAGGAGCTCTACGACATGGCCGACGACATGGCCGACCCCGCCCGCGGTGCCGAGGCCCGCAACGAACTCGAGGCGCTGGAGCGCGCGCTGGCCGAGCTGCCGCGCCGCCGCCGGGCCATCGTCTACGCGGCGCGCGTGGACGAAATGCCGCACAAGGACATCGCCACACGCTACGGCGTGTCGGTGCGCACGGTGGAGAAGGAATTGCGCGCCGGCCTGGAGCATTGCTGCGAGCGGCTGGGCCGGGATTTTGTGCAGCGCTTCGGTCCCGGGGCGGGAAAACAGTCTAAGCGTGATGGCAGTTGAAGAACCCCGATCCAAAGGCTCCGATGGCCCGGCTGGCCCCGCGAGCCCTGCCGACCCCGCACGAGGTGAACCGATGACGACCCTGCAACGCGAAGCGCAGGCCTGGGTGGTGCGGCTCGGCTCGCACCAGGCCACCGAGGACGACGCGCGCGCCTTCAAGCGCTGGTGCGCGCAAAGCCGCCTGCACGCCCAGGCCTTCACACGAGCGCGCGAGGTGTGGCAGGCCATGGCGCCGGCCGCGCTGCGCGTGCAGCAGCAGGAAGAGCGCGTCGCGCGCCAGCGCCTGCCTGTGCCTGTGCCTTCGCGTGTAGCAGGGCGCCGCGCGCTGCTCGGCGGCGCCGCGGCGGCCGCCGTGGCCTACCTGGCGGTGTCGCCGCCGCTGGGGTTGTGGACCTCCGTGGCCGAGTGGGGCGCCGACTACCACACCGCCACCGGCGAGCAGCGCGAGGTGGCCCTGGGCGACGGCGCCGTGCTGCAGATGAACACGCAGACGCGCATCAACATGCAGCGCACCGGCAGCGCAGACCGTGTCGGCAGTGGTGGTGCCGGAAAAGGCGACGCCTTCGAGCTGCTGGCCGGCGAGGCCGAGGTGCTCGCCGACGCGGCCGGCGCCGCGCAGGTGCAGGTCAGCGCCGCGGGCGGCACGGTGTCGGCGCTGCGCGCGCGCTTCAACATTCGCAACCTCGACGGCGAGGTCTGCGTCACCTGCCTCGCGGGCCACGTCGAAGTGGCCCGCGGCGCGCAGCGCACGCAGCTCGACGCGGGCAGCCAGTTGCGCTACGGCACCGCCGGGCTGGGCCCCGTCGCGGCGGTGGACACCGGCATCGTCAGCGCCTGGCGGCGGCGCCAGCTTGTGTTCAACCAGGTGCCGCTGGCCGAGGTGGTGGCCGAGGTCAACCGCTACCGCCACGGCCGGCTGGTCATCACCAGCGAGGCGCTGGGCCGCAGCAAGGTGCAGGCGAGCTTCTCGATCGACCGGCTCGACGACGTGGCCTTCCTGGTGCGCGACGTGTACGGCGCGGAGCTCACCGAGCTGCCCGGCGGCATCGTGCTGCTGGGGCGGGGCCGCGCGTGAACCTGCGTGCCCTTGGGCGGTCGCGGCCGCTTCATGAAGATTTCGTGACATGGTGCAGTCCCGCCGCCGCTTCGCTGTCATAGCTCGGTAGACCACGGGTCGCTCGCCTTCCGGGCGCGTGCTTCGTGGCATCGATTCGAGCAATGAAACACGAACCCATGGAAGTCCGCATGCAACGCAGCAGCACGGTGTCCCGGCGCAATCCGAACCCTTCTTTCTTCTTTCCGCAGGCGCGCCTCACGCCGCTGGTACACGCCATTGCGCTGATGCTCGCCGCCGGCGCCACGGCCGAGGGCGCGCACGCGCAGCAAGCCTTCAGCGGCGCGTGGATGGCGCAGAAGAACATGGCGCAGAACACGGCCGTGGCCACCGGGCGCCTGCCCAACGGCGTGGCCGCGTCCACGCTCACGAGCCCGCAGGCGCAGCAGCAGCGCGCGGCCGAGCAGTTGCAGCACTCCATCGGCAACCTGAACATCGCGGCGCGCGGCATCGCGGCGCAACAGGCGGCGCAAGAGGCGGCGCGCCGCGCGGCGCTGGAGAGCGGACAGGGCGGCGTGCCCGACGGGCTCGCCGAAGGCGGCCTGAAGGTCGACACCCAGAGCCTCACCGCCGGCTGGGCCAACGCCAACACGCCGGTGCCTTCGCAGGAAGGCGGCCGCGCCGTGGTCACCGTCACGCAGACAGCGGACAAGGCCATCCTGAACTGGGAGACCTTCAACGTCGGCAAGAACACCACGCTGAAGTTCGAGCAACAGCCCAGCTGGGCCGTGCTCAACCGCGTGAACGACCCCAAGGCCCGGCCCTCGCAGATCCAGGGGCAGGTGCAGGCCGAGGGCACCGTCATGGTGGTCAACCGCAACGGCATCGTCTTCAGCGGCAGCAGCCAGGTCGACACGCGCAACCTGCTGGCGTCGGCCGTGGGCATGACCGACGCGCAGTTCAAGCGCGGCCTCTACAGCCAGGCATTGGGCACAGGCTTCGTGCCCACGCTGGCCAACGACCTGAACGTGACGTCCACCGCGTCGTCGAACGGCAACGCCACCGCCGATGTGGTGGTGGAAGCCGGCGCGCGCATTTCCACGCGCAAGCCGCAGACCGTGACCGAGGGCGGCGGCTATGTGCTGCTGGCCGGGCGCGAGGCGCACAACCACGGCACCATCGCCACGCCCGGCGGCCAGACACTGCTCGCGGCGGGCGACAGCTTCGTCATCAAGAAGGGCATGGGCACCGACAGCAACCAGCAGTCGAGCACGCGCGGCAACGAGGTCACCCCGCTGCGCCTGAAGGACAGCAGCGCGGGCCGCGTCTCCAACTCGGGGCTGATCCAGGCGTTCACCGGCGACATCACGCTGACCGGCCACACGGTGGAGCAGGCCGGCGTGCTGGTGTCGAGCACCAGCGTGACCACGCGCGGCACGCTGCACCTGAACGCCGCCGGCGATGCCGACTCTCGCGTCACGCTGGCACCCGGCAGCGTGAGCGCGGTGCTGCTCGACAGCAGCAGCGCCAGCGCGCTCGACGTGCAGCGCGACGCGCTGCTGAAGGAGTCCGCGAACCTGTCCGACGGCGTGTACAACCGCCGCGACCAGTCGCTGGTGCAGATCGCATCGAGCGGCGACGTGGCCTTCGAGCCCGACTCGATGACGCTGGCCACCGGCGGCCAGGTGAACGTGAACGCCGCGCGCCGCATCCAGCTGGCCGAGCGCGCGGCCATCGACGTGGCGGGCGCGGTGGGCGTGAGCGTGGCCATGGCGTCGAACAACGTCGAGGTCAATGTCCAGGGCAACGAGCAGCGCGATGCGCCGGGCAACCGCGACAGCAAGAACCTCAACAACGCCACCCTGTGGGTCGACCGCCGCTACCTGGTGCGCGTGCCGGCCGGCACCAACGGCTACACCACCGAGCGCTGGTACACCGGCGGCGGGCTGCTGGAGGTTGGCGGCTACCTCAACACCGACGGCCACGGCATCGGCGAATGGGCCGCCTCGGGCGGCACCGTGGCCTTCGGCGGCGGCGAGCTGGTCACGCGCGCGGGCTCGGCCATCAACGTGTCGGGCGGCTCGGTGGACGTGCAGACCGGCGTCATCAAGCAGAGCTGGCTCATGGGCAAGGACGGGCGGCTCTACAACCTGGCGAGCGCGCCGGGCGACCTGCTGTACAGCGGCGTGTACCGCGGCTTCGAGAACCCGCACGAGCGCTGGGGCAAGAACACCACCGAGTACTTCTACAACCCGCTGATCGGCGCGCGCGAGCGGCTGGAAAACGGCTACACCTTCGGCCGCGACGCGGGCCGCGTCATCGTCGGCACCACCTCGGCGGTGCTCGAAGGCGACGTCGCGGCCACCGTGTTCCAGGGCGACCGCCAGCGCAACGCGCCCGACGCGGCGCTCGACGGCTACCGCCAGTCGCAGGCCGCGGCGCCGCGCGCGGGCCAGCTCGTCATCGGCCAGCTGCGCCCGTCGTTCAACACCGACACCGGCATGCTGCGCGACACCCCCAGCGCGCTGGCCGAGCGCATCGACATCGGCGGGGCACCTTCCGCGGCATCGTCCGTTGCCCAGGACCTGAAGCTCGAAGACGCGCTGCCCGAGGCGCTGAACGGCAAGATCAGGCTCGACGCCGGCTGGCTCAATGGCTTGCACCTGGGCGGCTTCAAGGCCTATGCCACGGGCGGCATCGCGGTCGATGCCGACGTGGCGGTGAGCAACGGCGGCGCCATCGCGCTGCACGCGACGCAGGTCGACATCAACGCCAACCTTTCGGCGCGCGGCGGCAGCATCGCGCTGGGGAACATGGTGAGCGGGCTGCAGGCCGGCAGCACTACGAACTGGCTCGACCAGCCGATTGCCACGGTGAAGCGCGAAGGCTATACGCCGGGCGTGAGCGTGCAGGGCGGCGTCATGCTCGACACGCGCGGCCTGTGGAGCAACCTGCGCGGCAACCCCGCGGACATCGCCGGCCTGCCGTACGTGAACGGCGGCAGCGTGGCCATCAGCAGCACCGGCGACGTGCGGCTGCATGCGGGCTCGGTGATCGACACCTCGTCGGGCGCGGCGCTGATGGCCGACGCCTCGGTGCTGGGCGGGCGCGGCGGCGACATCGCGCTGCGCTCGAACCAGTACGACAGCGACGGCCGCGGCACCGGCGGGCTGCTGCTCGATGGCGAGCTGCGCGGCCACGGCGTAAAGGGCGGCGGCACGCTGACAGTGGACACCGGCATCGGCGTCGCCATTGGCGGCGGCGTGCTCGCCAACGCGGGCCGGCTGACGGCGGGCGAAGCCGTGCCGGTGCACCTCACGCTGGCCGAGGCCTTCCGCATTCCGGCGGGCACCGTGCTGCCTGACGACTTCAGCTACGTCGCCAACACCGTGGCGCCGGGCGAGGCGCTGAAGTCGATGCCGGTGTTCTCCGACGCGCGCTCCTACACGCTGCCCGCCGCCTGGGTGGTGCCGCAGGCGACCGTGGCCTGGGAGTACGTGGTCGTCTACAGCAAGAGCGGCAGCATCTACCTGAGCGGCTTCACCGTGCCGGCCGGCACCGAGCTCGTCAACATCAGCGGCAAGATGGCGCCGGGCTACGTGGTGCCCGCGGCCGCGTTCCCCAACGGCATGCCGGTGGCCGACTACAACGCCACGGTGGCCGCGGGCACGGCTTTCGGGCGCGACGTGGTACTGGCCGAGGGCGCGCTGATGATGGCGGGCAACCGGCTGCCGGTCGACGTGGCGGTCAAGCCGCTGCTGGTGCTGGACGACCGCCTGTTCCAGAGCGGTTTCTCGCGCTACAGCGTGAGCGCCCAGCAGGGCGTGCAGGTGGCCGGCGGCGCGCGCATCGACGTGGCCATGCCCGTGCTGCGCGCCGACCCGGCCGCGGCGCGCGCCACGCCCACGGGTGCCGACCCGTCGGCGGTGCTGCAGCGCTGGCTGCCGCCGCTGTGGCAGGAAGACCCGCTGAAGGGCGTGCTCACGCAGCGCGCCGGCGCCGACCTGGCGCTCAACGCGGGCTCGGTCTACAGCCAGGCGCCGCTGGTGGTGGGCGAGGGCGCCGCGGTCTCGGTCGATCCGGGCCGCGCGCTCACGCTCACCGGCAACGCGCAGATCACCATCGACGGCACGCTCAACGCGTGGGGCGGGCGCATCGGCGTGCTGCCGGGCGGCTTCGGCACCGGCAACGACGTGAACCGGCCCTCGGGCGCGGCCAATGCCACGTCGATCTGGATCGGCGAGCACGCCGTGCTCGACGCCGCCGGCCGCGCCGACACGGCGGTCGATGCGAAAGGCCACGTCTATGGCCGCGTGGGCAAGGGCGGGCGCATCGACATCGGCGCGGCCTACGTCGCCGACGCGCGCCAGGTCGATGCCGCTGACGCTTTCGTGGTGGTGCGCCCCGGCGCGCGGCTCGATGCCTCGGGCGCCTCGGCGAACCTGGACCTGCCCGGGCGCGGCAGCGTGGAGGTGGCGAGCGACGGCGGCGTGATCTCGCTGGCCTCGTACCGCGGCCTGTTCCTGGACGGCAGCCTGCGCGCGGCGGCGGGCGGCTCCGCGGGCAGTGGCGCCGCGGGCGGCACGCTGGCGCTGAGCCTGGAAACACCCAACTACGGCGTGGTGGGCAGCCAGGACCTGAAGGGCATCAACGTGGACGACGCGGTGCGCGTGCCGCGCGAGCTGGTGCTGGCGCAGTCGCAAGGCGACAGCGGCCTCTCGGGCAACCTGAAGGCCGGCGAGCGCGAAACGGCCCTGGCCTACGGGCGCGCCCGCATCGGCGTGGACCGCATTGCCGCCGGCGGCTTCGGCAACCTGTCGCTGATGGCCAACGGCCTGGTGAGCTTCGACGGCGACATCGACCTGCGCATGGGCCAGAGCCTGCGCGTGACAGCCAGCGCCATCGACCTGGCCGAAGGTGCCAAGGCGGGTGCGCAGGTAAGGCTTGCCGCGCCATACATCCGCCTGGCCGGCAGCACACGCACGCAGGCCGACAACTACATCATGCCCAACCCCGTGCGCGGCTCGAAGAACGGCTGCGCGGGTGGCGGCGCGCTCGGCTTGCCTCTGGTGGACGAAGGCTCCAGCCTGTCGCTCGACGCGCAGCTGATCGACATCGTCGGCGTGGTCAACACCGGCGCGCGCGGCACCATCATCCAGAACGCAAGCACGCCGCTGGCGGTCGAGCGCCTGGCTTTCGACCAGATCGCGATGCGCTCCGGCGGCGACCTTCGCCTGTCGCAGGCGGCCACTTTCTACACGCCGGGCAACCTCACGCTGGCGGCGTCGCAGATCTACCCCGCGATGAACGACAGCGGCAGCTTCATGGTGGGCGAGCGCGGTGGCGTCGACTCCTACGGCACGCTGGTGCGCGAGTTCGACCCTGCGCGCAGCCTGACCATCGAGCGCAGCGACCCCTCGGCACCGTTGCCCGCGCAGCCTTACTCGGTGTTCGGCCGGCTGAGCTTCGCCGCGGCCGTGGTCAACCAGGGCGGCGTGCTGCGCGCGCCGCTGGGCGACATCACGCTGGGCTCCGTCGGGGGCGACTCGCGCACCGGCGAGGTCAACCTGCTGCCCGGCGGCGTCACCTCGGTCAGCGCCAACGGCCTCACGATGCCGTATGGCGGCACGCTCGACGGCCTGAGCTACATGCACGACGGCAAGGACGTGGCGTGGAAGGGCGTCGGCAACGACCCCTCGGTCACGCTGTCCGCCCATGCGGTGAACGTGCGCGAAGGCGCCGTGCTCGACCTGAGCGGCGGCGGCGAACTCACCGGTGCCGCGTTCCTCGCGGGCCGCGGCGGCTCGACCGATGCGCGCATGAACCCGCTGGTGCAGACCACCGCGCGCGGCACCTTCACGCTGCCGGGGCTGGCCACCAACCCGGTGTACGCCATCGTGCCCGGCGCGCAGCCAAGCTACGCGCCGCTGGTCAACGAGCACGGCGCGGGCGATCCGGCGCTGGGCCGGCAGATCACCATCGGCGCGGGCGTGCCCGGCCTGCCCGCGGGCACCTACACGCTGATGCCGTCCACCTTCGCGCTGCTGCCCGGCGCGTTCCGCGTGGAGCTCAACGGCCTGGCCGCCAGCCTGCCGCCTTCGGGCGTGACGGTGCCCATGCGCAACGGCTCCTATGCGGCCGCCGCGCAGCTGGGCACGGCCAACACCGCCGTGCACGACGCGCTGCCGACGCAGGTCTTTCTCACGCCGGCGGATACGCTGCGCAGCTACTCGCAATACAACGAGACCTCCTACGCCGGCTTCGCCATCGCGCAGGCCCAGCGCCTCGGCGTGCCGCGCCCGATGCTGGAGCGCGACGCGAAGATGCTGCGCTTCGACTTCGCAACGCCCGAGAGGGGAGGCGCCCTGGGCGATGCGCCCGCGCTGCGCTTCGCCGGCCGGGTGGACTACACGCCGGGCGAGGGCGGCTTCGGCGGCAGCACGCTGCTGGTGGGCGGCGGCGTGCGCTACGAGGTGCTGCCCGACGGCGCCACGCGCACGCCGGGGTTCGACGGCATCTCGGTCAATGCCGATGCGCTCAACGCGATCGGCGCGCCGCGCCTGGGCATCGGCGGGCTGCCCAGCGTGGACTTCACCGACTACACGGGCACCTCGCAGCGCGCCAACGTCGCGGGCTTTGCCACCGCCGCCGCCGACATCGTGCTGCGCGCGGGCGCGGTGCTGCGCGCGGGCGAGGTCTTTCTGGTCACCAACGACAAGCAGGGGGCCATCGTCGTCGAGCAGGGCGCGGGCATCAACACGCTGGGCCGCGGGCGCGCGGCCTGGGACTCGAAGGACGGCTTCGTGTACGCGCCCGGCTTCAACGGCGTGCTGGCGGTGTCCAACGGCTGGCTCGACCTGCTGGCGCCCAGCTTCAGCGGCTCGCCCGACACGGGCGCGGGCCGCATCGACATCGGGGCCTGCGCCACCGGCTCGCTGTGCCATGGCATCACGCAGCTCTATTCCGAAGGCACCATCGCGGCCTCGACCGACCAGAGCTTCGAGCTGCGCGACGCCTCGCGCTACGGCACGCGCAACCTGGTGCTGTCGGTGGGCGGCATCAACGTCGGCAGCGAGGCCGCGCTGGCCGACGCCGCCGCGCGCAACGCCTTGCCCCCGGGCCTGAAGCTGAACCAGGGCATTCTCGACCGCCTGCTGCGCGGCGACACCTCCAGCGGCGCGCCCGCGCTCGAAAACCTGGTGCTGACCGCGCGCGACGCCGTCAACTTTCACGATTCGGTCGAGCTCTCGACCATCGACCCCGTCACCGGCCGCTCGTCGCTCGAGCGCCTGGTGCTCACCGCGCCGGCCCTCTACGGAGCGGGCGGCGCCGATGCGCTGGCACGCATCCGCACCGACATCCTGGTGTGGAACGGCTCGGCCACGTCGCCGGGCCTCGTGGCCGCGGGCGGCGCGGGCAGCGGCAGCGGGCGGTTGCAGATCGACGCCCGGCAGATCGAGTTCGGCTACGGCCCAAGCAGCCGGCCCGACACGGTTCACGGCGCGGACCGGCTGGTGCTCGGCTTCGGCGAAGTGGTGCTCAACGCCAGCGAGCGCATCACGGCCAACCACACCGGCTCGCTGTCGGTGTACCAGTCGCAGGGCGCATGGGACGAGGCGCTCAAGGGCTACGCCTTCAGCGGCGGCAACCTGCGCATTCAGGCGCCGCTGCTCACCGGGCAGGCCGGCTCGGTCAACAAGATCAAGGCGGGCGGCGACATCGTGCTGTCGGCCCCGGCCGGCGGCATTGCGCCCGCGCTGTCCGGCCAGGCGCTGGCCGACGCGCTCGGCGCGGAGATCGGCCTGGACGCCGGCGGCAACCTCTCGCTCGACAGCCGCATCGCGCTGCCCAGCGGCAAGCTCACGGCCTCGGCCGGTCGCGATCTGCGGCTGGGCGACGGCGCGCAGATCGACCTGTCTGGCCGACGCATCGACTTCTTCGACGTGCCCAAGTACAGCTGGGGCGGCGACGTCATTCTTGAAAGCCGCGCCGGCGACGTGCGCCAGTCGGCCGGATCGCGCATCGACATGTCCGCCGAGCAGAACCGCGCGGGCAAGCTCACGGTGCTGGCGCTGGCCGAGAACGTGGGTGAAGGCGCGGGTCAGGGCGCGGGCACCATCGAACTGCTCGGGGCCATCGCGGGCGCCAGCAGCGGCGGCTACGACGCAGGCGGCACGCGCGTGCCGTATGCGGCCGGCGGCGCGGACATTCGCGGCCAGCGCATCGAGGACTTCACGGGCCTGAACCGCCGCCTGAACGAAGGCGGCGTGTTCGGCAGCCGCAGCTTCCAGCTCAAGCAGGGCGACCTGGTGCTGGGCGACGAACTCAAGGCGCGCGAGATCAGCGTGTCGGTCGACGGCGGCCGGCTGGCCGTCAACGGCACGGTGGACGCGAGCGGCGAGCAGGTCGGCAGCATCCGCCTGGCAGCGCGCGACGGCGTGCACATCGGCGGCGCGGCCTTGCTCGACGCGCACAGCCGCGTGCTGCGCGTGGACAGCTACGGCCAGGTGATAGAGGCGCCCAACCGCGCCGTCATCGAGATTGACGCGGGCAGCGGGCGCCTCGTGCTCGAAAGCGGCGCGCGCATGGACCTGCGCGCCGGCACCGACGGCATGAACGGCACGAACGCTACGAACGGCATACCGCAGTCCTTCGGCACCGTGGAGCTCAACGCGCAGCGCATCGGCGGCGCGCGCGGCAACGACATCGCCATCGACGCGACCGGGCAGTTGCGCATCGACGGCGCGCGCGCCGTCACCGTCAACGGTTCGTGGACCTACAAGGACGCCGCCTACGGCACCGACGCCACCGCCGACGGCCGTGCGTACCAGGTGGTGGACCAGGCCTACCTCGACGCCAAGCATGGCGACAGCACCGCCTTCATGGCCAACGTGCTGGCCAACGGCAACCTCATGAACACCCGGCTCGCCGGTCTGCGCGCCTACGGTGATGCCTTCCACCTGCGCCCCGGCGTGGTCATCGCGAGCGCCACGCCCGACGGCGACCTGCACATCGACGGCGACATCGACCTGTCGGGCCACCGCTATGCGAGCGTCAATCCGCGCACGCCGCTCACCGCCACCTACGGTTCGGGCGAGGCCGGTGCGCTGGTGCTGCGCGCGGGCGGCAACCTGAGCGTGTACGGCAGCATCACCGACGGCTTCGACACCTCGGTGCTGCAGCCCACGCCGAGCGACAGCGGCTGGGTGCTGGTGAAGGGCCGCGTGCCCTGGGGCGGCGACGTGGTCGTGCCGCGCGGCGGCATGGCCGAGCTGGCCGAAGGTACCTTCTTTCAGCCGGGCCGCACGCTGAACTACGCGCTGCCCATGCAGGCCATGAGCCTGCGCGCGGGCACCGTGCTGGCAACGACCGCCACGCTCTCGCAGGACTTCGTGCTGCCCGCGGGCACGGTGCTCGGCGGCGCGGTGCGCGACGCGGCCGGCAACGTGCTGCATGCGGCGGGCAGCGTGCTGGCGCAGGCCGTCACGCTGCGCACAGGCATGAAGCTCGACGCCGGCAACCGCCTGCCGGGCGACGCCCGCGTCGCGGCCATGACCTGGCCGGCCGGCGTGCCGCTGCCGTTCCCCCCGGGCGCCATCAACGACACCCCGAGCCCCGACTACAACGGCGACGGCCTGCCCGACGTGCCCGTCAACGGCGTGGTGCTGGCCGGCTCGCTCAAGCTGGCCAGGGGCGCGATAGTGCCCGCCGAGACCCTGGTGAAGCTGCCCGGCGACGTCGACTTCGTCAACCTGCGCCCGGCCGACGCCAACGGCAACCAGGGACGCAACCTCGCCCTGGCGCCGATGCTGGCCGAGGGCTCGCAGTCGTGGTCGATGCGCCTGGTGGCGGGCGCCGACACGCAGGCCGCCGACACCCGCGCGCTGCGCCCGCGCGGCGCCAACGGCCGGCTGCTGATGGCCGACACGCACTACGGCATGGGCAACGGCCTGGTGCTGCAGGCGCCGATACCGGGCGTGGCGGGCAACTACTACTGGATGGGCGACTCGCAGAACCAGATCGGCGCCGCGCCGGGCACGCTCATCGATGTCGACGAGTGGGGCGGCGAAGAGGCGCTTTTGAGCCTGAACGACATGGGCCTGGGCAACCTCGTGACCTGGGCGCCGCTCGGCTCCCTGCCCAAGACCGTGCCGGTGCCGGCCACGCAGCAGCTCTTCAGCGTGCTGCGCACGGGCACCGGCGACCTCGACCTGCTCTCGGGCGGCGACTTCACCATGAGCTCGCCCTACGGCGTGTACACCGCCGGCACGCAGGCCAAGGGTGTCGCCGCGGCGTACAACCTGCCACGCGCCCAGGTCGACGGCAGCGTGCTCGGCCCCGACGGCACGGCCTTCGAGGCCTTCGTGGACGGCGGTGCGCAAAGCCTGTACCGCGCGTGGTATCCGGAGCACGGCGGCAACGTGCTGGTGCGCGCGCAGGGCGACGTGCGCGGCGACCTCGTCGGCAAGCCGACCCAGGCGCGCACCGAAGCCATCGGCCCGGTGCGCCCGATGCCCGCGAGCACCGACGTGGGCAACTGGCTGTGGCGCCAGGGCACCGGCAGCGCCGTGGCCGGCAGCGAGGGCGTGCCCACCGCATGGTGGATCAACTTCGGCAGCTACGTGCCCGGCGCGAGCACGGCATACAACCTGTTCGGCACGCAGCCGTACATGACCGGCTTCACCGGCATCGGCACGCTCGGCGGCGGCAACCTCGTGCTGGAGGCCGGCGGCGACGCCGGCATGCTGACCCGGCGCATGGACCTTGCCGGCAGCTTCGTGTCGCGCAGCACCGGCCTGAACCTGGTGGTGGCCGGCACGGGCCGCGTGTCGGCCGACCGGCAGCAGCTCAGCCTCACCGGCGGCGGCGACCTCGACGTTCGCATCGGCGGCGGGCTCAATCCGGTGGTCGAGCTGCGTGCCTTCCCCATCGGCGACAACCCCACGCCGCAGTCGCTGTACCAAGGCAGCCGGCAGGACCTCAACAGCACCTTCGTCAACCTGCGCGGCGCATTGCGCGTGCAGGCCGGCTCCGTCGGCGGCATCGAGCTGCGCTTCGACCGCGCCGACCCCGAGGAGTCGCGCGCCTACCAGGTCTACACCGCCACCTCGTCCATCGCCGGCGGCGGGCCGCTGCTGGTGACGGGCGACGCGGCGGTGCGCATCGACACGCGCGGCGACCTCGTGCTGGGCAGCGTGGGCGACGCGGGCCGCGTCGCGCAGTTCAACAACGGCACGCCGTTCGTCGGCGAAGGCGTGCGGCGCGAGGGCGACGGCTACAGCTGGTTCTCGCTGTGGACGCCGGCCAGCGCCATCGACCTGTTCGCCGCGGGCGGCAACCTCGCGCCGTCGAGCGCCATCGTCGGCGAGCGCTTTCGCGGCGACGGCCAGGCCACGGACGGGCGCTACGTGGTGCCCTCGATGTTCCGCGCGGTCGCGGCCAGCGGCAGCCTGTTCTATGGCAACTCGATCACCGGCGCGGTCGACGGCAGCAACAAGGCCGTGCAATCGCCCGTG
The DNA here is from genome assembly GCF_041355175.1 of Variovorax sp. RCC_210. Lineage (NCBI taxonomy): Bacteria > Pseudomonadati > Pseudomonadota > Betaproteobacteria > Burkholderiales > Comamonadaceae > Variovorax > Variovorax sp. RCC_210. Next base: position 212,529 of record NZ_JBFUPJ010000007.1, on the reverse strand, counting down.
GGCGTCATGCTGGCGCCTTCGCCCGTGGGGCCCCAATTCACCCATGAGGGCGCGGGCCAGCTGGAGCTGATGGCGGGCGATTCGATCTATGCCGGTGGCTACGCCTTCACGCAGTCGGGCGCCGACCCGCGCGGCCTGCCGAGCCCGTTCAACCCGGGCTTCAGCGGGAGCCTGGAGCGCAGTTGGTTCGGCGTGCGCAAGCTCAGCAACGTGAGCCCCGACGGCCTGCCGGCCAGCGTCTTCGTCGACACCTTCAGGCCCGGCGAGGGCAACCAGCGGTATCCGCTGTTCAGCCTCGAGTCGCCGAGCGCTTCGGGCTACGGCGCGACAGGGCAGCAGCCGGCGCGTTTCTATGCGCTAGAAGGCGACGTGATCGGCGTGCGCACCGGCTCCATCGTCTACCGCGGATCAGGCAGCTCGGTCGGCATCCCCGGCCCCTTGCCGACCTGGTACGAAGGCGGCGGCCCGGTGGCGCTGCGCGCGGGGCGCGACATCGTCAACGCGGGCAGCGGCCTGGGCGAGTACGACACGGCGCCGGTCGAGGCCCTGGGCTGGACCACGCAAATCAACCGCGCCGACGCGAGCGCGCCGCTCAAGCCCATCACGGTGGACCAGGGCAGCTCGCGCGGCAACCTGATCGTGCACAACAACCCCGACGACGTGTCGGTGGTGCAGGCCGGGCGCGACGTGCGCTACAGCACCTTCTACGTGGCGGGCCCCGGCCTGCTCGAAGTGACGGCGGGGCGCGACGTGTACATGGCCGACAAGGCCGAGCTGAAGAGCACCGGCGCCGTCGCGAACATCACGCCGGGCGACCGCAGCAGCGGCGCGGGCATCGTGGTGGCCGCGGGCGTGGGGCGCAACGGGCCGGACTACGCGGCCTTTGCGGCGCGCTACCTCGACCCGGCCAACCAGGCCGCCGCCGGCCAGCCGCTGGCGGACCAGCCCGGCAAGGCCGTGGCGGTGTACAGCGACCGCCTCACGCTGGCGGGTTGGCTGAAGGCGCAGTTCGGCTACGGCGGCGACGAGGCCGGCGCGCCGGCCTACCTGGCGGGCAAGCAGGCCGAGATCGAGCAGGCGCACGAGCAGTCCGCCGGCGGCGGTGGTGCTGGTGGCGGCGGAGCCCCCAACCGCGACCTGAGCCGCGAATACGGCCTGGCCAGCCAGCTGCACCTGGTCAACTGGCTCGAGGGGCGCTTCGGCGAGGGCCAGCGCAACGGCCTGGGCCTGCGCTTCGACGCCGCGTCGATGGACGCGCGCGCCTTCTTCGCGGCGCTGCCGGCCGAGCAGCAGCGCGCGTTCCTGCGCCCGGTGTACTACGCCGAGCTGAAGGCCGCGGGCCGCGAGTACAACGCCGCGGGCGGCCCGCGCGAGGGCAGCTACCTGCGCGGTCGCGAAGCCATCGCCACGCTGTTTCCCACGCACGACGCGCAGGGCCGCGCCATCGACTACCAGGGCGACCTCACCATGTTCAGCAGCGCGCTGTACTACGAGAACTACGTCGACCGCACCTTCACGACGCGGCCCAAGACCGGTGTGAAGTACATCTCGAAGGCGGAGTGGGTCGCCATCGGCAGCCCGGGCTACAACGTGCCGCACTACGAGGTGCAGGACGCGGGCGTCCACACCGACTTCGGCGGCGACATTCGCCTCATGGTGCCGGGCGGGCGCACGCTGGTGGGCGTGGACGGCGGCTTCGTGCCGGGCGAGGGCTCGGGCGTGCTCACGCAGGGCGCGGGCGAGATCGAGATCTTTTCCAACGGCAGCATCCTGCTGGGCCAGAGCCGCGTCTTCACCACCTTCGGCGGCAACATCTTCGCGTGGTCGGCGCAGGGCGACATCAACGCCGGGCGTGGCTCCAAGTCGACCGTGGTCTACACGCCGCAGCGGCGCGCCTACGACGACGTGGGCCTGGTGAGCCTGTCGCCCACCACGCCCAACACGGGCGCGGGCCTGGCCACGCTGAACCCGCTGCCCGAGGTGCCGCCGGGCGACATCGACCTGATCGCCCCGCTGGGCACCATCGACGCGGGCGAGGCCGGCATTCGCGTGTCGGGCAACGTGAACCTGGCGGCGCTGCGCGTGGTGAACGCGGAGAACATCCAGGTCAAGGGCCAGTCGGTGGGCATTCCGACGATCGCGGCGGTGAACGTGGGCGCGCTCACCAACGCCAGCGCCGCCGCATCGCAGGCCGCCTCCGCCGCGCAGGACGTGCTGCAGCGCGAGCGCACGGCGCAACGCCAGGCGCTGCCTTCGGTGTTCACCGTGCGCGTGCTGGGCTTCGGCAACGAAGGCGAGGGCGGCGGCGCAGGTTCGAGCAACAACGGCGCGCCGAAGGACCGCGACGCGCGCGCGGCCTACGACCCGAACGGCGTTGTGCAGGTGCTGGGCGCGGGCACGCTCACGGCGGCGCAGCGGCAGTCGCTCACGCCGGGCGAGCAGCGTGCGCTGAAGCAGTAGCAGAGGCAAGGAAAGCGGCCATCGAAAGCCGCGTCGATCCGCGCACCGCGCCGCGCTGATTTGATCGCCGCGTCACAAACGAAGGGCCTCCCATGCGGAGGCCCTTCTTCTTATGCGCCGCAAAACAGTGGCACCTGACCACGCCCCATTTTCTTGATGAAGTTTTCGTGACAAACGGCAGTCGCCGCGCGCGTGGCCCGTCTAGAGATACGTAAGCAAGTGCTGATGGATGTTTGTCATTGTCAGCACGCGCCAAGCGAGCTTCATCTTTGAGAACCGAGCTGTAAATGCATGAAATGAAGAAGAACGGCCCACCGATACGCTGGAGAGCGGTGTGGCTGGCAGTGATGGCAATGGGCGCCCAGGGAGCGGCCCTTGCCCAGGCCTCCGGGCCCTCCGCACCCCCTGCGAATCCGCCAGCGGCGGCGAGCGCTGCACCCGCTGCACCGGCCGCCGCGACACCCGCGGCACCGGCTGCCACGCCGGAGTTGACCCGCAAGGTCGACATCGCCGAATACATCGTGCGCGGCAACACCGTGCTCGACGCACGCGCCATCGAAAAGGCGGTCACGCCCTTCCTCGGCCCCGAGCGCACGCTGAAAGACGTGGAGGCCGCGCGCGACGCGCTGCTCGCGGTCTACCAGGCGGCGGGCTACCAGTCGGTGTACGTCGACCTGCCCGAACAGCAGGTCACGCAGGGCGTGGTGTTCCTGCAGGTCAACGAGACCCGCGTGGGCCGCGTGCGCGTGGTGGGCGCCGAGTACAACTCGCCGCTGGACGTGCGCGAGCAGGTGCCCGCGCTGAAGGAGGGCGGGGTGCCCAACTTCACGCAGGCACAGGCCGAGCTCACCGCGCTCAACCGCGGCCCCAAGCGCCAGGTGATGCCGCTGGTGCGCCAGGGCAGCCTGCCGGGCACGATGGACGTGGACCTGAAGGTCGACGACAGCAGCCCCTGGCGCGCCAGCGTCGGCCTGAACAACGACTACAGCGCCGACACGCGCAAGCTGCGCGCCAGCGCCTCGCTGGGCCACGACAACCTCTGGCAGATGGGCCACAGCGCCTCCATCAGCTTCTTCGGCGCGCCGCAGGACCTGAGCCAGACCAAGGTGTTCTCGGCCTCGTACAACGCGCCCTTCGCCGGCACCAACTGGGCGCTGGAAGCCAACGCCTACACGTCGGACAGCAACGTGGCCACCGTCGGCGGCACCAGCGTGCTGGGCAAGGGCCACTCGGTGGGCGTGAAGGCCATCTACACGCTGCCCAACGCGGGCAACTGGTGGCACGCCTTCAGCCTGGGCGTGGACTTCAAGAACAACAAGGAAGCGCTGCAGCTCAAGGGCACGGGCGACACCGTGCCACTGAAGTACGCGCCCATCACCCTGTCCTACACCGGCCTGCGCCAGACCGAGAAGAGCCAGTACGGCGTGGGCCTGTCGCTGGTGGTGGGCACCAGCAGCTCGTTCAAGTACGGCAGCGACTGGGCCGCCTTCGACTACAAGCGCTACAAGTCGTCGCCCAGCTTCATGGTGCTGAAGACCGACGTCAACGGCACCCACACCTTCGACGGCGGCCAGCAGCTGGGCTTCCGCGTGAACGCGCAAATGACCGATTCGCCGCTGGTCTCCAGCGAGCAGATCGCCGGCGGCGGCATGAACTCGGTGCGCGGCTACCTCTCGGCCGAGGCCACCGGCGACTACGGCGTGGTCGGCTCGCTCGAACTGCGCAGCCAGCCGCTCACCTTCCTGGGCAGCGGGGTCGAGGGCTGGCGCGTGTACGGCTTTGTCGATGCCGCGCGGCTGCGCCTGAAGAGCCCGCTGCCCGAGCAGGCGGACAAGTTCCAGCTCGCGTCGGTGGGCGTGGGCACGACCTTCAAGGTGGGGCAGTACTTCTCGGGCCGGGTCGATTTCGGCTACCCGCTGAAAGACGGCCCGCGCACCAAGCGGCACGACGCGAACGTGAATTTCAGCCTGACCGCGAACTACTGACGACGCGGCTGGCGGCCTTTTTCTTTTTCAATTTTTCTCTCTACGAGTTTTCCGGAGAACCTGTCATGCGACGCATTCTTTTCATCGTGCTCACGCTGCTGAGCACGCTCCTGCCGAGCCTGGCCCACGCCTGGTGGCAGCCCGAGTGGTCCTACCGCAAGCCCGTCACCATCGACGGCGGTCCGCAGGCCGGCGCCATCGGCAGCGATGCCGGGCGCGTGCCCGTGCTCGTGCGCCTGCACACCGGCAACTTCAAGTTCGAAGGCGTGAGCGAGACCGGCGCCGACCTGCGCTTCGTGGCGGCCGACGACAAGACCGTGCTGAACCACCAGATCGAGCAGTTCGATCCGCTGCTGGGCATTGCGCTGGTGTGGGTGGACGTGCCCAACGTGTCGGCCGGCACGCCGCAGAAGCTGTGGATGTACTACGGCAACCCCAAGGCCCCGGCCTCGGGCAACGGCCAGCGCAGCTTCGACCCCGACTACACGCTGGTCTACCACTTCGCCGAAGGCGCGGTGCCGCCGCGCGACACCACCGCCTACGCCAACAACGGCCAGACCGCGGTCGTGCCGGTGGAAGGCACCGTGATCGGCAAGGGCGCGCAGCTGGGCAACGGCGCGCTCATGCTGCCGGCCACGCCGTCGCTGGCCGTGCAGGCCGGCGGCACGCTCACCTTCTCGGCATGGATCAAGCCCGACCAGCTCGGTGCGCGCCAGGCCATCTACGCCCGCCGCGACGGCGCGGGTGAACTGGTGGTGGGCATCGACCAGGGCGTGCCCTTCGTGCAGGTCAACGGCCAGCGCAGCACGCCGGGCCAGCCGGTGCAGGCCGGCCAGTGGTCGCACATCGCGGTGAAGGCCGAGGGCGACAGCGTGGCGCTGTACGTCGGTGGACGCCCCACGGTGTCGGTGGCTGCCAAGCTGGCCGCGATGAACACGGCCGCCGCCATCGGCGCCGATGCACCGGCCGCTGCCCCGGCCCCGGCCGCCAACGCGACTGCCACGGCTGCTGCAGCCGCTGCAACCTTCGCGCCCTTCACCGGTGCCATCGACGAAGTGCGCCTGTCGAAGGTCGCGCGCACCGACGCGCTGCTGCTGGCCGACGCCGTCTCGCAAGGCGCCGAGTCTCGCCTGACCGTGTTCGGCCCCGACGAGCAGCAGGCCGGCAAGAGTCACTTCGGCTTCATCCTGGCCGCGATGCCGCTGGACGCGTGGATCGTGGTGGGCCTGCTGGGCCTGATGATGGCCGTGTCGTGGGCCATCATGATCGCCAAGGGCCGCCACTACGGCGCCACCGCGCGCGCCAACACCACCTTCATCGAGCACTTCCGCGAAGCCGCGGGCGCGCCGCTGGACCGCCTGGCCACCAACAACACGGTGCCGCAAGAGGTGCGCGCCGACTCGTCGCTGTGGCGCCTGTACGAAGTGGCGGTGGACGAGATGCGCCGCCGCCATGACCGCGGCTACGACCTGAGCGCGGTGTCCAGCGCCACCATCGGCGCCATCCGCGCCGCCATGGACGGCGTGATGGTGCGCGAGATCGAGCGCATGTCCAAGCGCATGAACTGGCTGTCGACCACCATCGAAGGCGCGCCGTACGTGGGCCTGTTCGGCACCGTGATCGGCATCATGCTGGTGTTCGTCGTGGCGGCCATGGCCGGCGCGGTGGACATCAACTCGGTGGCCCCGGGCATGGCGGCCGCGCTGCTGTGTACCGCCGCCGGCCTGGGCGTCGCGATTCCGGCGCTGTTCGGCTACAACTGGCTCGCCTCGCGCTCGGACGCCATCACCGCCGACATGGCCGTGTTCGTCGACGAGTTCGTCACGCGCCTGGCCGAAGAGCAGGGCGAAGGCCGCACGCTGCCCACGGCTTCGGCACGGGCCTGAGGAGCGCACCGCCATGGCAACCCCAGCCAAGTTCGCGCCGCGCAGGCGCACCGGCGGCATCAACATCACGCCCTTCGTGGACGTGCTGCTGGTGGTGCTGGTGATCTTCATCCTCACCAGCAACGCCAGCATCCCGGGCATCAAGGTCGACCTGCCCAAGGCCAGCGCCTCGGTGGCGCTGGAGAAGCCCAAGACCAAGGCCATCACCATCGACAACGCGGGCAACGTGTTTCTCGATGCCTACCCGGTGACGCTGCCCGAGCTCGAGGAGCGCCTGCGCACCGAGAAGGCGCTGTCGCCCGACTTCCCCGTGATCGTGCGCGGCGATGCCAGCGTGCAGTACGCGAAGGTGGTCGACGTGCTCGACCTGCTGCGTCGCATCGAGCTGAACCAGATCGGCCTCGTGACCGGCAAGCAGAAGTGAGGAACGCAGAGTGAAACCTCGCGACGCGAGTTCTTCCCCGGCCACGCACCGCACGGTCGCGCAGCGCCCGGCCGGGCTGTGGCGGCGCTGGGGCGGGTGGGCGATCGGCCTGGCGATCGCCGCCGCGCTGGTGGCGCTGGTGTGGCACCTGCTGGCCGACACCGCGAGCACCCGGCGCGTGGTGGCCGACGCGCCCATGCTGATGCTGCCGCCCCCACCGCCGCCGCCGCCCGAACCCGAGAAGCCGCCGGAGCCCGTGCCTGAAAAGGTCAAGCCCGAAGTGGTCGAGAAGGAGCCCAAGCCGGTCGAGCCGCTGGAGCCCCCGAAAGACGACACGCCCCCCAGTCCCTCGAAGGACCTGGGCGACCCCGTGACCATGGACAGCGCCGCGCAGGCCGGCAACGACGCCTTCGGCATCCAGGCCGGCAGCGGCGGCGGCATGAGCGGCACCGGCGCCGGTGGCGGCCTGGGCAGCGGCTCGTACGCGCGCTATGTGTCCACGCTGCTGCAGCAGGCGCTGTCGCGCGACCCGCGCACACGCCAGCTGGTGTTCGACGACATCCAGATCGACCTGTGGCTGGGCGCCGACGGCAAGACCATCCGGGTGCAACTGGTGCGCGGCACCGGCACGCCGGACATCGACGAGGCGGTGCTCGCGCTGCTGCGCGGCCTCGACCGCGTGGACGAGAAGCCGCCGGCGTCGCTGCGCTTTCCGATGCGCGTGTCCATGAAGGGGCGCCGGCCATGAAGCACCCCGAACCCTCCGCCAAGCCGGCCAGGCCGGCTGGCACGGTCCCATTCAATCCTGTGAACGAAGCGATGAACCATCTCAAGAACATCTCCCAACGGGGCACCCTGCCGGCCCTGCGCCAATGCGCGCTCGCCGCGGCCGCGGCCTGCGCGCTCGTCTTCGCGGCGGGCAACGCCGCCGCGCAGGCGGCGCCTGCCAGCACCACCGACAGCGCCATGGTCAAGCTCATTCGCGGCCTGATCCAGAGCGGCACCCTGGCCAAGGACGTGGGCGAGGCCTTGCTGGCCCAGGCCCAGACCGAGGCCATGGCCGCCCAGGTGGCCGCGCAGCAGGCCCAGCGCATGGCGGCATCGACCACCGCGGCGTCGGCAGTGGCCGCGGGCTCGGCCGGCGGCGTGCGGCTCGAAGCCGGCGACGTGCGCGTGCCCTACATCTCGCAGACCGTGCGCGACCAGATCCGCGACGAGGTCAAGGCCCAGGTCATGGCGCAGGCCAAGGACGAAGGCTGGGCCGCGCCCAACGAAACGCCCGAGTGGAGCAAGCGCATCCGCGTGGAAGGCGACGTGCGCGTGCGCAACGAGTCGCGCGGCTACGCGGGCAACAACAGCAACATCGAGATCAACTGGGCCGAGCTGAACAAGGGCTCGGGCTACGACGTCAACCCCAACACCAACCTGGCGCTGCCCTCGATCCTGAACACCCGCGAAGACCGCCGCAACCTGTTCCGCGCGCGGGCCCGCCTGGGCGTGTACGCCGACCTCACCGAGAACACCAAGGCCGGCGTGCGCCTGGCCTCGGGCAGCGACGAGAGCCCCGTGTCGACCACCCAGACGCTGGGCGGCGGCCTGAGCAAGAAGAGCGTGTGGCTCGACCAGATGTGGATCTCGCACAAGCCGGTCGACTGGCTCACCGTGACGGCGGGGCGCTTCGGCAACCCGTTCATGTCGACCGACCTGCTGTATTCGAACGACCTGAACTTCGACGGCATCGCCGCGCAGTTCGAGAAGAAGCTGGCCTCCAACCGCGACCTGTCGCTGTTCGGCACGCTGGGCCTGATTCCGCTGGAATACTCCTCGGACAACGCGCCCAGCCGCAGCCAGACCAAGATGAAGAGCGAGAACAAGTGGCTGCTGGGCGCGCAGTTCGGCGCCGACTGGAAGATCGACGAAGACAACCGCGTGCGCGGCGCGCTGGCGTACTACAACTTCCGCAACATCAGCGGCCAGGTCTCGCAACCTTGCGCGCTGTATGCCGGCGCCGACGGCTGCAGCACCGACTGGTCGCGCCCGGCGTTCATGCAGAAGGGCAACACGCTCATGCTGCTGCGCGACATCTCGCTGGACCCGCTCAACCCGGCCGGCACGCCGCAGCCGCAGTACGTGGGGCTGGCCTCTAAGTTCCGCCTGATCGACCTGAACCTGCGCTGGGACACCGCGGTGGCGGGCAACAACCTGCGCCTGGACGCCAACTTCGTGAAGAACACGGCCTACGACTCGCGCGACATCTGGAACCGCGCGGGCCTGCGCGGCGCCATCGTGAACAACTTCGGCGCCACGGGTGGCACCGGCCAGTCGGACTTCAAGAGCGGCGGCAACGCCTACATGGTGCAGGCCACGTACGGCAAGCCGGCGCCCACCGCGCGCGGCGACTGGAACGTGCTGGCCGGCTACAAGCGCATCGAGCCCGACGCGATGCCCGACGGCTACAACGACTCCACCTTCCACGGCGGTGGCACCAATGCGCGCGGCTACTTCCTGGGCGGCTCGTACGCGATCGACAAGAACATGTGGTTCACCGGCCGCTGGATCTCGACGAAGGAGGTCTACGGCCCGCCGCAGGCCATCGACACCCTGCAGCTTGAATTCAATGCGCGTTTCTAAGAAGGAGCCAGCCGTGTCCAGAGGAAACACAGTCCCGGCGCTGCTGCTTGCGCTGCTGGCGGCCACCGCCGGCACAGTGCACGCGCAGCAGGCCGGCGGGCAGAGCATGGAGGAGCGGCTTCGCGCGCAACTGCGCGCGACCACCACCCAGCTGCAACAGGCGCAGAACGAACTCGCGGCGCTGAAGGCGGGGCAGCCCGCCACGGGTGCCACGGGCACAGCGGCCGGCCAGGCCACTGCGGCTGCCCCCAAGGCGGACGTCGACGCGCTCAAGAAGGAACTGGCGCAGAGCCAGTCACAACTCGCGGCCGAACGCCAGGCGCGCGAGGCCGCCAACGCCGGCAGCCTGCAACTGCGCCAGCAGGCGCAGGCCACCGGCGAGAAGGCCACCGCGCAGATCGCGCAGTACCGCAATGCGTATGACGAGCTGCTGAAGATGGCGCGCGCCTCCGAAACCGAGCGCCAGCGCCTGGCCGCCGAAGCCACCCTGCAGCGCACCGCCCTCACGCAGTGCGAGGCGAAGAACACGCAGCTCTATGCCGTGGGCCAGGAAATACTGAAAGCCTACGAGACCATGGACGTGGGCAGCGTGCTGGCATCGCGCCAGCCCTTCGCCGCGCAGAGCCGCGTGAAGTTCGAGCAGATCGCGCAGCAGTACGGCGACAAGCTGTACGACAGCAAGTTCGACGTGCGCGCGGTGGGGGCGCCGGCACCGGCTGCTGCACCCGCAGCCGCAGCACCCGCTGCATCTGCTGCACCTACTGCAGGAGACAAGCCATGAAGCGCTTCCAGTCATCGTCGGCCGCCGCGCTCGTGGTGCTGGCGTCTTCCGTCGGCGCGGTCGGCGTGGCCCATGCACAGGCGCCCGCGCCCGTCGCCACGCCCGGCAATGCCGTGGTGGCGCGCGTCGGCGACGTCACGGTCGGCCAGGACGAGGTCGAGAAACTGCTGCAGACCCTGCCCGCAGCCGAGCGCGCCGCCGTCAAGGCCGACCGCGCCACGCTCGACGGCTGGCTGCGCCAGCGCCTGCTGAGCGAGGCCGTGCTGCGTGACGCACGCGCCAAGGGCTGGGCCGACCGGCCCGAGGTGAAGGCCAAGGTCGACGCCGCCACGCGCGAGATTGCCGCGCGCGTCGTCAGCACCAGCTACCTGGAGTCGGTGAGCCAGGTGCCCGCGGGCTTTCCTTCGGACGCCGAGGTCAAGGCCGCCTACGAGCAGGGCAAGACCGGCTACAACCTGCCGGCCGCCTACCGCGTGGCGCAGATCTTCCTGGCCACGCCCGACAAGGGCACCGCCGCCATCGCCAAGGTGCGCGACGAGGCCGGCAAGCTCGCGCGCCAGGCCCGCGGCGGCGACTTCGCGGCCGTGGCGCGCGCCAGCTCGCAGGACAAGCGCAGCGCCGAACGCGGCGGCGAGGTCGACACGCTGCCGCTCGCGCGCATGCTGCCCGAGCTGCGCGACACCATCGCGCGGCTCAAGCCCGCGCAGGTGAGCGAGCCCGTGCAGTCAGAGGCGGGCTTTCATGTCGTGAAGCTGCTCGACGTGACCCCGGCGCGCACCGCCACGCTCGAAGAAATGAAGCCGCAGCTGCAGGCCGCTTTGCGCCAGCAGCGGCAACAGCAGCTGGTGCAGGCCTACCTGGCACAGGTGGCGCCGGCCACCGCGCTGAGCATCGATGCCGCCGCGCTCGATGCCGCGCTGAAAAAGACGAACTGATCCATTCCAACCACACACACGAACAGACACACAGGGCCAACCATGAACAACACAACGACGCCTGCAGCAGCCGACGACATCGCCACGGCACCCCTTGCCGGCACGCAAGCCGACACGCTTCCCGACATGCTCGACGCCGTCACGCCCGAGCAGGTGTCCGACGCCATCAAGGCCGCCGGTGCCGCCGTCACCACCATCGAGCAGGACGGCGTGGTGCGCCTGCACAGCGCCAGCCACGGCATCGGCTTCCAGGTGCTGTGGGGCAACCCCGTGACCACCACGCAGTACACCGACTTCACCCTGAGCTGCCCGCTGCACGTGCAGGGCGGCACGCTGCCCGAGGCCGTGCTCGCCGCATGGCACCGCACCAAGCGCTTCGCGCGCGTGGCGCAGCACGGCGACTTCGTCGTGCTCGAGATGGACGTGGTGGTGGCCGGCGGTGTAAGCCCCGCCTACCTGGCCTTCGCCGTGCGCCTGTGGATGCAGATGATGGGCGAGTTCTTCCTGCACCTGCGCAACTACGGCCCGGCCTCCGAGACCCGGCCCGACGCTGCGAACGCAGCGGCTGCGAACGCAGCGGCTGCGAACACTGCGGCCGCGAACACAGCGGCCGCGGCCCAGGGCGAAGCAGCGGCCGCCTGACGATGCGCGCCACGCATCGCAGCGGTGGCACGGCGGCGGGGGCGCGCTTCGTGCTGCCCGCCGACATCCACGACTCGCCGACCACCCGCGCCATCACGGCCACCGGGCGGCAGGCGCAGCGCGCACGCCGGGCCGAGACCGTGCGGCAGAAGCAGCGCGCCGCCTTGCTCGCGCTGCTGGCGCAGACCATGGCGGAGCTGAACATCTCGATGGCGGAGCTCAGCGCGGCGCGTCGCGCGCATGCCGGTCATGCAGGTCATGCCGGGCATGAAGTGCATGACGTGCATGACGTGCATGAAGGGGCGGCAGGCGACGGCGAGTGAAGAGGGCAGGGCGGCCCTGCGAGTTCTGGCACGATCCGGGCGCAACCAGCTCGGGATCTTCCACATGAACGTCAATTCGACAACCGACGGCGCGCTGCGTGTCGCGTTGGTCACCGGCTCCACGTCGGGCATCGGCGCGGCCATCGCGCGCCGGCTCGGCGACGCGGGCTACGCCGTCGTGCTCCATTCGCGCAGCTCCGCCGACACCGGCCGCGCCATGGCCGCGCAGATGAGGCAGGCCGTGTACGTGCAGGCCGACCTCGCGGTGGAGGCCGACCGGGTGCGCCTCGTCGACGAGGCGCTCGCCGCGTGGGGCCAGCTCGACGTGCTGGTCAACAACGCCGGCATCAGCAAGGTCATCGCGCACGGCGACCTTGCCGCCGCCACGTCGGCGGTGTGGCACGAACTGCACGAGGTCAACGTGGTGGCGCCGTTCCACCTCGTCACGCTGGTCGAGCCGGCGCTGCGCGAAGCCGCGCGGCGGCGCCGGGCGGGCAGCGTGGTCAACATCAGCTCGCATGCGGGCGTGCGGCCCAAGGGCGCGTCCATTCCGTACGCGGTGAGCAAGGCCGCGCTCAACCACATGACCCGGCTGCTCGCGCTGTCGCTGGGGCCGGACATTCGCGTCAACGCCGTCGCGCCCGGGCTGGTCGACACGCCGCTGACCGCCGACTGGACGCAGGCACAGGCGCTGTGGCGCGACCGCGCGCCCATGCACCGGGCCGCCACGCCCGACGACATCGCCCACGCGGTGGCGATGCTGGTCGACTCGGACTACCTGACGGGCGAGGTGCTGCTGTCGGACGGTGGGTTGAACCTGACGTAGGGCCTGCGGCGGGCAGGACCTGCACGGTCCTGGTCCTGGTCCCGAGCCCCGCCGCGTTTCACGTGTTGCGCTTCACCTGATTCGCCAGCACATGTGCAGCTCGTCGTACAGGTCTTCGCCGACCTTCAACGCTCCAGACTCCCTGCCGAAGATCTCGAAGCCCAGCGACTCGTACAGCGCGATGGCGGCGGCATTGCCGGCGTTCACGCCCAGGTTCACCTGGCGCAACCGGGTCACCGAGCGTGCCAGCGCAAGCGCCTGCAGGAGCAGGTCGCGCCCCACGCCACGGCCCCGCGCCTCGGGCGCGACGTACATGCCGAAGATCATTCCCTTGTGCCGCAGCTTGCGCATGCCCTCGCGCCGCAGCACCACCATGCCGCACAACGTGTCGCCGTCGAAGGCACCGAAGACGCCGTTGTCCGCGTGCACTGCAAGGCGCGCGGCCACGGACTCGGGCGTGAGGTTTTCTTCTTCCTCGTAGCTGGAGCCGAAGGCGGTGGGCTCTTGAACAAGGGCGGACAAGCGCAAGGCCTGGAAGGCGGGGGCGTCGTGCGGGGTGAGGCGGCGGATGTGAAAGCGTTCGTCCGGGTTCATCAAATGCGTCTTGAAATGCGTCTGCGGCAAGAAAGGTGTTCGGCAGAACGCCCGGGGCTTTCAGCGCGGCGTTCTCTGCGCCGGATCGTAGAAGAAGGTCTCGGCCACCAGGCGCTCGCCCTCCCAGCGCTGCCACGCCACTTCTTCCATGCGGGTGGCGGTGCCGTCGAGCCACTCGAATTCGAACACCCAGCGGATCGCGACGTGGTCGCCCTGCACGAGCGCGGGCCGCACGCAGTGCGAGCGCATCGCGCGGGCCTTGGCGTGGATGGCGTGCTCGCGCGCGATGGCCGTGTCGCGCCCGATGCGCGGCGGCGACTGGTTTTCGTGCACCGCGGCATCGGGCGCGTAGAACGCCTCGACGGCCTCGGCATGGGCGTCGGCTTCGACCAGGGCGATGAAGCGTTCGAGTGTCTCGGGTATGGGCATGGCGGGGTCTTTCAAAAAACAGGGGAGGCCGCCACTGTGCGCCTCGGGGCCCCTAGCGTCGATTACCTGCACGTCATGACGCCGGGGCGCGCCTGGCCTATGCTGCGCCGATGCACGACCAAGCCCCGATGCCTTCCTTTCAGCTCGGTGAACGCCTGCGCGGCTGGCGCGAGCGCCGCGCGCTGAGCCAGATGGCGCTGGCGCTGCAGGCCGAGGTGTCGACGCGGCACCTGAGCTTCGTGGAAACCGGCCGTGCGCAGCCGGGCCGCGAACTCATCCTGCGGCTGGCCGAGGAGCTGGAGATTCCGCTGCGCGAGCGCAACGTGCTGCTGGCCGCCGCGGGCTTCGCGCCGGTGTTCGAGCAGCGACCTTTCGAGCATCCGTCGTTCGACCCGGTGCGCGCCATCATCGACGTCACGCTCGCGCGGCACCGGCCGTTTCCGGCCTTCGTCATCGACCGGCACTGGAACGTGGTGCGCAGCAACGGCGGCGTGCCGGCGATGTACGAGGGCATCGACGCATCGCTGCTGCAGGCGCCGACCAACGTGGTGCGCCTGATGCTGCACCCGCTGGGCATGGCCCCGCGCGTGCAGCGCCTGGCGGCATGGCGCTCGCACTTCGTCGTGCAGATGCGCCGCCAGTTCGACCTGACCGGCGACCCCGGCCTGGGCGCGCTGCTGCGCGAGGCCCTGGCCTGGCCCGGCGGCATGGCGCCGTTGGACGAATCGACCGGCGGGCCCGCGATGACGCTGGACATCGACACGTCCATCGGCCGGCTATCGTTCATCAGCGCCATCACGGTGTTCGGCAGCCCGGTGGACGTGACGCTTCAGGAAATCGCGCTGGAGGTGATGCATCCGGCGGATGCGTTCACGGAGAGGGTGGTGCGGGCGGCGGCGAAAGAGCGGGAGGCACGAAGCGACTGCCAAGGCAAGGCCGCTGGCAACGCGCGAAAGTAAGTCAATGCGACGGCCGTCGGAGGCGGGTTTGCGTCGGATATCCTGCACGCCGCAACGTTTTTTGAAGCCCCGAAAGAACCCATGGAAGAAGTGAAGATCCTGCAAATCATGCCCGCCGAAGGCTGGGTCGCCGTGTACGACGGCGGTGACGACGGCGAGATGGAAGAGGCCCTGGCCTGCTTCGCGCTGGTGTCGGTCGACTACCAGAACGGCGACGGCCCGCAGACCGAAGTGCGCGGCATGGCGCCCGACGGCAAGGCGCTGTCCTTCGTGGAAGACGCGGAGAACTTCGTGACGGTTCGCCGCGCCGAAGAAACGGAAGAAGACGACGACGAGGAAGAGTCCGAAGACTGAAGCGGGTGGGTAGCAAGCCGGAGCCGACGCACAGTCACCCCATGCGCACCACGGCCTCCAGCTCCACCTCCACCCACGCGCCGTCCGGCAGGCTGCTCACACCCACCGCGGTGCGCGCCGGCGGGCGGTGGCCGTCGAAGGCCACGCCCAGCACGTTCGATGCGCCGTCCAGCACGGCGCTGTGCCGGCCGAAGTCGGCATCGGCATTCACATACCCCCGCACGCGAACGATCTGCTCCACGTTCGACAGGCCTCCCGCCGCCGCCAGCAGGCCCGCGAGCGCCGACAACGCATTGAGCGCGGCCACCTCCGCGGCGTGCGTGGCCTCGAGGATGTCGCGGTCGTCACGGCAACGCCCGGCCAGCGCGCGGCCGTCGATGCGGCAGGTCTGGCCGCTCACGTGCACCCAATGCCTGTCGCCGGCCAGCGGCACCACGCAGGTGGGCGCGTAGTTGCCCTTGGGCGTGGGCGCCGGCGGCAGCACCAGGCCCACCGAACGCAGGCGCTCCTCGGGGGTGAGCGCGCTCACAGCGCCGCCCATTCGACCGCGCCGCTGAGCCAGCAGCCGACCACTTCGCCGTGCGCCCCGAAGCGCGCCTGCAGGTCGATGGCCGACGGGCTGCCCATGGCTTCGCCCTGGCGGATCGACGTGACTACCGGCGCGTCGGGCGTGCCGACCGGAATGGCGTCGGTGCTGCTCAGGTAGCCCCACAGCGCGGCCGCGGCAATGCCCGTGGCCGCGTCTTCCGGGTAGCCCGAGGAGCGCGGGAACAGGCGGGCGGCTACGACCGGGGCGCCGTCCGGGGCGCCATCGGCGCCGGCTTCGACCGCGTAGGGATACAGGCCGGTCGAATCGATGGCCGCGCACGCGGCCTCCACCTGCCCGAGCACCGGCACCAGCGCATCGAGCGCGGCGATGCCGGGCAGGCGCACCAGCGTCTTCACGCGGCTGGTGGCGGCGTTGACGACCGGTGGGTTGTGCCCGGCCGGCTGCTGCGCGCCGAGCACCTGGCAGACGCGATCGCCGAAGTGCGCGTCGACCGCCGACAGCCGTACCTTCGGCTGCGAGATCCACACGCGGGCGCGCTGCGCGTCCCACCGGGCGTCGACCACGCCGCTCAGGGTGCGGATGCGCGCGGTGGGCGTGGTCCATTCGCCCCATTCGCGAAGCGCCCACAGGGCGCCGACGGTGGCGTGGCCGCACATCTCCATTTCGTGGTTGGGCACGAAGAAGCGAAATTTCCAGTCGATGCCGGGCTCGTTCGACTCGAAGACAAAGGCCGACTCGTGGCCGTGGCGCCGGGCCACGCCCTGCATGTCGGCAGGGGTCATGCCCGCGGCGTGGCGCACCAGGGGCACGGGGTTGCCGCCGCGGGGGCCGTTGACGAAGACGCGGATGCCTGCGACATCGCGCGTTGGGGAAGGCTGCTGAGCGCTCATGTTCATGTCGTGCGGGCTCCCTGGCTCAGTCCGCCGTGGCGCCGGCCGCCTGCGCAATGCCGCGCCAGAAGGGCGCATCGCGCGCCACGGTCGCCTGCATGGCCGCGGAACTGCCGGGGGTCGCGCTCACGCCCTTGGACGCCAGGTCGGCCGCCACGGCGCGGTCGCTCAGCACGGCGGCGAGCGCGCGGTTGAACTTCTCGACCACCTTGGGCGGCGTGTCTTTCGGAAAGGCGAAGCCGTACCACAGCGTCTGGTCGAAGCCGGGCACGCCGGCCTGCGCGAAGGTGGGCACGCCGACCAGCAAGGCGTCGGGCGCCGTGGAGGCGATGGCCGTGAGCTTGTGCGCGTGGATGTAGGGCGCCAGGCCGACCGGGTTGTCGAACATGAACTGCACCTGGCCGCCGATGAGGTCGGTGTACGCGGGGGCGGCGCCGCGGTAGGGTACGTGCACCAGCGGCGACTTTGGCGCCTTCACGACATCCTTGAACTTCTCACCCAGCAAATGCGACACGGTGCCGGCGCCGACCGACGCGAAGCTCGCGCCTTCGGGCCGCTCGCGCAGCGCGGCGACGAACGACTTCATGTCGGTCGCCTTCAGCTGCGGGTTGGCCACCAGCACGTAGGGCGAGGTGCCGATGAGGCCGCCGTAGGCAAAGTCCTTGACCGGGTCGTACGACAGCTTCTTGTAGACGCCGGTGCTCACGGCGTGCGTGCTGGTGGTGGCGATGCCGACCGTGTAGCCGTCGGGGTTGGCGCGCGCGACCATGCCCGAGCCGATGGTGCCGCCGGCGCCCGCGCGGTTGTCGATGACCAGTTGCTGGCCCAGCTGCTTCTGCAGCGCCACCTGCACCGAGCGCACCACCAGGTCGGTGCCGCCGCCGGCGGGGAAGGGGACGATGACGGTGATCGGCTTGGTGGGCCAGTCCTGCGCGAAGGCGTTCACGCCCGAAAGGGCGAGCAGCGCCAGCGGCAGCGCTGCAAGACGGGCGGCAAAACGGGGTGCGAAACGGTCTGCGGCCACGCGGGCGGCACGCTGAAAAAGTCCATGCATGAATCGGCTCCAGGGGTGTGTGGGCCGATGCTAGGAAAACGCCGCGCCGGGCACGAACCGGAACGCGACAGCGGCCGATCCAGGAAGCGACAAGCTTCGAGAGGCCGCCGGCCCAGCGCTTCAGTGCCTCAATGCGAAATGGCGCGCAGCAGCCGGCCGAGGTGCCCGCTGCTGGCGAAGCCGAGCTGCAGGCTGGCCTGCGCGAGCGTCTGGCCCTGCGCCATCAGCTCGCGCGCACGCGCCGCGAGCAGGCGGCGGCGCACGTCGATGGGCGACGCGCCGAACTCCTGCAGGCAGGCGCGCTGCAGCTGCCGCTGCGACACGCCCAGCTCGCACGCGACCGCGTCGACCAGCGGCACCTGCTGGTCCCACTCCAGCGCCAGCCCGAAGCGGCGCACCATGCGCTGCCCGAGCGAGGGCGGGGCGGCGTCGGGCAGCAGCGGCAGGCTGCGCCCCACGGCGATCTGCATGACGATGGCGTCGACCAACGGCTCGGCGCTGCGCGGGTCGAGCGTGGCGGACACCAGCGCGTCGAGCATGGCCAGCGTGGCGCCGTCGAGGCGAAACGCGCCGAAGCTGCCGCGGCCCTTGAGCACTTCGGGTGCGAGGTAGAGCTCGCCGTGGCGCTGCTTCTGCGTGCTGGCCCGGGTGTTGTGCGCAGTGGCCGCCGGCAGCAGGACGGCCATGGAGCGCGACAGCTGCGCGCTGCCGGTGCGGTCGGCCGCGGCGCCGGACGGGTCGTCGATCCACGCCGTCTTCAGTCCGCCGGTCTGCGGCCACAGCAGCATCGCGCAGTCGTGCTGGTGCCAGTCGCAGTGGTAGCGCGACTGGCCGCTGTAGCGCAACGCGAAGCCGCGCGGCGCGGTCAGCGCGAGCTTGGGGGACAGATGGGCACGTGGCGTCACGGGGCGGCCTCCGAGGGCGAAAGAGGGCAGGTGCAGGCGGATGAAGACGGGTGGGCAGTCGATGCCCGGCCGGCGATTATCGGACGCCGGCCGCCGGCGGTGCGGGAAAAGCGGTCGTCCTGAAGCTGCGCACCAGCGCCTGCAGGGTGCTCGTGCGCAGGGCGTCCCAGTGCGTGCCGTCGCGCAGCAGTTGTTCCAGCGCGCCGGCCACCTGCGCCACCGCGGACCAGCCGATGCCGAGTGTGGCGCCGTGCAGGCGGTGCGCAGCGCGGCGCGCGGCGTCGATGTCGCCCAGCGCTGCCGCTTCGAGCAGCGCATGCAGGTCGTGCTCGAGCGACTGCGCGATCCAGGGGCCGTCGAGCGTGCGCTTGCCGGCGGGCAGCGGGGCGACGAAGGAGAGCGTCGCGCCGCTCCACAGCTCGAGCGTGTCCTGCAGCTTGCCGAGGGCGATGGGCTTGCTCAGCACACCGTCCATGCCCGCTTCGAAGCAGCGCTCGATGTGCGTGGCATCGTCGAACGCCGAGATCGCGATGACCGGGCAGCGCGGCCACCCGGCTTGCTGTTCCACGCCGCGCAGACGGGCTGTCAGCGCGTAGCCGTCCTGGTCGGGCAGGTCGCAGTCCATCAGCACGATGTCGTGCGGGCCTTGTTCGAAACGCAGCACTCCTTCTGCCGCGTTGCTGGCGATCACCGTGGTGCAGCCCAGGCCTTCGAGTTGATCTTTCAGCACCGCCTGGTTGATGGGCGTGTCTTCGACCACCAGCACCCGCAGCGTGCGTAACGTGCGCAACGGGCCGGCGGCCAGCGGCGCGACGCGGTGAGCGGCCTCGGGGGCCTCGGCCATCGCCTGCATGGCCTCTGGTTGCGAGGCCGTGCTGGCCACCGTGGCGAGCGCGGCTGGCAAGCTGAACGCGATGCGCGTTCCCTTGCCCGTTTCACTGCTCACCGAAATCGTGCCCTTCATGAGCTTGAGCAACTCGCGGCAGATGAACATGCCCAGGCCCGTGCCGCCGGAGCGCTTGTGGCTGTCCTTCGCCTGCACGTACGGATCGAACAGGGTCTGCTGCGACTGCGGGGTGATGCCGATGCCCGTGTCGGTCACCACCACGTGCAGCTGCATCTGCGGGGGCATCCGTGCCTTGGGCCCCGCGTCACCGTTCGACACCCTGAAGCTCACCGCCACGCCGCCGGTCTCGGTGAACTTGATCGCGTTCGACACTAGGTTGCGCAAGATCTGCCCCAACCGCACCTCGTCGAGCATCAGCAGCGGCGGGTTCGCATCGCCCTCCCAGGTCAGGGAAATGTGTTTCTCCCTGGCCCGCAGCAGGTGCAGGTCGACCGCATCGCGCACCAGCGTCGCGATGTTCACCGGTACGTATTCGATCCACTCGCGGTTGGCTTCGAGCTTGGAGATGTCCAGCAGGTCGGTCACCAGCGAGAGCAGCGTGTTCGAGCCGTTGTGCACCAGGCGCGCGAAGTGCTGCTGCCGGCGGTCGAGCGAGGTGCGGCGCAGCAGCTCGACGGCCGCGAGCACCGCGTTCATCAGCGAGCGTATTTCGTGGCTCATCACGGCCAGGAAGATGGCCTTGGCGCGCTCCTTGAATTCCGCGCGCCGGCGCTGGCGCTGCGTATGGAACGCGATGGCGGCCAGCAGCACCACCAGGAGCAGAACCAGGCCGACCTCGTGGGGATAGTGGTCGGTGATGTCGAACAGCGTGAAGTGCAGCGAAGCGTTGTGCCGGAGCCAGCTGGCGCGCGCGGTGCGAACCTCGTCGGCGCTCATCGAGGCCAGTGCCTTCTGCACGATGGCGTGCAGCACCCGCTGGTCGGTGCGCAGGCTCATGGCCATCTCGGTCGTGATTTCGGTCAGCACGCCGGACACCTGCAGCTGGTCGGAAAACTCGCGGTTCACGAAGGGCAGCAGGTAGGCCTCGGTCGCGACCGCCGCATCGGCCTCGCCGGTGGCCACCTGCCGCAGCATGGTCAGCGCCGCGCCGCCGTCGACGAGCCGGGCGTCGGGTGCCTTGGCGGAAATCACGTCCTTGTAGCGGGTGAGGTTCGGCAAGGTGACCGTCATGCCGTCGAGGTCGCCGATCTTCGAGATGAGCACCTGCTTCTTGCGCGTCACCACCACGGCCGTGGTGTCGAGGTAAGCCGACGTGTGGACCAGCCGCCGGTCGATGCCCTCGGGCCCGTTGATGCGCACGGCGGAGAGCAGGTCGAGCTTGCCCGCGAGCAGATCGTCGAAGCGAGTGGCGTCTTTTCTGCCGTAGGGCTTGTAGTCGAGGCGCAAGCCTGTCTTGCGCGACACATGGGCCAGGTACTCGGCAGACAGGCCATGCAGATGGCCGTCTTCCATGTACTCGATGGGTTGCAGGTCGGCGATGACGCCCACGCGAAGCACGGGGTGCCGGGCGATCCAGGCGCGCTCCTCGGCGGTGAAGTTCGGCGCGCCGAGCACTTCGTCGACACGATCGCCATCGTCGGCGCCGGCCATGCACGCCATCAGCAGGAGCACCGGCAGCAGCAGAACGCGAATGCCGCGCCAGAAGGGCACCGCGGCTACTCCAGCTTGTTCATGATCTTGAACAGCCCGTTGTTCGACGTGACGCCCAGCTTGCGAAACGCGGTGGCTTTCTGCGCGCTGATGGTCTTGATGCTGCGGCTGAACTTCTCGGCGATTTCGGTGACCGTCATGCCGGCCAGGTAGCAGCGAATGACCTCCTGCTCGCGCACCGACAGCGATGCCTGCTGCAGCACGTCGTCACCCGCAGCGCTCCTGGCCTCGCCGCTCGCGGTGGTGGCGTCGGCCACGTGATAGGACATTTCCGCACTCAGATAGATGGCGCCGGACGCCACGGCGCGAATGGCCCGCATCAGGCTGGTCATGTCCTCGTCCTTGCCCACGAAGCCGCGCGCGCCCACGCGCAAGGCCAGCGACACCGTGGCGGGTTCGTGGTGGGCGGAGAGCACGAGGATGCTGCAGTCCGGAAAGCGCGCCCGCAGCGCGCGGATGAGCGAGACGCCGTCGAGTTCGTCGCGACCCAGCGAGAAGTCGAGCAGCAGGATGTCGGCCGGCGCCTGCGCCATGCCGCGCATGAGTTCGCGGCTGTTCTCGTAGGAGCCGACCACATCGACCGTGGATTCGCCGGCCAGGTGGCTGACCAGTCCGTGCCGCACCACGGCGTGGTCGTCGAGCAAGGCAATGCGCAGGCGTTTCATGTATGTAGACCCTGGAATCCGGATGCCAGCCCGGTGTTGCGCGGTCGGGGCGGCTGCAGCTGGCAGCGGGGCCGCGTGGTGATTGTGGAACTTTTCGTCATGGAGCGCGCTTCTTCGCTGCGCGCCCGAGGCCGCGGTGCATCCTGGATTTCGCGATGACTTCGGTGAATGCGGGAGCAGGACGCGAGGGCGAGCCGAACGGGCGTGAGGCGCGTGGCTAGGCGGGCAGGTGGGCCTCGAGCGCCTGCGCGATGGCCGTGCTGCTCATGAAGTCCGCGCTCTCCATGGGCCGCGCCAACGCGTACCCCTGGCCGACGCGGCAGCCGAGCTGGCACAGCAGCGCGATGGTCGTTTCGTCTTCGATGCCTTCGGTGACCAGCCGCAGGTTGAACAACCTCGCCAGCGCGACGGTACCGGCAATGATCTCGCGCGACGCCGGCGTGAGCGCCACCGCACGCACCAACGTGCCGTCGATCTTCATCTCGTCGAAGGGCATCTGCGACAGCAGCGCCAACGTGGCCGAGCCGGCTCCGAAATCATCGAGCGACACCTGGATGCCCCTGCCACGCAGCGCGGTCAGCGATGCCGACAGGCTGAGCTCGTCGACCGAGGTGAACTCTTCGGTCAGCTCGATCTTCAGGCGCCGGGCCGGCAGCCCGGCGCGCTTCATCTTGCCGGCCAGCCGTTCAGCGAGGCCGGGCGTGCAGATGGTCTTGGCGGAGGCGTTCACGGCCAACGGAATGTCGATGCCGGCCTTGTCCAGCGCGAGCAAGGTCTCGATGGCGCGCTTTTCGATGTAGCTGAACAGCAGCAGGTCGAGCCCGAGGCGATTGACCATGGGGATCAGCACCGCGGGCGGAATCTCTCCGTAACGGGTGTGCTTCCAGCGGATGAGCACCTCGGCGCCCACCACAGCGCGGCTCACCAGGTCGTACTGCGGCTGGAACACCACGCGCAGGCCATCGCCGGAGGTCAGGGCGCTCACCACGTCGTCTTCGGTGGGGATGCTGCGTGAGGCCGAGGGCGTGTGCACGGGTTGTGCAACTCGAGGCAAGTCCAGCAGGTTGCCCAAGCCGGCCTCCAGGCTTTCGAGGCGGCTATCAGGCGCGATCTGCACCTGGATGCCGACCGCCAGCGCCAGCCGCGCGTGGGAGACAAGGGCGCTCACGGAGACGCCGTTCAGCGTGTGATCCCAGGCCTGCGGGGCGAGGGCGTCCGCGACGGAATCTTGAAAACCCGAGATCGAACCATCCACCTGGCCGGCGGCTTCCCCGGTCCATAGGACATGCGGAATGCGCTTGAGTCTGCCCGTTGCGTTCAGCTCCCTGAGGAGCCCGGGGAGCATCAGCCCGTCGCTGTAGTCCGAATGAATCTCGGCAACGACCACTTCGGTTTCTCGCGCGAGCAGTTCCGATGCGCATTCGGCCAAGGTCGCGGCGTGCGCCTGGTGGTTAACACCCAGGCATTCGAGGTTGGCGCCGATCTGGCGCGCCACGCGCCCTTCGCGGCTCAGCACAAGCATTCGGAGTTTCTGGAAACGGATGGCCGCGCCGACCTTGGTAAGTGTCAATTTGTTTCTCGTTGGTGTGCTTCGGGGCGGGACTTTATCGACGTGAAACCGATGCAGGAATAAGAGTAGGACTAAAAGGCCCCGCGCTTAAGAGGATTTGGTGGGACAGGATTCGTCCCATTCGGGTGGCCCTGCTTTTTCGATGGCGTGTTCGCGCGCAAGTCGGTTGGCGGCGCTCCGTAGCAGGGAAGCGCTGGGAAAAGTCCGCTTGGGGATGGCGCCAATGCATTTGGCGGGTTGTGATATTTCTCACGAACAAAAATCGGCACGACCAAGGCGCCCCAGCGATTTCTGCCTTTAGGAGCAGTCCTATTCTGGAAATCAAGTCGCCGAAATAGAGTCCGGTCCGCACTGAGGGATCGAAAGGGTCGGATCAGAGGACTGAGGCAACGACGAGATCGTCGAAAAAATTCACAGACGGCAAAGCCGAGTGGCGTGAATTTTTAAACGATTGACTAAAACCTCGAGCAAAGCCCGATTTGACAGCTGCTTTAAGAGAAATCTGAATTTCTAGAAATGTGGTTTTGCCAAAAGGTCTGAAATCCAATTTTCGATTGGCAGTTGAAAAATAACTTTCAACCCAGTCATCCTTTGCCAACTCTTGCCCGTCAGGGCGCCTTGCGAAATTACCCAATGACCGAAATGCGCGCTCCGGCTGTCGTGGCTCTTGTCCACAGCGAAGAACTCCAGCGACTGCAGTTGCGCAGCAAGCTCGAGCAATGGGGCTATGCCACCGTGCTGTTCGCCGGCCCGTCTGAGCTGCTTGCGGCCTTGGGCAAAGGTCAGCGTTTCGACCTGCTCCTGTTGGTGGACGAAGACTTCCTGACGTGGAACTGCCTGTCCGCCGTGTCCCGCGCACTCGGCATTCCTACCTTCCTGCTCACCGACGCGCTCGACTGGATGTCGCACATCGCGCCGGGCCAGCACTTTCAACCGCCGCCGCTGTTCGATTTTTCGGTGCTGAACGGGCGCGACATCGAACTCGACCTTCGCATGCAGGCGCTGCTGCAGCGCGCCCGGGAACAACAGCCGACGCTGAACGCTTCGCATCGCTCGCCGGTGCATGCCCATGCGCATTCAAACGCCTTCGCGCAGCCGACAGCACGCATGCACGCGCGTGCCGAAGCGGTGGCCCATTCGTTCTCCTGAGTTGCCGGAGCGCATCGCCTCGACGGACGCATCGGCCGCATCGGTGGCGAACAGAAATTCAAACTTGAAATTGGCAGGGGAGTGGGTATGGAAGACAGGTCTGCGTCGTTCGAACATCACGTGAGGAAAAAGCCAACGGTGGCCACGGTGGTGGGGTTCAGGTGGCGTGCCACGCTCTTTATTGCGGGTGCGGTTGTCTCGTTGGCCTCATGCGGAGGAGGGGACAGTGGGGGTGGGGCAACCTTTGCGCCGATGACGGCGCCGCAGGCGGTGGCTTCTGCGTCCGACCCGGCTCCGGCGGTGCTGCCGGTTGCGACTGAATCGACGCCGGCTGCTTCGCTAGCGCCGATTGCCGGCCAAGAAGTCGCTACAGCGGACCAGCCCGTTCCCGCGCCGCAGCCTGTTCCGACGCCGCAGCCTGTTCCGACGCCGCAGCCTGTTCCGACGCCGCAGCCTGTTCCGACACCTGTGGCTCTACCGCCCACGCCAGCGCAACCGGTCGTCAGCAGCGTCACGTTGAGCGGCAAAGCCACCTATGACTTCGTACCCAACGTCCGAGGTCCGCTGGTCTATGCCGACACGGTCGCCAAGCCAGTGCGAGGCGCATCGGTCCAGGTAGTCGATGCCAACGACGCATTGCTCGCAAGCACGACCACCGACGATCAAGGGGCCTATACGGTGCCTGTGCCCGCGCGGACGTCGATGAAGGTGCGCATACAGGCACAAGCCGTCCGTGCTGGCACCGCCGCGAGTCCGGGCTGGGACGTCAAGGTGAGCGACAACACCAAAAGCGATGCCCTGTACTCGGTGGGTTCCGCCGTGTTCTCTTCAGGCAACGCGGCGTCGACGCACAACGTGCACGCAGCGTCGGGCTGGGGCACGGAGTCTTACACCGGGCCTCGCGCGGCGGCGCCGTTCGCAGTCATGGACTCGATCTACACCGCCATGCTGAAGGTGGTGTCGGTTGCGCCGGCGACGCAGTTTCCGGCGTTGAAGGTGTTCTGGAGCATCAACAACCGCGCGGCGCCTGGCGACAAGGCGCTCGGGCAGATCGGCATCAGCCACCATTCACGCCAACCCACAGGTTCGGTGATCTACGTGCTCGGCGAGGAAAACGGCGATACCGACGAGTTCGATGCGCACGTCATCGTTCATGAATGGGGGCACTACTACCAGTCCGCGTTCAGCCGCAACGACTCGATCGGCGGCTCTCACAAAGACGGCGATCGCCTGGACGCCCGCCTGGCGTTCTCCGAAGGTTGGGGCAACGGCTGGTCGGGCATTGCACTCGGGCGCAGCAACTACACGGATTCGTCAGGCCCGGCGCAAAGCAGCGGCGGCACGTTCGATCTTCGGGAAGCGCCCACGGCCAACACGGGCTGGTACAGCGAGCAGTCGGTGCAGTGGATCTTCTGGATGCTGAACGACCGGGTCGGGTTCAAGCCGATCCATGACGCGATGATCAGCGAACGGCTTAAAGGCGGCACCGCCTTCACGACCATCCACGCCTTTGCGGCCGCATTCAATGCGCTCGCTCCGGCAAATGCGCCCGCGCTGGCTGCATTGCTTCGCGCACAGCAAATCAACGACGCGCCCAACGACCCCTTCGGGTTGCTGGAAACAAACGCAGGCGGTTTGCCGGCGGTGCCGGGCGTTCTGCCGATGCATGTCGAAATGCAGGTCGGCATTGTGAAGTCGGCCTGCCTGAGCAACGTTGGCGGCACGGACAACAAGATTGGCAATTTCAGGTTCTTCCACTTCACCGCGGCCCCAGCGCCGGCCGGAAAACACGAGTATGCGTGGACATTGGCGACGAAGAGCGCCGGAGCGAACCTCGATCTCGACTTCTTCCGGGGCGGCCGCGTTTCAAAGTTCAATCGCGGCGACTCGCCGACCGTGCTCGTCGAGTTGACCTCGGGCAGCGACTATCTCGTCGCCGTTCATGACATCAGCCGCACCGAGGCGTGCTTCGACCTCACCATCAACCAAAGATGAACACAATGAAGAAAACATGCGCCCGTGCCGTCGCTGCCGCGGTCACGTTGATCGCGGTAACGTTCGCAATAGCGACGCCCGCGGCAAATGCTGCGCCGGCGGCCATGACCCAAGCACCGGAAAAGCCAAACGGCTCCGGGGTCAGCGTGAGCTACCGCGTCGACGGTGTATCGCAAGTCGGACGCACGATCTCCGTCGCACTGGTGTTCGAAGGTGTGACCAACGCCAATGGCGCCTCCGTGACGCTTAGCACCGAACCCGGCCTGTCCATCCAGGGGGACAGGACGCTGATCTTGCCGACCGGCAAGCGAACCGAAGCCAAGGTGATTCTGCTGAGCGAACGCGAGGGGCTGTTTTATCTGCATGTCTTCACGTCGCAAGGCACTCGCAGGAGCGTTCTTTCCGTGCCGGTGCAGACCGGGACGGCTCCGCCGGTCATGAAATCGAATGGCACGTTGGTGCGCGATGCGCAGGGGCAGTTGATCATGTCGATGCCTGCGAAGTAGCGGGTAGGCTTGCGAATGAACTAACACAAGATATCTTATGTTAAATGCCGCACACGCCGCATTCTTCGCGAAATAGCTGCAATCTGCCGCGGCGGTAAGTCGCTTGTTCATGGGATTGCGTTACGGTTTGTTGCAAACCAAAGTTCTCCCACACCGACGAAGAACAACAGGGACAACCGTGCAACAGCTTTTCCGCGCGCCCCGCTCGCTGCCGGCGCTTAGCGTGTTGATCGAGGCCAGCGCCCACAGGCCTGAAGCGCTGGCCCGCTACCTAGGTGTCAGCCCGCGCACGTTCGCGCGCTGGCGGGCACGTGGCGCCGCGCCGCGGCCCATCGAGCTGGCGCTCTACTGGGAAAGCTTCTACGGCGTGCAGCACATCGAGGCCGACGCCTTCAACGCGGCACGGCAAAGCGCGGCCGAGGCCGCAGCATGGAAACGGGAATGCGAGCGCCTGGCGGGCGTGGTGGCCCGGCTCGAAACGGAATACGACTGGGGCAGCGCGAACGCGCCCGTGTACGCGGTCTAGGTCCGGCAGCGCGCGAACACCGTGCGAGTGATCACGGCGCCCGACGAAAACGAGTTCCCCGAGGCGAAGAAAAAGGGGGTGGCATCGCCACCCTGATTCAACACGTCATAGCCGGCGCTGCCGCACAGCTCACCGGCTTTTTCATAGCATGCGTCGATGCTCTGCACTGCCCCGTCACACGAGATTTTGTGAACCGGCTTGCCGTCTTGGCCAGTGATCGTGCGCGATGTGGCGCACCCACCAAGGGCGACGGCGACAACGAGTAAACAGGCGGTTTTCATGGCCGCCGATTATGGGACCTAGGCCGCCTCTTTGTCGCAGTTACAGCCGCCGAAAGCGGTGTTGCTTTGGATGAAGTCGCGCACCTTGGGCATGCGCGAGAGCACCAGGGCCGCGATCAGCGCGCCGGCCATGATGATGATGGTTTCTCGGCCAATCTCAGGCAGCGTCGGAATCCAGGCTTTCATTTCACCCCCACAGGCCGCGCATGCGGCAACACGTCGATGCGGGCATGCGCCCGCTGAATCTCGGCGCGCATGCTGTGCAGTTCATGGCGCACCACGCCCCAAACCGCCAGCGCGCTACCGACCATCGAGGCCGCGCACACGGCCAGCAGTTCGGGCGAATTCACGATGGCTTTTTCTCGGCCGGCTTCTTCTCGGCCAGCACGACGGCGGCCAGGCCGCCCACGCCCATGGCCACCTGCCCCACGAGGCTGATGGTGTCGGGCGGCAGGCCGAACAGTGCGCCGAGCGCGGCGATACCGGCCCAGGTGGAGGGCTCGCGAATTCGTTTGAGAAGAATGTCCATTGGTCAGGTTGCCATGTTGAGGGTGAGATAGGACCACCACGGCCGCGGCGCCTGATAGCTGCCGTCCGCGATGGCGTTGTCAAGCCGGCGCACGTCCGCTTGTTCGGCCTGGCGCGTGGCGGTGGAGCCCCACACGCCCGGGCCGAGATAGGTTCCGTCCGCGCTGAAAATGTCTGAGTGGCCACCACCCAGATACCACGGCACGTTGTAAGGCTTGCCGGGCGGCGCGTTGGGCTGCGCACCGTACGGCACGTAGTCGCCCGTCACCGGATCGATGGTCCCTTGCACACCCAGCGCGGACGCAACCGCGTCGCCGCCGCTGCGAATGCTGGTGCCCACGCCGCTGATGGTGTTGCCCACGGAATCCCAGGCGCCGCCCAGGCCGCCCGCCAGACTCGTGTACAGGCCATCGAACGAGGCGGCGACGCCGTCGACAAGGCCGCTTGCCGCGGCGCGCGCCTGGCGCTGCACATACCAGGCGCCGACGCCGAGCACGAGCACGCCCGCGATGATGACCTTGGTGTCGGTGTTCAGTTTCATGTGGGGGTAGGAACGACAGCTTTCGCCGCGTCAATCTCCGCTTGCAGCTGGCCGACCTGCGCTTGCAGCTGCGCGCCGGCCGGCGACGGCACGGCGGGCGCCGCAGGCGTTGCGGCCGGCTTGACTTTCCAGAAGTAGTAGCCGGCCGCCGCAGCGACCGCGCACACGATCAGGAGTTCGGATTGCTTCATGCGGCCCCGCCACCGAAGCCGCCGTACCAGGCCTGCACCTGGCCCATGGAGCGGCCACCCTGCCCCGCCGTCGACCCCGGCAAGCTGGCCCACTGGGAAGAGGCCTTCCGCACGGCGCCGGCCAGGTCCCCCACGGCCAGCCGGCCATAGGCGCCGCAGTCGCGCAGCAGCTGCACCGCCGCCGCATCCTGCGATGCGGGGCCGAAGTCGGAGAGCCCGAGCTTGGCCTTGAGCTTCAGCCATGTGGGCTTGATGAACTGGTACGCGCCGGCCGCCGTGCTCACGCAGCCCGGGCCGTAGCCCGAGGCCGCGCACATCGCTGGGGGCAGCGTCTCGCCGCGCCATTCGCCCGTGACGGCCGGGTGGTCGGACAGGTCCTGCACGGTGTGCCGGTAGGCGTAGCAGACGCGGTACGGGTCCGCAGCGTTCGCGGTGCCCTCGCATTGCTTGATGGTTTCGAGGAACGCGCGCACGTTCGCATCGATGCTGAATCCGGAGGGCTGCTGTGTCATGGCTTCCACCTCGCTGCCGAGGTTCGCGATAGATTGGGAAATGTCATCGATGGGAAACGCTGCATCGATCCAGGCGCCGGGATCGAAGGACCCCCACGCGCCGCCGCTGTCGGAGGGCGCCTCTTCGAATTCCGCGTTGGTGTGCTGCCCGCGCGCGTACGCCGCGAGCGCCAGGGCGCCGAGGCCCAGCACTGCGAACGACACAAGGACGCGGGCGCTGCTCATCAGATGACTTCTTCCGTGAATTCGAAAGAGGCCGTCAGGTCAACATTCACGTTGTTGGCAAACGCCATCAAGCTGTATCCCGGCAGAACGATCAGCGGCGCGCCCTTCGGCTGAAACAGCACGGGCGCGCCGGCCGGCAAATTCACGTTGAACATGAGATTCCCCGTCAGCAGCGCCGCGCCGCTTGCCTGAGTCTTCACCAGCGCCACGCCCAGCGGCGACCCGGAGAGTCGGCTGCTACTGCGCCCCGAAGTCACGTCGCCAGTTAGCACATTGGTCGAAAAACCGAGACTCACGGGCGTTGTCAGGCTGCTAGACATGGTCACGCTGTTCACGATGACCCTTCGACCCGAGCCCGCAGGATTGAACACCTGGCAGTACGAATTTGTGGCCGCCACGGCCGCCTGATAGGTGGAGGCAAGGAACGCCATACCGGCGAGAGCGCGCGCGCGTTCGCCGTCGATGATCTGCACCGTCGAGGAAATGCGCCGCGTGCCCGCGTCACCCGAACCGACGAAGAAGCGGATGAACTGCGCTTGCGCGCTGTAAATCTGCAGCGAGTTAAAGCCCTCTTTCGGCTGGCTGAAGAACGACGCCTCGCTGTTCTTCATGATCGACATTTGCGCGCCGGACTTGTCCATGAGGTACACGTCGAGAGCGTATTGCGCATCGAGAATTTCGAGGCGCTGGCCGTTGATATGGAACGTCTTGGTTTCGCCGGCCGCCCACGTGCCGCTCAGAATTTCGATCATTTGGAGCCTTTCAGCAGCACGACCGCAGCGACCGCCGCGGCGGCCAACATGGCGTACTTGCCAATATCGGCGTTCTTGTTTTCGGTGGGGGTGAAGCTGTCCACCGCCTTGCCGGCCAGCGCGTAGCCTTCGGACATTTGGTCAATCATTTTGTCGACCACGTTCGCCCCGAATTGCAAGGTGCTGTCCCAGGCTTTCGAGTTCGCCGCGATGCTGTCCTTATTCAGGTTCACGACCGCGCCGCCCACGTCGCGCAGCGTGGTGGCGCTCATCTGGCCCAGGGCCGTGACGGCATCGGGCAGCGTGCCCGCCAGCGTCTTCAGCACCTCGGCATCGGCGCTGTACATGTTGACCGTGGCCGTCGAGCCGCTGCCGACCTGCACGGCATCCTGAAGCACCGCCCGGCTGTCTTGGTTGACAGTGGTAGTCGAAAGCGAAGCGCTCGATCCACCGCCGCCGCCCTTGTAGAGCCGCGTTTCGAGAGGGTCCGCGCAGTGACGGCGCTCCCAGCGTTTGAAGATCATGCGACCGCCTTTTTCATGATGAAGCCGGCCACCCTGTAGCCGGCGCTTTTCGATTTTTTGACCAGGCCCACGCGCCGCGTTTCGAAGGCCACGTGCGTGCAGCCGCAGCGCTTCGCCATTTCATCGAACAGGGCAAGGCCAACTTCCGTCAGCCCCGCGCCGCTGCGCGAGCCTGCGCCATCGATCCACAGCACCTCGCCCTTGACGCGCGCCACGAACACGCCGACGCCCGCGGGCGTGCGCAGTTCGAAGCACTGGCCGTGCGCCGCGATGCCTTCGGGCGTATCGCAAGCGAGCGGCGCGCGCAGCCCCGCTGCGCGCATGGTGGCCGCGGCATCGGCCGCGGTCACTTCTTGGACTTGGACAGCTTCCACGCGACGGCCCCGAAAAGCACCAGCCAGACGATGGGCGGCACGCCGCCCAGGCCCAGCGAATCGAGCCCGAGGCCACCGGAGGCATAGGGATCGTCGTAGTAGCTGCCGTACGGACTTTTCGCGCCCGCGCTGGGGTTGGCCGATGCAATCGGGCCTTCGCTGCGAATGGTCTTGTCCTGGCGGTTGTCGAGCGTGGCGTTGTTGTTGTTGCCGAGGATGACTTGCCAGCCCGAGCCATCGAGGCCAGAGCCGAACACCGCCGCTTGCGTAGCCTGCGGTGTGGCCGAGGCCCCGCCGCCGCTGGCGCTGCCGCCGCTGGTGCCGCCCATGAAGGCGCCGGCCACCGCGCCGATGGCCGTGCCCCAGCCGGGCATGATCGTCGTGCCAATGGCCGCGCCCTGTGCGGCGCCGGACAGCTCGCCGGCCATTACTTCTTGCTCAGCAGGAGGAACGCGCCACCGATCAGCAGCAGGGGCAGCAGGTTGGAGCCCACCGACAGCGAGCGCACCTGGCGGCCGTTTTGGTAGGTCAGCCCGTTCTGGCCCGCGTACGTCGGCGCCAGGCCGCCATTCGCCACGGCGTAGGCCCGGCTCGCGCTGTCGATCAGGCGAGAAACGCCCATCGTCGCCGCGTTCCAGTCCCAGGACTTTCCGTTGTCGGGATAGCCGGCGCCCATGCGCGCCTGTTCGACGGCATCGCGCGGCATGAAGAACGAGGTGATGCCACCGCTGCCGGCGCTGCCGTTCACGTAGTCATACGAACCGTTCGCCACGTCGCGAGCTTCGTCCAGGCTCACCTGGTTTCCGCCGTAGGCGCCCAGCGTCTGAAAGACGCCGCCCGAGAGGTCGTCAGTTCCCGCAAGGCCCAAATAGTCGGTCTGTTGCGACCCAAATCCCCATGCCATATCAGCTCCTTTTGTTGGTGCCGACGATCAGGGACGGTCGTTCAGCGTGATCGATTCGGTGTAGATATCGAACGTGCCCGCGGCCAGCGTCTTCAGACGAATGTCCAGGTTCTGGATGGGCATCGACTTGCCGCCGACGTTGATGTTCGCCGTGTTGAGCATGTGACCCATGAGGTTGTGTTCGGTGAAGTCCACGACGAACAGGCCGGCCTGCGGCACCTTGCCGTACGTCTTCTCGAAAAATTCGTTCTGGATCTGCGTCAGCGCTTCGTACTCGTCGGCGCCCTCGCGGCGCACGCGGATCGTGTCGATGTTGGCCAGCGTGCCGAACACGTACATGCGCTTCAGCTGCTCGCCGTTCAGGCCGAAAGGAATGATGACCTGTTCTTCGACGGCGCCGGCCAGGGTCTTCTGGAAAAAGCGGTTGCGCACGATCAGGCGGTTTGCGCTCGGCACGTCCACTTCGGCCACGGCCTTGATGACCGATGCAGCCGTCACGGTGTACGTGGCAATGTCGAATTCAATCGTCATGTCCTGCACGCCGGCTTCGGCGGTGGCCGCGTAGGCGCCGAGGGTCATCGAGGCCTCGTCCTTGCCGTTGCGCTCCATGAAGTCGAGCTCCAACACGTTGGCGTCGGTGGCGTTGCCGTTGTAGGCATTGCGCGCGGCCAGCTGGGCGTACGACTTCCAGCGCAGGCGCTCCGAGCCGTTGACCTTGAGCACGATGTTCGACAGCAGCGCGGCGGTGATGTTGCCTGCAGTGAAGATGACAATTTTGTTGTACGTCATGCCCAGGGGCAGACGGATGGTTGCACGCGACACCGGGCCGACGTTTTGAATTTGGTTCAGCTGTACCTTGCGGGTCATCGCGTGTTTCCTTGAGGGTTGAGGGGCAGGCGACGGGCTTTAGGCCAGTGCGGTCTGCACGACGTTGCGCGTGAACGAAACCTTGTTCAGCACGTAGATCGTTGCGAGAACGACAGCGGTGGTCATCAGCGCGTCTTTGAGCTTGCTTTGCATTTGCGGTCCTGTGAATGGTGAGGTGAAGGAGCCGCCATTACCACCCAGCGGCCCGTACAACACATAGCGCCGAGGCCCGTACGTAGGGCCTACGTAGCTCACTCACTTTCCGGACATTTTTTTGCTGCCGCGAGTGGTTTTTCCGGTACGGAAATCGCGCTCGATCCAGTTCAACACCGTCACGTTGCCCTGCTCGATGGTGTGCAGGCCCTCGATATCGGCGACCGGCACAGACATGGCGCCGGCCATGGCCTTGCGGTCAGCCGGAAACCGCTGTGTGAAGCAGCGGATGTACGTGCAGCCGCCGAGAAAGTGCTTATCGATATCGGCCGGCCGCTGTGTGGCCGCGACGATCTGCAAGCCCGCGTGCCGGCCCTTTTTCGTGCACTGGCGCCAGGCCATCGGCGCATGCGTGGGAGACGTCACATCCGCGAGTTCTTCCACCAGCATGACCAGGCGGCCGGCCGCGAACGCGATGCGGCAGAAGATCGCGAACTTTTCATCGTACGTACGAGCGTCCGGGCCCGGGTAGTAGGCGACTTTGAAGGCCTTGCCCTTCGCCTGGCGCGCCACATCGCCAAGGTTCGACGTGGTGACCGCCACCAGGTCCCCGTACTCCCCCAGCGGGTCCCACACCAGCAGGCGCGCAGGGCGCAGCCCGCGCATGTATTCGCGCAGGCTGACGCCCTTGCCCGAGCCTGTCGCGCCGCAGTACAGGCGCAGGCTCGGCTTATTGCTGTTGTCCATGGCGCCCCCTCCTCACCTTGCGCACGGCAAGCGGCGGCCGAGCCGGCGCGGCCCCGCCGAGGTTGAAAAGGTCGTAGCGCCACCCCAGCCAAGCCGCGTAGACAGCGAGCCCGAGCACCGCCAGCATGATCAATCCGAACACCAGAGCCACAAGGCACAGCTCCGAGTCATTCAGCGCGCACGTCATGCCGGCGCGCCGGGCGTCGGGGCCGGCGTCGGTGCTGGGGCCCGAGCTTTTTCCTTCGGCGCTTCCAGAATCTTTTTCGTCATCACGATGGGCGGCGCGAGCGCGGCCACCAACATGACGTAGCAGCCGTAGTCGCCCATGAGCGAACCCATGGTCCAGCCGTGCTTTTCCAGCACGGCCGCGCCGGCCGCGGCCGAGGCGCCGAGCACGCCGTCATTCCACACGCCGGCCAGCGCGTTCATTCGCTGTTCGTCCGTGACCATGGCCAACATCGGAAACGCCATCGCGCGTATCGCCTGAAGCGTGACGAGCAATTCGCTTTCGTTGTTGGCCGTGACCTGTTCGGCTTGCGCGACCTGGCCGGCCTGGGCTTCGCGCTCCGGCGACGTGTCGAGCATGTCGGCCTCACGCGCGATGTTGTCGAGGCTTTCCGGCGCGGCGCCGCCCGCGGGCTTCGCAACTACGTCGGTCACGTCGGGGGTGTTGGTCAAGGCCATGTGAACATTCCGAAAGGTTTCCGCGCCGCGGGAGCGGGCACGGGTGCCGCGGGCGCAGCAGGCGCAACGGGCGTTGGTGCGGGGGTAGGTGCGGGCGCCAGCTCGGGCGCGTTGGCGGCCCGAGTGATACAGGCGCGTAGCAGCTCATCCGAGCGGCCCGATCGCGCGAACAGCTGGCAGTTACAGCTGTTGCACGTCATGACCGCAAGGCCGTTCTTCGACAGGGAGACGCGCATAGCGCCCGCGCAGAGCGGGCACTTGCCGTCGCCGATCTTTTCGGCGGCCACGACTTAGGCTTCGAACCAGGCGCGCAGCGCGCGGGCCAGATCGACCGCGGGCGTGCGCGGGTCGGAGGCGTGGGGGCCTTCTTCTTCGATGCGCTTCAGCTCATCGATCAGGGCCTGATCGGCTTCACTGTGCTCAGTAGGGGTTGTCATCTTCGGTTTCCTGTAGCGCCACGGGTGCCGGTGGCTTCGGTCTTGCGGCAAAGCGCCGCAATCTGGGCCTGTACTCACGAACGGGGGCCCACTCACTGACTCGCGAGAGGTCCCGGTGCGTACAGTTATTGACATGAATCCGAGTGCTCGCGGCTTCGCCGCTGCGCTCGAATACGGACGCGGCGGCGCGCTGCGCCTCATCCTTCGTCCCTTGGGTCACGACCCAGGTGCAGCGCTCCGATTCGACGGACGCGAATAGCTTCCGTTCGAACGCTGGCGCGGCCGGGTTCATGACGTGGATGTGATTGCGAAACAGCTGCACGCCGTGCGCATCGACGCCCAGCTGCCGCGCCGGCACGGGCTCGCCGTAGCGCCCCACCCTGCCGGCATCGGCCATGCTGCGCTCGCCCTTCAGCAGCCGCATGCGCATGGCGGCGCGCGGGCAACCAATGCCGCCCTGCGCTGCGATATAGCGTTTCCAGGCGATGGCCTGCATGCCTGGCTCGCCCGTGGCGTTCACGGCCGACACCGCCACGCGCAGCGCTTCGGGCGCGTGCTCGCTCATGTTCTCCGGGTTGATGCGGCGCAGCTCGCGCCACACGCCCACGGGCGCGCCGCCGATCTGCTGAAACTGCCGAATGCGCCACGTTGAGGCCCAGGCTTCCACGCGCTGCGAACTGGTGATCGCGTCATTGCCGAACAGGTCGAGGCCCACGCCGTGGCCGTCGATGTTCTTCGACACGTATTTGATGACGTAGCCGACCGCCGAGCCCTTCGCCCAGTCGATCAGCTCAAAGTCAACGCGGTGCTTTTGCGCGCCCGGTTCGTCCGGGGAATCAGCGTCAAGGAAATAGCGCCGGACCAGCTCGGACAAGTCTCCAAAAAGCCCCTCACGGAAGAACAGCAGGCAATGCCAATGCGGTGTCCCATCGTGCTGGGGTTCTGCGATTCGGAAGCCGTAAAGGTCCAGGCCGCTGCGAGCCGCGGCAGATCGGAATCGAGCCCAAGCGAGAGAGAGATAGCGTTGCGCTTCAGCAGGGGTCGAGCCGTCATATCGTGGGTTGTCATACACGCGTCCTTTGCGGGTTGTTTTCTTGTGGAACCGGCTCGGGCACGTCATCGTGACCATGCAGCCAGCGTGTCCGAGGTCTTTCGCGATCAGTTCGAAACCAGCTATGCGCGTGAGCAGCTCTACGCGCCGAATCGCCTTGTTCGCGGTGCCGGTGGCCGCCAGCTCGGCCAGCGTGCGCGACTGGCCAAGGTCGTTCACGGCCGTGACGGATTCGAGGGACGCGGCATTGCGCGCGTTCTGGCCAGCGCGGCGCCGTACGGCCTCATCGCTCGCGTAGAGCCCGGCATGCTTGCCCACCAGGCCGATACCGATGGCGCAGGCCTCAACGGTGCGCGCGTGCAGCTTGCGCAGCGTGCGGCGCCACCAGCGCGCGCACGCCATGCGCGCCACCGCGCCAGCCCGCGTGACGGTGGGGCCGGCCGGCCACAGGTCGAGCATGCCGCGCGCCTCCATCAGCGCACGCGCCTGATGCGAGAGCCACAGGCCCACCCAGCCCGGGCCGTAGCGCACGCGCATGGGGGCATGCCCTTCGCTGCGCTCCGCAATGGCGCGCATGTGGCGCAGGCGGCGCGCGAAGTCGTTCGCGGTCAGCTCGGCCGCCGCGCAGATATCCGCGTCCGTGGCGTCGGGGCGCAGGCCGGCGCGCTCCGCTTCCGTCAGCTGCAAGACGCGCTCTTTCCAGCGGTAGTAGTTGAGGTCCGACAGCTTTTCGAGGGACTTTGTAAGCCTGGCCTGCCACGAAAGCGGAAACCGATCGATCACCCACCGCAGGCGGGTTTTGTCGTACCGATCGAGGTAGCTTTCGAGGCTCACAGGCGCCAGACGTGGGGAGCGCGCTTCACCTGGGCGACGGCCCGGGCGTTTGCCTCATTGCGCAGGATGCGCAGATGCGCCAGCACGCACGGCGCCGGCTTGGGCGGCTGTGCGGCCGGGTTGTCCGTCAGCGGCGCCAGGGACGACCACACGCCGAACTGCGGCGCCACGATTGCCTGTTTCACGTGAGCCCGCGCGCCGAGCATTCAGAGCAGCGGGTGCCCATGGGCGCCATGCACACCGCACCGTTCATGCGGATGCCGCACACCGTGCGTCCGGTCACTCCAACGATGCTCGGGCGACCGGGCCGAAGCAGCGGGGGAAGCTCGAAAACTTCCCCCGTTGCCTCGATCACGTCCGCGATAAACAGGTTTGCCGGGACCACCGGCACGCCGGCGCTCACAGCATCGACGCCGGCAGGCCGCCAGCGTGTTCGATGCCGGAGAGCACGGCGCCAACGGCGTTCTTGTCGAGCACCATCGTTCCGACCACGACAGCACCAACGCGAATCGAGAGCTTGACGCCCTCGCCCTGCGGCTCGATGACGAGTGCGCGCAGGTTGTCGAGCTTGACGGTCGTTTTCATTCGGCGCCGCCCATCTCGCTGTCGCTCGCTTCCGCGACGGTGGAGAAGCACTCGGGGCACAAGTCGCCCTGTTTCGCTACAGAGCCGTCCTGCTCGCACTCGTCGGACCAGCCCGACCAGTCGCACATGTTGCAGCCGACCCACCGGACGCCGGCCGCCGCCTTTACCGTACTTTGCATAGAGCCCACCTCTACCCTCCCCCTCGATCAGAAGGCCGCGACGGATCGAGGTGGGAGGGAGAAAAAACCCGCCGCGGCGGCCGGACGATACCTCACGGGTCTTGAGTACACAAGGCCCATGAGCATTGATGGCTCAAGGGTTTTGCCGTACGTTACGGGAATCGCGGGAATTTCCCGTACGAGGTGGGCACCATGCAGACGACGAAACAGCTACTCGACCGAGCCAAAAAAGCGCAAGGCATCGAGAGCGATTACAGGCTTTCAAAGGAACTGGGCGTTGTGCCCACCGCCGTCACGAACTGGCGTTCAGGGCGATCCAGCCCGGATGACCTGATCGCGGCCAAGCTGGCCGAGATGGCCCAGCAGGACCCGCTGAGCGTCATTGCAGAACTTCACGCCGCACGCGCGAAGACTCCCGACGCAAAACAGCTTTGGCTTCGCATGGCGCAGCAGCTGCGGCATGCCGTCGCAGCTGTCATGATGGCCCTGGGCGCCGCTATGCTTTTCGGAGCACCGAGCCCTCAAGGCGCAATGGCTTCCACCCTCCCCTACGGTGGAAACGGCCCGGGCTCTGAATCTTATGTTAAATTCTAAATTCATTTGTTGTCGGCGAAATTGGCCGATCTGTAGCTAGCAGAACATAAACAATTTGGTTGTCAACACAACTCTCGTTGCCTATTTTGAGAACATCTCGCATCTGCCCCTGGCTTGTTGGGCCTCGGGCAAGCCGCGACACTCCGACTTCATGACAAGGCTTTGAACCGACCAAGAGGCCGTTCACGCTCTTGAAGAGATCGCTAGCCCCTCTACGTCGCGGACGGACGGCGCTGAGGCCTCTGCCCACTATTCCGGCAATGAGTCCCACTTGCATGCGGTTCTGTTGCTTTTGAAGGCCGGCCATGCAGCCATAAGTCGCACTCCGGCGGCTTTTTATGAGTACGACTCTCCCCTTTCTTCCGTGATCGCTCGTACTCCGGCAATACATCTGCCAGTACAGCGCGGCAGTGGCGGACCGCATCTGATCGAAAGCAGCATTTGGACCAAAGCGGCGCTATTGCGCCGGAAATGGTTGACCCAGACCGAGGTATCAACCGAAACAACCGTCGAAAGGTCACGAGCGAAGTAACACACAGGCTGACGCTCGAAACGGAACTCGATGGCGATCTTGGGCGAGCGGCCGCGAGGTTGCGAAAAGCAGACCAGATTTCATTCCTCAGGTGCGGATACATCCGATGGTGCTCGGAGAGCTAGCGTGCGGAACTCCACCATCGCGAACGCAGACCCTCGCTAATTTGGAGCGTCTACAGCACATGCAGCAAGCAAGCCTTCGAGAAGTGCTGATCTTCATTGAGAAGGAACGCCTCGTCGGATTGGGTTGTGGACTTGTGGACATTACCTTGTTGGCTTCCACCCTGATAACGCCAAGAGCCGAGTTGTGGACACTGGAGAAACGGCTAGGAAATTAGCGCGTCAGTTTGCTGTGGCGTACCAACCTGTCACCCACTAGCCACCTGCAGCTCAATGAACTCGCAAAATGTCACCCAAAGGAGAGCACTGACCGCCTCTGCTTCACTTCCCCCCCGCCGGCAGCACGCAGGAAATTGTCGATGCTGGCTAGCTGGTTTGGACATACAGCTCCTCAGTACTGATTCGACTTCGTCAGATAAATTCTCTCCGGCTTTGCCGAGCTTGGTTCGATGCAGCCAACTGCCAACTCCATGCGTCGCGGCAAATCTGGTTGATGTCTCGCGTTGCACGCCAACCGAAGTGAACGTGCGCACGGGTCACATCCGCGAAGCTCAAGGCGACGTCTCCTGGTCGACGACCTACGATTTCATAAGGTACCGCATTGCCGCTCGCGCGCTCGACCGCGGCCACCATCTCAAGCACGGAAGTTCCTTTGCCCGTACCCAGGTTCACTACGATCCCATCGTTCGACGACGCCAGATAGTCCAGCGCTGACACATGGCCTTCAGCAAGGTCCATGACATGGATGAAGTCGCGTACACCAGTTCCATCGGGTGTCGAGTAGTCCCCGCCAAAGATGCGCAGCAGAGGACGGTCTCCTGCAGCCACCTGCACGACGTAGGGCATGAGATTGTTCGGGACTCCATTGGGCCGCTCGCCGATAAGTGCGCTTTCGTGGGCACCGGCAGGGTTGAAGTAGCGCAGCTTGGCGATGCGCCACGAAGAGTCGGCTCGTGAAAAGTCATCGAGCATCTCTTCCACGAACAGTTTGCTGCGCCCATAGGGGCTGGTTGCGCCACGGGGCATGTCCTCATTCACAGGCATGTCCCCTGCCTCTCCGTATACCGTGGCTGAAGAGGAAAACACAAAGGTCCAGCATTGCGCGCGTCGCATGGCCTTCAGCACACAGAGCGTCCCGGTCACGTTGTGGCTGAAGTAGTCCAGAGGCAGTTCGACAGATTCGCCAACTGACTTGAGTCCAGCAAAATGAAGTACCGCTTCTATAGGTCGGCTCGCGAACAACCAGTCGAGCAAGGTCGCATCCCGGATGTCGCCCTGCACTATCTCAGGCCTGAACCCGAGGATATGCGCGAGGCGGTCGCCAACGCCGGGATCGCTGTTCGAGAAGTTGTCGACGATGACGAACTCGCGGCCCGCGCGGGCCAGCGCGACACACGTGTGCGAGCCGATGTATCCGGCACCTCCCGTCACGAGAATCATGAGAGCCCCCCGGCGCCGGTGATGACCCGCGCGCCCAGTGGCTCACGGGGATGCACGCGGCGGCGCAGTAAGCCCGAGAGGAGTCCCCAGGCGCCCACGTTCCAGTAGGTGAAGGAGTAGATGCCCAGGCGAAGAGATCCGCGACGGTATGCAAGGACGCCAACGGGAACCAGGACCAGCGGAACCAGCGCGAGCGGCTGCCAGATGCCGCTCAACACCAGCAGCACCCACCAGCAGATGACGGCGGTCGCGTTTCGCAGATGGCTGAGCCGACGCACCACGACGCCAAAGTGCGCCTGGCCGAGTGCGGCCCGCAGCACTTCGCCAGCGCCGCGTGTGTAGCCCGAGCGAATGCGCCGACGCATGAGCGTGTAGCCGCCGATGGTATGTCCGAAGTGGTCGACCGCCGTGCGATCCAGCCGTGCAAGCCGCCAACCGGCGCTTTCGAGTCGGGCTGCCAGATCGAACTCTTCGAATGCGTGCAGATTCCGGTCTGCAAAATATCCGATCTGCCGGATCGCCTCGACGCGGTACAGGCCGCCTCCGTCGAGTCGGTCGACAAAGCCAGGCCGTCGATGGCTTTCGGCATGCGCGGACCTGACCCGAATCTGGAACTCCTCACCTTCGACGATGCGTTCGTTCACATGGCCGCCGACTCCCGCCACCTGCGCGTTAGCCCGCAGGAAGTCGATAGCTTCTGGCAAGAACGTCGCATCCAACTCCATATCCGCGTCCTGCAAATAGAAAAACTCCGTGTCGACATGTTGGAACGCGAGTTGCGCACCGGCGCCGCAACAGCGCTGCGAGTGGTCGGCGAGTTGCACCACCCGCACCGGGTATTTGCTGGCGATCTCCAGCGTCCGATCGGTGGAGCCGCTGTCGGCCAGCACCACGACGCCGTCGAACGGGGCCACCGCGCGCAATGCATGTTCGAGGGCGGCTGCGATCCTCGCCTCCTCGTTGAGCGCCTTGATTCCCACCGTCACCATGAGCCGTGCTCCTTGGCTGGCGCATTGCCAGCATTGCCCGTTCCGCGTATCCACGTACCCACCGCGCGCCAGATCCAGGCGGCGATCAGCAACTCCCCAAACAAAATCCCGGCAATCGACCAGAGCGGGCCTTTCAGCCAGATGAGGGCCGTCACCGCCGCAATGGAGCCAACAGACGAGATGACGCTGGCCCATGCGAGCACCCGAAACTCTCCCGCTGCCTGAAGCAACACGCCGTGCGGCGTGCGGGCGGCGCGCACGCCGGCGACTGCGAGCCAGAGTGCCGCGCTGGCCGCGATGACTGAGAGGTCGTAACGCTCGGGGAAAAGCAGCCTCGGTGCGAACAGGAACAGTAGCGCTGCCGCTGCCGCTGAGGCCACCCACGTGGCGATGAGCGCCCACTGGAAAACCCGCAACGATCCAATGGCCGATCCGCGCGCACCTGCACCGATCTGGCGCGCCATCTGCGCCCGCTCGAACTCGGTAAGCGCGTTGATGACCACGCTGATCGGCCGGATCAACAAGGCGCTCGCGGCCAGAGGGGCGAAGGCGGTCGCGCCAAAGGCAAAGGTGACGATGTACACATGGGCGTTGGCCGTGGCTTCGGTGGTCAGCACGCCGAGCAGCGACCACCCGGAATGCTGGCGCCAGATGCGCAGGTAACCAGGCAGGTCACGCGGCCTCAGGTCCGCGAACTGGCTCCGGAAATAGCTGCCCCCGAATGGCAGCAGACCCGCGACGGCACTGAGAGCGAGCGCGCCGAACGCCGCTGCAAGTGCGTGCTGCGGGGCCATCCACACGGCCACGACACCCAAGAGCAGAGCCGCGCTGTAGGTGATGTCGGAAGCGGTCGTGCGAAGCGGAAAACCCAAGGCATACGCATGCGTCCTGGCAAACCATCGCAACGAGGAAGAAGCCGCGAAGCCGGCGCACAGGAGCGAGGCGTCCCACCCTACTCCGACAGCGAGCCCTGCCGTTAAAAACACGGTGGCAGAAACGACTGCAGCGAGCCCATTGGCGGCGAAAAGCGATCTGACGTCGCCGTCACGAGCGGCGTGGTCCTTCATCGACATCAGCAAGGGCAGCGGAGCACAGAAAAGTGCGCCCGTGATTCCTGCTCCGAACTGAGTCGCGACCAGCAGAAACGAAAACGCCCCGAAAGCCTCCGCACCTAAAGAGTGCAGGAGCACTACCGACAGCGCAAACTGGGCGCCGGCCGAAGCAACAGGGCCGGCTGCGGCGAGGAGGTAGCGCGAAATCCTGGAGTCGAGCAACGGGGGCATGGACGGGTCCAACCGTGGTCAAGGAGGCGCCTCGTGGCTGAAGATCGGCGCGATAGTACATCCAAACGTTTCACAAAACGAATGAAACGCGTACATTATTCCTAATACTGCGATTAGTTCCGCGTTCTCGCACGACGTCTCAGTGAACATACGCTCCAAAGCGCTGTTCTGCTGAAATGTCTTCAAAACGTCAACTAATAGGTTACTGAAAGCGGCGAGTCACGATAGATTCGATGGCCGATTCAGTGGTCGATGGACAGATCCACGCTTGTGGCAACCGGCCAGCCGCCCGGCGCGCACGCACCGCTACCGCCAATCCAGGAAGGAACGTCTTGCTCTGCACAGCCCGCCTTTTGATGATCATCTCCACGTCGTGCGCGATGGCGGCCTGCGCGAACATGGAGTCGGGGATGCGGATCGGCAACGGCGAGCGTCCGACAACGAGCGACACCGCCCAGGTTCAGCCTGTTGTCCAGATGATCTCGCCCCAGCTCATTGCGCAAGAGCAAAACGCGCGGGACCTCGCGGCAAAGCAGGATGTCAGCGAATTCGTCAAGGCGCCGGCCTCGTACGTCATCGGCAAGGGTGATTTGCTGTCCGTGCTCGTCTGGAACTATCCCGAACTCAACATTGCGACGACCGGCGCACAGGCTTTGTCGAGCACCAACGGCGCGCAGACGCCAGCCGCCTATGTGGTCGATCAGGACGGCCAGATCCAATTTCCCTACGTAGGCAGCATCGAGATGGCCGGCCTCACCGAGACACAGGCCAGGGACAAACTCTCTGCCCGCCTGTTCAAGTCGATCAAGAAACCAGATCTGACGCTGCGGGTGCTGTCGTTCAGAAGCAAGAAGGTCTATGTTGACGGAGAGGTGAAGACACCCGGCAACCAGGCGATCGACGACGTCCCCATGACGCTGCTGGAGGCGATCACGCGTGCCGGCGGCCTGCTTCCCATGGCCGACCAGAGCGCGATCGCCGTCAGCCGGGGAGGTGTGACCCGCACGATCAACTTGCCGCTGCTGGTGCGCCAAGGCATCAGCCCTTCGTCCGTGGTACTGGCCAACGGCGACGTCGTTCGCGTGCGCAGCCGCGACGAGAACAAGGTCTACGTACTGGGCGAAGTCAACGCACCAAAGGCCCTGCCGCTGGTGGATGGTCGCATGTCGCTCACGCAGGCACTCGGTGAAGCCGGAGGGCTCAACCAGTTGAGCGCCGCGGGCACACAGGTCTACGTGGTACGCAACGCCAATAGCAAGACGCCCCTGGTCTACAACCTGGATGCGCAGTCACCTGTCGCGCTGGCGCTCGCTGACGAATTCCAGCTCACGCCGCGCGATGTCGTCTTCGTCGACGCCTCCGGGCTCGCCAGATTCAACCGGATCATGTCGCTCATCCTGCCGAATGCAGCGAGCGCTACTGCCTCCTACTACAACGTCAACACGACGAAATAGGTCGCACCGGCCGATGAACTCAATGACCGGACTCCGACCATGAAGCGTTCCTCTCAAGACGGCGGCGCTCGGCCGCAGCCTGCACGCGATCTGCTTGACCTGGGTCATGTCGCGCGCGTGCTCTGGCAAAGCAAATGGATGGTGGGCGGCATCACGGCCTTGGTTTTCGCGGCCGGCTGCGTCGTTGCGATGCTGGTGCCGCCCGTCTACCAGGCAAACCTCCTCATCAAGGTCGACCTTGGTGATGCGGCGCCGAAAAATCTACCGGCCAATCTGTCGGGCCTGTTCGAGCTCAAGACAGCCGCGACGTCCGAGCTCGAGCTGCTGCGCTCACGCGCCGTTGTGACGGGGGCGGTTGAAG
Organism: Variovorax sp. RCC_210; assembly: GCF_041355175.1. Lineage (NCBI taxonomy): Bacteria > Pseudomonadati > Pseudomonadota > Betaproteobacteria > Burkholderiales > Comamonadaceae > Variovorax > Variovorax sp. RCC_210. The sequence continues at coordinate 167,789 of NZ_JBFUPJ010000007.1, read as the reverse complement.
CGTTCCGCCTCTACATCGAAGCTGCACCGAAGCGCTTGCCGGTGGTTGGGGCGTACGTGGCGGAACACAATCCCGAACTCTCGCAGCCGGGGCTGTTCGGCTATGGCGGCACCACCTGGGGCAGCGAGTCGATTGCTGTGCAACGGTTCGACGTGCCGGCGTCCATGACGAAGAAGGCCTTTGTCGTCCAGGCCGAGGCGCCAGGGACCTACAACCTTCAGTATGGTGGTCACGTCTATGGGCGCGCCCGCGTAGGCGAACAGCTGCAGCTGCAGATTCCCGAAGGCGAAGTCATCCTGAAGATCGACGAAATCCAGGGGCGCCCCGGCGCAGAGTTCGTGCTGAAGAGAACGTCCAGGGTGGACGCCGTCGAGAAGCTACAGAAGGCCCTCGTCGTTGCCGAGAACAACAAGGCCTCCGGCATCATTTCGGTCAGCCTGCAATACCCTGAGGCGAACGCAGCAGCGGCCATCCTGAACGAGATTGCACGTCAGTACTTGCAGCAGAACGTCAGCCTGCGATCTGAAGATGCCGAGCGATCGCTCGCCTTCGTCGAGAGCCAGCTCCCAGGCCTGAAAACTTCGCTCGAAACGGCGGAAGCGCGATACAGCGCATTTCGCAATAACAGGGGCACAGTCGATGTCGCAGAGGAAGTCAAGGCAGCGCTCCAACTGTCGGTCCAGTCGCAGGTCCGCATGGTCGAGTTGCGCCAGCGGCGCGACGAACTGCTGACGCGCTACCAGAACGAGAACCCCCTTGTCGAGGCAGTCAATCAGCAGATCCGCACGGGCGCGGCCGAGATCGCCTCACTGAACGAGAAGCTGAAGAAAATACCTGCGACGGAGCAGGACGCCGCGCAGCTGACCCGAGACGTCAAGGTCAATACGGATCTCTACTCCTCGTTGCTGGCGACGGCTCAGCAACTGAGGCTGGCCAAAGCCAGCAGCATCGGCAGCGCCCGGCTCATCGACAGCGCCGTGATCCCCACCACACCGGTCAAACCCAACCGCAAGCTGATCGCGGCAGCAGCTGCCGTGGCGGGACTGCTGGTGGCGATGTTCACTGCACTCTTTCGGAATTCCTTCATCAACACCATCGACGACCGCGACGAGTTGGCTCGAGCCATCGACCTGCCCGTCACCGCCGTGGTGCCGCACAGCGCCTTGCAAGTACGCCTGCTGAAGGCCGCAACGCGCAAGGACCCCCGGTTGCACTTGCTGGCGGAAAACGCGTCGGAGACTGGCGCCATGGAAAGCCTGCGGACATTCCGCACGGCGATCGACTTCTCGATCCGCAACGCGCCCAACAACATCATCGCCATCGTCGGCCCGACGTCTGGGGTAGGCAAGTCGTTCGTGGCGGCGAACCTGAGCGCACTGATCGCCAGTTCTCGCAAACGCGTCCTGCTGATCGACGCTGACGTGCGGGGCGGCACCCTTCACCAGTACTTTGGACGCGAGCGCGCGGGCGGACTGGCCGAGGCCATCACGTCAGAAATGAAACTGGAGGACGCCACGCAGCATGTCGCTGGGACGATGCACTTCATGTCGACCGGCAGCTTGCGCACCCATCCAGCCGACCTGCTCGCCACCGATGCGCTCTCGCTCGTGCTCAACGAGCTGTCCAGTCGCTTCGACTACGTGGTGATCGACACGCCCCCCACCCTCCCGGTGGCTGACGCGCTCATCATCGCGAAGCATGTCGGCCTGGTTTATTGCGTGGCGCGCCGCGGCGTGACGAGTGTCCGGCAACTGCTTGAAACGCAACAGCGATTTCAGCAAAGCGGCACCCCCCTCACCGGGCTCGTGTTCAACGACGCAAAGCCGACCGACGTGGCCTATGGCGCCTCCTACCGAAGAGGCCCAGTCAAATCCCCATTGCTGCTCGGCACCGAGCGCGCCTGAGGCCTGCCAGCGTGCGCGCCCTGTCGACGCTAACTGCCAGCGCGCGCGTCACGCTGCGCTGTGCACTTACGTGGCTCGCCGCGTCGCTTGCACGTGTACGCGCAGCTGCATGCCTGGGCCTGCTGTCGTGCTGGGCGGTTGTGCCGGCGTTGGCCGACATCTCGGCGCCCGAAAGCTACCGATGGAAGCCAGTAGCAATCGGTGGTGGCGGATTCATCACAGGACTCAGCGCGGACCGCACAAGCGCCACGCGCGTGGCACGTGCCGATGTGTACGGCGCCTATCTCTGGTTGGCCGATCGGAACCGCTGGACTCAACTGGTGACCGCATCGAGCATGCCGGCAGACCTGCACTTCCAGAATGCCGCCAATGACGGCGTCTTCGAGGTGGTGGTGGCGCCCTCGAATCCCGAGCGAATCTTCATGGCGTTCAAAGGCCGTGTGCTCCGCTCTGATGACCGAGGCGCGCGGTTCGTCAAGACAGCACCTCTGGGCTCGACCGCTGTCGAGTTCGATCCCAACAGCCCCTATCGCGACAGCGGGCCTTTCATGGCAGTGGACCCCGCAAACGCCGACCTGGTCCTGTTCGCCACACCCGCAGGCGGCGTCTGGCGATCGACCGATGCCGGCGCGCACTGGCAACGGGTGACGCTGCCAGCAGGCAGAGCGCCCCCCACAGGTCAGCCGGCAGCAGAGGGTGGCTGCGGCGTGCTCTGGTTTGCTCCCGATGCTGGGTTGCAGGCCAGCACCGTGTGGGCTGCGATACCAGGCGAAGGCGTGTACATCTCCCGTGACAAAGGGGCTAGTTTTTCGCGCCTGCCGAACAGCTCGGAAGACAGCCCCCGTCAACTCGGCCAAGGTGCCTTCGCGCCAGACGGCACCTTCTTTGGCGTGGACCGTACGTCGCGCTCGCTGTGGCGCTACCGGGATGGCGCCTGGAGCCAACTTTCGAACACAGCCGAGTTACCTGCGCTCGCGTTCACCACTTTGGCCATTGATGACCACTCGTCGCATGTGTATGTGTTCGATGAAGGTGGTCGCAGCTTTGTCTCGCGCAATCTGGGCAGCCGTTGGAGCGAGCTCAAACATCGCTCAGAGGTCGGCGTGGGCGATCCGCCTTGGTTGCACGTGAGCAACAAGTCCTATTTTGCGATGGCGCACGTGCAGTTCGACGCCCGGGTGCCCGGCCGGCTCTGGGCTGGCACGGGCACCGGCGTCTACTACGCGGATACTGCCGGCACGCCGAAGCGCATCCAGTGGGTCAGCCAGACCCGCGGAATCGAAGAGCTCGTGGCCAACGATGTCATCAAGCCTGCAGGCAGGGCAGCGGTTTTCGCCGCGTGGGACTTTGGGATTCATGTAAAGGGCGATCTCGACACCTTTTCCACCGGATACGGTCCCAAGGAACGCGTGCTGATCGCGGCACAGCAGGTGGCGTGGTCGCCGGCCGATCCCCTCTTTCTGGCAACCAATGCCTCCGACACCCGCACTGGCTGCTGTTCGGGTGACGGAGACGCGGTATTGGCCGGCTACAGCACGGACGGCGGCCGCAGCTGGTACCGATTCGCCAGGCTGCCTCAGCCGCCAGGCACTGCGCCGTCCGACCCCTGGCGCATGTCTTTCGGCTCCATCGCCGTGTCCGCAGGCGACACCACCAACATCGTTTGGGCACCTTCGTTCAATCGTTCGCCCTACTATTCCAGAGACCGCGGCGCCAGCTGGTCGCGCGTGACATTGCCCGGTGAGGTTCTACCCCTGACAGGTTCGCACTCTGCGTTCCATTTGCACCGCAAGACGTTGGCGGCCGATCGCGAGCAAAGCGGCACTTTCTACTTGGTGCATAGCGGCGACGGCTACAACGCCGCGCTGGCGGGTTTATGGGTGTCCGACGACGGCGGCGCTCGATGGAAGCGCGCGTTCGTGGGAGAGATCGCGCCGTACAGCACCAAAAGCGCCAAGTTGCGGGCTGTGCCTGGCCATGCTGGTCACCTCTTTTTCACCTCGGGCGTCTACAGCCCCTTCGACACACGCTTGCGACGCTCGCGCGACGGCGGCGCTTCGTGGTCCGCCCTCGACGGCGTCGACCAGGTGGAAGACGTAGCGTTTGGACGCGCCGCCGCGGGCGCGGCCTACCCCGCAATTTTTCTTGCTGGACGTGTGGCCGGCCGCTATGGCATCTGGCGCTCCGTCGATGACGCCGGGCGCTGGCAGCGCGTCGGTGGCTTTCCCGTCGGGTCACTGGACCAGGTGACCGTGATCGAAGGCGATCCAGACCGCTTCGGCCGCGTCTACCTCGGATTCAAGGGCTCGGGCTGGGCCTACGGTGAGCCGGCGCCCTGCACCCCGGTGCCGTACCAGTTCGCAGCCAACGACGAATGTGTGGCGGTCCAGTGACCGCGAGCCTTCTTGACCCCGCGCGCAAGAGCACTCCAGCCTTGCGCGCCTCACCCACAGAACTCAGATGCTAATTTCAGAAAGCCTGGTGGTCGGAGGCATCGTCACCATACGGCGAACCCGTACGCAGATGGCCGTTCAGATGCTCGCTGACCACAGCGAGGTCGCGCGAGGACACCTGACGCATCCACGTGTAGTGACATCGTCAAATGGCTACGTCATTGCAAGATTCCATGCAGAACCGTCGTTCAGGCGTCTGATCACTCAGGCGGACATCGTCGATGCAGATGGAATGCCGCTCATCTTTGCCACGAAGCTGCTGTGCAAGAGTCCGTTAGTTGAACGCGTGGCAACCACGGACTTCATTCACGACGCAGCACAGGCAGCGATCAGGAATGACCTGAAGTTCTATTTCCTGGGCGGTAAACCCGGCATCGCGCTTCGCGCGGCAGACAACCTGCGCGCCATCCATGATGGGCTCGACATCGTTGGACTGCGGCACGGGTACTTCAAGCCAGAGGAAGAGGAATCCATCTGCGCAGAAATCCGCGCGCTGGACACGGACGTGCTCTGGGTCGGTTTGGGCAGCCCTTATCAAGAAGCTTTCGCCATTCGCAACCGCGAGCGGCTGAAGGGGCTCACCTGGATCCGTACCTGCGGCGGCCTGTTCGACCACTGCGCCGGCACGGTCACGCGCGCGCCCCAATGGATGCGACAAGCCGGACTGGAATGGCTGCACCGCGCAATGAAGGAACCCGTGCGACTGGGAGGGCGCTATCTGGTTACGAACCCGCTAGCCGCCTACCACCTTCTCACGAAGACCTACGACACCAGTTCGCAGCGGTTTCGCCGCCTCAAGCACTACCGCCACTGAAGAGACCACGCCATGTCGAAGCCCTCCATCGTCTTTCTGACCACGCACTCGTCCAAAGGCGGGACGCTCGACTACATCTTCGCGCTGAAAGCGCACTTCGATTCTCTGGGCTATACGTGCTCGATCGTGGCGCTGAAAAAAGGCGCTGACCACGATCCCCGCCCGCAGATCGAGGTGCTAAGCGCTGGCGGTGGAGCGATGTCATTGCTGGGCGCGGCAAGTCGCTTTCTGCGACTCACCCGCCATCGCAAGTCCAGCGTCGTCCTCGGTGTGATGCCTTTGGCCAACGTACTGAGTGCCGTGGCTGCCACGGTCTGCCGAGGCAAGGCTGTCGCCACGCACCACAACCCGTACGTCACTCATGGCAGGGTCGCACGGGCGCTGGACAGGATGGCGGGAGCCGTCGGCATGTATGCCAGGGTTTTCTGCGTGTCAAACTCGGTCGCGCAATCGTTCGACAAGCATCCCACGCGCTATCGGCAAAGTCTGCGTGTGATCCGCAACGGGGTAACGCCAATCAGTGCATCGAGCCATGCGCCAGAAGTCATCAAGCGCCGCTTCGGCGTGCCGCTGCACGGTGCCATGGTCCTCATGCTGGGTCGTCTTTCCGAAGAGAAAAACGTCTTGGGTGTGATCGAGGCCATCGTTGCGGTAGATGGCGTCCAGCTGGTCTTGGCTGGCGACGGACCGCAACGCGAGGCCTGCGAGGAATTGATTCGGCGCCGCGACCTCGGCGAGCGCGTCCATTTGCTTGGAACGGTGAGCAGGCCCGATGTCGGCGAGTTGCTGCATGCCGCCGACGTGTTTGTTCAGGTCAGTTTTTACGAAGGCAACAGCTTGGCGCTGTTGGAGGCCGTATCGGCACGCGCCGTCCTCGTGGTGAGCCGCGTGCCGGCGCAAGTGGAAGCTGTCGGACTGCCGGATGGGTCGTCGGCAGCGGTGCTTTGCGACCCTGCATCGCCTCAGCAGATCGGTGATGCCATCCGCAGCGCCGCCTTCGATGAGACGCTACGTCAACAGTTGCGCAGCCGAGTTGAGAAGCTTGGGAGCATGTACCCGTCCGTCGAGGAAATGCTTTCGACCTACGCATCGGAGATGCGCATGCTCGATGGCACGACGAGCCACCACGACTCTTTCATCGGCTAGGCAGTCGCTCCAGCCAGCGTATCGGCAGGCGCCGATGCCGAACGTGTCTCAACAGCCAGCAACGCGATGGCAAGCATCAGGAACACGTGCACCGCCGCATCGCGGTCGAACAGACTGGATTCGGTGAGGTTGTGCCCGACACCAAACACCACTAGCGCTGTCAGCAGGCTGCGCCTCGAACGGTCCAGACCGGCGTCAGTCAGCAATACCCGCATAGGCGCAACGATCACGGCACACAGTGCCAGCAAAAGCCCGGGAAGTCCGATTTGCACAACCAGGTCGAGGAACCCGTTGTGCCCGCTGGTGATCTGGGCCACCCAGCCTCCGGTGTATGCAGCGATAGGCTCAGGGAACCCGATGTTCCAGAAAGATCCAAAGCCGGAACCCAGCAACCAGTGTTCGCGCCAGAACTGAAAAAGAGGCGGCCAGATCTGGACCCGGCCTGTGAGCGTGTCTTCGCGAGCAAAAGGCGCGACGATGTCGGCCCAATATGCGGGGACGATAAAGGCGATCAGCAGGACCAGCACCGCTCCGACCGCTAATAGCACATTGCGGTAGCGCACGTCGTACCTCAGCGATACCAATCCGACCACCGCGCTGGCTGCGAGCAATGCCATCGAGGTCTTCGACTCTGTTCGGAAGAGGAAATAGCCAGCAGCGGCAATGACCGTCCACCGGACGACGGCTCGGACCTCCCGCGCGTCCAGCAGGAAGAAAAGGACAGTGAGCGAGCAGGCAGCGCCGGCAAAGTTCTTTTGCTGCAGAACACCACGCCAGGCGCCCACGACGCTCGGGTCCGCCTCGGTGGCCTGATGGATCGCCCAGTCCGGCCAACCCACCACAGCCACGTAATTCGCCAACAGCACCAGCACCATCAACACCCTCACCAACTTCAGCGTTCGCACATAGCCGCTTCGATCGACCAGCAGGAACGTGCTGACAACGACGATGACAGTCAGGAACAGCCGACGCGCGCCGACCGATGGGTTGATGGCCCATCCGATGCTGAGAGCGCACCACGCGAGCGTCAAAAGAATGCTCACAGGGATGACAGACAGACGCCAGGGAACGCCGACCGGTCTTCCCCAGACGAGTGCTATCCCGAAAATCGAGATGTACACCAGCTGGCGAAACAGGTTCCCCTCCCCTGCCGCCTCAACTCCAGCAACCGACCCATCGGTGAAAACTGGCGACAGTACCGCAAACGCCAAGAGACAGAACAACGCAAGACTTGCGAGTAGGTCTGTCCTGATGTGGAACGGAGTGGAAGAGTGTTCGTTGTGCATTGGCGATGCTGAGCTGATCGCGAGCTACGCATCGTTCAGATTCTATTTTCGGAACACTCACGCACGAGATAAAAATATCGACGCGGAGCGCGTCACCGGGCTGGACGCTCAAATGCTGGCGACAGACCCTTGGCCTAGGAGGCCACGCGGCAGAAGTTTCGCGGCGCCCTCGACAGAACCTGCGTAGCAGGCAACTGCCGCGAAGCTACGCAAGGCTGGAGGGCGAGGCGGTGCTTGGGGCGAGGAGCGCGCGGGTATGTGGCGATGCCGATCTCAACCGGCCTGCAGGGTGCACCTTCTTCGCAGGTTCAAGGCCAGGCACACGAGCTTCCATTCGGCCGCGACGCGATGCAGGCCTCGCAAGCTGAACTGGCGGAGCCCACGCACGGTCTTGATCCATCCATCGGGCGGCTCGGCGATCCACTTGCGCTTTCGATATGCCGCATTGCCCTGTTCGCTGCAAGCAGGGCCGCCATCTGCGTCGTGCGCGGGTTGCGCTTCGGATCGAAGCGCAGTTGCGGCTTGTCTTCTCGATCCAATGAGACGACCAACTGAGTGCCGCAGTCGGCCTGTACCTCGAACACGCGCTCCGAACGGTAACCCGTATCGGCCAGCACTTGCTGCGGCACCTGTGCCCGCCGCCGGCGCGCTTCATGATGCGGCTGTCGGGATCGGTGAAGTTGTCCTGCGTCTTGTCTTCGGGCGCGCCGAATTCGCGTTTGTAGCGCCCGCCTCTGGGCTTGTCGTCGGGTCGCGTCCGCGTTCGAGTTCCGCCTCGCGTTGGCGCCGCTCCGGTCGGGCACGCGCCTGCGCGATGGCATCCAGACGATCCTGGTGGCGCACGATCTCTGCCGGGATATCAAGCTCCGGCTCATTGCGTTCGGCTTCATCGGTTGACTTCGCTCGAACGAACACGGCTGCGATCTGTGCCTTGAGTTCGCCCTCCGCCTTGACCATGTAGCCGTAGTTCATCGCCTTGTGGCGCCCGGCATTGGGCTTGACCGTTCTCGTGCAGTTGCTTGCGCGAGCCACCAGCCTCGCAGCGTGCACGGAATGCGCTCAGATTCAGCCCATAGATCGCATCACCGACGAAGTAGGCCAGGTGCTTCGGGTACCCAATCCTGCAACGCCTCGCGCAGGAGCATCTGCTGTTGCGGTTCATAGGGTTGATAGCTCATCTGCCCAATCTACGCGTAGGGCTCGCTCTCAGCCATCGCGGCGCGCCGAGGTTCTGCCGCGCAGACTCCTAGATCCCGGCGCTCCCCTGAACGGACGGCCACATATGCCCCCACGGAAATGCGCTTTCGTACTGCAGCGCCAGCGCCATCAATTCGACGTCGCGGCCCGACGCTGCGACCAGCTGGAAACCCGCAGGCAGTCCGTCGACGCTGGCGCTCGGCAATGCAATTGCCGGCAAGCCCGCCGCATTGGCGAAGGCCGTGAACACCGCGTGTCCTCGCGAGCCCACCGCCAGGCCGCCGATTTCACCGGGATGGCTCTGGTCGCACGGCCAGGGCAGCGCGGCCGTCGCGGGCGTGAGGATGAAGTCGTACCGCTCGAAAACGGCGTCCAGCTGGCGTTGCAGCTCGCGCACTTCCACCAGCACATCGAAGAGCGCGGCCGCGCCCAGCGCGCTGCCTGCTTCGCGGCTCGCTCGCGCGGCCGCGCCGCAAAGCGACAGGTCGGGCAAACCGTGCGCCCCCAGCCCGAACTCCGGCCATTGCCGCGCGCGGTCCAGCATCCAGGCAAGGCCGGCGTTGGAGAGCATCGGCCACACCGCGTTGATCGATTCCGACCAGGCCACGCTCGGCGCCTCTTCCACCGCATGCCCCAGGCCGGCGAAACCCTGTGCCGCGCGGCGCACCGATTCCGCGATGCCCGGGTCGACCGGGTGGGCGCCGAACCGCGGCACGAAGAGCAGGCGCGCGGGGTGCGCGGCCTTCGCTTGCAAGCCCGCGCCCGAGATGGCTTGCGCCAAGTGAAGCACGTCCTGCACGCAGCGCCCGATGCCGCCGACCACTTCGTAGTCGAGGAACATCGCGGGCAATCCCCCCTCGCGCCGCACCAGCCCTGCGGACGGCTTGAACCCGACAAGGCCGCAATGCGACGCGGGCCGGCGGATCGAGCCGCCGCCGTCGGTGGCCAGCGCCAGCGGGCCGATGCCCGCGGCCACGGCCGCCGCGGCGCCGCCCGACGATCCGCCGGGCGTCAGCGCCGGGTTCCAGGGGTTGCGCGTGGTGCCGTGCAGTTCATTCGACGTGAACCCCTGCATCGCGAACTCCGGCAGGTTCGACTTGGCGAACAGCACCGCGCCCGCCGCGCGCAGCCGCGCCACCGGCAACTCGTCATGCGTTGCGACAAAGCCCTGCAGCAGTCGGCTGCCCCACGACGTAGGAAGTCCTTCGACATGCAGGTTGTCCTTCACGCTCACCGGCACGCCGTCGAGCGGGCCGAGCGCCCTGCCCTCGGCCCAGCGCTGGCCGCTGGACTCCGCTGCGCGCCGCGCCCCGGCCGTGTCGCGCGCCACCAGCGCGTTGAGAACCGGCTCGCAGGCATCGGCGCGCCGCAGGCAGGCCTCCAGCGCATCCACGGGCGTGAAGCGACGCTGCCCGTACCCTTCGGCCAGTTGCGTTGCGCCAAGGCGCCACAGATCGCTCACGTCGAGTGACCGCTTGCCTGCCGCTTACTGCGGAAGGTCGCCGGCCGGCCGGCCCAGCCACTTGACCGACAGCTTGTCGAGCTCGCCGTTCTTCTTCGCCTCGACAAGGATCTCGTTGACCTTGTTGCGCAGGGCGTCCTCGCCCTTGGCCACGCCGATGAAGTTCGGCGAATCCTTCAGCACGAACTTGAACTCGCTGCCGAGTTGCGGGTTCTTCGTCATCATCGTGCTCGCGACCTGCGCGCTCGTGGCCACCAGCTGGACCTGCCCCGCGACGAAGGCCGAGATGGTCGCGTTGTTGTCCTCGAAGCGCCGCAGCTCTGTCGAAGGCGGGGCCACCTTGGTCAGCTCCGCGTCGTCGACCGACCCGCGCGTGACCGAGATGGACTTGCCGGCCAGCTCCGCGGGCGTCTTGACCGCCATTGCCTTGGGGCCGAAGACGGCAATGAAGAACGGCGAGTAGGCCACCGTGAAATCGATGACCTTCTCGCGCTCCGGATTGCGGCCGAGCGTCGAAATCACCAGGTCGGCCTTGCGCGTCTGCAGGTAGGGAATGCGGTTGGCGGTGGTCACCGGCAGCAGCTCGGCCTTGGCGCCCAGCTTGGCGGCGACGAGGCGCGCGACGTCCACGTCCAGGCCCTGGGGCGCCATGTCCGTGCCGACCGAACCGTAGGGTGGAAAGTCGGTGGGCACGGCGATCTTGATGGTCTTGCTCTTCGTGATCGCATCCAGCGCGGTCTGCGCCTGCGAGGTGCCCGCGGCGAGCAATGCCAGTGCGGCGAGCAGGCCAAGGGAAAGGCGGCGTGGGGTGGGCGTCATGGCGTTCTCCAGGGTTTGAAAAAAAGGGCATCGGAAAATTCGGGGGGTCGAGCGACTGAACCATCGAGCGATCGGTCAGGCGAGCGCGGTCATCGGCTCCAGCGCGCGGCGGAGCTCGGCCAGCGGATCGGGTGCGGTTTCGGCCGGCATGCGCAGCTTGAGTTGCCAGGTCGACAGATGGGACGAGACGAGCTCCTCGGCCAGCGCCATGTCCCCGGCCTCGAGCGCGTCGACGATGGCGACGTGCTCGCCGAACGAGTGCGAGGCCCCTTCGTCCGACTGGTAGCGCGAGGCGATCAGCATGGTGCGCGCCGTGAGGTCGCGCACCGTGTTGGCGAGCACGGTGTTGCCCAGGCATTCGGCGAGGCACACGTGGAAGTCCCCCAGCAGGAAGCTGCGCAGCCCGACATCGATGCCGCCCACGGCGGCACGTTGCGTCTTCAGGTGTGCGCGCAACTTCTTCAGCACGGCGGCGCCCGGCAGCTTCGCGCAGCGCATGAGGCCGGTCTCGATCACCAGCCGTGCGTCGAATGCCGCTTCGGCTTCCTCGAAGGAAAGCTCCACCAGGTACCACCCGCGGCGTGCGCTGGCTTTGACGATGCCGCGCACCGACAAGGTGGTGAGCGCCTCGCGCACCACGGCGCGCGGGGCCGCGAAGAGCTCGCACAGCGGCTGCTCCCCCAAGCGGGCGCCGGGGGCGAGCTTGCTGGCGAGCACCGCCTTGACGATGCGTTCGCTGATGTCGATGGCTGACGGTATTGGCATGCATCTGGTCAAGCAGATCCCGTGCCAACTGATTCATCAGTTTGGTGCACCACTTTGGCATGCCCCCACAGGCACACGTCTGCCTCGTTGGCCACCGTGGTGTCCCGTGTGAACCGGCCCCGAGCCTGCGTCCACGCCGATGCGCGCCTTCATACCGAAATGCCACTCCCGAAATACCCCTCCGTCGCGAAAGTGCGGGAAGATTCGGTGCGGTTGAGCCAGAGGCACGACGAATATCCAAGGCAGCAACTCAAGGTCTTCAGAAAACGAAGGAGAGACACGATGTCCGAACGAGCAGTGGACGCAATCATCATTGGCGCCGGCCAGGCGGGTCCCTCGCTTGCCGGGCGTCTGAACGCGGCGGGACAAAAGGTCGTGCTGATCGAGCGCCATCTGGTTGGCGGCACTTGCGTCAACACGGGTTGCAAGCCCACCAAGACACTCATCGCCAGCGCCTATGCGGCCCACACGGCGCGCCGCGGCGGCGACTACGGCTTCAGCGTTGCAGCGCCTGTCACGATGCACATGCCTGCAGTGGCGGCCCGCGCGCGCAAGGTGATCCTCGACTCACGCAAAGGCAATGAAGATTGGCTGGCTGGCATGAGCAACGTCGAGCTGGTTCGGGGCCACGCCCGGTTCGTCGACAAGCACGTCGTCGAGGTCAACGGCGAGAGACTCGCAGCGCCAAAGATCTTCATCAACGTCGGCGGACGCGCGGTGGTTCCCGACCTTCCCGGCGTCAACGAAGTTCCCTTTCTGACGAACACCGACATGGTCGCGCTGGAAACGCTGCCGCGCCACCTGGTGATCGTGGGCGGAAGCTACATCGGTCTCGAGTTCGCACAGATGTACCGCCGGTTCGGGGCCGAGGTCACGGTGGTGGAGCGCGCGGACCGCCTGATCGCGCGCGAGGATCCCGATGTATCAGAGACGGTTCGCGAGATCCTCGAGGCGGAAGGCATCGCGATACGCACCAGCGCAGATTGCATCAGCTTCAAGTCGCACGAAGCAGGCGTCTGCGTTCACGTCGATTGCAGGCAGGGCGCGCCCTCGGTGGTCGGCTCCCACGTCCTTCTTGCGATGGGCCGGCGCCCCAACACGGACGACCTCGGCCTGGCACAGGCGGGCATCGCCGTCGACGCTCGTGGCTACATCACGGTGGACGACCGACTGCAGACCAACGTTCCAGGTGTCTGGGCATTAGGCGACTGCAACGGACGCGGTGCCTTCACGCACACGGCATACAACGACTTCGAGATCGTCGCCGCCAACCTTCTGGACGGCGACGATCGACGCTTGAGTCAGCGACTGCCTGGCTACGCGTTGTACATCGATCCCCCGCTTGCGCGGGTCGGAATGACCGACGCGGAGGCGGCGAAGAGCGGACGGCAATTGCTGCATTCGAAGCGGCAGATGACCCGCGTCGGCCGCGCGGTGGAAAAAGGCGAGAGCCAGGGATTCATGAAAGTTGTCGCCGATGCCGGCTCCCGGAAAATCCTGGGCGCGGCCATCCTGGGAACGGGCGGAGACGAAGCCATCCACGGCATCCTGGACATGATGAACGCAGGCCAGACGATCGACACGCTGCGCTGGGCTGTACCGATTCACCCGACGGTGTCCGAGTTGATTCCTACCGTCCTGCTCGATCTCGACGCAAAAGGTCCCTGACGGACGAGGGTCGGTGACCGCCTTGCCGCCATGTCATCGGCGACCTGGTGGCAAGGCGGCGCTTTGAAAACCTCGACGTCAGTGCTGCAGGATCTTCGAAAGAAACTGCTGCGCCCGGTCGGAGCGCGCCGATGGGTTGCCGAAGAACTCGTCCTTGGCGCAGTCTTCCACGATGCAGCCGCGGTCCATGAAGATCACTCGGTTCGCCACCTTGCGCGCGAATCCCATCTCGTGCGTGACGCACATCATCGTCATGCCCTCGCGCGCGAGGCCGACCATCACGTCGAGCACCTCGTTGACCATTTCGGGGTCGAGCGCCGAGGTGGGCTCGTCGAACAGCATCGCGACGGGGTCCATGGCCAGCGCACGCGCAATGGCCACGCGCTGCTGCTGGCCACCCGACAACTGGCTCGGAAACTTGTGCGAATGCGCGCGCATGCCCACGCGCTGCAGCAACGCCATGGTTGCGGTACGGGCCTCTGAGGCCGAGCGCTTGAGCACCTTGACCTGCGCGATCGAGAGGTTGTCCTCGATCGACAGATGCGGAAACAGCTCGAAGTGCTGGAACACCATGCCGACGCGCGCGCGAAGCTTGTTCAGGTCGGTCTTGGGGTCGCCGACGGACACGCCGTCGACCGTGATGCGTCCCTGCTGGAAAGGCTCCAGCGCGTTGACGCACTTGATGAGCGTGGACTTGCCCGAGCCCGAGGGCCCGCAGACCACCACCACCTCACCCTTGCGGATGTCGGCGCTGCAGTCGGTCAGCACCTGGAAGGCGCCGTAGCTCTTGGTGACGTGGCTGATTTCGATCATGGCTTTGTTCCCGTGCGCCTCAGCGCGTCAACAGGTGGTGCAGCGTGTTGGCGACCACGCGGGTGGCCTTGCGCAAAGCGTCCAGCGGCACGCGCTCGTCGGCGCGGTGGCCGTTGGCTTCGAGCAGCGACTCGGGGCCCGCGCCGTACATCACGGTGGGAATGCCCGCTTCGCTGTAGAGGCGCGCGTCGGTGTACAGCGGCACGCCGATGGGCGTGACCGGCTTGCCCATCACTTCGCTGGCCTCGCGGCACACCAGCGCGGCCAGCTCGTCCGCACCCGGTGCCGGCGCGAACGGCCGGGCCAGCAGGATCTGGCGGATTTCCACCGAGATGCCGGGCAGCGCGCGGCAGGCCGACTCGATCACTTCACGCAGTTCGGCCTCGACGGCCTCGGGCGATTCCTCGGGCACGATGCGCCGGTCGATTCGCAGGCTCAGTGCGTCGGCCACCACATTGGTGTTGATGCCGCCGGCGATGAGGCCGACCACCATGGTCGGGTGCGTGATGCCCGGCGTGCGCGAGGGCCGGTCGGCCAGGCCGTCGCGGTAGCGATACAGCGCGGGCAGCAGCGTGGCGGCGGCCTCGATCGCGTCGTGGCCGGTGTCGGGCCGCGCCGCATGCGCCGAGGTGCCGCGCACCGACACCTCCAGGTGAAGGCAGCCGTTGTGCGCGACGACCACGTGGTGCGAGAAAGCGGCGGAGAGCACGAAGTCGGGGCTGCTGAGGCCCTTCGACAAGATCCATCCGGGGCCGGTCACGCCGCCGGTTTCCTCGTCGTAGGTCAGGTGCAGCTCGACCGTGCCGGCCAGCGGCGTGCCCGACGCGGCCAGGTGCTTGAGCGCGCGCATCGCGAAAGCGTAGGTCGTGAAGTCCGACTTCGACACGGCGGCGCCGCGGCCGTACAGCCAGCCGTCGCGCACTTCGCCGCCATAGGGGTCGACGCTCCAGCCGGCACCCGGGGGCACCACGTCGCCGTGGGCGTTGAGCGCGATGACCGGGCCGTCGCCGAAGCGTTCGCGAACGATCAGGTTGGTCACGCTGCGCATGCCGTGCGCGGCGGCGTACTCGGCGGGCACCGCATGGCGCTCGACCTCGAAGCCCATGGCCTCGAGCAGGCGGGCGGTGAGCTCGGCATGCGGTGCGCAGTCGCCGGGCGGGTTGTCGGAAGGGCAGCGCACCAGCTCGGTGAGCGTGCTCACCTGCTCGTCGAAGTGGGCGTCGATGAACTGGCGCAGCGAGTCGCGCGCGGGGCTGGAGGCGGGAGCGTTGTCGGTCGTGTCGGTCGTGTCGGTCATGGCTGTCAGAGAAAGCGTTCGATGCGAAAGGGGGTGATGTCGAAGTCGGTGCGGCCGCGCACGATCAGCTCGGTGACGAGCTGAGCAGTAACAGGCGCGAGCGTGTAGCCGTTGGAAGTGACGGCGTTGTAGAAACCGGGGCAGCCTGGCACCTCGCCGAGGATGGGGGCGCCGTCGATGTTGACGTTCATGCCGGCCCAGCAGCGCACCACGTGCAGGCCACGCACGGCGGGCAGCACGCGGCGCGCGACCCACAGGTTGCCCTCGATGCTGTCGCGCACGGCGCGGTTCAGGCGCATGTCTTCATGGAAGGCGGCGGTCCAGCCGCCGCCGACGATGAGGCCGCCGCTGGCCGCCTGCTTGAGGCTCAAATGCCGGTCGGCATGCGCGACCAGGTGGTTGACCAGCGGCGGCGCGGGCTCGGTCACGATCATCTGCAGCGGCGCGCCCTTGACCGGGATGGTGACGCGCAGCATGCGCCCGATGGCGCTCGACCACGCGCCGCTCGCGTTGACGACGCGCCCGGCATGGATGACGCCGCGCGAAGTGCGCACCACGTAGCCTGCGCCGTCGCCCGGCAGTCGCTCGATGGCCTGCACGTCGCAACCGCGCAGCACGCGCGCGCCCTGCTGCTGCGCGCGCCGCGCCACCGCGTAGGTCGCGCGCAGCGGGTTGATCTTGCCTTCCATGGGGCACAGCTCGGCCCCCAGCAGCTCGCCCGACAGCGCGGGCGAGAGGCGGCGCAGGTCGGCGCCGTCGATCACCTGCGCGTCGATGCCGTGGCGGCGCTCCAGGGCGGCCTTGGACTCGAGGAAGCGCATGCCGGCCTCGCTGTCGGCGACCATGAGGCCGCCGGTGATCTTGATCTCGAGGTCTTCGCCGCAGTCGGCCTCTATCTCCTGCCACAAGCGCACCGACATCGGCCCCAGCGGCAGCGTAGCCGCGGCGGGACCGCCGCCTTCCTGCGCCTTCGCACCGAAGTCGAAGGACAGCAACTGCACATGCAGGCTGCCCGCGTTGGCGCCCGACGCCTGGAGGTTGAGGTCGTCGCGGTCCACCACCGTGACGTCCTGCCCCGCCTTCGACAGGAAGTAGGCGAGGCAGGCGCCGAGCACGCCCGCGCCGATCACCAGCACGTCGGTGCGCAGCGGCTCGAAGGGCGCGTGCTCGACCGGCCGCGCGAGGTTGGGCGTGATGGCGGGCTTGTGGCCGCCCCATTCGGGCTTTTCGAAGCCGAGCGCGCCGGCCGGCACGGGCTTGGCAGGCGGGCGCGGCGCGAAGTACTGCTCGACCTCCGGCGGCCGGCCCGTGAGTTCGGCGACCAGCCGCCCGGCGGTGACGGCGCAGTAGCGCGCCTGGCAGCGCCCCATGCCGAGGCGCGTGTTGCGCTTGATGGCGGCCAGGGTGTCGGCGCCGGCGCGGATCTGCTCGCGCACCGACCCGAAGGTGACTTCTTCGCAGCGGCACAGCAGGGTGTCGTCCGGCACCGCGGCCAGCGTGACGGGCGGTGGTGTGTAGATCGACCACAGGGCCTGCTGGAAGCACTCCGCGCGATGCAGCCGCGCAGGCGCGTCGGCCAGGTTTGCCGATGCCTTCGCCTGCAGGCCCAGGTTGCGCGCAACCGCCGCGCCGGCCAGCGTGCCGCGCGCCAGCGCGACCCGAGAACCGCCCAGGTCGGCACCGTCGCCCACCACGTACACGCCGGGCACGCTGGTGGCGCCGTCTTGCTGCGTGACGGTGGCCAGGTGCCCGAGGTGCCGGTCGGCCAAACGGTGCGCGCAGCCGAGCATGCGTGCGAGCTCGGTGGACGGAACGAAGCCGTAGCCCAGGCACAGCGTGTCGGCCTCGAGCGTGCGCGTCGTGCCCGGCACCGCATGGCCGCGGGCGTCGAATCGCGCGATCTCCACGCGGGCAAGACCACTCGTGCTGTCGGCATCGCCCTGCGCCGCGACAACGGCGTGCCCCCACAGCACCGGCACGCGGGACGCGCGCAGTTGCCGCAGATAGCGCCAGCCGTCGCCCATCAGGTCCGGCGCGGTGCGCGCGGCGGCCAGCAGCTGGCGCCAGTGGCGCAGTGACGGGCGCGGCGCCGACTCCAGCACGGCGACCACCTCGGCGCCGCCGGCGATCAGTTCCGCGGCCAGTTGCAGGTTGAGAGGGCCGTTGCCCGCGACGACCACCCGGCGCCCCGGCGACACGCGGTAGGCGCGCGCCAGCGTCTGGCCGGCGCCGGTCGTCATCACGCCGGGCAAGGTCCAGCCGGGGAACGGCACGGGGCGCTCGTAGGCGCCGGGCGCGATGACGAGCTGGCGGCACTCGACGACCGTGGCGCGCCCGTCGATGAGCGCCGCGACCTCCGTCGGCGAGAAGGCGGCCCAGACCTGCGCGCCCTGGACGACGGTGACGCCGGCGGCGCGGACTTGCTGCGCCAGCGCCAGGCCCTGCGCGAACTGCCGGTCGGCCGGCGTGGCTGCGCGATGGGATGGCGCGAGCGGCTTGTAGAACTGGCCGCCGGATTCCAGGCGCTCGTCGAGCACGAGGACATCGGCACCGGCCTCGCGCGCAGCCAGCGCCGCCGAGAGCCCGGCGGGGCCGGCCCCGACCACCAGCACGTCGACCTGCCGCCGAGCGGGCTCCGTGCCGGCCTCGGGCGTGAGCGGCTGCAGCGGATCGTCCGGCGTGCCGGCCGGCAACGTGGAGCGCACCTGCTGGCCGTCGGCCACCTTGGTCAGGCACGCGCGCTGGCTGGCCTGGCCGTCCACCGTGACCAGGCAATCGAAACAAGCGCCCATGCCGCAATAAAGACCACGGCGCTCGCCGCCGCGCGTGTGCCGCATCGCCTTGATGCCACCTGCCGCGAGAGACGCAGCGATGGTCTCGCCTTCCAGGCCGTCCACCGGCTGGCCGTCGTACCAGAAGCGCACGGGACGTCCGGCCGGGGCGATCGAGGGGTGGGTCAGTCTGGCGCTCATGTGCAGGTGGGGGGGAAAAACGGAAACCGCGTTGACGCGATTGCATGTATACGTATACTACACGTATACGTATACTTCGTCATCCGATTTTCCAAGGACTGCCCCATGACAGCGTTCCGCGGCACCTATACGGTGCTCATCACCCCCATGACCGACGACGGCCTGCACGTGGACGTGCCGGCCCTGAAGAAGCTGGTCAATTGGCAAATCGAGGAGGGAATCCACGGGCTGATCCCCTTGGGCAGCACGGGAGAGTTCCTGTCGCTGACGCCCGATGAGCGCCAGTTGGTGATCGAAACCTGCGTGAGCACTGCTGCAAAACGCGTGCCCGTGCTGATCGGCACTGGCGCGGAGTGGACCGATGAATGCGTGCGGCTGAGCCGCGAAGCGGAAACCATGGGCGCCGACGGCGTCATGATCATTCCGCCCTTCTACAGCACGCCCACCGACGACGAGTTGTTCGCGCACTACCGCAAGGTGGGCGAGTCGATCGGCATTCCGATCATGGTCTACAACAACCCGGCCACCGCCAACGTCGACCTCAAGCCCGAACTGGTGGCGCGCCTTTCGCGCATCGACAACTGCAGGTACATCAAGGAGTCGACGCTCGAGGTGACCCGCGTGCGCGACATCATCGAGCTGTGTGGCGACCGCATGACCGTGTTCGCCGGCATCCTCGGCTACGAGTCGTTCTGGCTCGGCGCGCAGGGCTGGGTGGCCGTGTGTTCCAACCTCATTCCGAAGATGTCGGCACGCCTGTTCGAGCTGGTGGCCGACGAACGCGACATGCCCGCGGCGCTGGCGCTCTACAAGGAGATGCTGCCCATCGTTCGCTGGGTCGGCGGCCACCGCTACGTGGCTGCGTCCAAGGACGGGCTCACGATGATGGGCCTGCCCGTCGGCAAGCCGCGCGCCCCCCGCCTGCCCCTGCCCGAGGCCGACGCCGCGGACCTGCGCAGCGCCCTCGCGCGCCTCGACCTGCTGGACTCGATCCGCGCCTGAGCGCCACCGCGCCCCCGCCCCGCCCTGCCCTGCCCCTTTTCACGTTTCACGTTTCACCTCGTCGCCTCGTTCGTTCACTCCCCAAGGACACCACCATGAAACTGCTCCCCGCTCTCGCGTCGGCAACGGCACTCTTCGTTTTCTGCGCGGGCGCCGCGAACGCGCAGGCCTGCAAGTCGCCCGTGCCGGACTCGGCGCTCATCAAGAAGGGCACGCTGACCATGTCGGTCAACCCCACCCTGCCGCCGATGCAGTTCGTCGACCAGACCGGCGCGCTCAAGGGCATGCGCGTGGAGCTCGGCGAGGCCATTGCCAAGCGCCTGTGCCTCACGCCCGAATACGTTCGCATCGAGTTCTCGGCCATGATTCCCGGCCTGCAGGCCGGTCGCTGGGACGTCATCAACACCGGCATCTTCTATACGGAAGAGCGCGCCAAGCTGATGCAGATGCTCATCTACGAAGACCAGGCCATCAGCATCAGCACCGCCAAGGGCAACCCGCTGAAGATCGCCAAGCCGGACGACCTGTCGGGCAAGAGCATCGGCGTGGAGCTCGGCGGCTTCGAGGAGCGCAAGGCGCGCGAGCTCGACAAGCAGCTCACCGACAAGGGCATGAAGGGCATGACCATCCGCACCTTCGAGAACTTCGCCATGGCGTTCCAGGCGCTGCGCGCCGGGCAGGTCGAGGTGGCCCTGTCGATCGACTCGACGGGTGCCGAGTACCAGAAGCGCGGCGACTTCGAGCGCGTGCTGCACGGCCTGTTCCCCACGCCGGTCGCGCTGGCCGCGCGCAACAAGGACCTCGCGGCCGCCGTGGCCAAGGTCATGAACGACATGAAGGCGGACGGCAGCTTCCAGAAGCTGTTCGACCAGTATGGCGTCAAGGCCGTCGACGGCGCGGTGAGCGTCAAGGGTCCGGCGGGCTGAGCCGCGCCGACATCGCCATCGCCATCGCCATCGGGCACACCAAGGAACATTCATGGGACAAGGCTGGAGCTGGTCGGGGTTCGTCGACTACCTGTTCAATCCGTACATCCTCAGCGGCGCGGTGACCACGCTGTGGCTCACGCTCGCGGCCATCGCGGGCGGGCTGGTCGTGGGCTGCGCGCTCGCGCTGGCCCGCCTGTCCAGCCGTCGCTGGGTCGCGGGGCCCGCGCACTTCTACATCTGGGTGTTCCGCGGCACGCCGCTGCTGGTGCAGCTGATCATCATCTACACCGGCCTGCCCCAGCTGGGGCTGAAGCTGTCGGTCATCGAGTCGGCGCTGCTGGGGCTGATCCTCAACGAGGCCGCCTACCTGGCGGAGATCGTGCGCGGCGGCATCCAGTCGATTTCCGCCGGCCAGACCAACGCCGCGCGCGCGGTCGGCTTCAGCAGCGCGCAGACCATGCGCTACATCGTGATGCCGCAGGCCATGCGACTGATCGTGCCGACGCTGGGCAACAGCATCAACGGCCTGCTCAAGACCACCTCCATCACCTCCGTGATCTCCATGGAAGAGCTGCTGCGCCGCACGCAGGTGCTGATCCAGGAGAAGTTCATGGTGCTGGAGCTGTTCGTGGTCGCCGCCATCTACTACCTGCTGATGACCACCGCGTGGGACTTCATCCAGCGGCGCATCGAGCGCCACTACGGCCGTGCCTACGGCAACGCGAGCGCACCGGTGGTGCCCGCCGAACCGGCGCTCGAGCAGCGCTAGCAAGAACGCCCCCGGAGAACGCCTCATGAGCACCTACGACCTGATTCTGCGCAACGCCGACATCGCCACCGCGGGCGACCGCTACACCGCCGACATCGGCGTGCGCGACGGCCGCATCTGCGCCATTGCGCAAGGCCTGGACGCCAGCGCCGACCGCGAGATCGACGCGCGCGGCCGGCTGGTCACGCCCGGCGGCGTGGACGGCCACTGCCACTTCGACCAGCCGACCAGCGACGGCTCGCGCTTCGCGGACGACTTCTTGACCGGCACGCGCTCCGCGGCCTGCGGCGGCACCACCACCGTGCTGCCCTTCGCCGCGCAGCAGAAGGGCCACAGCATCCAGGAGGCGGTGGACGACTACCACCGCCGCGCCGAAGGCAAGGCCGTGATCGACTACGCCTTCCACCTGATCGTGGCCGACGCCACGCGCGACGTGACGCAGCGCGAGCTGCCCGCGCTGATCGAGAAGGGGTACACCTCCTTCAAGATCTACATGACCTACGACGACCTCAAGCTGGACGACCGCCAGATCATCGACGTGCTGGCCACCGCGCGGCGGCACGGCGCCATGACGATGATCCACGCCGAGAACAGCGACTGCATCGCCTGGCTCACCGAGCAGCTGCTCGACGCCGGGCTCACCGCGCCGCGCTACCACGGCAGCTCGCGCCCCATGGCGGTGGAGCGCGAGGCCACGCACCGCGCCATCGCGCTGGCCGAACTCGTCGACACGCCGATCCTGATCGTGCACGTCTCGGGCCGCGAAGCGGTCGAGCAGATTCACTGGGCGCGCGGGCGCGGCCTGCCGATCCATGCGGAGACCTGCCCGCAGTACCTGTTCCTGAGCGCCGAGGACCTGGGCATCGACCCCGACGACCCGATGCACGGCGCGCGCTGCATCTGCAGCCCGCCGCCGCGCGACAAGGCCAACCAGCAGTTCATCTGGAACGGGTTGTCGAGCGGGATCTTCACCATCTTCTCGTCCGACCACGCGCCCTTCAACATGGGCGGCAGCGACGGCAAGCGCGTGGCCGGCGACGATGCGTCCTTCGACCGCATTCCCAACGGCATTCCCGGCGTGGAAACCCGCCTGCCGCTGCTGATGAGCGAGGGCGTGCTCAAGGGCCGCATCGACATCCACCGGTTTGTCGAGCTCACGGCCACCAACCCGGCGCGGCTGTACGGGCTGTACCCCCGCAAGGGCACCATCGCCGTGGGCAGCGACGCCGATTTCGTCGTGTGGGACGTGTTCGCGCAGGGCCAGGAAAAGCTGCTCACCAACAGCATGCTCCACCACGCCGTCGACTACACGCCCTATGAAGGCATGCAGCTTCGTGCGTGGCCGGGCGTGACCGTCTCGCGCGGGCGCGTGGTGTGGCAGGACGGCGAGTTCCTGGCCGAACCCGGCTCGGGCCAGTTCCTGCCCTGCCTGCGGCCGCGTGCCCCGAACGACGGCAACCCGCTGGACAAATGGCTTTGACGCGGTGGGGCCGCGCCGCGATGCGGCCCTGCTAAGCTCCTTCGCCCCATCCGGCCTGCCTTGCAGCCTTTTTTAAGGCCTTGTTCGCGGCCTTGTTTGCAGCCTCCTTCGTGGCCTTCGCTCTTCTCCGCATGCCCAGCCTTCCAAGCCCTACGCAGCCCGCCACCATCACGATCGCGCCCCTGGAGGTGCGGTCCGCCAGCCTGGCCGAGCAGGCCTACGAGCGGCTGCGCACGCTCATCCTCGACCGCCAGATCTCGGCCGGCAGCCCCTTGCAGGAAGCCCGGCTCGCGGACGACCTGCGCATCTCGCGCACCCCGATGCGCGAAGCGCTCGTGCGGTTGGCGGGCGAGGGCTTGCTGGTGCGGCGCGATGCACGCTCTTACGCGGTGCGCGCGCTGGGCACCAAGGAATACTTCGACTGCATGCGCGCCCGCGAAGTGATCGAGTGCGAAGCGATCGCGCTGGCGGTGGGCAAGATCACCGACGCCGAAATCGACGCGCTGGAAGCAGACATCCAGTCGCTGAACGCCGGCGAGCACAGCGAAACCGAGCACTGGCATTTCGACGACCGGTTCCACCTGCTCATCGCCAGGGCCAGCGGCAACGTGGTGTTCCCGCGCCTGGTGGAAGAGCTGCGCGTCAATGCGCGGTTGTTCCGCCTGCACAGCCCGCTGCACCGGCAGCCGGAAAACCACGACGAACATGGCGAGATCATCAAGGCGTTGCGCGCCAGGGACGCCGAACACGCCCGCGTGGCCATGCGCGACCACCTGCGCAGCCTGCAGGAAGACGTCAAGCGCGCGCTGACCGAGTAGGCGCGGACCGATCCGCTAGGCAAGCGCTGTTCAGGCGCACAGGGCCGGCTGAACGCAAGCGACCGTCGCGCGCATCAACGACATGACAAGATTCCGGTGATCTGCGGGGCGCACGCCGGCTAGCGCCGCGGCCTGCCCGTCGACTCCCGCACCACGAGCGACACATCCACCTCGTGATGCAAGGCAGCAGCCTTGCCGGACAACGACTTCACAAGATACTCCCCCGCCCGCGTCCACACCTCGTCCGTCGGCACGTGCATCGTCGTCAGGCTGGGCCGCAGGTGCCGGCTCCATTCCAGGTCGTCGAACCCCATCACGGACAGATCGTTGGGCACATTGAGGCCGCGCCGCTCTGCCTCGAGCATCACGCCGTAGGCGATCACGTCGTTGCCGCAGACCACGGCCGTGGGCCAATCCTGCTGCGCGGACGCCAGCAGCGACCGCGCGCCCTGCCTTGCGTCGTCGAGGTGATAAGGCACTTCGATGTACCACTCGGGCCGCAGCGCCAGCCCGCTTTCCTGCAGCGCGCGCCGCACGCCCGACACGCGCGCCGTCGCCCGGTCGTTGTTCGACGAAATCGCCGCGACCATGCCGACCTTGGTGTGCCCGAGCTCGACGAGGTAGCGGCACGCGCGATACGCCGCAGCCTCGTTGTTGCCTCCCACCGACGCGTACGGCTTGTCCGGGTGGTAGACACCCACGTTCACGAACGGAATGCGCTGCGACGCGAGCAGCCGGCGCAGCGCGTCGGTGTGCATGTCGCCGCGAAGGATCAGCCCGTCGATGCCGCGGCTCACCATGTTCTGCGCCTGGCGCGCTTCGGTTTCCGGCTCATAGCCGCTGGTCGACAGCAGCAGCAGGTAGCCCTGCAACGACAGATAGCTCTGCAGCGCCTCGATGCCGCGCGCGAACATGGCGTTGTCCACCGTGGGAATGATCGCGCCGATGGTGCGCGTGCGGCGCGACGACAGCGCGCGCGCCGCCGCGTCGGGGATGTAGCCCAGTTCCTCGATGGCCGCGTCGATGCGCATGCGCAGGTCGGGGCTCACCGATTCGGGGTTGTTCAGCGTGCGCGAGATGGAAGCCGTGGAGACGCCCACGTGCTTGGCGACGTCGCGGATACCCACTGATTTTGGCTTCATGATGAAACAGTTTACAGGAAGCGGTACGTAGCCGTTTTCATCGCATTTCAAGGGAAATCACCTATCAATTTCCCCGCGGATAGCCATCCCGGCGCGTTGACAGCTTCTGCGATGGTCCAGATAATTTTGTAAACGGTTACATGGCATTCACAGGAGACAAAGACATGAGACAAGTCATCGCTTTCGCTGTCGCGGCCACCTGCGCTTTCGGCGTGCATGCGCAGGACTTCAACTGGAAGAAGCACCAGGGCAAGACCATCACCTTTCTCGCCAACAACAACCCGGTGGCCAACGCGCTGCTGAAGTACAAGGGCGACTTCGAGGCGCAAACCGGCATGACGCTGAAGGTCGACTCGTACCAGGAACAGCAGATGCGCCAGCGCCTGGTCACGGTGATGAACTCGCGCAGCGACGAGGTCGACGTGTTCATGTCGCTCCCCTCGCGCGAAGGCATGCAGTTCGCCAAGGCCGGCTGGTATGCCGACCTGAACGAGTTCGTGAAGACCGCCAGCGCCAAGGACTACGACTTCGCGGACATGAGCGCGGGCATGCTCAAGGACGCGACCTACGAGAAGCAGCTCACCGGCATCCCGATGAATGTCGAAGGCCCGGTGCTGTACTACCGCAAGGACCTGTTCCAGAAGTGCGGCGTGCAACTGCCCAGGACCCTGCCCGAACTCGAAGGCGTGGCCGCCAAGCTCAAGAGCTGCGAGCCCGGCGTCACCCCCTTTGTCTCGCGCGGCCTCAAGCCCGCCCTGCCCTTCACCTACAGCGTGTTCCTGCACAACATGGGCGGCAGCTACATGAAGGACAACAAGTCCCAGCTGTGCAGCAAGGAGGGGCAGGCCTCGCTCGCGCTCTATTCGAAGCTGCTGAAAGACTACGGCCCGCCCGGCGTCGTCAACTACAGCTTCTATCAGATCTCCTCGCTCTACAAGGAGGGCAAGGCCGCGATGGCATTCGAGTCGTCCAACGAGCTGCGCAATGTGATGGACGGCGGCGCGCGCCTGAAGGACACGGCCGTGGCCGTGCTGCCCGCAGGCCCCGGCGGCTCGCACCCGACGGTCATCGGCTGGACCATGTCGGTGTCGGCGCACAGCAAGAACAAGGAAGCCGCCTGGTACTTCGTGCAGTGGGCCACCAGCCCCGCCGTGCAGGCCAAGCTCGCGGTCGACGGCGTGGCGCCGCCGCGCACGGCCGTCACCAAGTCGCCGGGCTACAAGGCATGGATGGACGAGCAGCCCGTGCGCACCGAATGGGTCGCGGCCGTCAACGAGCTGAGCCGCACCGGCACTTCCGAAGTCGGCTACCCCATCGTGCAGAACCCGGCCTCGCGCGACTTCATCGGCCAGGCCGCCACCGAACTGCTGTTGGGCCAGAAGACGCCCGCACAAGCCTGCGCCGACGCCGACAAGCAGCTCGACGCGCTGATCGCCAAAGACTGACCCGATGGCCGTCTTCGACTTCCGCGAAGGCCACCGCGTGCTGGTGGTCGGTGGCGCCGGCGACATCGGCGCCGCCATCTCGCGTGGCTTCATGGAAATGGGCTGCCACGTCATCGCCACCGGCGTGGACGAGCGGGCCCTCGAAGCCAGCTCGCTGCAACCCGGCGACCAGCTCACCCTGCGCACGCTCGACGTCACCGACGACCATGCGGTCGCCGCGTTCGTCGGCGGTCTCGATCGCCTCGACACGCTGGTCAACTGCGCCGGCATCCTCGCGCGCTTCAAGGAGTTCGAGATCGAGACCTTCCAGCGCGTGCTCGACGTGAACCTCACGGGCACCTTCCGCCTGTGCAACGCGAGCTTGCCTCTGCTCGAAAAGAACAAGGGCAGCATCGTGAACGTGGCGTCGATGAACGCCTTCGTGGCGCTGCCCTTCATTCCGGCGTACTGCGCGAGCAAGGGCGGCGTGGTGATGCTCACCAAGTCGCTCTCGCTGGCCTGGGCCGAGCGCGGCGTTCGCGTGAACGCCATCGCGCCCGGCTACGTCGAGACTGCCATCAACGCAGCCGGCCGCCAGGACAAGGCGCACTACGAGCGCATCCGCTCTCGCATTCCGCTGGGCCAGTGGGCGCAGCCCGACGACATCGCGGGCAGCGCCGTGTTCCTGGCCTCGCCCGCCGCGCACTACGTGACCGGCACGGTGCTGGCGGTCGACGGCGGCTTCCTCGCGGGCTGAAGAAGAAAGAACCAGCTCCATGAGCCAATCCATCGGCACGCGCGGCCAGCTCGCGTTTCTCTCCCTGCCGGCCGTGATCTTCACGACCGCGATGATCGCCTTTCCCTTCGCCTACACGGTGTGGTTCAGCCTGCATTCGTACAGCTTCGGCGGCAAGCCCAAGCTCAACTGGGGCATGAACTATGTCGAGATGGCGGGCGACGGCGAATTCTGGAACGGCCTGAAGATCACGCTCGTGCTGTATGTGCTGTCGCTGGTGCTGCAGCTGGTGCTGGGCACGTGGATCGCGCTGCTGCTGCACGGCTCCAGGAAGCTGTCGGGCATCGTGCGCACGCTGATGATCTCGCCTTTCGTGCTGCCGCCCGTGGTGGTGGGCATGATGTGGCTGGTGGTGCTCGACCCGTCCATCGGCGCGGCCAACTACCTGTTGCAGGCCGTGGGGCTGCCGCGCTCCGACTGGCTGGCTTCGCCCGTGTGGGTGATTCCCACGGTCGCCATGATCGACACCTGGCAGTGGACGCCCTACGTCGCGCTCATCGTGCTCGGCGGACTGCAGTCGCTGCCCCCCAACGTGTACGAGGCCGCGCAGATCGACGGCGCCTCGCGCTGGAAGACCTTCTGGCGCATCACGCTGCCGCTGCTGGCGCCCACGCTGGTCACGGCGGCCATCCTGCGCAGCGTCGACCTGCTGCGCTTCTTCGACATCATCTACATCACCACGCAGGGCGGGCCCGGCAATGCGTCGAACACGCTGAACATCTACGGCTTTCGCAAGGGCTTCGAGCTGTTCGACATCGGCTATTCGAGCGCGCTGATGATCACGCTGTCGGCCATCGTGCTGGGCGCGGTCATGGTGCTCACCCAGGCGCGCAAGCGCGTGGCCTGGTGAGGAGCCACGCCATGAACGACAAGCTCGTGCAACGCCTCGGCCTCGTGCAGATCGCCTTCGTGGCGGTGCTGATCCTTCTGCCCATCGCGTGGATGGTGCTCTCGTCCTTCAAGCCTTCGGCGGAGGTGACGGCCTACCCACCGACGGTGGTGTTTACCCCCACGCTGGACAACTACCGCACGCTGTTCGGGACCACGCCCTTCCTGCACTACACGTGGAACAGCACGGTGATCACGGTGGGCTCGACGCTCATCGGGCTGGTGCTGGGCATTCCCGCGGCGTTCGCCGTGTCGTGGACGCGCATCACCTGGCCGGCGACGGTCACGCTGCTGGCGCGCATGGCGCCGGGCACGCTGTTCCTGCTGCCCTGGTACGTGATGTTCCGCGAGGCCGGAATGATCGGCAGCTACTGGGCGCTGATCCTCACGCACGCGGCCATCACCATGCCCATCGTGATCTGGGTGCTGCTGCCTTTCTTCGACAACATTCCGCGCAGCGTGCTCGAGAGTGCGCAGGTCGACGGCTGCAGCGTGCCGCGCATCCTGTGGCGCATCGCGCTGCCGCTGGTCATGCCGGGCGTGGTCGTGTCGTCGATCCTGTCGTTCGTGTTCTCCTGGAACTACTTCCTGTTCGCGCTCGTGCTGTCGAACGGTGACACCAAGACGCTCATCGCGGCGTCGTTCAACTTCATCGGCGAAGGCGCATCGAACTGGGGCGCGCTGATGGCGGCGGCCTCGCTCATCGCGCTTCCGCCGCTGGTTCTCGCATTCATCGTCCAGCGCAGGCTCGTGTCGGGCCTGGCCATGGGCGCGGTCAAAGGCTAGGAGACTCAACAATGCAAGCTGCAATCTTTCATGGCGACAAGAACATCACCATCGGCGAGGCGCCCATGCCCGTGCCTGCCGCCGGCGAGGTGCTGCTGCGCGTGCGCCGCACGGCGCTGTGCGGCTCCGACACCAAGCTGTGGTTCAACGGCGCGACCATCACGCCGGGCCACGAGATCTTCGGCGTGGTGCAGCAACCGGGCCATGCGCTCGACGGCAAGCGCTGCCTGGTCTACATCCCCGTGCACTGCGGCCATTGCGACTCGTGCCGCGCGGGCGACACGCAGATGTGCCTGAACGAATCGGTGCTCGTGGGCTGGAACCGCCCCGGTGGCTACGCCGAGTTCCTGAGCGTGCCCGAGCAGTGCCTGCTGCCGGTGCCCGACGACATCGAGGACGAGCTCGCCCCGCTGCTGCTCGACACCATCGGCACGGCCGCGCATGGCATCCGCTTCGTCAAGCCGCTGGTGCCGCCCGAGACCACGGGCCCGGTGCTGGTCACGGGCGCCGGCCCGGTGGGCATCGGCGCGCTCATCGCGCTGCAGAACCTCGGCTACACCGACGTCCACGTGTCGGACCTGAAGGAAGAGCGGCTGCAGCTGGCCGAGTCGTTCGGCGCCAGGCGTCATCCGGTGGGCGACAGCAGCAAGCGCTTCAAGCTCATCGTCGAATGCAGCGGCGCCCATGCCGCGCGCAGCCTGGGCATGGAAATCGTGCTGCCGCGCGGCGTGCTCATCCTGATCGGCGAGAGCGACAAGCCCTGGCCCGTGCAGGAGAACAAGGCCATTCGCCGCAAGGACTTCTACATGGTGCGCACCTTCTATTTCCCGAAGAGCGATTTCGCGCTGAACGTGGAGCTGCTGCGCGGCGAGAAGGAGCGCTATCGCCAGCTGGTCGACGCCCAGTTCGGCATCGACGAGCTGCCCGAGATGTTCGGCCGCTTCGTGGCCGGCGAACTGGTGAAGCCCCTGCTGGCTTTCGCCTGAGCACAGAAGAAAGCGAACGCATGGCGTCCATCCGATTGAAAGGCCTGGTCAAGCGCTTCGGCGACGTGGTCGTGATCCCCTCGCTGGACCTGGAGATCCGCGACGAGGAGTTCGTGGTGTTCGTCGGTCCCTCGGGCTGCGGCAAGTCGACCTTGCTGCGCATCATCGCGGGGTTGGAGCCCATCGACGACGGCGACCTCTACATCGGCGACACGCGTGTGAACGACGTGGCACCGGCCCAGCGCGACATCGCGATGGTGTTCCAGGACTACGCGCTTTACCCGCACATGACGGTGCGCGACAACATGGGCTTCGGCCTGGAGATGCGCAACACGCCCAGGGACGAGATCACGCGTCGCGTCGACCGCGCGGCGGGCATGCTGCGCATCGAGCCGTACCTCGATCGCAAGCCCAAGGCCCTGTCGGGCGGCCAGCGCCAACGCGTGGCCATGGGCCGTGCGATGGTGCGCAACCCCAAGGTGTTCCTGTTCGACGAGCCACTGTCCAACCTCGACGCCAAGCTGCGCGGCGAAGTGCGCACCGAGATCAAGGCACTCTCCCAGCAGCTGAAGACCACCATGATCTTCGTCACGCACGACCAGGTCGAGGCGATGACCATGGCCGACCGCATCGTGGTGCTGAAGGCCGGCGTGGTGCAGCAGTTCGGCACGCCCGAAGAGGTCTACAAGTCGCCGGCCAACCAGTTCGTGGCGAGCTTCATCGGCTCGCCGACGATGAACTTCTTCAACGTGCAGGCCGAGGGCACGAACGTGCGCATGGACGACGGCACGCTGTTCCCGATGCCTCCGCCTTGCGCGGGGGTGACCGGTCCCGCGGTGCTGGGCGTTCGCCCCGAGCACATGCAGGTGCTGCCGGCCGATGCGCCCGGCCTGCGCGTTCAGGTCAGCGTCGTCGAACCCTTGGGATCGGACACGCTGGTCTACTTCGATCGCGCCGGCACGCGGCATGTGGCGCGTGTCGCACCCGAGTTGAAGGTGCGACCGAAGGACACCATCACGCTGGCATTCGACGTGCACAAATGCCATCTGTTCGATGTGCAAGACGGCGCCGTGCTGGGTGGATGACATGACGACGCAACGCCCCGCACCCCGCGTGATCTGCCTGGGCCTTTCGGCGCTGGACATCACGTGGCAAGTCGATGCATTGCCGCACGGCGGCGGCAAGACCCGCGCCAGCGATGTGCGTGAAGGCGGCGGCGGCATGGCCGCCAACGCGGCCGCCGCGGCAGCCAGGCTGGGCGCCCAGGTGCGGTTCTGGGGGCGCGCAGGCGACGACAGCGCGGGCCACGAAATGAAGTCCCAGCTCGCCGCCCTCGGCGTCGAGGTGTCGCACTTCAGGCTGTTTCCAGGCGCCCGCTCGTCGCTGTCGGGCATCGTCGTGGACACGCGCGGCGAACGCATGATCGTGAATTTTCGCGGCGCGGACCTTCCCGCGGACCCCGCATGGCTCCCACTCGATGCGCTGGCCGAGGCCGACGCCGTGCTGGCGGACCCGCGCTGGCCTGAAGGCGCACTCGCGTTGTTCGGTGCCGCGCGCGAACGCGGCATGCCCACCGTGCTCGACGGCGACGTGGCGGACGCGGCCATCTTCGACCAGCTGCTGCCTCGCACCGATTACGCCGTGTTCTCGGAGCCCGGGCTCGCGGGCTATGCCACCGACGCACGCAACGTCGACGAACAGCTGGCCTTCGCCCTCTCGCGCGGCTGCAGGCTCGCCGCAGTGACGCTGGGCGAGCGCGGCATCCGCTGGGCCGACGCCGCGGGCCGGCACGCCCTGCCCGCCTTCGAAGTGAAAGCCGTCGACACCACCGGTGCCGGCGACGTCTTTCATGGCGCGCTGGCCTTTGCGCTCGGTGCGCACTGGCCCGTGCGCCGCGCCTTTCAGTTTTCCGCCGCGGTGGCGGCAATCAAGTGCACACGGCCCGGCGGACGCGCCGGCGTGCCCGACTTCGCCACCGCGATGTCCCTCGTCGATTCCATCCAGGAGTAACTCACCATGACCACGCCCGCCCTCCACCTCGGCAAGAAATGGGGCATGCGCCGCATGGCCACGCCCGAAGGCCACTTCACCATGGTCGCGCTCGACCAGCGCCCGCCGATCGCGCAGCTCATCGGCGCCAAGCTGGGCATCGCGCCGGCCGACGTCAAGTTCGCCGACATGGCCAACGTGAAGCGCACGCTGGTCGATGCGCTCGGCGCCCACGCCAGCGCCATGCTGTTCGACCCCAACTACGCTTTTCCGGCCGCGCTGCAGAAGCTGCCCGCGCACACCGGGCTCGTCGTGACGCTGGAAGACCACCGCTTCCGCGACACGCCGGGCGGGCGGCTCTCGCACTCGATCAACGACTGGAGCGTCGAGAAAATCAAGCGCGCCGGCGGCGATGGCGTGAAGGTGCTGGCGTGGTACCGGCCCGACGCCGAGCCCGACGTCATCGCGCACCAGAAGGACTACGTGCGCAAGATCGGCGAAGAGTGCCGCCAGTGGGACATTCCGCTCGTGCTGGAGCTGCTCGTGTACCCCTTTCCAAAGAGCGAGCGCCACACCGTCGACTACATCGAGTCGCCAGAGAAGATGCCGGAGCTGGTCATCGAGAGCGTGCGCGAGTTCGCCAAGCCCGAATACGGTGTCGACCTGTTCAAGCTCGAAAGCCCATTGCCCGGCGCCACGCTGGCCGCGCGCGACGGCAGCGCCGCCCACAAGGCCGCCCAGGCCTGGTTCGACCAGATGGGCGCGATCTGCAAGGGCGCGAACATTCCGTGGGTGATGCTGTCCGCGGGCGTGACCTCGCCGCAGTTCGTGCGCGTGATGGAGTACGCCTACGCGGCCGGCGCGCATGGCTTTCTCGCGGGCCGCGCCGTGTGGTGGGCCGCGTTGCAGAACTTTCCCGACCTCGAACGCTGCGCCGAGCAGCTTCGCAACGAAGGCAGCGCCACGCTGGCCGAGCTCGAAGCGCTCACGCTGCGCGCCGGCAACGCCTGGCACGCAGACTACAGCGCCTTCGACAGCATGAAGACCGAAGGCGAGTTCTGCGCCGCCTATGCCTGACAACGTGCGCGGGGCAACCACGCGCATGACAATCGACGCATGACCTCGAACGCAACGGACCCACGCACCTCCTTCACTGTCGAACGGCTCGACGTCTTCGTGTTCCGCGCACCGGCCGACCCGCCGGTGCAGACCTCGTTCGGCATCATGCGCGACCGCCCGGCCGTGCTGGTGCGCGTCACCGACGCGGACGGGGTGCAGGGCTGGGGCGAGATCTGGTGCAACTTCCCGACCGTGGGGGCCGAGCACCGCGCGCGCATGACGCTGGCGTATTGCAGGCCCGCCGTCACCGGCCGCGCGTGGTCGCATCCGCGCGAGTGCTTCGACGAACTCACGAAGCGCTTCGCGGTGCTCGCGTTGCAGACCGGCGAACACGGCACGCTGAACCAGATCGTCGCAGGCGTCGACACGGCCCTGTGGGACCTGCATGCGCGCCGCCAGGGCTTGCCCCTGTGGCAGGCCCTGGGAGGTGCACAGGCGCAGGCGCAGGCCGTGCAGGTCTACGCCTCGGGCCTCAACCCCACGGAGCCCGACAAGCTCGCGCTGCAAAAGCGCGACGAAGGCTATCGCGCATTCAAGCTCAAGGTCGGCTTCGGCGCCGAGCGCGATCTGGCCAACCTGCGCACGCTGCGCGACGCACTCGGCAACGAGGCCACGATGATGGTCGACGCCAACCAGGCCTGGGACTTCGACGAAGCCTGCAAGGCCGGCGAGCGTATGGAAGATTTCAACCTGCTGTGGCTCGAAGAGCCCTTGCGCGCCGACCAGCCCGCGCTGCGCTGGAAGGAGCTCTCGCAGCGCCAGCCGATCACGCTCGCGGGCGGAGAAAACCTCGCCGGATTCGCGCAGTACCGCGATTTCATCTCCACTGAAGGCATGGCCGTCATCCAGCCCGACCTCGGCAAATGGGGCGGGCCCAGCGGTTGCCTCGAAGTGGCGAAGCAGACCATTGCGGCAGGCAAGTGGTATTGCCCGCACTGGCTCGGTGGGGGCATCGGGCTGGTCGCGTCGATGCATGTGAAGACGGCGGTGGGCGGGCCGGGCTATGTCGAGGTCGACTCGAACCCGAATCCGCTGCGCGAGCTGCTGGCCGTGCCCAACTTCAAGGTGAACGACGGCTGGGTCCAGCTGTCGAACGAACCCGGTCTCGGCGTGATGCCGGACCTGGCCGCGTGCAAGGGCTACGTGGTCGAGGTGCCGATGGTCGGGGTCTGATTCAGCCCTGAGCGATCGCAACCCACGCGGTCGCGATCAGCGTCGAGCCTGCGGCGGCCAGCAGGCCGCCCACCAGCCACTTCAGCGTTTCGGGCTTCAGCCGGTTGGGCAGCTTGTGATGCAGCCGCGTGGCGCCGTAGACCACCGGCAGCGCGCACGCGGCCAGCAGCGCCGAGCGCAGCGAGAAATGCCCCGCCGCCAGCACGATCACCAACCGCACCAGCGAGTTGAATGCAAACATCAACAGCAGCGCGCGCCGCACCAGCTCGCGGTCCAGCGGCTGGCGGTACATGTGGAAGACGATGGGCGGCCCCGAACTTGCGAACAGCCCGCCCAGAATGCCCGACAGCCCGCCGATGAGCCCGAAGCTCCAGGGCCCCGACACCCGCGCCAGCGGCTTGCCCTGCAAGACCAGCAGCGCCGCGCATCCGAGGATCGACACGCCCAGCAGCCCGCGCAGCCACGACACCGCGCTGCCGCTGAGCCAAGCCAGCAGCATCAGCCCGGCGATGACGCCGACCGTGCTGCCGTTGAGCGCAGGCTTCATCAGGCGCCACGGCACCACGCCGGGCCGTGCGCGGAAATAGGTCCATGCATTCACCAGGCTCAGCACCATGGCCGCGTTGGCCGCGTCGCTCACGCTCGCGACATGCAACACCGACACCAGCCCCAGCAGGACCAGGCTGAAGGCGAAGCCCGTGAGGTTCTGCGTGTACGTGGCCAAAGCCACGCACAGCATGAAGACCAGCACCGGGCCGGCCTGGGCATACAGGTCCGACACCACCCCGGCTTCAATACACGCTGCTGTCGAAGCCGCGCGCCAGGCTCGGCCGGATGGCCTGGATGAAGGCCGTGGCCTGCCGCATCATCATGCCCATGTCGGAGGCCACCGCCACGAACGAATAGCCCATGGCGACGAAGGTGGACACCACCTCGGGCGTCGGCCCCACGATGCCGCAGGGCAGGCCGATCTTGCGGCAGCGCGCGGCCACGTCGGCGATCACGGCCTGCACCTCGGGGTGCAGGATGTCGCCGATGTGGCCCATGTTGGCCGACAGGTCGCCAGGACCGAGGAACAGCGCGTCGACGCCCTTCACCGCGGCGATGTCCTCGAGCGCGGCCACGGCGCGCGGGGTCTCGAGCTGGATCACGGTGAACACCGACGCGTTGGCGCGCGCGTTGTAGTCCTTCGCGGTGCCGTAGCCGCTGGCGCGGTGCACGGCCGCGTAGCCGCGAATGCCTTCGGGTGGGTACTTGGCATACGACACGGCGCGGCGCGCGTCTTCCGCGCTGTCGACAAAGGGCACCATCACCGTCTGCGCGCCCAGGTCGAGCGCGCGCTTGAACAGCACCGGGTCGTTGGCCGCCAGGCGCACCACGGCGGCGGCCGGCGTGCCGGCCAGCGCCTGCAGGATGTGCAGCGTGTCGCGCTCGTCGATGGGCACGTGCTCCTGGTCGACCAGCAGCCAGTCGAACCCGGCGCGGCCCAGTGCCTCGGCGGTGCTGGCGATGCCCGACATGAGCCAGGTGCCCAACGGCGTGCCGGGCTGGGCGAGGCGGTGGCGGAATGCGTTGTGAAGAGGGTCGTTCATGCGATGTGTGGGGTTCAATCGATCTGGATGTCGGCCTGCTTGACCACGGCGGCCATGGCGGGTGTGTCCCTGGCGATCAGCGCGCCCATTTCCTGCGGCGTGGACGACAGCACCTCGTAGCCCTGCGCCTCCAGCGGCTTGCGGAACTCGGGCGACTGCAAGATGCTGCGCATCTCCTTGTTCAGGCGTTCCACCACCGGCGCGGGCGTGCCGCTGCGCACCAGGATGCCGTTCCACACGATGTTCACCACGCCGGGCACGCCGGCCTCGGCGAAGGTGGGCACGTCGGGCATGACGGGCGAGCGCTTGGTGTCGGCCACCGCGAGCACGCGCACGCTGGCGGCTTTCTTGTACGACACGACGGCAGGCAGGTTGTGGAACATCATCGGGATCTGGCCGGCGAGCACGTCGTTGAGCGCGGGCGGGCCGCCCTTGTAAGGCACGTGCGTGAGCTTCACGCCGGCCTTGTCCTGGAACTCCACGCCCGTGAGGTGCATGGTGTTGCCGTTGCCGGCCGAGCCGAAGACGAGGTCGCCGGGCTTCTTCTTCGCGGCCACCACGACATCGGCGACGTTCTTGTAGGGCGTGGCCGCCCCCACGACGAGCACATTGGGCATCTGGTGCGTGAGCGTGACGGGTTGCAGGTCTTTCAACACGTCGTAGCCCAGCGACTTGTAGAGCGCGGGGTTCACCGTGAGCGTGCTGGTGGACCCCAGCAGCATGGTGTAGCCGTCGGCCGGCTGGCTGCGCGCCACCCAGGCCGAGCCGATGTTGCCGTTGGCCCCCGCGCGGTTGTCGATGATCACGGGCTGGCCCAGCCGCTGCGCCAGCGCCTGCGCGAGCGGCCGCGCGATCTGGTCGGCCACGCCGCCCGCGGGGTAGGGCACGACCAGCGTGAGCGGATGGTCGGGGAAGGTGCCTTCGGCGCGGGCCGTGAGCACCGATGCGAATGCGAGAGAGGCTGCGATGGCCAATCGTCTTTTCATGTCTGTCGTCTCCTTCAGTACGTGGGGCAAAAGCTCAGTCGACGGCGGTGGGCAATGCCTTGCCTTCGGCGAACGCCACGAGGTTGTCCAGCACCAGGGCAGCCATGGCGCGGCGCGTCTGTACCGTGGCGCTGGCGATGTGGGGGGTCAGCACCACGTGCGGCAACAACAGCAAGGCCTCGGGCACGCCGGGTTCGTTCGCGAACACATCGAGGCCCGCGCCCGCGAGTCGCTTCGATTGCAGGCGTTCGACAAGTGCCGCCTCGTCGACGACCGATCCACGTGCCACGTTCACCAGAACGCCGTTCGCACCGAGCGCGTCGAGCACCTGCGCGGAGATCAGGTGCCTGGTGTCCGGGCCTCCCGGCGTGACGACGATGAGCGCGTCGGCCCACTCGGCCAGCGCCATCGGCGTCGAGAAATAGTCATAGGGCACGCCCGGCTGCCGCGTGCGGCCGTTGTAGCCCACGACGGTGTCGAAGGCCGCGCAGCGCTGCGCGATCATCCGGCCGATGCGGCCCAGCCCGACGATGCCGATCTTGCTGCCCGCGAGCTGTCGCGCCAGCGGAAACGCCCCCTTCAGCCACGCGCCGTCGCGCACGAAACGGTCGGCCGCCGGCAGCTGGCGGAACACGCCCAGCAGCAGGGCCAGCGCCAGGTCGGCCACGTCCGTCGACAGCACGTCGGGCGTGTTCGACACGGCAATGCCCTTGCTGCGCGCCCATGCGATGTCGATGGCGTCGTAGCCCACGCCATTGCAGGCGACAAGGCCCAGCCCTGTGAGATGGTCGGCCATGCCGGCCGGCACGCCGACCATGCCGTTGGTGATGAGCGCGCGCACCTCCTTGCCGCGCGACGCGAGGAAGGCCGGGCCGTCTGCCACTTCCTTCCACGCGATCACCTCGTAGTTGGAAGCGAGTCTTTCGAGGAGGTCTGCAGGAAAGGGCGTGATGGCGAGCAGGACAGGAAGCATCGGATCGGCGTTGTATGAGTGAAGGATGTTACCGCTAACATTGCACTCGAATGTATAGTTCGGCGCCGCCCGAGTCAATGCCTGTGCCCCCGAAGAAACCCCTCCCCGCTTCCCCCGCAGAAGAGCCGCGCGTGCGCGCGCCACGACGCAAGCTGGCCACCCACACGATCCACGACGTGGCGGCGCTGGCGGGCGTGTCGTCGATCACGGTGTCGCGCTATTTCAATGCGCCCGACAAGGTGTCGCAGGCCGTGCGCGAGCGGCTGCGCGAGGTGATCGCGGCCACCGGCTACGTGCCCAGCCAGGTCGCGGGCCGGCTCGCCTCGGGCCAGGGGCGCGTGGTGGGCGCGGTGATGCAGAACACGGCCAGCACCACCTTCGCCGACCTCGTGCGCGGCATGAACGACGGCTTCGACGCGGCCGGCCTGCAACTGCTGCTGGCCAACACCGACTATTCGCAGCAGCTCGAGGAGCGCGCGGTGCGCGCCTTCGCGGGCTGGCACCCGAGCGCCCTCATCGTCACACGCGACGACCACACGCCCGACACCGAGGCGCTGCTGCGCGCGGTGCGCGTGCCGGTCGTCGAGACCTGGGGCGTGGTGCCGGGGCGGCCTTTTCACCAGGTCGGGTTTCCGCACGAGCAGGTGGGCGTGGAACTGGCGCGGCACTTCATCGCGCAAGGCGCCAGGCGCATCCGCTTCGCGATGCGTCCGGTGGCGCAGGACTTTCGCGCGCAGCAACGTTCGATGGGCTATGCGTCCGCGATGCGCGAGGCCGGCCTGAAGGTGGACATCGTCACGACCACCGAGGCGGCCGATGAATTCGAAGCAGGCGCCGAGGTGATGCACCGCCTGCAGCAGGAGCCGAAACGCACGCGCGCGCAAGCCATCGTGTTCGCCAACGACAGCATGGCCGCCGGCGCGATCCTGCAGGCGCCCTCGCTCGGACTCGAGTTGCCACGCGACTGCGCCGTGTCGGGCTTCGGCGACGCGCCCATCGCGGCGCGCCTGCACCCTGCCCTCACCACCATGCGTCCCGCGCCCTACGAGATCGGCATGAAAGCCGCGCGCGTCGTGCTGGAACTGATGGCGCAGGCGCCGCAAGGCAAGCCCGCGCCGCCGCAATTGCACGTCGTGCCCTGCCGGCTCGTCGTGCGCGACAGCTCGCGCATCGTGCGCTGAGGCTCAGTAGATCGGCGGCTCCGGCGTCGGCGCGTTGCCAGCCAGACTCAGGAAGTCGCAGCCCAGGTGGGCCTGCGTGACCTCGTGCTGGAACAGCTTCGTGTAGCCGCGCGTGTAAGGCTGCGGGGGCGCTGTCCAATGCCTGCGGCGCTCGGCGAGTTCCGTGTCGGAGACCAGCATGTCGAGGCTGCGCGCGCCGATGTCCAGGCGCACCACGTCACCCGTCTTCAGCAACGCCAGCGGTCCGCCGACGGCCGACTCGGGCGACACGTGCAGCACGCAGGTTCCGTAGTGCGTGCCGCTCATGCGCGAATCAGAAATGCGCAGCATGTCGCGCACGCCCTGCTTCAGCAGCTTCCTGGGAATCGGCAGGTTGCCCCACTCGGGCATGCCCGGGCCACCCACGGGCCCGCCATTGCGCAGCACGAGCACGGTGCTGGCGTCGCAATCGAGGTCGTCATCCGCCATGGCGGCGAGCATGTCGGCGTTGGAATCGAACACCAGCGCGCGGCCCTCATGGCGCAGCAGCTCGGGCGTGGCCGCCGAGGGCTTGATCACCGCCCCGTCGGGGCACAGGTTGCCGCGCAGCACCGCCAGCGCAATGCCGGCCTCGGGGCACTCGGGCGTGCCCCGCTTCAGCGGCGCCGCCGGGTCGAGGATGGTGCCGTCGTCCTCCGACGGCCACTGCGCGATGTCTTCGCCCAGCGTGCGACCCGTGACGGTGAGTGCCGACAGGTCGAGGTGCGACGCGATCTTGTTGAGCACGGCCGGCAGGCCGCCCGCGTAGTGAAAGTCTTCCATCAGCTTCTCGCCCGACGGATAGAGGTTGGCGATCACGGGCACGCGGCGTGCGATGGCATCCAGGTCGTCGATGGTCAGCTCGATGCCCGCGCGCCCCGCCATCGCGGGCAAGTGCACCGCCGCGTTGGTGGAGCCGCCCAGCGCCATGTAGGCCGTGACGGCGTTGAGGAACGAGGCCTTCGTCACGATGCGCGAAGGCTTCAGGTCTTCCCACACCATGCCGACGATGCGCTCGCCGCAGCGCCACGACATGCGGCTGTGCTCCGAGTCGACGGCCGGGATGCTCATCGCGCCCGGCAGCGTGAGGCCCATGGCCTCGGCAATGGCGGTCATGGTGCTGGCCGTGCCCATGGTGTTGCAGGTGCCTGGCGTGCGCGTCATGTGCGCCTCCAGCTTGATCCACTCGGCCTGGCCGATGTTGCCGACGGAGCGCTCGGCCCAGAACTTCTTGGTGTGCGTGCCGGCGCCCACGGCCTGGCCCTTGTAGCGGTCGTTCATCATCGGGCCGGCGGGCAGGAAGATGGCGGGCACGTCCATCGACAGCGCCCCCATGATCAGCCCCGGCGTGGTCTTGTCGCAGCCGCCCATGAGCACGGCGCCGTCGATGGGCAGGCTGCGCAGCAGCTCCTCGCACTCGATGGCCAGCAGGTTGCGATAGATCATGGTGGTCGGCTTGACCATCACTTCGCCCAGGCTCAGCGCAGGCAGCTCCAGCGGATAGCCGCCGGCCTGCAGCACGCCGCGCTTCACCGCCTCGGCGCGCTCGCGCAGGTGGGCGTGGCATGGAGAGAGTTCGCTCCAGGTATTGATGATCCCGATGACGGGACGGCCCATGAACTCCTCGCGCGCCAGCCCCTGCTGCTGCATGCGCTGGCGGTGCGCGAAGCCGCGGATGTCGTCGCTCGCGAACCAGCGCTGGCTGCGCAGCTCGTCGAGAGGCTTCTTGTTCATGGTCGTCGTTGTCTTTGCGGGAGCGTCTTCTTTGGGCATGCGTGGGGTCTCTGGAAATCGGGTGCGGGTCAGTAGGTGGCGGGCCCGTCGGGCGTCTTCGGCGCGCCGCGCTGCCTGAAGCGCGCGGCCACGTCGTCGGCGGTCTTGCGCAGCAGCACCTGGTCGTTCGCCACCGCCACGAAGAGCGCGCCGAGGTCCAGCAGTTCCTGGGCGCGCGGCTCGTCGTTCATGAGGATGCCGGGCGCCTTGCCGCACGCCAGGATGCGCGCAACGGCCTTGTCGACGGCGGCGCGCACGGTCGGGTGATTGACCTGCCCAGCCACGCCCATGCTGGCCGACAGGTCGCCAGGGCCGATGAACACGCCGTCGACACCGTCGACATTGGCGATGTCTTCGAGCCGCTCCAGCGCCTCGGCCGTCTCGACCTGCACGAGCACGCAGATTTCGTTCGAGGCCTCGGCCACGTACTTCGCGTCGCGGCCGAACTTAGAAGCGCGCACCGTGCCGCCCATGCCGCGCACGCCGTGCGGCGGATAGCGCGTGGCGGCCACGGCGGCCTCGGCCTCTTCGCGCGTCTGAACGAAGGGCAGCAGCAGCGTCTGCGCGCCGATGTCCAGGTATTGCTTGATGAGCACCGTGTCGTTCCATGGCGGGCGCACCACGGCGTTGGTGGGGCGATCGCGCTCGGCCTGAACCGCCTGCAGCTGGCGCAGCATGGTGGTCGGGTCGCCGGGCGTGTGCTCCGCATCGAGCAGCATCCAGTCGAAGCCGGCGCCGGCCAGCAGTTCGCAGATGTAGGGGTCGGGCAGCGTGGACCACAGGCCGATCTGCGGGATCTTGGCGGCGAGTGCGTGCTTGAAGGCGTTGCGTGCAGGCATGGTGTGTTCGTTCTTTCAGTCGATCTGGACGTTGCCGGCCTTGATGACCTCGGCCATCGCGGCGTAGTCGGCTTTCAGCCGGTCGGTGAATTCCTGGGGTGTCGATGAGAGTACGTCGAAGCCCTGCTCTTCCAGGGACTTGCGAAAGGCCGGCGCCTTCAGGATCTCGACCATCTCCTTGTGCAGGCGCTCGACCACGGGCGCGGGCGTGCCGCTGCGCACCAGCATGCCGCTCCACGCCAGCTGCACCACGCCGGGCGCACCGGCCTCGGCCATCGTCGGCACGTTCGGCAACAGCCTGGAACGCTGCGTGTCGGCCACGGCCAGCACGCGCACGCGGCCACCCTTTTCCTGGCCGAGCACGGCCGAGAGGTTGTGGAACATCATCGGGATCTGCCCGCCCATCACGTCGTTGAGCGCGGCAGGCCCGCCCTTGTAAGGCACGTGGATCAGTTGCGTGCCGGTCTTCGCCTCGAACTGCAGTCCCGTGAGATGCATGGTGTTGCCGTTGCCGGCCGAGCCGAAGCTCAGCGTGCCCGGCGCCTTCTTCGCGGCGGCGACCACGTCGGCCACCGTCTTGTACGGCGTGGCCGCGCCGACCACGAGGACGTTGGGCGTCTGATTGGTGAGGGTGATCGGCTGGAAATCCTTCAGCGGATCGAAGCCGGTGGCCTTGTAGAGATGCGGATTCACGGCCAGCGTGCTGACCGAGCCGAAGAAGATGGTGTAGCCGTCGGCTGCCTGGTTGCGCGCCACGTAGGCGGCGGCGATGTTGCCGTTGGCGCCGGGCCGGTTGTCGATGATCACGGGCTGGCCCAGGCGCTGCGACAGCAACTGTGCGAAGGGCCGAGCGAACTGGTCGGCGGCGCCGCCCGCCGGCTGCGGCACGACCAGCGTGACGGGCTTGGCCGGATACGTCTGCGCCAGCGCGGAGTTCGCCGCCAACGCCATGGCCGCAACGGCCAAGGCGGAAAGGGCCATGGCGGCCCGGCGGTTGGTCTTGTTCAGCATGGGGTCTCCTGGATTTTCAATGCGGGGGGTCGCCGCGCCAGAAGGCGATCTGCGCGGCGATCTGGTGATCGATCATGGGTTTGCCGCCGACGACCTTCAGGCCGCGCGCAGCGCAGGCGCCCATGAGCTCGGTGTCGCGCGCGGCAACGATGTCGAACAGCGCGGCGTCGGTGCGCAGCAGCGCGGCATCGAAGGGCATTGCATCGCCCTCGTGCAGGCCGAGCGAGGTGGCGTTGATGGCGAGGGCGGCCTGGCCGATGCCTCTTGCCTCGGTATCGGCGGCAATGCCCGGGAAGGCCTTGCGCAGCGCGTCCACCAGCTGTTCCGCCCGCCCGGGCTCGCGGTCGACGATGTGGATCGTGCGCGCACGCTCGGCCGCCAGCGCGAACGCGATGGCCGTGCCCGCGCCGCCCGCACCCACGAGCATCACGGCGCCATCGGTTCGGAGCACGCCGTTCGCGCGTGCCGCCTCGACGAAGCCCACGCCGTCGAAGCTCTCGCCCGACCACTGGCCGTCTGCGTCGAGGCGCATCGTGTTGACCACGCCGGTGCGCCGTGCCTCGGGGCCGAGCCGCGCGCACAGCGCATGCGCGGCGGCCTTGTGCGGGATCGTGAGGTTCAGCCCCTGCAGGTTGCGCACGCGCGCGAGCTGCGCCACGGTGGCCGCGAAGTCGTCGGGGTGCACGCCCATGGGCACCTGGCACCAGTCGAGGCCGGCGGCCGCGAAGGCCGGGTTGTAGAAGCGCGGCGCGCGCACATGATCGACCGGGTGCGCAAGGATGGGCACGAGGCGCGTGGCACCGCTGAGGTTCGCCGGCACCACCGCGTCAGCCCTTCACCGCGCCGGCGGTGAGCCCGCTGACCAGGTAGCGCCGCACCAGCATCGAGAACACCAGCACAGGCGCCATCACCAGCGAGCCGCCCGCGGCGATCTTGCCCCACTCCCAGCCTTCGTAGTTCATGAAGTTCACCACCGCCACCGGGGCCGTTCGCGCGTCGGTGCGCGTCAGGATGAGCGCGAAGAAGAAGTCGTTCCATGCATACAGGAAGCACAGGATGGCCGTGGCCGCGATGCCCGCCGTGGCCATGGGCATCACGATTTCCATGAACACGGTGGCAAAGCCTGCGCCGTCCATCAGCGCCGCCTCTTCGAGCGAGGCTGGCACCGCGTC
Organism: Variovorax sp. RCC_210; assembly: GCF_041355175.1. Taxonomy (NCBI): domain Bacteria; kingdom Pseudomonadati; phylum Pseudomonadota; class Betaproteobacteria; order Burkholderiales; family Comamonadaceae; genus Variovorax; species Variovorax sp. RCC_210. The sequence goes on along the minus strand of NZ_JBFUPJ010000007.1, from coordinate 124,347 downwards.
GAAGAAGGGCTGCATCATCCAGATGACCAGCGGCAGGTTGAAGGTCATGTAGATGAGGATCAACCCCGTGCGCGTGTCGAGCAGCCCCAGCCAGCGGTAGGCCAGGAAGAACGGGATGGTGAAGGCGATGGGCGGTGCCATGCGCGTGAGCAGGATGCCCAGGCCGAGGCCGAAGCGCCCCCGCCCCGTCCATCGCGACAGCGCGTACGCGGCCGGAATGCCCAGGACCAGTGCCAGCAAGGTCGACACCACGCTCGTGACGAGGCTGTTGACGAAGGATTCCGGAAAGCCCGCCTGCCACAGCCCCACGTAGTGCTCCAGCGTGGGCATGAACAACATGCGCGGCGGAAACTCCAGGATCATGGGCGTCGGCTTGAACGACATCTGCAGCAGCCACAGGAAGGGCACCAGCATGATGAACAGGACCAGCGGCACGGCCCAGCGCGCCAGCGGCCAGCGCCGCCTGAATGAAGGCTTGCTCATTCGGCACCTTTCGTGCGCTGGCTCAAGCGCATCGCGCCCCAGCTGATGACCACCGTGGCCACCAGCAGCACCACCGTGATGGCGCTCGAATAGCCGAGTTCGCCGAAGTTGAAGGCCACCAGGTAGGCGTAGTAGTTGGTCACCTCGGTCACCGAGCCGGGCCCGCCGCCGGTGAGCAGGAAGATCAGAGGAAACGCCTTGATGCTGTCGATGAGGCGGAACAACGTGCACACCAGCAGCACGGGCGCGATATAGGGCAGCACGATGTGGCCGAACACGCGCCACGCGTCCGCACCGTCCATTCGAGCGGCCTCGACGTACTCCGCCGGCAAGGTCTGCAGCGCGGCCAGCACCATGAGGAAGGTGAACGGCGCCCATTCCCAGGTGTCGGCGATCACGATGGCCCACAGCGCGAAGTCGACGTGCGTGGTCATGGCCGGCAGCGCCACCCCCAGCATGCGCGCGGCCTGGTAGATGGGGCTGATGTCGGGCGTGTAGATAAGCTTCCAGATCACCGCCACCACGATGGGCGGCAGCACCATCGGGATGACGAACAGGTGCCGAAGCGACTGCCAGCGCTCCTGCCCCGAATGCACGAGCAACGCGAGGCCCGTGCCCAGCAATACCTGGAGCACCACCGTGTAGACAGACAGCCGTGCCTGCACCAGCAGCGAGCCCACGAAGCGCTCGTCGCCAGGCAGCAGCTGGTAGTTGCGCAGCGGCTCCGAGAAATCGCCCAGGGAACCGGGGTTGACCAGCGCCCCCGGCGTGAGGCTGGTCACCAGCAGGAACAGCGTGGGCAGCCCGGCCACCACCAGCAGAAAAAGCAGGCTGGGCGCAATCGCCATCCGCACGAAGCGGCGACGCTGGCCTTCATAGGAAGCGGCTGGCATCGTGGAAAGGCTCAGACTTTCACGCCAGCGCGTCGCAGCGACGAGAGGGCCTGCTCCTGCGCCTGCTTCATCGATTCGGCGGCCGGCACCTGGCCCGACACCACGCGCTCGACGGCCTTGTTGACGACATCGCCCACGAGCGGGAACTCCTTCACCGTGCGGTAGGCCATGTAGTTCTTCGTCTTGCCGGGTTGCTCCAGCACCTCGAGGTACAGCTTGCCGAGGTCCTGCCCGTTGATGGTGTTGATGCGCTTGTATTCGGCACTCTCGATCACCGAGCGCCGGCAGATCGAGGGGTGGCCCGTGTCCTTCACGATGCGCGCGGTGAGTTCGGGGCTCAGCGTCCACTTGATGAACTCCCACGCGGCTTCCTTGTTCTTCGCGTTCTTGGGAATCCCCAGGCCCTGGCTGTTCGACGCCGGGAAATCACCCTTCGGGCCGGCCGGCATGCGCGTGACGAGCGCCGTGTCCTTCACCTTGCTGTCGGGCGAGGTGAGCATGGCGCTGACCCACGACGACGAGTGGATGAAGATGTTGGAGCGCCCACCGATCAGTGCCGAGCGCGCCTGGTCTTCCGTGTAGCCGAGCACGCCCTGGGGGCTGTATTTGCTCAGCAACTTGCAATAGAAGTCGGTCGCCGCGACCGAGGCGGCGCTGTCGAGCGCCGGCTTGATGTCGCTCGGCGGGTTCACGAACAGGTCGCCGCCAAAGCCCTGCACATAGGGCGGCAGGAACCAATGGTGCAGATTGGAGCTGACGAAACCTGTCACGCCCTCTTGCCCGTGGATGGCCTCGGCCGCTTTCATGAGCTCGTCGAACGTCGCGGGCGGTTGAACGCCGCGCTTCTTCATGAGGTCCATGCGGCTGATGCCCATGAGCATCGCCCCGCCCTCCCATGCAAAGCCGAAGTTCTTGCCGGCCTTGTCCTGGTACGGCAGCTGCGCGCCCTTCACGAAGTCGTCGGGGTTCCAGCTCGCGGGCGTGAGTTTCCTGTCGGCCGTGAAGTCGCTGAGGTTGGCCAGCAGGCCCGCCGCCACCCAGCGCGCGGCCAGGATGAAAGTGACGTTGCAGAAGTCCCAGGAATTGCCGCCGGAGGACAGCTCCAGGTCGGCCTGCTGGTTGTAGACCGGAAAGGCCGAGAGCTGCAGGTCGACCGTCATGCCGGTCTGTTGCTCGAACTCGGGGATGTACTTGCGCAGGATGTTGAAGAAGCCGTGCTGGTAGGCCGCGCCGCGCAGCTTCACGCCCGCGAACGGCTTGGCCTGCGCAAGGGCAGGAAACGCCAGCGTGCCGCCGGCGCCAGCCGCTACGCTGGCGGCGGCCACCTTCAGCAGGCGGCGGCGTTGCGGGTTGATGTCGAGAGAGGTCGGGAGGCTCATGGTCTTGTCTCTTTCTGCCGGATCATCGGTATCGCCTGCTGGCGCTTGAGTTGAATATGACAGACAAATAGATTCTAATTCCTCATGGATAACCCGAAACCAAGGGCCAATTCAGGTGGGATAAGCTTATTTCCGAAAATAATATGTCCGACCATAAAGAAGAAATTGAAAACCAACCCACCGCTTCGCGGCGCGGCCCCCTGGCCGTGACCGAGGCGCTGGCGCGCCGCGTGGTGGCGGGCGAATGGGGTGACGGCGCCGCGTTGCCGACCGAGGTGGAACTGGCCGAACAGCTTGGCGTGGCGCGCACTTCGGTGCGCGAAGCGCTGACGCGGCTCAAGGCCAAGGGCCTGATCGCGTCGCGCCAGAAGGCCGGCACGCGCGTGCTTCCGCACGCCCAATGGAACATGCTCGACGAAGACGTGCTGCGCTGGACCTGGTCGGGCAACGACCGCGCGCAGATGGCGCGGCACCTGATGCAGCTGCGGCGCATCGTGGAGCCCGCGGCCTGCGAGATCGCGGCCGCTTCGGCGACCGACGCCAGCATTGCCGCCATCGAGCGGGCGTACCGGATGATGGACGCCGCGGGCATGGACGCAGTGGCCTACGCCGGACCCGACCTGGAGTTCCATCGCGCCATCCTCAACGCCACCGGCAACCCGTTCCTCGTGGCATTCGGCGCCACCATCGAGGCGGCCCTTCGCACCTCGTTCGAACTCTCGACGCGCCAGCCCGGTGCCCCGCGCAAGAGCCTGCCGCTGCATCGCGACGTGCTAGACCAGATCTGGGCACGCAAGCCCGCAGAGGCACGCCGCGCGATGGAGGCACTGCTCGGGCTGACCGAGTCGAACATCCAGCGCGGCGTGGCGAAGGCGGCGGAAGCCGCTGCCGCGGCCGTGCCCTCCCTTCCCCCTTCTTGCTGACTTCCGGCGACACGCCCCCAAAGGACACACGCGACATGGCCGACATACGACTGCAATCCATCAGCAAGCGCTTCGGCGATGTCGAGGTCATTCCCGGCATCGACCTCACCATGCCGGACGGCCAGGTGACGGTGCTGCTCGGCCCTTCAGGCTGCGGCAAGTCGACCTTGCTGCGCATCATCGCGGGGCTGGAAACGCCCAGCGGCGGCGAGGTGCTGATCGGCGGGCGCGTGATGAACGACGTGCCGCCGGCAGACCGGGGCTGCGCGCTGGTGTTCCAGAACTACGCGCTGTATCCGCACAAGACGGTTCGGCAGAACCTGGCCTTCCCGTTGCGCATGGCCAAGGTCGACGCGGCCCAGCAGGCGCGCAGCGTGGACGACATCGCGCGCACGCTCGAACTCACGCCGCTGCTGGAGCGCTACCCGCGCCAGCTCTCGGGCGGCCAGCGCCAGCGCGTGGCCATGGGCCGCGCGATGATCCGCCGGCCCGAGGTGTTCCTGTACGACGAACCGCTCTCGAACCTGGACCTGGAGCTGCGCGTGAAGCTGCGCCTGGAAATCGCGCGCATGCAGCGCACGCTGAAAGCCACCGCGGTGTACGTGACCCACGACCAGACCGAGGCCATGACGCTGGCCGACCAGATCGTGGTGCTGCGCAAGGGCCGCATCGAGCAGGTGGGCTCGCCGCTGGCGCTGTACCACGCGCCGGCCAACCTGTTCGTGGCGGGTTTCATCGGCACGCCGCGCATGAACCTGTTCAAGGTCGATGCCGCGCAGCGCAATGAAGGCGGCACGCTGCTGCGCATGGGCAACGTCACGCTGCAGGTGCCGCAGCGGCTGAACGGCGAAGTGGCGACCCTGGGGTTCCGCGCCGAGCAACTGCGCATCGGCCAGCCGGCGCCGGGGCAGGTGAGCATTGCGCTCGACGGGTGCGAGACCCTGGCCGTGGAGCAGCTGGGCGACCGCGCTTTCTGCTACCTGCGCTCATCGCTGGGCGAGCTGGTGCTGCTTACGCCGGGCACCCAGACAGACGTACCGCGCCAGCTGACGCTGTCCATCGCGCCGGAGGCCCTGCATTTCTTCGACGGCAACGAGCAGGCGCTCGTGGCCGAGGGACATTCCGGAAACGGCGGCCATGTCCTAGAAAACGGCTCCCCGACGGTTCCTGCCGCCACAGCGAACTGGAAAGTGCCGGCCTAGCGGACCGACCCGCGCGGCCATGCGGAGGGCGCGGGTCAAGCCGGGTCGGCGATCTCGTCCAACCTGCGCCGAATGAACGGGTCGTTGAAGAAGGTGCCCAACGGCACGAGCGCGACACCGCACAGGCGCAGCGTCCAGCGCCAGCCCCACCCTTCCGCCAGCGCGACCCGCACCGAAAGCCAGAGGTAGCACAGGAACACCAGCCCGTGCACCGGCCCCGCGGCAGACACCAGCCCCGGGGCACCGGCCAGGTGCTTCATGGGCACGGCAACGCCGAGCAGGAAGACCAGCGTGACCCCTTCGGCCAGGCCCAGGCCACGCAGCAACTTCAGCCAACGGACACGGCCGGCCCGGTCTTCGCGCACCACGCCGTCACCATGCGTCATTCGGGCGCCCACAGCCGCTCATCGCCAAGGTGCACGGCCAGCGCGTCGGCCGCGGCCTCGAGCAGCAGCGCGCCCTTGCGCGCCGACGCCAGGTGCGGCGTGCCGACGACGCCCGACGCCGACCAGTGCGCCATGTTGCGCCAGCGGTGCATGCCGCCGGCCTGGAGGAAACCGGTGGGCGGTGCGTCGACGCTGCAGGCCGCGGCCGCATCGACGAGCTCGGGGCGCAGGTGCATCACCATCGAGGTCTCGGCCTCGCAGGCGTGCAGCAGGTTGGGCTGCCCCTCGAGAATGCGCGAGAACGCCGGAGCGGCCACCATCCAGTAGGTGGCCGTTGCGAGCGGCATCGCCAGCTCGACGCCCAGCAGGTCGACGATCACCGTCAGCGCCGCCATGTTGCCGCCGTGGCCGTTCAGCAGCAGCACGCGCCGGTAGCCCTGGCGCTGCAACGACCGCACCACGCAACGCACGAAGGCCAGCAGCGTGGAAAAGTCGAGCGTGAGGCTGCCGGGGTTGTGCATGTGGTGCTCGGCCAGCGACACCCAGAGCGTGGGGAGCACCAGCACCGGGGCATCGGCGCGCTCGGCGGCGCGGCGCGCAACCTCCGTCACCAGCAGGCTGTCGACCTCCACCGGCAGGTGCGGGCCATGCTGCTCGGTGGAGCCGATGGGCAGGACCGCCACGGTGCGCGCCAGGGCCGCGCGATCGAACTCGGTGCTCTTCAGCCGTTCCCAGCGGGTCTGGCGAGCCTGGCCTGGCGCGGCTGACGGTGCGGCCTCCACTGCGGTGTCCACTGCGGCACTCATTGCGGCATTCATTGCGGTTTGTAGTTCACGGCCGTCATCAGGCTGCGCACCGTGCCTTGCGAGGCTGTGAAGGTGCGCTCCAGGTCGGCTGGCGTGCCCACCTGCGGCTGCAGCGCATACGACAGCATGCGCCGCGACACGTCGGGCATGGCCACCACCTTCTGCACCGCGGCGTGGATGCGCGCCACCTCATCGGCGGCCATGCCGTGCGGCGCATACACCGCCAGGAAATCGGAAGCCGCGAGCTCGGGCATGCCCGCGTCGGCGAACGAGGGCACGTCGGGCAGCAGCGCGGTCTTGCGCGTCACGGCCAGCAGCTGCAACGACGCGCGGTACTGCAGCACGTCGCTCACCGGCACGACCGCGGCGGCCACCTGCCCGCCCAGCAGGTCCTGCACGGCCGGGCCGCTGCCCTTGTAGGCGATGGGCTGCAGGTCGGTGCCGGTCAGTTGCGCGAGCCGGCCCACCAGGAACTCGGGCGCGCTGCCCGGCGCCGGCACCGCGATGTTCCGCTCCCTGGGATTGGCGGCGAAGTATGCGGCCAGCTGTTTCACGTCGTGCGCGCCGGTCTTCGCATGCGCGGCCAGCACCAGCTCGAAGGAGGCGAAGGGGCTCACCGGTTGCAGGTCGGCCCGGGTGTCGAAGCCCGGCGCCTTGAGCACCAGCGGCACGGTGACGACCGTGTGCCCGTTGGTGAAGAACAGCACCGAGCCGTTGGGCGAAGCCGCCTTCACGTAGCGCGCGGCAATCTGCCCGCCCGCGCCCGCGCGGTTCTCCACGATCACCGGCTGGCCCAGCAAGGCGGGCAGCTTCTCCGCGAGGATGCGCGCGCCGATGTCGGCGGACCCGCCAGCCGGGTAGCCCACCACCAGCGTGATGGGCCCCTTGTAGGGTTCGGCTGCCGCCGAGCCCGCGAGCAGCCCCAGCACGCACGCGGCAGCCAGCCGGCGCCACCGACCCCATGCACACCACACACGCAACCCACGCAACGCACCCGATGCAACCGTCATGAAGACACTCCTCGGCGCACCGTGCGCCATGTGCTTCGAAGCGTAGGAGGTGCCTGCACACGGCCCGCCGCGTTCCGGCAGGCGCCGACGGTTGCCGGCAGCGATTTCAGGCGCGCATCAGGCGCGCATCAGCGTGCCCAGCCCTGGCGAAGCGCGATGCGCTGTGCCGCCGCCATGCGGGCCTCGGTCGACTTCGCCACCTGCATGCGCACGCGCTGCACCAGCTCGGCGGGTGCGGTGGCCGGCGAGCCCGTGTCGAAGGGCGGCTGCGGCGCGTACTCCATGCCCAGCTGCATGGCCTGCGCGTGGGCATCGCCGTGCAACGCGGCGGCCACGGTGAGCGCGAAGTCCAGCCCGGCCGTGACGCCGCCGCCGGTGATGCGGTTGCGGTCGACCACCACGCGCCGGTGCACGGGCTCGGCACCGAAGTACGGCAGCACCTCCATGGCCGTCCAGTGCGTGGCCGCCTTGTAGCCGCGCAGCAGGCCGGCCGCCCCGAGCACCAGCGCGCCGGTGCACACCGAGGTGATCCAGCGCGCATGCGGCGCGCGCTGAACGAGAAAGTCGATCGTTTCCTCGTCTTCCATCAACGGATTGACGCCGGGCCCGCCACCGATGAAGAGCAGGTCGAGCGCGGGCGCGTCTTTCATGCGCAGCGTCGGCAGCTCGCGCATGCCGATGTCGGTGACCACCGGTTCCAGCGTCTTCGCGAGCACATGCACCTGCGAACCGGGCAGCCGGGCGAACACGTCGAGCGGGCCGGCGAAGTCGAGGCTGGTCATGCCGGGAAAGACCAGCATGCCGATCTGGAAAGGCGCGGTGCTCATTGCACGGCCTCCACCGCCGACGCCGTGGCCACCGCGGTGCATTCGATCTCCACCAGCATGCGCGGGTCGGGCAGCGACAGCACCACGCTGGTGGTCCGCGCAGGGTATGGCCTCGGGCCGAAGACTTCGGCATAGCGCGCGTTCATGGCGGCCACGTCTTCGGCTCGCACGAGCAGCACGTTCACCTTCAGCACCGCGCCCAGCGTGCTGCCGCCCGCACGCAGCAGTTGCGCCAGCACCGCCATGGCCTGGTCGAACTGGGCGACGAAATCGCCCTCGTCGATGCGGCCGTCGTCGTGGTAGCCGGGCGTGCCCGAGACGAACAACAGGTCGCCGAAGCGCGTGGCGCCCGACAGCGGCGGCGTCTTGAAACGCCCGGGCGAGGGAATGTGCGTGATTGCGTGCATGGCAAGGTTTTTCGGAGGGTCAGGAATCGCAGGAGTGGGCTCGCACCGTGCGTGCCGGCGCCTCGCCGTACTGGCGGCGGTACAGCACCGCGAAGTGCCCGGCGTGCGGGAAGCCCCAGCGCGCGGCCACGTCGCCCACGCTCCCGTGGCCGCACTGCAGGTCGGCGCGTGCCGCGGCCAGCCGCGCCGCGCGCACGTAGGCCGCGGGCGTGGTCTGCAAGAAGCGGCGAAAGCCGTCGAACAGCGCGCGCGTGCTCACGCCGGCGTGGGCGGCAATGTCGGCGGTGGCCGGCGCCAGGCGCAGGTTCGCGTGAATGAATTCCTCGGCGCGCCGCACATGGCGCGGCGCAATGGCGGGCTGCGGGCGCAACAGCGCCTCGCTGTGGTTGTGCGGCTGCGCGAGCAGCAGCGTGGACAGCACCATGCCTTCGAGCGCCGACATCGCCGGCGCCGGAAAATCCGCCAGCGCGCTGGCTTCCACCGCCGCCAGCGCCGCGGCCACCGGCTCCCATGCCGCCCACGCCGGCGAACCGCGCGCCATGCCGCGCGCGAACGACAGCGGCGTGGCCGGCCGGTAGCCCAGGTCTTCTTCCAGCCGGGCGTTCACGCGCTCCATGGCCACGCGCAGCACCAGCATGTCGGCCTCGCGCCCATAGACCACCTGCGCCACGCTGCGGGCATCGATGAGGGCGTAATGGGCCGCGTCCATGGGCGTGCTCGCGTCGTCGAAGCTCGCCAGGCCGAAGCCCGCGCGCGGCATCTGCACCAGCAGCACGTTGGCGCGCTCCTCGGGGCGCACCACGGCCTGCGCCCCGTAGCACAGGGAACTGACCGACATGGCCGGGGTGATCGATCGGATCGAGAAACGCAGCCGAAGCGACTGCCCATGCTGAACGCTGACTCGGTGGCGCGACCACTCGCTGTTCAGTATCCGGTTGCCCTCGGGCAAGGAGTCGCTTCGGTAGCTTCTGCTTTGCATGGTCTCTCCGTGTGAAGACAACAATCCGCTGGATCACCGCTTGCACCACGCAGAGGTTCACGGCCTGTGGAGGCTAGGGCATGCGGCGCGGGGCGATGCCGGATTCCGGCAGGCGACTACAGATTCCGGCAGCGCAACTGCCGAGCGGGCATTGCTGATCTTCTGCGAACAACCACGATCCGTCGAGCCCGAGCCCCTCGTCGACCAAGAGCTAGGCCACCTGAAGGGCCCACCTCTTCCACCCTTCACCCTTGCGCTCCCGCCCTGCGTCGCCTACACGTACAGCCGCTCCAACGCATCCCACTCCGGCTTGCCAACCAACCGCTGCCGCTCCTCGAAAGTAGCGACAAGCCCGCCTTCTTCCGTCAGCTGCCGCGAATCCCGCAGCACGCCCAGCGCCTTCTGCATGCCCACCACCGCGCCCTGCAGCGCGGCGTTGGCGTACAGCACGAAGCCATAGCCGAGCTGCCCCAGTTCATCGGCGCCGAAGGTCGGCGTCTTGCCGCCGATCACCATGTTCATGAGCTGCGGCTTGTCCAGCCGGCGGGGCATCGCGCGCACTTCCTCGGCCCGCGTCACGGCCTCGACGAACAGGATGTCGGCGCCCGCCTCGCTGAAGCGCTGCGCGCGCTCGATGGCCGCCTCGAAGCCGTGCACGGCCGCGGCATCGGTGCGCGCCATCACGAGCAGGCCGCTGTCGTGCCGCGCATCGACGGCGGCCTTGATCTTGCCGAGCATCTCGTCGGTGTCGATCACGGCCTTGCCCGAGAAATGGCCGCAGCGCTTGGGGCTGACCTGGTCCTCGAGCTGGATGCAATCCGCGCCCGCGCGCTCCAGCACGCGCACCGCGTGCCGCACGTTCAGCGCGTTGCCGAAGCCGGTGTCGGCATCGACCAGCAGCGGCAGGTTCACCGCGTCGCGGATGCGCGCCGTGTGCTCGGCGATTTCGTGCAGCCCCATGAAGGCCTGGTCGGGCAGGCCGAGGTACATGTTGGTCACGCCGGCGCCGGTGACGTAGATCGCCTCGAAGCCCAGGTCTTCGATGATGCGCGCCGACATCGCGTTGAAGGCGCCGGGCACCAGCACGCCGCGGCGCGCGTCGGCCAGGCGGCGCAGGGCCTGCTTCGGGTTGGCGTCGGGCTTGGGGGGCGTGTTGAGTTTGGTGTCGTTCATTCGGTGCTCAGTCTTCCTTCATGCCGGTGGCCTTCACCACGCCGCCCAGGCGCGCGCGCTCCTCGTCGACGAACTTGGTGAAGCTCGCGCGGGTGCCGCCGATGGGCTCGATGCCCATGTCCTTCAGGCGCTTGGCCGTCTCGGGCGACTTCATGGCCGCGTCGATGGCCGCGGCCATCTTGTCGAGGATGGCGTCCGGCGTGCCGCGCGGCGCGTGCACGCCGGCCCAGTGCGCGATGCGAATTTCGGGGAAGCCCTCTTCCGCGGCCGTCGGCAGCTCCGGGTAGGCCGAGATGCGCTGCGACCAGGTGCCGGCCAGCGCCTTCAGCTTGCCGCTCTTCAGGTAAGGAAGCACGACGATGCTGGCTTCCGACGTGGCCTCGACCTGGTTGCCGAGCACCGCGGTGATCGACTCCGAGCCGCTCTTGTAGGGCACCACGTCGAGCTTGCCGCCGTACTTGGTTTCCAGCAGGCCTTCGACGAAATGCGGCGTGCTGCCGGTGCCGGCCGTGGCCCAGTGGAAGCCGCTGCCCGACTTTTTCGACGCGGCGATGAACTCCTTCAGGTCCTTGTACGGCGCGTTGGCGGGCACCACCACCACCGAGGGCGCCAGCGCGATCATCGCCACCGGCACCAGCGCGTCGTCCTTGTAGGGCATGTTCTTCTTGATCATGCTGTTGGACACCACGCCGGCCGCGCTCACCAGGAAGGTGTAGCCGTCGGGCGCGCTCTTGGCGACCACGTCCGCGCCCAGGATCGCGCCCGCGCCGGGCTTGTTGTCGATCACCACGGGCTGGCCGAGCTGCCTGGACGCACCTTCGGCCGCGGCGCGCGCCATCAGGTCGTTGGCGCCGCCGGCGGAAAACGGCACGACGAGCCGGATCGGCTTGGTGGGCCAGCCTTGCGCCAGCGCGCCCGCGGGCAGCGCGCAGGCCAACGCGGCCACGGTGGCGCAGGTCAGGGTGGAAAGACGGCGGAAGTTCATCTGTTGGCTCCTTTGTTTGTGGAAAGTCATGGCCTGCGGACAGGTCACCGCCGTGAATTCGCAAACGCTGTGCCACGCGGCACGTGCGTATGAATTGGCAGCGCAAGTCGTTGATTTCAAAGGAATCCCCCGCTGCAGGCAGTGCGTTTTCGGGAGCATTTTCAAATCGCTCATTTCATTTATGTTTCATTTTTGAAACCATAAAATCCGCGAAATGAACGATGCCGCCCCGCCCCCCATCCGGCCCCTCCCCCAGCCCTTCGTCACACAGCGCCCGCCGCGCATCGTGGCCGTGGCCCGCCACCGGCTGGGCCGCGTGCTCGCGCGGCTGGCACCCGCGGTGGCAGCGCAGGCGCAGGTCGAACTGGTCGCGCACGCTTTCGACGAGGCGGTCGACGCGGTGCGTGCGCTGCATGCGCGCGCGCCGGTGGACGTCATCGTGGCGGCAGGCGCCAGCGGCGAATGGCTGCGCCGGCACCTGGACATTCCGGTGGTCATCGTCGAGGTGCGCGGCTTCGACCTGATGCGCGCGCTGGCCGCCGCCCGCGCGATCTCGCCGCGCGTGGGGCTGGTGTCGTTCGAGGGGCCGTCGGAACACCTGGCGCAGCTCGATGCCCTGTTCGGCATGGGCATCGCGCAGTTCAGCTACCGCGGCCCCGACGACGCGCCGGCCTGCGTGCAGGCCTTGCGCGCGGCCGGCGTCGGCGCCGTGGTCGCGCCGGGCCTGGTGTCCGACCTGGCCGAGCAGGCCGAGCAGGCCGGCATCGCCAGCGTGCTGATGTATTCGGACGACGCCGTGCGCCAGGCGCTGGAAGACGCCATTCACCTCGCGCGCCTCGGCCGCGCCGAACGCGCGCGCCACGAGCGGCTGAACACCGTGCTCGGCCAGCTGCAGGACGGCGTGGTGGCCGTCGACCTGCACCAGCGCATCGAGGCGCTCAACCCCGCCATGGCCGAGCTGATGGGCGTTCCCGCCCACGAGCTCACAGGCCGCGTGCTCGGCGACGTGGAGCCTGTGCTCGACCTGGGCGCCACGCTGCGCCTGCGCGAAGCGCCGGCCGACGAGGTGCTGCAGCTCGGCGCGCGCACGCTGGTCGTGCGGCGCGCGCCCATCGTGGAGGCCGGCGAGGTCACCGGCGCCTTGCTGGTGTGCCGCGACCCGGCCGTGATCCAGCGCGCGGACCGCCACCTGCGCGCCAACCAGCGGCAGCGCGGCGCGCCCGCGCGCTACCGGCTGGAGGCCTTCAGCGGCGAGAGCCCCGCGGCCCGCCGCGTGCGCGAGCTGGCGGCGCACTGCGCGGCCAGCGACGCCACCGTGCTCATCGTGGGCGAGAGCGGCACCGGCAAGGAACTGGTGGCGCAAGGCATTCACACCGCGAGCCGACGCGCGACCCAGCCCTTTCTCGCGGTCAACTGCGCGGCCCTGGGCGAAAGCCTGCTGGAAAGCGAACTCTTCGGCTACGAGGAAGGCGCCTTCACCGGCGCGCGGCGCGGCGGCAAGACCGGCCTGGTCGAGGCGGCGCACACGGGCACGCTGTTTCTCGACGAGATCGGCGACATGCCGCTGGCGCTGCAGACGCGGCTGCTGCGCGTGCTGCAGGAGCGCGAAGTGCTCCGCCTGGGCGCGACGGCGGCGGTGCCGGTCGACCTGCGCGTCATCGCGGCGACCCATGCCGACCTGGCGGCGCAGGTGGAGCGTGGCCAGTTCCGCCGCGACCTGTACTACCGGCTGGCGGTGCTGCGCGTGGAAACACCGCCGCTGCGCGAACGCGCCGACGACATCGCACCGCTGGCCGCCGAGTTGCTGGCGCGCCGCGCGGGCAAGGCGGGCGTGGCCCTAGCGCAGGCCTCGCGCTGGCTCGACGCGTTGCTGGAGGTGGCCGCGGGCTACGGCTGGCCCGGCAACGTGCGCGAGCTGGAGAACTTCGTCGAGCGGCTGCTGGGGTGCCAGGGCTACCTGGCGCCGGCAGGCGACCTGGACCGCGCGCGCCTGCTCGAAGTGTTTCCCGAGTGCACGCAGGCGCGGCCCGCGCCGTTGCGCGATCGCGTGCTCAAGGGCGCCGGCCGGGACGCCGAAGCGCGCCGCGTGCGCGAGGTGCTGCAGTCGGTGCAGGGAGACCAGGCGCAGGCCTGCGCCGTTCTCGGCATCAGCCGCTCGACGCTGTGGCGGCGGCTGCGCGACGCAGGCGCCTGAAAGCAGGCTCCGGCCCCTCATCCCCCATCAGCAATATGCCAAAGACCGCGACATCGACTGTTTGAGGGATTGAAGCGCGCCGGCGTCCCGGCAATAGTGCGGTCTTCGTGATTCGAGCATCCGGCATCGATGCCGCGGGCGCAACGGCACGCCCGCGCCTGCATTCCTTGCCATCCGGGGGTTGGCAATGCCTACAGAGACCCGCTACGAGAACTTCGACCTGCGCATCTGGCGCGAGGGCGACCGCTACCTGGCCGAGGTGACCAACTCGCCGGCCGGGTCGTCGGAGCGCGAAGTGCTCCAGTGGCCCTTCGGCGGCCCGGCCGACCGCGTGCTGCTGCTGGAGCTGGAGAACGCGGTGCTCAAGAGCCGGCTCACCCTGCGCGGCGGGCCCATCATCTCGCCCGAGGAAAAAGTGCTGCGCGACTTCGGGGCCGAGGTGTTCAAGGCGGTGTTCAGGGACTCGCGCTCGGTGTCGGCCACCTACACCGGCAGCCGCGCCCTGCTGCTCGGCAAGGACGACACCGGCCTGCGGCTGAACCTGCGCATCGACCCGCCCGAGCTGGCCTGCCTGCCGTGGGAGTACGTGTTCGACGAGGCGGGCAAGCCCGACCACTACCTGTGCCTGAGCAGCAAGTCGCCGCTGGTGCGCTACCTGCACAGCACGCAGCAGCGCGCGCCGGTGCGCGGCCAGGGGCCGGTGCGCGTGCTCGGCATGATCGCCAACCCGGGCGGCACCTGGACCTGGCTGGACACCGAGGCCGAGCGCCGCCACATGGAAGAAATCCTGCGCGCGCCGGGCCTGCAGGTGGAGTTCAACTGGGTGCTGCGCGCCACGCCCGACGGCCTGTTCGACATGATGCAGCGCGGGCCCTGGCACATCTTTCACTTCATCGGGCACGGCGGCACCGACCGCTACACCGACGCCGACGGCCAGACCCGCAGCGAAGGCTTCGTCGTCATGGACGACGGGCTCGGCGGCCCGGTGAAGGTGTCGGCCTCGCGGCTGGCGGACATCCTGGCCGATGGCGATGTCGACCTGGCGGTGCTCAACTGCTGCGAGAGCGCGCAGGGCAACGCGTCTTCCAGCGTGGGCGCGGCGCTGGTCGAGCAAGGCGTGCCGATGGCCATCGCGATGCAGTTCGCCATCACCAACACGGCCGCGTCGCGCTTCTCGGAGCACTTCTACAAGTCGCTCACCAAGGGGCAGACGGTGGAGCGCGCATTGACCGTGGCGCGCAAGTACATCCGCATGAACTCGGACGCGGAATGGGCCATTCCGGTGCTGTTCACCCGCTCGGGGTCGTTCGCGCTGTTCGAGGCGATGCCGGACGCGCCGATGCCGCAGGAGGCGCTCGGTGTACTCGGGACTGTCGGTACGGTCGGTACGGTCGGTACGGTCGGCGCAGCTCGCGCGGTGCCCGCCGCCGCCCCGCCCGCGCGGATGAGCCTGGCGCAGTCCAAGCTGCGCGAACTCTGGGGCGACCGATGACGCTGTGGTCGGTCAGCATGGTCTTCGCGGCCGGACTGACCGTGTTGATGGCCTCCGCCGGGTTCAACCGCCCGAGCTGGTCGCGCAGCTACACCACCGCGCGGCGCTACTGGACGGCCGTGGCCGTGCATGCCGGCCTGTACCTGCTGATGTTCATGCTGTGCTACGGCGTGCTGCTGCGCATCATGGGCGCCGATGCGCCGCGGGGGTCGGGCGCGCGCACGCTGGTGCTGTGGCTGGCGCTGGCGCTGGTCGCCTGCCTGCGGTCGATTGCGCCGCTGTCGTTACGCGTACGCGCGCGGCTGCATGGCGCGGCCGGCATTCCGCAGCAGGCGCTGTCGCTCGCCAAGTTCCTGGCCGAGATGCCCTTCCAGGCCGGCAGCGACGTCCAGGCCCAGGCCCGCGACATGCTGCGCATGCGCGGCATCGACGCCGAGCGCGACTGGCTGCCGCTGGCGCAGCCGCTGCACCAGCAGATGCGCAGGGCCGCGGAGCTTTTCATCCAGCTGCGCGGCTGGGACCAGGAGCGCGCGCTGGCGCGCTACACGCGCGAGGTGACGCACGAGCTCTACCGGCTGCGCCAGCGCTTCGACCGGCTCTCGTTCCGGGTGTCGCGCACGCTGGCGTCCATCGAGCAGCTGGGAGAAATCAAGGTCATCGCCGCCGAGCACGGCATCGACGGCAACAAGGAGCTGGACGACCGCCTGCGCCACCTGGTGAGCGACATGATCTCGGACGTGTGCGAGGACATCGGCCTGTTCTACCGCGATGCCTGCGTGCTCGCCGCGCGCGGCGTGCTGGCCACCAATGCGCGGCAGGCCGGGCGCAACGCGGCGCTGGAGCGCATGGGGTTCACGGCCTGCGCGAGCGAGCCCGACAACCTTGCGCGCGCCTTCGGCTATGCGGCGCTGTTGATGCTGGCGGGCCTGTGGATCTTCTTCGTCGTGCTGCCGCCGGACGACGGCGCGGGGCTGTCGGTGGGCCAGCGCATCGCGGTGATCCTGGTGATCGTGCTGGGCACGCTGGCCATCGCCATCCTGCCCAAGTTCTATTTCGGGTTCGCGAGCGCGGGGCTGCACCGCCGCACGCCGCCGGGCTTCGTGGTCGCGGCGGGGGCGTGCGCGCTCGGTTTCTCGGTGCTGGTCAATCTCGCGGCGGGCGCGCTGATCTACGGCGGCATGCCGGGCGCGCTGCAGCGGCTGGCGGAGGCCGCGTCCACCCTGCCCTCGACCTTCCTGACCGGTGCGCTGGTCGCCTGGCTCACGCAGGACCACCGGTGGGCGGCGGTGGACGACCCACGCGCGCGGCGCGGCCTGGACGCCGCGTTGTTCGGCGCCGCCTGGCTGCTCTCGGCGGTGGTGTCGCGCGGGTTCGCCGCCGACACGTTCGCCGAGTTCTGGACCTGGCGAACGCTGGCGGCCGTCGTCGCGGGCCTGGTGCTGGGTGCGGCGATGGGCGCGGCCATTCCGGAGCTGGCGCGGCGCCGCCGCGAGCCCGCCGCGCGCGACACCGTCGCGGCATCTGGCGAACCGAAGGCGCTGAGCCTGCCGGTGCCCCCCATCGCCGCCTACGAGCTGAACCTGCCCGCCAGCGTTCCCGCACCGGTGCCCGTGGCGCAGGCCGCAGAGAAGTCCGAGCTGGCCCGCTGAAACGAAGACAGCAAAGAAAGAACTTGATGCCGCTCTACCTGCACCAATGGCGCTACAAGGACGAGCAGATCCGCCAGATGCTCGAGAACGAAGAGTCGTCAGACCGCGCGGACGTCGTGCGCACCGCCATCGAGGCCTTCGGCGGCACGCTGCACGGCTTCTACTACGCCTTCGGCGACTGCGACGGCGTGGCCATCTCGGAGTTTCCCGACGAGGCCACCGCGCTCTCGTGCGTGATGCTCATCTACGGCCAGGGCCGCATCCAGAACGTGCGCACCAGCACGCTGTTCACGCAGCAGGCGACGCTGGCAGCCGTTCGCCAGGCGCAAGACGTGCTGCATCCGCCGCAGGCTGGCGACCAGCCTTCACCGTAGGAGGCACACACATGCTGATGCCCGCCATCGACCTGGACGCCAGCATGAGCGCCGGCGCCGTGCTCCAGCGCCTGGCGCTCAACGGCTACTGGCTGGACGCCGCGCAGGACGCGGCCCGCGCGCGCATCGCGGCGGTGGCCGCGCGCGTGGGCCGCCCCGTCGAAGAAGTCGCTGCCAGGCTGGCCCGCGACGCGGACGACTGCGGCGCCGCCATCCGCCGCCAGTGGGGAACCCACGTGCTCTGGTACGCACGCGAACTGCGCGAGGTGCTCGTCGCGTGCAGCCATGCGCCGCCGGCGCTGCCGCTGCTCGACGTGCTCAACCTGCACGAGCCGGACAGCCAGCCGCCGATCGACATCGGCGCCGGCGCGGTCGTCATGCGCAACGGCGTGACGCTGTTGAACGGCGAGCCCGTGAGCGTGTCGCTGCGCGTGGCCGCGGACGCATTCGTGCTGCCGGCACGTGCGCCGTCACCCGCCGACATGGCGCTGCGCGGCGCCGATCCGCTCGCCCCGGCCACCGCCGGTGCCGCGCGGCCGACGCCCACGCCCACGCCCATGCCCACACCGGTGGCACCGCCCGCGGGACCGATCAAGGCCTGGCCGCGCATCGAAGCCCCCGACGCCAAGGCCGCGGGCGAGGTGTTCGAGGTGATCGTCGGGTTCGGCGCCCAGGCGCAGGCCCAGGTGAGCGGCGCGGCGGTCGACCTGCCCTTCTCGGCCGAGATGCAGGCGCTCGACCTCCAGGTCGAACTGTCGGCCGGCCCCGGCGTGCAGGCGCCCGAAGGCTGGAGCCGGCCGCTGCGCGTGACCGCCGCCGACGTGGCGACGGCGCAGGTCAGCTTCAAGCTGGTCGGGCTGGAGCCAGAGAACCCGGCGCAGCCCTTTCTCACGACGCTGGAGGTGCGCTACGTGCTGGGCGGCACGGTCTGCGGCACCGCCTCGCGGGCGCTGGCGATCATGCCCGCGGCACACGGCGACCGGCTCGATCCCCGCCCCCTCGGTCAGCCCTGGCAGGCCATGCCCGCGGCCGCCACGCCCGTCGCGCTGGTGGCCGATGCCAGGGTGCCCGACCTCACGCTGGACATCGGCAAGCCCGACCGCAACGCCGCCAGCGGCCAGTACGTGTGCCGCCTCATCAGCCCGCATGCCTTGGCCACCGCCACCGGCCCCTTCGACATGGACCTGGGCCAGGACGCCAAGACCTTCGCGCGCTCCGTCGTCGAGGAGGTGCGCCAGTACGGCAACAGCGCCTTGCTGGCCACCGCGCTGGAGAGCCTGGGCCGGCTGGTGGCCGAGCGCCTGCCCGGCGAGTTCTTCCAGGCGCTGGCCGAGCTGAGCGGCCGGCTGGCGCCGGAGCCGGTGTCGCTGCTCATCGTGAGCGCCGAGCCCTACGTGCCCTGGGAGCTCGCGTGGATGGACGCGCCGCTGGACGCCGCGCGCCCCAGCTACCTGGGCGCGCAGACGCTGGCTGGCCGGTGGCTGCGCGACAGCGCCGCGCCGCCGCTGGCGGCGAATGCCGCGGCACGGCCGGCCGCGCACCCCATCGCCTCGCTGCAGGTGCGCAACATGGCGACCATGGCCGCGTGGTACAGCGCGGCCTCGGGCCTGCGCAAGCTGCCCAAGGCCGAAGCCGAGGTCGAGGCGCTCAGCGGCAGCTACCCCGGCGTCACGCTCAAGGCAACGGCCGAGGGCATGCGCGACCTGCTCAACGCCACGCTGCAGGGCAAGTCGGGCCCTGTCGCGGTCGAGGCGGTGCACCTGGCGGGCCACGGCGACTTCGACCCCACGCGGCCCGACGGCTCCGCGATGTTCCTGCAGGACGGCGCGCCGCTGCGCTCCACGCTTTTTCGCGCCGCCAAATACGGCGGCGAGCGCCAGCCGCTGCTGTTCCTCAACGCCTGCATGCTGGGCATCGGCGGCGAGCTGCTGGGCGACATGGCGGGGTTCCCCGGCAACTCGCTGCGCGGCGGTTTCGGCGGCGTGCTGGGCGCGCTGTGGGAGGTGGACGACGACGTCGCCCACGACATCGCCATCGAGTTCTGGCGACGGGCGCTGCCTGCGGCAACCGAGGCATCCGATGCATCCGATGCATCCGCGGCGCCAGCGGAAGGCGAGCCAGTCGGCGCCATCCTGCGCGACCTGCGCGCCCGGTACGCAGGCACGGCGGGCACGCCCGTCCCGACCTTTCTTTCGTATGTGTACTACGGCCACCCGCGGCTGACGCTGCGGCGCGCGCCCTGAACGGAGGTTTTTCAACCATGGCAGCCACTCTCCTGAACGGAACCAACCAGACCGTGTCCATCGGCCCTGGCTACGCCCTGCGCACGCCGGGCTTCACCGGCGCGGCCGAGCTGCGTGCCGGCGGCACCACCGCCACCACGCGCGCCAGCGTGCGCGGGCTCGACCAGGGCATGGACGCGCTCGACGCCGCGCTGGCGGCGGCCGACGTGTCGCAGGTGCGCCTGATCGACCTGACGCTCAAGCCCGCGGCGGCGGGCGGCACCACCGGGCGCAGCGCCGGCGCGGCCGCTGGCGACATCGAGCTCGAGGTGCCCGACCTGGGCGACGACACCGGCCAGCTGGTGCTGTCGGTCGACGACGCGGGCGCGCTGCATTGGCACTTGCCTGAGCCTGCAACACCGACAGCAACAGCGCCATCGTCGGGGTCGCCATCAGCGCCGTCAGCGCCGGTATCGCGCGGCGGGGGCGGCGGCGTCAAACGCTTCCGCATCCCGGCGCAGGTGGCGCCGCCACCGGCGCTCGCGTCCGACAGCGGCACGCAGCGCAGCGTGCTCGGCCTGGTCGGGCGCAAGCTGCTGAAGGTGCTGGTTTATCCGCTGACCGACCCCGTCCTGGGCGCCGTCGGCGAGCACTTCGTGGGCCGGTGGGAAGACAAGAACCGCCCCTATGCCGTGCGCAGCTTCACCCCGCAGGACTACCAGGGCGCGCCCGCCGTGCGCCACACGCCCGACACCCTCGCCGCGCTGGCGGCCCAGGGCCCGGCGCTGCTGTTCGTGCACGGCACCTTCAGCACGTCGAGCGCGGGCTTCGGCGCGTTGCCGTCGCCAACGCTCGACGCCTTGCACCAGCGCTACGGCGGCCGCGTGTTCGCCTTCGACCACCCCAGCGTCAGCGTGGACCCCGAGGCCAACGTGCGGTGGCTGCTCGGGCAGCTGCCGCCCGGCGGCATCGACCTCGATATCGTGTGCCACAGCCGCGGCGGCCTGGTCTCGCGCGTGTTGGCCGAGACGCCGCCCGCGCCGGGCATGGACACCGCCCGCGCCCGGGTGCGCCGCCTGGTGTTCGGCGCCGCGCCCAACAACGGCACGGTGCTGGCCGACCCCGACCACATGGTGGCCATGGTCGACCGGCTGACCACGCTGCTCGCGCTGTTTCCCACCGGTCCGGTGACCGAGACGCTGGAGGCGCTGGTCACCGTCGTGAAGGTCATCGCGCACGGCGCGCTCAAGGGCCTCGACGGGCTGGCGAGCATGCGGCCGCAGGGCGAGTTCCTGGGCCGGGTCAATGCCGGCACCGCCGCGCCCGCCGACTACTTCGCCATCGCTTCCAACTATTCCGCCATCGACACCGGCCTGCGCGGGCTGGTGGCCGGCGGCACCGACCTGCTGCTGGACACCGTCTTCGGCGAGGCCGGCAACGACCTCGTGGTACCGACCGAGGGCGTGTTCCAGACGAACGGCAGCAGCCGCTTTCCGCTGGACGCCGGTCGGGTGCTGCTGTTTGAGCCCAGGGAGGGCGTGTCGCACACCACGCTGTTCCAGAACGAGAAGGTGTCGCAGCGGCTGTTGGCGTGGCTCGCTTGAGCGTTTGAGCCCCTGCGCCTCAGTGCCTCGGCCGGCGTGTTCGGTCAGCGCAGCACCGCGCCGCGCCAGACCACCAGCCCCAAGACCGTGAGCTGGTCTGCATCGACCGTCGTTTCTTTGTAGTCGGCGTTGTCCGCCAGCACGCGCACCTGGCCGCCGATGTGCACCTGCAGGCGGCGCAGCAGCAGGTTGCGCGTGTGGTCGGTGATGAGGTGGATGCGCCCGTCGGTGATCTGGTTGTGCCGCGTGTCGATGAGGATGATGTCGCCCGAACTCAAGGTGGGGCGCATCGCGTCGCCCGGCATCTTCATCGCGGCGAGGTGCTCGCTGTCCAGGTCCTGGTCGCGCAGCCATGCGCTGCAGAAGGCCTGGGCCCGAAAAATCGTCGGCATCGAATCGCCGAAAACGCCCGGCTCCTTGCCGGCGAGCCGGTACAGGGGCAGCGTGGTCATCGTCTTGGGAAGGTCGGTCGGCGCCCAGGGCTGCGCGCGCCCGGTGCCGCGCATCAGCCATTCCAGCGACACGTCCGCCGCATCGGCCAACGACACCAATACGCGGCGCGACGGCTCGCTGCCTGCCAGGTAGCGCGTCAGCGCGCTGTTCGACACCCCCACGCGGCGCGCCAGGGTGCTCGCATTTCCCACCTTCGCAATGATCTGGCGCAGCCGCGTCGCGAAATCTTCGTCGATGGCGGGCAAATCAATATCAGCTGAAGCAGTGCTCATGAATTTCTATTTACGCAAAATAATTTCGATATCGAAAAATATGCTTATGAAAACGTTTTATTAAAGCAAATTAACGAGGCCATAAGTGCGCGCCTACAATTTAAACCCGACGGCGAAATCAGAGTTTTTTACAAATCGAAAATTTCGCCGAAAAACGGCCCGATTGTGACGCAAAAACGTGGTGCCTTGCACGCGCTCAGAGCCCTTGTGCGGGGGCGGTCCGGCAGGTCACAGGCGATATGGCTTCGTCAGAAATTCTCATATCTTTATTCGATGAACAGATATGCAAAGCGCGGGCGCCGCATGTCGGCAAGTTCGTGAAAACCGCATTCAGGTCAAGCAAATGAAATCGCAGAATTCGCGCCAGATCAAGCTCGCCGCCTATGTCATGGCCGGGCCTGTTTCGGGCCATCACGGCGGCTGGCGTTATCCGAGCGCCCGCACGGACATTCTTTCGCTGGACTATTACCAGGAAATCGGCCGCCAACTGGAAGCTGGCCTGTTCGACATGCTGTTCATACCGGACATCCTGGCGGTGCCTCACAAGTTCAGGAACAGCGCCGCCAGCCAGCTCATTCATGGCGCGCTGGGTGCCTTGCGCCTCGACCCGGTGGTCGTGCTCACCGCGGTGGCCACGGCAACCAAGCGGCTGGGCCTGGCCAGCACCATTTCGACCTCCTACATCGAGCCCTTCCAGCTGGCGCGTTCGCTGGCCACGCTGGACCACCTGAGCGCGGGGCGCGCCGCCTGGAACATCGTGACCTCGTTCCAGCCGGCCGAAGCCGCCAACTTCGGCAAGACCGGCCTGCCCGACAAGAACCAGCGCTACGACCGCGCCGACGAGTTCCTCGAGGTGGCGTGCAAGCTCTGGGAGAGCTGGCAGCAAGACGCCGTGGTGCTCGACAAGGCGACCCCCATGTTCGCGGACCCGGCCAAGGTGCGGCCCATTTCGCACAAGGGCGAGTGGTTCGATGTCGAAGGCCCACTCAACGTCAGCAGGCCGCCGCAGGGGCGGCCCGTGTTCATCCAGGCGGGCGCGTCCGACCGCGGCAAGGACTTTGCGGCGAAGTGGGCGGAGGTGATCTTCGTCACCCACTCGTCGATCACCTCGGCGCAGGCCTTCTATCGCGACATCAAGGAGCGGGTGGCGCGGCACGGGCGCAACCCCGACGACGTTCATGTGCTGCTGGGCGTGGTGCCGGTTGTCGGCGAAACGCATGACATCGCGCAGCAGAAGCAGGCGCTTCTCGACCGCCTGACCAGCCCCGAGGCGGGCCTGTCGACGCTGTCGTACCACCTGGACATCGACCTCTCGGAGTTCCCGCTCGACGAGGTCTTGCCCGCCATTGCGCCGCCCGGCGTGCAAGGCCACTACAAGGAAGTTGCCGAGCTGAGCCAGAAGCAGGGCCTGTCGCTGACGGAGATCGGCATGCGCTATGCCATCGGCCCGCTGCGCGACTTCAACGGCACCGGCGCGGAGGTCGCGCACACGCTCAAGCATTGGTTCGACGAGCGCGCGTGCGACGGCTTCATGGTGCAGATGCCCTACCTGCCGGGCGGCATCGAGGACTTCACGCGGCTCGTGGTGCCCGAGCTGCAGACGCTCGGCGTGTTCCGTTCCGAGTACGAGGGCCCCACCCTTCGAGACCAACTCGGCCTTGCCCTGCCGAACTGAATCCGGCCGCGCCGAATGTTCCCCATCCAACGCCATTGACCATGAACGCCTCCTTCCTTTCGACCCTTTCGACAGAACGCACTGCCGACGTCACCGCCACCAGCACCGCCACATCCCGCCGCCGCTTCCTCCAGGCGTCCGCCATCCTGGGCGGCGCGGTGGCCATGCCGTCCATCGTGAAGGCGGCATCCGTGCCGGTCATCCGCTATGCGTCGGCCGGCGTGGTCGGCCCCGGCGAGATCGAGACGGTGATCTTCAGCGAGTACTTCAAGGCCAACGTGCTCAAGCGCTACGGCAAGGAATACACGCTCGAGGCGACCACCGCCAAGGGAACGCCGGGCGTGGCCACGCTGCTGGCCGCCGACCAGGCGGACATCGGCACGCTGGCCTTCACCACGCTGGCCACGCTGGTCCAGACCGGCGGCGTGGCCGGTGGCGTGAGCGCCATCGCGGCCATTCACCAGGACGGCGTGAAGGGCTATGCATCGAACCCCTTCGTCGTGCTGGAAGACAGCCCCATCAAGACGGTGGCCGACTTCAAGGGCAAGACGGTGGCCGTCAACGCCTTCAACGGCAGCGTCGACATCATCCTGCGGCTGGCGCTGGAAAAGGCGGGCCTCGATCCGAAGCGCGACGTGCGGGTGGTGGAAATGCCCTTCGGCAACATCGGCTCGGCGCTGCGGCAAAGGCGCATCGACGTCGGCGTGCTCGCCATGCCTTTCCAGGTGCAGGAAAAGAAGAAGGGCGGCATCCGCTTCGTCTTCGACGCGGTGGGCGTGGTGCCGCCCTACCCCGTGCTCTTCCAGGCGGCGCGCAACCAGTTCCTCAAGACGCAGGGCCCGGCCGTGAAGGCGTGGCTGGCGGACTTTGTCGAGGCGCGCGCGTGGATCTACGACCCCGCGAACCGCAAGACCGTCGTCAAGGTCACGGCGGAGCTCATCAAGAGCCCGGAGGCCGAGCTCGACGAGTACTTCCTGAAGCCGGCCGACTTCTACCGCGACGTCAACGCATGCATCTCTGTCAGCGACGTGCAGGCCCCGGTCGACGCGATGCACAAGCTCGGGCTGTTGCCCAACGCGGTGTCGCTCGCCAAGAGCGTGGACCCCTCGTTCCTGCCCGCGGCATGCAAGCTTTGACGCCGTCGCAGGACGCGGGCATCTTCCTGGGCGAGGTCAGCAAGACCTTCGGCAACGGCAGCCAGAACGTGCTCGCGCTGCACAAGGCCACGCTGGAGGTCAGGCGGGGCAGGTTCGCGAGCCTGGTCGGGCCGTCCGGCTGCGGCAAGAGCACGCTGCTCTACATCCTCGGCGGGTTCGAGTCGGCCAGCTCGGGCGTGGTGCAGGCGCTGGGCAAGCCGGTGACCGGCCCCGGCATCGACCGCGGCGTGGTCTTCCAGGAGTACGCGCTGTTCCCCTGGCTCACGGTGGCGCAGAACATCGCGTACGGCATCAAGTCCAAGGGCGCGTCCAGGGACGAGGTGAGCGACACCATTCAGCGCTACCTCAAGCTCATGCACCTCGAGGGCTTCGGCGCGCGGTATCCGCGCGAACTCTCGGGCGGCATGCGCCAGCGCGTTGCACTGGCACGCACCTTCGCGTACCAGCCCGACATCCTGCTGCTGGACGAACCCTTCGGCGCGCTCGACTCGCAGACGCGCGAACTCATGCAGGACGAGCTGCTTCGCATGTGGCAGTCCTCGGGCATGACGGTGCTGATGGTCACGCACGACCTGCACGAAGCCGCCTACCTGTCCGACGACATCTACGTGATGTCCAAGCGCCCGGGCCAGATCGTGGCGCACTACGCGAGCACCATCGACCACACGCTGGAGCGCGAGCAGATCATGCTGTCGCCCGAGTTCACCGAGCTGCACAACCGCGTCTGGCTGTCGGTGCGCGAACAGGTGAAGGCTTCGCTTTCCGCGTCAGGGGCACAGGCTTGAGCAGCGCTGATGCTTCGTTGCCGCCCTCCTCGTCGCCACTCTCGCAGGTGACCGCGTCGACGTTGTCACCGTCCTCCTCATCTTCGACGTCTTCGACGTCTTCAATCTGGAAGCGGCGAACCTGCGGCCTGCTCACGCTCGCCGCGTTGCTCACGCTGTGGCAATGCGCGACCCGATGGGGCTGGGTCGATCCGGCATTCCTGCCATCGCTCCCGGCCGTGGCCAAGGCTTTCGCGGACCTGCTGAAGGGCGGCGAACTGGCCGCCAACCTCGGCGCCACGCTGCGTTCGGGCGCGGTGGGCCTGGGCGTGGCCTTGTCGTCGGCGTGCCGCTCGGCCTCTGGATGGCCACGAGCCGCGGGGCCGAAGGCTTTTTCAACCCGCTGCTCAAGGCGACCTACGCGCTGCCCAAGACCACGCTCATTCCGCTGCTGGTGCTGTGGTTCGGCGTCGGCACCGCGACCAACGTGGTGATCGTCGCGGTGACCTCGCTGCTGCCCATCGTGCTCTACACCTACCGCGGGGCGTGCGACGTGCCCAGGGTGTTGCGGTGGAGCGCGCAATCGATGGGCGCTTCGAGGCTGGCCGTTCTCGTGCGGGTGCTGCTGCCCGCGACGGTGCCTGCGATCTTGATCGGCCTGCGCATCGCGCTGGGGTTCGCCTTCCTGGTGGTGATCGCGTGCGAAATGATCGTGTCCAACCAGGGCATCGGCAAGCTCATCTTCCAGTACGGCGATTCGGGCAACTACGACTACATGTTCGCGTCGCTGGTCGTCGTGGTGGCCGTGGCTTACCTCAGCGACCTTGCGCTGGTGAGCTTTTCGCGTCGCGCGCTGCGATGGCAGGAGGTGTCGGATGGGCAGGACTGAGCACGCCACTCGCCAGACAGTTCGCCAGGCAGTCCGGCAGACGGCGCAACATGCCGTGGGCCTGGGGCGCGCCGCATGGCTCGCCGTCTATCCCTTGGTCCTGCTGGCGCTGGCCTGGGAATTCGTGGCCCGGGCGGGCTGGGTCCGTCCGCTGTTCCTGCCCACGTTCAGCGATGTGCTCCAGGCGCTGGGCGCGGGCCTGGCGGGCGGCGACCTGCTGCCCGCGCTGTGGGCCAGCCTGTACCGCGCCGTACTCGGCATCGGCATCGCGCTGGCGGTCGGCGTGCCCCTGGGCTACCTGCTGGCGCGCTTCAAGTGGCTGCGCTGGGCCTTCGAGCCCATCACCGCGCTCGGTTTTCCGATGCCGAAGATCGCACTGATTCCCGTGGTCACGCTGTGGTTCGGCATCGAGGACGCGTCCAAGATCGTGCTGGTCGTCGTGACCTGCGTGTTTCCCTTTCTCCTGTCGGCGAAGGCCGCCGCCGAACAGATTCCGACCAAGATGCTGTGGGCCGCCCGCTCGATGGGCACGTCGCCGCTCGCGCTGATCGTGCGCGTCGTGTTGCCTGCGACGCTGCCCTCCATCCTCACCGGGCTGCGCATCGCGTTCCCCATCGGGCTCATCACCGTGTTCACGGCGGAGATGGTCACGGGCGGCGGGCTGGGCGAGGTCATCGTGCTCGCGCAGCGGTACTTCGAAACGTCGAAGGTCTATGCCTGCGTGCTGCTGACCATGGCCGTCGGCTACGCGGCGGATTCGCTCATCGCCAGCGCGCAGCACCGCTGGAGCCGCTAGATGCCGAGCCCCCACACCACCGCTGCGCGCTGGGCCCTTGCGGACCTGGAGCGCTGGCTCGCGGCGCTGCTCGTGCAGGCCGAGCTTCCCGCGGAAGCGGCCCGCCGGGGCGCCCGGCAGTTGCTGCTGGCAGACGCCTTCGGCATCCACACGCACGGGCTTGCGCGCTGGCCCACCTACTGGGACCAGCTGCGTCGCAAGGCGCTCCATGCCGACGCGACGGTCCATGGCCGCTGGCAGGCCGGCGTGTTCCACGTCGAGACGAACCGGGGCTTCGGCCCCTGGGCCGGAGAGCAGGCGCTGATGCTCGCGCAAGGCCAGTTGAATGCGCAGCGCCGGTTCGTGCCCTTCCTGATCCACGATGCGGGTCACCTGGGTGCGCTCGCCACCCACGTCTATCGCGCGGCGCAAGCGGGAAGCGTGGCCCTGCTCATGCAGTCGACGCAACCGGTGATGGCCGGCATCGGCGCGAGCGGGCCGGCCATCGGCAACAACCCGATCGCATTCGCCGCGCCCCGGCCGGGCGCCGCGCCGCTGCTGATCGACTTCGCAGCCAGCCAGGTCGCGTTCAGCCATGTGCTCGACGCGCACCGCGAAGGCCGCCCGATTCCCGATCACTGGGCCATCGATTCATCAGGCCGACCGACGACCGACGCGGCGGCCGCGCTGCAGGGTGCCATGCAGCCGATGGCGGGCCACAAGGGGCTGGCGCTGGCCATGATCGTGCAGGTGCTGGCGGGCGTATTGACCAACGCGAGCCCCGACCTGGCGGAGCCGTCTGCCGCACCCGGATGCGGCGCCTTCGGCTTCATCGCCAGCCCCGACATCGCGGGACCGGAGGCCTACGCCCGCAAGATGCAGGAGTGGGTCGGCATCTACCAGCGAGCCGGTGGTGCGGCGGCCCGGGTGCCCGGCGACCGAGCGATCCGCAGCCTTGCGCAGGCGCTCGATGAAGGGATTCCCATCGCCCCTGCCTTGGTCGCCGCGTTGACGCGCATAGGCGAGCTTGCCGGCCTGCCTCTTCCGGGCCCTGTGCAGCGACCGCTGCACGCCGAACAACACCCGATCACACCCACCCACTCGAAGACAACGATGTCCGCCACCCCAGACACCCTTCACGATGCCCCTCACGACGTCGTCCACGACGCCCATGTTGTCGTGTCGTCCAGCGATACCCACGGACGGTTCACCGCCAGCAATGCCCGCTTCAGCTTCGTCACCGACGCCAAGGCGTCCAACGGCGGGCCGGGCGTCGCCGTCAACGCCGCTGAATTGCTGCTGAGTTCGCTGGGGTCTTGCGGCCTGGCCCTTGTCTACAAGCGGGCCGAGGAAACGGGCGCTGCGGTTCGGCTTGCCAAGGTGAAAACATCATTGAAGCGCTCCGACGACGATGGCACGCGGTACGACTTCATCAAGCTGGCTTTTCAGATCGAGGGCGTTGCGCGCGATGTTGCGCAAGACCTCGTCGACCACTTCACGTCGAACTGCCCGATCTTCAACACGCTGCTCCGAGGCGGTTCGAACATCACGGTACGCCTCGAAGATTCGTGATGCCGGCGTCAGCGTACTGGTTCCAGCTGCCCGTGACCGCGCCCTGAGGCACCCCATAGGGCGCTCAGGGCCCGACCACTCCTACCACTTCACCCGCACACCCAACGAGCCGTTCACCGAGCTCTTCACCTTCGCATTGCCCCCCGATGCCCACAGCTTGCCCAGCTCGCCGTACAGGCTCGTCGACGGGCTCAACGCCAGCGTGAAGCCCCCCGCCAGCTCGGAACTCGTGCCGCCCGTGGGCGCCGCGATGTCCGTGGTGGTAGCGCCGTTGACGAAGCGCGCGATGTCCGCGCCGCTCGACGTCTTGTAGACGTTGAAGCGGCCATACGGCTGCAGCGTGCCCACGCCTGTGTCGAGCTGGCCCTTCAGCCGCACGCCCGCCCGCGCGATCCAGCCGTTGTCGGCCTGCGGCTGCACCACCGCACCGGTGATGACGGAGTTGCCCAGGTCCATGTGCTGGTGGATCAGCTGCAGCTGCGGCTCGACGCTCCAGCCGCTGCCGCCCAGCGCGAAGGCCTGGCCCACTTCGATGGAGCCCAGCAGGCTGTTGCCCTTGCCGCCGGTGCCGAAGCTCAGCAGCGGCTCCACCGTGTAGCGGTGGCGGCCCGACTGCACCACGGCGTCGGCGTAGAAGCCGCTGTCGCCGGTGTAGGTGCCGTAGAGGCCCACGTACTGGCTGCGCAAGTCGTTGCGGCCCACGGCCAGGTTCTGGATGCCGCTGGCAAAGCCTCTCACGCGCGCGTCGCCGTCGAGCTGGCCGACGTACAGGCCGGCGCGCCAGTTCGATGTGGCCAGCAGGTCGGTGCCGGCCTGGAAGCCGGTGAGGCGGCCCTTGCTGTTCGGCGACACGGCGCCGCCTTGCTGGATGTCGATGTCGGTGGAGAGCACGCGGGCCCAGGCGCGGCGGTCCGAACCCGTCGGGGCTGTCGCCGTGCCCTTCACATCGTCGTCGCCCACGCGCTTGCGCAGGTCGCCCAGCATCGCGAGGTTGCCCTGGCGCAGCTGGCTGGGCAGCGAGGCGAACAGCGAGGCTTCGGGCCGGTAGGTGACGATCGGCACGCCGGGTGCGCCCGGGCTGGTCGGCGATGTCGCCGCGGGAATGCTGGAGCGCAGGAACCAGTTCTCGCCCGCGCCGCTTGCGTCCGCCGCGTACAGCCGGTACTCGTAGGCACCCGCATCGACATGGCCGCCGGCCAGCGAGAAGGCGTCCTTCGTGGTCTGCGCGGTGGTGGTCGCGCCGCCTTGCGCGGTGACCACCTCGATGCCGTTGCCCGCGGTGAGCGCACCCAGGCCGCCGAGGTTGGTCACCTGCACGCTGGTCTTGCCGCTGGCGGTGCCGCCGTTGATCACCAGGCGGTCCGAAGGGCCGGTGCCGCTGAGCGCGGTGCCGAGCTTCAAGACACCGTTGTTGCCGACGTAGTTGCCGTTGACGGTGAGCGTGGTGCCCGCCACTGCGCCCACCAGCGACACGGTGCCGCTGTTGGCGAGCGAGGCCACGCTCTGGTTGAAGCCGGCAAGGTCGAGCGTGGCGCCAGCGGCCACGCTGTGCGCCGATGCCGCGCTGAAGGTGTTGGCCGCACCGGCCTTCAGCGTGCCCTGCGCGACATTGGTCGCGCCCGTGTAGGTGTTGGCGCCCGACAGCGTCAGCGTGCCCGTGCCCTGCTTGGTGATGAAGCCGCCGCCGCTGATGGCGCCCGCGAGCGTGGCGCTGAAGGCGCCGGTGTCGATGACCGGATCGTTCTGGCCCGTGAGCTTCACGGCGTTGGAAAGCACCACGCCGTCGGCGCTGAAGCCCAGCGTGGTGTCGTCGTCCATCGACAGCGCGCCGGTGCCCAGCGCCTGGCTGTGGCCGACGTTCAGCCGCCCCTGGCGCAGCGACGTGCCGCCGGTGTAGGTGTTGGCGCCCGACAGCGTGAGCGCGCCGGTGCCGACCTTGACGAGCGAGCCGCCGTTGCCGGAGATGACGCCGGAGACTTCGGTGTCCGTGTTCAGGCCACCGGTGGTCAGGGTCTTGGTGCTAAGGAGCACTCTGCCCGCACCCGAGAGCGAACCGATGGACGTGCCGGTTGCGGTCAGGCCGTCGATGTTCACTACGCCACCGGCCTTGTTGACCACCTTGGCCTGGGCAGCCGTCGCGTTGTCTCGCATGTCTAGCGAACCACCGGACTCGTTGGTGATGGTGGCGTGGCCAGCGGACGCGTCGAACCATATGTCGGTCGCACCGCCGTTGAAGTTGGTAATGCGTGCATTGCCTGCATCGGAGTTGTCCCAGAAGGCAGTGCTGCCGCCGCGGTTTTCGAAGACCGCGTTGGCTGCGCTCGTGTTGTCGCGGAAGGTCGTGCCGGAGGCGGCATAGCTGACGAATGTCGCGCTGCCCGCCGAACTCTTGTCCCTGAACTCGATGGAGCCGCCATTCGCGATACCGTCGGCTGCCGCCGTGGTGATGCTCAGGCTTCTCGCATCCGCGCTGCCCTTGAAGGCGAGAAAACCCCCGGCGTTGACCGCCACGGGCCCGGTGCCCAGCGCGCCGCTGACCATCGCGTTCAACGCGCCGCCATCGATGGTCGTGCCGCCCGCATACGTGTTCTCGGACGCCAGCGTCAACGTGCCGACCCCGGTCTTGACCAGGCGGCCAGGGCCACCCACGGTGGAAGTCACTTCCAGGGTGTTGAACGCGCTGTCGACATCGAGGGTGCCGCCACCGCTGCCCAACGTGATGCCGCGCGACAGGGTGCTGAACGCCGAGCCGGTCACCTTGAGCGCGCCGCCGTCGAAGGTGAGCGCGCCCGCTGCATCGCCCAGCGCCGCATCGTTCGCGACCGACAGCGTGCCGGCCTTGAGGGTGGTGCCGCCGGTGTAGGTGTTGGCCCCCGTCAGCACCAGCGTGTCGACATCGTCTTTCTGCAGGCCGCCCGCGCCCATGATCACCGAGTCGATGGTGGCCGTCATGCCGGTCTTGATGCCCGTGCCGTCGCCCACGCGGAAGTTGGTGTTGGCGGCGGTGATGGTGAGCGCGTCGCCGTTGATCACGTAGCCGTCGGTCATGAACTGCACGCCGCCCACGCGCACCGCGCCGCCCACGCCCTTGTTGTCGACGGTGACGGTGCCCGCGGTCGCGCCGAAGATGGCCACGCTGTCCTGCATCCACGTGGTGTTGACGCTGCCGGTCGTGTCGGTCCAGCCTTCGGCCGGCGAGCCGGCGCGCCAGGTGCCGCTGCCGCCGCTGACCTTGCCGTCGTTGTAGTCGCCGTTGTTGCCGCCGTCCCACAGGCCGAGCGACAGGCCCTGGGTGTTGACCAGGTTGACCTGCTTCGAGATGCTGGTCTGCAGCGAGAGGTCGCTGAGGGTCCCCGGCGCGGTGTTGATCGTCATGCCGGCGTCGGTCAGCGTGCCGGTGTAGTTGATGAGGCGGTACAGCCCCGCGCCGAACTGCCCGCCCGGCGCCTTGACGATGTTGAGCTTGCCCGCCAGCGTGAGATTGCCGTTGACGTTGAGCAGGTCGTTGTTCGCGCCACCCCAGACGCCGGCGTCGCCCAGGTCGAAGTCGAGCGACGAGGCACCGTCGAGCACGAGGTTGCCGACGCTCATCGGGCCGATGCCGTTGCCCACGGACAGGCGGCCGCCGACGATTTCGACCTGGCCGGAGATGATGCCGCCGCCCGTGAGCGTGGCGCCGGTGTTGACCTGCACGGTGCCCGTGCCGGTCGCGCTGCCGCTCGCGTTGTGGATGGACAGCGTGCCGGCGTTGACGACGACCGGGCCGGTGTTGGTGCTGGCGGTGGTCAGCACCAGC
The DNA here is from genome assembly GCF_041355175.1 of Variovorax sp. RCC_210. Lineage (NCBI taxonomy): Bacteria > Pseudomonadati > Pseudomonadota > Betaproteobacteria > Burkholderiales > Comamonadaceae > Variovorax > Variovorax sp. RCC_210. The sequence continues at coordinate 92,006 of NZ_JBFUPJ010000007.1, read as the reverse complement.
GTGCCGACGCCATCCTTGGTCAGCGAGCCGCCGCCAGAGAACGCGCCTTGCATCACCAGCGTGTCTTTGCCTTGCAGCGCGAGCTTGCCGCCGGTGGCGATGTTCACGTTGTTGTTCAGTGTTCCAACGACCGACGTCCAGTCGAGGCCGCTGGAGCCCGTCACCGTCAGCGCCCCGCTGCCCAGCCCGGATGCGTGGCCGAGCACCAGCGCGCTGGAAGCCAGCGTGACGCCGCCCGTGAAAGTGGCGTTGTTGCCCGAGAGCCCGCTGGCGGCAACGCCGTTGACCACGAGCGAGCCCGCGCCGCTGATGGTGTTCGCGAGCTTGGCGCCGTTCAGCTCCAGCGTGCCGCCCTTGTCGACCTGAACGGTGGCAGCGGCGTCGAGGCGAGCCCCCGCGCCGACGCTGAGCGTGCCCTGCGCGACCTGCACGCTGCCCGGCTTGAACGGCGAATTGATCTGCGTGGCCGTGCGATCGAGCTCCCAGCGGCCGTCGCCGACTTTCACGACGCTGCCTTCGAACGTGGTCTCTCCGGTCACCGCGTTGGAATACACGCCGGTGGTGCCGGCCGCGCCGTCGAGCGTGAGCACCGAGTCCTTGCCCGCGATGTTGAGGTTGCCGTTGATCTGGCCGTCGGTGAACAGGTTCACCTTGTGGCCGCCGGCGCCGCCAAGGACGACGTGGCCGTTGATCTGGGCCGCGTTGATCAGCGTGGTGGCGGGGCCCGTATTGATGGCGTTGTTTTTGGCGCCGATGACCGATCCCAGCTCGTTGGTGATCTTGGTGGCGCCGACCTTCGAAATGATCGCGTTGAGGCTTCCCCCCAGGATCTGGCTTTTGCCGGTGTTCAGGATCTCGCCGCCGTTCTGCAGATCGATGCCGTAGCTGTTCGTGCTGCTGATCGTGCCGCCCTTCGAATTGATGACAGAGCTTGTCGATTGCGTGAGAACGACGCCAAGGTTGTCGCCGATCGCCTGGCCGCCAAGATTCTGGAAGACGCTGTTGGCGCCGGTCAAAAGCGCGATGCCGCCGCCCTGGATGGTGGCACCGGAAGCGTTGGTCACTGTCACGTCGTCCGCAGTCGAAACGACCCCCAACCCCGAAAGTCCTGCGGTCCCGATCACGCCTTCGTTGCGCAATTCGGTGCCGGCCGCGACGAAGTTGCTGTTGCCGGTCGTGCCCGTACACAGGTTGACGTTGCCGGTCAACACGCAGTTTGCAAACGCGGGCCCCGCCGACCCAAACAGCGCCGCGGCCAGCAGCACGCCGGACGCGCCGACCCGCGTGGTCACGCTGGAGCCGCTGCGCTTGCCTCGCGCCTTGGCGGTTTCGGAAACGGCCACCCAAGCGCCCGTGGATGCGTTCCACACGCTGCGGAAATTCGTGTTCATCTTGTCTCCCCCTGGTCTTCTCGGCCCCGGAAACGGGGCAAAAGGCGCGAAGCTGAACGGCGCCTGACGGAATTGCGGGCGAAGTGTAAGGTTCTGTTGCTTTTTGTCGCTATACCTAAAACTAGGTAAGTTCCCTGCCTTTTTACAATTTCCCGGAGCAAGCAAACCGGGCAATAACTGGGGTATTAACCGGTGCGCGCCACGGTGCCGGCGGTCAGGGGCACAAGACACATCAACGCCGCCACCACCCAGAAAGCGGCCGGCAAACCGACCGCATGCGCCACCAAACCGATGCCCGCGGGCCCCACCAGGATGCCGGCGTAGCCGGCGGTGGTGATGACCCCCACGGCCAGGGCCGGTGGCATGGCGGCTTGCGTCCCCGCCCTGCGGAACAGCACCGGCACGACGTTGGACGCGCCCAGCCCGATGAGAAGAAACCCCGCCATCCTGGCCACCGCGCCCGGCGCCGCCAGCAGCACGGCGAAGCCGATCACGGCCAGCACGCCGCTCCAGCGCAGCAGGCGCAGGTCGCCGAAGGCCGCGGCGGCCTTGTCGCCCGCGAGCCGGCCGGCCGTCATGGCGACGGCGAACAGCATGTAGCCGACGCCGCCATGGCTGGAGGCGACGAGGCCGGCGTCGGTAACGAGAAGCGCGCTCCAGTCCAGCATCGCGCCTTCGGCCAGGAAGGCAGCCGCGGCCAGCCCTGCGAGCAGCAGCACGATGCCGCGCGGCCGCACGAAAAGCGGCCCTTCGACCCGGCCCTGCGCGCCCGCGAGCAGGCGCGGCCACGCGAAGACCATGGCCGTCGCCATGGCCGCGGCGCAGGCCAGCGTGCCCGCCAGCGGCGCGACGCCCCAGGACAGCAGCGCGGTCATCGTGGCCGCGCCAGCGAAGCCGCCGATGCTGAAGAGCGCATGAAAGCCCGACATCAGCGGCCTGCCCGCGGCCCGCTCCACCTCCACCGCGTGCACGTTCACCGCCACGTCGATCGACCCGAGCGCGGCGCCGAAGGCGAACAGCGCGGCGGCCAACGCCAGCGGCGTCGCGGCGACCGACAGCGTGGGCAGCACCAGCACAAGGCCGAAGCCGCCGGCCAGGATGACCGGCTTGCTGCCGAAGCGCGCGCTCAACGGGCCGGTCGCCAGCATCGCGACGAGCGAGCCGACACCGAGGCACAAAAGCAACAAGCCGAGCATGGCCTCGTCGATGGCCAGCCGCTGCCTGGCGAACGGCACGAGCGGCGCCCAGCAGGCGATGCCGAAGCCCGCCACCAGAAACGAGAGGCGGGTGCCCACCCGCGCGGCAGCGTGATCGGAAGGCGGCGACGTCTTTTCACGCCGCTTCAGCGGAAGGCCAGGCTGGCCGTTCAAGCCCCGGCAATGAATGAGATTTTCTAGAAGATCGAAGGGACGCATGCCCGAATGCTAGGGAGCGGTAAGCTGCGCGACTATCGACTTTTACGGCTGGACCCATGAGCTCAACTCATGCAAACGTGCGGCGGCTGCCGTCGCTCAACATGCTGCGCGCCTTCGAGGCGGCGGCGCGACTGCGCAGCGTGACGCGCGCGGCGCACGAACTGAGCGTGACGCAAAGCGCGGTCAGCCACCAGATCAAGGGGCTGGAGGAATGGCTGGGCGTGGCGCTCGTCGCGCGCGAAGGCCGGCAGCTCGCGCTCACGCCCGAAGGCGCCGCCTACCTGCCGAGCCTGAGCAGCGCCTTCGACCTGCTGGCGGACGCGACCGAGCGCATCGGCCGCACCACGCGGCGCCGCACGCTCACGGTCAATGCGCTGCCAACGCTGGCCGCGCAATGGCTCATTCCGCGCCTGGCCGGCTTCTGCGCCCAGGTGCAGGACGCCGACGTGCAACTGGCCACCACGGTGAGCGTGCTCGACTTCGTGCCCGCGGCGTTCGACGTGTCGATCCGCTGCCTCTCCGCGGACGAGCTGGCCATGCTGCAGGCGCGCCCCGGCTGGCGCGGCGTGCGCTTCGGTGCCTTCCTGCCCGATGCGCTGACGCCGGTGTGCAGCCCCGCGCTGCTCGCCCGCTCACCGGCGCTGCGCAAGCCCGCCGACCTGGCCCGCCACACCTTGCTGCACAGCCGCTCGACACCGCTGGTGTGGCGCGACTGGCTGGCGGCCGCGGGCGTGGGCAAGTTGCGCCCAGCCGCCGAGCTGGGGTTCGACCACGCGCACCTCGCGGTGCAGGCGGCCGTGCAGGGCATGGGCTTTGCGCTGGGCAACCCCGACCTGGTGGCGGACAGCGTGGCCGGCGGCCTGCTGGCGATGCCGTTCAGCGCCTGGACCACGCACGAAAAGGAGTTCTACTGGATTCTTGCGGAGCGCTCGGCGCAGGACGCCGACGCGCTGGCGTTCTGCGACTGGCTGCAGGCCAGCGGACGCACCGGCTGAAAGCGGCGGCTCAGCCCCGCTCCTTCGCCACCAGAAAGTCGATGAGCGTGCGCACCGCCTGCGTCTGGTACCTGCTCGGCACGTACAGCAAGAACTTCTGCGTCGCCAGGAAGTCGAGGTCCCCGTCCTTCAGCGGCACGGCCTGCATCTCCCCGCGCGCCATCGGCACCTGCACCATGTAGTCGGGCACCAGCCCGACGCCCAGCCCCTGCGCGATCGCATCGCACAGAAAGTGAAAGTTCGCTGAAATCAGCCGGGGCCGCGTGCGCAACGAGCCGGGCCCGCCCGCCTGCACGCCGGCCATGCTCAGGCGCTCGCCGGTCTGCTGCGAGGTGATGAGCGGCAGCTGCTTCAGCTCTTCGAGGCTCGTCGGCATGCCGTGCCGCGCGATGAACGAGGCGGTCGCGCAGGCCACGTAGCGCACCGGCCCCAGCTCGCGCGCCACCAGGTGCGCTGGCGGCTCGGCCATGACGCGCACCGCGAAATCGACCGAGCCCTTCACCAGCTCCTCGATGTCGTTGTCGAAGATCACGTGCAGCGTGATCTCCGGGTGCCGCTCCATGAACTCCGCCAGCCAGCCCGACATGCGCAGCTGCCCGTAGCCGCTGGGCACGCTCAGGCGGATCATTCCCTGCAGGCCCTTGCCCAGGCTGCTCACGGCCTCGGCCGCGGCCTTCACCTCGTGCCGCACGGCACGCCCGTGCGCGTAGAGCTTCATGCCCAGCTCGGTGGGCTCCAGCTGGCGCGTGGTGCGCCGCAGCAGCTGCGCGCCCAGCTCGCGCTCGAAGCGGTTGATGCGCTGGCTCACGTTGGCCCGGCTCATGCCCAGCATGGCGGCGGCCTTGCTGAGGTTGCCCGCTTCGATGATGTCGACCAGCAGGCCCAAGGCTTGAACATCCATTGTCAATTCCAGATTTACACAAACGTCATAAATGTCGCACGATTGTCAATTCTTTCGTGCCGACGAATAATTCGAGCCTCCCCGGCTCCCTGCCAGCTTTCAGTACGCACCGCAAGGTTCTCTCCTGCGGTCGCTGCTTGCCTCGGCTTGCCTCGCTCGTTTTTGCTCGTTCCAGTTCGTTCGCCCGATCTCCCCATGCCTCTGACCGCCCCTGTCCAGCCCCTGGCCGGCCTTCGTGTTCTCGACCTGTCCCGCGTGCTCGCGGGCCCGATGTGCGCCATGGCGCTGGCCGACCTGGGCGCCGACGTCATCAAGGTCGAGCACCCCAGCCGCGGCGACGACACGCGCGACTGGGGCGTGCGCGTGGGCACGCGCAACACCTCGTACTTCAACAGCGCCAACCGCAACAAGCGCTCCGTCACCATCGACCTGCAATCGGACGCGGGCGTGCAGATTGCGCGCGAGTTGGCCGACAAGTCGGACGTGGTCATCGAGAACTTCAAGGTCGGCGGCGCCGACAAGCTGGGCCTGGGCTACGAGGCGCTGAGCGCGTCGAACCCGCGGCTGGTGTACTGCTCCATCTCCGGCTATGCGCGCAGCACGCCGGAGGCGCAGCGCCCGGGCTACGACCTGCTGGTGCAGGGCGAGGCCGGCATCATGGCCATGAACGGCGAGGCCGGCCAGGGCCCGCTGAAGTTCGGCGTGGCGGCGGTCGACATGTTCACCGGCATGTACGCGGGCCAGGCCATTCTTGCCGCGCTGTACGAGCGCCATGCCACCGGGCGCGGACGCCACGTGCAGATGGCGCTGTACGACTGCGGGCTGATGATCACCTCCTACTACGGCATGGAAGCGCTGCTGAAGGCGGGCGACCCGCCCAAGTTCGGCAACGCGCATCCGTCGATCGTTCCCTACGGCGTGTTCGATGCCGCGGACGGCCCGGTGGTCATCACCGTGGGCAACAACGGCCAGTTCGTGCGCTTCTGCGAGCAGGTGGTCGGCCGGCCCGAATGGGCCACCGACCCGCGCTTTGCCACCAACACCGCGCGCTCGGCCAACCGCGAAGTGCTGCTGCCGCTGGTGCGCGAAGCCTTGCGCGGCATGGGCCGCCGCGCGCTGCTCGACAGCCTGGCGCAAGCCAGCATTCCCTGCGGCGAAGTGCTCGGCATGCACGAGGCGCTGACCTCGCAACGCACCGCGCAGGCCAGGCTGCTGCACCACTTCGACGACACCGAGGCCGGGCAGCAGACCGTGCTCGCGCCCCCCTACGTGATGGACGGCGAACGCACGCCCGTGCGCCGCCCGCCGCCGCACCTGGGGCAGCACACCGACGAGGTGCTGCGCGAAGTGCTGGCCATGGACGACCAGGCCATCGCCGCCGCGCGCGCGCAGCAGGCGATCTGAACCCCGACAGCGGGAGCAGCGGGGGCAGCGGGAGTAGCGGGGGCAGCCGCAACCGCTGCGCCACTCCACATTCTTCTTTCAGAAAAACAGACATGAACCAAGCTCACATCAGCCGCCGGCACCTGCTGGCCACGGGCGCCGCAGGCGCACTCTCCACCCTCGGCCTGCCGGCCTTCGCAGCCGACGCCGCCTGGCCGGCCAAGATCGTCAAGATGGTCGTGGCCTTCCCGGCCGGCGGCCCGACCGACACGGCCGCGCGCATCGCGTCGCAGAAGCTGGGCGAACGCCTGGGCACGTCGATCATGGTCGACAACCGGCCCGGCGCGTCGGGCTCCATCGGCACGGCGCAGTTCATCAAGTCGCCGGCCGACGGCAACACGCTGTCGATGTTCGGCATGCCCGCGCTGCTGGCGCCGCTGCTGTACAAGAACGGCGCCTACGACGTGGAGAAAGACTTCATGTGCGTGGCCACCGTGTACGACCTGCCCATGGCCATCGTCGTCAACCCGACGCTGATGCCGGGCGTCGATTCGCTGCAGAGCCTCATCGCCCAGGCCAAGGCCGCGAAGACGCCGCTGAACTACACCAGCTCGGGCGCGGGCAGCTTCGGCCACCTGGCCATGGAGCAGCTGAAGGACCTGGGCGGCTTCGACATGCAGCACGTGCCCTACCGAGGCAGCGCGCCGGCCGTCACCGACCTGCTGGGCGGCCAGCTGGGCGTGATGTTCGCGGACGTGGTCGCGGCGCTGCCGCACATCAAGTCGGGCAAGCTGCGCGCCATTGCCGTCAGCTCGCCGCGCGGCAACGTGCTGCTGCCGGGCGTGAAGACGGTGTCGGCCCAGGGCTTTCCCAACTTCGACTTCGATTCGTGGGGCGGCCTGATCGCGCCGCTGGGCACGCCCGCGTCGGTGGTCACGCGCATCAACAAGGAGCTCTCCGACATCCTCGCCAAGGACAAGGACGTGCAGGACAAGCTGGTGCACGCCGGCGCCATCGCCGCCTACCAGCCGGCGGAGGCCATGCGCAAGCGGCTGTCGGCGGATGCCGCGCGGTGGACCAAGGTGGCAAAAGACAAGAACATCAGCGCGGTCTGAGCGGCTGCGGGCGGCTGCCGAGCGCAGGGGGAGCGACACGGCAAGGCATGAAACGGGACGCAGCGACAACTGCGCGGGGCACGGCATTCCTACGATGGCCGCACCCTTCATTCTTCGACTGCCCCGCCATGAAATCGCTGTTCTCCGCGCCCTCGCGCCTCTTCAACATTGCTGCCTCGCTCGCGCTGGTGCTGAGCCTCGGCGCCTGCGCGACCTACACCGGCGCGCCGCCCGGCGCCGTCGAGGTGCGCCAGGGCGTGGTCGAGCAGATCAACCCCACGCAGTTGCAGAGCGTTCAGCACCAGGGCATCGGCGCCGTCGTCGGCGGCATCGCCGGCGCGGGGCTGGGCAACCTGGTAGGCCGCGGCACGGGGCGCGACGTTGCCACGCTGCTGGGCGCCATCGGCGGCGGCATGCTGGGCAACCAGATCCAGCAGAACGACTACGAGCAGCCCCTGCCCGGCCAGCAGGTCGTGGTGCGCACCGACAGCGGCGTGATCGTCGCGGTGACGCAGCCGGTCGACCCGGCGTTGTACCCGGGCATGCGCGTGTACCTCGAAGGCAGCGGCATGGGCGCGCGCGTCGTGCCACGGCGATGAGCCCCGAAGAAAGGCCTTGCGGACGGCCCGTAGCGGCCACCACCTGAACTCCCATGAGATCGCAGTTTCTTCGCGCGCTGCTCGCGCTCATTGCCGCGGCGTTCTGCGGCTTCGTCCATGCCGCGCCCGGCGCGCTGTTGCGCGCGGTTCCCATGACGGGCGCGCCGATGGGCGCCAGCGCCAGCCGCATCCTCTACACATCGCTCGGCGAGCGCGGCGAGCCCATCGTGGTCTCGGGCATCGTCGTGGTGCCCGAGGGGCCGGTGCCGCCGGGTGGCCGCCCCATGGTGGCCTGGGCCCACCCGACCACGGGCATCGTGCCGGCCTGCGCGCCCTCGCTCGCGCTGCAGGTGTTCCGCCGCATTCCGGGCCTGCCGGAGATGCTGGCGCACGGCTGGGTGGTGGTGGCCACCGACTACCCCGGGCTGGGCACCGCCGGCCCGCACCCGTACCTGGTGGGCGGCAGCGAGGCGCGCTCGGTGCTCGATTCGCTGCGCGCGGCGCGGGCGCTGCCGAATGCGCACGCGGGTTCGCGCTTCGCGGTCTGGGGCCATTCGCAGGGCGGCCAGGCGGCGCTGTTCACCGGGTTGATGGCCCGGCAGTACGCGCCCGAACTCACGCTCGAAGGCGTGGCCGCCGCGGCCCCCGCCACCGACCTGCTCGCGCTGCTGGACGACGACTTCGACAGCATCGGCGGGCGCAACCTGTCGGCCATGACCTTGTGGTCGTGGTCGCGCGTGTACGGCCTGCCCATCGACAAGCTGGTGCTGCCGCAGGCCATGCCGGCGGTGGACGCGTTGGCCAACGAATGCATCGAGTCGGCCTTCGACATCGTGCGCCGCATGGTCTCGGGCCGCAGCCTGGCGCACACCTTCCTGAGCGTGGGCAATTTCAGCAAGCTGGAGCCCTGGCGCTCGATGCTGGCGCTGAACTCGCCGGGCCCGCTGCCGCGCGTCGTGCCGCTGTTCATCGCGCAGGGCGAGGCCGACGGGCTGGTGCGCCCCGACGTGACGCGCGTCTATGCGGCGCGCCAGTGCGCCGCCGGCGGCAGCGTGCGGCTGCTGATGCTGCCGGGCGTGAACCACGGCTTTGCGGGCCGCGACGGCGCCGCGCCCGCCGTGGCGTGGATGGCCGACCGCTTCGCCGGGCGGCCCGCGCCCAGCGACTGCGGCGGGGCACTGCGACAAGGCGCCTGAGACGGAATGCAAACATCTGGGACGCTGCGTTCACTGCCTGGGCCTCCATTTACTTAACATCGAAAGTAATCAGACCCCACATCGTCCAGGAAGCCGCCATGTTCGCCGTCGCATCCTCGCCCGTTCCGCAGATCCGCTTCGACTCCAGCAGCCTGCCGGCGGGCACCGCGCTGGACCGCTGGCGCTCCAACCTGTCGCAGAGCTGGGACATGTCGCTGGTCGACGAGGCGGCCTCGCCGCACTTTCACGCCGACGTGTCGATGTGGCGCATGGACGGCCTGCTCGTGGGCAACGCCAACTTCGGCCCCACCCAGACCCGCATGCGCCGCGAGAAGAACATTCGCGCCGACCAGCTCGACCACTACCGCGTGCTGCTGATGCGCTCGGGCGAGTTCCACTGCGATGCCGACGGCGCGCAGGTGTCGCTGGCGCCGGGCCAGTTCGTGGTGACCGACATGGCGCTGCCCGAGCGCAGCGAATCGGCATGCGCGAGCGCCGTGGCCTACGTGCCGCGCGACATGCTCGACAACGCGCTGCCACGGCCCATGCCGCTGCACGGCGTGTCGCCGCGCAATGCATGCGCCGGGCTGCTGGGCGAGCACCTTTCCGCGCTGCTGCTGGGCCTGCCTTCGGCCACGCCCGAGGAGCTGCCCTTCCTGACGCAGGCCACGGTCAACCTGATTGCCGCCAGCCTGGCCTCCAGCGCCGAGAACCAGGCGCTCGCCCGCCCCGCGATCGACAACGTGCTGCTGCGCCGGGCGCGCAAGCATGTGGAGCAGCACCTGACGCAAGACGAACTGAGCGCCGCGCAGCTGTGCGTGCAGCTGAAGGTGTCGCGCTCCACGCTCTACCGGCTGTTCGAGCCGCTGGGCGGGGTGGCGCAGTACATCAAGGAGCGGCGGCTCGCGCGGGTGCACGAGATCTTGAGCCAGTCGTCGGAGCGCCCGCACATCGCGCGGCTGGCCGAGTCGCACGGGTTCAAGAGCGCAGCGCATTTCAGCAAGGCCTTTCGCGAGCAGTTCGGCTACAGCGCGCGCGAAGTGCCTTTCAACAGCGCGCAGCGCGGCGCCCGCCCGCGCGCCTCGGTGCGCTTCGACGATTGGCTGAGCAGCCTGCAGTGAGGTCTGCGGCTTGCAGCCTTTGACATGAGGCAGGGGCTCAGCCCCCGCCCTTGTGCCCCGACCGGTGCCGGTGCTCGGCCGCCTGCAGGTGGTTGCGAAGCACGGTGGAAATCAGGTCGATGCCGACGCCGCCGAACAGCGCCGGCACCAGGTAGAGGCCGATGGCCATCTCGGAGGCGAAGACGTCGTCGAGCTTGGTGACGGTCTGCGCCGCCCCCGAGGCCAGGCTGTGCAGCAGCCCGGTGTCGACCGCGGCCACCGTCACCAGCGTCACGCCCAGCAGCAGCGTGGTGCGCGTGGAGATGGCGCGGCGCTTTCGCAGCAGCGCATACAGGCCCACCGGCACCGCCAGCGACAGCGCGATGAGCGCCCAGAAGCGCAGTTCGACCAGTCCGGTTTCAGTCATGGCCCGCCATCTTGCGACGCTCCCTCGCCGGCGTCCAGCGGCGCGCCCAGGTAGTCCACGCCCCAGCGCCGGCCGAACACGCGCAGCATGGCGCACCGCCGCGGCGGCTCGGCCGCCATGGCCGCCGCCAGCTCGCGAAAGAACGCCGCCGCGTCGGTGCCCGGCTGGATGATCACCTTCTGCCGCGCGCCCGTGCCCGTCACGTTGACGAAGGCCCGCGCGGCGCCGCCCGGCACGCTGACAAGGTCGCCGCGCCGCGCGATGAAGCGCCGCCCGTCCACCTCGAACAGGAAGCGGCCGGTCACGACCTCGAAGATCTCGCTGCGCTCCCACCGATGCAACGGCGGGCCGAAGCCGGCGGCGTTGGTGGTCTCCACCACCACCGGCAGGTCGGCGCCCCATGCCGCGGCGATGCGCACGCGCACGCCCATGCCGATCGAGGGAATGCGGATGATCGGCTCGGCGCGTGCGGGGCGCGCGGTGCTCAGGCCCGGCGGCGCGCCGGTCACTTCCAGCTGCCGTCGGGCAGGCGGCCGTGGTACGGCGTGTTGCGGCAGTGGCCCCACGGGCCGCGCCAGTAGCCCGGCGGGCAGCTGTAGCGCACGCGCGGGTACTCCTGGTAGTAGCCGCCGGGCAGCGGGCCGTAGTAAGGCGTGTAGCGGCAGCCGCCCCACGGGCCGCGCCAGCCGTTGGGGCCGCAGCCGCCGGAAACGGGCACGACCATCGCGCTGTCTATGTTCACGACGGCGGTGTCGCCGCGGGTGTTGATGTCGGTGCCCGCGAACGCGTTCACCGCGGGGCCGGCCGCGCCGCCCAGCATCGCCGCGCAGAGCAGCAGTTTTTTCCACGTTGCCATGGTGATTCCTCGTGTGTTGAAAGAGTGAGGCGATCGTAGAAAACGGGGCCCGCGGCATGTGTCCTGCCGATCCCAGTTCATGCGGTTTCGTCCCACCGGCGCGCCTGCGTTTTCGTGCGGCGGGACGGCGTGGCAACAAACGGGACCGCCAGGAAATTGCGCGCGGCCACAGCGCGCGAGCATCGGTGCCTTCACGCAACCACACTGTCAGGACTCACCCCATGCCTTCCCTTCGTTTCGCATCGCTCTTCGCGGCGACCACTGCCGCAGCCGTCCTTGGGGGCTGCGCCTCCAGCGGCATCATCGGCGCCGACCTGGTCAAGAACGGCCGCGCCGTCGACCCCGTGCTCATCGCCTGGAAAAGCAACGACGGCGCCATCGACGGCACCATGACCGCGACGCTGCCCGAGGCCACGTACCAGGGCCGCTTCATGCAGATCACGCGCCAGGTCGACAGCGACACGCTCGCGCCCATGTGGGCCGGCTGGCCCATGGGCTGGTCGGACTGGCCGGGCTACGGCCCTGGATGGGCAGCAGCTCCGATGGCGCCGATGCTCCCCATGGACGCCGTGCAGTTCAGCACCGTCTACAGCGGCAAGGTCGTCGCCAACCTGAAGAGCCCGGTCGGCAAGCTGATGCGCTGCCGCTTCCAGATGACGCGGCCCGACGCGGGCATGTCCGGCGGCGGCACCGGCGAGTGCCAGCTGGCGGGGGGCGAATCGGTACAGGCCAGCTTCTGACGCGGGCACGGCACGCCGGCCCACCCACGCACGCCTGGCGTGGGTCAACCCGTTGCACGGCCTCGCCCGAGCCAGGCGGCGCGCCCCACGGCGGCCAGGCCCATCGACAGCGCCAGCACGGCGATGCCCACCCCGATGCCCGCCATGCGCTGCAAGGCCGGCGCCTCGCCCAGCGGCGTGCCGGGGTCTTGCACGAAGACCATGATGAAGGCCACGCCGAACTGCAAGGCCATGTAGCGCACCGACGCCGCGCCCTCCTGCAGCCACGCCGCGCACCACACGCCCGCGGCCAGCGCGACGTGGGCGGCCAGCGGCCGGCCTTCGACCCACGGCAGCACGGCGGCGGCGAGCGCGATGGCCAGCAGGCAGCCGGCCGCCCGCTGCGCCATGCGTTGCGCCACGCGCCTGCGCGTGGCGGCCACCAGGCCCTCGACAGGCACCACGAGCACCGCGATGGTGGTGACCATGGCCTGCGTGAGATGGCGCAGCTCGGTCAGCGTGCAGGCCAGCGCCAACGCGGCAACGGCGAATGCGCAGTGCAAGGCCAGGTGCGCGGCATTGCGACGGACGACCGCAACGTCCGCGCCCGATGCCACACCCGATGCAGCGCTGATCGGCAACGCCACGCCGGCCTGCCCGCCGCGGCGACCCAGCCGCGCGCCGAGGGCGTCGGCGGCAACCGCCACGCAGACGCAGGCCAGGCTGCCGATGGCCACATCGAAGACACGCACGCGCGCGAAGTCGGCCAGCGCGGCTGCGCCCGCCATGCCGACCGTGGCCGCGCCGACCGTGCGCGCCTCGCACACGACCATCACGAAGGTCACGAGCCCGAGCACCCAGGCGTAGCCCTGCGCGAAGGCCAGCGCGCCGTACAGGCAGAGCCACGCGATCAAGCCCACGGCGAGCACGAAGGCCGCCGCGTGCGGCGCCAGCCAAGGCCCGAGCAGCCAGCCGAGCAACGCGCCCGCCAGCGTGCCCAGCAGGCGCAGGCCCGCGCGCGCCAGCGTCGTGCGCCAGCCGGCCTGCATCACGGTGAACGCGCTGATGGCGGCCCACCAGCTGTCGGCCAGGCCCAGCGCGTGGCAGGCCAGCACGGCGAGTGCCACCGACGCGACCTGCCGCAGCGCGTGCACGTTGCGCGGGTGTCGCCACGCGCGGCCGTGCCATTCGTCGCGCAGGCCGAGCGCCATGTCGCGCAGCGGCGCGAGGACCTCGCGCGTCAAACGTGCCGGACGAATTGAACGCATCGCACGCATTCGGCACGCGCAAAAAAGAAACGCCTCATCGGCCCTCGCCCGCACCGATGCGCCATGCCGCTAGTGCTTCTGCAGCTGGTTGAGCCAGCCGGCAAAGCCCTGCCCCGCGGCCTGCGCCTTCGTCACGGGTGCCATCGACGGCATGGCCTGGCTGCCCACCTCGCTCGGGCTGTAGCCGAACTGCTGGCGAAACGCGCGGCTGAAATGCGCGGCGCTCTTGAAGCCGAAGTCGTCCGCCACGCGCGCCAGGTAGATGCGCTTCTGGGGCGCCGCCAGCAGCGCGTGCACCGCGCCGAGCCGGCGTTCGCGCACGAAGGTGTTCACCCCGCCCACGGGCTCCAGCAGCCGGTACAGCGCGCTGCGCGACATGCCGAACTGCGCGCACAGCCGCTCTGCGCCGAGCGTGCTGTCGCCCAGGTTCGCGTCCACGTAGCGCTTGATCTGGCGGATGAACAGCTGCTCGAACTGCGGCCGCGCGAGCGCCATCGATTCCACCGTGGGGGCCACGCTGGCGGCCATCATGCAGAACGTGGCCCTGGCCGCGGCCTGCACCTCCGGCTGCGTCATGACGGGCGCGGCGGTCGCCAGCGCGCACAGGTGCTCGCCCAGCAGCCGGCCCGAGATACCTTGCGGCGAAAAGCCGTGCAGGTCCACCTTCTTGGGCAGCAAGGCATCGAGCGCGTCGCGTGGAATGAACACCGAGATGTCTTCGCCCGGGACAAAGTCCATGCGGTAGGGGCGCGACATGTCCAAAAAGAGTGGTGTCCGCAGCTTCACGCCGCGCGCTTCGCCCGACGGGTCGCGCAGCGCGAACGGACTGGCCTGGCGCAGCGGCAGGTTCAGGCAGTAGTGATCGACCTGGCTGCTGCGGATGGAGGCGCTGGTGCGCAGCACGCTGTGCGAGAAGAAGAACGAGCGCTGCATCATCGCGAGCTCGCCGAGCATGAAGCCGCGGTGCTCCACGCTGCCGCCACCCTGCGAATCAGGCGAAGCGTGCGGTTCTTGTGGGTCCAGCGGGCCGCGAGGAAAGTCGAGCTCGAAGTTGGCCGAGAAGCGCTCGCGCAGGTGGTCCTTCAGTTGCGCGGCGGGCAGTTCGTCGCTTCTGAAGACGATCTGCTGTATCGCCGGGGGTTCGGCCGGGGGTTCGGTCGGGGCTTCGGTCGGGGGCGTCACGGGGTCCTCTGGCGGTCTTCTTGTGCTTGCGCTCCCTGCGACGGAAATTCTAGGAACCGGGCGGGTGGCCGGGTGCGCTGGCCATCCCAAATCTGTGTCGGGTGTCTCATCGCAGGCTAGGCCAGCACGGTGCGCCACCATTTGGCCGGCGTGGTGGCCGCGGGGTCGATGGCGACGGCGGCATGCCCATCCGCCGCCTGCACCTCGGTGGGCGCGTAGCCGAAGTGTGCCCGGAAGGCGCGGCTGAAGTGCGCCGCGTTCTTGAACCCATGCTGCTCCGCCAGCCGCGACAGGTACACCCTGCCCGAAGGCGCGCGCAGCACCGAGTGGATGCGCTCCAGCCGCTGCGAGCGGATGTAGTGCGCCACGCCGCCCAGCGGCTCGAACATGCGGTACAGCGTGGCGCGTGAGAGGCCGAAGGCGCTGCACACCCCTTCGCTGGACAGGTCCGCGCGCAGCAGGTGGTCGTCGATGTGGCGCAGCACCTGGCGCATGAGCGTCTGCGTCAGCGCGGGGCGTGCCAGGTCGAGCGTGGCCGCCGACGGCGCCAGGCTCGCGGCAAGCAGGTGCAGGGTGGCCTCGAAGGCGCCGGCCACTTCGCCCTGCGTCATGCCGGGCAGCCGCAGCACCAGCGATTGCAGGTGCGCGACCAGCATCGCCCCGCACGCGCCCTGCGGCACCACGCCATGCAGGTCGAACTGCCGCGGCAGCAGTCGGTCGAGCGCGTCGCGCGGAATGAACAGCGAGGTGATGCGCCCCGCCCCGTGCGACAGCGCCTTCGGCTGCGCCAGGTCGCTGAGCAGCGGCTGGCCGGGAAGCAGCGCCAACTCGCGCTCGCCGTGCCGCATGCGCAGGCCGGTGCCGTCGTGCGCCAGCTGCAGCGTGTAGTGGTCGATGGGCTCCTTGCGCACCAGCGCCGGCGTGCGCACCATGCGCTGCGCGCCGTACTCGCCCGCGGACACCAGCATGCCCGCCAGGTTCCACGCCTGGGTGCGTACGTTCCAAGGGCGCTCGGCCGCGGGGTCGATCTCGACGATGCCGATAGGCGCCATCTGCGCGCGCCAGTGCTCGATGCGGTCCGCCAGCGACAGGGCGGAGGTGTCGAGCACGAAGGGCGACACCGGCTGCTGAACAGCAGGAGGAGCAGCGACAGCCCCACCCGCCGGGCCGGAGGTGGCGACCTCAGTCATGCAGCGCGTGCAGCCACTGGCCGAAGACCGGCACGGCGGTTGTAACGCCGACCCCACCCGGCATGGCCCCACCCGTGCCCCCACCTGCACCGCGCTCGCGCCCTGCCGGCCACGCCGCCTGCACATCGCGCGGGCTGCAGCCGAAGCGTTCGCGAAACGCGCGGCTGAAATGCGTGGCGCTCTTGAAGCCGTGGCCCTCCGCGATGCGCGACACCGACTGCCAGCGCGAAGCCGACGCCAGCACCGTGCGCACGCGCGCCAGCCGGCGCTCCTTGATGTGGTTGGCCACCCCGCCCAGCGGTTCGAACAGCCGGTACAGCATCGAGCGCGACACGCGAAAGCGCTCGCACAGCGCCTGCGCATGCAGCGCCTCGTCGGTGAGGTTGTGCTCTATGTAGCGGCACACCTGGCGCCGCAGCGCGTCTTCGACCGCCGGGCGCGCGGCCGGCAGCAGGGCCGCCGTGGGCGCCAGGCTGGCCGCCAGCAGGTGCAGGGTGGCCAGTCGCGCGCCTTCCACTTCTTCCGGGCGCATGCGCGGCATCTGCCGGGCCAGCTCGGCCACGTGGTCCACGAACATGCCCGCGCAGGCGCCCGCGGGCACCACGCCGTGCAGGTCCAGCGGCTGCGGCAACAGGCTGTCGAGCGCCTCGCGCGGCACGAACACGGCCACGCTGGCCCCGGCGTCCACGTCCATGCATTCGGTGCGCGCCATGTCGGTAATTGCGAATTCGCCGCGGCGCAGCAGCCGCCGCGTCTCGCCCGCCTGCACGCGGGTAACGCCGTCGCCCAGGCGCACATGCAGCTTGTAATGGTCGAGGTGCGAGGCGCGCACGGTGTGCGCGTCGCGCGTGAGGATGTGGCCGCCGCAGGTTCGCGGGCCCAGCATGAGGCCCTCGAGCGTCCATACCGAAGTCCGCGCTTCCAGTTGGTGGGCCGCCGTGCCGTCGGGCATCGACAGGCGAAACGCATCCGTGAGCCGGTGCTGCCAGCAGTCGAAGCGTTCGGCGGGCGCCAGCGCGCTCGCGTCGAATTGGGTGAAGACAAGCCCATGCTCGGAAATCGTCGGCATTCGCATACCTTTCCTCATCGGCGGATGGAAAGATTGTCTGCCCTCGACAAGGTTTTGTATGCATTTGCGGGCCGGTGCCAAGGGCCGCGCACATTTGTTGCAGGGCGTTGCGAGACCTGCGGGTTCACCTGAGCAGCAAAGATCGGAGATCGACTCGCAAGCCATGCCGCGCACCGAGACCCTCCACGACCCACCCGAGGCGAGGCAGTGAAGCAACGAGGCCGCGGGACGCCGGTGCAAGAGATCGGACGCGCAGCACACCGCGCCGCCCGCGCAACGGCGACAGTCATGGCTGCCGGGACCACACGTTGTTTGTCGAGTGCCACCGGCGCCAGGGCGCGCACCGTGCGCGCCCGCTCGTCATCCACATCCTTCCGATCTCGAACCATCATGAAAACTTTGACTGCATTCATCGGCGGCGTTGCCGCCACCGCGACACTCACCGCCTGTGCTTCCGCCTTCGCGCTGTCGCACCCCAACTTCCAGAACGCCGAGCAGGCGCTGCAGGTGGCCATCAATCACATCCAGGGGGCGCAACAGGTCAACGGGCCCACCTTCGGCGGCCATGCGGGCCGCGCGATCGAGTTGATTCGCCAGGCGCAGGACGAAGTCGCCATCGCCGACGAATACCACCGCGGCGTGCGCTACTGAAGGCCGCGCCTTCCGCGCGCCGATGACTCGCCCGCTCAGCCCTGCGAAATCATTTCCTGCACGCGGGCCGCCAGGGCCTCCAGCTGGAACGGCTTGGTCATCACCGCCATGCCGCGCTCCAGGTGGCCGTTGCCCACCGCCGCGTTTTCCGCGTAGCCGGTGATGAACAGCACCTTCAGCTCCGGCCTCGACTGGCGCGCCGCGTCGGCCATCTGCCGGCCGTTCATGCCGCCGGGCAGCCCCACGTCGCTGATCAACAGGTCGATGCGCACGTCGGACTGCAGGATCTTCAACCCCGCCACGCTGTCTGCGGCCTCGATGGCGCTGTAGCCGAGCTCCTGCAGAACATCGGTCACGAGCATGCGCACGGTGGGTTCGTCGTCGACCACCAGCACCGTCTCGCCCTGCTCGGAGCGTGGCGGCGGGCGCACCTCGACACCGTCCTCGTCGATGTCGCCGCCGGCGTGGTGGCGCGGCAGGTAGATGCACACGGTGGTGCCCTTTCCGACCTCGGAGTAGATGCGCACCTGCCCGCCCGACTGCTTGGCGAAGCCGTAGATCATCGACAGGCCGAGCCCTGTGCCCTGCCCCAGCGGCTTGGTGGTGAAGAAGGGCTCGAAGGCCCTGTCCTTCACGTCGGGCGACATGCCGGTGCCGGTGTCGGTCACGCACAGCGACAGGTACTGGCCTTCGGGCAGGTCGTGGGTGCGCGCGCCGTGGCGGTCCAGCCATTTGTTGGCGGTCTCGATGGTGATGCGGCCGCCGTCGGGCATGGCGTCGCGCGCGTTGATGCACAGGTTCAGCAAGGCGTTCTCGAGCTGCGACGGGTCCACCAGCGCCGGCCACAGCCCGCCGGCGCCCACCACCTCCAGCTCCACCGACGGGCCGACGGTGCGGCGCACCAGCTCTTCCATGCCGGCGACCAGGCGGTTGATGTTCGTAGGCTTCGGGTCGAGCGTCTGCCGGCGGGAAAACGCCAGCAGCCGGTGCGTGAGCGCCGCCGCGCGCTTCACCGCCCCCTGCGCCGCGCCCATGTAGCGCTCCAGGTCGTTGTGCCGGCCCTGCGCCAGGCGAATGCCGATGAGCTGCAGCGCGCCCGAGATGCCGGCCAGCAGGTTGTTGAAGTCGTGCGCCAGGCCGCCGGTGAGCTGGCCGACCGCCTCCATCTTCTGCGCCTGGCGCAGCGCCTCCTCGGTCTTCAGCAGCTCGGAGGTGCGCTCGGTCACGCGCTGCTCCAGCTGGTCGTTCAGGGTGCGCAGCATGGCGATGGCGCGGTCGCGCTCGGCCTCCACCGCGCGCCGCTCCTCGACGTCGATCAGCACCCCCGGAAAGCTGATGGGCGTGCCGTCGGCGGTGTGGTCGACGCGCCCGTTCGCCTCGATCCAGTAGTACTTGCCGTCCGCCCGCCTCACGCGGTACTGGTGCGCGTAGGCACCGCCGCGCCCGATGGCCGCGTTGATGGCCGCGAGCAGCCCGTCGCGGTCGTCGGGGTGCACCGTGGCGATGATCTGCTCCAGCGGAATGCCGCTGCGCCCCAGCGCCGGGTCGATGCCGAAGCTGGCGGCGAACCCTTCGTCGATGGTGAAGCGGTCTGTAGGAAGGTCCCAGAACCAGGCGCCGATGATGGCGCCCGCGCTGAGCGCGAGCTGCACCCGCTCGGCGTTCACCCGGGCGCGCTCGTGCTCGGTCGCGGCACGCCGCTCGGCCAGCACGCGGTCGGTGGTCTCCACGACGATGGCCACCACGCCGAGAACGGTACCCTCCGCGTCCAGCGCCGGGGAGTATTCGAGGTCGGCCCACAGCATGCGCGGCGTGCCGTCGCGCACCAGCGTGAGCTCCTGGTCCTTGTACGAGAGCGTGCCGCCCTCGTGGTAGACCTTCTGCAGCACGTTGGCGTTGAAGTCAGCCACCTCGTGCCAGCCTTCGAGCACGTTGGAGCCCAGCAGCTCGGGATGCCTGTTGCCGGCGAACGGGCCGTAGGCGTCGTTGTAGATCATGACGCCCTTCTCGCCCCAGAGCGTCACGATGGGCGTGGGGCTGCGCAGCACGAAGGCCAGGACGGACTTCATCTCCGCCGGCCAGCCGTCGATGGCGCCGATGGCGGTCGCGCCCCAGTCGAAGCGATCGATGAGCCCGCCCAGTTCGCCGGCGTTCTGGAGGAACGCGCGGCCTGTGGAAGCGGCTTGCAAGGCGGGGGAATTGCGCATCCGCCGACTATCCCAAATTGCCCGCATTTCGGGAACGCCGGCGTGGCAGCCGGGAGACTGCGCGAAGCAAACTTCGATGCCGGCTGACGCCGCGCGTGCGTGTCCGCTTACGCGAGGCCGTCGAGCCGCGCCTTGGTGCGGCGCGCCACGTCGCGCGTCCAGGGTTGGGCGGCCCAGTGGCGCTGCGCGAAGGCATCGATGGCGGCACGGTGCGCCAGCGACGCGCCGATCAGGTCGAGGCCCTCGAGGAACATGGCGCGGTGGCGCGGCGACAGCGTGAAGCCGTGCGTGCCCAAAGGCGAGCGCACCTCGAGGCGGCGCACATCGATCTCCAGGCGCAGCGGCGATGCTTCGAATGCCGGCGAGGCGGCAAGGCCGAGCAGCGCCTGCACGTCGGCCTCGGGCAGCATCACCGCGAGCAGGCGGTTGTTCATGGCGTTCGAATAGAAGATCTCGCCGAAGCTGGGCGCAATCACCGCCTCGATGCCGTACTGCTGGAGCCCCCACACCGCGTGCTCGCGGCTGGAGCCGCAACCGAAGTTGGCGTCTGCCACGAGGATGCGCGTGCCCGCATAGGCGCCGCGGTTGAGCACGAAGTCTTCGCGCGGGCTGCCGTCGCCATGAAAGCGCAGGTCCCACAACAGGCCCTGCGCGAGCCCCGCCTTGTCGATGCCGCGCAGGAACTGCTTGGGCATGATCTGGTCGGTGTCGAGGTTGGCGATGGGAATGGGCGCGGCGATGCCTTCGATGCGGTCGTGTTCTTGCGCGCTCTCTTGCGTGGGGGTTGGGGTCATTGCAAAGGCTCCAGCTTGCGAACGTCGGTGATGTGGCCGGTGACGGCGGCGGCCGCGGCCATGGCGGGGCTCATGAGGTGGGTGATGGCGCCGCGGCCCTGCCGCCCCTCGAAGTTGCGGTTGGTGGTCGATGCGCAACGCGCGCCGGGCGCGAGCACGTCGTCGTTCATCGCCAGGCACATGGAGCAGCCGGGCTGGCGCCATTCGAAGCCCGCGCGCACCAGTAATGCCGCGATGCCCTCGGCCTCGGCCTGCACGCGCACCGCGCCGGAGCCCGGCACCACCATCGCGCGAATGCCGGGCGCCACGTGCCGGCCCTGCACCACCTGCGCGACGGCGCGCAGGTCTTCGATGCGGGCGTTGGTGCACGAGCCGATGAACACGTGCTGCACGGCCAGCCCTTCGAGCGGCGCGCCCGCCGCCAGCCCGGTGTAGCGCTGCGCCTGCGCGATGCTGGCGCGCTGGAGGCCCTCGGCCGCAGGCACCATGCCATCGATGGCCACGGCCTGGTCGGGGCTGGTGCCCCAGGTGACGTAGGGCGCGACCTGCGCCGCGTCGAAGCGGTGTTCCACATCGAAGCGCGCGCCCTCGTCACTGCGCAGCGTGGCCCAGTGCGCCAACGCCAGCGCGCGTTGCGCGTCGTCGATGTCGGGTGCGCGCGCCAGCACGTAGTCGATGGCGGCCTGGTCGGGCGCAATCAACGCGCCGCGCGCGCCGGCCTCGACCGCCATGTTGCACAGCGTGAAGCGCGCCTCGACCGACAGCGCCTCGATGGCTTCGCCGCAGAACTCCACCGCGAAGCCGCGCGCGCCCTGCGCGCCGATGCGGCTGATGATCATCAGCACCAGGTCTTTCGCGGTGGTGCCGGTCGGCAGGCGGCCATCGACGCGGATGCGCATGTCCTGCGCTAGCCGGTACACCAGCGTCTGCGTGGCCAGCACATGCTCGACCTCCGATGTGCCGATGCCGAAGCCCAGTGCGCCGAGCGCGCCGTAGGTGGTGGTGTGGCTGTCGCCGCAGATCACGACCATGCCGGGGCGGATCATGCCGTGCTCCGGCGCGATGATGTGCTCGATGCCCTGCACCGCGTCGTTGGTGTCGAACAGCGCGATGCCGTGGCGCTCGCAGTTGCGCTTCAGGTTGCTCGCCTGCAGCGCGGAGGCCGGGTCCTGGATGACGCGGTGGCGCACCGCATGCGTGGGAATGATGTGGCTCACGGTCGACACGTTCTGCCCCGGCATCGCCACGCCGCGGCCCTGCTCGTGCAGGCCGGCGAAGGCTTGCGGGCTGGTGTACTCGTTCATCAGGTGCAGGTCGCAGAAGAGCAGCACGTTCTGCGCGTCGAGCTGCGTCACGGTGTGCGAATCGACCAGCTTGCGGTAGAGGGTGGTGGGCGCGGTCATGCGTGGGCTCCGTAGTCCGTGTGGTCCGCGTGGTTTCCTTGCTCCAGGAAGGGCAAGGCCCTGTCCAGCAGCGCCTGCGGCGCTTCTTCGGCGATGTAGTGGCCACAGGGCAAGGCCTCGCCCTCGACATGCCGCGCCACGCGCCGCCACTCGGCCAGCGGATCGAAGCAGCGATGCACCACGCCTTGCGCGCCCCACAGCGCCAGCAGCGGCGGCTGCAGCAGGCGGCCGGCGTCGCGGTCGGCCTGGTCGTGCACGAGGTCGATGCCGGCGGACGCGCGGTAGTCCTCGCACAGCCCGTGAGCGGCGCCCGGCAAGGCCAGGCAGCGCTGGTATTCGGCGAGCGCGCGCGGGTCGAAGGGCGCGAGCCCCGCGCTGCGCCGGCCCATCACTTCGCGCACGTAGGCGGCGGGGTCGGCCTCGATGAGGCGTTCGGGCAGCGGCGCAGGCTGGATCAGGAAGAACCAGTGCCAGTAGGCGCGCGCGAAGGCATCGGTGGTCTGCGCGTACATGGCCAGCGTGGGTGCGATGTCGAGCAGCACCAGGCAGCGCACGGCCTCGGGGTGGTCGATGGCCAGGCGGTGCGCCACGCGCGCGCCGCGGTCGTGGGCCAGCACGCTGAAGCGGGTGTGGCCGAAGTGGCGCATCAGCGCGACCTGGTCGGCGGCCAGCGCGCGCTTGGCGTAGTTGGCGTGGTCCGCATCGCCGCGCGGCTTCGAGGCATCGCCGTAGCCGCGCAGGTCGGCCGCCACCACGGTGAAATGCTCGGCCAGCACGGGCGCGACGCGGTGCCAGATGGCATGCGTCTGCGGGTGGCCGTGCAGCAGCAGCAACGGGGCGCCGCGCCCGCCGACCACCGCCGAGATGGCGATGCCGCCGCCCACGTCGACGTGGTGTTTTTCGAAGCCGGGAAAAAGGTCGCTCATGGGTGTCCTTCGGTGTCTGCGTGGGCTCTGGCCTTGCGTCTTCGGGCCACTGCGGCAAATCGTAGTTAGTTCTCTGCGTGCCACAAAGTCGCCACATGCAATTGATTCTTTCTTGTGGCGACTTAGTATTCGGCGCATGGATTCCCTCTCCGACCTGTCTTTCTTCGCCGTGCTCATGAAGCAGGGCAGCCTCAGCGCCGCCGCGCAAGAGCTGGGCCTTACGCCGCCTTCGGTCAGCAAGCGCCTCGCCGCGCTGGAGGCGCGCCTGGGGGTGCGGCTGCTCAACCGCACCACGCGGCGCATCAGCCTCACGCCCGAAGGCGAGACCTACCTCACCGAAGGCGCGCGCGTGCTCGATGCGCTCGACGCGGTCGAGCGCGCCGTCTCGGGCGCCAAGGTGGCGCCGCGCGGGCTGCTGAAAGTCAGCGCCACGATGGGGTTCGGGCGGCGCTTCATCGCGCCGGCGCTGTCGAAGTTCGCGCGGGCCTTTCCCGACGTGGAGGTGCAGCTGCACCTCACAGACCGGCCGGTGAACCTGGTCGAGCAGGGCTTCGACCTGTCGGTGCGCATCGGCACCCTGCCCGATGCGCGGCTGACGGCGCGCAAGCTCGCTTCGAACGCGCGCGTGCTGTGCGCCTCGCCGCGCTACCTGGCGAAGGCAGGCGAGCCCGCGCACCCGCGTGAGTTGCCGCAGCACAGCTGCCTGTTCATCCGCGAGGGCGACGAGGCCTTCGGCTCGTGGCACCTGCGCTCGGGTGGCCGGCAGGAAACGGTGAAGGTGCGCGGCGCGCTGAGCAGCAACGACGGCGAATGCGCGCTGGCCTGGGCGCTCGACGGGCACGGCATCCTGATGCGCTCGCAGTGGGACGCGGCGCCCTACCTGCGTTCGGGGCGGCTGCGGCAGGTGCTGGGCAGCTGGTCGCCGCCGCCCGCGGACATCTTCATGGTCTTTCCGACCAAGGCCCACATGTCGGCGAAGACGCGGGCGCTGGTGGAGTTTCTGCACGAGGCTTTCGAAGCGCGGCGCGAAGGCGCGACTGACGGCGCTTCGCCCTGGTGAGGGCCTGAGTTGCCTCTGGATTGCCTCGGGATTGCCTGTTGTTGCCACGCTCACGCAAGGGCAAATCGTCGACCCCGTCCCACATGGCCACCGAGGGCCAGCCACTAAGGTGGAAGCCTGCCCTCAATCACATGAAGGAGAGACATCGCATGGCTTACACCCTTACTCAGGCGCGAGTGCTGTTGACCGCCGCGGAACTCGCGGTCTTCGACCAGAGCCGGGCCGGCCCGGTCAAGGAACTGACCGCGGCGCGCCTGCGCGGCAAGGTGACACGCGCACGCGCGCTGCGCGACAAGTACCGCGACCTGTACCGGCGCCAGAGCGTCGCGACGCGCAAGGCCGCGGCAGGCAAGCGCGCGGCCGCCGGTGGCGACAACGAGCGCACGGCGAAGAAGGCGACGGTGTTCGAGGAGGTGCTGGACCGCTTCGAGGCGCGGCTTGCGCAGCTCGACGCGAAGGAAGCGAAGGAGAGCGGCGTTGCTCCGAAGGCGCGAGCGGTGAAGGCGGCGCCTGCGAAAACGAAGAACACCACGAAGGTGACCAAGGTGAACACGGTGACCAAGCCGGCGGCGCGCAAGACCGCCGCCAAGGCCGAGCCCGCACCGACCGCTGCCACGAAGAAAGCGCCGGCCAGGAAAAGCCGCAAGCCGGCTGCGAAGCCGATGAGCCTGAAGACCGCGGTCAAGCAGGCGCTGGAACTCAAGCACGCGGCCCTGGCGGCCGTGCCTGTGCAGGAGCATTCGTCGAAGGCTCCCGCCACGCTTTCGCCGTTGGGTGCTGCCGCGGCGGGCGCGCCGCTCGTCACGGCGCCGCTGGACATCAACCCGCGCGCGGCCCGGTTGAACCCGTTGAAGGAGCGCGCGGAGAACATCGCGCTGCATGCACACGCCGGTTCGCAGAACCGGCATGCGCAAGGAAAGCGCGACAGCCGCTGATCAGCCCGCCCGTGCCCGCCGTCAGCTCGAACGCTTCGCGCTTTCGGCGAGCAGGTGCTGCGCCACCTGCTGGACCTTGGGCTCCGGCGACGCCGACAGCTGCCGGGCGATGCGCTCGATGTGGACCGCAGGCGCCGAGTCGGCAATGCGTTCGAACCACTGCACCGCAGCGTCCACCTGCCCCTGCTCGAGCAGCATGCTCGCGTAGCTGAACTGCCCCCTGAAATCGCCGGCTTCGGCCGATTGCCGGTAGAGCGCGAAGGCGCGCACGGTGTCCTGCGCCACCACCAGCCCTTCTTCGAGGTAGCGCCCGACCATGTTCATCGAGCGTGCATGCCCGAGTTCGGCGGCCCGCCGGTACCAGTCGAAGGCCTGCGGCTGGTCGAGCGCCACGCCCCGACCCGTGGCCAGCATGTTGGCCAGGTTGTACATGCCCCAGTCGAGCCCGCCGTCGGCGGACTGGCGGTAGAGCCGCACGGCTTCGGCGTGGTTTTCCGCCGTGCCCCAGCCGTGCTCCAGGCAACGGCCGGCCATGTTCGCGGCCATGGCGTGCCCTTGCGCGGCTGCGCGCTGGAACCAGGCGAAGGCCGCGCTCGCGTTGCGCTCCATGCCTCGCCCGTCGAGCAGCCATTGGCCGAGCACGGCCTGTGCCTGTGCGTTGTTCTCGCGCGCGGCGGCGGTGATCCACGTCACGGCCGGGGCCGCGGGCCCGTTCAGGATGGCCTCCCATTGCGCGCGGCTCAGCGCGTCGAGATCGCTCGCGTTGGGAAAGATGCGTTGGGGGCCGGTGCTGCCTGCGGTCACGGTCTTGCTGTGTTCGTTGTGTGTGTGGGTGCGCCTTGCGGCGGCGAAAGTGCGAAGGAGCCCTGGAAGCGTCGGCTTCCAGGGCTCCGGTTCAGGCCGTCAGGTCAGAGTTCTTAGAACGCGAAGCTGCCCATCAGCGTCACGGAGCGGCCCGGCGCCATGTTGGCGTAGTGCGTCGAGTAGGCGGACGAGTAGTAGGTCTTGTCGGTCAGGTTCTGCACGTTGAGCTGCAGGCTGAAGCTCTTGTTGACGCGGTAGCCGACCATGGCGTCCACGCGGGTGTAGCCGGGCACGCTGCGCTTGATGAGCGTGGCGCCGCCGGTGCCTGCCGCGTAGGCGAAGCCCCCGTAGACCTCGCTCTGGTAGAAGGCGCCCAGGCCGAAGGTCCAGTCCTGCGTCGGCTTGTAGGTCGCCCAGATGCTGGCGCTGTGCTTGGGCGTGTTCGGGAAGGGCTGGCCCGTGGCCGCGTTGGGCACGTACACGGTGCGGTTGCTCGCATCGGTGGTGCTCGACAGGCCCATGTTCTTGCCCTTGCTGTCCAGCAGCGTGTAGCCGCCGAACACCTGCAGCTGGCGCGTGACGTTGCCCGAGAAACCGAGCTCGAAGCCGCGCACCTGCTTGTCGCCGGCCAGCGTGACGCTGCCGTCGGTCGGGTTGGTGATGCGGGCGTTGGTGGTGTCGATCTGGAACAGCGCGCCGGTCAGCGACAGCTTGCGGTCGAGCAGCTCCCACTTGGTGCCAAGCTCGACGCTGCGGTTCTTCTCGGGCTTCAGGTCGAGCGCCGTGTTGGCCACGCCGCCCACGGTGGCGCTCAGTGCCTGCGACTCCGAACCCTGGCCGAGCGAGTTGCCGCCCGGGGTGGACGAGGTGCCGATCGACGCGTAGATGCTGCCGTTGGGCGCCGGCTTGTAGACCACGCCGAGCTGGTAGTTGGCCAGGGTGTCGTTGCGCGAGAACTCGGGGCGGTTCAGGCTGGTGATCACCGGCAGGCTCAGGCCGCCCGTGGCCGTGGTGCTGGGGTAGGGGTTGGTCTGGCGGGTCTTGTAGTTGTCCAGGCGCAGGCCGCCGTTGACGAGCCACTGCGGCGTGAGCTCGACGGTGTCGAACGCGTACAGCGACGCCGTGTCGGTGCGGAAGCTGGTCGGGTTGTTGTTCGGCACGAAGGTGCCCAGCCACGGATCGTTCAGGTCGGGCGTGAACAGGCTGGTGCACACATAGCTCGAACGTGCCAGGCCGCCGGGGCATTTCTGCTGCGCGGCGTAGGCGCTGTTGAGCTGCGTGTAGCTGTCGTTGTCGGCCTTTTCGCGCGACAGCTCCAGGCCCAGCGCATAGCTGTGCTTGACGCTGCCGGTCTGGAACTTGCCGGTGAGCTCGGAGGCGTTGGCGAAGGTGTAGATGTCGCGCATGCTGCCGTTGAAGCGGCGCCACACCAGGCCGCGCGCCACGTTGCCCTGGCTGTCGTCGGGCTGGGTCCAGATGTAGTCCATGGTGGACTTGGTGAAGCGCGTGATGTTGCGGAACTTCATCTCGGGCGTGATGTCGTGCTCGACCTGCAGGGTCAGCGCGTCGGACTTGTCCTGGCGGAAATCACGGCGCTTGACGCCGTACCAGTTCTCGCGGTTGCCGCCGAAGGTGGGCTGCAGCTTCACTTCGCCGAAGCGCGGGAAGCTGGAGGGCAGCTCGTACGGCACGCCGCCGTCGGGCACGTCGTTGGTCTGCATGTGGAAGTACGAAAGCGTCACGCGCGTGGGCGTGTTCAGGCCCCACGTGACCGAAGGCGCGATGCCCCAGCGCTTGTTGCTCGGGCCGTAGCGGCCGGGAATGTCGGAGCCGAAGTCCATCACGTTGAGGCGGAACGCGCTGCTCTCGCCGAAGGTGCGGTTCAGGTCGATGGTCTCGCGGTGGTACTTGTCGCTGCCCAGGCCCACGGTGCCGGTGAAGAAGTTCTCGTTCTTCGGCGTCTTGCTGTACAGGTTGATGGTGCCGCCGGCGCCGCCGCGGCCGCCCGAGGTCGAGTCAGGGCCCTTGACGACTTCCACCGATTCCAGGTTGAACACTTCGCGCGTGCTCGGCGCGATGTCGCGCAGTCCGTCCACATAGGTGCTGGCTTGGCTGTCGTAGCCACGCAGGAAGGGCCGATCGCCCACCGGGTTGCCGCCTTCGCCGGCGCCGAAGGTGATGCCGGGCGTGGTGCGCAGCGCCTCGGTCAGCGAGGTCGCGTTGATCTGGGTCATCACTTCCTGGGGGATCACCGTGACCGACTTGGCGGTGTCCAGCAGCGGCGCCGTGGCCTTCGACGAGGACGACTGGTCGACCTTGTATTCGGAGCCGGCCTCGACGCGAACTTCGTTCAGCGTCTGGGCGTGAACGGCGCCGATGGAGCCGACGGCGACCAGCGTGGCGGTGGTGGCCGTGCGGCCGGAAAGGTAGCGCGCAGGCGAATGCATGCGACTTTTGATGTAAGTCATGTGAGCCCTCCAAGGGTGTTGTTGGGCCGCTCGGTAGCGATGCGCTCCCGCCCTCTGACAGTCGGGAGATCGCGGTTCAGATGAAGTCTGTACTCTTATGCGGCATGCGAATGCTAATGACTCGCAATACCATCACGACGCTTCTTTACCTTTCGTTTGCAAATACAAGCGAACTTTGTTGCATTGTTAAGACAGTGTTCAGGTTTCACCGCCAATGACCCGATGAACTCCTCGATATAGGGTTTACCCCTAGAATCGCGGCAATACTTTTATCCAGGAGTTAACAGATGGCCACCCTTTTGCTGAGCCTTGCCGCCGTTGCCGCGGTCGTGGTGTCGGGTTTCATGACCGCCAGGAAGCTCGACGAGCTTCAGTAAGCGCAAGCCCGAGGGCTGGGCAGCGTCAGGCGCCAGCCCCTTTTTTTAGCTCTTAGCTCTCAGCTCTCGGCGCCGCAACGCGCATGCGGTGCCCGCGCGCGCTGGCATTGACCGCGCTGGTCTTGCCGCTCGATGGCGCGCATGCACCGTCCGCCCAGCGCCTCGAAGCGTCGCTCGCCGGTGCGGCGCACGGCAGTTCCGTCTTCCAGCCCATAACGCACGCCCGCAAAGATGGGCCTGAAGTGCGTCGTTCCGCTGGAGCTGGTCAGGTAGGTCGTGTATTCGACGACCGTCTCGCTGCGCCCCTGGGCGTCGAGCACGTCGAAACGGTCGGTGGCGAATGTGGCTTCTTCAAGGTGTGGCATGGCGTGGTGATCAGGGTTTTCACCAGTACGACCAAAGTTCACATCTGGATTCAGCCCTTTTTCACCCGCCACGCAGTCAATGAGGCCCGGCCGGCCTCTTTCGCTTACTTGTTGGGCGCGGCCGCGGGCCCGGCCGGCAGCGGCGCCAGGCCGTCGCTCTTCACATACGTCAACGACGTGACATAGCTCACGGACTCGAACTTCTCGACGCCTTCCGCCCCCTGGCGCTCACCGGGCGCACGCTCGTTCACGCTGACTTCTGCCACGTAGGTGCCCTGCCAGGGCATGTCGAACTTCACGACACCCTGCTCGTCGGTGTGCCCCTCCTTGCTCCAACCCGACTGGGTGACCAGCGCCACCTTGGTCTTGGCCTTGGGCTCGCCCTTGAAGAACAGCTTGAACTCGCCCGGCTGGCCCGAGGGCACCAGGTCGAGCGCCAGCTTGGGTTGCTGCGCGGCCAGGCTGGTGACCAGGCGCGCGGCCGGGTAGTAGCGGTTGCGCGTTTCGGTGTCGCCCTGCTTGCGGGTGTACAGCGGGTAGCCGGCGTCTTCGGCCACGATGCTGTCGCCCGCCGCCGCGCCGAAGGGCAAGGCGAAGCCGGTGGCGGTCTTTTGCGGCGCGGCGGCCTGGTCGCCCTTGGCGGACAGCAGCGTGGCCGTGGGCTTGCCGAACTTGTCGAGCAGGCCGGGCGAGGCCTCGCGCAGGTTGTCGCCGAATTCGCCGAAGCGGACGATGGCGGTTTTTTGCCCGGCGGGCTGCTCGATCCAGATCTGGTGCGCCTGCGCGGCGTTGGCAAGGCCCAGCAGGGCAAGGGCGGCGCTGGCGATGGAAGACGTTCGGGTCATGCGGATTCTCTTGTGTCGGAAGGGTTTCAGAAGTCGATCGAGGCCGAGAGCATCAGCGTGCGCGGCGCGCCCACGGTGACGTAGGTGCTGGTCACCCAGTAGTTCTTGTCGAACACGTTCTCCAGGTTGGCGCGGAAGGTCACGGCCTTGTTCGCCACCTTGGTGGCATAGCGCGCGCCGATGTCCAGGCGCGTCCACGAAGGCACGCTCAGGCGGTTGGCGGCGTCGGCGTACACCGACGAGGTGTTGATCACGCGGCCGTTCAGGCTCAGGCCCGGCACCCAGGGCGTGTCCCAGTCGAGCCCGAGGTTGAAGGTGCGCTTGGGCACGCCGGTGGCGTCGTTGCCCTGGTTCACGCCGCCGGCGGTACGGGTGAGCGTGGCGTCGTTGAAGGCGGCGCTGGCCATCAGGCGCAAGCCCTTGTGGATTTCGCCGTAGGCCGTCAGCTCCAGCCCGCGGTTGCGCTGCTCGCCGCCGAAGCTGTAGACCAGCGTGGCCGGGTCGGTGAGGCTGTTGGGCCGGGTGATCTGGTACACGGCGGCCTGCGTGGTGAGCTGGCCCCAGTCGACCTTCACGCCTGCTTCGTACTGCTTCGACTTCTGCGGCGCGAAGGTTTCGCCGACGTTGGCCGTGCCCGGGCCGGCCGTGCCGCCGCGCGTGAGGCCGGCGGTGTAGTTGCCGTACAGCGAGACGTTGTTCGCCACCTTGAACACCACGCCCGCCAGCGGCGTGACGGCGCTGGCCTTGTAGCGGCTGGTCGATGCGCCGGTGGTCTGCGAGAACGCCTCCTGCTCCATGGTCTGGTCGCGCAGGCCCAGCGTGACCAGCAGCCGGTCGTTGGCGAAGGACAGCGTGTCGGCCAGCACCACGCTGGTCTGCCTGAGCTCGCCGGCCTTGGTCGCGGGCGTGCGAAGCGCCGTCACCGCCGGCAGCGGCGCAGGGTTGTACAGGCTGGACGGGTTGGTGCGCGGCGAGGTCGCGTAGAAGAAGCCCGTCTCCTGGCTCAGCAGGTTCACGCCCAGCGCCAGCGTGTGGCCCACGCTGCCGGTCTTGAAGCGGGTGCGCAGGCCGGCGTCTGCAGCGGTGGTCTTGCCGTAGTAGTCGTAGTAGGCGTTCGACACGTTGAAGTTGCCCAGCGAGTTCGGCCGGCCGCTCGGGAAGGTCTGCTGGTAGTCCTGGTCGGTGTAGCCCACGCTGCCGTAGGCCATGGTGGTGTCGCTGATGTCGTACTCGACGCGCGAGATGGTCGTCTTGACGTTGTCCTTCAGCTGCGTGCCCGGATAGAAGTTCAGCCGTGCCGACGGCGGCTCCGGAATTTCCGTGATGCCGGCGGCAAAGCTGGTCTGCGGACGGAACTCGCGCGTGTCGCCCTTGCTGGCGAAAGCGTCCAGCGACCAGCGCAGGCGCGTGCCGAGGTAGTCGAGCCCCAGAGTGGCCAGGCCGAGCTTCTGCTTGCCGTTGTCGATGTTGCCTTCGCCGTTGCGCAGCACGCCGTTCACGCGCACGCCCCACTCGTTCTCCTTGCCGAAGCGCCGGCCCACGTCGAGGTGCGTGCCGAACTGGGCGCGGCTCATGTAGGTGGTGGTCAGGCGCGTGAGCGGCACGTCGGCCGCGCGCTTGGTCACCACGTTGATGCTGCCGCCCACGCTGCCCGTGGGACCGACGCCGTTGGCCAGCGCGCCCGGGCCCTTGAGCACTTCGACGCGCTCGATCATCTCCAGCGGAATCCGCGTGGTGGGCGACAGGCCGAACAGGCCGTTCATGCCGATGTCGGAGTTGGGCACGGTGAAGCCGCGAATCTGGAAGTCGTCGCCGAAGCCGCCGCGCGAGGTCAGCGGGCGCACCGACGCGTCGTTCATCACCACGTCGGCCACGCTCAGCGCCTGCTGGTTGTCGATGAGCTCGGAGGTGTAGTTGGTCGTGCTGAAGGGCACGTTCATCAGGTCGGTGATGCCCAGGATGCCCAGGCTGCCGCCGCGCGCGAACTGCCCGCCCGAATACGTCTTCTGCAACCCGCCGATGGCTTCGGCCTGGTCGGACACGGTGACTTCCTGCAGCTGGCCTGGCGCGGAGGCGGTTTGCGCAGCCGCACCGGCGGCGGCGAGGACGAGCGAGGCGCCCAGGCATTGGCGCGCGAGGCGTGCGAGCGGGGTGGGCGTGAAACGGAATTCTGCGCGGGACGAAGAGGCAGTCGACGAAGGCATGGGTGGGGAAAATCGAACAGGAAAAGGCAAACAAAACCCGGCTGAGCGAGGTGAGCCGGGTGAGAAAAACGGAGTGCGGCGGCCGGAAAGCGCACCGTGTTCGGCGCGCATTCCCCATGGCGCCCACTCCGGACGAGAATGTTAATAACAAGCATTCTCATCATAATTGTTGCCTAACTGTGTCGTGCCAATGCCCCTTCGACACGGCCTTGCTTCCGCCCTTTTTCTGGCCCTACTTCATCAGCCGCTGCGAACCCATCGCCAACGCACCCAGCACCCCGACCACGGCGATGACCGCGAAGTAATCCAGGCACGCAAGCAGCGTCGCGTTCTGCCCCAACACCTGCGCCAGCGACGCCGCGGCCATCGCGTCCGACTGAGGACCTGCGCCGCGCGATGCCAGCAACTGGCTCAGGTCGTGCAGCGTTTGCGTGTACACCGAATCCCCCGTCGCGAAGCGGTTGTTGAGCACGCTGTAGTGCGCCGTGCTGCGCCACTGCAGCAGCAAGGTGGCGGCCGCGGTGCCCAGCGCCGTGCCGAACTGCGCGGTCATGTTCTTCAGTTGCTGCGCGTGCGAGAGCACCGACTCGTCCTGCTGCACATCGCGAAAGGCATGCATCGCCGTGGTCGCCATCACGAAGATCAGGAAGACGCCGTTGCAGGCCAGCGCGGGCAGCACGCTGGCCCACAGCGACACGTCCGCGTCGATGCGCGAGAGCTGCACGCCGAACATCGCCAGCGCCACGAAACCCGACACCAGGAACTTCTTCGCGCCCGGCCAGCGCGGCATGGCCCACGACATCAGCATCCACGCCGCCAGCGCCGACGACAGGCCCAGCGACTGGACCTGCCCCACCGTTTCCCATGAATAGCCGAGCGTGCGCTGCATCAGCACCGGCAGCATGAAGTTGTTGGCACCCAACAGCACGTAGCACAGCGTGAACACCGCCACGCCGCCGATGTAGCGCGGATGCCGAAGCGCCTTCAGCGCGAGCAGCGGCCGCTCATGCCGGCGCAGCGATCTGAAGAAGTAATACAGCGCGAGCGCGCCGCAGCCGAGCCCGGCGGTGAGCATCGTCGCGTCGCTGAAAAAGTCGTACTGGCTGCGCTGCAGCACATAAAGCAGCAGAAAGCTGCCGCTGGCCAGGCCCATGAACACCAGGGGATGGCTCTGGCTGCGCAACTGCGCCGGCACCAGTTCGGTGGGCAGGCACAGCGCCGCCAGCACCGCCGCGACCAGGGCCGCGACGATCAACATCGCGAAGATGCCGTGCCAATGGCCGTGCGACACCGCGAACGACGCCAGCGCCGGCGCAAACGCAATGCCGGCGGCAAGCCCCGTCGCGAAGTAGCGGATGCCAGTGAAGCGCTTCGGGCCCGGCGCAATCAGGTTCACCAGCACGCGGCCCGTCGTCATGAAGGCAGCACCGCCCAGCCCCATCACGGCGCGCCCGGCCAGGAACTGCGGGTACGAGCCGCTGGTGCCGCAGATGGCGCCGCCCAGCACGAACAGCCCCAGCGACAGCAGCACGAAGTTGCGCCAGCCCAGGCGCTCCACCAGCCAGCGCTGTTTGGAAATGGTCGACACCGCCACGCACGCATAGACCACCGTGGCCAGGCTGAACTCCTCGGGAGACGCGCCGATTTCTCCCATGATCGGGCCCGCGCCGAAAGCGATCATTCCGGTCTGCAGGAACTCCAGGAAGGTCAGCAGGAAGATGATGAGCAGCAGCGCCGGGTCGGGCGATGCGGGTTTTGCGGGTGGCGAATGGGGCGAGTTCATGGCGGTCTCCGTGCTGTAGCAGGACTCTATGGCCGCACCAATCGATTGATAAGATGGCCGAATCGCCAAGGACTGGTGCTCCACTGCACCAATCAGCCCCATGCACGACCTCAACGATCTCTACTTCTTCGCCTCCGTGGTCCAGAACAACGGCTTCACCGCGGCGGCGCGCGCCACCGGCGTCGAAAAGACCCGGCTGAGCCGGCGCGTGGCCGAGCTGGAGCAGCGCGTGGGGCTGCGGCTGCTGCAGCGCTCCACCCGTTCCATTGCGCTGACCGAGGCGGGCGAGCGCTTCTACGCGCGCTGCCTCGCGGCGGTCGAAAGCGCGGAGGCCGCCTACGACAGCGTCGCCGAACTGCAGAAGGAGCCCTCGGGCACCGTGCGCCTGTCGTGCCCCGTGGTGATGGCGCAGAGCTACCTCGCGCCCGTGCTGCCGGGCTACCTGGCGCGCCACCCCAAGGTGAAGGTGCTGGTGGAAGCGACCGACCGCACGGTCAACCTGATCGAGGAGCGCTTCGACCTCGCGCTGCGCGGCCGCCCGCGCAACGATCCCGAGCCGGGCATGGTCGCGCAGTCGCTGGGCACGGCGCGGCTCATCCTGGTCGCAAGCCCCGCCTTCGTGGCCGCGCATGGCCGGCCGCAGCAACTGGCCGCGCTGGGCGACATCGACGTGATCAGCCACGTGCACGACATGCATGACCGGCAGGACGGCAGCGCGCACTGGCATCTGAAGCGCCGCGCGGGGCAGGCGGACACCGCCAAGGTGCACCCTCGTTTGGTGACCAGCGATTTCAGCGTGCTGTTCGAGGCCGCGGTGCACGGCATCGGCGTTGCCTTCCTGCCCGAACCCGTCGTCGCGGCCGCGCTGCACGACGGGCGGCTCGAGCAGGTGCTGCCCGACTGGGCGGCCGAGGGGCACATGCTGCACCTGGTGTATCCGCCGCCCAGGGGCATGCTGCCGGCTGTGCGCAGCCTGATCGACTACCTGGTGGTGCAGTTGCCGCCGCGCATCCACGCCGGGTCATTGCCCGGATGAAGCACTTAAGTGCTGAAAGACGAGAGGGTCGCGCTCTTCAGCGCCGTGGCCGGCCGAACACCGTCACCACGTAATCGTCGAGGTCGAAGCCCTTCTCTATCGCGATGGCCGCAAGGCGCTCCTCGATGCGCGGATCGAAGAATTCGTGCACCGCGCCGTCCACCAGCGAGACCAGGTGGCCGTGGTGCTGTTCGCCGTCGTTGAGCTCGTACACCGCCCTGCCCGCGCCGAGCTGGCTCTTCTTCAGCAGCCCCGCTTGCTCGAACTGCGCCAGCACGCGGTAGACGGTGGCCAGCCCCATGTCGAGGTCCAGCGTCAGCAGTTGCCGGTACACGTCTTCGGCCGAGAGGTGGCGCCGGTCGCTGTGCTCGAACAGCTCCAGCACCTTCATCCGCGGAAGCGTGGCCTTCAGGCCCGTGTGCTTGAGTTTGTCGGCGTGCTCCATGCGTCGGGGAGGCGGAAGAAAAAAGAGGGACGAGAGAAAGCCGGGGGAGGCTCGTGGAAAAAATGCATGGCTGGCCGGAGAACCGATGGCTAGCAAAAAACGACCTTGGAGACGTTTGAAGGTCTCGGGTCGCCCCACGATGAAATCGATGAAAGGAGCAAGGAAAACCGCTGCGCCTTTCGATGAGCGAATCTTACATCAAATGAGATTGCTTCTCATTTGTCGAAGAGAAACCATCAACTTCGCAGGCCCTTTCATTCGGCAACGGCCTCCACTGGGCGACTCGCCCCGGCGGCTTCGACCCGGTCCAGGCAACTGCAGTTGCCGACCTGCTCCCATTGCGCGATCAACGCGGCAGCGTGTTCCTGGGCGAGTGCGTCGGCCTCAGCGGAATTCGCGGACAGTTTTTCAGACATGTTCATCAACTTATCGAGTGGAAAAAGGCGAAGCGAACTCACCGCGGCGCGAGCAGCTTGCCGCTCGCAAAAAGCCGCAACGTGCGAAACAGCAGCACCGCGATCAGGCCGCTCAGGAACGCGAGCAACGCCACCGCCAGCGCAGTCACCACGGCGCTCCCGGCGTGTTCCGCATAGCGCAGCGCGGCATTGGCGAGCGCCGCAATCGGAAAGCTCAGCGCCCACCACCCGGCCGCGAAGGGCACGCTGCGCTTGAACACCTTGAAGACCAGCGCCAGGAACACGAAGAGCCCGAAGTAGAAAAGCATCGCCGCGAAGGCGTCGACGCGCTGGAAGAAGCTCGTGTACGCGAGAAAGCCGACTTCGAACGGCGCCATCAAGATCATCAGCGACGGCACCATCTCGTTCGCGAGCTTTTCGTGGTGATGGATGAGGCGCGACACGATCATCGTGAAGAACACCAGCGCCACCATCGTGCCCACCGCCATCGAGAACAGGTTGAGCTCCCGGGCCCAGGCCATCGGCATGGTGCTGCCGGCCACCGTGATGTCCAGCGTGGCCACGCCCGGAATGAGCCACGCCGGCACCGCATGGCCCGCATCGACCTTGCCGCGCAACAGGCGGCTGACGATCGTGAATGCCAGCGCAATCGTCGCCGCCGCGCCCACGCTCCAGAGCAGCTCCGACGCCCGCGCGCTCACCGGCGCCACCACCGACGACACCAGCAGCGTCGCGATGGTCGCGGTGCCGAAGAAGTTGCCTGCAACGGGGTGCATGAACTCGTTGCGCACCGCCTGCGGGCAGCGCACCGCCTTCGCGGCATAGGCCACGCACAGCAACGCGAAGAGCGCCACGGCAACGCAGCCGATCGCGGCGTCGATGAGCGGGCTCGCGCCGAACTGGTGGCTGGCTTGCCGCCACGCCGTGGCCAGGCCCGAGATGCCCATGACCGAAGCGAACAGGTTGACGGGAAGGTACTGGATGGATGCCTGCCGCGGGTGGCCCGCCGGGCTCGGCGTTTGCGTGGTGTTGATACGTGCTCCTGGTTGGAGGAAAAGCTCCGCCAACGCGCTGCGAATGCAGCGCTCTCGTCATTGGAGAAATTCCGTCGTTGCGCCGCTCTTTTCGTTAGCGGGAGCGACGTTCAAAGTCTAGGTTCGGGGGCGCGTTCAGCCGCCTGCAAAGCGGTGGCGTTTGCGCCAATCAGCACCGCTATCAGGCCAGTTCCAGCGCCGCATCATGTGCCTGCGCCGCAGGCTGCGCTCCCTTGAAACGCGCCCGGTACTCCCGCGGACTCGTGTCGAGCCGCTTCGCGAAGATGGTCCGCATGTGGCTCGCGCTGTGAAAGCCGCAGCGAAACGCCACCGTCTTCAACGGCAGGTCGGTTTCTTCCAGCAGCTTGCGGCAGAACTCCAGTCGCACCTGGTCCACGAAGGCCGAAGGCGTCATGTTGGCGTGCTTGGCGAACACGCGTGAAAAGGTGCGACGGCTCACGCCCACGGCGTCGGCCAGCTGGTCGATGGAGAGCTGCTCGTCGATGTGGTCCGTCACGTGGCGCAGCACCTTGGCCACGATGGTCTCTTCCTTCGGGCCCACCGCCAGGTAGGGGCTGTATTGCGACTGCCCGCCGTCGCGGCGGATGTACACGATCAACCGCTTCGCGATGCGCAGCGCCATCTCGTGGCCCCAGTCTTCGGTCACCAGCGCCAGGCACAGGTCCATGCCGGCGGCGACACCGGCCGAGGTGAAGAGCTTGCCGTCGCGCACGAAGATCTTGTCGGGCCGCACGCGTGCCCGCGGAAACTGCGCGACCAGCCGGTCCACGTCGTGCCAATGCGCGGTTACCTCCTTGCCGTTCAGCAAGCCCGCATGGCCGAGGGTGAACGCGCCGTTGCACACGGAGCCGAAGCG
Organism: Variovorax sp. RCC_210; assembly: GCF_041355175.1. Taxonomy (NCBI): domain Bacteria; kingdom Pseudomonadati; phylum Pseudomonadota; class Betaproteobacteria; order Burkholderiales; family Comamonadaceae; genus Variovorax; species Variovorax sp. RCC_210. The sequence continues at coordinate 54,570 of NZ_JBFUPJ010000007.1, read as the reverse complement.
CTGCGAGAGCATCGCCTTCGCGCCCAGCCATTCCAGAAAGCGGGGCGCGTAGGCCTGCACCTCCGGCAGCCTGGGGCCACCTGCCACCAGCAACAGGTCGGGCTGGCCGTCGTAGTGCAGGTAGTCGGTGTCGACCTTGAGCTCCATGCCGTTGGCACAGCGCACGTTGCCGGCGTGCAGGCCGACGAGCGTGATCTCGTACTGCTGGTGCGGCGCCAGGTAGTTGTTGGCCTCGGCGAACACGTCCATCGGGCCTGCGATGTCCAGTGCCTGCACCCCGTCGAACACGACGATCACGAGCTTCATGTTTCCAGCTTTTTTCGTTGCGGCGAAGACCGTGCTTGAGGATTGATTGGAGCGGCCGGCCATTCTAGGACTGGCCGTTTTCGTCGCCCGTGACCTGTTGTCTTCACACGCCGCGGTGGCCTGAAACAGCTGCAACCTGGCCGCGAATGCACCATCCCGGCTGCGCGCGCAGCGTCGCGCAGGCAGAAACTTGCGCGGCCGTGCAGCGCACCCGCTGCACACTCCATCGCATGCCGCACGACGCCACCCTTTCGAACACCACCCAGGGTGGCTTGCCCGACCTTCTCGCCCCCGGCCTGGAGGTCGTGTTCTGCGGCATCAACCCCGGCCAGCGCGCCGCGGCTTCGGGCCACCATTTCGATGGGCGGGGCAATCGCTTCTGGCGGGTGCTGCACCTGGCAGGCTTCACTGCTCAACTGATGACACCCGAGCAGGGCAGTCTTCTGCTGGCCCAGGGATGCGGGCTGACGACCGTGGTCGCTCGCGGCACCGCGCGCGCAAGCGAAGTGGCACCGCACGAATTCGCCGCAGCAGCCAGCGAGTTCATTCAAAAGATGATGGCGTTCAAACCGCGCCGCCTCGCCTTCCTCGGCAAGGCGGCCTACGCGGGCATGACGGGCCACAAGCAGGTCACCTGGGGCCTGCAGCAAGAACGCTTCGCGGGCATCGAGACGTGGATCCTGCCCAATCCGAGCGGACTCAACCGCTCGTTTTCACTCGACGAACTGGTCAGCGCCTACCGCGCGCTGCACGACGCCATCGGGTCGCCCCACCCTTGAAGGCTCCGGGCTCGTTCAGAGCTTTGCGTCGGACAGCGCCAATGCGTCCACGCCCTTGTCCGTGAGCCGGAAGAACGACTTGTCCAGCGACTCGGTGAGCATGCCGGCCGCCATCAGCTCCCGGATGCCGTCACGGCAGGCCACCACGCTCCTGTGGAGTTGCAGCGCGTTGGCCGACCGTTCTTCGTGGGGCCAGTACTCCTGCCGGAAATAGGCGAGAACCCGCTCGGCTTCCAAAGTCAGCATGTTCTTTTCCGCACTGAAATCGTTGCAATGAAACGATCGTGCGCCGCCGCGCCGGATCGCCGAGTAGGAGAACAGGCATAGATGGCCCATCGCCACCGCAGTGCCTGCTTCCGGCGCCTGAAGAATCGCCTTGCCGCCCTACCCCAGCGCGTCGTTCACCTGCTCGCGAAACTCGCTCAGGCTCACCGCCGCGCCAATCTCGCGCGGCAGCGCGTCGCGCACCGAGAACACGCCCAATATCTTCGTTCCCGCCGTGAGCGGCAAATGCCTGAAGCCCCGCTCCAGCATCAGCGCCACCGCGTCGGACACCAGCGTTTCGGGCGGCACGCAGATCGGGTTGGGCGTCATCACTTCGCTCACCGGCGTGCGGTCGGGGTCCAGGCCCCGCGCCAGCACGCGGGTCATGAGGTCGCGCTCGGTCAGGATGCCCAGCAGCGTGTCGGGCAGCTCCATGACCAGCACGCTGCCGCAGTTGGCGCGCGTCATCACGCAGGCGGCGTCGCGCACGCTGGCCTGCGGGCCCAGGCTGACCACGTGGGCCCGCGAGACGGACTGGAATACGGTGCGCTCGGCCATGGTGCGCCCTCCGGAAAGTAGCGTGAATGGTGCCGCCGCCCGGCGTTCAGCGCAAGGCGGTGTTGAGCCGCTCGAGCGCCTTCGCGCCCGGGCAGAGCTGGCCGGCGTCGAGCGCGTTGAGCGGCTTGTCGCAGGTGTTCAGCGCGGTGTGCAGGTCGGTGGCCAGCGGGTCGACGTAGAGCAGGCCCGTCACCACCTCGCCCATTTCGTGGTGGCGCTGCATGTAGGCCATGGCGGCGTAGCGGTCGCCGGGGTTGTAGTCGGGGTGCAGGCTGCGCAGGCGCAGCAGCGTGCCGTCGTGCTGGCGCACGTCCATCACCTCGCCCGGCTCGATGTCCACCGCGATCTCGTCGCGCCCGCCGATGAAGTCGATGCGGCTCACCGCCTCGTTGTGCTCGCGGATGTAGTCGTAGCTCTTGGTGCTGCCGGGGTGGTTGTTGAAGGCCACGCAAGGGCTGATCACGTCGATGAAGGCCGCCCCGCCGTGGCTGATGGCGCCCTTGATGAGCGGCACCAGCTGCGCCTTGTTGCCCGAGAAGCCCCGGCCCACGTAGCTCGCGCCCAGCTGCAGCGCCATGGCCACCAGGTCGACCGGGCTGTCGGTGTTGACCACGCCCTTCTTGCTCTTGGAGCCCTGGTCGGCCGTGGCCGAGAACTGGCCCTTGGTGAGGCCGTACACCCCGTTGTTCTCCACGATGTACGCCATGCGCACGCCGCGGCGCATGGCGTGCGCGAACTGGCCCAGGCCGATGGAGGCCGAGTCGCCGTCGCCCGACACGCCCAGGTACAGCAGGTCGCGGTTGGCCAGGTTGGCGCCCGTGAGCACGCTGGGCATGCGGCCGTGCACGGTGTTGAAGCCGTGCGACGCACCCAGGAAGTAGTCGGGCGTCTTCGAGCTGCAGCCGATGCCCGACAGCTTGGCCACGCGGTGCGGCTCGATGTCCAGCTCCCAGCAGGCCTCGATGATGGCCGCGGAAATGGAGTCGTGTCCGCAGCCGGCGCACAGCGTGGAAATCTTGCCTTCGTAGTCGCGCCGCGTGTAGCCGACCTTGTTGGTGCTCAGCGTCGGGTGGCGCAGGCGCGGCTTGGCGAGGTAGGTCATGCGGGCTCCTTCGCATCGGCATGCGCCTGGGGGCTGGACTGCAGGTTTGCGCTGATCGCCTGCACGATGAAGCGCGCCGTGATGGGGGTGCCGTCGAAGTGCAGCACCCGCACCAGCCGCGCCGGGTCCACGTCCAGTTCATTGACCAGCAGGCTGCGCATCTGCGCGTCGCGGTTCTGCTCGACCACGAACACCTTGTCGTGCGCCGCCAGGAACTGCGCCACGCTCCTGGGGAACGGAAAGGCGCGCAGCCGCAGCGCGTCGAGGTGGATGCCGCGTGCTTCCAGCGCCTGCAGCGCCTCGTGCATCGACGGGCTGGTCGAGCCGAAATAGATCACGCCCAGCGTGGTCTTCCCCGGTGCGGGCCGCAGCACCGGTTGCGGCACCAGCGTGGCGGCGGTCTCGAACTTTTTCAGCAGCCGTTCCATGTTGTAGATGTAGTCGGGCCCGCGCTCCGAATACCGGGCGTAGGCGTCGCGCGTGGTGCCGCGCGTGAAGTAGCTGCCCTTGCTCGGGTGCGTGCCCGGCAGCGTGCGCCAGGGAATTCCGTCGCCGTCCACGTCCTTGTAGCGGCCGAAGTCGCGGCCCGCCTCCAGCTCGTCGGCGCTCATGACCTTGCCGCGGTCGTAGGCCTTGCTGTCGTCCCATTCGAAGGGCTCGCACAGGCGCTGGTTCATGCCGATGTCCAGGTCGGTCATCAGGAAGACGGGCGTCTGCAGCCGGTCGGCCAGGTCCAGCGACGCGGCCGCGTGCTCGAAGCATTCGTGCGGGTCCTGCGGAAACAGCAGCACGTGCTTGGTGTCGCCATGCGAGGCATACGCGCACGCCAGGATGTCAGCCTGCTGCGTGCGCGTCGGCATGCCGGTGGAAGGCCCGCCGCGCTGCACGTTGATCAGCGTGATGGGAATCTCCGCGAAGTAGGCCAGCCCGATGAACTCCGCCATCAGCGAAATGCCCGGCCCCGACGTGGCGGTGAAAGCGCGCGCGCCGTTCCAGCCCGCGCCCACCACCATGCCGATGGAGGCGAGCTCGTCTTCGGCCTGCACGATGGCAAAGCGGTGCTGGCCCGTGGCCGGGTCCACGCGGAACTGGGTGCAGTACTTCTGGAAGGCCTCGGCCACCGAGGACGACGGCGTGATCGGATACCACGCCGCCACCGTGGCGCCGCCATACACGCAGCCCAGCGCCGCGGCGCTGTTGCCGTCCACGAAGATGCGCTCGCCCACGCGGTCGGCGCGCCGCACCCGCAGCCCCACGGGCTCGCGCAGGTTCTCGCGCGCGAAGTCGCAGCCCAGGTGCAGCGCGCGCACGTTGGAGGCCAGCAGCTTTTCCTTGCCCTTGTACTGCTCGCCGAACAGCTTCTCGACCACCTCCGGCTCGATGCCCAGCAGGATGGCCAGCGCCCCCACGTACACGATGTTCTTGAAAAGCTGGCGCTGTCGCGGGTCCTGGTAGACGGCGTTGCAGATCTCGGTGAGCGGCATGCCGATCACGCGGATGTCGTCGCGAAACTTCGACGGCGGCAGCGGCCGCGTGCTGTCGTAGAACAGGTAGCCGCCGGGCTCCAGCTCGGCCACGTCGGCGTCCCAGGTCTGCGGGTTCATCGCCACCATCATGTCGGTGCCGCCGCGCCGGCCCAGGTGGCCCTCTTCGGTCACGCGCACCTCGTACCAGGTCGGCAAGCCCTGGATGTTGCTGGGGAAGATGTTGCGCGGGCTCACCGGCACGCCCATGCGCAGGATGGCCTTGGCGAACAGCTCGTTGGCCGAGGCCGAGCCCGAGCCGTTGACGTTGGCGAACTTGATGACGAAGTCGTTGACGGCTTCGATCTGCGGGACGTTCATGCGGCCATCTCCGTGCTTGTATGGCTCCCTCTCCCCTTGGGGAGAGGGCGGGGGTGAGGGCCGACGGCGGTGGCAGAGGCGGCGCGATTGCACAGGCCCCTGCCCTCACCCCAACCCTCTCCCCGAGGGGAGAGGGGGCAAGACGGGGACCTCATGCCGCCACTCCCTGCTCCGCGCCCGCGGGCGTCATCTTCAGCAGGAACTTCTGCATGTCCCACGCCCCCGTCGGGCAACGCTCGGCGCACAGGCCGCAGTGCAGGCACACGTCTTCGTCCTTCACCATCACGCGGCCCGTCTTGAGCCCGCCCGACACGTACAGCTCCTGCGTCAGGTTCAAGGCCGGTGCCTTCAGGCGCGGCCGCAACTCGGCCTCGTCGGCGTTCTCGATGAAGTTGATGCAGTCCATCGGGCAGATGTCCACGCAGGCATCGCATTCGATGCAGGCGGTCTCGACGAACACCGTCTGCACGTCGCAGTTCAGGCAGCGCTCGGCCTCCTTGAAGGCGGTGGCGGCGTCGAAGCCCAGCTCCACCTCCACGCGAATGCTCGCCAGCGCCGTCTCGGCCTTGGCCCACGGCACCTTGTAGCGCAGGTCGTTCGAGGTGTCGTTGTCGTAGCTCCACTCGTGGATGCCCATCTTCTGCGACACCAGGTTGGTCATGGGCGGCGGGCGAACGGCCACCGGCTCGTCGCGCAGCAGCTTGTCGATGGACACCGCGGCCTCGTGGCCGTGCGCCACCGCCGTGATGATGTTCTTCGGGCCGAAGGCCGCGTCGCCGCCGAAGAACACGCGCGGCACCGTCGACTGGAAGGTGGTCGCGTCCACCGTCGGCAGGCCCGACTTGTCGAAGCCGATGCCGCAATCGCGCTCGATCCACGGAAACGCGTTTTCCTGGCCCACCGCCACCAGCACCTCGTCGCATTCGAAGTACGCCTCGGGCTCGCCGGTGGGCACCAGCGTGCGGCGGCCACGGTCGTCGAACTCGGCGCGCACCCGCTCGAAGCGCATGCCCACGAGCTTGCCGCCTTCGTGCACGAAAGCCTTGGGCACGTGGAAGTCGATGATCGGAATGCCCTCGTGCTGCGCGTCTTCCTTCTCCCAGGGCGAGGCCTTCATTTCGGCGAAGCCGCTGCGCACGATGACCTTCACGTCGGTGCCGCCAAGGCGGCGCGCGGAGCGGCAGCAGTCCATGGCCGTGTTGCCGCCGCCCAGCACGATCACGCGCCGGCCGATGCTGCTCACGTGGCCGAAGGACACCGAGTTGAGCCAGTCGATGCCGATGTGGATCTGCGCCGCCGCTTCATGGCGGCCCTCGATGTCCAGGTCGCGCCCGCGCGGCGCGCCGCAGCCGACGAAGATCGCGTCCCAGTCCTGCGCCATCAGCGCCTTCATCGAGTCGATGCGCTCGCCGCCGCGAAACTCCACGCCCAGGTCGAGCACGTAGCCGGTCTCCTCGTCGATCACCGATTCGGGCAACCTGAAGCGCGGTATCTGCGTGCGAATGAAGCCGCCGGCCTTGGCCTCGGCGTCGAACACCGTCACCTCGTAGCCCAGCGGCGCCAGGTCGCGCGCGACCGTGAGCGACGCGGGGCCCGCGCCCACGCAGGCCACGCGCTTGCCGTTGCGCGCCTCGGGCCTGGGCATGCGGGCGTGCACGTCGTCCTTCATGTCGGCGGCCACGCGCTTGAGCCTGCAGATGGCCACCGGCTCGGGCACGCCGGTGTTGCCCTCTTCCACCCGCCCGCGCCGGCAGGCCGGCTCGCAAGGCCTGTCGCAGGTGCGCCCGAGGATGCCGGGGAACACGTTGGAGGCCCAGTTGATCATGTAGGCGTCGCTGTAGCGGCGCTGCGCGATCATGCGGATGTACTCGGGAACGGGGGTGTGCGCCGGGCAGGCGTACTGACAATCGACGACCTTGTGGAAATAGGTCGGGTTGGCGATATTGGTTCGCTGCAACGCGTGTCTCCTGGCTGTCGCCTGGAACCCGAAAGGGGCGCGGCGAGTGGCTGTCGGGCCAGTATGCGGCGCTGCCGGGCGTGCGGGCTTGGTGGAATCCCGCAGCTTTCGCATGCTGCGCTGCAGCGCAAAAGAGTCCCCGAGCCAGTGCGTTCGCCCGACTTCGTGCAGCATGGCGAGCCGCGACAACCATGGCTCGCACGCTCCACCGCATCGACTGAAAGCCCTCATGCGACACACCCTCACCCCCGACCTCACCCCCGACCTTGGCGCCCGCTTCGCCGACATCGCGCTCGGCCACGTCACCCGCGAGTACCCCAACAAGCCCGACCACGTGCTGGCCGGCCCCACCGACGCGCGGACGCCCAGCGAGCTGCACCCTGTGTTCTACGGCAGCTACGACTGGCACTCGTGCGTGCACGGCTACTGGATGCTGGCCTACCTGCTGCGCCGCTTTCCGGGCATGGCACCCGCCGCGCGCATCGAGCGCCTGTTCGACACGCATTTCGTGCACGACAAGGTCACGGCCGAATGCGCCTACCTGGCGCAGCCCACGGCGCGTGGTTTCAAGCGCCCCTACGGCTGGGGCTGGCTGCTGAAGCTGGCTTCCGAACTGGCGCAGCACCCCGACGCGCGCGGGGCCAACACGCTGGCGCCGCTGGCCGAAGTCTTCGCGCAGCGCTACCGCGACTTCCTGCCGCTGTCGGTCTACCCCGTGCGCGTGGGAACGCACTTCAACACCGCCTTCGGCCTGCGCATGGCCGCCGACTATGCGCAAGCGAGCTCGGACGACGCGCTGTCGGAGCTGCTCGCAAGTACCGCCCGCCGCTGGTACGGCAGCGACACCGATTGCCCGGCCTGGGGCGAGCCGAGCGGCGACGATTTTCTGTCGTCCGCGCTCATCGAGGCCGAGTGCATGCGCCGCCTGCTGCCGGCCGCCGAGTACGCGCCCTGGCTCGACCGCTTCCTGCCCCGCATCGCCGCGCACGAGCCCGCCACCTTGTTCCGCCCGGCGACGGTGTCCGACCGCACCGACGGCAAGATCGCGCACCTCGACGGCCTGAACCTCAGCCGCGCCTGGTGCTGGCGCGGCATTGCCTCGGCACTGCCCGAAGGCGACGCACGACACGCGGTCGCGCAGCAGGCGGCCGACGAGCACCTCGTGCACGGGCTGCCCCACGTGGCGGGCGACTACATGGGCGAACACTGGCTGGCCAGCTTCGCGGTGCTGGCGCTGGAGGCCTGAGCTTCAGACTCGAACGTCAGCCCTGGCGGGCCGCCAACGGGTGCGCCGGCCGCGCCAGCCCCAGGTGCTCGCGCAGCGTGCGGCCGGTGTACTCGGTGCGAAACAGCCCGCGTCGCTGCAGCTCGGGAATGACCAGCTGCGCGAAGTCTTTCAGGCCGTGCGGCAGCGTCGGCGCCAGCACGTTGAAGCCGTCGGCCGCGCCAGTGGTGAACCAGTGCTCGAGCTGGTCGGCGATGGTCTCGGGCGTGCCGACCAGCGTCCAATGGCCGCGCGCGCCGGCCACCTTTTCATAGAGCTGGCGAATCGACAGGTTGTCGCGCCGCGCCATCTCGCTGAACAGCACCTGCCGGCTCTTCCAGCCTTCGGTCACGGGCAGGTCCTGCGGGAACGGGTCGTCTACCGAGTAACCCGACAGGTCGACGTTGCCCAGGAAGGTCGACAGCAGCCCCACGCCCAGCACGGGGTCGATCAACCCCTGCAGCTGCTCGAACTTTTCCTGCGCCTCCTGCTGGCTGCGCCCGACGAAGGGCGAGATCCCGGGCAGCACCTTCACCTGGTCGGGCGTGCGGCCGTAGGCGGCCAGGCGGCCCTTCAGCGCGTTGTAGAAAGCGCGCGCATCTTCGGGCGTCTGCTGCGCGGTGAACACCACCTCGGCGGTGGCGGCGGCCAGGTCTTGCCCGTCGCCCGAGGAGCCCGCCTGCACCAGCACCGGGTAGCCCTGCGGCGCGCGCGGCGTCTGCAGGCCGCCGTGCACGGTGAAGTGCTCGCCCTCGTGCGCCACGCGGTGCAGCTTGCGCGGGTCGAAGAAGCGGTTGGCCGCCTTGTCGTGCACGAAGGCATCGTCCTCCCAGGTGTCCCACAGGCCTTTGACGACCTTCACGTACTCGTGGGCGCGCGCATAGCGGTGCGCATGCGCGAGCTGCTGCGGCAGGCCGAAGCTGCGCGCCTCGAAGTCGCTGCCCGAGGTCACCAGGTTCCAGCCGCTGCGCCCGCCGCTCACCTGGTCGAGCGAGGCGTACTTGCGCGCCAGGTGGTAAGGCGGCAGGTAGGTGGCCGACACCGTGGCCACCAGCCCGATGTGCGTGGTCGATTGCGACAGCGCCGCCAGCGTGATGAGCGGATCGAGCGGATACCACAGCGCGTTCTTCGCGACCACCTCGTCGGGCGGGCCGGGCAGGCCGACGTTGTCGGCGAAGAACACGGCGTCGAACTTGGCGGCCTCGGCAATACGCGTCCACTCTTTCAGCGCCTCGATGCTGCTGGCCGCGCCCGCGTCCACGTCGGGGTGCCGCCACGCGGCCAGGTGGTGGCCGACGCCGAAGAAGAAGGCGCCGAGGTGCATTTGCCGTGGGGAAGCGGTCATGGTGTCAGAAGGGATCTTGATCGGTCCATTCTGGGCGTCGGCCTTAGACGGTTCCCGCATTTGCTGATGCGGAAATCGTTGAAGCCGGCATGCACGACGACCCCGCCAGCGGTTCAGCCGACGCTGGCCGGCGACAGCGCCTTCTTCATGAAGAAGCGCGACGAGCCGCGCGGGTAGTCGCCGATCTCGCCGAAGCATTCGTAGCCCAGGCGTTCGTAGAACGGCCGCGCCTGGAAGGCGAAGGTGTCCAGCCACGCCCCGTGGCAGCCGCGCGCCGCCGCCTCGGCTTCGGCCTGCAGCAGCAGCGAGCGGCCCAGGCCGGTGCCGCGCAGGCTGTCGGGCACGAAGAGCAGTTCGGTGAAGAGCCAGCCGTAGGCCGTGCGGCCCCACAGGCCGCCGATGACGGCACCGCCTTCGTCGTGGACCAGCACGGCGAGCGGCCGGTGGTCCGAGATGCCGGTCTTGCCGTGGTTGTAGGCGAGCAGCCCGCGAACGATGGCCGCGCGCGCGGCGTCTTCGGGGGTGTCGGTGAGCACGGTCGAATGGGCGGGGGGCGTCATGGGGGTCGTGTCGTTTTGCATGCGCGCATTTTCATGCGGCCAAGGCTTCGCGCGGCTCTGCGTCTTGACCAGGGGTATGCCGAATTTTCCGAATGCGGCGCGACGCGTTTGGTCATGCGCTTTTATGCGTTGACCGCGCGATGCGCGCGCCGATACGTTCGCAGCTCCCGCGTTCCCACCGTTTCGTCCACGTCTTCACAAGGAGCCTTTTCGATGAGCCGTTCACCGCACCCCGCATCGCCCTCCCCATCCTCACGTCTGCCGACCCGCCGCACCCTCGTGCGCGGCGCCGCCGCCACGCTGGGCGCCGCCGGCCTCGGCCTGCTCGGCCAGCGCGCCTGGAGCGCGGACGGCGACGACAAGCCGCTCACGCTCTCGTGGACCGGCACCGGCCTGTGCCTGAGCCCCATCGTGGTGGCCAACGAGCTGGGCTACTTCGAGAAGAACAACGTGAAGGTGAACATCATCAACTTCGCGGGCGCCACCGACCAGGTGCTCGAATCCATCGCCACCGGCAAGGCCGACATCTCGCTGGGGCTGATCCACGCATGGCTCAAGCCGCTGGAGGCCGGCTTCGACGTGAAGGTGGTCGGCACGGCGCACGCGGGCTGCATTCGCGTGCTCGCGCCGAAGGGCTCGGGCATCGCGAGCATCGAGGCCGTGAAGGGCAAGACCATCGGCGTGGCCAGCCCCGCGGGCTACGGGCGCCAGTTCTTCTCGACCGCGCTGGCGCGGCGCGGCGTCAACCCCGAGCAGGACGTGCAGTGGCGCGTGTACCCCGCCGACCAGCTCGACGTGGCGGTGAAGAAGGGCGAGATCGACGTCATCGCCGACTCCGACCCCAACCTCTACCTGGTGGAAAAGCGCAACCCCGGCGCGTACACCGAGATCGCCAACATCCTGAAGGGCGACTTCAAGGACCGGCTGTGCTGCATCGTCGCGGCCCGCGGCGAGCTGGTGAAGCGCAACCCGAAGCAGGTGGCGGGCGTGGTGCGCGCGCTGCACCAGGCGGCGCTCTTCATCTCCGACAACCCGAACGAGGCCGGCCGCGCGGTGAGCAAGCTGTTTCCCAAGGTGGCGCAGGACGAGCTGGGCGCCATCCTGGCGACCATCGGCTACCAGCACCACACGAAGCGCTTCGACCTCACAAAGGAGATCGAGAGCTACGCGGTCGACCTCAAGCAGGTGGGCGTGCTGAAGAAGACCACCGACCCGGCGCGCTTCGCGAAATTCCTGACGGTCGACGTGCTGGCCTGAGGCCCCTGCGAAGCGAACTCGCCGCAGGCCGCGGCCGAATATCGATGCGCGAATTTCGCGTTGGCGTGTGCATCGGGTGCGGCCTACGATGAATTCATCTTCCTGAAAGCACCCGGAAAGCACCGATGCCCGTCTTCGAACACGACTCCTCCGACCCCTGGGTCGAACGCGCGGCGGCGCTGCGCAAGCTCTTCCACACCGATGCGGTGGCGCGCGACGAGGCTGGCGGCCGTCCGCTGGAACAGGTGCGCCTGCTGCGCGAAAGCGGCCTGCTCGCGGCGGCCATTCCCGCAGAGTTCGGCGGCGCGGGCGCCTCGTGGCGCACGGTGCTGCGCGTGGTGCGTGAATTCGCGAAGACCGACGGCTCGCTGGCCCATCTGTTCGGCTACCACCACCTGCCGCTGCATGCAGTCAACGCACGGGCCACGCCGGCCCAGCGCGACAGCCTGCTGCGTGCCTCGGCCGAGGGCCAGTGGCTGTGGGGCAACTCGGGCAATGCGATGTCGCCGACCTCCAGTGCCCGACGCGAGAGCGATGACGGCGCAGGCGGTGGCGAAGCCTGGGTCATCGACGGCTTCCGCCCCTTCTCCTCGGGCTCGCACGTGGCCGACCGGCTGCTGGTCTCGTGGGAGAACCCCCTGGGCCAGCGCCTGTCCGCCGTGGTGCCGCAAGACCGCGAGGGCATCGTGATCGAAGACGACTGGGACGGCATCGGCCAGCGCCAGACGGGCAGCGGCACCGTGCGCTTCCAGGGCGTGCGCGTGCGCGACGACGAACTGCTCGGCCAGCCCGGCGAGCCGCTGACGCCCTTCGCCTCGCTCACCACCCTGCTGCAGCAGAGCGTGCTGCTCAACGTGTTCCTGGGCAGTGCCCAGGGCGCGCTCGAAGAGGCGCGCGACTACACCAACACCACGTCGCGCCCCTGGGTGCATTCGGGCGTGGACAAGCACACCGACGACCCGTGGGTGCAGCGCAAGTACGGCGAGCTCGCCATCAAGACGCTGGCCGCCACCGAGTTGGCCGAAGACGCGGCAACGGCACTGGACGCGGCCTATGCCCACGGCCGCGCACTGGGCGAGGCCGAGCGCGGCAAGGCCGCCATCGCCGTCGCCACGGCCAACCTCTACGCCGGAGAAACGGGGCTGGCCGTGTCCAGCGACATCTTCGAGGTGATGGGCGCGCGATCGGCCACCACGGCCAACGGCTTCGACCGCTTCTGGCGCAACACGCGCACGCACACGCTGCACAACCCCGCCGAATACAAGAAGCGCCTGGTCGGCACCTGGCTGCTGACGGGCGCGCACCCCGAGCCGGCGATCTACCGCTGAGCCTCCATTTTTTGCATCTGAAAGACCCGCCATGAGCCGCGACCGCCTCCTTCTGCTTGCCCCCGGTTTCGAAGACCCGAAACAGCCGGGCGAGCACTTCGTCTGCCCGCACTGCCTGCCCGTCGAAGGGCTGCTGGCCGCGGCGCCCGAACTGCGCGCGCGGCTCGACGTGTCGCACCAGCCCTTCACGCGCCCGCGCGCCGAGGTGATCGCCGCGCTCGACGAGGCGCACCAGGGCCTGCCCGCGCTGATCCTCGGCGACGAGCAACCCGCGCCCGCGGATGCGCTCGTGCTGGGCGACAAGCGCTTCGTGACCGACACGCGCCGCATCCTGGAACTGCTGGCGGAGCGCCACGGTTTCCCCAAGGTCCACTGACGCCCCGACGCACACCCCACCTGCCGCCCATGTCCGCATCCCTTGCCCCCAGCACCTCGAACGCCGCCGTCGCGTACCTGCACCCTGCCGCCGCCGACGCACCCGCCCTGTTCGAGCCCGACACCGCCAACCCCTACCTGGCCCGCGCGGTGGCGCTGCGCGACATCTTCGAGCGCGACGCCATCGAGCGCGACCGCGCGGGCGGCAAGCCGCTGGCGCAGATCCAGCTGCTGAAGGAAAACGACCTGCTCCACCTGCTGCTGCCGCGCGAGCACGGCGGCCAGGGCGAGCCCTGGTCCACGGCCCTGCGCATCACGCGCACCTTCTCGCAGGTCGACGGCTCGCTGGGCCACCTGTTCGGCTACCACCACAGCAGCCTGCTGAGCCCCCGCCTGCGCAAGGAGCCCGGGAAAACCGCCGAGCTCTGGCGCCGCTCGGTGCAAGGCAACTGGTTCTGGGGCAACACTGCCAACAGCTTCTCCAGGAGCCTGTTCGGCCGGCAGGAGGGCGAGTGGTTCGTGCTCGACGGCTACCGGCCCTTCACCTCGGGCTCGCACGTGGCCGACTTTTTGTCGGTGGCTTGGGAAGACCCGCAGACCGGCGAGCGCCGCTTCGCCGCCCTTCCTTCAGACCGCGAAGGCATCGTGGTGGAAGACGACTGGAACGGCATCGGCCAGCGCCAGACCGGCAGCGGCCGCGTCAGCTACCACGGCGTGCGCGTGCATCAAGGCGAAGTGCTGGGCGCGCCCGCGCCGCTCAACCCGGCTGGCGCGCCGGCGGAAGCCTGGCGCACCGTGACGCCGCTGCAGCAGCAAAGCGTGCTGCTCAACGTGTTCGTCGGCACCGCGCAGGGCGCGCTTCGCGCCGCGCGCGCGTACACGCTGCACAAGTCGCGCCCCTGGGTGCATTCGGGCGTGGCGCGCCACACCGACGACCCGTGGGTGCAGCGCCAGTACGGCGAGCTCTACGTGAAGACACGGGCCGCCACCGCGCTGGCCGACCGCGCGCTCGCGGCGCTCGACCATGTGGCCGCGCAGGGCGAGGCGCTGACGCACGCGCAGCGCGGCGAGGCCGCGGTGGCCATCGCGGCGGCGAACGTGCTGGCCGGCCAGGTCGCGCTGGAAGTGACCAGCGAGATCTTCGAGGTGATGGGCGCCCGCTCCGCCGTGCGGCCCGAAGGCCTCGACCGCTTCTGGCGCAACGCGCGCATCCACACGCTGCACAACCCGGCCGAGTACAAGACGCGCAACGTCGGGCGCTGGTTCGTGAGCGACACCGTGCCGGAGCCCGGCACCTTCCAGTGACGAGCGGGGATGCCGATCAGCGCTTGATCAGCGGCGCGGGCACCCCTTCGATCATCACGTTCACGCAGGCCGGCAGCCCGTTGGCCAGCGCCCGCTGCACCGCCTGTGGCAGCGCGGCGGCGTCCGTCACGCCTTCGCCGTGCGCGCCGAAGGCCTGCGCGACGGTGTCGTAGCGCAGGGGCCGCAGCTCGCAGCCGACGAGGCGCTCGACGCCGTAGTCGCGCAGCTGGATCTGGTACTCGGCGTTCCAGCGCGCGTCGTTGCCCACCACCACCACGAAGTGCAGGCCGTGGCGCACGGCCGTGTCGAACTCTGCGATGTGAAAGCCCACCGTGCCGTCGCCCATCACCGCGACCACGGGTGCCTCGGGCCGGGCGAAGCGCGCCGCCAGCGCATAGGGCAGGCCCGCGCCGATGGCGCCGGCCACGCCGTTGTTCACGCGGTGCGGAGCGCGCAGGCAGGCCATGGCCCACTGGCCGATCTCGCCGCCATCGCAGACCAGCACGGATTCGGGGTGGCTGTCGAGCACGGCCTGCAGGGGGCGCAGCATCTGGACGGGGTGCAGGCGGCCTGGCAGTAGTGACGTGGCGTTGTCCCATGCGGCGGGGCGGTAGTCGATGGCGCTGCGCGCTTCAGTCAACCAATCGGAAGCTGAGGGTTGGTGCGCTTGCGCCTCTTGAGTCAGCGCCCGCAGCGCCGACCATGCATCGGCCTGCGCCGTGACCTGCAGCCGCTCACCAAGCGCGCGGCGGCTGCGTTCGATCTCCGCGGCCTCCGCATCGACCTGGTGGACCTGCGCTGCCGCGGGAAAGGCCGTGCCGAACTTCAGCGTGAAGTCCAGCCGCTTGCCCACCAGCACGAGACAGTCGACGCGCGCGAGCAACTGCGCGAACGCGCCCAGGCTCGCATCGCCGACACCGCGCGGGCTTTCCATGCCGATCACCGGCACGCCGGTCGCCTGTTCGAGCGCGTCGGTCAGGGCGCGGGCGGCGTGGGTCATGCAGGCCGGGCCGACCAGCACCATGGGGTGCTTCGCTTGCGCAAGGCGCTGCACCAGGTCTGCCGCGACGGCCGCGTCGAGTGGCACGGGCTCCGCAGAAAACGCGCCGGCTTCCGGCACGCCCGCCGAGGTGGCGGCCTCGAGCACATCGGTCGGCAAGCTCAGGTGCACCGGCCCGGGCCGGCCGGACAGGGCCAGGCGAATGGCCCTGGCCACATCGGCGGCCACGTCGTCCGCATGCGCGCACACCCAGGCGGCCTTGCAGACCGGCGCGGCCATCTCGGCCTGGCGCATCTCCTGGAAGGCGCCCTGCCCGATCTGGTCGTTGGGCGCGTGCCCCGACAGCAGCACGATGGGCGCCTCCGCCATCTGCGCGGTGTACAGCGCCGCCACCGCGTTCGCATGGCCCGGCCCGCCGGTCACCAGCGCAATGCCGACCTGCCCGGTGATGCGCGACCACGCGTCGGCCATGTGCACCGCGCTGGCCTCGTGGCGGGTGTGGACCAGCTCGATGCCGCTGCCGTAGGCGGCATCGAACACCGGCATGATGTGGTTGCCCGACAGCGTGAAGATGCGCCGCACGCCGGCGGCCCGCAGGGACTGGATGAGCGCGTCGGCGCCTCGTTGGCTCGAAGGATGGGTCATGGGTTCGCGGGTCCTGGCGCAGGACGAAGAATCTGGGGGGAGAAAAGCTCGCCGGCGATCATGCAGCACTTCGGTGTGCGCGTGCATCACGCGGCCCAGCGGCCCTACGGCTCCCGCCCCCCTGTTCGAACAGCGCGGCCCCTCGACCGCACACCGCCTTCAAGGCGCGAAGTACAGGTCCGCGAAACTCCCGCGAATGTGCTCGCCCGTCGGCGCGTAGTCGCGCACCTTCTTCGCCGCCACCGTGATCGCCGGGTTGGCGCCGAGCTCGATGGAAGGAATGTCGCGGTGCACGATGTTCTGGAAGTCGACGAACAGCTGCCGGCGCTTGCCCTCGTCCACCTCCACCGCAGCGGCTTCCAGCAGGCGGTCGACCTCGGGGTTCACGTAGTGCGCCGCGTTCGAAAACGGCAGCCCCACCTTGAAGTTCTTCGACCAGAACACGCGCTGCACGCCCACCGTGGGGTCGAACAGGTTGGTCAGGCTCTCCAGCGTAATGTCGAAGGCGCGGTCGGTGTAGGCCTTGGTCACGTAGGTGGCGAAGTCGTAGCTTTCCACCACCGCGTCGATGCCGATGCGCCCGAGCGACTGCCGCACGAAGTCGGCCGCGCGCCGCTCCTGGAACGGGTTGTAGAGCACGCGCAGCTTCAGCCGCGTGCCGCCCGCGGCGGGGCGCTTGAAGCCCGCCGCGTCCAGCGCGGCCTCGGCCTCCTTCGGGTTGAACGGGTACGGCTGGATGCTCGCGTCGTGATAACGGCTGATGCCCTTGCCGATGGGCGACGCCGACAGCGTGCCGTAGCCGTACCACACGGTCTTGGCGAAGGCGTTCACGTCGATGGCCTGCGCAATGGCGCGGCGCACCTCGATCTTCTGCAGCGCGGGCGTGTCCAGGTTGAAATAGATCTGCTGGTGGCTGCCCAGGTACGGCGAAATGCGCGCATCGATCTGCACGCCCGGCAGCTTGCCGAAGCGCTCCACGTCCGACAGCGGGATGCCGCCCGTGCCATTGGCCAGGTCGGCCGCGCCCGACTCCAGCGCGGCGGCGCGCGCGGCCGAGTCGAGCACGAAGCGCACCACCACCCGGTCGAGGTAGGGCTTGGGCTTGTCCCAGTAGTTCGGGTTGCGCTCCAGGATGATGTGGCTGCCCTGCACCCACTCCTTGAACACGAACGGGCCCGTACCCACGGGCGCGCTGTTGTACTTGTTCGACGCGATGTCGGTGCCCTCGTACAGGTGCCTGGGCACGATGGGCGATTCAGTGGCCGCCAGCGCCGTCAGAAGAAAGGGCGACGGCTTGCTCAGCACGATGACGGCCGTGTGCGCGTCGGGCGTCTTCACGTCCACCACGTTGGCGAAGGTGCCGCGCCCGCGCGGGTGCACCTGCTTGAGCGTGAGGATGGAGAAGGCGACGTCGGCCGAGGTGAAGTCGCGTCCGTCATGCCACTTCACGCCCTTGCGCAGCTCGAAGGTGTATTGCAGGCCGTCCTTGCTCTGCGACCAGGCGGTGGCCAGCAGCGGCCTGGGCTTCAGGTCGTAGTCGTAGGTGAGCAGCCCCTCGACGATCTTCGGGCCGATCTCGGCGTTGCCGCCGGCCGTGGTGGTCAGCGGCACGATCGACGCCGGCACCGGGTTGACCAGCCAGGTCAACGTGCCGCCCGCGCGCGGCTGCGCGGCCACGCTCCATGCGGCGAACACCGCGATGGCGGCCACCGCCGCCTGGCGCGCGAAGGTGCGCGCCGCTGTCCATTGTTTCATTTCAGTTCTTGTCTGTCGTTGTTGACGTTGTGACCGTTGTGACCGTTGTGTGAGGTCAGGCAATCGCGGCTGCTCAGAACGCCGGAATCACCGCGCCCTTGTATTTGCCCTCGATGAACTTGCGCACCTCCGGCGTGTGCAGGGCCGCCACCAGCTTCTTCACCGCCGGGGAGTTCACGTTGTCCTTGCGCGCCGCGATGAAATTGGCGTAGGGCGAGTTCTGGCCGCTTTCGATGAACAGCGCGTCCTTGGCCGGGTCGAGCTTGGCTTCGAGCGCGTAGTTGGTGTTGATGAGCGCCAGGTCCACGTCGGGCAGCGCGCGCGGCAGCTGGGCCGACTCAAGCTCGCGGATCACCAGCTTCTTGGGGTTGGAAACGATGTCGCGCGCGGTCGACTTGATGTTCGACGCGTCCTTCAGCTTGATGAGCCCCTGCCTGGCCAGCAGCGACAGCGCGCGGCCCGAGTTCGACGGGTCGCTCGGAATCGCGATGACGGCGCCGTCGCGCAGCTCGGAGGTCTTCCTGATCTTCTGCGAGTAGGCGCCGAAGGGCTCGATGTGCACGTCGCTGTGCGGCACCTCGACGATGTCGGTCTTGCGGTCCTTGTTGAAGGAGTCGAGGTACGGCCGGTTCTGGAAGAAGTTGGCGTCCAGCTGCTTGTCGCTCACAGCGAGGTTGGGCTGCACGTAGTCGTTGAAGACCTTCACTTCCAGGTCCACGCCCTGCGCCTTGAGCTGCGGGCGAATGAACTCCAGGATCTCCGCGTGCGGCACGGGCGAGGCGGCCACGCGCAGGGCCTCCTGTGCGTGGGCAGACGCGGCGAGGCCGGCAACAGAGAGCACCATCACGGACAGTGCGCGTTGAAACGAGATCGACATGGCTTGGGTTCCCTCGGTGTTGTTTGACACCGCGCAGGTTAGTGGCGCAGTGCGCCGCGCCCAAGCAATGAATCGGCGGTTGCTTATTCGTTTACGGAGCAAGGGCGTGTGCTACCGCACGCTCATTGCGTTTCTTGCGCTTCAGCGCGGGTCCGCTGACGGCTTGATGCTGCCGTTGAAATCGGCCAGGTACAGATCCTTCGCCTGCACCGCCTCCTTCAGCACGCCCGCGGCCAGCAGTTCGTCGAAGTTGGCCTGCTGCTCGGCAAGAAAGCGCGCGTCGATGGGCTGCAGCGCCTTGGCGCCGCGCCCGAAGGTGGTCTTGATGGCCGACTCGCTGAACTGGATCTTGGGCGCCACGATGCGCGCCTGCTCGTCGGGGTTGGCCTGCGCCCACGCGATGGTGTCGGCCAGCACGTGCACGAAGGCGGCGAGCGCGGCGCTCTTCTGCTCGACCACCTTTTTCTGCGTCACGTAGGGGTACAGGTTCTGGATGCGCTGGTCGCGCCCGTCGGAGATGAGCCGTGCGCCGGTCTTCTCGACCACGTCCGCCATGTTGGGGTCGATGGTGAGGTAGCCCTCGACCTGGCCGGTCTGGAACGCCTTCACGGCGGCGGGGCCGGCCAGCTCGACGAACTTGAAGTCCGGCTCCTGCAGGCCCGCGTCCGCGATCTTGTGCTTCACGCCCAGGTAGGTGTTGGTCGACTTCAGGAACAGCAGCTGCTTGCCCTTCAGGTCTTCGAACTTCTGGTACGGACTGTCTTTAGCGACCAGCAGGCCGGTGTTGCCCGCGTTGGGCTGCGTGACCGCGATGACGCGCACGTTGCCCTTGCTGGCCGCGAACGACTGGGCCGCGCCCACGTCGCCGATCTCGGTGATGTCGACCTGCCCGGCGTTGAAGGCGGTGAGCATGTCGACGAAGTTGGGAAAGTACTTGTATTCGATCTTCACGCCCGGCGTTTGCGCGTCGCGCGCCCACAGCGTGCTCAGGTAGCCGAAGTTGCGCGGCACGCCGACCACCAGCGTGACCGGGTTGGCGGGGTCGAGCTTGCCGGCCGGGGCACCGGCAGCAACAGCAGCAGGCGCGGCAGTCTCCTTGCCGCAGGCGGCAAGCCCGCAGGCGAAGACGAGCGAAAAAAGCAGGTACGCGCCGCGGCGCAGCGGCGTGTCGAACGAGGTCATCAGGGTGGCTCCAGCGGTTTGAAAGAAATCAGGAAATCAGCGGGGTGCGACCAGCGGCGCGCGACCAGCGGCGCGCGATCAGCGGCGCGCGACCAGTGGCCGCACGTGCCGCGCGAAGCGCTCCAGCTCCGCTTCGAGCGGCTGGAACTGCAGCATGAAAAGCTCGACCCCGGCCTCGGCAAAGGCCTCGATCTTCCGGGCCACCTGCGCGTAGCTGCCGATGAGCCCGGCCAGCGTGCCGCCGTTGGTGCCGACCTTCTTCTGGCCCGCGCCCACCTTGAACATCGCGACCTCGGGATCGACCCCGCGCAGGATGGCCGAGCGGTCGTCCAGGTCGGACAGCGCCTGCAGCCGCTCGTACTCTGCCAGCGCCTCCGCCTCGGTGTCTCGCGCGATCACGAAGGCCGAGAGCCCGAAGCGCAGCGCGGCGCCCTGGCGCGGGCGAGCGCGCATGTCGTCGATGAACGCGGCGGTGTCCGCCAGCGGCCGGCCGTTGATGAAGAGCACGTCGGCCGCGCCAGCCGCCAACTGCCTCGCCGCCTCCGACTCGCCGCCCAGGTACACCGTCGGGCGGGCGCCCTTGCGCGGGCGCGGCGCCAGCCGCAGTTCGTCGATGCTGAAGTGCGCGCCCCGGTGGCTCACCACCTCGCCCGACCACAGCCGCGTGACCACGTCCAGCCACTCGGCCGAATAGGCGTAGCGCGCGTCGTGTGCCGGCATGTCGATGCCCAGCCGGCCCATCTCCGGGCGGAACCACGCGCTCACCAGGTTGATGGCCAGCCGGCCGCCGCTGATGTCGTCGATGCCCAGCGACATCTTGGCCAGCACGCCCGGGTGGAACAGCAGCGGCTTGATGGCCGCGATGATCTCGATGCGCTCGGTGGCCTCGGCGATGCCGGCGGCGGCGGTCAATGTCTCCAGCACGGCCTCGTCCTTGAACGAGGGGTTGACGATGTGCTGCGCCAGCAGCACCGAGTCGAAGCCCAGCGCCTCGGCGCGCACCACCAGGTCGCGGCTGCGGCGGTAGCCGGCATCGGGCGGATCGCCGGGGTGCTGAAAACTGCCCCAGGCGCCATACACGGGCGCCCAGACACCGAATCGAAGGGGGTGGGTCATGAATGAAGTTCCGAATGGGGTTCCTCGTGGGCGCTGAGGCTCGCGTCGAGTGCGAGCACGCCCAGGCCGTCCAGGATGCGAAGCCGCGCGGCCTCGAAGCGTTCGTCGGTGCGCGAGCGCGGGCGCGGCAGCTCGACGCGAAACAGGTCGGCCACGCGGTCGGCCAGCAGCACGGCCTCTTCCACGTCGTGCGTGACCAGCACCACCGCAAAGCCCTTGTCGCGCCACAGCCCGTTGACCAGCGCGTGCATGCGAAGCCGGGTGAGCGCGTCGAGCGCGCCGAAGGGTTCGTCGAGCAGCAGCACCGAAGGCGCGCGAATGAGCGAGCGCGCCAGCGCCGCGCGCTGCGCCTCCCCGCCCGACAGCGTGCGCGGCCAGGCGTCGGCACGCGCCGCGAGATCGACCGCGGCCAGCGCCTCCAGCGCCTTGGCGCGCAGCACGTCGCGCGGGCCGCGCAGCCCGAACACCACGTTCTGCCACACGCGCGCCCACGGCAGCAGCCGCGCATCCTGGAAGCCGAAGGCCACCACGCCGTCGACCCGCAGCGTGCCGGTGAAGCCGCGGTCCAGCCCGCCGATGGCGCGCAGCAGCGTGCTCTTGCCGCAGCCGCTCTTGCCCACGATGGCCAGGAACTCGCCGGGCGCGATGGCCAGGTCGATGCCGCGCAGCACCGCGCGGCCGTCGAAGGCGCGGCCCAGGCCGTGCACCTCGACGGCGGGTGCCGGCGCGCCGACATGGGCAGCCACGGGTTGAATGAAGGGAATGCGTGCGTTCATGCGGAAGCGAAGTCCTTGCGCCAGTCCAGCGTGCGCCACTCGATGGCCCGCACCAGCCCCTCGAGCAGCAGCCCGAGCAGGCCGTAGATGACCAGGCCGAGCAGGATCACGTCGGTCTGCAGAAACTGCTGGCCCTGCTGGATAAGGTAGCCGATGCCCGCGTCGGCGTTCACCGCCTCGGTGACCACCAGCGACAGCCACGCGATGCCCAGCGCAAAGCGCAAGCCCACCAGGAACGAAGGCCACGCGCCCGGCAGCACCACCCAGCGAATGAGGCCCCAGCGCCCCACGCCGCAGACCTGCGTCAGCTCGGCAAAGCGCGGATCGACCGCGCGAATGCCTTTGTGCAGGTTGAGGTAGATCGGAAAGATCACCCCGATCACCACCAGCCCCACCTTGATGCCCTCGCCGATGCCCAGCCACACGATGAGCAGCGGCAGCAGGCCCAGGAACGGCAGCGCGCGCAGCATCTGCAGCGGCGCGTCCACGATTTCCTCGCCGATGCGCGACAGCCCGGCGACCAGCCCCAGCGCCGCGCCGATGCTTACGCCGATCAGCAGCCCGATGCTCACGCGGCGCAGCGAAATGAAGATGCTGGGCACCAGCTCGCCCGAATGCCACAGCTTGGCGCCCGCGCTCCACACCTCCAGCGGCGATGCCAGCGTCTGCACGTTGACCCAGCCGAACCACGAGGCGCACTGCCACGCGACCACCAGCATGGCCAGCACCAGCAGGCGGCGGCCGATGCTTGCGGCGCGGGTCACGGTGCGGTTCACGGCAAAGTTCACGCCGCCGCGCCCGACCACACGGCAGCGCGCACATCCACCGCCTTGGGCAGCACGCCCAGCTTGAACAACCGGTCGGCCGTGCGCTGCTGCGAATCGAGGATGGCCGGCGCGAGCGGCACCACGTCGAAGCCGGCATTGGCGTTCACCTCGCTCACCACGTCCAGCGGCATGCCGGTGGCCGCCGAGAGCGACTTCGACACCTCGCCCAGGTTGCGACGGGCCCAGGCGCCGGCCTCTGCCGAACCTTCGACCAGCGCCCGCACATGCGCGGGCCAGGCCTTGGCGAACTCGGTGTTGGCCAGCAGAAAGCTGGCGCTGTCTTTCAGCACATCGCCCTGGTACGCAACCACGCGCGTCTTGCCGCGCCGCTGGGCCATGGTGAAGTACGGGTCCCAGATGGCCCAGGCGTCGATTTCGCCGGCGTCGAAGGCAAAGCCCGCGTCGGCCGCGCCCAGGCCGATGCTGGTCACGGCCTTGATGTCCAGGCCCTGGCTCTCCAGCGCGGCGGCCACCAGGTTGTGCGAGCTCGATCCCTTGGCGTAGCCGACGCGCCGGCCCTGCAGGTCGGCGATGGTGCGAATGGGCGAGCCCTCTTTCACCAGGATGCCTTCGGAGCGCGGCGTCGACGGCTGCGCCGCCACGTAGGCCACGCGCCCGCCCGAGGCCTGCAGAAAGATGCAGCCCACGTTCCCGGCATTGCCGAAGGCCACGTCGCCCGTGTCCATCGCCTGCAGCAGGTTCAGCCCCGAGGTGAACTCGGCCCATTCGATGCGGATGCCCAGCGGCTCGAAGCGCTTCTCGAACACCTTCAACTGCCGCGCCACCAGCGGGATGCCGGTCTTCTGGTAGCCCAGCGTCAGCGTGTTGCCCTTCAGGCCGCTGGCGCTCCACGCGCGGGGGGAAAGGCCGGCGGCGGCGCCGGCCACACTGGCCGCGATGGCGAAATGTCGTCTGGAAATCATGGCGAACCGATGGTTTTTGAAAGAGGTCAGAGCGCGCCGGCGCTCTCGGGCCCGATGCCGTTGAGCAGGTGCTCGCCCACCACGCTGAGCTTGTGGCGCACCGGGTCGTGCAGCGTGTGCACGCGGGCGTTGCGCCAGTGGCGGTCGAACGCGTGCGGGTGCTGCGCCGAGCGCGTGCCGCACAGCTCGAAGAGCTTGCTCGACGCGTGCAGCGCAATGTCCGACGTGAGCCACTTGGCCTCGGCCACCGCGAGCGAAGCGGCGGCGCGGCGGGCTTTGTCGGGCACGGCGATGGCCGCATCGACCGCGAGGCCCGCGCGCAGCGTCATGGCCTCGGCGGCGTGCAGCCGGGTCTGTATCTCGCCGACCTGCGCGATGACCAGCGGGTCGGTCACCGCGCGCGGCGCGCCCTCGGGCTGGCTGATGGACGCGTGGCCGCGCAAGAAGCGCACCGTGTCGTCGAGGGCGGCCTGCGCGATGCCCAGGTCGATGCCCACATGGCTCAGCTGCGACACCGCGCCCATCGACTGCTCGCTGTAGGCGCGGTGGATGGGCAGCACGCACAGCGCTGGCAGCTCGACGCGGTCGAGCCGCACGCGGCCGCTGGCGGTGGTGCGCTGGCCGAAGCTCTGCCAGTCGTCCTCGATGGTGAGGCCCGGCGTGCCAGCCGGAATGATGGCGACGGTTTTCTCGCCCGCCTCGTTCTGGCCGATGACGGTCACGTAGTGCGCGAAGAGCGCGCCGGTCGCGTAGATCTTTTCGCCGCTCAGCACGTAGCCATGGGCCGTGCGCGCGATGACGGTGGGCTGCGCGCCTTGAACCCCGGGCACGGTGGCCGCGTCGACATTGGCATTGCCGAAGCGGCATCCACGCAGGATCTCGCCCAGGAAGAAGTCTTTCTGCGCCGCCGTGCCGATGCTCGACAGCCAGAACACCGCGCTGTTGTGGTTCTGCTGGATCTGGCCGATCGACGCGTCCGCCGCCGACAGCAAGGCGAACACCTGCGCCACGGTCGCGTACGACACGCCCGCGCCGCCGCGGGCGCGCGGCACGTTCATGGCCCAGAGTCCGGCGCCGGAGACCAGGTCGAGCTCCCGCTCGGGCAGGATGCGCTCGCGGTCCCGCGCCGCCGCGCCCTCGGCGATGAGGCCGGCGATGCGTCGCGCCGCGTCAAGCACTTCGGCGTCGTTGCGCAGCAGCTGCGCTGGTGCAACGGCGCGCGCCGTGCGCTCACCGGGCGCGGTGCCGTGTTCAGCGTGGCGCTTGCTCACGGAGGCCAGCACGGCGCTCATGCCGCCGGGCGATGCCGCGGCACGCGCCCGAAAAACGGATGGCTCGGGTCGTTGAAGCCCGGGCGCGACGAATGCCCGGTGGTCACCAGCCCATCGACCAGCGCCTCGTCTTCCTCGGTGAAGCGGTATTGCAGCGCGGGCACGTAGTCTTCCCACTGCTCCAGCGTGCGCGGCCCGGCGATGGCCGAGGTGACCAGCTTGTTGTTCAGCACCCAGGCCAGCGCGAACTGCCCCGGCGTGATGCCGCGGCCTTCCACGTGCTGCTTCACGCGCTGCGCGATCTCCAGCGACTCGGGACGCCACTCGGTCTGCAGGATGCGCTTGTCGTCGCGGCCGGCGCGCGTGCCGGGCGGCGGCGCCTCGCCGGGCTGGTATTTGGCGGTGAGCACGCCGCGCGCCAGCGGGCTGTAAGACACCACGCCCAGGCCGTAGTACTCGGCGGCGGGCAGGTGCTCGGCCTCGATCTGGCGGTTGGCCAGGTTGTACAGCGGCTGGCTCGCCACGGGACGGTCGACGTTCAGCGCATCGGCCGTGCGGGAGAACTCGGCAATCTTCCAGGCCGTGTGGTTCGACAGCCCGTAGCTGCGCAGCTTGCCCGCGCGAATCAGGTCGCCCAGCGCGCGCACCGTCTCGGCCACCGGCGTGGCGCGGTCTTCGCGATGCAGGTACAGCAGGTCGATGTGGTCGGTGCCCAGGCGCCGCAGGCTGGCCTCCACCGACTGCACGATGCCGTGGCGGCCGGTGCTCTTGTTGTTCGGGCCGGCGATGTCGGGGTCGGCGTTGGCGAACTTGGTGGCCACCACCCAGCGGTGGCGCTGCGCCGCCACCAGCTGGCCGACCACGGTTTCCGACTCGCCCTTGTTGTAGGCGTTGGCGGTGTCGATGAAGTTGATGCCCTGCTCGAAGGCCCGCTCGGTGATGCGCTGCGCGGTGGCGCGGTCGGTCTGGTTGCCGAACATCATGGTGCCCAGCGTCAGCGGCGACACGAGGATGCCGCTGCGGCCGAGGGGACGGTAGTCGATGGTGCTCATTGAAAAGAAACTCTCTGTAAGGCTTGAGGTGTCGGGTGTGCGCGAAGAACGCAAAAGGGAAGAAAGCGCGGCTACAGCCGCAACCCCGCCTGCTTCATGAGCGGCAGGATGCGGTCGCCGAAAAACTCGAGGTCGGGCTTGAAGTCGTAGAAGCTCAGCTGCAGCCCGTCGACACCCGCGCGCTTGAGCTGCACGAACTGCTCCACCACCTGCTCGGGCGTGCCGATGACCTCGATGTTTCCGCCGATGGCGCGGCGCTTGGCCGCGTCGTTGCCCACGCGGCCGCGCCAGGCGTGGGCGTCGCTGTCGAAGCGGTTGAAGCTGGTCTTGGGGTCGGCGTCGGCATGGGCGACGATGGCATCGTGGTAGTCCCAGGTCTCGCGCTCGGTCTCGCGGCTGATGACCATGGGGTTGAGCAGCGTGCGCACCTCGCGACCCACGTCGCGCGCGGCCTGCTTCACGCGCGCGGTGTGCGCCGGCAGTGCCTCGATGGCGCTTGCGAAGGCCGAGCCGCTCGGGCTGGTGATGAAGACGATGTCAGAGTAGCGGCCCGCGAAGGCAATGCCGGCGTCGGAGCCCGTGGCGTTCACCAGCACCGGCCGGCCGAAATTCGGCTTGGGCGTGACGAAGGCGCCGTCGAGCTTCCACGGCGACTCGCCCTGGAACGACCAGTTCTCGGTGTCGGCCCACAGCCGCTGCACGGCCTCCAGGAACTCGGCCGCCAGCTCGTAGCGCCGGTCGTGCTCGATGCGGTGCGAGCCGAACATCTCGTGCTCCACCGCGCGGTGCCCGGTGACCACGTTGATGCCCCAGCGCCCGCCCGAGATGTGGTCGAGCGTGGCCGCGTACTTGGCCAGGTGCAGCGGATGCAGCGGCCCGTACAGCACATGGATGGTCGAGATGAGCATGATGCGGCTCGTGACCGCGGTGAGCGCCGCCGTGGTCATGAACGAGTCGAGCGCGTTGCCGTCGAACACGCCGCCGTAGCCGCCCTTGGGCAGCCACTGCGACAGCGCGAACACCAGGTCGAAGCCCAGCGACTCGGCCTTCAGCACCAGGTTCTTGTTGTAGTCGTAGCGCCAGTCGGTGCTGCGCGGCAGGGTCGATGCGCTCCAGCCGCCCGCCTGTATCGGGAGGAACAGGCCCAGCAGCACGGGCTGGCGAAAGGCCTGCGAAATGGGGCTCTCGCTGAATTCGGTAGGCGCGACAAAGCGCTCCCACCCGGCAATGGCGCCGGGCCGGTTGGAAATGGGCATGGGGAATTACCTCTGGGGTTCAACAATTCTGGACAAGCGCCGCGCAATTGGCACGCCCGGAATTCGCATATCGAAATTCACCAGCGTGCAATGCAAGGCCAGTTCAGAACACCTTGCCTTCTTCCAGGTGCGCGGTCGTGCCGTTGAGGTGGTAGTCGCCCACAACGCGCGCCTTCTGCTGCAGCGGGTTGTGGTTGAAGAGGGTGCGCAGGTTGCGCCAGTGCCGGTCGAAGTTGTGCTGCCGCGACGTCGCCGAAGCACCGCCCGCGTCGAACAGCCGCTCGGCCGCCTGCAGCGCGATACGGCTCACCGCGAGCTGCGTCTTGGCGGTGGCGAGCGCGCCGTCGAGCACGAGCTGCGCGGCGCCGTGGTCGTCATCATCGCCATCGCCTCCGCGCCGCAGCGCCTCGGCCGTGCGGTCGAGCCGGCGTGCGTTGTCCGCGATCAGCGCGTCCACCGCATGGGTGTGCGTGGCCAGGTCGCCCACCACCCACTGCGTGAAATGGTCTTGCGGCGCCGAAGCCGCAGGGCTGTGCGCCGCGGGGCGCGCGTGGTGGCGCACGTAGTGCAGCGCATCGCTGAACACGTTGCGCACGATGCCGCCGGCCACCGCCACCAGGTAGAGCTGGCGCAACGACGACGCATGCCGGCGCTGCAGGCTGCGTTGCCGGGGGTGCACCACCTCGTCGTCGTGCACCCGCAGGTTGTCAAACACCAGGCTGCCGCTGGCCGTCAGGCGCTGGCCCATGCCGTCCCAATCGTCTTTCACATGCAGGCCCTCGCGGTCGGTGGGCACGATGACGGTGGCGTCGCGCCCTTCTTCGTCGTGCACCGCGATGCTCGCGAAATCGGCGAAGGCGGTGCCCGTGGCGTAGTACTTGCTGCCGTTGAGCACGCGCTGGTCGCCCCGGCGTTCGAGCGCGGTGGTGACGGTGCCCGAGCGCGGCGTGCCCAGTTCGGTGAAGGCGCCGCCGAAGAGCGCGCCTTGCAGCACGCGACCCAGCTGCCGGTCGCTGTTCGCATCGGGCGGCGCGGTGGTCCAGAGCTCGATGGCGTTGTAGTGCGTGCGCAGCGCATGCGCCACGTTGGAGTCGGCCGCGGCCAGCGTGGCCACCACCTGCACGAGGTCTTCGATGGTGCCGCCCGGGCCGCCACGCTCCGGCGGCACGCGCAGCGTGCCGAGCCCCGAGGCCTTGAACTGCGCGAAGGCCTCGAAGGGCAACGTGCGGTCGCGCTCGCGCTGGGCGGCGCCTTCGGCCATCGATGCCGCCAGCGCGGGCAAGCGGGCCAGCAGCGTGTGGAGTTCCGGTGCCTGCGCGGTATGCGTTGCGGGCTGGAGGACGGCGTTCATCGCGATTCCTGAAACGAAGCAGAGGGCCGCGAATATAGGCTCGCGCGCCGTTCGGCTTTCGCATAACCAAATTCGGATTTCTCGTTTCGCCGATTGCGGCCGCGCCGTATTGGCGCCGTATTGGCGCTGCCTTCGGACTGAATTTCGAAGATCGAAAAAATGCTAAGTGCGCGCGCCAATTTCCAAGACCATCGGCTGGACTTTCATCGAACTCCATTGCCGGTACGGCGCTTCAATTCATGCTCTCCCTTCTCCTGCCTTCACTGCTCAAGAAACTCCATTTCGACCGGCGGCTGGTTCACCTCGCGCTGGCCGCGCTGCCCTTCACCGCGTCGGCACAAGCCCCTTCGCAGAAGCCCGTCGAAGGCGGCACGCTGACCTATGCGGTGTCGCAGGAACCGACCTCGCTCGTGTCCTTCCTCGACACCAAGACCGACAACCGCAACGTGAGCGCCAAGGTCACCGAAGGCCTGCTGCGCTACGACGCCAAGTTCACGCCGCAGCCGCTGCTGGCCACCGAATGGCAGGTGAGCGCCGACGGGCTGAAGTACAGCTTCAAGCTGCGCCCCGGCGTCAAGTTCCACGACGGCCACGACCTCACGTCGGAAGACGTGCGCTACTCGGTGCTCACGCAGAAAAAGCAGGGCCCGCGCGGGCGCATCACGCTGGCCAACGTGGAGCGCGTGGACACGCCCGACCCGCTCACCGCCGTCATCGTGCTGTCGAAGCCGGCGCCCTTCCTGCTGAAGTCGCTGTCGTCGGCGGAGCTGCCCATCGTGCCGGCGCACCGCTACAGCGACGGCGAGCCGCTGGGCAACTCGAACATCACCGCGCCCGTGGGCACCGGTCCCTTCGTGTTCGAGCAATGGGTGCGCGGCAGCCACCTGGTGCTGCGCAAGAACCCGAACTACTGGCGCAAGGGCTACCCGCACCTCGACCGCGTGATCGTCAAGTTCGTGCGCGACCCGGCCGCCATCTCCACCGCGGTGGAAACCGGCGAAGTCGACGTGGCGCAGGGCGTGGGCCTGGCCGACCTCGACCGCCTGGCCGCCAACCCCAAGCTGAAGATCGACGACACCTACGACGGCTTCCTGAACAACGCCTCGTTCCTGGAGTTCAACCTGGAGAACCCGGTGCTGGCCAACGTGAAGGTGCGCCACGCCATTGCGCAGGCCATCGACCGCAACTTCATTCGCAACACCATCTACTACAAGCGCGTGGAGGTGGTGAACTCGCCGGTGCCGCGCGTGCTGGCCGACTACTACGACGACAGCACCTTCCGCTACCCCTTCGACGTGGCCGCGGCCAACCGCCTGCTCGACGAGGCGGGCCAACCCAAGCAGGCCAACGGCCAGCGCTTTTCGCTGCGGGTGAGCTACATCCCCGGCGCGGAGTTCAAGCGCACCACCGACTACCTGCGCTCGGCGCTGGGCCGCGTGGGCATCAAGGTCGAGGTGGTCGATGGCGACCTGCCCACCTTTCTGAAGCGCGTGTACACCACGCGCGACTTCGACATCAACATCAACGGCCTGGGCCGCCTGTTCGACCCGACGGTGGGCGTGCAGCGCATCTACTGGGGCGACGGCGTGCGCAACCCGCTCATCTGGATCAACGGCGCGCACTACGACAACCCGCAGGTCGACGAGCTGTTCCGGCAGGCGGCGGTGGAGGTCGACGCCGGCAAGCGCGCCGCGCAGTTCAAGCAGGTGCAGCAGATCGTCGGGCGCGAGCTGCCCGTGCTGCCGCTGGTGAGCGTGCCGCTCATCCAGGTGTACAGCGCGCGCGTGCACAACCTGAACAACAGCATCGACCTGATGGCCGGCGACCTGGCCGACACCTGGGTCGAGCCGCGCAAGTAAACGCCAAGGCCAGGGCCGGCGGAACACGCTTGAAGAACAACCCAGAAGAACACACCCGAAGGACATCGACATGACTACGCAAGACATCCACCACTCCGATCTCGATTCGCTGACCTTCGCCAGCGCCCGCGCGCAGGCCCAGGCGCTGGCCGATGGCCGCGTGTCGGCCGTCGCCCTGCTCGAACACGTGCTGGCGCGCATCGACCGGTTCGACAACGAACTCAACGCGGTCGTGGTGCGCAACGACGAGGCCGCCCGCGCCGTGGCGCGCGAGGCCGATGCGGCCCTGGCGCGCGGTGAGCGCCGGCCGCTGCTGGGCGTGCCGATCACGGTGAAGGAATCGTTCGACGTGGCCGGCTTCGTCACCAGCAGCGGCAACCCCGCCTATGCCGACAACGTGGCCGCCACCGACGCACGCGCCGTGGCCGCGCTGCGCGAGGCCGGCGCGGTGATCGTCGGCAAGAGCAACGTGCCGCTGGCGCTGGCCGACCTGCAGAGCTACAACGCGATCTACGGCACGAGCAACAACCCCTGGGACCTGGCGCGCACGCCGGGCGGCTCGTCGGGCGGCTCGGCCGCCGCGCTGGCCGCCGGCTACGTGGCGCTGGAGCTGGGCACCGACATCGGCGGCTCCATTCGCATTCCGGCGCACTTCAATGGCGTGTACGGCCACAAGCCGACCGCCGGGCTGGTCGCGCTCGGCGGCACCGGCGTGCCTTCGGGCCGCGTGGCCGACCGCGACCTGACGGTGGCCGGCCCGCTGGCGCGCACCGCCGCCGACCTGGAACTGGCGCTCGACCTGCTGCTGAACCGCGAGCCGCTGGCCGCCAAGGCCTGGAAGGCCACGCTGCCGCCCGCGCGACACGCGACGCTGCAAGGCTTTCGGGTGCTGGTGATCGACCAATGGCCCGGCACCGAACGCAGCCTGCACGAGCAACAGGTGGTCGAGCGCGTGGTGGAACGCCTGCGCACGCAGGGCGTGCAGGTGAGCCGCGTGGCCGACGTGCCGGCCGGCCTGCTGCCCGACCTGGCGCTGCAGCACCGCGTGTACCGCAGCCTGCTGGGCTCGTCGCTGGCCACGCCGCCCGCGCTGAGCGAGGCCGCGCAGAAACGGCTCGACGCGCTTTCGCCCGAGGACAACAGCGCCGACGCCGCCTGGCTGCGCGCGCCCACGTTGCGCCACGCCGAATGGCTGCGCGACAACGAGGCGCGCCACGTGCTGCGCCACCAGTGGGAGCGGCTTTTCGAGGCCTACGACGTGGTGGTGACACCCGTTGCGCCGCTGCCCGCCTTTCGCCACAACCACAGCGAGCCCAAAGACGCGCGCACGTACCCGGTCGAGTTCGAAGGCGGCACGCGCGAGGTGCGCTTTCTGGACCTGTTCCATTGGGCCGGCCTGCCGGTGCTGCCGGGCCTGCCTGCCACCAGCTTCCCGCTCGGCCTCGACGCACAAGGCCTGCCGGTGAGCGCGCAGGCCGTGGGGCCGTACCTGGAAGACCGCACGACCATCGCGTTCGCGCACCTGCTGGAGCAGGTGTACGGCGGCTTCATCGCGCCGCCGGGGTACGCGGCGGATGCTGCGGACGCTTCGGGCGCCGCGAACGCGTCGGCCCCGGCCGCATGAAGCCCACGCTCCCCATCAGCCGAAGGCGCTTTCACCGGCGCCTGCTCGGCGGCCTCGGGCTGCCGCTGGTTGCGCCTGTGGCGACATCCGCCATGGCAGCAACGACTGCAGCGACGACCACACCCGCAGCGTCCGCAGCATCCGTAGCGCCTGCCCGGTACACCCCCGGCAGCGTCGTCACCCTGCTCACCGCGCTGGAGCCGCCCACGCTGGTCGGCCTGGTCAACTCCGCCGCGGGCACCTTCCTGGTGTCGCCCAAGGCGGTGGAAGGGCTGCTGAGCTACGACTTCGACCTGCGCCCGCGCCCGCAGCTCGCCGTGGCGTGGGAGGTGCAGCCCGACGGCCTGCAATACACCTTCCGCCTGCGCCAGGGCGTGAAGTGGCACGACGGGCGCGACTTCACGTCGGCCGACGTGGCCTTCTCCATCCTGTCGCTGAAGGCCTCGCACCCGCGCGGGCGCGCCACCTTCGCCAGCGTGGCCGAGGTGCGCACGCCCGACGCGCACACCGCCGTGCTGGTGCTGAGCAAGCCCGCGCCCTTCCTGCTGACCGCATTGGCCGCAGCCGAGTCGCCCATCGTTCCCAGGCACGTGTACGAGGGGAAGGACCTGGCCAGCCACCCGGCCAACAATGCGCCCGTCGGCACCGGCCCCTTCGTGTTCAAGGAGTGGGTGCGCGGCAGCCACGTGATCTACGAGCGCAACCCGACCTACTGGGACACGGGCAAGCCCTACATCGACCGGCTGGTGGTGCGCTTCATTCCCGACCAGGCCGCCGCCGCGGCCGCGCTGGAAAGCGGCACGGTCGACCTCGCGGGCGCCACGCCCGTGCCCATTCCCGACCTGGACCGCCTGAAGGACCTGCCGCACCTGGCGCTGGACACGCGCGGCAACGAGTACTTCAACAACTCGACCACGCGCATCGAGTTCAACCTGGACAACCGCTACTTCCGGCATGCGAAGGTGCGCCAGGCCGTGGCGCACGCCATCGACCGTGACGTGATCCTGAAGACCGTGTGGTACGGCTACGGCGTGGCCGCGCCGGGGCCCATCTCGCCGGTGCTGAAGAACTTTCACGACCCGAAGGTGGCGGTGCCGCGCTTCGACCGCAAGCGCGCCGAGGCGCTGCTCGACGAGGCGGGCTTTGCCCGCGGCGCCGACGGCATTCGCTTTCGCGTGAGCCACGACGTGTTCGACGGTGGCGGCAACCGCGTGGGCCAGTACATCCGCCAGGCGCTGGCGCGCGTGGGCATCGAGGTGACGGTGCGCACGCAGGAGTTCGGCAGCTACATCAGGCGCGTGTACACCGAGCGCGACTTCGACTTCAACAACCAGGGCATGAGCCAGATGTTCGACCCCACGGTGGGCATCCAGCGCTTCTACTGGTCGAAGAACTTTCGCCCCGGCGTGCCCTTTTCGAACGGCGCGCACTACGACAACCCCGCGGTCGACCGCCTGCTGGAAGCCGCGGCGGTGGAGAACGACCCCGCGAAGCGGCGCGCGCTGTTCAGCGAGTTCCAGCGCGTGATCGCCACCGAGCTGCCGACCATCGGCCTGGTGGCGGTGGCGCAGGTCACCGTCGCCAACCGGCGCATCGGCGGCCACACGGTCGGCGCCGAAGGGCTCTCTGGCAACTTCGCCGACATCCATATCAAGACCCGCACATGACGACACCCACTGCCTTTCCCCGCCGCCGGTTACTGCAGGGCGGCGCCAGCCTCGGCCTGACGGGCCTTACGGGCCTGACGGGGCTGACGGGGCTGACAGGCCTCGCGCCCTCGTGGGCGCAGGCGCCAGCTGCTGGTGCCACCACCGGCACCCCGGTGCGCGGCGGCACGCTCACCGTGCTGATCGACCCCGAGCCGCCCACGCTCACCACCATCGCGCATTCGGCGGGTGCGTCGGTGCTCATTTCGGCCAAGACCACCGAAGGCCTTCTGACCTACGACTTCGACCTGTCGCCGCAGCCGCAACTGGCCACGGCATGGAGCGTGAGCAGCGACGGGCTGCAGTACACCTTCGCATTGCGCCGCGGTGTGAAGTGGCACGACGGCAAGCCCTTCACTTCCGCCGACGTGGCGCATTCCATCGGCCTGCTCAAGCAGTACCACCCGCGCGGGCGCGCCACCTTTTCGAGCGTGGCCGAGGTGCGCACGCCCGACGCGTACACCGCCGTGCTGGTGCTGAGCAAGCCCGTGCCCTACCTGCTCACGGCGCTGTCGGCGGCCGAGTCGCCCATCGTGCCCAAGCACCTGTACGAGAGCGGCAAGGCCGACGCCAACCCGAACAACAACGCGCCCATCGGCACCGGCCCCTTCGTCTTCAAGGAGTGGGTGCGCGGCAGCCACGTGACCTACGAGCGCAACCCCGAGTACTGGGACAACCCCAAGCCCTACGTCGACCGGCTCATCGTGCGCTTCATTCCCGATGCGGCGGCGCGCGCCGCCGCCATCGAAAAGGGCGAGGTGCACCTGAGCCCCGGCACGCCGGTGCCGCTGGGCGATGTGGAGCGGCTTCGCGCCAAGCCGAACCTGGTGTTCGAGCCCAACGGCTACCAATACATCAACAACGTCTCGCGCGTGGAGTTCAACC
The DNA here is from genome assembly GCF_041355175.1 of Variovorax sp. RCC_210. NCBI lineage: Bacteria > Pseudomonadati > Pseudomonadota > Betaproteobacteria > Burkholderiales > Comamonadaceae > Variovorax > Variovorax sp. RCC_210. The sequence continues at coordinate 20,221 of NZ_JBFUPJ010000007.1, read as the reverse complement.
TGGAGAACCCCGCGCTGCAGGACCTGCGCGTGCGCCAGGCCATTGCGCATGCCATCAACCGGCAGGTGGTGCAGAAGACGGTGTGGTACGGGCAAGGCAGGCTCATTCCGGGGCCGGTGCACCCGGCGCTGAAGAAGTTCTACGTGCCCGACCTGCCCGTGCTGCCGCACGACGTGAAGCAGGCCGAGGCGTTGCTCGACGCGGCGGGTTTCACGCGCGGCAAGGCGGGCGGCAACCTGCGGCTGAAGCTGGCGCTGGTGCCCATCCCCAACGAGGGCGGCCAGCGCACGGCCGAGTACCTGAAGCAGAGCCTGGGGCGCATCGGCATCGAGGTGACCATCGGCGCGCAGGACTTCGCGACCTACGTGCGCCGCGTGTACGCCGATCGCGCGTTCGACCTGCATGTGAGCGTGATGAGCAACACCTTCGACCCGACCGTCGGCATCCAGCGGCTGTACTGGTCGAAGAACTTCAAGAAGGGGCTGCCGTTTTCGAACGGCTCGGGCTACAGCAACCCCGAGGTCGACCGGCTGCTCGAAGCGGCCGCGGTGGAGGTCGACGAGGGGCGGCGCAGCGCGGCCTTCGCGGAGTTTCAGCGCCACATCGTGCGGGACTTGCCGGACATCACGCTGCTGGCGCTGGACAACTACACGATTGCCGACCGCCGCGTGCGGGGGCATACGGTGAGCGCCGATGGGATTGCGGGGAACCTGGCGGGTGCGTGGATAGGCGCGTGAACGCGCCCTCTTACTCCCTCTCCCCTTGGGGAGAGGGTTGGGGTGAGGGTGCGGCCTTTGCACGCGCAATGCCCTTGCCATCGCCGCCGGCCCTCACCCCAGCCCTCTCCCCGAGGGGAGAGGGAGCAACAGCCGAGCCGTGCTCTTTTTTCAGACAGGAGATCAACCCATGACTTCATCCACCTCCACCACCTCCACCACCCCCGACACCCTCTGGTACACCCGCTGCCCCGTCCCCTCCCCGCTCGGCATCGCCGCGCGCCAGGGCTGGCTCGCCGAGACCTTCGCGGCGGAAGGCATCGCCATCGAATCGATCATCGACTCGAAAGACCGCAGCATCCGCGAAAGCCACTTCGACCATCACCTCGCGTGGTCCTTCCGCCAGGGTGGCAACATTCCGCCGATCTGGGCGCGTGCCAACGGGCGCGCCACGCGGCTGGTGGCCATCACCTGGACCGACGAGTTCCAGGCCATCGTCACGCTGCCGGGGCGCGGCATCGCGTCCATCGAACAACTGGCCGGCCGGCGCTTCGCGGTGCCACGACGCGTGAACGACCTGATCGACTTTCACCGCGCCACGGCGTTGAAGGGCCTGGTGTCGGGCCTGTCGCTGAGCGGGCTCACGACCAAGGACGTGACGCTGGTGGAGCTGCCCATCGAGGAGTCCGTGATCATTGCGCAGGGCGAGGCCAGCCTGTTCGGGCTGCGCCGCCGCCACCCGTACTTCCGCGAGGTCGAGGCGCTGGCCAGCGGCGAGGTGGACGCCATCTTCCTGAAGGGCGCGGAAGGCATCGTGGTGGCCAACCTGATCGGCGCGCAGGTGGTGGCCGAGTTCGGCAACCACCCCGACCCGAAGGTGCGCATCAACAACGGCACGCCGCGCGTGCTTACGGTGGACGAAGCGCTGTCGCAACAGCGCCCCGACCTGGTGGTGCGACTGCTCGACGTGGTGGCGCGCGCCGGCCGCTGGGCCGAGGCGCACCCCGACGAAACGCTGCGCTTCGTCGCGCGCGAAATCGCCACCAACGAAGAGGCCGTGCTGGCATCGAACGGGCCCGACGTGCACAAGCACCTGGGCATCGGGCTCGACGCGCCGCTGGTCGCGGCCATCGGGCACTTCAAGGACTTCCTGCTCGAATGGGGCTTCCTGCCAGGCGACTTCGACCTCGATGCCTGGGTCGACCAGGCCCCGCTGCGCGCGCTGCATGCGAAGGCGAAGCAGGCCACCGCCGAACCCGCCCCGGCCATCGCATTGGGCACCGCCGCATGAGCACCCCGCCCCGCATCCTGGTGACGGGCGCCACCGGCCGCCTGGGCCAATTGCTGGTGCCCCGGCTGCTCGCGCGCGGCGCCACGGTGCGCGCGCTGACGCGCGATGCGGCGCGGGCCGGCGGCCTGCGCGCGCAAGGCGCCGAAACAGCCGTCGGCGATTTCGACGACCCCGATGCCTTGCGCCGCGCGCTGCAGGGCGTGTCGCACCTGTTCCTGCTGTCGCCGATCACGCCCACGCTCGCGCAGCAGCAGATCGCTGTGATCGACGCGGCGGCGGCGGCCGGCGTGCCGCGCATCGTGAAGCTGTCGGGCTCGCACTGGACCATCGTGCCGCCGGGCCGCTCGCTGTCGGGCGACGCGCACGGCGAGATCGAGGCCGCGCTCGCGCGCAGCGGCATCGCGCACCGCGTGCTGCGCCCGAACGCATGGCTGCAGGTGATGCTGGCGCGCGTGGCCGCCGACCTGGCCGCCGGCGACGTGTTGCACGCGCCGCCGGGCGACACGCGCGTGGCCTTCATCGATGCGAGGGACATTGCGGACGTGGCGGTGGAGGCGCTTTTCGAGCAACCCGCAGCGCCCGGCGCATCGACAGCGCCCTGGGTGCTCACAGGCGGCGAGGCGGTGGGCTACGGCGATATCGCCCGCATTGCGGCGCGCCTCACGGGCCGCGACATCGTCGCTACGCCGCTGTCCGCGCAGGCGCTGCGCGAGCGCCAGGCGGCGAACGCGCCTTCGCCCTTCATCGCGCGCGTGCATGCGCAGTTCGCGGAGCTGATCGCCGCGGGCGAGGCACAGCCCGTGACGGGCACGGTCGCCGAAGTGCTCAGGCGCGCGCCACGCACGGTGGAAGCCTTTCTGGCCGAGGTGCTGGCGCGTCATGCCGATGCGTGAGGCAGGCCGTGCCCGCGGCATGACGTGGCCGCGCGCGTGCGACAAAGGCTGAGTTTGCTTATGCGGAAGTCTTCGTAGCCACGCGCATGCTGCCGGGGCTATGGTGCCGCCGACCTCTCATCCCGCGCACCCCATGTCCCTTACTGCCGAAATCTCCAAGCCAGCCGCCACGGCCTCCACCAACCCCACGCCCACCCTTTCGGCCGCCACCCTGCACCAATGGCTGCAGGACGGCCGTGAGCTGGCGCTGCTCGACATCCGCGAGCACGGCCAGTACGGCGAAGGCCACCCCTTCTTCGCGGTGCATGCCGGCTACAGCCGCCTCGAAACCGAAGTGGCGCGGCTGGTGCCGCGCCGCGCCACCCGCACCGTGCTGTTCGACGACGGCGAGCAGGGCGACGCCCTCGCCCACCTGGCCGCGCGCCGCCTCGCCGCGCTGGGCTACGACGATGTGTCGGTGCTCGCCGGCGGCGCGCCGGCCTGGGCGCGTGCCGGCCACACGCTGTTCAAGGGCGTGAACCTGCCGTCGAAGACCTTCGGCGAAATCGCCGAGCACGCTTTCGGCGTGCCGCACATCGGCGCGCTCGAACTGGCCGAGCGCCAGCGCAAGGGCGAGCCGCTGGTGCTGCTGGACGGCCGCACGCTCGAAGAGCACCGCAAGATGACGCTGCCCGGCGCCATTCCCGTGCCCAACGGCGAACTGGCGCTGCGCTGGCGCGCGCTGGTGCCCGACGCGACCACGCCCATCGTCGTGCACTGCGCGGGGCGCACGCGCAGCATCGTGGGCGCGCAGATCTTGCGCGACCTGGGCGTGCCCAACCCGGTGCTCGCGCTCGAAAACGGCACGCAGGGCTGGGCGCTGGCGGGCCTGCAGCTGGAGCGCGGCAGCGCCCGAACGCTGCCGGCGCCGCCCGACGCCGCGCAGCGCCAAGCCGCGCGCGAAGACGCCGCCGCAGCGGCCCACCGCGCCAACGTGCCGGTGCTGACCGCGGCCGAGGCGCAAGGCTGGCTCGACGACGGCACGCGTACCACCTTCGTGTTCGACGTGCGCACGGCCGAAGAATTCGCGGCCGGCGGCCTGCACGGCGCGCGCCATGCGCCCGGCGGCCAGCTGCTGCAGGCCACCGACCTGCAAATCGGCGTGCGCCATGCCCGCGTGCTGGTGCTCGACGACGACGGCACGCGCGCTCCGGTGGTGGCCCTGTGGCTGCGCCGGCTCGGCCTGGACGCGGCGCTGGTCGAAGACGGCCTGGCCAGCGACCTGCGCGTGCCGGTGCGCGCCCCTGTGCAGCTGCCCCCGGCATTGACCGCCGCCGACGCCGAGGTGCTCTCCGCCTGGCGCGACGACGCGGACACCGCGCCCGCGGTGCTCGACCTGCGGCCCTCGCAGGCGTACCGGGCGCAGCACGCACACGGCGCGCTCTGGTCGATTCGCCCGCGCGTGGTGGCCGATGCGCGCGAGGCCACCGGCGGTGACCAGCAGCACCCGGTGCTGCTGGTCGCGCCCGACGAAACCGCCGCGCGCCTGGCCGCGCAAGACCTGCGCGAGGCCGGCTGGCAGCACCTGTGGTGGGCGCGCGCGGAAGCGATTGCGTCGGCAGGCTGGGCCCAGCAGGCCACGCCGGCATCGCCGCCGGATGCCGAGGCCATCGACTACCTGCTGTTCGTGCACGACCGGCACGACGGCAACCTGGACGCGGCGCGGCGCTACCTCGACTGGGAGCTGGGCCTGATCGCGCAGTGCGCGCCCGAGGAGCTGGCCAGCTTCCGCGTTCCGGCGGATGCGAACACCGGTTCGCACGAAAAAACGCATATCGATAGTTGAAGGCGTTCGTTGCGGGGGCAGGCGCGGGCTCGGAAGATCGCCGCCTGCCTTGCTTCGCCTTTTTCGGGCGCCCCCAACGATGAACTCCCGCTCGCACTCCGTCTTTTCCCTCTTCTCTTCTTCCCGCACCGCCGTGGCTTTGGCCACGCTGCTGGGCATCGGCGCGGGCGCGGCCCATGCCGACGCCACGCTCGACCGCATCAAGCAGCGCGGCAAGGTCGCCATCGGCGTGATGGTCAATGGCGGGCCCTTCGGCTCCATCGACCCAGCCACGCAGCAGCTCATCGGCTGGAACCCCGACCTGGCGCGCGACCTGGCCAAGCAACTCGGCGCGGAAGTGGAGCTGGTGCAGGTGCAACCGGCGAACCGGGTGCAGTTCCTGCAGTCGGGCAAGGTGGACCTGCTGATCGCGTCGATGGAATACAACCCCGACCGCGGCGAGATCCTGGGCTACGCGCCGACGCCGTTCTACCGCGTGGGCGGCACGGCGGCCGTGTTGAAGACCAGCGGCATCGCGAAGTGGGAAGACCTGCGCGGCAAGATCGTCTGCGCATCCCAGGGCAGCAGTTTCGTGAAGCCGCTGCAGGAGCAATACGGCGCGCAGGTGCGGGGCTTCAAGACTTCTTCGGAATCGCTGTTGGCGTTGCGCGGCGGAAACTGCGTGGCCGCGGTGCACGACTCGACCTTGATCCAGCCGTTGCTGCGCAGCAGTGCGGAATGGGCCGGCTATGCCGCGCCCATCACTGAAGAAATCCTGCCGGCGCCTTCGGTCGTCTGGGCCCGCAAGGGCGAGGCGGACACGATCGCGGCGGTGGACAAGGTGGTGAAGCAGTGGCACCGCACCGGCTGGCTGATCGAGACGGAGAAGCGCAACCACATCGAGCCTGCTCAGCCCCTGTTGCCTGAGCTGCAGGCGAAGTTCCGGGGTGCTGCTTCCTGAGTTTTTTTACGTTGGTTCGGGGCGGGTGAACAGGCCGCCGGGTACTTCCCTCCGCGAATGTCCCCCGCCTTCGGCTCCTCCTTTATTTCGCTGCGGGAAGCACCCGACGCCCTGTTCACCTGGACACGCTGCTTGTGAAGCGCTGACCGACGACCGCACTGCCCAGCGATCGCGACGTCGGGGTGTCCCTTTTCGAGAAATAAAGGAGGAGGGGCGAAGCCCCGGGGGACATTCGAGAAAAGGGATACCCCGTCGGCGCGATCGCACCCCCCGCCCTCACCCTTCCTGACACGACATGAAGCCACGCCCCCTACTCCTCCCCTTGCTGACCGCCCTGTACCTGGCAGCAACCGCAGGCGCCGTCCACGCCGACGCGACGCTCGACAAGATCAGGCAGCGCGGCAAGCTGACCGTGGGGGTCATCCTCTCGGGGCCGCCCTTCGGCACCATCGATCCGGCGACGCAGAAACCCGTGGGCTACAACGTCGAGCTGGCCGAAGGGGTTGCCAAGGGCCTGGGCGTGGGGCTGGACACGGTGCAGGTGCAGCCGTCGAACAGGGTGCAGTTCCTGCAGCAGGGCAAGGTGGACATCCTCATCGCCAACATGCAGTGGACGCAGGAACGCAGCGAGATTCTTTCGTTCGTTCCCACGCCGTTCGAAGAAGTGGGTGGCGCGGCCATCGCCCGCAAGGACAGCGGGCTTTCGAAGTGGGAAGACCTGCGGGGCAAGCCGGTGTGCGTGTCGCAAGGCAGCAACTTCACCAAGCCGCTGGCCGAACAGTACGGCGCGCAGATCAAGGCCTTTCGCGGACAACCCGAATCGCTGCTGGCGCTCAAGGGCGGCAACTGCGTGGCCGCGGTGCATGTGAGCCCCACGCTGCGCGAGCTGGCCGCGGGCAACACCGACTGGAAGGACTACGCCATCGTGTCCCCGTCGGACCTGATTCCCTCGCCCTCCGTCATCTGGGTGCGCAAGGGCGAGGCCGACACGCAGGCCGCCATCGACCGCATCGTGCAGGGCTGGCACCGCACGGGCTGGCTCATCGAGGTGGAGAAGAAGAACGGCATGACGCCCACGCCGCTGCTGCACGAGCTGAAGGCGAAGTTCGCGAAGGCGCCGCTGTGAGCAACACGCCAACGAACACCGTGGACAACGCAAGCACCGTGAACACCACCACGCCCGCGCTCGCACTCTCGCAGCGCGCCTCCCGCGTGAAGCTCTCCGCCAACGCCGCCGCCAGCGCCCGCGCCGCCGCGCTGGTCGCGCAAGGGCGAGACGTGCTCACGCTGACCTCGGGCGAGCCCGACTTCGATACGCCCGCGCACATCAAGCAGGCCGCCACCGACGCGCTCGCGCGCGGACAGACCAAGTACACGGCCACGCCGGGCACCGCCGCGCTGCGGCAGGCCATCGTGGCCAAGTACCGGCGCGAGAACGACCTTGGCTACACACCCGCGCAGGTCGTGGTCGCCAACGGCGCGAAGCAGATCGTGTTCCAGGCCTTTGCCGCCACGCTCGACGCGGGCGACGAGGTGATCGTGCCCGCGCCCTACTGGCCCTCGTTCCCGGACATCGTGCGCGTGAACGACGGCACGCCGGTCATCGTGCCGTGCGACGAGGCCAGTGGCTTCAAGCTCACGGCGCGCGCGCTCGAACGAGCCGTTACGCCGCACACGCGCTGGCTCGTCCTGAACTCGCCGGGCAACCCGACCGGTGCCATCTACAGCCGCGACGAACTGCAGGCGCTGGCCGAGGTGCTGCGCCGCCATCCGCGCGTGCTGGTGCTGTGGGACGAGGTGTACGAGCACATCTGGTTCGGCGACGCACCGCCGCCGCATCTGCTGCACGCCGCGCCCGACCTGCGGGAGCGCACGCTGCTGGTCAACGGCGTTTCGAAGACCTATGCGATGACGGGCTGGCGCATCGGCTGGGGCGCGGGGCCCGAGGCGCTGGCGCGCGCGATGACGGTCATCCAGTCGCAGGCCACGTCCGGGGCCAATGCCATCGGGCAGGCCGCGGCGGCGGCCGCGCTGCAGTCGGACGACCAGCGCTTCGTCGGTGAAGCGCGCGCGGCCTACGCGCGCCGTGCGGCACTCGTCACCGAGGCGCTGGCCACGGTGCCGGGCCTGGTCGTGCTGCCGCCGCAGGGCGCGTTCTTCGTCTACGCGAACTGCGCCGCGCTGATCGGCCGCGTGCGGCCCGACGGCCGCGCGATTGCCAGCGACACCGACTTCGTCGACTGGCTGCTCGAAGCCGAAGGCGTTGCCGTGGTCGATGGGCCCTCGTACGGACTCTCCCCCTACATCCGCCTGTCGATCGCGGCCAGCGACGCCGTGCTCGCGCAGGCGGTGCAGCGCATCGCGCGCGCTGTCGCGGCACTGAAGGCGCCCGAATGAGCGAGCCCGGCCTGCTCGCCCAGGCGGTGGCGGCCATCAAGCCGCTGGGGCTCAACTACGCCTTCCTGCTTGACCTGGGCGAGCGGCAGGCCTTCTTGCGCGGGCTGGTCGTCACCTTCGAGCTTTGCCTGCTGACCATTCCGGCCAGCCTGGTGGCGGGCGTGGCGATGGCCGCCGCGCTCACCTCGGGCCGCCGGTGGCTGGCGTTGCCGGCGCGCGCCTTCGTCGAGGTCACGCGCAACACGCCGACGCTGGTGCAGCTCTACTGCGCGTTCCTGGTGCTGAACATGCTCATCACGCGCCAGCTCGAAGGCGTGGGCGGCAACCCGCTCACGCCCTTCGTGTGGGTGGTGATCGTGGTGGCGATCCACAAGGGCGCCTTCCATGCCGAGGCGCTGCGCGCGGGCATCGAGGCGGTGCCGCAGGTCACGCTGGAGGCGGCGCGCTCGCTGGGCTTTTCGCAGCGGCAGCTGCTGTGGCGCGTGGAGCTGCCGCTCGCGGTGCGCTTCGCGCTGCCGTCGCTGGTCAACAACCTGGTCGACCTGGTGAAGATGACGGCGGTGGCCTCGGCCATTGCGGTGGGCGACGTGACCTACGAGTCGATCATGATCTGGACGCAGCGCGACAACGTGCTGGAGCTGCTGCTGTTGATCTTGCTGTACTTCGGCGCGCTGACCTGGCTGGTCAGCCGCGCCGGCCACTGGCTCGAAGGCCGCTTGAGGATGCCCGGCTATGGCCAATGAAGCGGTAGCGAACCTCCTGCCGGCACGCGCCGCCTCGGGCACGCGCTTCGACCCGCGCCGGCATCCGTGGTGGACGGCGCTGGCGGCCGTGCTGGCGGTTACAGGCACCTGGGTGGCCACGGGCACCACGCCGGTCGCGCTGGTGTTCCTGTGGCAATGGACGCCCGCGCTGCTGTGGGGGCTGCTCACCAACATCGAGATCAGCGTGCTCGCCATGGCGCTGGGCACGCTGGCCGGGCTGGTGGTGGGGGCGCTGTCGCTGTCGCCACTGCGCGTGTTGCGCGTGCTCACGCGCTGGTACGTGCAGTTCTTTCGCAATGCGCCGGTGCTGGTGCTCATCTACTTCACGACCTACGTGTTTCCGTTCGAGCTGCACCTGGTGAAGTGGACGGTGCCTTTCCCCGACTGGATCAAGGTGGTGATCGGGCTGGCGCTGCCCACCAGCGCGGTGGTGGCGGAGATTTTTCGCGGCGCGATCCAGTCGATTCCCAGCGCGCAGTGGGAGGCGGCGCAGTCGCTGGCCTTGCGCCGCACCGAGATCTTCAGGCTCATCGTGCTGCCGCAGTGCCTGCGCCGCATGCTGCCGCCGTGGATGAACCTGTACGCCAGCATCACCATGAGCACCGCGCTCGCCTCGCTGGTGGGCGCGCACGACGTGGTCGACACCGCGCAGATCGCCAGCAACACCGTGGCGCGCACCGACTTCACGGTGCTCGTCTACTTCACGCTGCTCGGCGTGTTCTTCGCCTACTGCTACCCGATTGCCCGCGCCACGCGCGCGCTGGAGCGCCGCCATGCCCGCCATTGAACCTGTCTCTCCCGTCTCTTCTGCTGCACCCTCACCGCTCGTCGCCCTGCGCGGCGTGCAGCTTTCGTTCGGAGACAACGCGGTGCTGCGCGGCATCGACCTCGAGGTGCAGCGCGGCCAGGCGGTGTCGATCATCGGGCCCTCGGGCTCGGGCAAGTCGACCGTACTGCGCTGCATCACCGGGCTGCTGCGACCGCAGCACGGCGAGATTCGCGTGGGCGACACGCGCGTGGACACGCTGCGCACCGAGAGCGAGCTGATTGCGCTGCGCAAGCGCGTGGGCTTCGTGTTCCAGCAGTACAACCTGTTCCCCCACCTCACGGTGCTGCAGAACCTGGTGATCGGGCCCACGCGCGTGGCCGGGCGCGACCGCGCCACCGCCGAGCGCGAAGCGCGCGCGCTGCTCGACAAGGTGCGCCTGTCGCACAAGGAAGCCGCCTACCCCGGCGAGCTGTCGGGCGGGCAGCAGCAGCGCGTGGCGATTGCGCGCGCGCTGGCGATGCGGCCCGAGCTGATGCTGTTCGACGAAGTGACCTCCGCGCTCGACCCCGAGACCGTGGGCGAGGTGCTCACCGTGATCCGCGACCTGGTGCGCGACGGCCTGACCTGCGTGCTGGTGACGCACGAGATGCGCTTTGCCGAGGAGATCAGCGACACGGTGTACTTCACCGAGGCCGGGGTGATCGTAGAGCACGGGCCGGCCGCGCGCATCTTCGGCGCGCCCGAGAGCGAGCGCACCCGCGCCTTCCTGCACCGCCCGCTGGGCGAAGGGCCGCGCGCCTCCGCGTTGGCGCCGGCCCAGCCCGCCCACTTGCCCGCTCCCTTCCCCGAAACGCTGCCCTTCGAGCGACTGCGCTTCGCGCTCTGAACCCCACCTTGCTTCCCCAAGAACCATGACAACAGAAACCTCCACTCCTTCCACTCCTTCCACACCCTCTTCGGCCGACATCGCGACGCAACGCCGCGCCGCCGTCGACCAGGCCCTGGCCGACGTGCGCGCCATCGCAGCCACGCAGCCCTTCGACCGCGCCGTGCTCGCGCGCATCACGGCACGGCTCGAGCAACTCGCCTCGCACACCGCGCTGTTCACGCGCGCCGACTTTCCCCCGCCCGCCGCAACAGAGGGCGTAGGCGCCTCCACGCGCTACCGGCTCAACCCCGCGGACGGCGAAGACGGCGTGGCGCTGTACCTGAATTCCATCAACCCCGGCAAGACCTCCATTCCGCACAACCACACGACCTGGGCCACCATCGTGGCAGTCGAGGGCCAGGAAGAAAACCGCGTCTACCGCCGTACCGACGACGGCAGCGACCCCGCGGTGGCCCGGCTCGCGCTGGAGCGCGAAGTGACGGTGCAGCCCGGCACGTCCATCGGCTTCCTGGCCGACGACCTGCACAGCATCCACGTGATCGGCGAGCAGCCCACGCTGCACTTCCACCTGTACGGCCGGCCGCTGGAAACGCTGTCGCAGCGCATCGGCGTGAACCTGGAGACCGGCGCGGTCGTCAACTACAACGCCACGCAGCTCAAGCCGAGCAAGGTGGCCGCGTGAGCGAAGGCGACACCTTGCGCGTGAGCGAAGGCGACACCTTGCGCGTGAGCGAAGGCGACACCCTGCGCGTGACCGAAGGCGACACCTTGCGCGCGCGCACCAAGCTGCTGCACGCCGGCGCGCCCGCGCTGCGCGACGGCAGCGGCCCGGTCAACGTGCCCGTGGTGCGAACCAGCACCGTGCGCTTCGAGAACACCGCCGCGCACGCGGACCACCACCACCGCCGCACCGCCGGCGAGCGCGTGGCCGCGTACGGCCGCCACGGGCTGGACACGCACCGCGCGCTCGAGGACGCGGTGACGGGACTGGAGGGCGGGCACCGCGCCTTCCTCACGCCCTCGGGCCTGTCGGCGATCACGCTGGTGCTGCTGGCGCTGCTGTCGCCCGGCGACCACGCGCTGGTGGCCGATGGCGTGTACGCGCCGCTGCGCCGCGTCGACAGCACGCTGCTCCAGCGGCTGGGCGTGGAGGTCGAATACTTCTCGCCCACGCACGACGACCTGGCCAGCCGCATCCGGCCGAACACGCGGCTGCTGTACCTGGAGTCGCCGAGCTCGCTGCTGTACGAGGTGCTCGACCTGCCGGCGCTCACCGCCGTCGCGCGCGACCGCGGCGTGACCGTGGCCACCGACAACACCTGGAGCGGCGGCTGGTTCTACCAGCCTCTGGCACTGGGCGCGAACATTTCCATCCAGGCCGCGACCAAGTACATCTCGGGCCATTCCGACCTGATGCAGGGCGTGGTGGTGGTCGACAGCCCGGCGCTGGCCGCGAAGATCTCGACCGCCTACGAGGCGCTGGGCCTGACCGTGGGCGCCGACGACGCCTACCTGGCGCTGCGCGGCGTGCGCACGCTGCCCGTGCGGCTGGCGCAGCACCAGCGCCACGCGACCGAAGTGGCGGAGTTCCTGCAGCGGCAGCCGCAGGTGTCGCGCGTCTTCTACCCCGCGCTGCCGGGCGACCCCGGCCATGCGCTGTGGAAGCGCGACTTCAGCGGCGCGAGCGGGCTGGTGTCCTTCGAGTTCAGCCATGCCACGCCGGCGGCGGCCAACGCCTTCGTCGATGCGCTCGCGCTCTTCGGCATCGGCGCCTCGTGGGGCGGCTACGAAAGCCTGGCGCTGGTGGCGCAACCCGAGCGGCTGCGCGAGCACCGGCAATGGACCGGCAATGCACCGGTGGTGCGCCTGCACATCGGCCTGGAAGACCCGGCGGACCTGATCGCCGACCTGGCGCAGGCGCTGAACAAGGCCTGAACACGGCTCTGAACACGGCCCTGGCCACGGCCACCGCGCCGCGCTGATTTCCTTTCTCACAAGAACACCTCACCTCATGTCCTCGAACCCTCATTCATCTTCCGCGCCGCTCGATGCGCGCGTGCGCGTCGCCGTCGACGTCGGCGGCACCTTCACCGACGTGGTGCTGCTGCGCGGCGCCGAGAAACACACGCTCAAGGTGCTCACCACGCCGACGGCGCCCGAGCAGGCCGTGCTCGGCGGTGTCGAAGAAGTGCTGCAGAAGGCCGGCGCCGGCTGGGCCGATGTCGACCTGCTCATCCTCGGCACCACGCTGGCCACCAACGCGCTCATCGAGCGCAAGGGCGCGCCCACCGCGCTGCTGACCACGCACGGCTTTCGCGACCTGGTGGAAATCGGCCTGGAAGACCGTTTCGCGCAGTACGACGTGTTCCTCGACAAGCCCGCGCCGCTGGTGCCGCGCCACTGGCGCCATGGCGTGGTCGAGCGCGTGGACGCGGCCGGCCGCGTGATCACGCCGCTGGACGAGGCGCAGGTGGCCGTGCTTGCCAGGCAGCTGCTGGCCGACGGCATCGAGAGCGTGGCCGTGTGCTTCCTGCACGGCTATGCCAACCCCGTGCACGAGCGCCGCGTCCGCGAGCTGCTGCGCGAGCACGCGCCCGGTCTGTGGGTGTCGCTGGCCTCCGACGTGTGCCCCGAGATCCGCGAGTACGAGCGGCTGTCGACCATCAGCGCCAACGCCTATGTGCAGCCGCAGGTGGCGGGCTACCTGCGCCGCCTGCAGCAAGGCGCCACCGCGCGCGGCCTGCGCGCCGAGCCCTTCCTCATGACCTCGGGCGGCGCCATCACCACGCTGCAGGCGGGCATCGACGAGCCGGTGCGGCTGGTCGAGTCGGGCCCCGCGGGCGGCGCCGTGCTGGCGCGCCAGGTGGCCGAGCAGATCGGCGCGTCGCGCGCGCTCTCGTTCGACATGGGCGGCACCACGGCCAAGATCTGCTTCATCGACGACTACCAGCCGCAGATCAGCCGCAGCTTCGAGTTCGGCCGGGTGCACCGGCACCTGAAGGGCTCGGGCCTGCCGATTCGCATCCCGGTCATCGAGATGGTGGAAATTGGCGCGGGCGGCGGCTCCATCGCCCGCGTGAACCACCTGGGCGTGGTGCAGGTGGGCCCCGACAGCGCCGGCTCCTCGCCCGGCCCGGCCGCCTACGGCCTGGGCGGCGAGCTGCCCACCGTGACCGACGCGCATGCCGCGCTGGGCACCATCGACCCGGCGCGCTTCGCGGTCGGCAAGGTGCAGCTGGACCCGCAGCGTGCGCGCGATGCGCTGCTGCAGGGCCTTACCGCGCAGACCGGCCTCGACGTGGAATCGGCCGCGCAGGCCGTGGTCGAGATCGTGACCGAGAACATGGCCAACGCCGCGCGCGTGCACGCGTCCGAGCTCGGCAAGGTCGCGGAGGAAAGCACGCTCATCGCCTTCGGCGGTGCGGCGCCGCTGCATGCCGCGTTGCTGGCGCGCAAGCTGGGCGTGGCGCGGCTGGTGATTCCGAATTCGGCCGGTGTCGGCTCGGCGCTCGGCTTTTTGTGGGCACCGGTGGCGTACCAGACCGTACGCAGCCTGGCGCAGCGGCTCGACCGCATCGACCATGTCGCCGTAGACAGGCTGCTGGCCGAGCTGACGGCCACCGCCGACGACGTGGTGCTGCGCGCCGCGCCCGGCGCCGCGCTGGTGCGTCACCGCCAGGCCTTCATGCGCTATGCGGGGCAGGGGCATGAGATTCCGGTCGAGCTGCCTGAAGGTCCGTTCGATGCAGCGGCCAGCAAGGCGCTGCACGAGCGCTTCGAGGCGCGGTACGCCGCGCTGTACGGCCGCAGCCTGCCGCACATCGCCGCGGAGGCGGTGAGCTGGTCGGTCGCGGTGGAAGCCGGCGGCCGCGATGCACCAGAGCCCGACGAGGTGGTGGCCGACACCGGGCGCGCGGCGCCTTCGGGCACGCGCCGCCTGTACGACGCCGAAGCCGGCCAGTGGGCCGAGGTGCCGGTGTACGAACGCCAGGCGCTGGCCGCGGGCAAGTGGATCGCAGGGCCCGCGCTGATCGTGGAAGACGAGACGACCACGCATGTGATCGCGGGCTTCGAGGCGCGTGCGACGCGGCTTGGGGCGCTGGTGCTGGACGACAAGGCTTCGGTGCGCCACGCCGATGCAGAAATCGCCGAAGAGGCCGCGGCATGAGCAAGACCCGTCTTGCTCCTTCCCCCTTCGGGGGAAAGCTGAGATGGGGGCACGACGGCGCTGGCCCACACGCAGCGCCTCATCGATCGCTGCTTGCCCCCACCCCTGCCCTCCCCCGGAAGGGGAGGGAGAAATTCCGCATTGCTCCTTCCCCCTTTGGGGGAAGGCTGGGATGGGGGCACGACGGCGCTGGCTCCCACGCGGCGCCTCATCGATCGCCGCCTACCCCCACCCCTGCCCTCCCCCAAAGGGGAAGGGAGAAATACCTATGACCGCCGCACCCGCACGCCAGCAACTGCGCCAGCAGCTCGTCTGGAGCCGCCTGCTCGCCGTCGTCGAAGAGCAGGCGCAGGCGCTCATCCGCACCGCCTTCGGCACCCCCACGCGCGAGGCCGGCGACCTGTCGGCCGGCGTGTTCCTGCCCGACGGCCGCATGGTCGCGCAGGCCGTTACCGGCACGCCGGGCCACGTCAACTCGATGGCCGATTCGGTGCTGCACTTTCTGCGCGCCTTTCCCATCGACACCATGCGCGACGGCGACGTGTTCGTCACCAACGATCCGTGGAAGGGCACGGGCCACCTGTTCGACGTGGTCATGGTCACGCCCGTGTTCCACGGCGGCAAGCCGGTGGCGCTGTTCGCCTCGACCGTGCACGTGGTCGACATCGGCGGCGTCAACGCCGGGCCCGATGCGCTGGAGATCTTCCACGAAGGCCTGTTCCTGCCGCCGCTGCGCTTCGTGAGCCAGGGCGTGATCGAGGAGGCCGTGCTGGACATCGTGCGCGCCAACGTGCGCGAGCCCGGCCAGGTCGAGGGCGACTTTCATGCGCTGGTCGCCTGCAACGCCGTGGGCGCGGTGCGGCTGCAGCGGCTGCTGCGCGAGTTCAAGCTGGCCGACCTGCAGGCGCAGGGCGACTACATCATCGAACGCTCGCGGCTGGCCATGCGCGAGGCCCTGCGCGACTGGCCCAAGGGCACCTGGCGCAACCACATGACGGTCGACGGCTACGACACGCCGCTGGCGCTGCACGCGGCCGTGACCATCACCGACGACGGCATCCTGGTCGACTTCGAGGGCACCTCGGCCAGCATCGCGCGCGGCATCAACGTGCCCAAGGCCTACACCGACGCGTACACCTCCTTCGGCATCCGCTGCCTGGTGGGCGCCGACGTGCCCAACAACTCGGGCTCGCTCGCGCCCATTCGCGTGGTGGCGCCCGAAGGCTCCATCGTCAACGCGCTGCCGCCGGCCGCGGTGGCGGCGCGCGCGGCCATCGGCCAGATGCTGCCCGACCTGGTGTTCGGCGCGCTGCGCCAGGCACGGCCCGACCGCGTGCCGGCCGAAGGCGCGTCGTCGCTGTGGAACATCCGGCTGTTCGGCGGCCAGCCCATCGAGGGCGGGCCGAACGATGCGCTGCGGCGCGCGCGGCGCTTCAACATCGTGAGCTTTTCGACCGGCGGCACCGGCGCGCGGCCGGGCAAGGACGGGCTCTCGGCCACGGCCTACCCGAGCGGCGTGCGCAACGTGTCGCTCGAAATCCTCGAGACGCAGGCGCCGCTGCTGTTCCGCCGCAAGGAGTACCGGCCCGACTCGGGCGGCGCCGGCACCTCGCGCGGCGGGCTCGGCCAGGTCATCGAGATCGAGAACGCCGACGGCGACCCGATGGTGCTTTCGGCCACCTGGGACCGCGTGCGCTTTCCCGCGCGCGGCGCGCTCGGCGGCAGCGACGGCGCACCCGGCGCCGCGCGGCTCAAGCATTCGGGCACCGCGCTGCGCGGCAAGGGCCGCCAGGTCATTCCCGCGGGCGAGGTGCTCGTGGTCGAGACACCCGGCGGCGCCGGCCTGGGCGACCCGGCACGACGCGACCCCGCGCTGGTCGCACGCGACCTGAAAGCCGGGCTGGTCACCAGGACCGCACCCACCCCTTCCGAAGATTTCGCAGGAACCGCTGCATGAGCACCACCCCGAACCCAACTCCCAAGGCGCTGGCCAGCAGCCAGCTCATCCGCAACCAGCTCGCCTGGAACCGGCTTCTTTCCGTGGTGGAGGAACAGGCACAGGTGCTGATCCACACCGCCTTCGGCACCTCCACGCGCGAGGCCGGCGACCTGTCGGCCGGCGTGTTCCTGCCCGACGGCCGCATGATCGCGCAGGCCGTGACGGGCACGCCGGGCCACGTCAACTCCATGGCCGAATCGGTCAAGCACTTTCTGCAGCGCTTTCCCGTCGACACGATGGAAGACGGCGACGTGTACCTCACCAACGACCCGTGGAAGGGCACCGGCCACCTGTTCGACATGACCATGGTCACGCCCGTCTTCCACGGCGAAGGCGCGGCGAAGAAGGCGGTGGCGCTGTTCGCTTCCACGCTGCACGTGGTGGACATCGGCGGCATCGGCTCCAGCCCCGACGGGCTGGAGATCTACCACGAGGGGCTGTTCCTGCCCATCCTGCGCTTCGTGCGCCAGGGCACGGTCGACCCGGCGGTGCGCGCCATCATCCGCGCCAACGTGCGCGACCCCGAGCAGGTCGAAGGCGACCTGTTTGCGCTGGTGGCTTGCAACGAAGTAGGCGGCCGCCGGCTGCGCACGCTGCTGCGCGAGTTCAGGTTCGACGACCTCGAGGCGTTGGGCGACTTCGTCATCGCGCGCTCGGCCCAGGCCATGCGCGAGGCGCTGCGCGACTGGCCGCGCGGCACCTGGCACAACACCCTGGTGGCCGACGGCTACGACGCGCCCATCACGCTGCAGGTGTCGGTGACCATCGCCGACGACGGCATCGTCGTCGACTATGCCGGCACCTCGGGCACGGTGGCGCGCGGCATCAACGTGGTGAAGGCGTACACCGACGCCTACACCTCCTTCGGCATCCGCTGCCTCGTGGGCTCGGACGTGCCGAACAACGCCGGTTCGCTCGGCCTCATTCGCGTGGAGGCGCCCGCGGGCTGCATCCTGAACGCGCTGCACCCGGCCGCCGTCACGGCGCGCCATGTGGTCGGCCAGCTGCTGCCCGACGCGGTGTTCGGCGCGCTGCGCCAGGCCCGCGCCGACAAGGTGCCGGCCGAAGGCGCCTCGTCGCTGTGGAACCTGCAGCTGGTCGGCGGCGAAGTGCTCGCGGGCACCAGCCAGGCCGACGCCGAGGCCGTGCGCCGCGGCGCGCGCTTCAACGTCATCAGCTTCTCGACCGGCGGCACCGGCGCGCGGCCGGGCAAGGACGGCCTGTCGGTCACGGCCTACCCGAGCGGCGTGCGCAACGTGTCGCTCGAGATCCTGGAGACGCAGGCGCCCGTCGTCTTCGAGCGCAAGGAGTTCCGCACCGATTCCGGCGGCACCGGCGCCGTGCGCGGCGGCCTGGGCCAGGTCATCGAGGTGCGGCATGCGCAGCCCGACGCCGCCTTCCTGATTGCCGCGGCCTTCGACCGGGTGGACAACCCCGCGCGCGGCGCGCTCGGCGGTGGCGACGGCGCGCCGGGCCGGTTGCGGCTGGCCTCGGGCGCCACGCTGCGCGCCAAGGGCCGGCAGATCGTGCCCGCGGGCGACCGGCTGGTGGTCGAGACGCCCGGCGGCGGCGGCCTGGGCGAACCTTCGAAGCGCGACCCGGCGCTGGTGGCGCGCGACCTGCGCGAAGGGCTGGTGTCGGCCGAGGCCGCCGCGGCGTCGGTCCGTGCCGGTGCCGCGTCGTTAGCACCGGTCACTGCCTGATCTTTTCTGTTCTTCCGACTTCTTTCCTCACACCATGCTTTTCTCGAACAACGCTTTCCCGCTTCGCAGCGCCCTTCTTGCCGCGCTGCTCGCCGTGGGCCTCGCGGCCCATGCCGCGCCGCCCAACCACAGCGGCACGCTCACGCTGCTGTCGACCAGCGAGCCGACCGCGCTCGTCACCATCGGCAACGTGGCCACGCCCATCCTCAGCGTGAGCGCCAAGGTCACCGAAGGGCTGCTGAAGTACGACTACGACGTCAACCCGCAGCCGCAGCTGGCCACCAAGTGGGCCATCAGCCCCGACGGCCTGACCTACACCTTCACCCTGCGCCAGGGCGTGAAGTGGCACGACGGCAAGGACTTCACCTCTGCCGACGTGGCGTATTCCATCGAGCTGCTGAAAAAGATCCACCCGCGCGGGCGCAACACTTTTGCCAACCTCACCGCCATCGACACGCCCGACAAGTACACCGCCATCCTGCGGCTGTCCAAGCCCGCGCCGTACCTGATTCGCGCGCTGGTCGCCACCGAGACGCCCATCGTGCCCAAGCACATCTACGAGGGCACCGACCCGGCGAACAATCCGAACAACAACGCGCCCATCGGCACCGGCCCGTTCAAGTTCAAGGAGTGGGTGCGCGGCAGCCACATCGTGTACGAGCGCAACGCCGACTACTGGGACAAGCCCAAGCCCTTCGTCGACCAGCTCATCGTGCGCTTCGTGACCGACCCCGCGGCGGCGGCCGTGGCCTTCGAGACCGGCACCGTCGACCTGGGCTACCGCACCCCCGTGCCGCTGGCCGACCTGGAGCGCCTGAAGAAGGTGCCCGCGCTGCGCTTCGAGACCAAGGGCAACAGCTACTCGTCGAACGTGACGCGCCTGGAGTTCAACCTCGACAACGAGTACTTCAAGAACGAGAAGGTGCGCCAGGCCGTGGCCCACGCCGTGGACCGCGGCGTGATCGTGAAGGTGGTGAACTACGGCTACGGCCAGGTCAGCTACTCGCCCATCGCGCCGGGCCTGAAGGCCTTCCACGACCCCGCGCCCTCGCCCTACGCCTTCGACGTGAAGAAGGCCAACGCCCTGCTCGACGAGGCCGGCTACCCGAAGAAGGCCGGCGGCGTGCGCTTCGCCGTGCCGCTGGACTTCAACCCCATCGGCGCCGACGGCCCGCGCCTGGCCGACTACCTGCGCTCCGCGCTCGCGCGCGTGGGCATCGCCGTGACCGTGCGCGCGCAGGACCCGAGCGCCTTCATCAAGCGCATTTACACCGACCGCGACTTCGCCTTCACCCACAACGGCGCCAGCAACCTGTTCGACCCCACCGTGGGCGTGCAGCGGCTGTACTGGTCGAAGAACTTCATCAAGGGCGTGCCCTTCTCCAACGGCACGCACTACCAGAACCCGGTGGTCGACAAGCTACTGGAAGACGCCGCCGTAGAGAACGACCCGGCGAAGCGGCTGAAGCTGTTCAAGGACTTCCAGGACACCGTCGCGCGCGACGTGCCCGACCTGAACCTGTACCAGCCGGTGTTCATCACCATCGCCAGCCAGCGGGTGCATGACCATTCGCTGACGGCGGATGGGGTGGAGTCGAATCTGGCGGATGTTTGGGTAGATGAGGGGAAGAAGTAAGTCGCTTGCTGCCGGTGCTTGCTTCTGGCTGTGAATTTTCTTTAGGCTGTCGGCCGGGTCTCGCCCCGGCGGGCGATCTACTTTCTTTTGCTTCGCCAAAAGAAAGTAGCCAAAGAAAAGGCGACCCTGCTGTCTGCGTCCCTTCGCTTCGCTACGGGCAACCTGCGGTGCTCGACGTAGAGGGGGGTCCGCAGAACTCGCTTCGCTCAAACAGCTGCGGCCCTGATCCCC
>NZ_JBFUPJ010000006.1:0-351027 GCF_041355175.1 Variovorax sp. RCC_210 | reverse complement strand
TGCGCGCTGAAGGCCGAGATCAGCGGCTGGATCAGCGCGGGCTCGCGCGTGGTGTACAGCGTGAGTTCGTCGGCGGCTGCAGCCTGGGCAGGCATGGCCCCGGCCAGTGCAGCAAGGGAGACAAGGGAGACAAGGCAGGCCAGCGCGCATTCGGATGCGTTGCTGCGTGGGTTCATCAGGAATCTCCAGGGTTCGGGCCAGGGGAGGCGCCCCGCGAAGCTGGCATGCAGCAGGGGCAAGACGAGACGATCAAACGAGGAAAAGGGCTCGGCACGGGGCGCGATAGTAGTACTGCCAAGTGCTACTAATTCACAATTTTGGGCACGTCCGTGGGGGTATTTGCCGCCGAAGGGGCGGCGCCCTTGCGCCGCTCCAGCCATGCGTACAGCGTCGGCATGAAGAACAGCACCAGCGGCAGTTGCACCACCAGGCCCGAAATGATCGCGATCGCCAGGGGCTGCTGCATCTCCGAGCCGGCGCCGATGGCCAACGCGAGCGGCAGCAGCGTCAGGATGGCCGCGAGCGTGGTCATGGCGATGGGCCGCGCGCGAAATTGCCCGGCGCCCACCAGGCTGCGGCGCAGGTCGCGCCCCGCGCGGTGGCGCTGCCGCTGCTCCGAGAAATAGAACACCGCGACCTCGGTCGCGATGCCGATGATCATCGTCATGCCCATCATGGCCGAGATGTTCAGCTCGATGCCGGTGAGCCACAGCCCGATAAACACCGCCGAGACCGACAGCAGCGAGGTGCACAGGATGGCAAACGCCACCGTGAAGCTCTCGTAGAGAAAAAGCAGCAGCAGGAACACCAGCGCCACCGCCGCTGCGAAGACCGTCATCAGGCCCTTGAACGCGATCTGCTGTTGCTGGTAGAGGCCGCCGAGCTCGTAGTACACGCCCTTGGGCAGTGCGCCGTCGGCCGACAGCACCTGCTTCACGTCCTGCACCACGGAACCGAGGTCGCGCCCCTCGATGCGGCCGGTGACGGCGATCATCGCCTTGAGGTTCTCGCGCGTGATCTGCGGCTGCCCCCTCAAGGTCTCGAAGCTCGCGATGCGGGCCAGCGGCACCAGGTGGCCGTCGGGCGCGCGCAGCGGCAGGTCGTCGAGCTGCGACTGCGTCGCGCGGCTGTCCGCCGGCGTCCACACGCGCACGCCCACGATCTTGGTCTCCTGCGCATACGACGTGGCCACCGAGCCGGCCAACGCCGCCTGCAGCGCGCGCGTGACCTGGTCGGGGTCGAGGCCTTCGGCCGCAGCGGCCACCCGGTTCACGTGCACCGCGAGGGCATCGCCCGCGGGGTTGATGCCAGAGCGCACCTCGACCAGGCCCGGCACCTTGCCGATGCGCTGCGCCACCTGCGCGGCCGCGCCCGGCAGCAGCGCCGCGTCGGCCGCGAACAGCTTCACCTCGACCGGCTGCGGCACCGCGGTCAGGTCGCCGATCAGGTCTTCCATCAGCTGCGCCAGCTCGACGTTCACGCCCGGCACCTGGTGCTCGACGCGGCTGCGCACGTCCTGCATCACCTCCTGCACCGGCCGGCGCCGGCCTGCCTTGAGCCGGATGAAGAAGTCGCCCTGGTTGGTTTCGCTGAGGCCACCGCCCAGGCCGGTGCCGGTGCGGCGCGAATAGGTGTCGACCTCGGGCGTGTCGCGCACGATGGCCTCTACATGCTGCAGCAGCCGGTCGGTTTCCGACAGCGCCGTGCCCGGCGGCGTGCGGTAGTCGAGGATGAAGCCGCCCTCGTCCATCGACGGCATGAAGCCCGAGCCCACCTGCCTGAACGCGAAGCCGCCCGTGCCCAGCAGCACGGCCACGCACACCACGAGCACCCAGGGCCGCGCGATGCAGCGCAGCAGCCAATGGCGATAGCGCAGCTTGAACCAGCGCGTGACGCGGTCGTCCGCCGCGGGCCTGTGCTGCCTGCCGAGCAGGAAGCTGGCCAGCAGCGGCACCGCCAGCCAGGTGACGAGGAACGAGATGGACAACGCCGAGGCCATGGTGAGCGACAGCGCCTTGAAGAAAGCGCCCGTCACGCCCGAGAGAAACGCCAGCGGCGCGAAGATCACCAGCGTGGCCGCGCTCGAACCGGCCAGCGGGCGCAGGAACTCCATCGCCGCATCGACCACGCCCAGGCGCCCGCCTGCGCTGTTCTCGCTGGCCTCCTGGCTGGCCTTCTCGCTGGCCTCCTGGCTGGCCTTCTCGCTGGCCTCGGCCAGGCGGCGCTCGATGTGCTCGATCATCACGATGGCATCGTCGATCACCAGCCCCACGGCCGCCGCCATGCCGCCCAGCGTCATGATGTTGAAGCTCATGCCCAGCAGCTGCAGCACCACGACGGTGATGGCCAGCACGGCCGGCACCATCACCACGGCGATGGCGGTCACGCGCAGGTTGCGCAGGAACACCACCAGCACGATCGCTGCGAGCACCACGCCGATCAGGATCGCGTCGCGCACGCTGCTGGCCGAGGCCGTGACCAGTTCGCTCTGGTCGTACCAGTTGGCCACGCGCACGTCCTTCGGCAACTGGCCGGCGAAGCCGTCGAGCGCGGCTTTCACGTCGGTCGCGATCTGCACGCTGTTGCTGCCCGGCTGCTGGCGGATGGACAGCAGCACCGCGTCGCGGCCATCGGCCGTCACGCGCAGCCATTCGGGCGTGGTCGAGCGCGCCACCTCGGCCACGTCGCCGACGCGCACCACGCCGTTGGCGCCGCTGGCCACCACGGCCTGGCGCACATCGTCGACGCCGGCCAGCCGCGTGTCGGCCAGCACCAGGTAGAGCTTGTAGTGGTCTTCGAGCCGGCCGGCCGCGCTCAGCGAGTTGCCGGCCGCCAAGGCCTTCGACAGGTCGTCCATCGACAGGCCGTAGGCCTGCAGCCGGCGCGGATCGGCGCTCACGCGCACCTCTTCCGAGGCACCGCCCTGCACCTGCACCGTGGCCACGCCCGCAATGCCCGACAGCAACGGGCGCAGCTGGTAGCTCGCAAGGTCGCGCAGCGCGGTCGGCGACAGGCTCTTCGAGGTCAGGCTGTAGGCAATGATGGGAAACACCGTCGGGTCCATGCGGCGCGCGGCCACCCGCGTGCCGGGCGGCAGCTGCGACTGGATCTGCGCCACCGCGGCGTTGACCTGCAAGGTGGCCGCCACCATGTCGCTGCCCCAGTCGAAGCTCACCGACACCTCCGCGCTGCCGCGGCTGGTGGTGGAGCGCACGTTGGTCACGCCGGCAATGCTGCGCACCGCCTCCTCGACCGGGCGCGTCACCTGCAGTTCCATCTGGCTCGCGGGCTGGTCGCCAGCGTCCAGCGACAGCGACACGCGCGGAAACTGCACCGTGGGAAACAGCGACACCGGCAGCCTGAATGCCGCGAGCGCCCCCGCCAGCGCAAGCAGCGCCACCAGGAACAGCACGGACCGGCGGTGCGCGGACAGCCACGCGGCCGCCTTCACTTGGCACCCTCCCGAACCTTCATGCCTTCCTGGAGCTCGTAGTTGCCGAGCGACACCACCGGCAACGCCGCGTCGATGGCGCCGTCGACCGCGACCTGGCCGTGCACCTCGGCACGCGGCTGCACGCCGACGCGGTGCGCCGTGCCGTCGCGCACCTGGAACACGTAGTCGCCCTGGCTGTCGTTGAGCACTGCCAGGCGCGGCACCAGCCAGCCGTCGACGCTGCCGGTCGAAATGCCGGCCTGCACGCGCATGCCGAGCACCAGCGCGCCGGCGGACGCGGCAGGCACCTGCACCACCGCGTTGACCAGCTGCGTCTTCGCGTCGACCAGGTCCTGCAGGCTCGATACATGGCCCTGCACTGCGGCCGGCAGGGTCGCGTTGCTGCTTCCGGCCGGCAGGGTCGCGTTGCCGTTGCTGTTCCCCGACGAGGAACCCTGCGACGGCAACGCCGTGAGGCTGACGACGTCGCCCAGGTGCACCGCCGCCCGGCGGGCAGGCTCGATGCCGAGGTTGACACGCAGCGTGTCGACGCGCCCGAGCTGCAGGATCGACGCGTTCGCCGCCAGCCGGTCGCCCAACGCCGCGTTGAGCGCCGTCACCACGCCGTCGAACGGCGCGGCAACGGCCGCTTCCCCGGCGCCGGCGCCGGTCTTGCGCAGTGCGTCGAGCGCGGCTTGCGCGTCCTGCTCGCTCTTGCGAGCTGCCTCCACTTGCGACACCGTGGCCAGCTGCAGCTTGAAGAGGGCCTGCGTGCGCTGGCTCTCACCTTGCGCGAGCCGCCACGCGTTCTGCGCGGTGGCATAGCCGGTTTCCGAGGCCGAGTCCGGTGCGACGCGCGCCACCACCGTGCCCTTGCGCACGCGCTGGCCCACCACGACAGGCAAGGCCACGAGCTGCCCCGCGCGCGGCAGGCTCATCGACTCCGACTGCGCCGGCGCCACGTCGCCCCAGGCCGTCACCGTGAGGGGCACGCGCGTGCGCACGGGCACCACGGACGCAATGGTGGCCACCACGTCCTGCGCGGGCGCGGCGGCCGCGGGCTTGGCCGAGGCGCCCGCCCTGAACACCATCACGGCGCCCGCCATCAGCAGCAACGTGGCCGCCACCGAGGCAACGGCCTTGGCCTGGAAAGAAATTCGATTCGGTTTCATGTGGGTTCTTTGGCGGCGGCTTCATAGCCGCCGGTGAGCGTGAGCAGGCCGACGCGCTGCTCCTGGATGGCCTGCATCGCGTCGATGCGTTCGCCCTGCTTCGCGAGCCATGCGGTCTCTGCGCTCGCCAGCGCGAGCGCGTCGGCGTTTCCGGCCTGCCAGGCCGCGCGCACGCGCCGGGCGCTGGCTTCGAGCTGCGCAAGGGCCGCGTCGACGTCCGCAAGCTGGCGCTGGCTGATCGCCTGCTCGGCGGTCACGCGCGCGATGTCGGTCACCCCGGCGTTCAGGCGCTGCTGGTACTCGGCGCGCAGCTTGTCGCGCGTGGCGTTCTGCACCGCGATCTCTCCGCGGTTCCCGTTGAAGATCGGCAACCCCAGGGTGATGCCGAAGCCGCGCGTGAAGGTGTTGCTGGTGTCGCGCGAACGTTGCACGCCCAGCGTGAGCGCCGGGAACTGGCCCAGCAGCGCCACCCGCACGCGCGCGTCCTGCGCGGCGTAGCCCTCGCGCAGCGCCGCGATGTCCGGGCGGGCCGAGAGCCGGCGGTCGGCCGCCGCGCGCACGGCCGCGGCGTCGAACGCGGGCAGCGCGGCGCTCCCCTGGAGCCGCAACGCGGTGTCGGGCGCGAGGCCCAGCAACGCATGCAGGTCGCTGTCGGCCTGATGGGTCTGGCGCTCGAGGTCGTGCAGCTGCCGTTGCACGTCTTGCAGCGCGGCCAGGTGCGGCGACACCGCGTCGGCGGTGAGCAGGCCGGCCGCGAGCGCTTCGCCGGTGCGGCGGTAGCGATCGGCCATCAGCGCGGAGGTGCGCTCGAGCAGGACACGGCGTTGGCGCGCGGCGTCCAGCCGCACGTACAGCAGCCGCGCCTGCGCGATCACCTGCCATTCCTGCCACAGCAGGTTGCCGCGTGCCTGCCGCGCATCGGCATCGGCGGCCTCGACGGTGGCGGCATGCGTGATGAGTGCGTTGATGGCGTAGCTCGCGCCGGCCACGAACGCGCTCGTGATGCCCGCGCCGGTCACATCGGGAAAGTCGCGGGTCAGGCTTACCTGGGGGTCGGGCAACAGCCGGGCCGAGAAAGCCTGCGCGGCCGACACGCCGGCCGCGGCGCGCGCGATGCGCAGGTCGGGGTTGTTGACCACCGCGAGCGTGGCGACCTCATCGAGGTCGAGGCCGTCGCCGGCATCGAAGGGTTTGGCCGGCAGGGCTGGCAAGGCACCGTCGATGCCGTCGAGCGCGGCGTGTGGCACTGTCGCCGGGAACGACGCCGCATCGGGCAACGGCGCGGCATGGTAGGCAGCGCAGCCGCCGAGCGCGGCGCACAGCGCCAGCGTGGCGAGCAGCGGTGCGCGCAATGAAGACGATGAGGAGGGGTGGTGTGCAGAAGCGTTCATGTCGATCCGTCGTGGCCCGAGCTTCGGCGGCCACGACTTACCCATGGCTTAAGGCGGCGCAGCGCACAGGCCATCGAGGGACTTAAGCCGGCGTTAAGTGACGCGCCGCGAACATGCCCCTCCTGCATGACCTTCGACAACATCCACCTCTTCGAGCTGATCAACGCCGGCGCGCAGCCCGGCCACGCCGCGCTGGCGCTCGCGCGCGCCCTGGCGCAGTGGCTCGTGCTGGCCGTGCCGGTGACCTGGGTCGCGCTGTGGGTGCGCGGCGGGCGCGCGGTGCGGCTCGACCTGGTGCATGTGGCTGTCGCCGCCGTGATGGCCCTCGGCCTCGCGCAACTCGTGGGCCTCGCATGGCCGTCGCCGCGGCCGTTCGCCATGCACCTCGGCCACCAATACCTGGCGCACGCCGCCGACCCCGGCCTGCCGAGCGACCATGTCACGCTGCTGTGGAGCCTTGCGTTCGCCACGCTGGCCACCGCGCGCGGCTCGTGGCTGGTCTTTCCGTTGATGGGCGCGGGCGTGCTGGTCGGCTGGGCGCGCGTGTACCTGGGCGTGCACTTTCCGTTCGACGTGGCGGCCGCGCTCCCGGTCGCGGCCGCGGGCGCGGGCCTGGCGCGGGTGCTGCGGCCTGCGCTGGAAACATGGAGCCGGCCGCTGTGGTCGCGCTACGATGCGTGCGAGCGCGCCGCGCTGCGTTTGCTGCACCTGGACTGAAGCCTCACCACCCATGCGCCTGCTTCTCGTCGAAGACGACCCCATGATCGGCAAGGCCGTGCGCCAGGGGCTGCTCAACGCCGGCTTCGCGGTCGACTGGGCGCACGACGGCGCGGCCGCCGAGCTCGCGCTGCGCGACGCGGTCTACGACCTTGCCATCCTCGACCTGGGCCTGCCCGTGAAAGACGGCATGACCTTGCTCGAGAGCATGCGCCGCCAGGGCAACCACCTGCCCGTTCTCGTGGCGACCGCCCGCGACGCCGTGGCATCGCGCATCGCCGGCCTGAACGCCGGGGCCGACGACTACCTGGTGAAGCCTTTCGACATGGACGAGCTGGTGGCGCGCGCACGGGCGCTGATTCGCCGCCGCGCGGGCAGCGGCTCATCGCAGCTGGTGGCGGGAGACCTGGTGCTCGACCCGCTGCGCCGCACGGTGACGCAGGCCGGCGCGCCGGTGGCGCTGTCGGCACGCGAATTCGCGCTGCTCGAAACGCTCATGCAGCGCCCCGGCGCCGTGCTGTCCAAGGAGAAGCTGGAGGAATCCATGTACGGCTGGGGAGAAGAAATCGGCAGCAATGCCGTCGAGGTGCACCTGCACTACCTGCGCAAGAAGCTAGGCGCCGCGGCCATCGTCAACGTGCGCGGCGTGGGCTACCGCGTGGCGGACTGAACACCTTGCGCTCGCTCCGGCGTGGACTGCTGCAATGGACGCTGGGCGCGCTCGCGTTCGGCTCGATCCTGCTGGTGCTGGTGAGCTACGTCTTCGTGCTCGACGAGATGAACGAGGTGCTCGACGACAACCTGCGCGAGGTCGCCACGTCGGTCGCGCGCTATCACACCAACGGCCAGCTGCTGGCGGTGACGCCCACGCGGCCGCGCGGCGAACCGGCGCCCGACCAGGGCGACCTCGTCACGCGCGTCTGGCGGCGCGACGGCAGCGCCGTCGATGGGCCCTACGGCGACTACGCGTTCGCCTTCTCCGCCGCGCCGGGCGCGCGCCAGCTGATGCTCGACGGCGTCGAATGGCGCGGCTTCACGGTCGTGGACGATCGCTTCGTGGTGCTCGCGGCGCAACGCACCGCGGCGCGCCACCAGATGGCGGTCGAGGCGGCCTCCAAGCTGCTGGCGCCGCTGCTGGTGCTTGCGTTGCTGATCGGCGCGCTGCTGGTCATCGCGTTGCGGCGCGGGCTGGCGCCGCTCGGCGAGGCCACGGCGCAGATCGCGCAGCGCAATGCGCTCACGCTCGAGCCGATCGACGGCGCCGAGATGCCCGGGGAGCTGCAGCCGCTGGTCGGTGCTTTCAACGGCCTGATGAAACGCGTGGCCGACGCCTTCGCCACGCAGCAGCAGTTCGTCGCCGACGCGGCGCACGAGCTGCGCTCGCCGGTGACCGCGGTGCGGCTGCAGATCGACCTGCTCGAGCAGGCGCACGACGATGCGACACGCGCCGCCGCGCTGCGCGACACGCGCGAAGGCATCGACCGGCTGCAACGGCTGGTCGAGCAACTGCTGCAACTGTCGCGCGCCGGCCCCGATGCCGTCGAGGCGATCGAGGCGCGGCGCGCTCCGCGCGAGCAGGTCGACCTCGACCGGCTGGTGCTCGACACCGTGTCGGCCTTTTCGCGCGCCGCATCCCTGCGGCAGATCGACCTGGGCGCGGAGGCGGGCTCGAAGGCCACGGTTGCCGCGGACCTGCACGAGCTGCAGGTCGTGCTCAACAACCTGGTGCGCAATGCGCTGCACTATGTGCCGCCGGGCAGCCGGGTCGACGTGGGCGCGTCGGTGACGAGCGACGGCACGGCGGAGCTGTACGTGAGCGACGACGGCCCGGGCATTGCGCCGGCCGAGCGCGAGCGCGTGTTCGACCGCTTCTACCGCGGCGCCGGCGAGCACGTTCGCGACGGCGATCCGTCGGGCAGCGGGCTCGGGCTGGCCATCGTCAAGGCGCTGGCCGAGCGCAACGGCGCGAGCGTCTCGCTGCAGGACGGACCAGCCGGCGCCGGGCTGACGGTGCGCGCGCGCTTCGACCGATAGCGGGACGTCGGTCGCAGCCTTGAGAAACGAGGGAGCATGCTCCCCGTAAGTGCCCCATAAGTGCCCCTTAAGTCAGCGCGCTCGACACTGCGAAGGCCATGCACGCCTTCCACCTCCAATTGCTGCGCGGCGCCGCCGCGGCGCTGACCCTCGGCTTTGCGCTCGGGGGAGTTCCGGCGCACGCGTCGGATGCCGACGCGCTGTCCGCCAAGCTGCTGGACATGCGCGAGCAGCTGGCTCGATCGCCCCTGAAGCGCCCGGTGCTGCTGCACGCGAGCGACACGCCGCACGGCCTCCAGGGCGAGGTGTACGCCATCGTCGATCACCCGCTGGCCGTCATGTCCGCTTCGCTGGGCAAGCCACAGGCGTGGTGCGAGGCCCTGCTGCTGCACATCAACAACCGGGCGTGCAGCGTGACCGCCGACAGCGGCGCGGGCGTGCCCGGCATCTCGCTGAGCGTGGTGCGCAAGTACGACCGGCCGATCGACAGCGCTTTTCAACTGGCCTTCGACTTTCGCGTGGCGCAGGCCGCGCCGCAGTACATGTCGCTGCAGCTGCACGCGGCGCAAGGGCCTCTGGGCACCGGCAACTACCGCATCGCCTTCGAGGCCGTGCCCGTCGACGGCGCGCACAGCTTCCTGCACTTCTCCTACGCCTACGACGAAAGCGCGTTGACCGCCGCGGCGATGCAGGCCTACCTCGCGACCTTCGGCCGCTCGAAAGTCGGCTTCACGGTCACCGGAAAGACGGCCGATGGCGAACCCGATTTCATCCGGGGCACGCACGGCCTGCTGGAGCGCAACGCCATGCGCTACTTTCTCGCCGTGGAAGCATTCCTTTCCGCGCCCGACACATCGGGCCGCCGCAACGCGTGGTACAGCACCACCGAGCGGTATCCGACGCAGCTGCACGAAGTCGATCGCGCGACATACCTCGAGCTCAAGACGGCCGATGAGCGCCGGTAGGCGGAAGTTCGTTGTGAAGAAAAGGCGCTGCCTCGCGGCTCACTCGCCGAACCAGTAGACGAGCCAGGAACAGACGCCCGCAAGCGCCGCCGCAAGAGCGAACAGGCTGTTCGTGCGCGCTGCCGAATAGACATACAACTGGCGTAGGCCACTTTGCATTTTCTTCTCCTGGTCGGACGCCGGAACGCTGGGGGATGCTGCAAACGCAAGACTGCCAGCCGCATCGTGTTTGTCAATCGGTAATTGGTTGCACAACGCGCCGAAAAGACGCGAAAGCGGCGCATCGACGCATGCTTTTCACTACAGCACCACGACAGCACGCCGTATTCCACAAAGAACGAATCCGATCAGTGGCGCCGGCGCGGGCGAGCGCCGCAAGCTGCGCCGCGGACCGGGACTTCGCCTGCTCACGGATTCACGCCCGCGGTGCATTGGTTTAAGGCGGAGTTAAGGACCCGTACGCGATCTTCGGCGGGTGAGCCATCGACACCCCTCTTCGCGCATTGCGCATCGCGCTTCCCATCACTCGTCGCCGTCGCCCTGCGCCCTCCTGTCTCTGGCCATCGCGGGCGCCGCCGGTTTCGTCGCGCTCGCGCTCGCCGTGTTTCGCGGCACGTGGTTTCCCGGGCTCGATGCCATGGTGCACCGGCACTTCGCCTTCGCCGGCGACGGCGTCCTGTACCAGGCGATGTGCTGGACCAGCCATCTCCACGACACGGGCTTCGTCGTGATCTACCTGATGCTGCTGTGCGTCTTCCTGTGGCGCCGGCATGAGGGCCGGTGGTTGGCCGCGGCGCTGGTTTCGCCGCTCGGCGCCATGGCGATGAACTGGGTTCTCAAGCAGGTCTTCGAGCGGCCTCGCCCGCCCC
Organism: Variovorax sp. RCC_210; assembly: GCF_041355175.1. NCBI lineage: Bacteria > Pseudomonadati > Pseudomonadota > Betaproteobacteria > Burkholderiales > Comamonadaceae > Variovorax > Variovorax sp. RCC_210. Next base: position 340,446 of record NZ_JBFUPJ010000006.1, on the reverse strand, counting down.
GCTGGCCCTCGGCCGCCGTGTCGAGCACGTTCAGTTTTCCGAGCGGCCACACCATCGCGGCGGCCATGCTCTACGGCCTGGTCGCCTGCCATGTGCTGCTGGCCTCCGGTATGGGGCCGCGCGCACGCGCCGGCGCCGTGACCCTGTGCGCGCTGGCGGTCGCGGCAGTGGCGTTCAGCCGCGTCGTGGTGGGAGCGCACTACCTGAGCGACGTGCTGGCGTCCGTCTGCGAAGGCATGGTCTGGCTGGCATTGACGATGCTGTGGATCCGGCGGCGGCAGCACGCGCCGATGCCGTTGGCGTCGGCACCGCCTTGACCGGCCCCGCCTACCAGCGGTGCGTGTAGCTCACCTTCAGCACCGCACCCGCGGCGGGCAGCCGGCTCGTGTTGTTGTTGTTGCGAAGCAGCTGGCTGTACAGCGGAAAGTAGCGGCGGTTGAACAGGTTCTCGATGCCGATGACCACGTTGTTCTTCTCGTCGATCTTCCAGCGGCTGACCAGGTCGACCGTGGTGTAGCCGCGCGTGTCGCGCCGCCCGAAGCTGCTTGCGCCGTCGAGCCGGTAGTCCTTCGAGGCGTACGAGGTCGCCTGCAAGCGATGGCTCCACGCGCTGGTCGGCCTGTATTCGACGTAGGCCGTGAGCTTCAGCGGCGGAATGCGGTAGCCCGTCATGTCCTGGTAGCTGCTGCTGCCTTGCGGCAACTCGCGCCCCTTCATCCAGGTGAAGGTCGCGCCCATGGCCCAGCGTTCGTCGTCGCTGAAGTGGTCGACGCCGCCTTCGACGCCGTGGATGCGTTCCTTGGTGCGCAGCAGGCTCAGGCCGTTGTTGAAGCTCTGCACCGCGCCCAGGTCGGACTGCGACTGGAACACCGCCAGGTTCGCCAAGGTGTTGGCGAAGCGCCCGCGCCAGCCCAGCTCCACGGTGTCGGTCTTCACCGGCGCCAGGTCGGAGCCCGCGATATTGAACGACGGCGTCGCGTTGCGCACCTGCAGGCCGATGTCGGGCAGCTCGAAGCCCTGGCTGTACGACGCATACAGGTCTTGCGACTTCACCGGGTTGAAGACCACGCCCGCGTTGTACGTCCACGCGCCGTAGTCGACCGTGCCGCCCGTCACCTGGCGCGGGCTGGCCGCGCGCGATTGCGACAGCGGCACGAAGTTGTCGAAGCGCGCGCTGGCGCGGTCGTAGCGCGCGCCGCCCTCCACCGACCACCGGTCGCTGAACTTGTGCTGCAGCTGCGCGAAGCCGCCCAGGCTGCGCGTGGTGATCGGCGGCATGAAGATCAGCGTGCCGGTCTTGTGGAACTGCAGGCCGCCGCTGGCGTCGTAGAGCTTGGGGTCGAACACATCGAGCGGCATGTCGGTGCGCTCCTGGTTGAAGTCCGCGCCCCAGGTCAGCTGGGTTTTCTTGTCCGCGCCGAATGGCGTCTTGACGGTGAGGCGGCCGCCGAACACGCTCGAGTTTTGCGTCACCTGGTCGACGTTGGCGCCGCGCACGGGCACGCCGCGCGCATCGAAGGGCGCGAAGCGGGTGAAGAAGTCGCGGTAGTACAGCTGCGCGGCCAGCGTGCTGCCGGCCACGTCGCGGTGCTGGTAGTCCAGCCCCAGGAGCGTGTTCTTCACGCGGTTCTGCTCGGCGAGCCGCAGTCCCTTCAGCGGCCGCGCCGCGGCCGTGCCCGCGGCGAGCTTCGCCACCGCGGGGTCGGAGCCGTAGTCGGTGTCCTGGATGGCGTCGTGGTGGCTCGCCGACAGCTGCAGCCGCTGGTCCGCGTCGATGCGGTAGCCGATCTTGGCCGAGGCGTTGTAGATGCTCGAATCGAACAGGTCGCCCTGGCTGGGCTCCGGCGCAATGCGGTCGCCGCGCGCGTCGAACGAGCCGCCGATGTGGCGCGCGCCCAGGCCCACCGAATAGTCGAGTTTTTCGCCGCCGCCCGACAGGTAGTGCTGCACCTCGCCGCCCAGGCCGGAGGAGCCCAGCCGCGACAGCGGCGACACGCCGGTGAAGGTGGTTTCCACGCGCGTCTCGCCGCTGGGCTGGCGCGTGCGGATCGAGACGATGCCGCCGGCCGCGCCGCTGCCGTAGATGGCGCTGCTGCCGCGCAGCACCTCGACCTGCTCGATGTCCGCCGGGCTGACGTTCGCGAGGTTGCGCGACGAATCGCGGTTGGTGTTCAGCGGAATGCCGTCGACCAGCACCAGCATGTTGCGCCCGCGCAGGGTCTGGCCGAAATCGGTGATGGTGTGGCTCGAGTCGGCCATGCCCGGCACCACCTTGCTCAGCAGCGTGGCCACGCTGTCGGAGCCCTGGCGCAAGGTGTCGAGCTCTTCGCGCTCGAGCACCGTCACCTGGCGCGTGGGCGCCATGAGGTTGCTTTGCGTGCGCGCCGTGACCGTGACGGCGGGCAGTTCGGCGCCTGGAGATGCGGACCCGGCCTGCGGTGCGGCGGCCGCGCCGGCGGTGGCGGCGGCAGTCGGTGGTGTCACGGCATCCAGCGTGAAGTCCCCGCCCGCGAGCCGCCGCGTGCGCAGGCCGCTGCCGGCCAGCAGGCGGGCAAAGCCTTCTTCTACCGAGAATTCGCCGGCCAGGCCGGGCGTTGTCAGCCCGCGCGTGCGGGCAAGGTCGAGGCTGAGGTTGACGCCCGCCTGCCCTGCGAAGCTCAGCAAGGCCGGGCCGAGCGCGCCGGCGGGAATGCTGTAGGCCTTGCGCGCGGGTGCGGCGACGGCGTCCGCCGCGTGGGCCTGCGAAGTGGCCAAGGCCAAGGCGGTGGCCAGCGCGGTGGCGGTCATCGCGAACGCGCACACAGCGCCGTGCACCGCGCGCACGCTCGGGCGCTGTCGGCGTTGCGGGCCGGGGAAGGTCTGGGGTACGGGGGGCCGGTCGGTCATGTCGGAATGTCCTTGTCGCAAATCGGTCGGTGAAAGGGTTTCAACCGACATGACAGGCGAGCCGCCCGAACCGGACACGTTTTCGACAAAAAAATTCGCAGCGATTTCAGCGCGCGTTGACGCTCACCCAGTAGCGGGTGCGCGCATCGATGCGCACGGGCAGTGTCTGCGCCAGCACATCGAGGATGCGGTCGGTGTCGGCCAGCTGGAAAGCGCCCGACACGCGCAGCGTCGCCACGGCCGGATCGCAACGCAGGATGCCGCTGCGATAGCGCCCGATCTCGGCCAGCAGTTCGGCCAACGGCATCTCCTCGGCATAGAGCACGCCCTGCGTCCAGGCGCCGGCACCCGGACTGGCAGCGGTCACGGGGCCCAGTGCGTCGGCGGTGAAAGTCACCTGCTGCCCGGCGGCGATCACCGCGGGCGCGTCGGCAGCGCGCACCGGTCGCACCTCGACGGCGCCAGCAAGCACCGTCAGGCGGCTGCGGCCTTCTTCGCTGCGCACGATGAAGCGCATGCCCAGCGCACGCAGGCGGCCCTGCGCTGTTTCCACTGAAAAAGGGCGGTGCGCGCCGGGGGCCGGGTCGGGCGCGGTGTCGACCAGGATCTCCCCTCCCCGCTGCCGCACCAGGCGTTGCGTGGCGTCGAACATCACGTCGATTGCGGTTGCGGTGTTCAGCGCGACGCGGCTCCCGTCGGCCAATTCGATGTCACGGCGTTCGCCCGTGGCCGTGCGGTACTCGGCGCCCAGCGCCTGCCAGGGCACGGAGCGATAGCCGATCCATGCGACCGACGGCGCGCCCAGCAGCACGGCCACGGTGCGAAGCACGGCCCTGCGGTTCGCCAGCCCGCGCCGCCGGTCGAGCACCGGCATGCCGACCGCCGGCAGCACCGCGCCGAACTTGCGGCTCAGTTGCTCGGCGCTTTGCCACACGCGCTGGTGCTCGGGACTCTGGTTGCGCCACTGCTCGCAGCGCCGCGCATCGGCCTCGCTGAACCGGCCGGCGTGCATGCGCGCCAACCACTGCGCGGCCTCGTCGACCAGGCGCGCATCGACCACGTCCCGCGCCCGCGACGTGCTCATGCGGGCTGGGCCAGCATCAGCCGCAGGCACTGCGCGAAGCCTTGCGCCATGTAGCGCGTGACCGTGCGCACGCTCACCTGCAAGCGCAGCGCGATGTCTTCGTAGCCGAGGCCTTCGAGCTGGGAAAGCAGGAAGGCCGTTCGCACCCTGGCGGGCAGCTCGTCGAGCAGGGCGTCGATTTCGTGCAGCGTCTCGAGCAGGATGGCGCGCTCTTCGACCGAGGGCGCCAGCGCCTCGGGAATCAGCGCGAGCGAGGCGTGATATGCCCGCTCCAGCGATTGCCGCTCGTAGTGGTTGATTACCAGCCGGCGGGCCACCGTCGTCAGGTACGCGCGCGGTTCGCGCAGCGCGGGAACCGTGTCGGCCCGCAGCCCGACCCAGACGCGCATGAAGGTGTCGTGCGCGATGTCGGCCGCGTCACCGCTGTTGCCCAGCTTGCCTCGCAACCATCCGAAAAGCCATCCGTGGTGGTCGCGGTAGAGCGCGTGCGCCGTTTGCTGCAGGGGAGATTCGCCGACCACCATCGAAGCTTCTGGGTTCGCCGCAGCCCGTCAGGCTTGGCCGCGGCCCCTGGAGTTGATGACAATGATTCGCATTTGTCAAATTATCGCATCCCGCCTGGCGGCTTTGTCCCGCAGGTTGCCAGAGGTCGGCCGTTCCACACTGCGTCCCGCCACCACGCCCTCGCGTTCCACTGTTCGACTGTTCAAATGCTTCCTGAGCAAGCTCGCAATGCACGACGCGCGCATGGTTCAGCAAACCTCCCTGAAGATGAATCCAGGCGAATGAAAAGTATCGTCATGGCTTGAGCTGACGGCCATCTTGAGCACGAGCCGGGCCTGGAGCCGGCGCGACATGAAACGCGTCAGGAACGCCGAGATGTTGTTGAGCCTCCCCGCGATCACGCTCGACCTGGCGGCGAACATGGCGTCGAGCCCGATGCGCGCGACATCGGCTGGTGCCAGCATGGCGCGCTGCGCCGACTTCGGCGCGCGGTATTGCGCCGCGGCGGCGAAGCCGGTGTCCATGAGGCCGGGCGAGAGCACAGTCACGCTCACGTCGCGGCCGCCGAGCTCGGCGTGCAGCGACACGCCCAGCGACAACACGTACGCCTTGGCCGCGCCGTACACCGCCAGCATCGGCGTCGGCTGGTAGGCCGCCATGCTCGCCACTAGCAGCATGTACCCGCGCCTCCTCGCAGCCATGCGCTGCCCGAAGACCTGGGCCAGCTCGGTGACAGTCGTCACGTCGAGCCGGATCATCTCGTTGAGCCGCGCCTCGTCCTGGTCGAGAAAGGCACCGCTGAGGCCGAACGCCGCGTTGTTGATCAGGATGTCCACGGCGATGCCGCGCTCGTCCAGGCGTGCCTGCAAGGCGCGCGCACTGCCGGGTCGCGCGAGGTCGATGGCCACGACCTGCACATCGACGCCGTGCGCCTCGCGCAGCCGGGCCGCAAGCTGCTGCATCGGTTGCTCGCGGCGTGCGGCGAGCACAAGGTTGATGCGACGACCGGCGAGGTCCGCGGCGAGCGCTGCACCCAAGCCACTCGATGCGCCGGTCACCAACGCCCACTGGGAAACTCGTTTTTCCATGAATACTCCGATGAAGAAGCTCGACTCTCGGGCAGAGCCCGGTTCGCGCTGAATCCGATTGCGCCATCGCGTCATCCGAACGCGCCAATCCCGGGCATCGCGTTGGCGCGATGCGATTCGTCGCGCCGGAATGACCTGCCTACACTTCCCCGATGCAGCTGAAAGACCAGATCATTCTTCCGGCCTTCGTCCCGGCCCTCGCTGCTGCGCACGGCCTGGACATGCATCGGCTTCTTCATGCCGCCGGCTTGCCGCAGTCGCTGTTCCACGCCGGCAAGGCGAGCGTGACGACGCGCCAGTACTTCGGGCTTTGGCGCGCCATCGAAGGGATGGGACTGCCGGCGGATTTCGGAATGCAGCTCGGCGCGCGGCACATGCCCGGGCGATACGACGTCGCCACTGTCGCGGCCCTGCACTCGGCGAACTTCGCCGAGGCCATCGCCAAGATCTCACGCTACAAACGTATCGTGTGCCCGGCCGTCTGGACGCTGGCGACGCGCGGCGAAGAGACAAGTCTCGAATCGCAATGGCTGCTGAGCGAGGAGCCCGTGCCCGCCTACCTGTCCGAGGGCGGATTCGCCTCGATCGTGCGCCTGTTCTCGCTCGGAACCGGCGGCGCGCGATTGGCGCCGCATCGCCTGGAGTTCACACGCGCCCACGGAAACGTCGAGATGCTGGCACAGCATTTCGGCTGCGAAGTCCGCTTCGGCGCACCACGCGACCTGCTGGTTTTCTCGCGCAGCAAGCTCGACGAACCCTTTCTGTCGCACAACCCCGAATTGCTGGAGTTGATGATTCCGGGCCTCGAAACGGCGCTCCGGGAACACATGGCACAGCCTTCGCTCATCGAACGTGTCCAGGCCAGCATCGCAGCGCACATGCAAGGACAGCGCCCCGCCATGGCCGCCATCGCCAGCGAGCTGTGCATGAGTTCGCGCACCTTGCAACGCCGGCTGGCGATGGACGGCACCAGCTATCAGCAGTTGCTCGACGGCATCCGTCGTTCCAGCGCTTGCAAGATGCTCGAAGCCACGACGCTGGAACTCGGCGAGATCGCGTTCCTGCTGGGCTTCGAGGAACTCAATTCCTTCCAGCGGGCGTTCCAGGCATGGGAGGGGGTCACGCCGGTCAGATGGCGGGCGGCTCGACTTGGCTCTGGCCGCAGCTAGCTCGATCGACACGGACATGCATGCAGCAGGCATAGCCGATGTATCTGCTGCGTGCTGGTTGGTGCTGCACGCCATTCAGGCGCTGCGCCCAGGACTCGCCGCAGGAAGTTCCCGACTGACGCCTTGCGCATCAGTGTGAGTACCGCGGACCGGCCGGAAGGCCGCTTGGGCCGTCAGGGCTGTGCTGCCCTCCCAGAGTTCCGTCGCGCGGCCTTCGTCGTACGACGCGACGGAGGAGCGTATCTCCTGCAGTCCTTCGAAATATCTGCCATTGGTCTTGGCCAACGCCGGATCGGTGATGAGGCGTGCGAGCGCCGCGCCGGACGCCTCGGGTGTGTGAATGTTCTTCGTGATGAGCAAGCGGAGCAGCGGGATCACCCTTGGCATCACGAAGTGCCACATGAACCGGCCGATGGCGGAATATTCCCGGGCCAGGCCTGTGCCCGGCATCAGGCCCGGATCGAATGCATTGACCGTCGCACCAGGAGGCAGTCGCGCAGCCAATCCATAGGTGAAATAGATGTTTGCGAGCTTGGCCGTCGAATAGCGCCGGCCGCGGTCGGCGTCTGCATCGTCAGCTGCGGCTTCCGGCCCAAGTTCGCCGAGGGCGAGCTTGGCCGGGGTGTTCCAGGCAGGCGGAGGCACGCCGGCACTGGCCGGCAGCCCCTCCAGTTGCGCCGGGTCGTGCACGCCGCTGGCAACGACGGCGATGCGTGCAGGCGCCTCGAGGAACGGCAGCAGCAGGTTCACGAGCAGAAAGTGCCCCAGGTGATTCACACCGAATGTGAATTCGAAGCCATCGATCGTGAACACCTTCGCGCCCTGCATGGCGGCATTGCAGACCAGGCCATGCAGAGGTGGCAGTTCGCCTGCCTTCAGCCTGCGGCTCAGCGCTGCAGAAAACGTGCGTACCGAAGCCAGCGATGCCAGGTCCAGAACCATTGCCTCGACTTTTGCGCCGGCCACCGCCGTCTTTCGAAGTGCATCGACCGCGCCGCGCGCCCGCGCCGGATCGCGACAGGCGAGAACGACGTGCCATGGCGGCGACGCGGCAAGCAGCGTTCGGGCGCAGGCGAAACCCAGGCCGGAGTTGCCGCCGGTGATGACGACGGTGCGCGGCGATGGCGAAAACGACTTGGGTGGGATTTTCTCGGGGGTCATGGCGGTGTGTCCGTACGCAGGTTCATGTGAGTGCCTGCCGACCATCGCCGATGCGCGAAACAGGGTCGAGGTCGATCGTCTCGACCTCTTGCCTGAACCTATCAGCCGCGTTGCCAAGCCGAAGAAAGGGCCACATGATCCGGGAATGGATGAACTTCTCGAAAAAATGCGTGACCGGGTCATCGCTCATGTCGACGGCATCCATACCGAGACACCGATTCCCAACCTGAGCCTCGGTGTCGTCCGCCAACCCCTGATCCCGGAAACCGCGTTCTGCCAGCCGATGGTGTGCGTGGTGCTGCAAGGCGTGAAGCAGGTTCTTGTCGGCGGTCACCTCATCCGCTACGGGACGGCGCACTCTTTCGCATCCGCCGTCGAATTGCCCGCGACCGGTTGCGTGCTCGAAGCGGAAACCGACAAGCCCTATGTCGCAGTGGGCCTGACGCTCGACCACGCCATGCTCGCGAACCTGGTCACCGAGCTGCCGCCGGTTTCTACATTGCCGCAAACCATGGGATTCGGCGTGGCGACCGTCTCGCAACCGCTTCTGGAGGCGCTCGACAGCCTGCTGGCGCTTCTGGATCGCCCCGATGACATCGCCGCGCTTTCAAAAGGACGTGAGCGGGAGGTGCTGTACCAACTGCTGCGCAGTCCGCATGCCCCCATGCTGCGACAGGCGCTCAGCGTGGACGGCCAGCTGGCGAGAATCCGCGAGGTGATCCAGCGGATACGCCAGCAAGTCGACACGTCCCTTTCGGTATCGGCGCTTGCCGAGTTGGCCGGCATGAGCGTGCCGTCTTTCCACCGCCACTTCAAGGCGGCCACAGGCATGAGCCCGCTGCAATACCAAAAGACGCTGCACCTTCATGCAGCGAGAAAGCTGATCGTGGCCAGCGGCGATGCCGCCAGGACCGCTTACGCGGTCGGCTATGAAAGCCCTTCGCAATTCAGCCGGGAGTACGCCAGGTTGTTCGGCATCTCCCCAGCCCGCGACGCCGCGCGGTTTCGACAGGGGGCGGGGCCGACCGCTTTCGGACTGGTCTGACTGCCGCGCAGCGGTCCAACGGGGAGGACTTCGCGCCATCTGCTTCTAAGAAAACGAACGCGCGTGTGAGGTCGACTCCCGTTCCGTGGCTCACTCGCAAGGAAATCGCAGGCGGCCGAGGTCGACAGCGGCGATTGCCCGTGTAAGTAGAACGTTCATGAAGATGTCACCACTTGCAACGATGCTGCAGCCCTCGATTCCCGAAAAAGCTGTGGCTGCCATGTTTCCCACCAAGACCGACAAGGCGCGCGACGAACTCCAGGGCCGCCAGCGCACGCTCAGCCAGCGCGAGCGCGCGCTGCTGCTCATGGCCGACGGCCGGCGCTCGCTGACCGACTTCAGCCCGCTGTTCAGCACGCGGGACGAGGCCGAGCAGGCGCTGTCGGCCCTGGTGCAGCGCGGCTACCTGCAAGACCCGCACGCGGCGGCTGCAGCTGCCGCCCAGGCCGCGCTACTGGCGTCGCAGGCATCGCAGGCATCGCAGGCATCGCAGGCCGCGCAAGCGGCCAGCGACGCCCAGGCGGCTCAAGCCATGGCGGCGCTGCCGGCGGTCGACCCGATCCAGGTCAGCACCTCGGCCGACAGCTTCGACGGCAAGCGCTCGCTGGCGACCACGCGCATGTTCCTGTTCGACATCTGCGAGCGCATGTTCGTGCGCCGCGACCCCAAGTTCGCGTCGCAGATGCGCGACGCCCTGCGCGAAGCGCGCGACCGCGAGGCGATGATGACCATTGCCGCGCTGATGCTCAGCGAGGTCGAGAAGGCGGCCGGGGCCGAGCGCGCCGAGTCGCTGCGCGAGCGCATCGACCGGCTGCTGCCGCCGGCTGAAATCGTTCACTGAGGCCAAAGCCCCGCGCGCCGCGATCCACTACACTCGCCCGGGTCAGGAGAGAGCCCCGCGCGACGGGGCCGCCGAAGGCGCAGGGGTCTCCCGAACGCTCAGGCAAAAGGACTGACAAGGCGCCGGTGCACACCGGCGTTTCCTTGCTGGAGAGAGGCCGCCGCACCCCACGGTGCAACGGCCCACCGAAGGAGCAAACCCCGATCGTGGGGCGAATCTCTCAGGTAAAGCGGACAGCAGGGGTGGCCCATGGCTTGCGTCATGGATTTCGTCTGCCCCTTTGGAGTGCCCCATGGCCTCTTCCACTGCTTCCGCTGCTCCCGCCGCTTCCGCTGCTTCCGCCTCCGACACCCTGTTGAAGACACCCCTGCACGACCTGCACGTCGAGCTCGGCGCCCGCATGGTCCCCTTCGCCGGCTACACCATGCCGGTGCAATACCCCGCCGGCCTGATGGCCGAGCACAAGCACACGCGCGACGCGGCCGGCCTGTTCGACATTTCCCACATGGGCCAGCTGCGCCTGGTCGGCCCCGACGCCGCGGCCGCCTTCGAAACCCTGATGCCCGTCGACGTGATCGACCTGCCCGCCGGCAAGCAGCGCTACGGCCTGCTGCTGAACGACGAGGGCGGCATCCTCGACGACCTGATGTTCTTCAACGAAGGCAACGGCTCGCTCTTCGTGATCGTCAACGGCGCCTGCAAGGTGGCCGACATCGCGCACATCCAGCAGAAGATCGGCAGCCGCTGCACCGTGCAGCCCCTGCCCGACCAAGCGCTGCTGGCGCTGCAGGGCCCGCAGGCGGCCGCCACGCTGGCGCGCCTGTCGCCCGGCATCGAGCGCTTCGTGTTCATGACCGGCGGCGCGGTGCAGATCGGCGACGGCGACGCGAAGGTGCCAGCCTTCGTCACCCGCAGCGGCTACACCGGCGAAGACGGCTTCGAGATCTCGGTGGCCGCCACCGACGCCGAGCCGCTGGCGCGCCTGCTGCTCGCCCAGCCCGAAGTGAAGCCCATCGGCCTGGGCGCGCGCAATTCGCTGCGGCTCGAGGCCGGCCTGTGCCTGTACGGCAACGACATCGACACCACCACCACGCCGGTCGAGGCCTCGCTCAACTGGGCGATGCAGAAGGTGCGCCGCGCCGGTGGCGCGCGCGAAGGCGGCTTTCCCGGTGCGGCCAGGATCCTGGCGCAGCTCGCCGCGGCCACCCCGGGCGCGGCCGGCCACACCGACCACGACACGCTCAAGCGCAAGCGCGTGGGCCTGGTGGCGCTGGAGCGCATTCCGGTGCGCGACGGCACGCTGCTGCAGTCCTTCGAGGGCCACGACATCGGCATCGTCACCAGCGGCCTGCTCGGCCCCACGGCCGACCGCTGCATCGCCATGGGCTACGTGGCCACGGCGTTCGCCGAGCCGGGCACGCGCATCCAGGCCATCGTGCGCGGCAGGCCGGTGCCGATGGAAGTCTCGACCCTGCCCTTCGTGCCGACCCGCTATTACCGCGGCTGAGCCTGCCGACCGCCCCCGGACCCGGCTAGGCTCTGCACCCCGAAACATTTTTTCCACGAGGAGTTTTTCATGAGCATCAAGTACACCAAGGACCACGAATGGGTGGCGGCCGAAGGCGATGCCGCCACCGTCGGCATCACCGTGCACGCGCAGGACGCGCTGGGCGACGTGGTGTTCGTCGACCTGCCCGAAGTCGGCAAGAGCTTTGCCCAGGGCGAAGTGGCCGGCGTGGTCGAGTCGGTGAAAGCCGCCGCCGACGTGTTCATGCCCGTGTCGGGCGAGATCGTCGAAGTGAACGAGGCCCTGCGCGCCGACCCCTCGCTGGCCAACAGCGACCCGCTGGCCAGCGGCTGGTTCTTCAAGGTCAAGCTGAGCGAACCCGCGCAACTCGACGCGCTGCTCGACTCGGCCAGCTACGACAAGTTCGCCGCCGAATCCTGAAATGATGTTTGCCCCTCGGCTTGCCGCTTCGTGTGCTTCTCCGTCCCCCACGGGGAAGGCGCGGGCCGCCTTGGGGCGGCCCGGCGCCGACCGCTGAGCTCTTTTCCGCCGAGCTCTTTTCCGCCGAGTTCCTTTATCAACGCCGATAGACAGTCACCGCCATGCCGACGCCCGCCCTTCCCTCTTTGCAAGAACTAGAGAACGCCGAAGAATTCCTTGCCCGCCACATCGGCATCGATGCGGCGGACGAGGCGCGCATGCTGCCGGTGATCGGCTCGGCCACGCGGGCCGAGCTCATCGACGGCATCGTGCCCGCGGCCATTCGCCGCGCCCGGCCGATGCGCCTGCCCGCGCCGGTGACCGAGGCCGACGCGCTGGCCGAGCTGAAGACGCTGGCGTCGAAGAACAAGGTGTTCAGGAGCTTCATCGGCCAGGGCTACTACGGCACGCACACGCCCGGAGTCATCCTGCGCAACGTTCTGGAGAACCCCGCCTGGTACACCGCGTACACGCCCTACCAGGCCGAGATTTCGCAGGGCCGCATGGAGGCGCTGCTCAACTTCCAGACGATGGTGTGCGACCTCACGGGCATGGCCATCGCCAACGCCTCGATGCTCGACGAGGCCACGGCCGCGGCCGAGGCCATGACGCTGGCCAAGCGCAGCGTCAAGAGCAAGAGCAACGTGTTCCTGGTGTCGGGCGACTGCCACCCGCAGACCATCGAGGTCATCAGGACGCGCGCCGCGCCGCTGGGTATCGAGGTCAAGGTCAGCACGGTGTCCGAGACGCTGCCGCACCTGATGGTGAGCGGCGAGTTCTTCGGCGTGCTCGCGCAGTACCCCGCCACCACCGGCCATGTGCACGACCTGCGCCCGCTCGCGGGCCATGCGCACCAGTGCGACGCCGCCCTCATCGTCGCGGCCGACCTGCTGGCACTCACGCTGCTGGTGGCCCCCGGCGAGTTCGATGCCGACATCGTCTGCGGCACCACGCAGCGCTTCGGCATGCCGCTGTGCAACGGCGGCCCGCACGCCGCCTACCTGGCCTGCCGCGATTCGTTCAAGCGCTCGCTGCCCGGCCGCCTGGTGGGCGTGAGCGTCGACACGCACGGCCAGCCCGCCTACCGCCTCGCGCTGCAAACGCGCGAGCAGCACATCCGCCGCGAAAAGGCCACGTCGAACATCTGTACCGCGCAGGTGCTGCCGGCCGTGGTGGCCAGCATGTACGCCGTGTACCACGGGCCCGACGGCCTCACGCGCATCGCGCAGCGCGTGGCCGCGCTCACCGCCATCCTGGCCAAGGGCCTGTCGCAGATGGGCCGCGAGCCCGTCAACGCCACCGCCTTCGACTCGCTCACCGTGAGCACCGGCGACGACACGCACGCCATCATCGAGCGCGCGCAGGCTGGCGGCGTCAACCTGCGCCAGCGGCTGCAGCACCACCTGGGCATTTCGCTGGACGAGACCACCACGCGCGCCGACGTCGAGACGCTGTGGGCGCTGTTCGTGCCCGCGGGCACCGCGATGCCGCGCTTCGACGACCTGGCCGCCAGCGCCGCGCCGCTGATTCCCGAGGACCTGCGCCGCACCAGCGCCTTTCTCACGCACCCGGTGTTCAACACCCACAAGAGCGAGACCGCGATGCTGCGCTACATCCGCAGCCTGTCCGACAAGGACCTTGCGCTCGACCGCAGCATGATCCCGCTGGGCAGCTGCACCATGAAGCTCAACGCGACCAGCGAGATGATCCCCATCACCTGGCCCGAGTTCGCCAACATCCACCCCTTCGCGCCCGCCGAACAGCTGCAGGGCTACGCCCAGCTCGACGCGCAGCTGCGCGCCTGGCTGTGCGAGGCCACCGGCTACGCGGGCATCAGCCTGCAGCCCAACGCGGGCTCGCAGGGCGAGTACGCGGGCCTGCTGGCCATCAAGGGCTTCCATGCGGCCAAGGGCGAAGGCCATCGCAACATCTGCCTCATTCCGTCTTCGGCGCACGGCACCAACCCGGCCAGCGCGCAGATGGTGGGCATGCAGGTGGTGGTGACGGCCTGCGACGCGCAGGGCAACGTCGACATGGACGACCTGAAGCGCGCCTGCGAGAAGCACAGCGACAAGCTGGCCGCCGTGATGATCACCTACCCCAGCACGCACGGCGTGTTCGAGACGCGCGTGAAGGAACTGTGCGAGCTGGTGCATGAACACGGCGGGCGCGTGTACGTCGACGGCGCCAACATGAACGCGCTGGTCGGCGTGGCCGCGCCGGGCGAGTTCGGCGGCGACGTGAGCCACCTGAACCTGCACAAGACCTTCTGCATTCCGCACGGCGGCGGCGGGCCGGGCGTGGGCCCGGTGTGCGTGGTCGAAGACCTGGTGCCTTACCTGCCGGGCCACGCCACGGCGGGTGTAGCGTCGAACGGCGTGGGGGCGGTGTCCGCCGCGCCGCTGGGCAACGCGGCCGTGCTGCCGATCAGCTGGATGTACTGCCGCATGATGGGCGCCAAGGGCCTGCAGGCCGCGACCGAAACGGCCATCCTGAGCGCCAACTACATCAGCGCGCGCCTCAAGGACCACTACCCCACGCTGTACGCAAGCCCGAACGGCCATGTCGCGCACGAGTGCATCCTCGATTTGCGCCCGCTGAAGGACACCAGCGGCGTGACCGCCGAAGACGTGGCCAAGCGCCTGATCGACTACGGCTTTCACGCGCCCACGCTGAGCTTCCCCGTGCCCGGCACGCTGATGGTGGAGCCCACCGAGAGCGAGCCCCTGGCCGAGCTCGACCGCTTCATCGACGCGATGATCGCCATTCGTGGCGAAATCCGCCGCATCGAAGAGGGTGTGTGGCCGAAGGAAGACAACCCGCTCAAGCACGCACCGCACACCGCGGCCAGCCTGCTCGGCGCCGAATGGGCGCACCCGTACTCGCGCGAACTCGGCGCGTTCCCGCTGGCCGAGCTGAAGCACGCGAAGTACTGGCCCCCCATCGGGCGCGTCGACAACGTGTACGGCGACCGCAACCTGTTCTGCAGCTGCGTGCCGGTGGGCGAGTACAACGAAACCGAAGAGGCCGCGCAGGCCGCCGACAGGGCCTGACCCGCGCGTGGAGGCGCGCGTGGACCCGCACGAGCTCGCGTCGCTCAAGTCGCGCTGGCGCGACTGCGTGTGGGCCCACACGCTGAGCGATGCCGAAGGCGCGGCGCTGCTGCCGCAGTTGCGCTTCGTCGAACTCGCGGCGGGCCAGCCCATCTGGCACCGCGGCGATGCGGCCGAGCACTGGGTCGGCATGGCGCGCGGCAGCATGAAGCTGTGCACCACCTCGGCCTCGGGCAAGCCGGTGACCTTCATGGGCCAGGCCTTCAGCTGGGTCGGCGAGGTCGAGCTGCTGCAGGACAGCCCGCGCGTGTGCGATGCGGTGGCGCTGTCCGACGCGGTGATCATCAAGCTGCCCAAAGCCGCGTTCTTTCACCTGCTCGACACCAACCCCGCGTTCAACCGCTTCGTGCTGCGGCTGATGAGCGAGCGGCTCACCCAGTCGATGGCGCTCACGCTGTCGGACCGCACGCTGGACCCGGTCGCCAAGGTGGCGCAGAGCCTGGCGTCGCTGTTCAGCCCCTCGGCCTTTCCGCCGCGCTCGCTGGCGCTGCGCGTGTCGCAGGCGGAACTGGCGAACTACTGCAACATGTCGCGCCCGCGGCTGAACACGGCACTGAAGCAGCTGGAGGCCGAGGGCCTGCTCCAGCTCGGCTACCAGGTCGTCACGCTGCAGCGGCTCGATGCGCTGCGCGGCTACTGCGGCGCCGCGTCGGTCGACAGCGGCAGCCACACGCGGCCCGACACCGCATAAGCGTTGTCGGCGGTGATGCCGGCCACCGGTGCCTCCGCGAATGTGTCGGACGCTGGCGCCCACACGTACTGCGCATGCGTGGCGAACAGCGCCACGCCCAGCTCGTCGCCCGGCTGCATGCGCGCGGCCACGCCACCCAGCGCGACACGGTGCCGGCCCGGAGGCACGGGCACCACCTGGTCCGACAGCAGCGTGACATCGCCGTTTCGGCGGCGCAGCGCGAGCCCCACCAGCGCCACGCCGGGGCCGGCCTTCGGCTGCACGTCGAGCTCCGCTTCGGGCACGCCGGCCAATACGGCTCCCGCCCCCTGGCGCGCCAGCACATCGGCTGGCAGCGCCACGAACCGAAGCCCCCTGGCGCCCGCTTCGACCAGCGTCGGCGCGAGCGCCGCGCCGACCTGCGCGGCAACCGGCGTCGGCCCCTGGAAGGCCGTGCCGTCGTCCAGCGCGATGCACAGCGAGGGCACCGACGACAGCCCGGCGCCCTGGTCGCGCAGCTTCGCATCGAGCCACGCCAGCATCGCGTCCATGGCATCGACCGTGCCGCACCGCGCGGGTTTCTCGCGCTGGCCGGCGCGCGGATTGACGTGGCCCGAGCGCAGCACCATCAGCCGCACGTCGCCACCGCCGGACTTCAACTCGCGCCAGTTGCGCAGCCCCTCGCCCATGTCGAACAGCACGTCTTCGCTGGCCTGCACCACCAGCGCATCGACGCGCCGCACCGGCTGCCCGGCCCAGCTCGCGCCCGAGGTGCCGTGCGCCTGGTAGGCCGCGCGCAGGCGCGGGGCATCGGCGCCGATGTCGTTCCACGCCCATGCGCCCGGCTTGGGTGCGGCGTCGCACAGGGGCCGCAGCAGCCCGCCGTCGCGCACCTTGCCGCGCTGGGCCATGAAGCATTCGAACTGGACGAAGCCTTCTTTCAGCACGCCTTGCGGCGCCAGCGAATGCTGCAGGTCGTACCAGGTCATCGACGGAATCACCGTGGTGATGCGTGGCTCCAGCTGCGCCAGCTGCATCTGGTAGCCACCGCCGTACGAGCCGCCGATGCTGCCGATGCGCGCGCGGCCATCGGCGCCCTTGCGCAAGGGCAGCTCGCGCTCGGCCCAGTCGACCAGCGCGCGAATGTCGGCAATCTCGGCCTGCGGATCCATGATGCGGCTGTCGCCGCCGCTGCCGCCGTGGCCCCGGTGGTCGAAGCTGATGACCGCGAAGCCGCGCTCCACCAGCGTGGGCACGAGCCGGTCCAGGCGCGCCCAGTAGCTCGCGGCCGGGTCGGTGTCGCGCGGCGGCAAGGCCTGCAGGCGCGGCAGGCCGAAGCCGCTCGCATGCAGCACCAGCGGGTAGCCGCCTTCGGGTTTCGTGTCGGGCAGGAAGAGCGTGAACGCGACCTTGGTGCCTTCGGTGCCCTTGGCCGCATCGGCGCCGGCCAGCGGGTCGGGCACGGCGGATTGCACGGACAGTTGCTGCACCGTAGCAGCCTGCGCTTGCAGCGGGCCAGCGAGCAGGAGTGCGGCGCTTGCGGCTGCCTTCAGCACGGTGTCGCGGATGGTTGTCTTCATTGTTGTGGTGCCTCGTTGCGTATGTCGAAGCACGCGACTCTAGGAACGAAGACGGCGCTGAATTGTCCCGGCCGGAACAAAGCGCGCACAACAGAGCGCACCACACAGCGCACCGCAGAACACGTCGTCTAGTGCGCCTTCGCCGCCACGCGCGCGACCATCTCGTCCATGCGGGACAGGAACAGTTGCAGCAGCGGCGAGCTGTTGGCCTTGTGGTAGCCCACCACCAGGTCGATGCTCGGTACCTCGCCTTTCGCCTTGCCTCGTCCCTTCCCAGTGCCTTCGCCCGTCACGGCCTCGAGCGGCCGGCTCACCACCGACCACGGCAGGAAGTTCAGCGCATAGACCGGCAGCAGCGCCACCCCGCGCGTCGACGCGACGAGCGAGATCGCCATCGCGAGGTTGTCGGCCGCATGCCCCGGCGTGACGGCGAGCTTGTTCTGGCGCAGGTAGTCGTCGATCACGCGGCGCAGCGCAGGCGCGGTGTCGGACACCTGGATGAAAGTCTCGTGCGCGAGCGAGCGCGGGTCGATGCGCTCGCGCGCGGCCAGCGCGTGGTCGCTCGGCAGCACCACGACCAGCGGCTCTTGCGTCACCCGCCTGAACACCAGCTCCGGCAGGTCGGGCTCGCGGCGCATGAAGGCCAGGTCGAGCTGGCCGCGCATCAGCCCTTCGGCCAGGCTGGGCGAGTACTGGCTGTGCACCGTCACCTCGATGTTCGGCAGCTCGTCGCGCAGCGTGCGCATCACCTCGGCAAGCCAGTCGATCTCCTGCCCCGTCAAGAAGCCCAGCGCGAAAGAAGTCTTGGCGGGCATGGCCGCGCGCCGCGCCGCTTCGCCCGCCGCCTCGACCTGCGCCAACGCCAGGCGCGCATGGTCGAGAAAGGCCTTGCCCGCGGCCGTGAGCGCCACGCCGCGCGCGTTGCGCGTCAGCAGCGGCGTGCCGACTTCGTATTCGAGATCGCGAATCTGCCGGCTCAGCGAAGGTTGCGCGGTGTGCAGCCTGCGTTCGGCCGCCACCGTGAGGCTGCCCTCTTCGGCCACGGCGACGAAGTAGCGGAGGTGACGCAGTTCCATATGAAGGCTCCATGCCTGTGAGGTATGGGGCCCAGCTTACAAAGTCTTTGTGAAGCGTGCACCCGAGCCCTAGATTCACTCCCATGCAAAGGCAACTCGCCGAAGCAACTCCGGCAGACAGCAATACCTCCCGCGTCTGCCTTGAAAGGAAACCGACATGAACCCGCTCCAAGGAAAAACAGCCCTCGTCACCGGCGCGTCGCGCGGCATCGGGCGCGCCAGCGCGCTGGCGCTCGCCCAGGCCGGCGCGCAGGTGCTCGTGCACTACAGCAGCGGCGCCGCCGAGGCCGACGCTGTCGTCGCGGACATCCGCGCCGCGGGTGGCCGCGCCGACGCGGTGAAGGCCGACCTCGGCGCGCCGGACGGCCCGCACCTGCTCGCGCGCCAGGTGCGCGAGGTGGTGGGCGAGCGGCTCGACATCCTCGTGGCCAATGCCGGCGTGTCGGTCGGCGGCACCATCGAGGAGACCACCGTCGAGGCCTTCGACCAGATGTTCGCCGTCAACGTGCGCGCGCCCTTCTTCCTGGTGCAGCAGCTGCTGCCCATCCTCGGCAAGGGCAGCAGCGTGGTGCTGGTGTCGTCGCTGGCCGCGCACGCCTCGGTCGGCGCGCTGTCGGCCTATGCCGCGACCAAGGGCGCCATCGACACGCTGGTGAAGCACTTCGCGTCGGCGCTCGGCGCGCGCGGCATCCGCGTGAACGCGGTGGCCCCGGGCGTGGTCGAGACCGACATGTCGAAGTTCGCGAAGACCGACGCGGGCCGCGACTTCACGTTGTCGCTGCAGGCGCTGCAGCGCGTGGCGCAGCCCGATGACATCGCAGGTGCGATCGCGTTTCTGGCGTCGGACGCCGCGCGCTGGGTCACGGGGGACACGCTGCGGGTGGATGGCGGGTCGAAGCTGTGAGCATGCCGGGGCGCTAGTGGTTAACACCGCCCCGGCCTTCGTTGACTCAACGAAAAGTTCGCACTTAAAATTTGCGTACAGGTTCAGATTTAAAGACCATCTGTGAGATGGCTTTGTCGCGCCTGCATGGTTTGCATCGTCTTCTTGCGGATTATTCCAATGGAGACAACTGTGCAACCCAACGCGATCAAGATCCGCGGCATCGACGATGTCATCGCCTACCTGGATTCACGCCAGGGAATCGTCGGCCGGGCCGCTGTCATCTGGTGGCTCGCACTCGGCGGACTGTTCCTCGACGCCTTTTCCAATTCCGCACTGAGCGCGGGCCTCGGCCCGATGACGCGCAACCTGTCGCTCACCGCCGCGCAGGTCGCGCTGATGACGTCGATGGCCTCGTGGGTCGCCATTGCGTTCAACCCCATCGGCGGCTGGATGGCCGACCGCTGGGGCCGCATTCGCCCGCTCATCCTCGCCAAGCTCCTGGCCGTGATCGGCGCGGTGCTGGTGGTGTTCGCACCCAGCTTCGAAATGATCCTGGTCGGCCGCTTCTTCGTGGGGGCGGCCTACGGCATCGACTTCGCCATCGCGATGGCGGTGCTGGCCGAGTTCACGCCGGCCAAGCTCAAGAGCCGGCTCAACACCTGGCAGGGCATGTGGTACGCAGCGGTGTGCACCAACCTGCTGCTGGCGCTGATGTTCTATTCGTGGGACGTGGGCGACGCGATCTGGCGCTACTCGGTGGCGGCCACGGCGGTGTTCGGTGTGACCATTCTCGTGCTGCAGTTCGCGCTGCTGGTCGAAAGCCCGGTCTGGCTCGCCCGCAAGGAACGCTTCGACGACGCCGCCCGCGCCATGAGCCGCATCTACGGCCAGCGCTTCGTGGCCGCGCCGCTCAGTGAACGACTGCCGGTGCTCAACCAGGCGCGCCGCGGCGCGGCCA
Source organism: Variovorax sp. RCC_210 (assembly GCF_041355175.1). Taxonomy (NCBI): domain Bacteria; kingdom Pseudomonadati; phylum Pseudomonadota; class Betaproteobacteria; order Burkholderiales; family Comamonadaceae; genus Variovorax; species Variovorax sp. RCC_210. Next base: position 320,398 of record NZ_JBFUPJ010000006.1, on the reverse strand, counting down.
ACGTGCTGCTGATCTTTCGCGGCGTGTACCTGCAGCGCACCGTGCTCGCGGCCACCGTGCAGATCGGCCAGTCGATCCAGTATTTCGCGGTGTGCTGGTACCTGCCATTGATCAGCGCCACGCTGTTCGGCAAGAACTTCGCGCAGGCCACGCTCGGCGCGCTGGCCTTCAACGTGTTCGGCATCTTCGGTGGCTTTCTCTCGCCGTGGATCGGCCGAAAGCTCGGCCTGCGCCGCGCCTCGGCCTTCGGCTTTGCAATGGTGTTCCTCATGCTGCTCACGCTGGGGCTGTTCCACGGTCGCATGCCGCTGTGGCTGGCGGTGATCGTGCCGTCGCTGTTCATCCTGTTCCATTCGGGCGGGCCGGGCGCCAACGGCAAGAGCCTGTCGTCGCTGTCGTTCCGAAGCGAGTTGCGCGCGGGAGCCAACGGCATCATCGGCGCGCTGGGTTCCATCGGCGCGGCGCTGGGGCTGCTGGTGTTTCCGCTGTTCCGCGAGAAGTACGGGCTGGAGCACACCTTCCTGATCCTGTCGGTGGTGCCGCTCGTTGCCAGCGCGATCTGCTTCGCGATCCGCTGGGACCCGACCCGCACCACCATCAACCCCGACAACGAAGCCGGCGCGCCGCAGTTCGAAGACGACGTGCGCGTGCTCACCGAAACCCTCCAGCCAGCCGTGGGAAAAATGAACCGATGAAGTCCACCACCGAGGACGTGATCCTCTCCATCGACGAAGGCACCTCGGGCACCCGGGCAGCCGTGGTCGGCCGCGACGGGCACGTGTCGTGCCTCGAGTACGCGCCGCTGCAGGTCGACACGCCACGCCCCGGCGTGGTCGAACAGGACGCGAACGCGATCCTGGAAAAGACCCTGGCCGTGTGCCGCACGGCCATCGCGCGCGCCCATGCCGAAAACAAGCGCATCGCCGCGCTCGCCATCGCCACCCAACGCTGCTCGGCCGTGCTGTGGGACACCCGCACTGGCCGCGCGCTCGTGCCGGTCATGGTGTGGCAAGACACGCGCTATGTCGACGAGTTGAACCGGCTTGCGCCGGACTGGGACCGCGTGCTGGTCAGGCAGATGGGCCGCCCGGTGGGCGTGCGTTCGCCCTACCTCTGGGCCACGCACCACCTGCGGGAAACGCCGGCCGTTTCCCGCGCCTTCGACGAAGGCCGCCTGGCCTTCGGCACCATCGACAGCTGGCTGCTGTGGCACCTGTCGGACCAGCGCGCCTGCGTGACGACGCCCACCAACGTCACCTCCGGCAGCGCCTACGTGCTGGCCGAGCACCGCTACCACCTCGAGTGGATCGACGCACTCGGCTTTCCCCGTGCGCTGCTGCCCGCGCTGCGCGAGGACGCCGACCAGTTCGGCCGAACCCGCGCCGACCTGCTGGGCATCGACGTGCCCATCCTGGCCTGCGCGGGCGACCAGCACGCGGGTGCCATCGGCCTGGGCTGCCTCGACCGCGAGCAGGCGATGTGCGTGCACGGCACCGGCAGCTTCGTCGACGTGATCACAGGCCCGGTGCAACCCGCCAATGCCGGCCTGCACGACGGCACGCTCACCATGACCGCACGCCGCGCGCAGGGTGTCTCGCACTTCGCGGTGGAGACCTTCGTTGCCACCACCGGTTCCGCGCTGAACTGGGTCTGCGAGAAGCTGCAGTGGTTCGACGATGCGAAGCAGATCAGCCAGCTCGCGGCCACCGCCGGCACTTCGCGCGACGTCACCTTCATCCCCGCGCTGACCGGCCTGCGCGTGCCAGCGATGGAGCCTGCCGCGCGCGCGTCGCTCACCGGCATTTCGATGGCCACCACGCGCGCCGAAGTGGCACGCGCCGTGCTCGAAGGCATCGCGCATTCGGTGGCCTCGTGCATCCAGTCGAACGAAGAGGTATCGGGCGTGCGCGTGTCCGAACTCGTCGTCGGCGGCGGGCTGTCGAGCAGTTCCACGCTGCTGCAGATCCAGGCCGACCTCACCGGCATGCCCGTGCGCCGCATGGCGGAGACAGACCGTGCCAGCCTGCGCGGCATCGCCTTCCTCGCCGGTTCGTCGGGCCTGCTGTGGAACTCGCTGCAGCAGGCCCGCGCCACGCTGGCCACCGACGCGGTGTTCGAGCCCTCGGTCGACGCGGCCGAACGCCAGGCGCGGCGCGCGCTGTGGCACGCGCGCGTCGAAGCCGAACTCGCGCAGGCGCGCCACTTCAAGAACGTTTCAACAGGAGAGCTCCCACGATGAGGGTCCTGCCATCCCTGCGGCCGTCCAAGGACCGCGCCGCGATGACGACCACCGAGCCGCTGCGGCTGAACCGCCAGGAGCAGCTCGCGCGCCTGGCCGACGAACAGTTCGACATGCTGATCGTCGGCGGCGGCGTCACCGGTGCCTATGCCGCGCTCGACGCCAGCCTGCGCGGCTACCGCGTGGCGCTGGTGGAGAAGGACGACTTCGCCTTCGGCACCTCGTCCAAGTCGTCGAAGATGGTGCACGGCGGGCTGCGCTACATCGAGCAGGGCAACCTCGGCCTGGTGCGCCACTCGCTGCTGGAACGCCAGCGGCTGCGCCGCAACGCGCGGCATCTGGTGCAGCGCCTGCCCTTCCTGTTTCCGGTGATGGAGCGCGAGGGCGTGTTCGACAAGCGCCTGGCCAAGGCCTTCGAGAGCCTGCTGTGGACCTACGACATCGCGGGCGGCTGGCGCGAGGGCATCCTGCACCAGAAGCTGTCCAAGGCCGAGGTGCTGTCGCACTGCCCCACTTTCCGCGAAGAGCACCTGACCGGTGGCTTCATGTATTTCGACGCGCGCGTGGACGACGCGCGGCTCACGCTCAACATCGCGCGCACAGCCGCCTTCCATGGCGCCGCGGTGATCAACCACGCAAAGGCCGTCGAGATCACACGCAACGCCCACGGCAAGGTCGACGGCGCGGTGGTGCAGGCCGACGGCCGTGAGATTCGCGCGCGCGCCGGCGTCGTCGTCATGGCCACCGGCGTGTGGCTGCGTGACTGGGACGGCCGCAAGAAGAACGAGGAAAAAACCTTGAACGTGCGCCCCGCCAAGGGCGTGCACGTGGCCATTCCGTGGCTGAAGATCCGCAACGACTGCACCGTGACCATTCCGGTGCCGGGCCGCAACCGGCGCGCCACCATCACGCGCTGGGGCGACGTCTCGTACCTGGGCACCACCGACGAGGACTACACCGGCAACCTCGACGACGTGTGCTGCACGCGCGACGAACTCGACTTCCTGCTCGACGGCGCGCGCTCGGCACTCAAGACCGACCTGCGCGCCGAAGACGTGGTCGGCAGCATCGCCGGTTGCCGCCCGCTGGTGGCGCCGCCGGGCGGCAAGACGCTGGAAATCAAGCGCAACCACGAGATTCGCACCGCGCCCGACGGGCTCCTGACCATCGTCGGCGGCAAGCTGACCACCTCGCGCCACATGGCCGAGCAGACCATCGACGCCGCGCAGAAAGTTCTGGGGCAGCGCAACGCCTGCAAGACCAAGTCGGCCTTCCTGCTGGGCGCCGCCGGCTACGACGCGCAGGCCATCACCGCCTCGGGCGGCATGGCGGCCCACCTGGGCGAGCGTTACGGCACCGAGGCGCGCTTCGTCACCGACATCCTGCACGCCGACCCGGGCCTGCAGAAGCAGATCGTCGAAGGCCTGCCGCACAGCGAGGCCGAGATCGTCTATGCGGTGCGCCATGAACTCGCCTGCACCGTCGACGACGTGCTGTCGCGGCGCATCCGCGCGCGCCTCATGGCGCGCGACGCCTCGGGCCGCGCCGCGGCACGCGTGGGCGAAATCCTCCAGGCCGAGCTCGGCCTGTCCCCCTCGGAAACGGCGCGGCAGGTCAGCACCTACCGCGCTGCCATCGAGCATGAAAAATCCATCCTTATGGGAGTGAAGTAGATGATCAGCAAAGACGCCATCCAGCGCGGCTACAACCGCCGCAACTACGTCGTGGGCGCGCACACGCCGCCGGCCTATGCCAAGACCCTTCCGTCCACCGCCACCGACGGCCCGGCGGGCCTGCAACGCGCACCCGTGGCGGTTGCGCCCGCGCTCATCGAGGCGCTGCGCAGGGCGGCCGACGAGGTGCTGACCGCCACCGCCGACGTCGTGGCATGGACGCGCGACTGGTGGGCAGGCTCGATGGTCAGCGAAACCGGCGGCAAGCCCGCCACGCCGCAGGCCGTGATCGTGCGCGCCTCGACCATCGAACAGATCCAGGCCGTGATGCGCATCGCGCATACCGCGTCGGTTCCCGTGACGGTGTCGGCCGGGCGCAGCAACGTGACCGGCGCCGCGCTGCCGGTGCGCGGCGGCATCGTGCTGGACGTGTGCGAACTCAACCGCTTCATCGGCTTCGACGCCGACAGCCAGATCGTCGAGGTGGAGGCCGGCATGTTCGGCGACGTGTTCGAGGAAACCATCCAGCGCGACCACCGGATGACCATGGGCCACTGGCCCTCGTCCTTCGGCATCAGCACCGTGGGCGGCTGGGTCGCCTGCCGCGGCGCGGGGCAACTGTCGACGCGCTACGGAAAGATCGAGGACATGGTGTTCGGCATGGACGTGGTGCTGGCCGACGGCAGCCTGGTGAGCGTGGGCGGCTACTCGCGCGCGGCGGTGGGCTCCGACCTTCAGCAGCTGTTCATCGGCTCCGAAGGCACGCTCGGCGTGATCGTGCGTGTGCGGCTCAAGCTGCACCGCCTGCCGGACTACGGCCACGCCATTGCCTATGGCTTCGACAGCTTCGCCACCGGCCTGCAGGCCTGCCGCGAGATCATGCAGCGCGGCGCCAACCCGGCGGCGCTGCGGCTGTACGACGCGCTCGAAAGCAAGGTGCAGTTCGAGCTGGCCGACACGCACGTGCTGCTGATTGCCGACGAGGGCGCGCCCGAGATGGTCGATGCCGTCATGGCCATCAGCGAGCGCGTATGCAAGGAGCTGGGCCGCGCGCTCGACGGCCCGGCGATCTTCGAACGCTGGCTCGACACGCGTTACCTCACAGGCAAGAGCGCCGAGGGCTTCAAGCGCAGCCCCGGCTTCGTGGCCGACACGCTCGAGATGAGCGGGCGCTGGAGCGACCTGCCCGCCATCTACGACGAGGTGGTGGCGGCCATCAACGCGGTGCCCGGCACGCTGGCCGGCTCGGCCCACCAGTCGCATGCCTACGTGGACGGCGCCTGCCTGTACTTCTCGCTGCGCGGCGAGGTCGAGGTGGCCGATCGCGCGCGCTGGTACCGCGCCGCCTGGGACGCGGCCAACGCGGTGCTGGTGCGCCACAATGCCGCGCTGAGCCATCACCATGGCGTGGGACTGCTGCGTGCGCCCTACATGGCCGATTCGCTGGGCGGCGCGTTTGCGGTGCTGCAGGCCGTGAAGCGCACGCTGGACCCGAAGAACATCCTGAACCCGGGCAAGCTCGGCCTCACCGACGAGCTGCCCACCCAAGCAGACTGAGTTTCAACGAATGGACCGCTCCCTCGGCGCGCGCCTTGCGCGGCACCCGATCATCGCGACGCTCTACGGGGCAGAGCAGATCGACGCCTTCATCGACAGCGCGAGCGAGATCGCCATCGTCGCGAACGTGGAGCTGCGCAAGCTTCAAGCCGTGGTGGGCACCATCACGCGGGCGGACAAGATCGTGATCGTCAACATCGACAGTTGCGAGGGCATCTCGCCGGACAAGGGCGGTGTCGAGTATCTGGCGGAGATCGGCGCGACCAGCCTGGTGTCCACCCGCGTGGCCACCATCCAGCGCGCCAACCGGGCCGGCCTGCTGACCATGCAGAAGGTGTTCGTGACCGACCGCTCGACCTGGCCGCGCAGCGTGAAGGCGGTGGAGCAGAGCGACCCGAACCTGGTTCAGCTGATGCCCGCGCCCATGCTGCCGCACATCGCCATCAAGGAGCGCAATGCGCTGCCGCCCATCGTCGCCTCGGGCTTCGTGAGCACGCACAACGACGTGCGCAGCGCGCTGGCCGCCGGCGCGGTGGCGGTGTCGACCAGCGACACCGCGATGTGGAGCGTCGACATCCAGTCGCTGAAGGCGACTGACCAGGGCAACTGATCAGGGCTGCTTCTTCTTCCCCGCGCTCGCCACCTCTCCCGTGGCGATCTGCTGGCGCAGCCCGCGCAGGCTCGCCTTCACCTTGCGCTCGTTCTCCAGCCCCATGCGCACCATGATCTTCTGGCCGGAGGACATCGACTCCAGCTGCGGGTCGACGTACTCGTAGCGCACCCACGGGCGCTGCGAGGGCACGTCGCCCTTCACCTCGACCAGCCGCACCTGCACCGGCCCCGTGGGCTCGGGCGCCTGCAGCAGATGGTCGATCACGGCGATGAGCCGGTCGTTGAAGTAGCGCCCCGGGTAGCCCAGCTCTTCGTACGACTGCTGGAACAGCGGATACAGCCTGGCGTACACGGCCGCGGCCTTGGCCGGGTCGACCGACTGGGCCAGCAGCACGATGGCGTTGTAGCGCGCGGCGTTGTTCGCCGAGATGGCCTGCGCCTCGCCCTGCCCCTCGGTGATGAAGCGCTGGCCCGTGGGCTGCACCGGCCATGCGTTGGCCGGCGCCTGCTCGCGCGCGAGGTTGTCGACCGTGGTCACGAAGCGATGCACGATGCCGTCGGAGCGCAGGAAGGTCTCCGCGTTCTTGGCGCCCAGCAGCTCGGCCAGCGCCTTCATCACGCGCGAATCGGACTCGGCCAGCTTGGGCAGCGCGGCATCGGGCGGCGCGAGCGCGTCGACCGGGTTCTGCGGCCCCGTGGGCGCCGCGGCAACGGGCGGCGGCGGGGCCGGCGCGTCGTTGGGGGCCTCGGCCACGGGCGTGGGCTCGGCGGGTTGTTGCTGTTGCTGCTGGTACCAGCGCCAGCCGAAGAACGCGGCGGCGAGCAGCACCAGCACGGCGACGACGATGGCGCCGGTGGGTGTCTCGCGGCGGGGCCTGAATTCGGGGCGGTCGCGGGTGTCGCGAATGTCGCTGTCGGACATGGGGTCGGTTCCTTTTGCGAGAACTTTCAGGGGAGGCGAAAGGCGATGGTGCACCAATTCGGGTAACACCCGGGGCCTGCCGTCGTAACGCCCTGTGACGCATCCGACCGTGCGTAAGTTCAGTCGCTCGATGACACGGCGACGCCCGCTGGCGGCGGGGGCCTGTTCTTCGCTTCGTCTAGTTCGCAGGCCAAGCGTGGAATCGAGTGGGCGCCGACAACGTTCCAAAAGGTCTTGACGTTGTAGAAGAGTGCATACCGCACGCTGCGGATCTTCGGTTCGTCGGCGGCCGGTGGCACGAAGAAGTTGGTGATGGAGCGTACGAACGCGAGCGCTTCTCCGCGCTCGTAGATGCGGTCGATCTCCAGCCGCTTGGCATTGGGTGCGCGCACCGCTTCGTCCACGCTGTAGTACCCGGTCACTGGCGACGGGTCGAATGCGTACACGCGCTCAACGCGTGGCACATCTGGATCAGCGGGCAACGCATATGCGAACTGCTGAGCAAGGCCTCCGCCCAGTGAATGTCCGGTCGCATACAGCCGCAGCCCGCCGCCGCTTCTCAAATATTCGTGGCTCGGTTCGCTTGCGCGGGCCTTGTACCTGGCGACAAATGCCTTGACGAACTCTTTCTGAATCATCGTGTACTCGTCCTCTCTTTCGGGCAAGAACCAGCGAATGTTCGACAACCAGTCGGAAGCATTGGTGAATACAGTCCCCCCGAATGCGACCGCCATGCGACGCGTGGCCACATGCTCCCAGACCTCGACGCGAAGATGCGCCTTGCGCAGTCGTTCGGCCAGCCCGTCATCCATAGGACCCGGAAAGTCTTCCCACCGGTGCCAATCGGCATCCTTGAGCACATCGTCGGGTTTGGGGCAGTCCCGCTCCGCTTTCAAGCTCTGCACACCGGCCGAGCCGGACTCCACACGCGGTAGCTCGGGCACGGTTCCGGTGGCTTCGATGTAGTGAGCGTTGTAGGCCCGAGTGCTCAACCACGCGAACTCCCAATGCTTCTTTGCCTCCACAACCACGTCGACAGAATGACCGAGCACGCGCTCACCCGGCTCGCGCGACAACGCCGTGTCTTGTGGTTGCGTCAGGCTGACGCAGCCTTGCATCAGAGTCAACACCAGCGCACCGCAGCAGGCGCCGAACGCACGTTGTGCAAAGCGAGGAAGCCGCAGGCTCCCGCCTGATTTCTTTGAGGGCATCAGAACCTCCAGAGGGTTGCCGCAAAACCGAGTGCGCGCAGGCTATCGCTTCGCGTGGATGCCCTCATCCCTCTTTCATGGGAGGCGCAGCAATCAATCCCCGATCCGCACCACATGCGCCAGCCGCGGATCCACCTTGCCTGCATGCAGGTCCGCGATCACCGCCTGCGCATGCGCGAAGCCTTCGCCCTGCGCCAGCGCCATCCAGCGGTTGCCGGGCGCGGCGAGCTCCGCGATGAACTTGCCTTGCGCCTCGTTGAAGCGGCGGTTCACCTCCTGCGGGCCCCAGTCGGCGTTGCGCTTGCGGATCTGCACGGGCGCGAAGTACAGCTGCGGCGTGGGGCCGGGCAACGCGCTGGTGTCGCCCAGGAACTCGGTCTTCTGCGCGGAGCCCGCATAGCAGTCGTACACCAGCGCGTCGCCGAAGTGGTGGTGAAGGGTGGCGCGCAGCGCATCGTTGCCCGAGAAGTCGACGTACAGCGTGGGCACATCGGCGGGCAGCGTCGCCGCTTCTTCGTACGCCAGTGTGCGGTCGTAGCAACCCAGGCCTTCGACGAAGGCGCGGTTACCGCCGGACGTGAGCGCCACCAGCGCCAGCCCCTCGCGCCGGCCCAGGCAGAAGGCGGTGCCGAACGCGGTCTTGCTCGATGCGCTGGACACCACGATCTGCTTGGCGCCGAAGAAGCCGTTGTCCTCCAGGAAGTCGGCCAGCATGAACGAGGTGATGAACAGCGGGCGCACCAGCATCTGGTAGTCCTCCAGCGCGGCGGCGTAGCCCGCGTCCTGGCTGCAGCGCATGTACTGGTTGTAGGCCGACACCAGTTCGCCGCGGTGCGGCGCGCCGTCGTAGAAGCCGCGCGGGGTCACGCGCACGGGCTGCATGCGCAGGTGGCTCGCGATGGGAAAGTAGCCGTAGAAGCGCTCCCCCACGGCCACGCCTTCCACGTTGGAGGCCGCCACGTCGGCGAAGCCCCAGGCCGGCATGTGGCCCCAGTCGGCATCGCCGGTCGGGAAGAACTGCCAGTACTTCATGACGGCGTCGCCGAAGGCCGCGTAGGTGATGTTGTTGGTGGTCAGCGAGAAGCGGCCGATCTTCAGCAGCACCTCGCCGGGCTGCAGCGCGCCGTCGTCCGGCGTGGTCACGACACGGGTGGTGCCGAGGGCGTTCTTGCGCGTCTGCAGGCGCGTTAAAGTGAATGCGTTGTTCATTCGCAAACTGTATGGCGACCCGCTTCGCGGCGGGTTCGGAAAACCCGCCGATGCCGGACACCCCCCGCTCCAAGCCCCTGAAACGCCCTACGCAGGCACGCGGCAAGTTCACCGTGCAGGCGATCTACGACGCCTTTGTTCGGATTTGGAACGCGCACGGCTGGCAAGGCGTGACCACGCGCGCCGTGGCGCTGGAAACCGGCATTGCGGTGGGCACGCTGTACGACTACTTTCCCGACAAGGAGGCGCTGCTGTCGGGCTACGTGCGCCATTGCATCGAGGCGCTGCTCGCGCGCATCGATGCGGAGGTGGTCGCGCCGTCGGGCCTTGCATGGCGCGAGCGCGTGACGCGGCTGGTGCGCATCACCTGCGACACGCAACTCGACGGCCTGCCCGCGTTCGACCACGAGATGCTGATGCTCGAGCACCGCGTGGCGGAGCCCAAGCATCACCGCCGCGTGTACGACGAACTCGCCGCGCGATGGGTGCAGGCCTTCGCGGCCTGCACCGACCTGCGGCCGCAGCCGTCGAGCGCGACGGTGCACGCGCTGCTGACGGCCGCGTGGGGCGGGCGCCGCTACCGGCTGCTGGTGCAGCCCGAAGCTGGAACGGGAACGGGAATGGGCAACGAAGACTGGGTCGGCGAGATGGAGGCGATGACGATGGCGCGGCTGGGCGCCGGCATGCGCTGACTGCCCGCTTCAACCGCCCCCTTCAACCGCCCGTTTCAACCGTTCGCCTCAAGCGCCCGTCGGCGCGCTGAGCGACTGCAGCCAGGCCACCGTGGCCTGCAGCTCGGCCGGGCGCAGCTCGTGCGCACCCGGAAAATCCGCGCCCGACAACGCCAGCGGCAGCGTGCGCGCCAGGTCGCGCGTGACCTGCGCGGCGCTGGGCGGGATCACGTTGTCGGCGCTGCCGTGGCTCACCCACAGCGCCTTGCCCTCGAAGGCCTCGGCCGGCGCCACGTGCGGCACCACCTGCGACAGCAGCCGGCTGTGCCACACCATCGCGGCGCGCACCGTGTCGGGCTTGGTCAGCAGCAGCGACAGCGCCATGATGCCGCCCTGGCTGAAGCCGCCGACCACCACACGCTCCGGCGGAATGCCCAGCTGCTGCGCGGCCGAGGCGAGCATCTCGCCGACCAGGAAGCGGCTTTCGCGCTCCTGCTCTTCGTCGATGTGGCGCTCGCCGTTGGCCAGCACCTGGAACTCGAACCACGCGTACGAGTCCGGCGACAGCACGTAGGGCGCGCGCAGGCTCAGCACGTGGAACTGCGGCGGCAGCATGCGCGCCAGGCCGAACAGGTCCTGCTCGTTGCTGCCGACGCCGTGCATCAGCACCAGCAGCCAGGGCTCGCGCACCGAAGGTTGCGCGGGGTGTTCAAGGAACTTGAGGGGGAGGTGGAGTTGGGTCATGGTTCGGTTGCTCGCACGTCGCTCAACGAAAGCCCTGGGCGAGTGCGCGTGTGATGTCCGCGGAAGAAGCCTCGCGGCAGCCGGTGGCGTTCTGCCCCGACCATAGCGGAGAAAAGTCGCCGCTGCCCTGGGCCTCGGCCTTGGCGCGCAAGGGCGCGATGGCCGAGGTGGCCAGCGGAAACTCAGGCGCCGCCGCGCCGATGGGGCCCAGCTCGCGCATCACGCGGTTGACGATGCCGCGCGCCGGGCGGCCGGTGAAGAGATTCGTCAGCGCCGTGTGGCGCGCGGCCTCGCTCTGGAGCGCGGCGCGGTGCAGCGCGCTGGTGGTGGCCTCGTTCGCCAGCATGTAGGCGGTGCCCACCTGCACACCCGCCGCGCCCAGCGCCATGGCCGCGGCCACGCCGTCGGCATCGGCAATGCCGCCGGCCGCAATCACCGGCACCTTCAGCGCGCGCACCAGCTGCGGCAGCAGCGCGAAGGTGCCGAGCTGCTTGGTGAGGTCGTGCGACAGGAAGTGGCCGCGGTGGCCGCCCGCCTCGAGCCCCTGCGCGATGACGGCGTCGGCGCCGTGCGCCTCGAGCCACAGCGCTTCTTGCACCGTGGTGGCCGAGGCCAGCACCCTCGCGCCCCAGCCGCGCACCTGCGCCAGCAGCGCCTCGGGCGGCAACCCGAAATGAAAGCTCACCACCGGCGGGCGGAACTCGGCCAGCAGGTCGGCCATGTCGGCGCTGAAGGGGTTGCGGCCCGGGCCGGCCGGAATGCTGGCCGCGTCGATGCCGAACTCGGCGTAGTACGGCGCCAGCGCCGAGCGCCACGTGGCCTCGCGCTCGGGGCTCGCGGCCGGCGGGGTGTGGCAGAAGAAATTGACGTTGTAGGGCTTGCCGGTGCCCGCGCGGATGGCGGCCAGCTCGTTGCGCAGCATCTCGGGGCTCAGCATGGCGCAGGGCAGCGAGCCCAGCGCGCCGGCGTTGCTCACCGCGACCACCATCGCGCTGCCTTGCACGCCGGCCATCGGCGCCTGGATGAGGGGAAGTTCGGTGCCCAGAAGTTGTTGCAGCGTGGCCATCGTGAAAGTGCTCCTTGTCGTGCGGGTCGTCGGAATGCCGGGCATTGTCCCGCCAAGGCGGAGGTCACCGCAGCGACAGGGTCATCGCCATTCGGCTTCGGCAGAATGGCGGCCATGCCCAGCCCCACCACGACCCCTGCGACCTCGCGCCCGTCCGTTCTTTCGAAGCCGCTGCAGCGCACCGGCGCGGTCGCCGTCGCCACCGCCGCCCTGCTCGCGCTCGGCGGCTGCCCGCAGAAGGAAGCGGCCGTCGGCACAGCTGCCGCGCCCGCTGCAACGACCACGGCAACACCCGCGGCAGCCCCTGCGCCAGCAGCAACGGCAGCGGCATCCGCGGCGCCGGCCACCGCAGCGACCTCGCTCAAGCGCGCCGAACTCATGGCGCTGGTGTTCCCCGATTCGCAAGGCCCCAACGCCAAGCCGGGCCAGCCCGACATCGTCTCGCTGCCCGAGACCGGCAACGACGGCAAGACCGTGCCCGACAGCGCGGCCGAGCAGAACGCCCGCGTGTCGCCGCGCGAGGTCGTCAAGCTCGACGACACGCACGCCGTGATGCTGACCGAGACCGTGCCGCTCGACGACCAGGGCCAGCCCATGGACGGCCACGTGAGCGGCGCGTGGCTGGGTGCTTACTTCTTCGAGCAGGGCCCCGAGGGCTGGAAGCTGGCGAGCCGCAACGACGCAGTCGACTACCTCGGCTTCATGGGCAACCTGGGCACCACCAAGGTGGAACGCATCGCGCCGCAGCGCTTCGGCCTGACCATCACCAACGGCAGCTGCTGGCAGGGCTACTGCGGGCAGTGGCTGTCGGTGTACGGGCTGGAGGCGGGCGCGGTGCGCACGCTGATCCCGTCCATCGCGCTGTCGGCCACCAACGAAGGCGCCGACGAGGCCTGCGAGAAGGTGCTGAAGTCGCAGAAGCCCGAGGAGCCGCCGCGCGGCGAGTGCTACGACATCGGCGGCACGCCGGCCTTCGCGCCCGGTGCCGACGACACCACGCCGGGCGAGCTGCGCATCGTGTTCAAGGGCGAGCGCACCAGCGGGGCCAAGGCCCGGCGCGTGGACACGGTGGACACCACGCTGGTCTACGCCTGGCGCAACGGCGCCTACGTGCTGACCGAAGGCAAGAACCCCGTGCCGTCGTTCTGACGGCCGAAGGCCCGCTCCCTCACCAGCGAACCAGCTAGCGAGTGCAGGCCGCGCGCGTCGTCATTCCTCGCTGGTCCACTCCACCTGCACGCCCAGGCTGCGCAGGTTTTCCACGAAGCGCGGATGCGCGCGGCGGATGGGCGCGGCATTGCGGATCTCCGACTTGCCCTCGATGCTCGCCGCCACCATGAACAGCGCGATCGCCACGCGAATGATGTAGGGGCTCTCGACCACCGCGGGCGTCAGCGGGTTGCCGCCGAAGGTGATGAGGCGGTGCGGGTCCGACGAGAACACGTGCGCGCCGAATTTCGAAAGCTCGCCGGTCCAGCCCAGCGCGCCGTCGTACACCTTGTTCCAGAACATCGCGTTGCCCTGCGCGCGCACGCCCAGCGCAATGAAGATCGGCAGCAGGTCGACCGGAAAGTAAGGCCACGGCGCCGCCTCGACCTTGGTCAGCACGTTGCTCGTGAACGGCGTCTGCACCTTCAGCGGGCCGCTGCGGATGGCGCGCGACCAGCCGTCTTCATGCACGATCTGCACGCCGAACTTCGCGAAGGTGCGGTCCAGCAGCGGAAAGTTCTCGGGGGCGCTGTTGCGCACGACCACGTCGCCGCCGGTGATGGCGCCCAGCGCCAGGAAGGTGGTGATCTCGTGGAAGTCTTCGTCGAAGCGAAACTCGCCGCCCGTGAGCGTGCCGCCGCCATGCACCGTGAGCCGCGAGGTGCCCATGCCCTCGATGCGCACGCCGATCATGGCCATGAAGCGGCAGAACTCCTGCACATGCGGCTCCGAGGCGGCATTGGTCAGCGTCGATGTACCGCCCGCCGCCGCCGCGCACAGCACGAAGTTCTCGGTGGTGGTGACCGAGGCGTAGTCCAGCCAGTGGTCCGTTGGCGTGAGCCGGCCCTTGCTGTGCACCAGCAGCGAGCCCTCGGTGCGCTCCACCTCGCCGCCGAAGCGCTGGAACACCTCCACGTGCGGGTCGATTTCGCGCACGCCCAGCGTGCAGCCCTTCACGTTGTCTTCCAGCCGCGCCACGCCGAAGCGCGCGAGCAGCGGCGGCACCAGCATGATCGACGAGCGCATCTCCTCCGGCAGCCGGTGGCGCGCGGCGTCGAAGCTGGTCTCGCGGTGGTGCAGTTCGAGCGTGCCGCTCTCGTGGTCCATGTGCACCTCGCTGCCCAGGGTGCGGAAGATGTCCAGGATCTTGCGCACGTCGGTGATGTCGGGCACGCCGAGCAGTCGCAAGGGCTCCCAGGTCAGTAGCGTTGCGCAGAGCACCGGGAGCACGGCGTTCTTGTTGGCGGAGGGAATGACGCGGCCACGCAGCGGCGTACCGCCGTGCACGATGAGGTTGGACATGAAGAAAGCGGGGGACCGAGAGGCGGTGGTGAAAGGGTCGCGGACAATCCGAAACCGGAGACCGGCACTTTACCGTCTGAAAGCAGCATGTACGGCGCTGAAGTTGTAAGAACTTCAAATTGAAAGTCGCCGAATTAACAATTCTTTCGCGTTACATCGCGACGATTTCCTCGAACCAACTTCTTAGCAACCTCTTATGCGCACGCTTGACGAACTGATCGACACCGAAGACGCCGCCCTGCCGCTGCTACAGGAATGGGCCGCGGCCGCCAACGCCGACTCCAGTCCCAACCACCCCTTCGAGATCCTGGCGCCCGCCGAAGCCGATCGCGCTCGCGTGCTGCTCGCGCTGCAGGTGACCACGCGCTCGACCATGGGCGCGGTCGCCTACGACACCGGCGGCCTGCTCATCGACCACGGCTGGCTGCGCGTGCTCGGCTCGGGGCATGCCCGGCTGCCGCGCAACATCGCCGACTGGAACGCACAACAGTCGACCAGCGCGGCCGGCTTCCTTCTGGTGGCGGACGACGTGCTGGGCGGCTTCTTCGCGCTGAACGGCGGCGGGCTGGGCAACGACGCCGGTGCGGTGTACTACTGGGCGCCCGAGACGCTCGCGTGGGAGTCGCTCGACATCGGCTACAGCGACTTTCTCGAATGGGCCTCGACCGACCGGCTGCAGGTGTTCTACGGCAGCGCGCGCTGGAGCGGCTGGGAGGCGGACGTACAGGCCCTGCGCGCGGACCAGTGCTTCAACTTCTATCCCTTTCTCTGGGCGAAGGAAGGCTCGGTGCACATCAGCTCCCGCAAGGCCGTGAGCGTTGCGGAGCAGTACGCGGTCAATGCCGAGCTGGCGGCCAAGGTGGTCGGGTAGGCCAGACGCGCCAGACGCGCCGCGAGCCGGTCAGCCGCTCAGTCGATCAGTCCGCCCGCCCGTGCCGCAGCACGCGACCGGCGTGCACATCCAGGCTGCGGCCGTCCCTGCAAGCCAGGCGGCCGTTGACGAACACCGCGTCGATGCCCGCGCTCACCTCGGTCGGGTGGGCGAAGGTGGCGCGGTCGGCCACGCGCTGCGCGTCGAACACCACCACGTCCGCATGGTGGCCCGGCGCCAGCACGCCCCGGCCCCGCAGCCCAAAGCGCCGCGCGCTCAAGCCGGTCATCTTGTGGACCGCCGTCTCCAGGGAAAACAGCCGGCGCTCGCGCACATAGTGCCCCAGCACCCTCGGGAAGGTGCCCCACAGGCGCGGGTGCGGGCTCACGTCGTGCGCGAGGCCGTCGGAACCCACCATGGCCATCGGGTGGGCCAGGATGCGGCTCACGTCGGCTTCGCTCATCGCGAAATAGATGGCGCCCGCGGGCTGCAGGTCTTGCGCCAGTTGCTCCGGCGTGACGCCGCGCTCGCGCGCCAGCGCGAACAGCGACTGCCCGGCGGCGCTGGCATCGGCCTTCGACCAGGTCACGCGCACGTCGTCGGACTGCGCCACGCGCCCAGGCAGCAGCATGGTGGAAGAGGCGTTGTAGGGGTAGCAGTCGAAGCACACCGGCTGGCCCTCGGCGGCCTGCTCGATCATCGCCAGCGTCTGCACCGAGCGGCCATGGTTCGCCTTGCCGACCAGCTTGTGGTGCGACAGCACCGTGTCCACGCCCAGCGTGCGCCCGATCAGCAGCGCCTCGCGCAGCGCCTCGTCGATGGCATCGCTCTCGTCGCGAATGTGCATGGTGATGACGCCACCGGCGCCCGTCAGCGGCGCGCCGACCGCGACCACCTCCTGCATGCTCGCAGCCCTGGCCGGCGGGTAATACAGCCCGGTCGACATGCCGATGGCACCTGCCGCCAGCGCGTCGGCCAGGTCGCCGGCCATGCGCTGCGCTTCGTGCGACGTGGCCTCGCGGTCCAGCCGGTCCATGTGGCGCACGCGCAAGGTCGAGTGGCCGACGAGGCATGCAGCGTTCACTGCGGGGCCCGAGGCTTCCAGCTCGTCCAGGTAGTCGCCGAAGCGCGCAAAGCGCCAGGCGTCCGTGCCCAGCAGGTCCAGCGGCGCGGGCGGCGAGGTGGCGGCCTGCAGCGGCGCCAGGCTGACGCCGCAATTGCCGGTGACCACCGTGGTCACCCCTTGCGACAGCTTGGAATGCGCGCCCACGGGCGTGTCGAGCAGCAGGCGGTCGTCGTGCGTGTGCACGTCGATGAAGCCCGGCGCCACGATGCGCCCGCGCGCGTCGAAGCGCTCACGGGCCGCGAGCGCCGACAGCGCGCCGATGGCGGCAACGCGCCCTTGCGCAATGGCCACGTCCGCGCGCAGGCGTGGCGCCCCCGTGCCGTCGATGACGGTGCCGCCTTCGATGATCAGGTCGAACATGCGCGCCCCTCAGTCCAGCTGCGCGCCGGAGCGCTTCACCACGTCGGCCCACATCGGGGTTTCGCGCGCGACGCGCTCGGTCAGGCGCTCGGGCGGTCCCGTCAAGGTCTCGAAGCCGATGGCCGCGTACCGGTCGCGAATGCCGGGCATCGCCAGGATGGTGTTGATGGCGCCGTTCACCTGCGCCACCACCGCGGCCGGCGTCCTGGCGGGCGCGACGATGCCGCCCCACGCCACCACGTCGTAGCCCGGCACGCCGGCCTCGGCCATGGTCGCGATGTCTGGGAACAACGCGCTGCGGTGGGCACCGGTCACGGCCAGCACCTTGAGCCGCCCGGCCTTGATGTGCGGCGAAATGGAGCTGAGGTTGTCGAACAGCAGGTCGACCTGCCCGCCCATCAGGTCCTGGATGGCCTGCGGGCTGCCGCGGTAGGGCACGTGCGTCATCGAGATGCCGGCCATGCGCTTGAACAGCTCGCCGCTCAGGTGCCCGGTCGTGCCGTTGCCCGCAGACCCCACGCTGAGCGCGCCCGGCTTCGACCGGGCGAGCGCGACAAGCTCCTTCACGCTGTCCACGCCCAGGTCCTTGCGCACCACCAGGGCGTTCTGCACGTAGCCCAGCAGCGCGACGGGCACAAGCTGCGTGTCGGGGTCATAGGGCAGCTTCTTGAACAGCGACTTGTTGATGGCCAGCGTGCCGACGTTGCCGTAGCCCAGGGTGTAGCCGTCGGGTGCGGCATGCACGATGTCGATCATGCCGATGTTGCCGCCCGCGCCCGGCTTGTTGTCCACCACCAGCGGCTGGCCGAGCGAGCGCGCCAGCTCGCCGGTGAGGATGCGGCAGACCGCGTCCGGCGAGCCGCCCGCGGCCGAGGGCACCACCAGGCGAATGGGGCGCTCGGGCCAGCCTGCCGCGCGCGACAGCAGCGGCACGCCGGCGAAGGTGGCAGCGCAGGCGGCGGCACAGCCCAGCTGCAGGACATCGCGTCGCGTGGGAGGGGTGGCGGTCATCGGTACATCCTTTCATCGTTGAAACACCAGGCAGTGGTGTGAGCGGCCGATGGTGCGGTGGCAGCCCGCGGCGGGCAAACCATGTTTGCTGGCCCCTGCATGCGCTTTTCTCATGCATGATTTCAGTGCGCCCGCCAACCCATTGCGGGCTCGTGCACCGAACCTGCTCTTTTCTCATGAACCACCACGTCCGCGCCCCGTCCACCACGTCGCTGCTCTGCATGGAGGCCAGCGCGCGCCTGCGCTCCTTCACGGCCGCCGCGCAGGAGCTGCGCCTCACGCAGGGTGCGGTGAGCCGGCAAATCCAGACACTGGAAGACCGACTCGGCGTCAGGCTCTTCACCCGCCGGCGCGATGCACTGGCCTTGACGGACGCGGGGCGCTACTACCTGGGCGAGGTCGCGCCGCTGCTGCACCGGCTCGAACGCGCCACGGCCAACGTCATGGCGTTCAAGGGGCGGGGCGGCGAGCTGTCGCTGTCGGTCGGCGCGTCGGTGGGCAGCTACTGGCTCATTCCCCGCCTGCCGGGGTTCACGCGCGACCATGGAGAGATCCTTCTCAACCTGGGCACGCGCGTGGGTCCGGTGGACTTTCGGGCCACCGCGGTCGATGCCTCACTGGAATTCGGCGACGGCCAGCGCGCGGGCCTGCACAGCGAGTTCGTGCTGCCGCTGGTGCTGTCGCCCTACGCCGCGCCCGCGTGGATCGCCTCCCATGGCAAGGCCGTCGATGCAGGCACACCCCGCGCATCGCTCATCCACCACCAGACGCTGCCCGACGCATGGGACGAGTGGTTCGCGCTCGAAGGCATCGCCGGCGGCGCCGGGCGCGAGGGGCCGCGCTACGAGATCATGTCGATGGCCCTGAACGCATCCGTCGCCGGCATGGGCGTGGCCCTGCTGCCGCCCTACATGGGCGAGGACATGGTCGCGGCGGGCCGCCTGAAGCGGCTGTCGCGCCGCAAGTGGCGCCACGCCAAGGGCTACTACCTCGTCTACCCGGAAGAGTCGGCGCAGATGCAGTCGCTGCAGGTGTTCCGGGCGTGGCTGCTGGAGCAGGCGCAAGGCAACGGCGTGGCCTAGGCACGGCGGCCACAGCAAGTTCGGTCAGGACACACCGGCCACGGCTGATTCATGATCAGCCGCATGGACAGCCCGCCTTCCCCACGCCCCACCGAACCCGACCTCTTCCTGCCCCTGGTCGCATGGATCGAGGAGCAACTCGACACGCCTCTCACGCTCGAGCTGATCGCGCAACGCGCCGGCCTCTCGGCGTACCACTTCTCGCGCCTCTTCACCGCCCGCATGGGCCGCAGCGTGATGGCGCACGTGCGCGGGCGCCGGCTGGTTCGCGGCGCCCGAAGGCTGGCGACGGAGCCCGAGCTGAAGCTGGTCGAGCTGGCGTTCGACTGCGGCTTCGAATCGCAAGAGGCGTTTTCCCGCGCGTTCAAGCGCGTTTTCGGCGTGTCGCCCGGGCGCTTTCGCGACGGCTTCGCGCTCAACCAGATCACACCCATCGAAGGAGAATTTCCCATGAACGCACCCCGCACGCTCTCCACCGCCGTCACCCGCCTGCCGGAACTGGTCCGGCTCGACGCCTTCAGCGTCGCGGGCCCTTCGCGCCGCTTCGACAACGCCAGCAAATCCGAGATTCCGCAGCTGTGGTCCACGCTGGTCGGCGCTCTGCCGCTGAAGGGCCAGAGCCCGAGCTGGGCGACCTACGGCGTGGTGTGGAGCGTCGACCGCGACAGCGGCAGCTTCCAGTACATGGCGGGTGTGGGGCTGAGCGTGAGCGTGGGCGTGTCCGCGTCCGCGACCGAGCGCGAGCTGCCCAAGGGCTTCACCGTGAAGGAGATTCCGGCGGCGACCTACGTGGTGTTCCGCATCGCCCTGAACGGCTCCGCGCTGCACCCGCAGGTGAAGAGCGCCATGGCGACCATCTGGAGCGAGCTGATTCCCGCCTCGGGCCTGCGCGTGGCCGACAGCCCCGACTTCGAGCTGTACGACGGGAGGTTCGCGCCCGACCAGCCGGGCGCGGTCATCGACTTTCATGTGCCGGTCGAGGTCTGAACCCGCCACCGCAGCGGCCATTCACGACGCACTTGTTACTCCCCGCGCTGGCGCAAGCGCCGGTAGATTGGCCGCCATGCCGACCCGGCAGCGACCTTGAAAGGACCCGCGCGATGAGCCAGACCTACACCGGTGGATGCGCCTGCGGCGCCATCCGCTACGAGATACCGACCGAGCCCCTGTTCCAGAACCACTGCCAGTGCCGCGACTGCCAGCACAAGAGCGGCACCGGCCACGGCTCGTACCTCACGTTCGCGCGCGGCGACGTGAAGCAGACCGGCGAGGCCACGCTGTGGGACATCACCGGCGACAGCGGCAACGTCAAGACCCGCGCCTTCTGCCTGACCTGCGGCTCGCCGGTGTTCATGCGTTTCGCGGCCATGCCCGACGTCTTCACCGTGCATGCCGCGAGCCTGGACGACCCCGGCCTGTTCCAGCCGCAAGTGGTCACCTACGCCGTGCGCGCGCACGCATGGGATGTGCTGGACCCGGCGTTGCCGAAGTTCGACAGGATGCCGCCGATGTGAGCAGACAAGAGTGCGAGAACGGGCCCGCGGCGACCCACCGGTTTCCGTAGAAACGCCCACCGGCCGCTGACATGCGGGCATCACGGCGATAGACTGATTTCACCGAGGTGCGATGGCACCCGATGCCATCGCCATGAGCCGCCGAACCTTCTCCTTGCTGATCCTGTCCATCCTGCTGTGCTGCAACGGCTGGGCGGCGGCAGTGCAAGACGTGCTGCAGGTGCGCGCCGGCCTCTTCAACGTCTTCGATGAAGCCGGGCAGGCGCAGGCCGGCGAAGTCTCGTACTGCGCTCAGGACAACGCCAACGCGGGCACGCATCACAAAAGCGCGGCCGGCGAACTGAACATCGACGACGCTGTCATGGCCGGGGTGCCCGATCTGCGGTGCGCCGAAGTCGCGGCGCCTGCTTTCCACCACGCACGCCGTTGCGCGACCCCGCCTTCCAGATGGCTGGAACGACCGATGCGCCCGCCGTGCCCGGCGGCGCGCTTTACTTAAACCTGTAGACCTGTAGACCTCGACCAACGGCACGGGCTCCGGCCCGCCCGACGCTGCCCACGGTCCCACGGTCTCACGTCGCTCCGTCGTAGCGCACCACGCTCACGCAAGCTCGCCGCCCTTTTCCAGCGCACCGTCCGCACCGCAAGGTCCGCATCCGGAGCGCAGGGCGCCTTGGCCATCGAATGGCCGTTCTCCCCCATTGCAGCGGCAAGCCCGGCCTGGTGCGTCCTTTCGAGTGGCACCGAACGCCCGCGCTTGCCGCCCACAGGAACACACATGAAGCAATCCAGCGATGTCATGTATGCGCGCCTGAAAGATTTCAGGATCGACCCCGAAGCGCTGCGTGCGCATTTCTTCGCCCACGTCCAGCAGATGCCTTCGACGCCGTACCGGGACAACCGGGTCGACTACATCGGCTGGGCCGTGACCAGCCGCGACGGCACGCTGCACGACGGCATTCGCCGCATCAACTCCGGCAGCCCCGGCGGCCCGAACGTGCGCGGCGTGAGCCCCACCGACGCCTGCAGCGGCAGCCTGGCGCACGCCATGGACGCGCTCGCCGGCAGCGGCCTGAAGCCCTACCGGGCGCGCATCATGCAGCTGGAAAGCGAAGGCGCCGAAATGCCGCTGCACACCGATGCGAAAACGGAAACCTGGCGCCTGCACGTTCCCATCGTCACCAACCCGAACTGCTTCTTCGAGTGGCAGCGCGCCGATGGCAGCATCGAGAGCGTGCACCTGCCGGCGGACGGCTCGGCCTGGCTGGTGCGCGTGGACGTGCAACACCGCGCGGTCAACCGCAGCAACGAGCCCTCGCAGCGCGTGCACCTGCTGATGGGCCTGGGCGTCAACCCGGCCTTCGACAGGCTCGCGCCGCCCTGGCTGCCCGTCGTGCGCGAAAGCCCTGTGCGCCGAAGTGAAGAACCCGCCGCGAACCTGGGCCTCTTCGCGCACTCGATGGCGGACTGAGCGTGCACCTTCCACAGGGCCCGGGCGCCGACCTTCGCGAAGCCGTGGCGGCACCGCGCACGCCACGCAAGCCGCCCAAGCCGGGCACGCTGCTGCGCGTCGCGGCCTGGCTTTGCATCGCCTGCCTGGGCGTGGCGGCAAGCGCGCAGCAGCCCGCACCGGGGCCTTGCCGCCCGGGCAACAGCACACCGTTCGCCACCCTCGACCGCATCCATGTGCGCGACGAGTTCCGCATCGTCTACGCCGTGACCGGCCCGCACGCGCTGCCCGACCAGCGCGACCTGAACGCCAACGGCATCCCCGACAAGGTGGAAGACGTCGCCACCCAGCTCGTCGCGGGCCGCCGGCTGTTCAGCGAGGTGATGGGCCTCGTCGCGCCGCTGCGGCAGCCGCGCTACGCGCAAGCCACGGCCATCGACGTGTTCCTGCTGAAGATGGACAAGCGCAACGGCCTCGCGTACGACGAGGTCGTGAACTACCGGCTCGGCTTCGACGGCTCCGGCGGGCGCTGCGCCTTGCGCATCGACCTGCTGAACAGCCGCCCGAACCAGAACCCGACGCCGCTGCACGAACTCTTTCACCTGCACCAGTACGGCTACACCATGTTCAAGGCGCGCTGGTTCCTGGAAGGCACGGCGCGCTGGGCCGAGTACGCGCTGCGCCCCGGCAGCGGCCCGCAGCAGCCGCTGCCGCCATCGCCCGGCGCGCTGCAGGCGGCGCTGTTCGACACCACCTATGCCGCGAGCCACGTGTGGAACCGGCTGGCCTTCCTGCTGGACCCGGTGGGCCGCATGCGCCTGCCGCCCGACCTGGAAAACCTCAGGTACGTGGATGGCAGCCGCGTCGTGCACGACGACGAACTGCACGGCGCCGCCTTCATGAAGGCGCTGCTCGAATCGCTGGCCTCGCTGGCCCGCGATGTGAGCGCGCGGCAAGGGTGGCCCGCCTTTCAGTGGAAAGAGGCCGACCAGCGCTCCGCGCAACACGACGCGCAGATGTTCAAGAAAATCCAGGACGTGGTTCGCGTCGAAGCCCGCCGCACCAACGCGGTGGACACCGCCTACGCCGGCGAACTCGAAGCCTTCCTGGCGCTGCTCCCTGAATTGCCGTCCCCCGCATCGCAGAAAGACAAGCCCGATGAGCCTGAATGAACTGCTGGCCGCCGCCCGCCCCGCCAGCGCCGAGCTGTGGAACGAATGCCGCGCGGCGGCGCCGGAAGCAGAAGACAAACCCTCAGACAAGCCCGGCGTGCTCTTCCTGTCCGCCTGCACCGGCAAGGAGCGCGCGCATGTGGTCGTCGCGCGCGGCAAGGACTTCGGCGCCACCTGGCAGCGCGCGGCCCAGCTGCTGGGCGCATGGCAACGCAAGCGCGCCGTGCTGTCGGTGCCGTGGCTGCGGGTCGACGTCGTGCACACGGTGCATCCGATGCGCTGGGACACGCTGACCCAGGGCCTGGCCGCGACCAAGCGCAACTACTTCCGCTTCGGCATCGCCTTCGACGAAGCCTTTTCCGTGGCCCTGCTGGAGCCCGAGATCGGCGCCAACGCCGTGCTGTACGACGGCACCAAGGACGAGGCGACACCGAACGACGCCAACCTGAAGCTCTACGGGCGGCGCCGCTTCGACCGCGAACTGGCATGGCCCACGCAACCGCAGGAGCGCGTGTGGCTGTTCGAGACGCGCGCCGTGTTCACCGACGGCAAGGCGCTGCACCGCGTGGAGCACCAGGGCCGCAACCGCGGCCACCGCGTGCTGCCGCGCTGGGACGCGGCGTGCGTCGAAGAGGTGATCGGCGCGAGCAGCAGCTACCTGGCGCGCCAGGTCACGCCCTCGGGCAAGTACCACTACGGCTGGTTCCCGTGCTTCGACCGCCCCATTCCCACCTACAACACGCTGCGGCACGCAAGCTCGACCTACGCGCTGCTCGAAGGCTGGGAGCTCACGCGCGACCCGCGGCACAAGGAGGCCGTCGACAAGGCGCTCGCGCACCTCACGGCGCACTTCATCCATCACCTCGCGCTGCCTTCGGGCGCGCAGGCCGCCTTCCTGGTCGACGAGGGCGACGAGATCAAGCTGGGCGGCAATGCGGTGTGCCTGCTGGCGCTGGTCAAGTACACCGAGCTCACCGGCGACACCCGGTACATGCCGTTGCTGGAGGCACTGGCGCTCGGCATCGTCCACATGCAGGACCCGGTGACGGGCCGCTTCGTGCATGTGCTCGACCACCCGAGGCTGAGCGTGAAGGAAGAGAGCCGCATCATCTACTACGACGGCGAGGCCGCCTTCGGCCTGATGCGCCTGTACGGCCTGACCCGCGACGCGCGCTGGCTGCGCAGCGCCGAGCTGGCCTTCGGCCACTTCATCGAGGCCGGGCACTGGCGCGCGCACGACCACTGGCTGAGCTACTGCGTCAACGAACTCACGCTGTACAAGCCCGAGGCGCGCTACTACCAGTTCGGCCTGGACAACGTGCGCGACCACCTCGACTTCGTGCTCGAGCGCATCACCACCTTTCCGACGCTGCTGGAACTGATGATGGCGGCCGAGCGAATGATCGAGCGGCTGCAGCGCACGCCCGAGCTGTCGCACCTGCTGGAAGGCTTCGACCTCGACAAGTTTCATCGGGCGCTGGAGCAGCGGGCGCGCTACCTGATGACGGGGCACTTCTTTCCCGAGCTGGCCATGTACTTCAGGAACCCGGCGCGCATCGTGGGCAGTTTCTTCATCCGGCACCACAGCTTCAGGGTGCGCATCGACGACGTGGAGCACTACCTGTCGGGGTACGTGGCGTACCTGAAGTACCTGCGGCGGCGGTCGCCGGGCGGCATCGCACCGGTCGAGGTGCAGGACAAGAAGGAGCTAGAGCGGCTCGCTCACGCCCTTGCCTGACGCGCCTTCGGCCGCCCGGCCTCAGCCTGCCCTCAGCCGCTCGCCGATGTAGGTGGCCGGCGGCTTGCCGAACGCCTTCTTGAACATGGTGATGAAGGCGGACGGCGACTCGTACCCCAGCGCGTACGCCACCTGCTGCACGGTCGCTCCGCCCGACAGCTCCCGAAGCGCGACGATCATGTGCAACTGGCGCCGCCACCGCCCGAAGCTCAGGCCGGTCTGCGCGGTGCACAGGCGGTTCAGCGTGCGCTCGCTGGTGCCGGTCTCGCCCGCCCAGTCCTGCAGGGTGCGGCGGTCGGAGGGGTCGAGCGTGATGGCGCGCGATATCTTGCGAAGCCGCGCGTCCTGCGGCATCGGCAGCGAGAAGTTTTCGTTGGGCATGGCGCCCAGCTGGTCCAGCAGCACGTGCGCCAGCCGGTCGGTCGCGCTGCCGGGCTCGTAGGTCGGCGCCAGGCCGGCCAGGTGCTGGATCATTTCGCTGAGCATCGGGCTGATGGCCAGGGTGCAGCAGTGGGTCGGCAACGCGGCCATGCCCGGGGCGACGAACAGGTAGAAGATGAGCGCGTTCGCCGTGCCGTGGTTGCTGTGCGGCGTGCCGCCCGGAATCCACACGCCCGCCTGCGGCGGCACCATCCAGAGGGTGCCCGGCACCTCGCACGACACGGCACCGCGCAGCGCGATGACGAGCTGCCCCATGTGATGCTGGTGGACCGGTATTTCGCGCGCACGCGCCTCGACATCCACGCGAAGCGCCATGACGGGAACGGTGAACTGGTAGTCCAGGTCTTCGGGGTCGACCTCGGGGCGTGGCATGGTCTCCAATGGTGGGGGCGGGCCCGCCATTCTCGCGCGGCCGCCGAAGGGCTCCACCTGCCGACGGGCACCGCCGGCCATGCCTCCAGCCCCGTGACCGAAAAAAGAAATCGTTCGGCCAGGAATGCAATTTCCGACGCGTGGCCCGCTGCCTAGCATCGGCGCATGAAACGGATTCGCTTCTCGCGCCAGGAGCTGCTCTTCTCCCTCAAGAGCTTCGCGGGCGCCATGCTCGCGCTGTACCTGGCCAACTGCGCCGGCCTGCCCCGGCCTTTCTGGGCCTTCATGACCGCGTACATCGTGGCCCACCCGCTGGCCGGCAACGTGCGCTCCAAGGCGCTCTATCGCTTCGTGGGCACCCTGCTCGGCTGCGCGGCCACGGTGGTGCTGATTCCGTCGCTGTCTGCCTCGCCCGAGCTCCTGTCGCTGGCGTTGGCGCTGTGGACCGGCCTGTGCCTCTACCTGTCGCTGCTGGACCGCAGCGCGCGCTCCTATGTGTTCATGCTCGCCGGCTACTCGGCCGCGCTCATCGGCTTTCCGTTGGTGGACGCGCCCGCGGCCATGTTCGACACCGCCGTGGCGCGGGTGCAGGAGATAGGGCTGGGCATCCTGTGCGCCAGCGTGGTCCACAGCATCGCGCTGCCGGCCAGCCTGGCGTCGCCCCTGCTCGGCCTGGTGGACCGCGCGCTGGGCGACGCGCGCCGGTGGATGGACGACCTGCTGGGAACCGTGGGCAACGCGGGCGATGAACACGGTGCGCGCGTGGCCGCGGACCGCCAGCGGCTGGCGCAAGACATCACGCAGCTGCGGCTGCTGTCCACGCATGTGCCCTTCGACACGGGCAACCTTCGCTGGACGGCGGGCGCCGTCCGCGCGATGCAGGACCGCATCTCGGGGCTCACGCCCACGCTGTCGGCGATGGAAGACCGGCTCGACGCACTGAAGGCCGCCGAGGGCGAGTTGCCAGCAGACGTCGTCTCGGCACTGGAACGGCATGCAAGCTGGACGGCGCCACGCACGCCAGGCATTCCTCAAGCGACCACGGACGAAGCACGCGCCGCGTTCCGCGCCCTGGCGGACGGCCCCGCATCGTCGCCCTGGGTACGCGCACTGCGCATCGACCTCGCCGTGCGCCTCGAAGCGTTGATGGCCGACTGGCACGCCTGCCTCAGCCTGCGTGGCGACATCGACGCCGGCCTCGCGGGCACCGCACCGCCGCTGCGGCGCGCCGCGTCGCTCGGCCACAAGGTGCTGCACCTGGACAGGGGTTTGGCCCTGCGCTCGGCCGTGACTGCCGTGCTGGCCACCTGCGCATGCTGCGCGGTCTGGATCGCCACGGCGTGGCCTTCGGGCTCGGCCGCGGCCATGTCGGCGGCGGTGTTCTGCAGCTTCTTCGCCACCATGGACGACCCCGTGCCGGCCATGCACAAGTTCGTCGTCGCCTTGCTGTGGTCGTTGCCGGTGTCGGTGTTCTGCGTGCTGGCGGTGATGCCGCTGGCGCGCGACTTCGCCATGTTGGCGCTGTGCATCGCGCCCTTCTTCCTGCTTGTCGGCTGCTACATCGCGCGGCCGGCCAGTTCGCTCGCGGCACTGGGCATGTTCTTCGGCGTGGCCGGAACGCTGGCGCTGCAGGACACCGCGAGCGCAGACCTGCCGAGCCTCGTCAACTCGAACCTCGCGCTGATCCTGGGCGCCGTTGCCGCGGCGCGCGTCACCGCCCTGGTGCGCAGCGTGGGAAGCGACTGGAGCGCGCGGCGCATACGGCGCGCGACCTCGCTCGATCTTGCCGATCTTGCCGACCTGGCCGCCCGCCCGCAGGACGCGTCCGCGCACGACGCCTACGCGGGCCGGATGCTGGACCGCATCGCGCAGCTTGCACCGCGCACCGCACCGGGTGAAGGCGAACATGCGCGGGCGGCGCTGCGCGATCTGCGCGTGGGTGCCGACCTCGTCGCCTTGCAGCGGTGGCGCCGCTGCCTGCCGGCCGAGGCCGTCGGCCGCCTCCTCGCGGACTCGGCCCGGGTCTTTCGCGCCCAGGCGGCGGGCGCGCCACGGCGCCATGAAGCACTGCTGCCGCAAATCGACGGCCTGCTGCTCGCCGCATTGCACGGCGACACCGCGCACGGCACACACAGCACACACGCCGCGCACAACATGCCCACCCCGCAGCCTTCCAGCGCCGCCATCGCCGCCCTCGTGGGCCTTCGACGCAACCTCTTTCCGGCCGCCCACGGCGCGCTCCAACCATGATCGAAACAAGCTTCTATGGCGTGTACCTGCCCGGGTTGTTGCTGCTGGCAGGCGGCGCGCTCGCATGCTCCTGGGCGGTGCGCCGCCTGCTGGCCCTGTCCGGCGTCTACCGCTGGGTATGGCACCCGGCGCTGTTCGACCTGGCGGTGTACGTGCTTCTGCTGCATGCGCTGGCCCGTTTCACGGGCGCCATGACGACCTGATCCATCGGTCGGTTCGTCGATTGATTCGCCACCCGATTCCCGAGATTCGCATCCCCTCCCTTCTCCATGAAACCTGACGCCATTCCCTTCCCCGCCTTGGCCCCGCGCAGCGCCCGCCTGGCCGCCCGTGTGCTCGTGACCCTGCTGGTCGTCGCCGCCGCCTGCGGGTCCGCCTGGCAGCTGTGGGACCACTACGAGCTGGCCCCCTGGACGCGCAACGGACGCGTGCGGGCCGACGTGGTGCAGGTCGCGCCCGACGTGTCCGGCCTGGTGACCGATGTGGCGGTGCAAGACAACCAGTCCGTCGCCGCCGGGGCGCTGCTGTTTTCGCTCGACAAGGCCCGCTTCGCACTGGCCGAGCAGCAGGCCGAGGCCGCCGTCGCCGCGCAGGCCATCGCGGTGAACAACCAGCGCATCACCATCGCGCAGGCGCAGCGCGAGAACAACCGCAATTCGGGCCTGGGCGACCTGGTGTCGCAAGAGCTGCGCGAGCAGTCCCGCCTGCGGCTGGACCAGGCGAACGGCGCGCTGCGCTCGGCCGAAGCGGCGCTGCGCCAGGCACAGATCGCGCTGGACACCGCGCGGCTGAACCTGCGCCGTACCGAGGTGCGCGCTCCCACGGCCGGCCTGGTGACCAACCTCGACCTTCGACAGGGCGCCTACGCCAGCGCCGGCCACCCGGTGCTGGCGCTGGTGGACGCGGGCTCGATGTACGTCGAAGGCTATTTCGAGGAGAACAAGCTGCCGCGCATCCACCTGGGCGACCGGGTGCGCGTGACGCCCATGGACGCCGACGTGCTCGAAGGCACCGTGCAGAGCATTGCGGCCGGCATCGCGGACCGCGACCGCAGCACCGGCGCCAACCTGCTTCCCAGCGTCAATCCGACCTTCAACTGGGTGCGGCTCGCGCAGCGCGTGCCCGTGCGGGTGAAGCTGGGCGCGATACCGGCGGGTACCCGACTGGTGACGGGCCAGACCGTGACGGTGCAGGTGCTTGGTGGTTCTGGGGCCTCGGCGACTCCAGCACCCTCCGAAGCTCCAGCGGCTTCGGGCACGGCCGCAGCCGCGCGCCGGTCGGGGGTTCCAGGGTGAGCCGCCTCCATCGGCTGCTGGCCACCGCCATCATGGCCGCGGCGTGCGCGGCGGCCACGTTGCTGGCCGGCTGCGCCCACCCGCCCGTCGGGCCCGACTATGCGGCGCCGGCCGCGCTGTCGCCCACGCAGGCGGCCTCCGCGGGCCCGTTCCTGTCCGGCGACGGCACCGCGACCGACGCGGCACTGCCGCCGAACTGGTGGCGCATCTACCAGGACCCGTTGCTGGACGCACTGGTGGCCCAGGCGTTCGCGCACAACACCGACCTGCGCCAGGCCGTCGCCAACTTTGAGCGCGAACAGGCGCTCGAGGCGGAAGTGCACGGGCCCGAGCGTCCGACGGTGGCACTCAGCGGCGGCCCAGGCTTCGGCCATGTCTCCGGGCTCACGCTGGTGCAGAAAGACTACGAGCCGCCCGGCCGCTTCACCTATGGCGCGAGCGCCGGCCTGTCTTACCAGCTCGACCTGTTCGGCCAGCTGCGCCGCGCCATCGAGGCGGCCGAAGCCGGCAGCGGCGCGGCACAGGCGGCGCTCGACCTGGTTCGCGTGAACGTGGCCGGCGGCACGGCCAGGGCCTATGCCGAAGTCTGCGCGAGCGGCCTGCGCCTGCGCAGCGCGCACGCGTCGGTGCGGCTGCAGGAAGAGGCCGTGCAACTCGCGCAACGGCTGCAGCAGGCAGGCAAGGTCGGGCCCATCGATACCGCGCGCGCACGCGGCCAGCTGGAACTGCTGCGCGCCTCGGTCCCGCCGTTGCTCGCGCAGCGCCAGAACGCGCTGTACCGGCTGGCCACCCTCACCGGCGCGGCGCCGCGCGACTTTCCTGCCCCGGTGGCCGGGTGCGACCGGCCGCCGCGCGCCGCCGGCCTGCTCCCCGTAGGCGACGGCGCGGCCCTGCTGCGTCGCCGGCCCGACGTGCGCCAGGCCGAACGCAACCTGGCCGCCGCCACCGCCCGCATCGGCGTGGCCACGGCCGAGCTCTATCCCAAGGTCATGCTGGGCGTTTCGGCCAGCTCCGCGGGCTTCTTGAACAGGTTCGGCAACCGCGAAACCTTCAGCTACAGCCTGGGCCCGCTGATCAGCTGGACGGTGCCCGACAACGGCGTGGCCCGCGCGCGCATCGCGCAGGCCGAAGCCGCCACGCGGCAGGCCGCGGCGCGCTTCGACGGCACCGTGCTGACGGCCTTGCGCGAG
The DNA here is from genome assembly GCF_041355175.1 of Variovorax sp. RCC_210. NCBI lineage: Bacteria > Pseudomonadati > Pseudomonadota > Betaproteobacteria > Burkholderiales > Comamonadaceae > Variovorax > Variovorax sp. RCC_210. Next base: position 290,111 of record NZ_JBFUPJ010000006.1, on the reverse strand, counting down.
GTTGAAAGCGCCCTGTCGTCGTACGCCCGCGAACTCGACCGCCACGCCGCCCTGGCCGCCTCCCGCGCGCAGAGCGCCACCGTGGCACAGCAGGCGCGCACGCTCTATGTCAACGGCAAGACCGCGCAGCTCGACGCGCTCGACGCCATGCGCACGCTGGCCGCCAGCGAGGCCGCCCTGGCCGCGTCGGAAGCCCAGCTCGCGGACGACCAGTTCGCCGTGTTCATGGCGCTCGGCGGCGGCTGGGAGGGCCAGGCGAACGACGTCGTCGGCCAGGCCGCGCGCTAGGCCATGGAAGACTTGCAGCAGCTGAAGGTCTTCAGGGAAGTCATCGCGCGCAAGAGCTTCACGCGCGCGGCCATGGCGCTGGGCATTTCCAAGGCCAGCGTCACCAAGACCGTGGCGCAGCTGGAGAAAGACGTCGGCGTGCGGCTGCTGAACCGCTCGACGCGCTCGGTCACGCCGACCGACGCCGGGCAAACGCTCGCGCAGCGCCTGGTGCCGCTTTTCAGCCTGCTCCAAGAGGTGAGCACGGAGCTGTCGGACTTCGCGGCGCATCCGCGCGGGCGGCTGCGGGTCGCGGCGCCGCACGGGCTGTCGCTGAGCCTGCTCGGCTGGCACATCGAGGACTTCATCACCGGCCATCCCGATGTGCACGTGAGCATCCACCTGAGCAACCGCGACGACGACCTGGTGGTGGGCGCCATCGATGTCGCGTTGCGCATCGGGCCTATCGAGGCAAGGGACGTCGTGGTGCGCAAGCTCCAGCCGGTGCCGCTGGTTCTCTGCGCGTCCCCGGCGTACTGGGCGCGCCGGGGCATGCCGTCGACCCCGGAAGACATGGCCGGCCATGACGTGCTGAGCTACTCGCTGTGGGACGCCTCGCCGCGCCTGCCCTTCCTGGTCGACGGCAAGACGCACCACGTGCCCGTGCGCAGCCGCCTGGACGCGGACGACGCCGCCCCCCTGATCGCGTTGGCGGTGAAAGGGCTCGGCGTGACGTGCGTTCCCGAGGTGCTGGCGCGCGCGCACCTGGGCTCGGGTGCGCTGGTGCCCGTGCTGAAAGAGGCCATGCCGCAGACGATCTGGCTGTACGCGACCTATGCGCACCGCAGCCACAAGAGCGCGGCGCTTCGGGCGTTCCTGGACTTTCTGACGGTCAGTGCCGGCGGCTTCCCCGTGCGCTGATGCCGCGCCTGGGCGCGGCGCGTGCCTGCCGCAACGCGCCCGCCGCAATCGCTGCATCCCACGGCCCTGGCGACGGAAACACCTCTTCGAGGAATGCGACGAACGCTTTCACGTTCGGGCTCGCACGCCGGCTCTCGGGCCACACGGCGGTGATCGGCGAGCCGTCGACCGAGAACGCCTCGAGCACCGGCACCAGCAAGCCGCGCTCGACGTAGGGGGCCGCGATCCACGATGCCGCCATGCCGATGCCACCGCCGGCGGCCAGCACCTCCACCACCGCGTCGCTGACATCGACCACGATGGCCGCATCGGGCGTGAACTCCACGGTGCGGTTGGCGACCTTGAAGGTCCACCGCAGCGTTTGCCCCGAGGTCTGGTAGCGGAAGTTCACGCAGTCGTGGTCCCTGAGGTCTTCCGGCTTGCGCGGCGTGCCCCGCGCCTTCAGGTACGACGGCGACGCGAATGCGCCGACCCGGTTCGATGCGAAGCCGCGCGAGATCAGGCTGGAATCGGCGAGTTGCCCGATGCGAATGGCCACGTCGATGCCCTCTTCGACCAGGTTGACGAAACGGTCGTTCAGCCGCAGGTCGATGGCGAGCTGGGGGTAGCGCCTACGAAACTCCGGCAGCGCCGGCGCAAGCAGCCGGGTGCCTATGGGCAGCGGCGCCGCGATCTTCAACATGCCCGAGGGCTCGGAGCGCACCGCCGCGGCCGACTGCACGACATCGTCGGCGGCGCGCAGCAACAACACTGCCCGTTCGTGAATGTCGCGCCCCTCCGGCGTCAGCACGAGCGAGCGGGTCGTTCGCGTGAACAGGCGCAGGCCCAGCTGCTGCTCGAGGCGCTGGATGGTCTTGCTCACGGCCGAGGGCGACACGCCCAGCGACTGCGCCGCCGCGGTGAAGCTGCCATAGGACGCCGCGCGCGCGAACGCGACGATGCCGGTGAGCCGCTCCAGGGTGATTTGTTCCGTCATGGCATGAAAGAAGTGAAGCTGTGCGGGATTATCAATCGCAAGGTAAACAACCAGACTCCTCATCAACGACACCACCGGGGTGCCGAACCACAGGAGAAACCCATGACCCGACCCAAGTCCATGAAGACCATGAAGGCCATTCGGCTGCACGCATTCGGCGGCCCCGAGGTGCTGCGCCATGAAGACGCGCCCGTTCCCGAACTGAAGCCGGGCGAGGTGCTCGTTCGCGTTCGGGCGGCCGGCATCAATCCCCCCGACTGGTATCTGCGCGAAGGCTACAAGGCGCTCCCGGCCGACTGGCGGCCGGCGGTGCCCTTGCCCGTCATTCCGGGGTCGGACGTGTCGGGCGTGGTCGAGGCCGTGGCGGCCGGCGTGCACGGCTTCGCGGTCGGCGACGAGGTCTTCGGCATGGTGCGGTTTCCCAGCTATGGCGAGAGCGCCGCGTATGCCGAGTACGTTGCCGCGCCCGCGTCGGACCTGGCGCTGAAGCCCGCCGGCATCGATCACGTGCATGCCGCGGCAGCGCCCATGGCGGCGCTCACCGCCTGGCAGTTCCTGGTCGAGCTGGGGCACGACCATGCCAACCCGCTGCAGCCGCATCGCCATCGCCCCGTGCCGCTCGAAGGCAAGAAGGTGCTCGTCAACGGCGCGGCGGGTGGCGTCGGGCACCTGGCATTGCAACTCGCGAAGTGGAAGGGCGCGCACGTGGTCGCGGTGGCCTCCGGTGGGCAGGCGGCGTTCCTGCGCGAGATGGGCGCGGACGCGTTCATCGACTACACGCAGGGCGCGCCAGAAGAGGCCGAGGCCGCGCGCGACCTCGACCTGGTGCTAGACACCCTCGGCGGCGCCACCGCAAGCCGCTTCCTGCGCACGCTCAAGCGCGGCGGCGCGCTGTTCCCGGTGTTTCCGCTCGGCTTCTCGGGTGCGGAGGAAGCCGCGGAGCGGGGCGTCGTGGTCTCGGCGACGCAGGTGCGCTCGAACGGACAGCAGCTCGCATCGCTGGGGCGCTTGCTCGAAGCGGGCACGCTGCGCGTCGCCATCGACAGCAGCTTCGCGCTCGCGGATGCGCAGCAGGCCCACGCGCGCGCGGCGCGCGGGCACATCCGGGGAAAGATCGTGCTCACGGTCGGGTGATGCGCTACGCAGCCGGGCGTCAACCGTTTCGCGACCGTTCCTCGACCGTTCTGCGACCGTCCGCTTAAGCCTCCCCTAAGATCCGCGGCACACACTACCCTCCGGCAGCCCGCTTTTCTTCTCCTCCTCCCTCCCTCGGGGGCTGCTCTTGACCCGCTGCGGCGGGTTTTTCTTTGCGCATGCGGGGTGCTCGCTCGAAGCCATGAACAACTTGCAGGCATTGCAGTCACTCGGGATCTCGCTGCCGAGCCCGGCCTACATCTTCGGCGTGGTGCTGTTCGGCCTCATCGGCATCGCGCTGTACCGCTACGCGAAGCGCACGGGCCGCCGCCGAAGCAAGTGGCTGGCCGTCGCGCTGATGCTCTACCCCTACGCGGTCTCGCAGACCTGGTTGCTCTACGTGGTGGGCGTGGCGCTGTGCGCCGGTGTGTGGCTGGACCGCGGCTGAGCCAGCCGGTTCAGCCTTCGGCAGTTCAGCTCTTCGCCAGCTTGCGCCGCGCCTTCACCGCCGAGGCCAGCCCCTCGAGCACCGGCACCGTCTGCGCGAAGCTGATGCACGCATCGGTGATCGACACGCCGTACTTCAGCGGCACGCCGGGCTTCAGGTCTTGCCGCCCTTCCTCGAGGTGGCTCTCGATCATCAGGCCCGTGATGCGCCGCTCGCCGCCCGCGATCTGCGCCGCCACGTCTTCGGCGACCACGATCTGGCGCTGGTGCTGCTTGCTGCTGTTGCCGTGCGACACATCGATCATCACCTGCGGCCGCAGGCCGTTCGCCAGCAGCGCGTCGCAGCTGGCGGCCACGTCCGCGGCCGAATAGTTGGGCGCCTTGCCGCCGCGCAGGATCACGTGGCAGTCGTCGTTGCCGCGCGTTTCGAAGATCGCGGCCATGCCCATCTTGGTCATGCCCATGAAGGCATGCGGCGCGCGAGCGGCGAGGATGGCGTCGGCCGCCACCTTCACGCTGCCGTCGGTGCCGTTCTTGAACCCGACCGGGCAGCTCAGGCCCGAAGCCAGCTGCCTGTGGCTCTGGCTCTCGGTGGTGCGCGCGCCAATGGCGCCCCAGGCGATCAGGTCGGCGATGAACTGCGGGCTCAGCAGGTCGAGAAACTCGGTGCCGGTGGGTAAGCCCAGCGTGGTGAGTTCGAGCAGCAGGCGCCGCGCGCGCTCCAGGCCTTCGTTGATGGCGAAGCTGCCGTCCAGGTGCGGGTCGTTGATGTAGCCCTTCCAGCCGACGGTGGTGCGGGGCTTTTCGAAATAGGCGCGCATCACGATCAGCAGGTCGTCCTGCAGCGAATCGGCCACAGTCTTCAGGCGCTGCGCGTACTCGATGGCCTGGTCGTGGTCGTGGATGGAGCACGGCCCGACCACCACCACCAGCCGGTCGTCGCGGCCGTGCAGCACGTCGGCAATGGCCGCGCGGCTGGTTTCGACCAGCGCCAGCGTGTTGTCGCGCACCGGCACGCGCTCCTGCAGCAGCGCGGGCGTCATGAGCGGGCGCACTGCGCCGATGCGCACGTCGTCGATGCGGGTGGTGTCCAGGGTGCTGTCGCGGGAGCCGACTTCAGCGTCGTGCAGGGGGTCGTCGAGGCGGGGCATGGTCGTGGTCGTCTTGGTTTCGGATGAAGCTTGCCCGTCTATTGTCCTCTCGGCGGCGCCCGCGGCCGAGCGGCACCCCCGCGAGAACGGCTGCGTCAGCCCTTCACGAGGCCGCCGTCGACCACGAGGTTCTGGCCCGTCACCGCGCGCGCCCATGGCGAGGCGAAGAACAGCACGGCGTCGGCGAATTCCTCCGGCGTGGTCACGCGGCGCAGCGGCGTGGACGCGGCAATCAGGTCGAACACCGCCTCGGGCGTGCCGGCGCTCGCGTCGGTGGTGCGCAGCAGGCCGCCCGACAGCATGTTCACCGTGATGCCGTCCGGCCCCAGGTCGGCCGACGCGGTGCGCGTGAGCGAGAGCAGCGCGGCCTTGGCGGCCGTGTAGTCGTGGTACGGCACCACCGGGTTCTGGAACAGGTTGGTGCCGATGTTGACGATGCGGCCGAAGCCCTGCGCGCGCATGGCGGGCAGGGCGGCCTGCAGCGTGTGGAGCGCACCACGCACGCTGCCGTCGAACTGCGCTGCGAAGTCGGCCCAGTCGATGTCGCCGACCTTCGCGCGCGCGTCGCCGTTGAAAGAGAAATCGGCCAGCGCGTTGTTGACCACGGTGGTCACGCCGCCGCCGAAATGCGCCTGCGCCTTGGCGAACAGGTCGGCGACCTGTGCCGGGTCGGTCACGTCGGCCTGCAGCGCGATGGCGCGCGCGGGGCCGAGCGAACCGGCCAGGTCTAGGGCGGCGGCGCGGCTGGCACGGTAGTGCACGACCAGGCGGGCGCCTTCACGCGCGAAGGCGCGCGCAATGGCGTGGCCCAGGCCGCGGCCGGCGCCGGTGACGAGAACGGTTTGCTCGGATATCTGCATGACGGTGGCTGTGTTGCGGGGGAGATGGAGGAGATGGAGAAGAAGGGCAGGCGTAGAGGCACGGCCTCGTGGCCCGCAGGATTGTGCCGCTGCATCGCAGCCGCTGTTTTTCGCCGCCCGCATGCCGTGCGCGGAACGGCCTCGTGTCACCCGGCCTGCTCGACCCACTGCGCACGCCACGCGGGCGCATCGAAGGGGTCGGCGAAGTACTGCGTCTCGCGCGCCACCTTCGCACCGCTGAACTCCATGATGCTCACGGTGAAGGCGCTCTTGCCCGCGTAGTCGATCGCGTACTCGGTGATCCACAGCGCGCCCTCCCCCACGATGCGCCGCACCACGAAGCCCGAGGGCTTGCCGGGGTGGTGGCTGCGAAGGGCTTGCAGGTTGTGCCGGCCGTGGATCACCTCGCCCGACTGCGGGTAGGTGCACACGGCATCGTCGTGGTAGATCTCGTGCTCGGCCACCTGGTCGCCCGCGGCGGAGGCCGCCCAGTGCCTGTCGAGGGCCGTTCGAATGTCATGCGCCTGCATCGTCGACCTCCATGCGGGCGCGCCTGCTGGCGGCATCCGCGGCAAGTGAAAACCTGCATGATGCGCGCCATGAGCACCACACCTCACCCCGCATTCGCCGCATTCGACAACCCCGACGTCGTCGACAAGTACGCCGAGGGCCCGCGACGCAACGTACCGGGCTATACCAGCCTGCTGACCATGACGCGCATCCTGCTGGCGGAGCGCGTGCCGCAGGAGGGCCGCGTGCTGGTGGTCGGCGCCGGCGGCGGCCTGGAACTGGAAGAGTTCGCCCGCGCCCACCCCGGCTGGCATTTCGACGGCGTCGACCCGAGCGCGCCCATGCTCGAGCTTGCCGCGCGCAGGCTGGCGCCGCTGTCCTCGCGCGTGACGCTGCACGAGGGCTACGTGCAGGACGCGCCCACCGGCCCTTTCGACGCCGCCACCTGCGTGCTGACCTTCCACTTCGTGCCGCGTGAAGATCGCGTGCCCATGGCCGCCGAAATCCGCCGCCGACTGAAGCCCGGCGCGCCCTTCGTCGCGGCGCACATGAGCGTGGAAGACGACGAGCGCGACCTGTGGATGTCGCGCTATGCGGCCTTCATCACCGCGTCGGGCACCAGGCCGGAGCAGGCGGCGGCCGCACGCGAGAAGGTGCAGCGCGAACTGCCGGTGCTCTCGCCCGCGCAGGACGAGGCCATCCTGCGCGAGGCCGGGTTCAGCGACATCCGCCTGTTCTACGTGGGCTTCACCTTCAGGGGCTGGGTCGCCACGGCCTGATGTGGGCGTGGTGCGCGCTCGATGCGCGCTCGATGCGCGCGTGGTGCCGCACCGCGTGGTGCGGTGCTCAGGCACGGGCTTTCACCCGTGGAAATCCGGTCCCACCGGATTCCGTAGAAATAACGGATTCACACAAATTACGAGTGTGTTGCGGGCCGTGCGGGGGCAGAATAATTTGCATACAAACGCAATACACCCGCGCCATGACACTCGACCAACTCTTTGCCAATGCCGAGTCGCTCCCTACGGTTCCGAGGGTCGTGGCCGACCTGATGGACATGCTGCGCGACGAAGAGGTGTCCTTCGCGGCCGTGGCGCACCGCATCGAACTCGACCAGGTGCTCGCGGCCAAGGTGCTGCAGATGGTCAACTCGCCCTTCTTCGGACTGCGCCGGAAGATCTCGTCGATCCAGGGCGCCATCCTGATGCTGGGGCTGTCCACCGTGCGCTCGCTGGTCGTGAGCTCGGGCCTGTCGGGCGCCTTCAGGAAGGTCGAAGGCGTCGACCTGCCGGACTTCTGGGCCCACAGCCTGCGCGTGGCATCCGTCGCGCGCTACCTGGCATCGAAAACGCGGCGCGCCGACGCCAACCTGGCCTTCACCGCCGGCAGCATGCACGCCATCGGCCACCTGCTGATGGCCCAGGCGATGCCGGGCCGCATGGCCGCGCTGAACGCCGCCCACCCGTTCGACGCACTGGGCCGCGCCCAGCTGGAACGCGCGGAGTTCGGCTACCACTACGGCGACGTGAGCGCATCGCTCGCGCAGCGCTGGGACTTCGCCCCCGAGCTGGTCGGCGCGCTGTCGAGCTTCGTGAACCCGATGAATTCCGCGCACGCCGACAAGCTCGGCGGCGTCCTGCACCTGGCCGTGTGGCGCGTGGCAATGGAGCGTCAGGGCGTGGACCTGAGCCACGTCGCGGGCCTCTGGCCGAGCGAGTCGGCAATGGCCGTCGGCATCACCGAAGCCATCGTGCATGAGATGCCCGCGCCGCGCGTGCTCGCGGCGGAGCTGGAGTCGATGATCGCCTGAGTGCGCGTTCGGTTGCCGGAGGGAGGCTGCGGCCGGGCTACGATCCGCGCTCACCAGCCAGCCCCCGACACTCCGACATGCGCAAGGAAGACTCTCGAGATCCGTGGATCGACCCCTCCCAAGCGCCGACCGCGGCGGCATGGGAAAGATCGTTGCGACCGGCGAAATCATCGGGCGGTCGCATGTGGGTCTTGATGGGTGCCGTGGCCGTCGCCGTCGTGGCCTACCTGGCATTTGACAGCTGGCGAGGTTCAACGACTTCCTCGACGCCAGCCAAACGACAGGCCGCACCTTCCGCTTCACCGGACCCGAAGGCCTCCTACAGCCCGCAGAACGAACGCCAGGCACTCCCCGAGCCGTTGTCCCCACGCACACAGCGCTTCGCGAAGTGCACTACGCCTGCCGGAGCAACGACGTACTCCGACCGGCCTTGCCCCAGCGGCACACGGGCCGGCGAAGTGTCGGTAAAGCCCGATCTCAACCTGGCCGATGGCATGTCCGACGATGCCAGGCAGGCGTCGATGCAGAACAACAGCGCCATCGCGCAGTCCGTTGTCGAACATGAGCGCCGTGTGGCCATGAACGTGGACGCCTCCACATCGGAATGCGCCTCCCTGAACGCGTTGATCGCCTCGATCGACGCCGCGGCGCGCCAGCCCCAACCCGCGTTCGAGCAAGACCGCCTGAAGGACCAGCGCAAACGCGCGCGCGACCGGCAGTTTGCGCTGCGTTGCGGCTGACCGGTTGCCCCACGTTTCGTGCCGCGCGGTGCAGAGCCGCGCAGACGACCGAGCTCGGCCCGCCGAGTTCTACGAGTTGCCTTCCTGCCGCAACGCCGTCACCTCGCGCAAGCGCTGGTGCGCTCCGCTGTCCCACGCAATCGCCTGCTGGTTCTTCGCCTGAAGGTAGTGGTGCGTGAACACCGCCAGGTAGGCCTCCAGCGTCTGGTCGGCGACGTGTTCGCCCGCCAGCTTCATGCACAGCGCGGCCACTTCGCTGGTGCAGAAGTGGTCGTCGCGGCCGGAGCGGCGCAGCTTGTACTGCGTGATCTGCTCGGGCTGCAGGCTCAGCACGGGCAGGCCATCGAGATACGGGCTGCGGCTGAACATCTTGCGCGCCTCGCCCCAGGTGCCGTCCAGCAGGATGAACAGCGGGCGCTTGCCGCCAGCGGCTGCATCTTCGGCGGAAGGCACGCTGACGACCACGCGCTCCGGCGCAGCGTACTGCCCGGGAAACACCACGTAGGGTTGCCATTGCGGATCGGCCAGCAAGGCCAGAAGCGCGGGGTCGGTCTCGGTGCGCGCCCAGCCGAAGGCGAAGGTGTCGGGCACCACGTCGGCAATCAGCCAGCCGGTGTTGGTCGGCTTGAGCGGTTCGATGTCGGCCATGAGCAGGCACACGCCCGCGCGCGTGGCCACCGGCGGGCGCAAGGCGCACATGCAGTGGCTGGGCAACAGCCGGCAGCCGGCGCAGCGCTCGCGCTTGAAGCCGCCACGGGCAAGAAAGGGTTTGGCGCTTCGCGCCAGGCGCGCGGCGCGAAGAAGAGAAACGGCGTGAGGCATGCGCCGATTCTCGGCGGTGAATGGCGCGTGGCCCGCCATCGGCCACGAGAGCGCCCCGTGCCTCTCAGGCCTGCGATTGCAGGCGCACGACTTCCTGCTTGAGAAACGCGAGAAAGGGCTGTCGAAGCGCCTCCTTCGTGTACGAAGGCAAGGCGATGGGCGGGTTCGCGCCGGTCGCCAGGCTGTCGCCCTTCTCGGAAATCTGCAGGTCGCCGGCATCCACCTGCGCCAACGCGATGCGCAACGGCGACTCCATCAGGTCCTTGCCGTACAGCGCCTTCGACGTCAGCGCGAAGCCGTAGGGGCCGCCGAACAGCGGGAAATCCACCAGCGCGAACCGCAGGGTTTCGTCGGCAGGAATCTGGAACTTGCCAGCCACCTTGCCCAGCTTTTTCGACAGCTTCGGGTTCAGCGGATCGAGCAGCGTCTCGGCCGCGTCGTGGTCGGCCACCAGCCCGGCCAGCGTCCATTCGCGCGACTGCGCCTGCCGCTGGCTGCCGTGCTGCGCGTGGTAGTCCAGCACGGCGCCGATCACCGGCGCCAGCAACACCTCGCACCGCGTCGGCAACACGGATTCGGGGCACTGCGCCAAGGCGGCCCAGTCTTTCCAGGCCTTGTAGTTCGCCAGCAGCGACGACAGGAAGGGCGCGACGTCTTCCGTCCGCGTGGGCAGGGCCTGGCCTCGCGCCGGCGGCGGCGCGGCGGACAGCACTGTGAAGTCGTCCTGCACGTAGATCGCCTGGTCGGTCAGCAGCAATCCTTGCGAGGTGCGCTTGCCGCTGAACCGGTTCATCGCGTGATAGCCGAGAAACAAAAGCGGGATCTCGTCGCCCATCAAGGGCTTGGGCAGGTACATCTGCTCGACCGCCTGCGCGAAGACTTGTGCTGCGTCTGCGTGCTCGGGGTGGTCGACCTGGTCGGGCAAGAAGACAAAGGCGGACAGGTCCGCATTGGATGGCCTCTGCAGCTGCTGCTGAACTTGCGCGCGCAGCGCGGCACCGTGCAGCGCCCGCTCTGGCGGCAGCGTTGCGAGGTGGTCGGGGAAAGACGAAAAGACAAGTGACATGTTTGAACTCCCTCCTGAAAACCGACTGTAGCCTGCCGAGATGACCCGGGCCCAGCAAGAAAGCCACGCCCGAAAACTACGCGCGAAGACCACGCCTTTTGTTTGCAGGGGTGCGTCTTCTGCATGAACAGCAACAGCCTTCACGCACCGTCGCTATGCGGCGAGACGCCGTTCCGCGTTCTCCACGGACAGCGCGATCAGCACCGGAAGGCGCGTCGCCTCGCGTGAATGCATGGCAGTGGAACTCCTTGGCACGGCACGCCCGAACCGTATCGAGCGCAGCCGGCTTTACCGACCAAGCCGCTTGGAAACGGACTGCTTCGGTAGGAGACTGCGATAGACTGCCCGCATGCCCAGGCCGACCAAGAACGAAATAGACGCAGAGATCATCGACCGCGCAGCCGGCCTGTTCGCCAAGCACGGGTTCGAGAACACGTCGCTGCAACAGATCGCGGACGCGGTGCGCTACTCCAAGGCCGGGCTACTGCACCACTACCCCAGCAAGAACGCCATCTACGAGGCCGTCTTCAGCACCTGCCTCGACTCCATGCAGATGATGCTGGCCAGCGTGGAAGGCCTGCCGCCGGGCATGGCGCGCGACAAGGCCGTGGTGGAGTATTCCGTCGACTTCACCTACGACTGGCCGGGGGTGTCCGCCTTTGCCAACCGCGTCGCGGGCAACGAGGAAGACGTGGACCCGCGGCTCACCGAAATGGGCCTCGTCATCTACCGCGCGCTGGGAACCGACCTGGCCAACACCACGCTGGAGCGCATCGTGCGCATCACCAGCGCGCTCTCCGGCCTGGGCATCACGGCCATGCTGGCGGCGCGCATGAACCTGAGGCGCGAATGGCGCGAGGACATCGTCACGTCCGCCATGAACGCGCTGGGCCACACAAGCAAGCGCAAGCCAAAGCCCAGGCCAGCGCCCCAACTCGCACCCAAGCCGGCCGCTTCATGACCGGCCGGGCGAGCCCGTCAGCTTGAACGACATGACGCCGCGCTCCGCGCAGAAGGAAATGCGCAGCTCCGGCAGCAGCGGCGCGACGGCGACGCCCAGCGCGTAGAACCCCCAGCAGATTGCGCAGAGCCCCGCCAGCGCGGCAAGGGCCTTCCAGCGCCCCCTGGCGATCGAGATGGCGGCATGCAATACGTTCAATGAATGGTTCCTTGTGTCGGGCGTACGCGTTGCGTCGGCAACGCCATGCCATCGGCGCCTCTGCGGCGAGGGTGCCGATTATCTACCGATTCGGTCGGTTTGCAACCACCACGGTCTGGAGGATGGACAGCGCTCGACCCGCGCCTGCAGCCGTCAAGGCACCCGCTCAGGCGGCGGGCAGCGACTTTTTCACATGCGCCGCGAACGCCGACGTGAGCGCCGTCGGCGCCTCGCGGTCGAACGCGAGCTTCACCCCCACGCTCGGCAAATCGGGCAGCCCATGGTCCGCGCCCAGCACCTCCAGGTCGTCGGGCACGGCCGTTCGCGTCAGCACGATCACCGCCTGCCCTGAGCGCGCCATGCCCACCAGGCCCGAGAGGCTGCTGCTGGCGTACGCGAGCCTGTAGGCGCGGCCCGCGGCCTCCAGCGCCTGCCGGGGCAGCACATGGTCCAGCGCATCGGGCGAGCCCAGCGCCAGCGGCAGCGGGTCGATGGCCGCGGCGGCGGCGCCACGCTGCGCCACCCACACCAGCGGCTCGCGGCGGATCACGTCGTCGCCCACGGTGGTGCCAGGCACCGACACCAGCGCCAGGTCGACCGCATGCCGCGCCAGCAGCTCGTGCAGGCGCGGCGTGGGCGCGCACATCACCTCCACGTGCACGCCGGGGTGCAGGCTGGCGAAACCTTGCAGCAGGTACGGCAGGAACACGACCGCGTAGTCGTCGGGGCAGCTGAAGCGCAGCACGCCCGACAGCTGCTCGCCGCGCAGCTCGGCCAGCGCATCGTCGTGCTGGCGCAGCAGCTCGCCGGCATGCGCCAGCAGGCGCTCGCCGGTGGCGGTGAGCGTCACGCCGCGGCCGGTGCGGTACAGCAGCGGCTGCCCGACGATGCCTTCGAGCCGCTGCACCTGCATGCTGAGCGCCGAAGGCGTGCGCCCCACGCGGGCCGCGGCCTGGCCCAGCACGCCGGTCTCGGCAATGGCGACGAAGCTGCGCAGCAGGTCGATGTCCAGCGACTGGCTCACGGCATGAATTCCCTTGATGGCTGAGTTCAAAACTATTCGCTTCCCGGCGCGCGCGCCGCTGCGTAATGTGCGTCATTTTGAAGCGACAGGCACACCCCATGAGCAGCAACGACGACCCCCGGTTCTGGCAACACGCCCGACAGCACCTGGTGCGCTACGGCGGCACCTTCGAGCCGCTGATCATCGAGCGCGCGCAAGGCTGCTTCGTGTACGACGCCGACGGCCGCGGCATTCTCGACTTCACCTCGGGCCAGATGAGCGCCCTGCTGGGCCACTCGCACCCCGACATCGTCGAGGTGGTCTCCACGCAGGTGCGCACGCTCGACCACCTGTTCAGCGGCATGCTCTCGCGCCCGGTCGTCGAGCTGGCCACGCAAATCGCGCGCCACGCGCCCGGCGACCTGGAGCGCTGCCTGCTGCTGAGCACCGGCGCGGAGTCGAACGAGGCGGCCATCCGCATGGCCAAGCTGGTCACGGGCCGGCACGAGGTGGTGGCCTTCACGCAGTCGTGGCACGGCATGACCGGCAGCGCCGCCGCCGCCACCTACAGCGCGGGCCGCAAGGGCTACGGCCCCACCGCGGCCGGCTCGCTGGCCATTCCGGCGCCCAACGCCTACCGCCCGCGCTTCACCACGCCCGACGGCGAGCTCGACTGGCGGCGCGAGCTGGACGACGGCTTCGAGCAGGTCGACCGCCAATCGACCGGTGCGCTGGCCGCGTTCATTGCCGAGCCCATTCTCAGCAGCGGCGGCATCCTGGAGCTGCCCGCGGGCTACATGGCCGCGCTGAAGCACAAGTGCGCCGAGCGCGGCATGCTGCTCATCGTCGACGAGGCACAGACCGGCGTGGGCCGCACCGGCCTGATGTTCGCGTGCGAGCGCGACGGCGTGGCGCCCGACATCCTCACGCTGTCGAAGACGCTGGGCGCCGGCCTGCCGCTGGCCGCGATGGTCACCACCGCCGCCATCGAGGAAGAGGCGCATGCGCGCGGCTTTCTTTTCTACACCACGCACGTCTCCGACCCGCTGCCCGCCGCCGTCGGTCTGAAGGTGCTCGAGGTGGTGGAGCGCGACGGGCTGGTCGAGCGCGCGCGCACCGCCGGGGAGCGGCTGGTGCAGGGCCTGCACCGCCTGCAGTCGCGCCATGCCTGCATCGGCGACGTGCGCGGGCGCGGCCTGCTGCTGGGCCTGGAGCTGGTGTCCGACCGCCAGACCCGCGCGCCGGCCTCCGAGCTGGGCGAGGCCATCACGCGGCATTGCATGCGGCTCGGGCTGAGCATGAACATCGTGAAGCTGCCCTCGATGGGCGGTGTCTTTCGCATCGCGCCGCCGCTGACCATCAGCGACGCAGAGATCGACCTGGGCCTGGAGCTGCTCGACAAGGCCATCGAAACAGCCGTGAAGGAGGCGCCGCGCCAGGCCGCGCGCAGCTAGCACCGGCTAGGGTTGTCACTCTCTGGTGCGCCCGGAGGTTATCGACTATGTTTTGAAGGCCTCGCGCTTGCGCGTTGTCGCTTTCGGTCCGACCCAGACTTTCATAACATCGTTGGAGACCTTTTCATGCACTTCCGTTTCAAGCTGCTGGCCGTGGCCAGCGCGCTGTCCCTTTCGGCCGCCGCCTTCGCCGCCGACCCGATCAAGATCGGCGTGGACGGGCCGTACACCGGCGGTTCGTCCTCGATGGGCGTGAGCATGCGCGACGGCGTGCGCCTGGCGGCCGAAGAAATCAACAAGGCCGGCGGCGTGCTGGGCCGGCAGATCCAGCTGGTGGAGCGCGACGACGAGGCCAAGAACGAGCGCGGCGTGCAGATTGCGCAGGAGTTCGTCAACAAGGAAAAGGTGGTGGCCGCCGTCGGCTACATCAACACCGGCGTGGCGCTGGCCTCGCAGCGCTTCTTCCAGGAGGCGAAGATTCCGGTGCTCAACAACGTGGCCACCGGCTCGGTCATCACGCACCAGTTCGACAAGGACCCCGAGAACTACGTGTTTCGCAACGCCGCGCACGACAGCATCCAGGCCCCGATGATCGTGGAAGAAGCCATCGTGCGCCGCGGCTACAAGAAGGTCGCCATCCTGGCCGACTCCACCAACTACGGCCAGCTGGGCCGCGAAGACCTGGAGCGCGCACTGAAGAACAAGGGCATCACGCCCGTGGCGGTCGAGAAGTTCAACATCAAGGACGTCGACATGACGGCCCAGCTGCTGAAGTCGAAAGAAGCCGGCGCCGAGGCCGTGCTCACCTACGGCATCGGCCCCGAGCTGGCGCAGATTGCCAACGGCATGACCAAGCTGGGCTGGAAGGTGCCGATCATCGGCAGCTGGACGCTGGCCATGGCCAACTTCATCGACAACGCCGGCCCGGGCGGCGACGGCGCGCGCATGCCGCAAACCTTCATCCAGGAGCCGACCACGCCCAAGCGCAAGGCCTTCATCGACGCCTTCGTCGCCAAGTTCAAGCCCAAGAACAACCGCATGGATTCGCCCGTGTCGGCGGCGCAGGGCTACGACTCCATCTACCTGCTGGCCGCCGCGATCAAGCAGGCCGGCAGCACCGACGGCCCGAAGATCAAGGCCGCGCTCGAAGACCTGCAGGCGCCCGTCGAAGGCGTGGTGACCACCTACAACAAGCCCTTCACCAAGGCGGACCACGACGCCATCACCGCCAACATTCCGGTGTTCGGCGAGGTGAAGGGCGGGCGCGTGGTGTTCGCCAGCGCCGACGACCAGAAGAGCGCCGGCACCGTGCGCCTGAAGGACGCGGCCGCCAACGACGCGCTGCTGAAGAAGTAGGAACCAGGAACTGCCCCCCGGGCGCCGCCGCGGGAACAGGTCGTGCGGCCTGTTCCCCGGCGGCGAATTTTCAGGTCCCGCTTCCCTGCGAGCCGCCATGCAAATCCTTACCCAACTCGTCTTCAGCGGCATTGCGCTGGGCATGATCTACGCCGTCATCGCGTTCGGCTACCAGCTCACCTTCGCCACGTCGGACACGCTGAACTTCGGCCAGGGCAACGCCCTGATGCTGGGCGCCATGGTCGGCCTCACGCTGGTGAACCTGGGGCTGAACTACTGGCTGATGATTCCGCTGGTGTGCCTGTTCGGCGCCTTCCAGGGCGCGGTGGTGGAACGCATCGCGGTGCGCCCGGCCATCAAGATCAAGTCGGAGTTCGGCTGGATCATGTCGACCATTGCGCTGGGCATCATCTTCACCAACGTGGCGGAGAACGTGTGGGGGCGCGACGACCTGAAGTTTCCTTCTCCGCTGCCCGAGTCGCCGCTGCACTTCCTGGGCGCCAACGTGCTGCCGATGGAAATTCTGGTCGTCATCGGCGCGCTGCTGATGATGCTGGCGGTGGAGCTGTTCAACCGCCGCTCCATCTACGGCAAGGCCGTGGTCGCGACCTTCAACGACCGCGACGCGGCCAAGCTCATGGGCATCAACACCGGGCTGGTCATCACCTTCTCGTATGCGCTGTCGTCGATGACGGCCGCCTTTGCCGGCGTGCTGATCGCGCCGCTCACGCTCACGGGCGCGTCCATGGGCGCGGTGCTGGGGCTGAAGGCCTTCGCGGTCGCCATCATCGGCGGGCTCACCAGCGGCATGGGCATCGTGGTGGGCGGCATCATCCTGGGCATTGCAGAGACCACCACCGGCTTCTACCTGAGCACAGGCTACAAGGACGTGCCCGGCCTGGTGCTGCTGCTGATCGTGCTGGCCGTGCGGCCCTCGGGCCTGTTCGGCAAGGCCGCCATCAAGAAGGTATGAGCATGGCAACGAGCGCGGCGCAATGAACCCCGAAAAAATGAAGACCAGCCACCTCCTCCTGGCCGTCGCGGGCGTGGCCGCGCTGCTGCTGTTCCCCATCGGCATCGACAACCCGTACTACATCCACCTGCTCGAGACCATCATGATCTACGCGATCCTGCTGTTCGGGCTGGACATCGTGGTGGGCTACACCGGACAGGTGTCGCTGGGCCATGCGGGCCTGTTCGGCCTGGGCGCGTACGCGGCCGGCGTGCTGGTGTTCAAGCTGGCGGCGCCGTTCTGGATCACCGTGCCCTTCGCCATCGTGTTCACCGCCGGCTTCGGCGCGCTGCTGGCCCTGCCGGCGCTGCGCGTGTCGGGGCCGTACCTGGCGATGGTGACGCTGGCCTTCGGCACCATCATCCAGATCCTCATCAACGAGATGAGCTTCCTGACCGACGGCCCCATGGGCATCAAGCTGGAGAAGCCTTCGCTGTTCGGCCACAAGCTGGACGACCGCGAGTACTACTGGGTGGTGGCGGTGCTGATGGTGCTGGCGCTGGTGGTGGTGCACCGCATCCTGCGCTCGCACCTGGGCCGGGCCTTCGAGGCGCTGCGCGGCAGCCCGGTGGCCTCCGACTGCATGGGCGTGTCGGTGTACCGCTACAAGGTGTACGCCTTCGTCATCAGCGCGGGCTTCGCCGGGCTCGCGGGCAGCCTGTATGCGTACTCCGAGCAATACATTTCGCCCAACTCGTACAACTTCGAGCTCACGGTGCTGTTCCTGCTGGCGGTGATCATGGGCGGGCGCAAGAGCCGCATCGGCGTGATGCTGGGCGCCACCATCATCGTGCTGCTGCCCAAGCTGCTGGACGACGTGGTGCTGTTCCGCTACGTGTCGGTGGCGCTGGCCGTGCTGGTGCTGGCGGCCGCGGTGGTGGCGGTGAAGCGGCAGCGCGCCACGCCCGCGCAGATGGCCATTCCGGTGCTGGGCAGCATCGCGCTGGCAGGCCTGGCCTTCTGGCTCGACGCCATGACCGACTGGCGGCTGTCGATCTTCGGCGTGATCATGCTGTTCGTCATCTACTACCTGCAGGACGGCATCGTCGGCTTCGTGCGCAAGGCGCTGAACATGCGGCGGCCCGTTGCGGCGGTGCCTACGACGAACCTGGCGGCCGCACCCACCGACGCCGTCTCCGTCGCGGCCCATGCGGGGGGCAGCGACGAGGTGCTGGAGGCCACCGGCGTGCTCATGCAGTTCGGCGGGCTGAAGGCGCTGAACAACGTCGACCTGCGCATCAGGCGCGGCACCATCCACGGCCTGATCGGCCCCAACGGTTCCGGCAAGAGCACGATGATGAACGTGCTCACCGGCATCTACGTGCCCACGGCCGGCGCCATCTCGTTCGGCGGCCGTTCGCTGGTGGGGCGCACCTCGGCCGACATTGCGCTGTCGGGCATTGCGCGCACCTTCCAGAACGTGCAGCTCTTCGGCGAGATGACCGCGCTGCAGAACGTGCAGGTCGGCCTGCACCACAGCTTTGCCAGCAACCTGCTCGACGTGGCGGTGCACACGCCGCGCTACCGGCGCGAAAGCATCGCGGCCGTGCAGCGCGCATTGGGCCTGCTGAAGTTCGTCGGCCTCGAAAGCTTCGCCACCGAGGAGGCGCGCAACCTGCCCTACGGCAAGCAGCGCCTGCTGGAGATTGCGCGCGCGCTGGCGCTCGACCCGCAGCTGCTGCTGCTCGACGAGCCGGCCGCCGGGCTCACCGCGCCCGACATCAAGGAGCTGATCGCCATCATCCGCAAGATCCGCGAGCACGGCGTGACCGTGATCCTCATCGAGCACCACATGGACGTGGTGATGAGCATGTGCGACACCGTCTCGGTGCTCGACTTCGGCCAGAAGATCGCCGAGGGCGAGCCGGCCCGCGTGCAGGCCGACGAGAAGGTGATCGAGGCCTACCTGGGAGGCACGGCATGACCCGGGCCCAAACCGCGCGCGCAGGTGAACAGGCAGGGAGCGCCTCATGCTGACCATCCAGAATCTTTTCGCGGGCTACGGCAAGGTGCAGGTGCTGCACGGCATTTCCATCGAGGTGCCCCGGGGCAAGGTGGTGACGCTCATCGGCTCCAACGGCGCGGGCAAGACCACGACCATGCGCGCCGTGTCCGGAATGATCGCGCCCACCGCCGGCGAGATCACGCTGAACGGCAAGCGCATCGACGGCCTGGAGTCGTACCACATCGCCAAGCAGGGCCTGGCGCATTCGCCCGAGGGCCGGCGCGTGTTCGCGACCATGAGCGTGACCGACAACCTGACGCTGGGCGCCTTTCCGCGCCTGACCGGCAGCCGGCCGCGCGGCGACGTGGCGGGCGACCTGGAGCGCGCGCTGGAACTCTTTCCGCGCCTGAAGGAGCGGCGCACCCAGCTGGCCGGAACGCTCTCGGGCGGCGAGCAGCAGATGCTGGCCATGGCGCGCGCCGTGATGCTGAACCCCGAGGTGGTGCTGCTCGACGAACCGTCGATGGGGCTGGCACCCATCCTCGTGGCCGAGGTGTTCCGCATCATCGAACGGCTGAAGAGCGAGGGCGTGACGATGCTGCTGGTGGAGCAGTTCGCCGCCGCCGCGCTGGGCGTGGCCGACTACGGCTACGTCCTGGAAAACGGGCGCATCTCGCTGCACGGGCCGGCGGACAAGCTGCGCAACGACCCGGCGGTGAAGGCGGCGTACCTGGGCGGGGGCGGCGGGCACTAAGCAAGCGCCCGCGCAGCCTTTATGACTTTCGCGTCGGGTCGTGCCCCCAGTTCATCAGCGAGTAGCGCCACGGCGTTTCACTGACATCGCCTTCGGGGCGCTGCGCCAGGTGCCGGTGCACATAGCCGACCACCTTGCGCATGTGCGCGATGTCGCCGGGCGTCAGGTCGTCGCGCCGCTTGCCCAGCAGGCGAACGATGCGCCTGCCGGAGCGATGGCCGACCGACTCTCCGCCAGTTTTGCCCTTGAAGCCGACCTCGCGAGACTCCGGTTTCGCCAGCCAGTGTTCGAGCTGCGCGGGGGTCATGTTCACGGCGGCTTCAAAGTCGTGAAGCACTTCCTTCACGTGCGTCGCATCGGGGTGGGGAGCGGTGGTCTTCGTTGCCATCGCTTCAGCTCTTTCCCGGTGAATGGCGCTTCAACGCATCGGCCTTGTGGATGGCGGTCTTGCCCGTCTTGTCGCTCTTCACCTCGTACTGCGGCTCGGCCTCGGAGGCCTTTGCCACGTGGCCCTTGACGTGCGCGGTCTTGGTCACCTTGCGCACGACCTTGCCCGTGGTTTCACCTTGCGACGTTTGCCACTCGACGGCGTCGCCTGCTTTCGGCTTGGTTTGCATCGCGGCTCCAGGGTTTCAAAGGTTGAACAGGCGCTTCTGGAGCGCGACAACGTCAACCTATCCGCGTCGCGGCGGTGCGATGTAGGTGAACGCCGCTTGTGAACGGCGGCGTTTTCCATGCGCCCTGCCAAGCCCGTTCATTCAAGCCCGTTCACCCAAGCCCGTTCAACGCGCGTTGCGCCCCACGACCTCCCGCACCACCGCCAGGAACGCCCGCAGCCCCGCCGGCACATGCCTGTGCCCCGGGTAGTACACGCACTGCCCCGGAAAGGCCGGCGACCAGTCCTTCAGCACCTCGACCAACCGACCGTCCGCGATGTACGGCGCGGCCTCGTACTCGCTGGTCCAGGCGATGCCCGCGCCGTCGAGCGCGGCCGCGATCATCAGGTGGTGGTTGTCCAGCGTGAGCGGGCCTTCAGCGTCGATGGACACGCGCTTGCCGTTCTTAGCGAAGTCCCACTTGTAGAGGCCACCGCTGGCGAAGCGCGTGCGAATGCAGCTGTGCGTGGCCAGGTCCGCGGGCGTGCGCGGCTTCTTGTGCCCCGCGAAGTACGCGGGCGAGGCCACCGTGGCGAAGCGCAGCGGCGGCGTGCAGGGCACGGCGATCATGTCTTCGGGCACGCTGTCGGCGGCGCGAATGCCCGCGTCGAAGCCCTGCGCCACGATGTCGACGAAGCGCCCCTCGGTGACGATGTCGACCCGCATGTCGGGGTAGCGCCGCATGAACTCCAGCACGATGGGCCCCAGCACCATGTGCGCCGCCGCTTCCGATGCATTGAGCCGCAGCGTGCCGGTGGGCGTGTCGCGAAACTCGTTGGTCGCCTCCATGGCCGCGGATATTTCGCGCAGCGCGGGCTGCACGCGCGCCAGGAACCGCTCGCCCGCCTCCGACAGCGCCACGCTGCGCGTGGTGCGGTTGAACAGGCGCACGCCCATGCGCTGCTCCAGCGCCGCGATGGCATGGCTCAGCGCCGAGGGCGACAGGCCCAGCTCCGCCGCCGCGCGGCGAAAGCTGCGGTGCGTGGCCACGGCCACCACGGCGTTCAGTTCGAGCAGGCCGGCCTTGTCGGCGGTCCTGGCGGTCTTGGCTGTCTTGGCTGTCTTCGTGGCCTTTGTCGCTTTGACGAGCTCAACAGCCTTGGGTGTCTTGGTCATTGTTCTGTTTCCTGCATCTCTTCATGCGAGATTGGGTGGATTGTTTCATCAGTCCATGCGCCTTAACTTCGATGCTCGACCACCAGAAAGGGCTTCTTTCACCATGACCGCTTCCACCCTCCCCGCCAACCAGACCGTGCTCATCACGGGCGCCTCCACCGGCTTCGGCCAATCCGCCGCGCAGCTGTTCGCCCGCCGCGGCTGGAACGTGATCGCCACCATGCGCGAGCCGGCCGCAGGCGGGGCGCTCGCGGCGCTGCCCAACGTGCTCGTCACCCGCCTCGACGTGCAGGACCTTGCCAGCATCGACGCGGCCATTGCCGCCGGCATCGCGCGCTTCGGGCGCATCGACGCTCTGGTCAACAACGCGGGCTTCGGCCTGTTCGGTGTGTTCGAGGGCGTTTCGCGCGAGAAGGTGCAGCAGCAGTTCGACGTGAACGTGTTCGGCGTGATGGACGTCACCCGCGCCCTGTTGCCGCACCTGCGTGCGAACGGCGCGGGCACCATCGTCAACGTGAGCTCGGGCGCGGGCGTGTTCGGGCTGCCGATGATCTCGCTCTACACCGCGAGCAAGTTCGCGCTCGAAGGCTTCTCCGAATCGCTGTCGTACGAGCTGCGCTCGCAGGGCATCGCGGTGAAGATCGTGGAGCCCGGCGGCGTGCTCGAAACCGGCTTCGGCCACCGCTCGGCGTCGGAGGCTTCGCAGGCCGCGGCGCCCGCCGGCTACGACGCTTTCGTGAGCGGCGCGCTGAAGGTGTTCGACGGCATGCGCTCGGCGCGCCTGGCCACGTCGGACGACGTGGCCCAGGTGATTTTCGAGGCCGCGAGCGACGGCACCGACCGCCTGCGCTACGTGGCGACGAAGGACATCGAGCCGCTGGTGAAGGCGCGGCGCGAGACGTCTGAAGACGCGTACATCGCGCTGATGCGCTCGACTTTCACGAACGCTTGAACGCTTGAACGCTTGAACGCTTGAACGCGTTCTGCATCATCGACGCACGCTAACCGGTCAGCGCCTCGCACTGTGCTTCGATCTGCCCGTGCAGCAGGTTCAGCGATGCGGCAAGAAGCCGCCAAAGCGATTCGCGCTGGGGTGCGTCGAGCAGCGGTGCCGGGTCGGCGTTCGACACGGCGGCGTCGCGCCGGTCTTCGTCCCAGCCGAGCAGTTGCACCAGCGTCTGCGCGCCCTGCACCACGTCGCGTGCGTCGTTGAGAAAGGCAGCGCGGTGCCGCTGGGCGGCATCGACCTTGTCGACCTGCACCCATTCGAAAGGCTTGAACTGGGCGGTCGCGCGAAAAGGTGAAGAGGGGCGACCGTCATCGGTGCCCGTGTTTGAAGCAGTGGCCATAGGGCCTCCCAAGGATGTCGATTTGCAACAACCGACGCACCCAACGCCAATCGGGGGCGGCAGCTCGAACGGGTTGGCGTACCGGGACATCCTTGCGGAAACCGGCAGGGCGCGAGCCCTCCCGTCCGAGCCGCCTAAAAAGCAGCACGAACGAAAAAGCCGCATCCCTGTGCGGTAACTGCGGCTTTCGTCGCAGGATGTCTACGGGACGCCAATCCCGACCTCGCTCATTACGAGGCAGGCGCAATGTACGCGCTCTCTGGAGGGACAGTCAAGTCAGGCGTCCATCGCGCAGTCACCTTGATCGCGGGCTGCGCCTCGCACGCGACAGGCGCATCCGCCGTCGAAGGTGGCGGCAGCTCGAACGGATTAACAGACCGGGACATCCTTGCGAACACCGGCAGGGCGCGAGCCCTCCCGTTCGAGCCGCCTGAGAAGGCAGCGTAACCCACAAAGCCGCATCGCCTGCGCCGTGACTGAGGCTTTGGCCTCACTCAAGCCTCGGCCGGTGCAGCCTGCAGGCCTTCGCTCTCGCTGCGCGCATAGCGCCCGGGCGGCATGCCCACGTGCCGCGTGAACGCCACGCCGAAGGTGCTGACCGAGCTGTAGCCCGTGCGCTCGGCAATGTCGGCGATGGGCAGCTCGCGCTGCCGCAGCATGCGCTTCGCCAGCGCCATGCGCCAGGCGAGCAGGTACTCCATCGGCGCCATGCCGACGGCGCGGCTGAAGCGCTCGAAGAAGGCCGAGCGCGACATCGCGGCCTCGCGCGCCAGTTGCACGACGCTCCACGGCTGCGCCGGCCGCTCGTGCATGCGTCGCAGCGCCAGCGCGAGCCGCGGGTCGGCCAGCCCGCGCACGAGGCCCGGCGATGCGGAGGTGCTGGCCGTGGAGCGCAGCGCCTCTATCAGCAGCACCTCGAGCAGGCGGGCCATCACGATGTCGCGCGCAGGCCGCTGCGCACGCGACTCGTCGCCCACCAGTTGCACCAGCGTCGACAGCCTGCGCTCGTCGCGCACATGCACCCACTGCGGCAGCAGCGGCACCAGCAATGCGGCATCGGCCGAGCCGAACTCGCAGGTGCCGACCAGCATGCGCACGTCGACCGCGCCCTGCGGATCGCCGACGCGCGCGCCGCCGGGCATCGCGACGACCGGCGTTGGCACGGCCTCGCCCTCGCGCGGCGGTTCGCGCCCGAGGCTGCAGGTGGCAAAGCTGCGCGCGGCGGGAATGAGCACGAAGTCGCCTTCGGCGAGCGTGAGGGTGTCGCTCTGCGTGCCCGTACCGTTGGTGCTTCCGGTGGGGCTGTCGATGCGCATGTGGCATCCGCCTTCGAGCATCACGAAGTAGAACGGCCGGCTCACCTCAGCGCGGCGCACGGCCCACGGGGCCGAGGCGACGACCAGTTTCGAGAACGGCGCGCCTGGCTGCAACAGCGAGACAACTTCTGCAAGGGGGTCGGTCATGCTGGACGATCTCGACAAGAATTCGGACTTTGAAGTGTAGTTAGTCCTGAAGCCGGCACGTATCGTCCGGGCATCGTCAACGCAAAGGAGTTTCTGATGACTGCCGCTTCCCACACTGTTTCCACCGTGTTGATCACGGGTTGCTCGTCCGGCTTCGGCCTCGAGACGGCACGGCTTTTTCTCGACAAGGGCTGGCACGTGGTCGCGACCATGCGCACGCCGAACAAAGACCTGCTGCCGCGCTCGGAGCGGCTTCGCGTGCTGCCGCTGGACGTGACCGACCCCGAGAGCATCCGCCGCTGCGTGGAGGCGGCCGGGCCCATCGACGCGCTGGTCAACAACGCCGGCGTGGGCCTGCTGGCGCCACTCGAAGGCACGGCGCTGGCCGGCGCGCGCGAGGTGTTCGAGACCAACACGCTGGGCACCATCGCCATGACGCAGGCGGTGCTGCCGCAGTTTCGGCAACGGCGCGCGGGCGTGGTGGTGAACGTGACGTCGAGCGTTACGCTGAAGTCGCTGCCGCTGCTGTCGGTTTACACGGCCAGCAAGGCGGCGGTGAACGCGTTCACGGAATCGCTCGCGCTGGAGCTGGCGCCGTTCGACGTGCGCGCACGGCTGGTGCTGCCCGGCCGCGCGCCCGGCACCGCCTTCGGCGCCAACGCCGGTCGCCTGAGCAGCGGCGAGGTGCCCGACTCCTATGAAGACTTCAAGCAGCGCGTGTTCGCCGCGGTGCGGAGCATGGACACGCCGGTGACGCATGCGCAGGACGTGGCGCTGGCGGTGTGGCAGGCGGTGACCGACCCGGCGGCGCCGATGCGCATTCCCGCGGGGGCGGATGCGGTCGAGCTCGCGGGCACGTTGACGGGCGCCTGAATGCCGCTGCGCGCGCTGGGCGTGCGGCGTCTTCGGGCAGCGCTCAGACCAGTTGCAGGTCCTTGGGCGCCACGCCGTCGAACACCCGCGCCAGCTGCGCGGGCGACAGCCCGTACATGCGCTGGAACAGCCCGCCGAACACCGCGCGGTATTCGTTGAGCACCGGGTAGTCGCGGTTCTGGAACAGCGTGGCCTGCGTGAGCGCCTGCTGCTCGCCCACGACGCGTCCGCCTGCCTGCGCGGACAGGCCCCCGCCCAGCACCCAGTACACCGAGCCGTGGCCGTGGTCGGTGCCGCGGTTGCCGTTCTCGCGAAAGGTGCGGCCGAACTCGCTGATGACGACCACCACCGTCTGGCGCCACGCGTCGTCGCCCATCTCCTGCGCGAAGCCGGCCACGCCGCGGCCCAGTTCCTCGAAGCGGTTGGCCAGGTAGCCCGTGGCCGCGCCCTGGCCCACGTGCGTGTCCCAGCCGCCGACATCGACAAAGCCCAGGTCGTAGCGCTCGCGCATCAGCAGGGCCATGCGGCGCGCCACCAGCTCGAAGCCCTTGGCGGTCATGGCGTTGCGGCTGGCGGCGTCCATCTCGGCCTGCACGGCGCGCATGACTTCGTCGCGCACCTGGAAGCCTTCGGCCACCGGCTGGGCCAGCGAGGTGTTGCGGTACATGGCCGCGATGACCTGGCTCTGCCGCGCGTCGATGCCCGAGCGCGCGTTGCCCGCAAGCGCCATGTTGGCGGCCTTGGCGGTGCCGCGCAGCGAGATGGGCAGCTGGTCGGTGAAGGCGATGGGCGACACGTCGGTCACGGGGCCTGCGCCGAGCACGCCGGCCAGCCGGTTGAGAAAGCCCGAGCGGTAGTCGCGGCGCTTGTCGAGCGCCTGGCCGAGCTCGATGGAGTCTTGCGTTTCGAAGTGGCTGCGCGTGAGGTCGTCGGTGCCGGCGAAGGCGATGAACGAGGCCTGCTTCTGTTGAAA
Organism: Variovorax sp. RCC_210; assembly: GCF_041355175.1. Classification (NCBI taxonomy): domain Bacteria; kingdom Pseudomonadati; phylum Pseudomonadota; class Betaproteobacteria; order Burkholderiales; family Comamonadaceae; genus Variovorax; species Variovorax sp. RCC_210. The sequence goes on along the minus strand of NZ_JBFUPJ010000006.1, from coordinate 264,294 downwards.
GAGCGGCATCACGCTCTGCGCGAGCGCGGGGTGCAGGCCCCAGTTGCTGTCGAGCGGCAGCGCGCCGTTCGGCTGGCCGGGGCGCGCGATGGCGATGTTGGGGCGCGAGGCGTAGTAGAAGTCGCTGCCGGTGGGCACGAGCAGGCTGCTGCAGTCGTAAGCGCCGCGAAGGAACACGACGAGCAGCTTGGCGCCTTCGGCCGAGGGCGCGGCCATGAGCTGGCCGGCCGCGCCTGCGAACGGGGCGGCGCCGATGAGTTTCAAGAGGTCTCGACGTTGCATGACGATGTGTCCTTTTTTCTTTGCCTTGTCTTGTCTTGCTCCTTCCCCCTTTGGGGGAAGGTTGGGATGGGGGCACGACGGCGCTTGCAACCGCCGCAGCGCTTCATCGAGCGCCGCCTGCCCCCACCCCTGCCCTCCCCCAAAGGGGGAGGGAGAAAAACCGAAAACCAAACTCAGCGGCGCATCAACTCCGGCGACGCCAGCAAGAACGTATTCCACTCCTGCGGATTCTTCGCCTGCGCCAGCGCCTCGCGCGTGTCCGCGCTCAGCCCGACCTGCATCGTCCGCACCGCGCGCGATTCGGCCAGTTGCGGAAACGCCGGCCTCTCCAGCGGCCCCTTGTCGTCCGCGCGAAACAGCACCGCGCCGTTCGCGCCGATGGCCCGTGCGATCTCGAAGCGCGTGTTCATCTGCCCCGCGCTCGCCCACGCCGCTTCGTTCAGCGGATACCCGTCGGGCGTCTCGTGCCCGTACAGCGGCTCGCCCATGCGGTTGATCCAGCCCAGCATCGGGTTCACGTTCAACGCCACGCGGTCGTCGTACGCCAGCCGCACCCCTGCCAGCACGTAGTGCACCGGGTCGCGAAACTTGCGCCCCAGCGAGGCCGAGAACTCGGGTGACTCGAACAGCGCCTTCAGCGTGACGGCGATGTCGCCGTCGCTGCCCGCGAAGGCCGCGGCCATGCGATCGACCAGCGCCTGCGGCGGATCGTCCGACACGAAGTACACCGCCAGCTTGCGCGAGATGAAGCGCGCGGTCGCTGGCGCGCGCGCCAGCCGGTCGAGCGCCTCGTCGGCCTCGGCCAGGCCGTGGCCTTGAATGGGCTGCCCCAGCAGCGTCTTCGCGCCGTAGTCATGCCGGTTCGGGTTGAACTCGAACAGCCCCTTGCGCACATAGTCCGCCCGCAACGCGGGCCGCACGTTCGGCGGCGGTGCATCCAGCGGCTGCAGGCTCACGCCCACGCCGGTGAGCACGCGCGCCAGCTCCTGCACGTCGGCCTGCGAGTAGCCGCTGCCCACGCCCAGCGTGTGCAGCTCCATCAGCTCGCGCGCGTAGTTCTCGTTGATGCGGTTGGCCGCGTTCTGCGCGTTGTCCAGGTAGCGCAGCATGGCTGGGTGGTGCAGCGTGGCGCCGAGCAGGTCGCGGAACCTGCCGAGCGCGTGCGGGCGAATGGCGTTCTCCTCGTAGTCGCCCACCATCGCGCGGATGTTGTCCTTGCGCAGGTTGACGTTGAAGTGGTTCATCCAGAACCACGTCATCTGCTCCTGCAGCTGGTTGGGCGAGTACAGCGCGCGCAGCACAAAGCGCGTCTGCGCCTCGCGTGCGAGGGTGTTCAGCTGCTGCTGGTAGGCCTGGCGCGCGGCCTTCTTCTGGTCTTCGTCGGGCAGCGCGTCGGCGGCCTTGCGCTGCGCCTCGAGCTCGGTCACGAGCTGGTCGAGCGGCGTGCGCGAGATGGCCATGGCGTCGATCTGCGCCTGCGCCGCGGGCGGCAGCGGCGCGGGGCGTGGGTTGAGCTGGTCGCGCATCCACAGCGGAAGGCCGCGCTGCGCGAGCTGTGCGTCGCTGCTCGCGTTGGCGCCCCAGCTCACGCGGTCGAGCCAGCGCAGGCGGGTGGCTTCGTTCACCGGGGCGGAGGGCAGCGACACCGACACCAGTGCGCGCCGGTCGCCCGGCATGCTGCCGCAGGCGGCGAGCAGGGCCAGCACGCATGCGCCGAGCGCCATCGACGCACGGCGCATGGTGGCGTGGCCTTTCTTCTTCATCTTCGCGACTCCTGAGGGTGACAGCATTTCGAGGATGCCACTTCAACCGACGAAGCCGCGTACGCGTTGACGCTCTTTACCTTCGTAACGCCGCGCAAAGACGCCGCGCCGGCGTCCGCGAAGTCAGGCTACCGACAGGCTCGCCGGCGCAGCGCCGGCAATCTGGCGCAGCGCGCGTTCGAACACTTCCACGGGCTGGCCGCCGGAGATGAGTTGCTGGTCGTTGATGATGATCGCGGGCACCGAGTGGATGCCGGCGTCGGTGTACATGCGCTCGCGCTCTCGGGTCTCCTGCGCGAACTCGTCGCTGTTCAGGATCTCGCGGGCCCGCGTGGCGTCGAGCCCCGCTTCGGTGGCCGCGCGCACCAGCACCTCGGTGTCCGAAGGGTTCTGGCTGTCGGTGAAGTAGGCCTTCAGCAGCAGCTTCTTCAGCGCGGCCTGCTTGGCCGGGCCTTCGAGCTCGGCCCAGTGCAGCAGCCGGTGCGCGTTGAAGGTGTTGTAGATGCGGGGGCGGCCTTCGGCGCTGAACTCGAAGCCGACGGCAGCGCCGCGCTGGCGGATCATTTCGCGCGACTGGGCCTGCTGCTCGCGCGTGGAGCCGTATTTTTCGTTGAGGTGCTCGAAGGTGTCCTGGCCTTCGGGCGGCATCTGCGGGTTCAGCTCGAAGGGCTGGAAGTGCAGCTCCGCGGTGACGTCGGGCGCCACCTTGCGGATGGCCGCCTCGAGGGAGCTGAGGCCTACCGCGCACCAGGGGCAGGACACGTCGGAGACGAAATCGATCTTGAGGTGGGAAGTCATGGCGCCATTCTTCACGGCGCCACAACCCTTGGTGCGGGCAAGGTTTTCAACCCCGCGCCGCACCGTTTCGAGCTCAGGCGCGCGCAGCGCTCTTGGCCAGCCGTGCGTCCGACAGCGTCTGCTCGCGCAGGCGGTCGTACTCCTGCTTGTCCACCGGCACCGCGTCGGGCTTGCCCAGGTCCTTCATGTGGATGCGGTAGGTCTCGCGGGCACTCATGGCGGCCAGCGCGGCCAGGATGGTCACCGCGAAGGTGATGGCGCCCACGGTGAGCCACACGTTGGTGGAGCCCGGAGGCGCCACGGCGGCGAACAGGGCCGGCAGCAGCGCGGTCACGGTGGTGCCCACGTTCTGCGAGATGGCCATGGCCGACACGCGGTTGCGGGTGCGGAACAGCTCCGGGTAGAAGCTCGGGAAGGTCGCGTTGTAGCCCTGGTACACGATGCCCCACATCAGCAGCGACATGCACACGGCCAGCGGCACGTTCTTGATGCTGATGGCGTACAGGTACGCGAACGACAGCAGCCCCGAGGCCAGCGCGCCGACGATGATGGGCGGGCGGCGGCCGATGCGGTCCGACAGGTTGCCCACGTAGGGAATGACGATCACGGCCAGGATGTTGCCGAGCACCGGAATCCACAGGTACACGTCTTTCTGGAAGCCGATGCCGTAGGCGGCCTGCACGGCATAGGCCGCGCCGAACACCGTGGCCACCACCGGAATGACGTTCATCAGCGCCATGCACACCACGCGCAGCATGTCGGCCCAGCTGTCGGTAAAGGCCTGGATGATGGGCGCCTTGGCCACTTCGCCCTTCTGGTCGACTTCGGCGAAGGCCGGGGTCTCGTCGACTTCGCGGCGAATGATGTAGCCCGCCACGATCACCAGGAAGCTCAGCAGGAACGGAATGCGCCAGCCCCACGAGTTGAAGGCTTCTTCAGGCATGTAGTGCGCCAGCGGCAGGAACACGGCGGCCGCCAGGATCTGGCCGGCCTGCACGCCCTGCAGCGTGAAGCTGGCGAAGAAGCCCCGCCGCCCGAAGGGGGCGTGCTCGAAAATCATCGAGCTCGCGCCCGAGATCTCGCCGGCCACGGCGAAGCCCTGGATCAGGCGCAGCAGCACCAGCAGCGCGGGTGCCAGCAGGCCGACCTGGTCGTAGGTCGGCAGCAGGCCCACGGCCACGGTCGAGAAACCCATCAGGAACATGCACAGCACCAGCACCTGCTTGCGCCCGTGCGTGTCGCCCCAGTGGCCGAGCACGAAGGCGCCGATGGGGCGTGCGACGTAGCCCACGCCGTAGGTCGCGAGCGACGCGATGATGGCGGTCTTGGGGTCGCCCTTGGGAAAGAAGATCTGCGGAAAGATCAGCGCCGCGGCGGTCGCGTAGATGAAGAAGTCGTAGTACTCCAGCGCCGAGCCGATCCAGCCGCTTGCCGCGGCCTTCTTCGACTGGTGCCTGCCTTGCGGCTCATGGGCTGTGGTGTTGGCCATGTGTGGTCTCCAGTGTTGTTGACAGGTAAGTAATCAGAAAAAACCCAACGAATCAATCCTGCGCCTGGGAAGCCATGCGCGCCGGTGCATTGAGGGCACCGTACGCGTCGTAGCTGCCCACGCGTTGTGCGACCTCGAAAAACAGTCCGCCCTCGAAACTCTCGGTATAGATGTGCAGGTAGTCCCCGGCCGCCGAGCGGTCGAACAGCACGCCCGCCTCGCGCATGCGCGCCAGCAGTTCGGGTGCGAGGTCGATGCGCGTGGCCAGGTCGTCGTAGTAGTTGTCCGAAATGGGCACGAAGCGCGTGCCGTTGGCGCGCAGCCGCGCGGCCGTGTCGAAGATGTCGGCGCAGCCCAGCGCAATGTGGTGCACCGCGCCGCCGCCGGTCACGCTGAGCGTGCGCGCGGTGCGGGTGCGCTGGCTGAGCGACACGTTCAGCACCAGGCGCAGGCTGCGCTCGGCGTTGGCCACGCCGCGGCTGCGAATGAGCCCGAAGGGGTCGGCCAGTTCCAGGCTCTCGCCGGCCTCCAGCCCGAGCACGGCGCGCGTGAACAGCACCCACGTGTCGAGCTGGTCGAGCGCCAGGCCCAGGGCCACGTGGTCGATGCGCTGCAGGCCGGCGTCGTTTCCTTCATGTCCTGCTTCGGGGCCCGCATCGTCGAGTACGAAGTCGGCCTCGTACAGCCCGTTGGCGCCCAGCGCCTCGGGCACGAAGTGAAGCAGGTTGCCGCCCGGCGCCACGATGGCCGGCACGCGCAGCTCGTTGGGGCCGACCGGGCTGTCGTGCCGCTGCGAGCGCATGGCGGTGGCCCGGCCCATGGCCGCGAGCGGGTCGTCGCAGCGCACGCCCAGCGCGCACACCGAGGTGCCGTGCGCCTCGAAGCGCTGCCGCGCGAAGGAGTCGGGCTGGGCGTTCACGATGAGGTTGATCTCGCCCTGGCGGTACAGCGTCACCGCCTTGGAGCGGTGCTTGCCGATGCGGCGAAAGCCCAGCTGCTTCACCTGCGTTTCCAGCGCCGGGGCCGAGGCCTCGTCGGCCGCGAACTCGATGAACGACAGGCCCGACAGCGCCGGCACCGGCGGCGGGTTGAACAGCTCCACGCGCTGCGGTTGCACCGGCGGGGTGGCGGCCATGCGCTGGCGCGCCTCGCTCTCTAGGTACAGCAGCGAGCGCATCGCGTCCACCGCGGTGCGGCGGTTGGGCGTCTCGCGGAAGATGTCGTTGAAGATCTCCAGCGACAGCGGCCCGGTGTAGCCCGCGCGCAGCACCTGCTCGAAGAAGCCGACGACGTCGAAGTCGCCCTGCCCCGGAAACGAGCGGTGGTGGCGCGCCCACTGCAGCACGTCCATGGCCAGCAGCGGCGCGTCGGCCATCTGCAGAAAGAAGATCTTCTCGCCCGGAATGTGGGCGATGCCCGCGGGGTCGTCCTTCAGCGACAGCGTGTGGAAGCTGTCGAGGATCAGCCCCAGGTGCGGGTGGTCGGCCTGCTGCACGATGTTCCAGGCCTGGCCATACAGCGAGGTGTGGCGGCCCCAGGCCAGCGCCTCGAAACCCACGCGCAGGTTGCGGCGCGCGGCGCGCTCGGCCAGCTCGTGCAGCTGCGCGGCGGCCAGCGCCGGGTCGTTCACCGACAGCGGCGATGTGTTGGAGCAGCACAGCACCAGCGGCGCGCCCATGGCCTCCATCAGGTCGAACTTGCGTTCGGCGCGCTCCAGGCTGCGGCGGAACTGCGCCTCGGGCATGCCTTCGAAGTCGCGAAACGGCTGGTACAGGTCGATGCTCAGGCCCAGGTCCGCGGTGATGCGGCGCAGGTCGGCGGCGGTGCCCTTGAAGTTGATGAAGTCGGCCTCGAACAGCTCAATGCCGTCGAAACCGGCGGCCGCGACGGCTTCGAGCTTCTGGCGGAGGGTGCCGCTGAGCGACACGGTGGCAATGGAGCGATGCATGGGGTGGACTTTAGAAACACCCGGCCCGCCCCACAATCTATTCAGCGCCCTCTTGATCGATGATCGATCAAATACGTCCGTTAATCGAACGAAATACGGGATACACCTAGGTCTGGCGACCCCGCAAAGCGCCTCAAAGGCTGCGCCAGAAGTCGATCAGCAGCTGCGTGAACTCCACCGGGCGCTCGACCGCGCTCACGTGCGCGGCGTCGATGGTGGCCAGCCGCGCACCCGGAATGGCCGCGGCCATGGCCTCGGACATGGCCAGCGGCGTGGCCTCGTCCTGCAGCCCGCCGATGACCAGCGTGGGCACGGTGAAGCGGTGGTTGCTCTCGCGAAAGTCGATGGCGGCCACGGCGTTGCAGGCGGCGATGTAGCCCTGCGCGTCGGTGCGCACCAGCGTGTCGTGCAGCGCCTTGGCGGCGGCCGCGCCCTCGGGCGTGCCCACGAAGGCCGGCGTGAGCCAGCGCGACACCGCGCCGGGCGCGATGGCGGCCACGCCCTTGGCGTTGACCGTGTCTTCGCGCGCGCGCCAGGGGGCCTGGTCGGGGTAGTAGGCGGCCGAGTTGGCGATGACCACCGTCTTCAGCAGCTCGGGGTGGCGCACGGCCAGCGCCTGCGCGGTCATGCCGCCCATCGACAGGCCGACGAAGTGCACGGGCTCGCCGCCGGTCTCGCGCTGGATGAGCTCGGCCGCGTCCTGCGCCAGCGTCTCGATGCGCAGCGGGCCGGGCACCAGCTCGCTGGCGCCGTGGTTGCGGTGGTCGTAGCGCAGCACGGTGTGGGCGCGCGCCAGTTGGGCGGCCACGGCGTCCCACATGTGCAGGTCGCAACCGAGCGCATGGCTGAGCACGACGAACGGGCCGCTGCCCTCGCGAACGACATTCAAGCGGGTCATGGTGTGGGTTCCTTTGTCGGGTGTGCAGGAGTTGGGGAAGGTTGGTGGTGCTGCAGGCGCGGCAGCCAGAAGAACGCGATGGCCATCAGCACGCAGCCCGCCAGCAGCATGGGCAGCACCATCGGCCAGGCGCCGTTGGAGTAGCGGGTGTCGACGAACAGCGCGGCGATCTGCCCCACGCAGAACGCGACCATCATCATGCCGAAGCCCGACCACGACACGGCCCGCCCCGCCAGGTGCGGCAGGTCGCCCACGGCGCCGGCCTGGCCGCAGGGCTGGTGGATGCCGTGGCCCAGGCAGTACACCGCGTGGCCCACCAGCAGCGGCACCGCGCTCAGCGGCAGCAGCAGGCAGCCCAGCGCCTGGATGACCGGGCCCGCCAGGCTCAGCGAGGCGCCCAGGCGCACCGTGCGCACCGGCCCGTAGCGGCGCAGCAGCGTGCGGCACATGGTGGTGCTGAAGATGTAGACCAGCGAGCCGCCAGCCGGGATCCACCCGTACCACGCGGGCGACCAGCCCAGGTAGCCGATGTAGACCATGGGCGACAGCAGCAGAAAGCAGAACAGCCCGCCGTAGGTGGTGGCCGCCACCGAGGCCCAGGCGCGGAACGAGCGGCTCGCGAACACGGCGCGGGCACTTCCGCGGGGCGCGGAAGATTGGCCTTCGCCCGGTGCGAATGGCTGCCGCGTTTCTCCGAAGGAGCGCCAGCACAGCGCGAACAGCACCGACGCATACACCGCCATCGCCACCATCACCCAGCGCCAGCCCGCGCCCTGCACCAGCCACGCGCCCAGCAGCGGCGCGGCCAGCCCGACCACGCCCAGCCCGGTAAGGCCGCGCGCCATCACGTGCGGGCCTTCGTGCGCGGGGTACAGGTCGCGCACCGCGGCGCGCGAACACACCAGGATGGCCGCCATCGAAAAGCCCTGCAGCGTGCGCCAGCCGGCCAGCAACGCCACGCTGCCCGCGAAAGCGCCGCCCAGCGCGGCCAGCACATAGCACCCGAGCCCCGCCAGCAGCACCGGCCGGCGCCCGAAGCGGTCGGCCAGCGGGCCGCACAGCAGCTGCGCGAAGCCGAAGGCCAGCACGAACAGCGTGAGGCTGGTGCTGGCCGAGCCGAGCTCCCTGGCAATGGCCGGGAGCGCGGGAAGGTAACTGTCGGTGGCCACCGGCTGCGCGGCGAGCAGCAGCGGCAGCAGCAAGGTGAAGCTGACGTCGAACCGGCCCTTGCGGGCGACCGGCGCGCTCACTTGCTCGCGGGTTGGGCTGCCGGGGCCGAAGCCGGGGCCAGCAGCCCCTTCTCGCGCAGGATGTTCGTGGCAATGCCGAAGGCATGGTTGGCCACGGGCACGCCGCAGTAGATGGCGGCCATCATGATCACTTCCTTGATGTCGTCGGGCGTCAGGCGCGACTCGCTCGGCCCGTCGAGCGCGGCGCGCACGTGCATCGCGAATTCTTCGTACGCGTGGATGCCCAGCATCATCGACAGCACCATGTAGCGGCGCGTCTTGTCGCCCAGCGCGGGGCGGCCCCAGATATCGTTCCACGCGTGGCGCGTGATGAGCTCCTGGAACTCGGCGTTGAACTCGTTGCGGTTGGCCAGCGACTTGTCGACCCAGGCGTCGCCCAGCACGCGGCGGCGGTTGAGCAGGCCGGACTCGTAGCCCTCTGCAGGCACCACAGAGGCGGTTGGCACTGAGGAAGCCGTCGGTTCGGCGGGAAATTCGGGGGCGGTCATTGCGAGAGTTCCTTGTGTTCGGTGAGCCGGGCCTGCAGCGCCTTCACTTCGGCGAGCGCGGTCTGGCCGGCATGGAGGGCGAGCGCGGGGTCGAACCATTCGTCGGCCGCGTCGCGTGGGAGTTCGGCGCGCAGCCGGTCGATGTTGGCGCGCATGCGCGCGGCGTCCACCTGCAGGCCGGGCAATGCGCCGGCCATGGCGCGCACGCTGCCGTGGGCGGACATGAGCAGTTGCGGCCATTCGCCCAGCTCGGCCTGCCATGCGCCGAGCGCGCGTTCGTGCTGCTGCGGCATCGCGCCCAGCAAGGCGGCCACGCGCTGCGGTGCGCGGTGCGCGGCGGCAATGGCCACCATCGAGGCCACCGGGTTTCGCTTGTGCGGCATGGCCGACGAGCCGCCGCGGCCGGGCTCGCTGGGCTCCGTCACCTCGGCCACTTCGTACTGGCCGAGCAGCGAGATGTCGACCGCGATCTTGCCGAGGCTGCCCGTCATCAGGCCCAGCTCGCAACCCAGCGCGACCCATTCGTCGCGCTGCGTGTGCCAGGTGGCGCCGGGGTCGCCCAGGCCCAGTTCCTTGGCCATGCGCTTGCGCACCGCCGGGCCCTGCCCCTTCATCTGCGCCAGCGTGCCGACGGCGCCGCCCAGCTGCAGCTGCAGCGCGTGCCGCGCGGCCTCGCGCAGGCGGATGCGGCTGCGCACCAGCGGCGCGGCCCAGCCCGCGCACTTGAAGCCAAAGCTGGTCACCGAGGCCGGCTGCATCAGCGTGCGCGCGAGCATCGGCGTGTCGGCGTGCGACGTGGCCAGGCGCAGCAAGGCGTCGGCGGCCTTGGCCAGGTCGGTTTCCACCAGCGCCACCGCCTCGCGCGTGACCAGCGCCATGGCGCTGTCGATCACGTCCTGGCTGGTGCTGCCGAAATGCACGAAGGGCGCGGCGTCGGCGTTGAACAGGCCCACGGCCTCGCGCAGCGCCTTCACCAGCGGAATGGCCACGCTGCCCGCGCGCCCGCTCTCGCGCACGATCTTCGCCACGTCGAACAGCTCGACCTTGCAGCTGCTGACGATGGAGTGCGCCGCGCTCTCGGGAATCAACCCCTCGGCGGCCTGCGCGCGCGCCAGCGCGGCCTCGAAGCGCAGCATGGCGTCGACGAAGGCGCGGTCGCTGAAGGCGCCCAGCGTTTCGGATGTGGAGAGGAAGCCTTCGAAAATACTCATGCGGTGACCTGGTCTTTCAATATTTCAATTGGGCCACGGCGCGCAATTCCTCCGGGGACGCTGTGCCGAATCCGAAGAATTCGAGGTACGCCGGAATCATCTCGAACAGCATGTCGGTGCCCACCTGCACCTGGCAGCCCTTGGCCTTGGCCGCGAGCAGCAGCGGCGTGAACTCGGTCTTCATCACCACCTCCCCGACGAAGGTGCCCGCATCGATGCGGTCCACGTCGAAGGGCAGCGGGTCGGTGTCCTTCATGCCCAGCGGCGTGGCGTTGACCACCACGTCGTAGCCGGCCGGGTCCTTCGAGCCCGTGCTCACCTTCATCTGCGGATAGTTGTCGCGCAGCCGCGCGGCCAGCGCGTTGGCCGAGGCCTCGCTCATGTCGAACAGCATCAGCTCGGCGGCGCCGACCGCGGCAATCGACGCCGCAATGGCCGAGCCCACGCCGCCCGTGCCCGACACCAGCACGCGCGTGCCCTTGAACAGGCGCCCCTTGCGCTCCACGCCGCGCACGAAGCCCGCGCCGTCGAACTGGTCGCCCAGCAGCGTGCCGTCGGGCCGCTTCAGGATGGCGTTGCACGCGCCGGCCACGCGCGCGGTGGGCGTCACCTCGTCGACCAGCTGCATGGTGGTCACCTTGTGCGGCATGGTCACCAGCGCGCCGCGCAGGTTGCTGAACTTGAAGATCTGCGGCAGCGAGGCCGCGTAGTCCTCGGGCTTCACGCCCATGGGCACCACCACCGCGTCGATGCCGTGCTTGTCGAACCAGGGGTTGTAGATCATCGGGGCCTTGAAGGCCTCGGTCGGAAAGCCCAGGTGGGCGATGAGGGTGGTCTTGCCGGAAATCATGTCGTTCGTTTCTCTGGAACTTTGCTGAAGCGTTTGAACAGGTGGGCGCTCAGGCCACGCTGGGCGAGTGGTAGCGCAGCGGCTGCGCAATCTCGGCGTGCATGGCCGGCGGGTAGACGATCTCGCGCAGGAAGTTGGCGTCGGCCTGCAGCGCGGTGGCCGCATCGAGGTGGCCGAAGTAGCGCAGGTAGTGCGGCATCTGCTGGATGAGCATCTCGAAGCCCGCCTGCGCATTGAGCCCGCGCGCCCGTGCCGCGCGCACCAGCGGCGTGGGCTGGTTGCGCAGCAGGATGTCGAACAGCGCCGCGTGGCCGTCCATGCGCGTCACGTCCACCGGCAGCGCGTCGCCCTCGACGAGGCCCAGCGGCGTGGCGTTGATGACCAGGTCGTAGCCCTCGGGCGCGTTGCTTTCCACCGCGACCACGGTCGCGTCGAAAAAGGCGTTCAGCTTGGCGGCCACGCCGGCGGCCTTGCCGGCGGCCGTGTCGAAGAAGGCGATGTGCTCCGCGCCGTTCACCGTGCCGCCCTCGGCCAGCGCCACGCCGATGGCCGCGGCGCTCACGCCCGCGCCCAGGATCAGCACGCGCTTGCCGCGAAAGGGAATGTTGCAGTGGTCGAGCGCGCCGATCAGGCCTTCGCCGTCGAACAGGTCGCCCTCGAGCTGGTCGCCCTCGGTGCGGCGCACCACGTTCACCGAGCCGGCCACGCGCCCGAACAGGCCGCAGCCGTCGAGCAGGTCGACCACCAGCGGCTTGTGCGGCGGCGCGATGACCATGCCGCGCACGTTGCGCGCCAGGAAGGCCGACTTGAAGAACACCGCGAAGTCGCGCACCGGCACCTGCATGGGCAGCAGCACCGCGTCGATGTCGTAGCGCTCGAAGGCGGCGTTGAACATGCGTGGCAGCCGCACGTTGCGAACCGGGTCGCCCGGAATCAGGTACGCCTGGGTGCTGCCGCGGATGGAATGGCTCATGTGCTTGCTTCCGTTCGTCAATCGCTCTTTTCGAGGCCGGATGCCGAGCTTTATAGTCGCTCCGCCCACTTCTTGCAGGCTTACGTCCGGTCAAACGTGCGATTATCGAACTACGAAAATCGATGATCGTTCAAATCAAGGGTTTCCATGGGGTCTACCAGAGCACCGGGAGCCCCCTACCGAAGGCACACTTCCGCCCATGACGAAGGACAAGAACAGCACGGCCACCAGCCTGCGCGGCAGCCTGGACGGCGACCCCGACAACGGCTCGGCCCCGCCGGAGGGCCTGGACAAGCGCGACTGGATCGCCGGGCTGGAGCGCGGCGTGAGCATCATCGAGGCTTTCGACGACGCCAACCCGCGCCTGACCGCCAGCCAGGCCGGCCAGCGCACGAACATGACGCGCACCGCTGCGCGGCGCTACCTGCTCACCTTGCAGCACATGGGCTATGTGGCGAGCGACGGCAAGCTCTTCTGGCTCACGCCGCGCGTGCTGCGCCTGGGCCAGTCGTACCTGGAATCGGCCCGGTTGCCGCGCGTGGTGCAGCCCTTTCTGCAGCGCGTGGCCGCCGGCACCAACGAATTCGCGTACCTGAGCGTGATGGACGGCGACGAGGTCGTCTACATCGCGCGCAACGGCCCCAACCGCAGCATGAGCACCGGCTACGTGCTGGGCGCGCGCGTGCCTGCGCAGGTGACGGCCTCGGGCATGCTGATGCTCGCGCTGCGCAGCGACGCCGAGCTGAACCAGTGGCTGGCCACCAAGACCCTGACCGTGTTCACCTCGCACACCATCGCCAGCATGGAGCGCATGCGGCTGGAGTTGGCGCGCATCCGGGCGCAGGGCTGGGCGCTGTCGGAACAGCAGCTCGACCTGAACTCGCGCGGCATCGCGGCGCCCCTGCGCGACCGCCACGGCACGCTGGTGGGGGCGCTGAACATCACGATGCCGATGGGACACGAGAGCTCGGAAGACGCGGTGGCGCGGGTGCTGCCGGTGCTGAGGGAAACGGCGCAGGCGATGCGCAACCTGATCTGAGGCCGCTGACAGCATTCCGACAGCATCCCCCGGGCACCATCCGCACTTTCAATCCAAAAGCGCTGGAGACACAAGCCCCATGTCCGATTCGTCCAATACGTCCAATCTGCTCGACCTGCCCGACCTGCCCGACCTGTTCCAGACCAATAGCGCGCTGAACCGCCGCCACTGGCTGCAAGCCGGCGGCGCCCTCGCCCTCGGCGGCCTGCTCCCTTCGCTGGCCCGCGCCGAAGACGCCTGGCCGAGCAAGTCCATCCGCTTCGTCGTGCCCTTCGCCCCTGGTGGCAGTTCGGAAATCGTCGCGCGATCCACCGCCGCCGAACTCTCGCGCACGCTGGGCCAGAGCGTGTTCGTCGACAACAAGCCCGGCGCGGCCGGCAACATCGCCATGAGCGAGGTGGCGCGCGCCACCGACCAGCACACCATCATCCTGGGCCACATCGGGACGCTGGCAGTCAACCCGTACATCTTCGCCAAGCTGCCCTACGACGCCAACAAGGACTTCAAGCCCGTGAGCCTGCTGGCCAAGGTGCCCAGCCTGTACGTGGTGCACCCCGACGTGCCCGCGAAGAACCTGAAGGAGTTCATCGCCTACGCCAAGTCGAAGCCCGGCAAGCTCAGCTACGGCTCGGCCGGCAACGGCAGCGCGGGCCACCTGGCCTTCGAGTACCTGAAGATGACGGCCGACGTGTTCATGCTGCACGTGCCCTACCGCGGCACCGGCCCGATGGTGACCGACCTGCTCTCGGGCCGGCTCGACGCCTCGGCCATCGGCGCGGCGGCGATCATTCCGTTCATCAAGGCGGGCAAGTTGCGCTGCATCGCGACCGGCTCGGCCAAGCGCCTGGCGCAGTTGCCCGACGTGCCCACCGTGGCCGAGCAGGGCTTCCCCGGCTTCGAGATGACGCAGTGGTACGGCATGCTGACGCCGGCCAACATCGCGCCGGCCAACCTGGCCAAGCTCTCGGCCGAGACGATGAAGGCCGTGAAGTCGCCCGACTCGATGCAGCGCCTGACCGCCGACGCGGCCGAGGCCGTGGGCGGCACGCCGGAGCAGTTCGCGCAGTTCATCGCGGCCGAACAAACCCGCTGGCAGAAAGTAATCGCAAGGGCAAACATCAAGCCGGATTGATTGCGCCAGGCCCTAGCATCGGCGCCATGCGCATCCTGCTGGCCGAAGACGAACACACCCTGGGCACCTGGCTCTGCAAGGCGCTGGAGCACGCGGGCATCCAGGTCGAATGGGTGGACGACGGGCGGCTGGCCGACCGGGCGCTGCAGCAGCGCGACCACGACGCGCTGGTGCTCGACCTGGGCCTGCCCGGCATGGACGGCCACACCGTGCTGCAGCGCCTGCGCGAGCGCGACCAGCGGCTGCCGGCGCTGATCCTCACGGCGCGCGATTCGCTGAGCGAGCGCGTGGCCTCGTTGAACGCGGGCGCCGACGACTTTCTCGCCAAGCCCTTTGCACTGGCCGAGCTCGAGGCGCGCCTGCATGCGCTGGTGCGCCGCGCGCGCGGCGTGGAGCACCCGCGCCTGGCGTGCGGGCCGCTGGTGTACGACGGCGCGCGCCGCCACTTCACGCTGAACGGCGAGGCGCTGGCCCTGTCGCCGCGCGAGCTGGCCGTGCTGCGCGTGCTGGTGCAGCGCAGCGGAGAGCCGCTGTCGAAGCAGCAGATATTGGAGCGCGTGTTTTCCGACGACGAAGAGGTGCACCCCGAGGCGGTCGAAGTGTTCGTCTACCGGCTGCGCAAGCGGCTGGACGGCAGCGGCGTGCGCATCGTGACGCTGCGCGGGCTGGGCTATGTGCTGGAAGCAGGCTGAGCGAATGGGTGAACAGGTGAACGCACCGCTTCGATGGCACCAGCGGCTGGGGCGCTTGCGGGGGTTGCAAGGCTTGCAGCGCGCCAGCCTGTGGCAGCGCCTGGCCCTGCTGCTGTTCCCTGCCCTGCTCGTCGTGACCGGCCTCGAACTGTGGATGACGCGGCACGACGCGCTGGCCGCCGCCAACGCGGCCTACGACCGCTCGCTGCTGGGCGCGCTGAAGTCCATCGACGCCAACATCTCGACCGCCTCGGGCGGGCTGTCGGTGGAGCTGCCGTACACGATGTTCGAGTTCTTCGAGCTCACGGCCAGCGGGCAGGTGTTCTTCCGGGTGTCGACCTCCGACGGGCTGGTGGAGCTGGGCAGCGCCGACCTGCCCGCGCCGCCCACCGAACTGGCGATGGGCGTGCCGGCCTTCTACGACGCCACCTACTTCGGCGAGGCCGTGCGGCTCGCGGCCTACCGGCGCGACCTCGACCGCGCGCCGGCCGGCAGCACCGGGCGCAGCGTGCTCATCCAGGTGGGCGAAAGCACGCGCTCGCGGCAGGAGTTCAGCGCGCGCTTCGTGCGCAGCGCGGCGCTGCGCGACGGGCTGGTGCTGGCCATGCTGCTGTGCGGCACGGCCATTGCGCTGGCGGCAGCGCTGCGCCCGCTGTCGCGGCTGGCGCGCGAGGTGCAGGCCCGCACCAGCGACGACCTGACACGCATCGCCGACCACGACCTGCCCGCCGAGGTGCGCCCGCTGGTGGCGGCGGTCAACCAGCAGATGTCGCGCACGCAGGCGCTGGTCACGCAGCAGCGCCAGTTTCTGGACGATGCCTCGCACCAGTTGCGCACCCACCTGACCACCTTGCAGATGCAGGCCGACTACGCGCGCCGCGAGCAAGACCCGGCGCAGGTGCGGGTGGCGCTCGATGCGCTGGGCACCGAAATCGGCCGCGCCACGCGCAGCGCGCAGCAACTGCTGGCGCTGGGCCGCAGCGACACCGTGGCGGTGGAGCCCGCGGCCTTCGACATGGCCGCGTTGCTGCGCGAGGTGGCGCTCGACCTGCTGCCGCTGGCGCGCGCCAAACAGATCGACCTGGGTATCGACTTGGGCACAGACCTGGGCACCCGTTCGCCGACGCCCGAGTTCGTCGCCGTCGCCGACCGCGGCCTGCTGCGCGAGGCGTTGGCCAACCTCGTGGCCAACGCCATCGCCTACACGCCGGCCGAGGGCACGGTCACGCTCTTCGCGGCGGGCGATGCCGCGGGCTGGAGCCTGAACGTGGAGGACGACGGGCCCGGCCTGGGCGACGAGGAGCGCGCCGCGCTGGGCCAGCGCTTCCGACGCGGCGCGCGCGCGGGCAAGGGCGGCTTCGGGCTCGGGCTGGCCATTGCGCGCTCCATCGCGCAGCGCCACCAGGGCGAACTGCGGCTCGAGGCGCGCGAGTCCGGGCGGGGGCTGCATGCGATCATCTGGTGGCCGCGCGCCCCCGTGCCAGCACAGGCCCCGGCCCAAGCCCCGGTCCAGGCGCCGGCCGCCACTTGAAGCGCCGAACCCACGCTCCCTCATGCCCTTGCAGACCACCCGCCGCCACGCATTGCGCACGCTCCCGGCGCTGCTGCTGCCGCTGTTCGCCCCTCGCGCAATGGCGGCGGGCGACCCTTCCGAAGACGCCGCCGATTGCGTGATTCCCGCCAAGGCCGGCGGCGGTTTCGCGCTCACTTGCGCGCTCGCGCGCGACGCGCTGCAGGCGGTGCGCCCCGCGCGCCCGCCGCTGGGCCAGCGTTATCTGCCGGGCGGCATCGGCGCCGTCGCGTTCGACCGCATCGCCACCGGCAAGCTCGGCGGCCCCGGAACGCTGGTGGCGTTTTCGAGCGGCTCGCTGCTCAACCTGGCGCAAGGCCGCTTCGGCCCGCACGCGCCTTCGGCCGTGCGCTGGATCGCCACGCTGGGCACCGACTACGGCGTGATCGCCGTGCACCGCGACTCGCCCTACAAGCGCCTGCAAGACCTGGTGGCCGCGCTGCGGCAAGACCCATCGCGCATCGCCTTCGGCGCGGGCGGCACCGTCGGCAGCCAGGACTGGGTGAAGGCCGCGCTGCTGGTGCGCGCCGCCGGGCGCGACCACAAGGCGATGCGCTTCGTGTCTTTCGAAGGCGGCGGCGACGCGCTGGGGGCGCTGCAGGGCAAGCACGTCGATGCCTTCCCCGGCGATGCGGCCGAGGCGCTGCAGGCCATGGCCGGCGGCGCGGCGGTGCGGCTGCTCGCGGTGCTGTCGGCGCAGCGCCTGGGCGGCGCGCTCACCGGCGTGCCGACCGCGCGCGAGCAGGGCATCGACCTGGTGTGGCCGACCGTGCGCGGCCTGTACCTGAGCGCCGACGTGCCCGAGCCGGCCGTGCGCGCGTGGGTGCAAGCCTTTCGCGAGGCCGGCGCCGCGCCCGGCTTTGCCGCGCTGCGCGAGCAGCACGGGCTGTACCCGTTCGCGCTCACAGGTGCCGCGCTCGACGACTATGTGCAGGCGCAGATCAAGGGCTACCAGCAGCTGGCCGACGAGCTGGGGCTGCGGCGCTGGAAGCCCTGAGCACCCGGCGACCGCCGCCGACGGCATGCGGGCATCATGCGCATCCGACCGTCGACGTTCGACGCTCGACAGCGCCTTGCCCGCCACTTCCTTTCACCGCATGACCGAAGACACCCTCACCCAATACCTGATCGACATGCTGGCCGGCGGCCACTTCGAGATGGCCGACGACAACACCTTCTTCTTTCACGACGACGGCAACGAGTTTCCGTTCGCGACCATCGTTACCAAGGACAGCGCGTCCGACAAGGCCTCGCAGCTCGATCGAGGCGGGCTGTACCGCCTGAACATCGGCGTGAGCAAGGCCAGCTTCCAAGGGCTGTTCGGCGATGCGCAGGAGCCCGTCGACCACACCGCGCTCGACACGCTGATGCCGCACCCGGTGTACGCGAGGATGCATTGGCTGAGCGTGATCAACCCGAGCGCGAAGACCTTCGATCGGGTGAAGCCGCTGCTTGCCGAGGCGCACGATCTGGCCATCGAGTTGGCAACCGAGCGGAACAGTGGCAGGTAACGCCCGCCGAAACTCAGCGCGCCTCGGCGATGGTCTTCGGCTCCATGAAAGCCTCCATGCCGAACACGCCGAACTCCCTGCCGACGCCCGACTGCTTCACGCCGCCGAAGGGCGCGAGCAACTCGGGCGCGATGCGGTTCACCAGCACCGTGCCGGCCTGCAGCTGCTGCGCCACGCGGTGGGCGCGCGCCGGCTGCGACGAGAACACATAGGCCTGCAGGCCGTAGGCCGAATCGTTGGCAATGCCGATGGCGTCGTCCTCGCCGTCATAGGCGATCACCGACAGCACCGGCCCGAAGATTTCTTCGCGGGCGATGTCCATGTCGTTGCGCACGCCGGTGAACACCGTGGGCCGCACGAACCATCCGCGCTCCAGCCCCGCGGGCCGGCCTTCGCCACCCGCGAGCAGCGTGGCGCCCTGCGCCAGCCCGCGGCGAATGAAGCCCTGGACGCGCTCGTACTGCGCCCGGCTCGCCAGCGGCCCGATGGCCGTGGCCGCATCGCGCGGATCGCCCACGCGCAGGCCCGCGACGATGGCACCCAGCCGCTCGGCCACCTCGTTCATGCGCGAGCGCGGCACCAGCAGGCGCGTGCCCGCCACGCAGGCCTGGCCGTTGTTCATGAAGGCCGCGTTCACGGCCATGGGCAGCGCCACGGCCAGGTCGGCGTCGTCGAGCACCACGCTGGCCGACTTGCCGGTGAGCGCTAGGCTCACGCGCTTCATGGTGTCGATGCCCGCGCGGGCAATGGCCTTGCCCGTGGCCGTGGAGCCGGTGAACGACAGCTTGGCGATGCCGGGGCTGGTGCTGATCTCGTCGCCCACGTCGTTGCCGCGGCCGAGCAGGATGTTGAAGAGGCCCGCCGGCAGGCCCGCGCCGTGCAAGGCCTCGGCGACCACCTGCGACTGGATCGGGCTCAGCTCGCTCGGCTTGATGACCGAGGCGCAGCCCGCCGCAATGGCCGAAGCCAGCTTGCTGCACACCGTGCCGGCCGTGCTGTTCCACGGCGCGATGAGGCCCGCGACGCCCACCGGCTCCATGACCACCGTGGCCTCGCCGATGCGGCGCGTGAACTCGTAGGACTGCAGCGTCTTCGCCGCGCCCGCGAAGCACTGCGAGGCGTACTGGCTCACCCACTGCGCACGCGACAGCGGCCCGCCGTATTCCTCGATGGTCACGTCGCGAATGTCGTCGGTGCGTGCCAGCACCGCTTGCGAAAGCTGCTCGAGCATCTCGATGCGCTCGGCCTTGCCGGTGCGGCGCAAGGCCTGCTGCGCGCGGTTGGCGGCCGCAATGGCGCGCCTCGCGTCGTCGCGGTTGGCCAGCGTTGCCGTGCCGATGACCTGCTCCGTCGCCGGATTGACCGTTTCGACCACCTCGCTGCCCTGCACGGGGACGAAGGCGCCGTCGATGTATGCCTTGTCGATGTTCCACATGGTGTTGCCTTGCCTTTCGCGGGTCGTGACCCTGGGTGAATCGCTTGCTAAATCGCTTGATGGAAACGAAGTCTAGGCAGCACCCATTGCGCTGGGAATATGATGAAACATGGATGTTTCATCACGAAAATCAGCACAATGCACAAGAGCGGACTGACCGAACTCGAGGTGGTGCTGGCGGTGGCGCGGCGCCGGGGCTTCGCGGCCGCGGCGGTCGAGCTCGACATGTCGGCCACGGCCGTGAGCAACGCCGTGGCCAACCTGGAGGCCCGGCTCGGCGCGCGGCTGTTCCACCGCACCACGCGCAGCGTCTCGCTCACCGAGGCGGGCCAGCAGTTCGTGGCGCAGGTGGGCCCGGCGGTCACGCGCATCCACGACGCCATGGCGGCGGTGACCGACAGCAAGGCCGCGCCGGGCGGCACCCTGCGCATCAACAGTTCGCTGGGCGCCGCGCTGATGGTGTTCGAGCCGCTGATGCTCGAGTTTCTGCGCCGCTGCCCTGGCATGACGATCGACATCGTCACCGAGGGGCGCCTGGTCGACGTGGTCGGCGAAGGTTTCGACGCGGGCCTGCGCGTGAGCTCGCTGGTGCCGCGCGACATGATCCGCGTGCCCATCACCGAGGACGTGCCGATGGCCGTGGTGGGCTCGCCCGGCTACTTCGAACGGCACCCGGCGCCGAAGAAGCCAGCCGACCTGGCGCAGCACGCGTGCATTCGCGCGCGCCTGCCCGGCGGCACGCCTTCGCCGTGGGAGTTCACGAGCAAGGGAAAGGGGAAGGGAAAAAGCAAGGCGCTGAGCATGGAAGTGCCCGGCCCGCTGGTGCTCGACGCGCCCCTGCTGATGCTGCAGGCCGCGCGCCAAGGCATCGGCCTGGCGCAACTGGCGCAGTGGTACGTGGCGGACGACCTGGTCAGCGGCCGGCTGGTGCGCGTGCTCGACGCGTGGACGGCGCCCGCGCCGGGGCTGTGCCTGTACTACGCCGGCCACCGCCATGTGCCGGCGGGGCTGCGTGCGCTGATCGACCTGATCCATGAACTGCGCGGCGCCGGCAGGGCCGGTTGAAAGCCGCTTCGGCGCGGGGAGCGAAGACTCCCCCGGGCCGATTGCCGTCCGGCTTCAGTCCGCCTTCAGTCGATTTCAGTCCGCTTTCAAGAACACCTCATGCCCCGGCGCGAAGTTCGCGTGCAGCGGCAGCATCGCCCCGCCCAGCGCGCAGGCCTGCGCCCCCACGCCGCCCGCGTGCAACTGCGGCGGCCACAGGCCTTCCCAGTTGCACTGCGCCAACGCCGCGCGGGTCTGCGCCAGCAAGGCTTGCAGCAATGCGCGCGACATCGAACCGTCCATCACCACGTCCGCCAGGTCGAGCACCGCGGTGCTGCTGACGATGGCGTGCGCCAGCGCCAGCGACGCGGTGCCCAGCCACGCTTGCGTCGCCGCGGCAAAGGGCGGCTGCAACGCGCGCTCGTCATAGGCCGCGGTGGGGTCCAGCCCCTCGCCGTGCAGGCGCTGCTCCAGCTCCCACAGCGAGGCCTCGGCCATCACCTGCGGCGGCAGCGCGCCGCCGACACGCGCGGGCTGCATCGGCAACGAGGCCAGCGCGCCGGCGTTGCCATGCGCCCCCGTGTGCAGGTGCGAGTTGATGACCAGCCCGCCACCCACGAAGGTGTCCACGAAGATGTACAGGAAGCTCTTCAGGTCGTGCCCGCGCCCGCTCACCAGCTCGGCCACGCAGGCGGCCACGGTGTCGCGCGCGAAGCTCACCGGCACGTCGGTGCGCGCGCGCACCTCGGCGGCCAGGTCCATCTGGTTCCACAGGTCGGCCTGCGCCTTCGACAAGCCCAGCGTGCGGTGCCAGCCGCCGAGCTGGAACGGCGCGGCCAGACCCGCGCCCACGTTGCGCACGGCCAGCGCGCCGAGCCCGTCGCGCAGCCGGTGAATGTGCTGCGCAATGGCGGGCAGCAGTTCGTCGACGTCGGGAAAGTCGTAGCTGATGGCGTGGCGCTCGCGCACCTGCGAGGTGAAGTCGATCAGCAGCCACTCGGCGCCGCGCCGCCCCACCTTGATGCCGATGGCGAAGGCGCCGTCGGGGTTCAGCGCCAGCGGCACCGACGGCTGGCCGATGCGCCCGCGCACGCGGCTCTGCTTGACGATGAGGCCGTCTTCTTCGAGCCGCGCGGTGATGAGCCCGATGGTCTGCGCGCTCAGCCCGGTGAGCCGCGCGAGGTCGGCCTTGGGCAGGCTGGTGTGCACGCGAAGCGCCTGCAGCACGGTGCGTTCGTTGAACTGGCGCATGCCGACCTGGTTGGAGCCGCGCGGCCGCAACAGGTCCGGGGCACGCTCGGGAACGGGCTCAGGAGCGCGCTCGGGAACGGGGTCCGGCGAGCGGTCCGCCACGGCATCGGCCGTGCGCGCGGTGGCGTCCGCATCAGGCATGCGCCTCCGCGGGCAACTGGTCGGCGGTCATGGCGCCGGTCATCACGGCGACGGTGTCGCTCATGCTGATCTTCTTGGGGTCGAGCACGGCCGCGCGCTTGCCCAGCCGCGCCACGTGGATGCGGTCGGCCACCTCGAACACGTGCGGCATGTTGTGGCTGATGAGCACCACGGGCAGGCCGCGGTCGCGCACGCGGCGAATCAGCTCCAGCACCATGTTGCCCTCCTTCACGCCGAGCGCGGCGGTGGGCTCGTCCATGATGACCACGTGCCGCGCGAAGGCCGCGCTGCGCGCCACGGCCACGCACTGGCGCTGGCCGCCCGAGAGCGTTTCGACCGCCTGCGTCATCGACTGGATGCCCACCTTCAGGTCGGCCATGCGCGCGGTGCTCTCCACCAGCATCTTCTTCTTGTCGAGCATGCGCAGCACGTTGCCCAGGAAGCCGCGGCGGCGCAGCTCGCGCCCGAGAAACAGGTTTTCGTAGATGGTCATGGCCGGGGCCACGGCCAGGTCCTGGTACACCGTCTCGATGCCCGCGCGGCGCGCGTCCAGCGGGTTGCGGAACTGCACCGGCTTGCCGTCGAGCAGGATCTGCCCTTCGTCGGGCACCACCGCGCCCGACAGCGCCTTGATGAGCGACGACTTGCCCGCGCCGTTGTCGCCGATGACCGCAAGGATCTCGCCCTCGCGCAGCTCGAAGTCGACGCCGTCGAGCGCGGTGACCTGGCCGTAGCGCTTCACCAGGCCCTTGGCCTGCATGACGATCTTGGGGTTGGTGACGGTGTTCATCAGCGGGCTCCCTTGCGCGAGAGCTGGTCGGCGGCCACCGCAAGAATCACGAGCACGCCCGTGACCAGCACCTGGTAGATCGACGACACGCCCATCAGCGTGAGCCCGTTGCGGAACACGCCCACGATGAGCACGCCGATGAGCGAGCCCAGCACGATGCCGCGCCCGCCGAACAGGCTGGTGCCGCCGAGCACCACCGCGGTGATGGCATCGAGGTTTTCCGTCTGCCCCGCGTTGGGGTCGCCCACGCCGGTGCGCGCCACCGACAGCAGCGCGGCAATGCCGTACAGCACGCCCGCGGCCACGTACACGCCCAGCAGCACGCGCTGCGTGGGAATGCCCACCAGCCGCGTCGCTTCGGCGTTGTTGCCCACCGCATAGATGTGCCGGCCCGCGGCCGTCTCGCGCAACACGAACCACGCGAGCGCATACAGCGCCACCATCAGCACCGAGCCCCAGGCCACCTCGGCGCTGCCGATCGTGAAGGTCAGCCCCAGGCCGGTGAGACCGCCGGGCAGGTCGGTGATGGTCTGCGACGACGAATACAGCTGCGTGATCGCGAAGGCGATGTTCAGCGTGCCCAGCGTCACGATGAAAGGCGGCAGCTTGATGCGCGTGACCAGCAGGCCGTTGAGCAGGCCGAACAGCGTGGTCACGCCGATGCCGCACAGGATGGCCAGCGGCGCGGGCATGCCGAGCTCGGTGGCGAACTTGCTCATGATGATTCCGCCCAGCGCCATCACCATGCCGCACGACAGGTCGATGCCCGCCGTGAGGATGATCAGCGTCTGGCCGATGGCGATCACGCCCACCACCATCACCTGCTGCAGGATCAGCGACAGGTTGCCGCCCGTGAGGAAGCGGTCGGACTGCGTCGCGAAGAAGATGCAGGCGCCCAGCAGGGCCAGCCACGGCCCCAGGGCACCCCACGGGATGTGGTGCGTTGCGGATTTCGCCATCGAATGTGCCTCCCTTGGTTCAGCTGAAGGGCCGGGTGCCTACTTCTTGCCCCAGCACAGCTCGGCACCGGTCTTGGTGTCCTTGCTGTCCACGCCCGCCACGCTCTTGCCCGCGATGAGGGTCACGCCGGTGTCGACATAGCCCGAGGCCTTCTTGCCCGTCTTGGCGAACTCCACGCCCGCGGCCACGCCCATGGCGGCCATCTTCAGCGGGTACTGCTGCGAGGTGGCGGCGATGATGCCGGCGTTGGTGTCCTTGATGCCCTGGCAGCCGCCGTCCACCGAGACGATGAGCACGCCCTTCTCCTTGCCCGCGCGCTTCAGCGCGTTGTAGGCACCGGCCGCGGCGGGTTCGTTGATGGTGTAGACCAGGTTCACGTCGGGCGCCTTCTGCAGGCAGTTTTCCATCACCGTCTGCGCCTTGGCCTGGTCGCCGTAGCTGTCGGCCATGCAGACGATTTCGGGCGCCTTCGACAGCTCGTTCGACTTCGCCTCGTTGGCCGGCAGGCCGAAGCCCTTCATGAAGCCGTTGTGGCGCTGCGCGCCCACCGGGTGGCCCGGCAGCAGGTCGAGCGCGACGATCTTCGCGGGCTTGCCCGCCATGGCGGCCTTGGCGTACTCGCCGATCAGCACGCCGGCCGTGTAGTTGTTGGTGGCGAAGAGCGCGTCGGTCGCGTCCGGCGGATCGGCCGGGCTGTCGAGCGCGATCACCATCACGCCCTTGTCGCGCGCCTTCTTGATGGCCGGCACGATCGCCTTGGCGTCGCTAGGTGTGATGAGGATGGTCTTGGCCCCGGCCGCGATCATGTTTTCCATCGCGGTGATCTGGCCCGCGTTGTCGCCGTCGGCCTTGCCTGCGCCCGAGAGCAGCTTGGCGCCGAGCTTCTTGGCTTCTTCCTGCGCGCCTTCCTTCATCTTCACGAAGAAGGGGTTGGTCTCGGTCTTGGTGACCAGGCCGATGACGGGCTGGTCGGCGGCGAAGGCGGGCATGAACGCGGTCGATGCGGCCGACGCGGCGAGGGACATGGCCGCCATGGCCAGGATGGAGCGGGTGCTGTGCATGGTCTTGTCTCCTTGGGCGGGCGGCGATGCGCCCTGCGGTCTTTTTGGAACCGGATCGCTCGGGCCTTCCGGGGTATCGAAGGCTCGGTGTCCGGGCGCAGGGGGACTATCGAGCAGGCGGCAGACTAAATCAAGATGATTTAGTTATCGAAAACCCGGAGGTCGATCCGACGCGCGGAGGCGTCCGGCGGGCCGGTCGCGATCGGTCACGCGGTGCCGGGCGCTTCCTGGAGCAACCAGTCGCGAAACGCGGCGATCTGCGGCATGTCCTGCGTCTCGGGCCGGTACACCGCGTAGTACGCCAGCGCGGCCATCACGTTCTTCTCGCCGAACGGACGCAGCAGCCGCCCCGCCGCGAGATCGTCGCGCACCATCACGCTGCGCGCCAATGCCACGCCCATGCCGTCGATGGCGGCCTGCAGCACCGCGGCCGAGTTGTTGATGCGCAGGCCATGCGTTGTCGGCGCGCTCCCCTGCCCGGCCGCATCGAGCCAGTGGCGCCAGGTCGGAAAGCCCGAGCGCGCGGGCATCGACAGGTCATGGATCAACGTGAAGCGCGACAGGTCCGCAGGCTTTCGCAGGCCTTGCAGCGCGGGCGAGCAAACCGGAAACACCTGCTCGTCCATCAGCTTGACCGCCGCGAGGCCGGGCCATGTGCCCGCGCCGTAGCGCACGCCGATGTCGATGCGGTCGGCCAGGAAGTCCATCGGCCGAAGGTTGGTGTCCAGCAGCAGGTCGGTGTCGGGATGCAGGCTCTGAAAGCGATCGATGCGGGGCAGCAGCCACTTTGCCGCGAAGGCGGGGCTGATCGTCACGGTCAGCGTGCGCCGAGGAGAAGCTTCCTTGAGGCGCGCGAGGCCGAGGTTGAGCCGGTCGAAGCCCTCGCGGATGTCGGGCAGCGCGCGCCGCGCCGCGTCGGTGGCCATGAGCCGCGCCGCGCCACTGCTCGCGCGGGTGAACAGCGGTGCGCCCAGCCACGACTCCAGGCTGCGCACCAATTGGCCGACGGCGGCGGGCGTGACGCTGAGCTCTTCAGCCGCGCCGGAAAAGCTCTGGTGGCGCGCAGCGGCTTCGAACGCCCGGAGCGCATTGAGATAGGCAGGGGTGGTCATGGCCGATAAAGAAATTCTTCTCGCTGCCAGAAGATCTTCTCAGTTGCCGGTCCTTACGGCAAGGCGAAAAATCGGTCCCATCGCAACCGATTTACTCAGCAAGGACATCTCCCATGAATAGTTTTTCTTCCAAGGTCGCCATCGTGACGGGCGGAAGCTCTGGCATTGGCAAGGAAGCCGCGCGGCAACTCGTGGCGCAAGGCGCATCGGTCGTCATCGGCGGGCGCGACGCCGCCAAGCTCGCCAAGGCAGCGGCCGAGATCGATGCAAGCGGCCAGCACGTGCGCACGGTCGCCGGCGACATCGCAGAGCCAGCAACAGCGCAGGAACTGGTCGACGCGGCGGTGCAGGCCTTCGGCGGCCTCGACATCCTCGTCAACAACGCCGGCGTGTTCCGTCCCAAGCCGTTTCTGGAAGTCGACGCCGCCGAGTACGACTGGTTCCTGGACACCATCCTGAAGGGCAAGTTCTTCATGGCGCAGGCCGCGGCACGCGCCATGCAAAAGCGCGGCAGCGGTGCCATCGTGCAGACCGGCTCGCTATGGGCGATTCAGGCCATCGGCGCCACGCCGTCGGCGGCGTATTCGGCTGCCAATGCCGGGGTGCATGCGCTCACCCGCAACCTGGCGATCGAACTCGCGCCGCTGAAGATCCGCATCAACACGGTGGCGCCGGCAGTGGTCGAGACCCCGGTCTACAACACCTTCATGAGCGACGACCAGGTGCGCGAGACCTTGCCGGGCTTCAACGCCTTTCACCCGCTGGGCCGCAACGGGCAGCCTGCCGACGTGGCGAAGGCGATCCTGTTCTTCGCTTCGAACCAGGCCGAATGGATCACGGGCACGGTGCTTCCGGTGGACGGCGGCGTGACCGCGGGCCGCATTTGATGTCACCGCAAAACTTAAAACAAATTTCCTAATTCGAATTGCGGCAATAGGAACATCGTTCGCAAATTGCGCCTCACGCCTTCCTTCCGTCGCATGTTTTCACAATGATTTTTAAATGTTGGTTTATCGTAAGAAACAATTCCAATAACTGCTAATTCCACGGTTTAGAAAAAAGTTCTCTCTAATTACAGAGCGCGCAATAGCCAAAAAAATCAAAAATCTGAGGAAGAGGAATGGCACGTGACGGGTGAATGGGCAGCGGCGGTGCTGCAGCGCCAGCCTGAAATCGCTTTGTTCCTGGTGCTGGCCGTCGGCTACTCGGTCGGCCAGATTCGTTTCGGCCCGGTGCAGCTCGGCGGCATCTGCGGCACGCTGATTGCCGCGCTGTGCGTGGGCCAGCTCGGCATCCGGCTGGACGACAGCGTGAAGAACGTGTTCTTCATGCTGTTCATCTTCGCGCTCGGCTATGCGGGCGGCCCGCAGTTCTTTGCCAACCTCGACGCCAAGGGCCTGCGCCTGGGCCTGCTGTGCCTGGTCGAGGTGGTGGTGGTGCTGGCGCTGGTGCTCGCGGCCACGCTGTTCCTGTCGCTCGACCAGGGCACGGCCGCCGGGCTGATGGCGGGCGCAGCCACCGAGTCGGCCGTGGTGGGCACGGCGACCGACGCCATTTCCAAGCTGGCGCTGCCGGCCGCGGACATCCAGCAGCTGCAGGCCAACGTGGTCACGGCCTACTCCATCACGTACGTGTTCGGGCTGATCGCCATCGTGATCGTCACCAGCCAGGTGTTTCCGCTGCTGCTGCGCGTGGACCTGCGCGCCGAGGCCGACAAACTGTGGAAGACGATGGGCGGCGGCGGTGAAGAACCCGACGCGGCCACCGCCACGCCCGAGATGGTCGGGCGCGTGTTCCTGGTGACCGTGGGGCGCGGGCGCACCGTGGGCGAGCTCGCGGCCATCTTCGGCGGGCACGCCAGCATCGAGCGTGTGATGCGGCGCGGCCAGAGCCTGTCGGTGGCGCCCACGCTGCGGCTGCAGGCCTTCGACGAGGTGCTGGCCATCGGGCGGCGCAGCATGCTGGTGAACGTGGCCGAGTTGCTGGGCCGCGAGTTCGCGAACACCACGGCCTTCGACACCGTGGTGGAGACCACCGAGGTGGTGGTCAACCGCCGCGAGTGGTACGGCCGCCAGCTGCATGAGCTGGGCGCGCCGCTGCCGGCCGGCGTGCAGATCGTGGGCCTTCAGCGCGACGGCAACGCGATGCCGCTGCTGCACGACGTGGCCCTGCAGCGCGGCGACGTGCTCAAGCTGTACGGCCCGGTGCTCGACGTGTCGCGCGCGCTGCCGCTCATCGGCGACCGCGTGGTGGCTTCCACGCACAGCAACATCAGCTACGCGGCGGCGGGCATCCTGCTGGGCGTGTTCATCGGCGGCTTCAGCCTGAAGCTGGGCGGCATTCCGTTCTCGCTGGGCACGGGCGGCGGCGCGCTGGTCACGGGGCTGCTCTTCGGCTGGTACCAGTCGAAGAACCCGCACCGCCTGAGCGTGCCGCCCGAGGCGCTGGCGCTCATGAAGGACCTGGGCCTGGCGACGTTCATTGCTTGCGTGGGCCTGGCGTCGGGGCCGCAGGCGCTGTCGCTCATCAAGAAGTTCGGCATTGCGCTGCCGCTGGTGGGCGTGGCCATTGCGGTGGTGCCGGCGAGCATCTCGCTGTTCGTGGGGCACCGGCTGCTCAAGCTCGAGGCGCCCGTGCTGCTGGGCGCCATCGCGGGGCAGCAGTGCAGCACGCCCGCGCTCAGCGCGGTGCAGAACGCGGCGGGCAACGCCACGCCGCTGCTGGGCTACACGATCACCTATGCCATCTCGAACGTGGTGCTGCCGCTGATGGGGCCGCTCATCGTCGCGTTGGCCGGGTTGGTGGCGCACCACGCGAACTAGTTTTTTATCGATCTGCAACCTGAAAGGACTCAACCCATGGAATGGCTGCACGAACTCTTCAAGAAATCGCCGGAGATGGCGCTCTTCCTGTCGCTGGCGGTGGGCTACTGGATCGGCAAGATCAAGTTCGGCAAGTTCCAGCTCGGCGGCGTGGCCGGCTCGTTGCTGGTGGCCGTGCTGGTGAGCCAGGTCGGCGTGCAGGTGGACGCCGGCGTGAAGGCGGTGCTGTTCGCCCTGTTCATCTACGCGGTGGGCTTCGAGAGCGGGCCGCAGTTCTTCAGCTCGCTCGGCAAGCAGTCGGTGAAGGAAATCATCCTTGCCGCAGTGATGGCCGTCACCGGCCTGGCGACGGTGGTGGTCATGGCCAAGCTGTGCGGGCTCGACAAGGGCCTGGCCGCGGGCGTGGCGGCGGGCGGGCTCACGCAGTCGGCCATCATCGGCACGGCGGGCGACGCCATCGGCAAGCTGGGGCTGGAGGCGGCCGAGACGGCACGCTTGCAGGCCAACGTGGCCATCGGCTATGCGGTGACCTATGTGTTCGGCTCGTTCGGCGCCATCATCGTGTGCGTGAACATCCTGCCCAAGTTCATGGGCCGCACCATCCGCGACGACGCCATCGCGGCCGAGACCGCCATGCAGGCCGGCGTGAAGGTGCTGGGGCCCGACCAGGAAGAAGCGGCGCCCTCGCTGGTGGGACGCATCTATGAACTCACGGGCGATCCGAAGCGCACCGTGGCCGACATCGAGAACGCCAACCCGGCCACCACCATCACCCTCGAGCGCGTGAAGCGCGAGGGCAAGTTCATCGAGGTGAGCCCCGAGCTGCTGCTGCGCCAGGGCGACATCGTGCTGGCCGTGGGCCGGCGCGATGCCGTGGTGGCCAGCGCGCCGCTGCTGGGCAAGGAGGTGTACGCGGTCGACGGCATGGAACTCACCATGCAGAAGCGCGAGATCGTGCTGACCAACAAGGACTTCGACCGCAAGACCGTGGAGCAGATTCGCCAGGCCACCGCCGGCGGCGTGCGCCACGGCATCTTCGTGGTGCAACTCAGCCGCATGGGCCAGGTGCTGCCCATGAAGCCCGACACCGTGGTGCAGGCCGGCGACCTGGTGTCGATCTTCGGCGCCGAGCAGGACGTGAAGCGCGTGGCCGCCGTCATCGGCGACGTGATCGTGCCCAGCGCCAAGACCGACTTCGTCTACCTGGGCGCGGGCCTGGTGGTGGGCCTGCTGGTCGGCCTGCTGAGTGTGAAGATCGGCAGCATTCCGCTCACCCTGGGCGCGGGCGGCGGCGCGCTGCTGTCGGGCCTGCTGTTCGGCTGGTACCGCGCCAAGAAGCAGACCTTCGGCGCGCTGCCGACCAGCGCCGTGCAGCTGCTCAAGGACCTGGGGCTGGCGGGCTTCGTGGTGGTGGTGGGCCTGTCTTCGGGCCTGCAGGCGGTGCAGACCATCAAGCAGCTGGGGTTGACCATCTTCGGCGTGGGCGTGGTCGTGACCATCGTGCCGATGCTGCTCACCATGCTGTTCGGGCGCTATGTGCTGCGCTACACCAACACGGCCATCTTCGCGGGCGCGCTCAGCGGCTCGCGCAGCGCCAACCCGGCCTTCGGCGAGGTGCTGGACAAGGCCGAGAACTCCATGCCCACCGTGCCCTTCGCCATCACCTATGCGCTGGCGAACGTGTTCCTCACGCTGCTGGGGCCGCTGATCGTGGCGCTGGTCTGAGCACATCAAAAGCACTTTCGCACTCTCGATTTTTTCTTTTAAAGGAGCGTTCCATGGATTTCAGCGACGTGAAGAAACTCGGCGGCCTGAGCCCCTTCGAACTCAAGGACGCACTCATCCAGGTGGCCCGGCAAAGCGACCGCCTCATGCTCAACGCCGGGCGCGGCAACCCCAACTTCCTGGCGACCACGCCGCGGCACGGCTTCTTCCAGTTCGGGCTGTTCGCCATGACCGAGAGCGAGCGCTCGTACATCTACATGGAGGGCGTGGGCGGCTTCCCGCAGCGCGAGGGCATCGAGGCGCGCTTCGAGATCTTCACCAAGGCCAACCAGGGCCAGCCCGGCGTGCGCTTCATCGAGGCCGCCGTGTCCTACGTGCGCGACCAGCTCGGCCTGTCGGCGGGCGACTTCATCTACGAGATGTGCGAGGCCATACTGGGCTGCAACTACCCGGTGCCCGACCGCATGCTGCGCCTGAGCGAGATCATCGTGGGCCAGTACATCCACCAGGAAATGATCGGCACCCACCCCTTCGTGGGCAAGTTCGACATGTACGCGGTCGAGGGCGGCACCGCCGCCATGACGTACCTGTTCAACAGCCTGCGCGAGAACCACCTGCTGCAGCCCGGCGACACCATTGCGCTGGGCATGCCCATCTTCACGCCGTACATCGAGATCCCGCACCTGAACGACTACCAGCTGATCGAGGCGCTGATCGACGCGCCGCCCGAGAACAACTGGCAGTTCACCAGGAAGGAGCTGCAGAAGCTGCTCGACCCGAAGGTGAAGGCCTTCTTCCTATGCAACCCGAGCAACCCGCCGTCGGTGAAGATCAGCGACGAGGTGCTGGGCTACATCGCCGACATCGTGAAGCAGCGGCCCGACCTCATCATCCTCACGGACGACGTGTACGGCACCTTCGCGGACAACTTTCTCTCGCTGTTCGCGGTCTGCCCGCAGAACACCATCCTGGTGTATTCGTTCTCGAAGTACTTCGGCGCCACCGGCTGGCGCATGGGTGTGGTGGCCACGCACGAGGACAACATCCTCGACCGGCAGATCGCCGCGCTGCCCGAGGCCAAGCGCAAGGAACTCGACGCGCGCTACAGCTCCATCACCACCGAGCCGCGCAAGCTGAAGTTCATCGACCGGCTGGTGGCCGACAGCCGCACCGTGGCGCTGAACCACACCGCGGGCCTGTCGACGCCGGTGCAGGCGCAGATGGTGATGTTCTCGCTGTTCTGCCTGATGGACGAGCCCGAGAGCTACAAGAAATCGATGAAGCGCATCGTCGCGCGCCGCAAGGAGGCCCTGTACCGCGAGCTCGGCCTGCCCCTGCCGGCCGACCCGAACTCGGTGAGCTACTACCACCTGCTCGACCTGCACGACATTGCCACGCAGATGCACGGCGAGCGCTTCGGGCAATGGATATTGACGAAGCTGGAGCCCAACGAGGCGCTCTTCCGCATCGCCGAGGAGACCAGCATCGTGCTGCTGCCGGGGCGGGGCTTCGGGGGCAAGCAGGCGTCGGGGCGGGTGTCGCTGGCGAACCTCAATGAATACGACTACGCGAACATCGGAAGGTCGTTGCGAGGGTTGGCTTCGGAGTACTTTGCGATCTTCGAGAAGGAAAACGGGGGCGGCAAGGGAGGCAAGGGCGCCAAGGCCAAAACCACTGTCGTGAAACCCGCGAAGCGCGAAAAAAAGTAGCGCGCGCAAGGCCCGGCGCTGCCGCTGGGCCCTCGTCCTTCGCATACGATCCTGCCCCATAAAGAGGGACCTCAAAGGGGTGAGCATGATCGTAGGTATCGACCTGGGCACGACCAACAGCCTGGTGGCCGTGTGGCGGGACGGAAAGTCCGTACTCGTTCCCAATGGACTGGGGGAGCATCTGACGCCCTCGTGCGTCAGCATCGACGAAGACGACACGGTGCTCGTGGGCAAGGCCGCGAGGGAGCGGTTGCAGACCCACCCCGGGCGCACCGCCGCCGTCTTCAAGCGCTACATGGGCAGCAACAAGACGGTGCGCCTGGGCAAGCGCGAGTTCAGGCCCGAGGAACTCTCGGCGCTGGTGCTGCGCTCGCTGAAGGCCGACGCCGAGGCCATGCTGGGCGAGCCTGTTCATGAAGCCGTCATCACCGTGCCGGCCTACTTCTCGGACGCGCAGCGCAAGGCCACGCGCGCGGCGGGCGAACTCGCGGGGCTGAAGGTGGAGAGGCTGCTGAACGAGCCTACCGCCGCGGCACTGGCCTACGGCATGCACAACATGGGCGCCGAAACGCGCTTCCTGGTGTTCGACCTGGGCGGGGGCACCTTCGACGTGTCGATCCTCGAGATGTTCGACGGCGTGATGGAAGTGCGCGCATCGGCGGGGGACAACTTTCTCGGCGGGGAAGACTTCGTCGAGTCGCTCATCACCCTCTTCTTCGAGCGCAACGCGCTGCCCGCGAGCCTGCGCAACGACGCGCATTTCATGCAGCGGCTGGCTGCGCAGACCGAGGCGGCGAAGCAGGCGCTGAGCCTGCACCCCGGCGCCGAGATCGTCGTCGCGCACGAGGCCGTCCAGCACCGGCTCGCGCTCGACGAAGCCCTGCTCGAGGAAGCCTGCGCACCGCTGCTCAAGCGCCTGCGCGCGCCGGTGGAGCGCGCACTGCGCGACGCCAACCTGCGCGCGGCGGAACTGGACGCGGTGGTGCTCGCGGGCGGTGCCACCCGC
Organism: Variovorax sp. RCC_210; assembly: GCF_041355175.1. Lineage (NCBI taxonomy): Bacteria > Pseudomonadati > Pseudomonadota > Betaproteobacteria > Burkholderiales > Comamonadaceae > Variovorax > Variovorax sp. RCC_210. Next base: position 231,344 of record NZ_JBFUPJ010000006.1, on the reverse strand, counting down.
ATGCCGGTGGTGCGGCGATTGGCCACCACGATGTTCGGTCGCTTTCCGTCCATCGACTTCAACCCCGACGAAGTCGTCGCGCTGGGCGCGGCCGTGCAGGCAGGCCTCAAGGCGAAGGACGCGGCGCTGAAGGAAGTGGTGATGACCGACGTCGCGCCGTACTCGCTCGGCGTCGCGGTGAGCCACCGGCTGGGCAGCAACGCGTCGTCGCATGGGCACTTCGACCCCATCATCGAGCGCAACAGCACGGTTCCGGTCAGTCGCTCGAAGACATACATTCCCGGCGCCGACGGTCAAGCGGCCATCCAGCTCCAGGTGTTCCAGGGCGAGTCGCGCATGGTGCGCGACAACGTGCACCTGGGCAACCTCGAGGTGCCGTTGCCGCCCGGGCCCATTCAGGAGTCGGTGGTCGAGGTGCGCTTCACCTACGACGTCAACGGCCTGCTGCAGGTAGAGGCGACAGTGCAGAAGACGCAGCAGACCTTCGGCCTGCTGATCGAGGGCAACCCCGGGCTGCTGAGCGACGCGGAGATCAAGCAGCGGCTGCAGGCACTGGGCGAACTCAAGATCCATCCGCGCGACCGCATCGAAAACCGCACGCTGCTCGCGCGCGGCGAGCGCGTCTACCAACAGCTGCGCGGCGAACTGCGCGAATGGCTGGGCGTCTGCATCACGGAGTTCGAACGCGTGCTGGCCACGCAGGACAAGCGGCTCATCGCACCGGCGCACCGCCGGTTCCAGGAGCAGCTGGACCACATCGAGCGCGACAGCCATCTGGCGGACTGACCGAAAGCGACGGCGCCGATGAACGATGTACCGGGCTTCCTGCTCGCGTTGGGCCTGCGTCCCGACGCCGACGAGCGCGCCGTTCGGCGGGCCTACGCCTCCGAACTGAAGAAGATCGACCAGGAAACCGAAGCGGCCGCCTTCCAGCGGCTGCGCGAAACCTACGAAGCCGCGCTGGCCTGGGCGCGCCACAGGCCGCCGGCCGATGCATCCGGGGCTGCACCTGCACCTGCACCTGCCTTGCAGGAGCTGCCGCAGCCACAGGAAGTTCAGGAAAGGCCCGCCGAGCAAGACGCACCGTCGGAGCCCGCCGCGCAGGTCGACCGTGCCGATGCGGCGACGCAGCCCCCAACCGAAGCACCCCGACCCGTCTCGCCCCACGAAAACGCACACGCGGCGATCGTGGCGTTCGCCGACCGCCTCACCGAGCGTCCGCCCCTGTCGATCGACGACGCTGCGATGCTGCTTGGTGCCGCGCTGGAAGATGAACGCCTGCTCGACATGGACGCCCGCTTCCTCTTCGAAGCCAACGTCGCGCACATCCTGGCCAGCGGCTGGCAGGCGGGGCACGAGCACCTGTTCGAGGCGGCCGCGGAGGTTTTCGAATGGCGCAAGGACTCCGCCCGGCTGCAGCGGCTGGGCAAGGCGGGCCACGTGGTCGACGCCGCCATCGTCGAGCAACACGCCCATGCCGACCTGCCACCCGCGCACCGGGAACCGCAGCTGAAGTACCTCGACCTGCTGCGCAAACGCGCCAACCCCGGCGAGGAAGCCGTGGCGCTGGGCCTCGACCATGTGCTGCAAGCGGCGGGGCTCTTTCCCAACTGGGTGCGGTTGACGTCGAAGACCGACAACATCGCGGCGTGGCGGCAGATCGATGCCAGGGCGGCGAGTTCAACATTCCGCCTGAGCCCTCGTGGCGCCGCGTCTGCGACCGCCGCGCCGCGCACGCCGTTGAAGCCCTCCCAGCTGGTGGCCTGGTTCGTGATCTTCTGCGTGGGCCTGCTGCTCTTTGTGCTGCTGCAGTCATATCTCAAGTGGCAGGGCGGGAGGATGCCGGTCTCGGAGCCGCTCGTTTCGCAGACGGCCCGGCCGCCGGCCACGCTCATCCCGACGTCGCCCACATCACCAACCTTCGCACCGGCTGCGCCAACGGCTTCACCCGTGCCACCCGCGCCACCGCCCCGCGCCAGCATCGCGACGTCCGACGTACCCACGGCCGAATACAGCGTGGCACCGCGCCCGGTGTACCCGGCGTTGTCGAAGCGGCTGGGTGAACAAGGAAGGGTCCTCGTGAAGGTGCTGCCCGACAGCGACGGCACCGTCCGGGGAATTCGCGTTGCACAGAGTTCGGGCTACGAGCGGCTGGACGCTGCGGCTGTCGACGCGGTCAAGGCCGCGCGGCTCGTCATTCCCCGTGAGAAGACCGGCAAGACCGGTGCTGTCTGGTACCTGGCGCCGATCAACTTCGTGCTGAGCGAAGGTACCGCGTCCTTCAAGCCCGAGCCATCGGCGGCACAGGCATCGGCCCCTCGCGCGATGGCGCAGCCACCTACCGCGCAAGCCAGTTGGGGCGACCGGATTGCCGCCAAGGTGCGCTCCCATATCGTCTTCACGGCGAACGTGGCAGGCAACCCGGTGGTCGAGTACACGGTCGACCTCGCACCCGATGGCGCCATCACCGGCGCTCGCCTGTCCAAGTCGAGCGGCATGCCCGAATGGGATCAGGCGGCGTTGCGCGGCATTCTCAAGACCGACTACCTGCCGTTGCCCGATCAGGGCAAGGTGCCTCCCCACATGGTGTTGGCCTTGCGCCCGAAAAACCAATGATCGCCCTCGCTCCCACTTTTACGAGCTGGCGCCCGCTGCGGCGAACATCGCTGCGCATCCTCGTCGGAGATTGAATTTTGTCCCTGCCATTGAACATCGGACCCCTCGTGGCCTACGCCCTCGGCGGCGGCGCACTCGCAGCCTTTGCGCTGTTGCCATGGATCCGGCGCATTCCGCTCGACATGCACAGAGCGTGGGCCAGCGAGCACCAGAACTACCAGCCCTTTCTGCGCGACACGTCGGAACTCGACATCTCGAAGGCAAGCAAGTTCGCCATCGTCGTCGGTGCGGCGTTGGCATGTGTCGGCCTCGCGTTTGCGCGGGGCGCGTCGCTCGACACCGCGATGCTGTGCGTGCTGCTGCTCGGATGGATCCTGCTGACTGCGATAAACGTTCGACATGAACTGCTTCCGGACCGGATCGTGCTCGCGTTACTGTGGCTGGGGCTGCTCTATCGCGCGTCCACGGGGTCGGCTTCCGACAACGTGCTCGGCGCTGTGTCGGGGTACCTCGCGCCATGGCTGGTGACAGTGGCAGTGCGCTCGAACACCGGCCGCGACATCGTGGGCTATGGTGACCTCAAGGCCTTTGCAGTGGCCGGCGCCTGGTTCGGCTGGGCCGCGCTGCCCACGATCTATGCGGCGTTCGTCGTGGCATCGCTGTTGATGGCGATCGTGTTCGCACTGCGCGGCGCGCATCACAAGCGCTCCGTGCCGACTGGCCCGGCACACATGCTGGCGGCGGTGGTCGCGATGCTGGGTTATCGGCTTTTCTGAGGAGGCCGTGCCGGCGCGGTAGCGCCGATCAGCCCTGCCTGGGCCGCTCCATCGGCTCCAGCCTCACCACCCGCCACGCGCACAAGCTCCCCGCCACCGCCAGCAACGCCGCCGCGGCGAACATCGTCCGGTACCCGAACTCTTGCGCCACGGCCCCGCCCAGCAGCACGCCCAGCACGCCGCCGAAGCCGTAGCCGATCACCGTGAACAGCGCCTGCCCGCGCCCGCGCAAATGGCCCGGGAAGCGGCGCGACACCACGGCGATGCAGGTGGTGTGGTGCGCCGCGAAGCTCAGCGCGTGCAGCCACTGCGCGACGATGAGCGCGGCAATCCAGCCGCCCAGCCCGGCGGTGAGCCCCAGCCGCGCGACGGCCGCGATGCCGCACACCAGCATCCAGCGCGGCATCGGCATCAGGCCGATGAGCCGGCCCTGCAGGAAGAACCACACGATTTCCGCCACCACCGACAGCGCCCACAGCAGGCCGATGGTGCTCTTGCTGTAGCCGATGGAGTCGAGGTACAGCGAGAAGAACGCGTACACCGAGAAGTGCGACATCACCTGGAAGAACAGCGCCGCGAAAAACCACCGCACCGCCGGGTTGCGCAGCACCGGGCCGATGGGCTCCTTGACGCTGCCGTGCGCGGCGGGCGGCTCGCGCACGTCGGGCAGCTTCAGGGTGGCGAGCAGCACGATGGCCAGCGTGCCCGCGGCCCACGCGGGAAAGTGCTTCATGCCGAAGCGCTCGAACCACTCGCCCGCGACGAACACGGTGAGCAGGAAGCCGGCCGAGCCGCACAGGCGAATGCGCCCGTAGCGGCCCCAGTCGCCGGCCACCAGCTGGGCCATGGCCGCCTCGGTGAGCGACATCATCGAGCTGGTGTGGGTGAACATGACCAGCAGCACCAGCGCCAGCCACCACGCGCCGCCGTGCCACCACAGGCCGAAGGAGCTCGCCAGCGCCACGGCGGCGCTGAAGCGCAGCAGCTTCACGCGCTGGCCGGTGTGGTCGCTGAGGGCGCCCCAGGCGTAGGGCGCGAACACCCGGGTGATCGATTGCACCGACGCCAGCAGGCTGATGGTGAAGATCGGCAGCCCCAGCTCCTTGAGCCACAGCGGCAGGTAGGGGTTGAAGAAACCGATGTGCGCGAAATAGCTGGCCGACAGGCCTGCAAACGCCAGCAGGTGGCCCCGCCCGGCGGCAGCGGCCACTGTCGGCGGCGCGGACACTACAGGAAGGACGCCTGGGGCGACGTGGCTTCGCTGCGCTCGGCGGCGGCCTGGTGCACGTCGCCGCACTGCGCGCGGTTGCGCAGCACATGCTCCATGACCACCAGCGCCAGCATGGCCTCGGCGATGGGCGTGGCGCGAATGCCCACACACGGGTCGTGGCGGCCCTTGGTGACCACCTCGACGGGGTTGTTGTTCACGTCGATGGACTGGCGCGGGCTGATGATCGAGCTGGTCGGCTTGATGGCGATGCTCACCTCGAGGTCTTGCCCCGAGCTGATGCCGCCCAAAATGCCGCCGGCGTTGTTGGTGGCGAAGCCGGTGGGCGTGATGGAGTCGCCGTGCGTGGTGCCGCGCTGGGTGACGCTGTCGAACCCGGCGCCGATTTCCACCGCCTTCACCGCGTTGATGCCCATCATGGCGTAGGCGATCTCGGCGTCGAGCTTGTCGAACAGCGGCTCGCCCAGGCCCACGGGCACGTTGGTGGCGGTAACGCGCAGGCGCGCGCCGCACGAGTCGCCGGCCTTGCGCAGGCGGTCCATGTAGTCTTCCAGCGCGCTCACGTCGGCGATGGGGGCGAAGAAGGGGTTGTTGGGAACATGCTCCCAGCTCTCGAAGGGAATGGCGATTTCGCCGACCTGCGTCATGCAGCCGCGAAACACCATGCCGTGCTTTTCGGCCAGCCACTTCTTGGCGACCGCGCCGGCCGCGACCATGGGCGCGGTGAGCCGCGCCGAAGAGCGCCCGCCGCCGCGCGGATCGCGAATGCCGTATTTCTTCCAGTAGGTGAAGTCGGCGTGGCCGGGGCGGAACTGCTGGGCGATCTGCCCGTAGTCCTTGCTGCGCTGGTCGGTGTTCTGGATCAGCAGCGCAATGGGGGTGCCGGTGGTCTTGCCCTCGTACACGCCGGACAGGATCTGCACCGCGTCGGGTTCGTTGCGCTGGGTGACGTGGCGGCTGGTGCCGGGACGGCGACGGTCGAGGTCGCCCTGGATGTCGGCCTCGCTCAGTGCCATGCCCGGGGGGCAGCCGTCGATGACGCAGCCGATGGCCGGGCCGTGCGACTCGCCGAAATTGGTGACCGCGAAGAGTGTTCCGAAGGTGTTGCCGCTCATGGCGGGGATTATCCCTACAAAGCGCGGCCCCCTCAGCCCGCCGTGCTTTCCGGGGTGTTTTCCAGCCGCTTGGTGAGCACGCCCAGCTGCAGCTCGATGGAGAACAGCCGCTCGTTCAGCACCGCGGTCTGCAGCCGGATGGCCTCGATGATGGCCCGGGTCTGCGGGTCGGGGGCGTTCTCGCAGAGTTCGGCCAGGTCATGCAGCTTCTTGCGCAGTTCGTTGCTCATGGGAGGCTCCGGTGAAACGCGACGTGGGAACCCAGTATGGGGTTTCACGGGCGCCGCGGCAATGCGCAGCCATGGGGGTTTTCAGGGGGACGGACGAATCTTGGTCGCCAGCCGCATCCGGCCGGCGAATGCGCATCCGCCCTATCGGCTGAACGACGTCAGGTCGATGCGCCGTATCACCCGCTGCTGCTCGATCTGCTCGCAGCGAAGGAACACGCCCGTCACGCTCAGCCCGAGCGCCTGCGCGAGCTTGTGCACCGTGGCGAGCGAGGCGATCACCTTCGCCCTTTCGATTTCTCCGAGGTAGGAGCGGTTCAGGTCCGACAGCGCGGCCAGTTGCTCCTGCGACAGGTCGCGCTCGGTGCGCAGCTGGCGCAGCGCCAGGCCGAAGCTCTCCACAAGCGTGCCGCTCATGGGTGCCCCGCGCGGGCGAAGGGGCCGGAGAACACGCAGACCGAGGAGACCAAGGAGCGCAACAGCAAAAAGAACCGTGCCCGGTTGCCGGCTTGCATGTGCCTCAGAGCTTGGCGATCGACACTTCGGTCGCCTTGACCAGCGCGATCACGTCGGAGCCCACCTTCAGCTGCAGCTCGTCGACGGAGCGCGTGGTGATCGCGGAAGACACGATGCCCCACGCGGTTTCCACGTCGACCTCCGACAGCACGTCACCGCGGTGGATGGCGTGCACCTTGCCCTTGAACTGGTTGCGAACGTTGATGGCTTGGATGGTCATGCGGGGCCCGGGTGTGTGACTGGATGAGGCCCGGATTCTTGCGCCGCGCATGCCGATGCGGAACGACCGAGTTCCGGCATCGATAGTTGAAAAGCGTCTAAGCGCGGCCCGCCGCGTACACCGGCTCGCCCAGGTTCAGCATCAGCCGGTTGGCCCAGGCAAAGATCGCCACCGCATGGATGGCGTCGAGGATCTCCAGGTCGCCGAGCCCCGCCGCGCGCGCCGCCTGGAGCTGCTGCGCGCCCAGGCTGGCCGGCTCGCGCGTGAGCGCGATCGACAGCTGCACGATGGCGCGCTCGCGCACCGTGGTGCCGGCGGTGTGCGGGTCGGTGAAGACCTGCGCGATCACGTCGTTGCGCCGCGCCAGCTGCTCGAAGCGCTGCGCGTGCACCGAGGCGCAGTACACGCAGCCGTTCACGCGCGAGACCACCGCGCTCGCCAGCTCGCGCTCGGCGCGCGACAGCCCGCCCGGCGCGTACATGATGGCGTTGAACACCGTGGCGCGCTCCTGCAGGATGCGCGGCTGGTGCACCAGCAGCAGGTAGTAGTCGGAGGTGCGCGCCTTCGGGTGGCTGGTGTCCAGCACGCGCACCTGTTCGGGCGTGGCCTGGGCCAGGTCGATCACCGGGAGCCAGGCCTTCCAGCCCAGCGTTTCGCTGGTGTAGCCGGCAATGCGCAGCGGCTCGCCCGGCGGCGGCAGGTTGGCCGGGTGCACGAAGGGCGCGGCCGGGTCTTGCACCGCCGGCGCCGCGCCGTCGCTGCCGAGCGCGGCCAGCGCCTGCAGGCCCGCGACCACGCGCACCTGGTAGGCCACGAAGGCGATCAGCTGCGCCAGCGCCACCACCTCGGGCGTCGACAGGCCGGCGGCGGGCAGCTTCAGCAGCGCCTCGCGGTCGCCCTCCACGGGCCGGTCGGTCAGCGTGCGCGTGAACGCGAGCACGGCCTGCAGGCGCGCATCGCCGGCCAGCGCTTCCACCGGCGCGCCGTCGGCGGCGGCCTGCTGCTCCATGCTCAGGGGGCTCAGGGGCGCCAGCGCGTCGAGCCGCGCGCGGTAGTGCGCCTGCAGCGCGGTGCTGCCGGCGCTGCGCGCAATGGCCAGCGCGGCCAGCAGGCGCTCGGCCAGCGGCGGGCCCGACAAGGCCGCGTCGAACAGCGCTTCGTAGCTGCCTTGCGTGGCGGCCACCACCTTGTCGCGCTGGTGGCGCACCGCATGGGCGGCGCTGCCGGCGGCCAGCGGCACGCTGGCATCGACGAGGTCGAAGGAAAGGGTGGAATCAGTCATTGGGGTGTGTCTCCGGAAGGTGCGTTGCGCGCGGCCACGGCCTGCTGCAGGAAGCGCAGCACGCCCTGCCACGAAGCCTCGTCGGCATGCGCGTTGTTCGCGGGCGTGCCGCCCGAGGTGCTGCGCCGGCCCGACACCGGGTGCGCATAGCCGAGCTGCGTGGTCGGCACGTAGGGGAACAGGATGGAATGGCCCGCGCCCTCGAAGTCGAGGTGCGCCACCGCATGCGGGTGCGCGAACTGCGCCAGGCGCTCGGTCACCATGCGGCTGTAGAGGCTGGACGGCCACGAGCCGTCGTCGGTGGCCGACAGCAGCATCACCGGGCCGCGGATGCGCTCGACCCGGATGCGCGCGCGCTCCACGGCCTCGGGGTCTTGCAGCGCCGTCAACAGCGCATCGGCATGGCGGCGCGGCTCGGGGCCTTCGTCCCACGGCGCCCAGGTGGCGGTGCGGTTGCGCTCCCACACATGGGGCAGCGGCTGCCCGCGAAAAAGCCAGGCCGGGCCTTCGCGCCCCAGCGCCGGGTCGCACGCGTTCTGCGCGCAATGCACCACCGCGCCGGGCACGTAGCCGACCACGGCCGACACCGATTCGGGAAACAGCGTGCCCAGCAGCAGCACCAGCTCGCCGCCGCGCGACTGGCCGCTGAGCGCGACGAAGCCCTGCGCCGGCTTCACCGTGCGGTGCAGCCAGGCGAGCGCGGTCTCGAAGTATTCGAGCGGCGTGTTCGAGATGTAGTCCGACAGGCCCGGCGCCTTGAAGTACGCGAGCGCGAAGGCCGCGTAGCCGTGCGAGGCATACAGCGCCGCGCGCGGCTCGTTGATGCCGCCGCCCGAGCCGTTGAGGATCAACACGGCCGGGTGCGGCCCCGGCCCCGCCGGCAGGTACAGCGTGCCGACCAGGCCTTCTTCGCGCACCTCGCGGCGCGTGACGCCTTCCGCGGCCAGGCGCTGCACGAAGCCGCCCTGCAGTTCGCCTGCTTCGCCCACTTTGCCGCCGCGGCGCACCGTGATGTCGGTGCGCAGCGCGGCGCCCGGCTCGGCGCCGAACTGCTCGCGGGCGCCTTGCGTGTCCGGCACCTGCGACCACACCAGCCCCATCGGCGACACGCCTTCGTAGCTGCCTACGTAACTGCCCTCGTAGCTACCCGAGAGCGGCGCGTCGCGTTGCAGGTCGACCGTGCCCTGCGCATCGGCCACGAAGCGCGCCGACGCGCGCCACGGCACGCCCGCGCCGCGCACGGTGCAACTGGCGATCTCGACCTGCTCGCCCGGCGCCAGCCCGTTCACCGCGATGCGGCGCGGCACGTCGATCAGCGCGTCCTGCGGCGTGATGCTCAGCATGCGCGCGCCCTCACTTGAGCCGGGTGACCTGCATGGCCGTCGTGCGGTCGCTCAGGAGCGGCTCGACCTTCAGGCCCTTCTTCGCGGCCCAGATGTTCTGGTAGTGGTACAGCGGGATCTGGCCGACGTCGTCGGTCACCAGCTTGGCGGCGTGGCGAAAGATGGTTTCGCGGCGCTTGGCGTCGAACTCGACCGTGGCGGCGTCCAGCGCCTTGTCGACCGACTCGTTGCTGTAGCGGCCCCAGTTGTTGGAGCCGCGGCCGCGCTTGGCGTCGGGCGTGGTCAGGGTCTGCAGCAGGCCGTAGCCGGCCTCGCCCGTGCCGTTGCCCCAGGCGATCACGCTGACGGCGAAGTCGTTCTTGTTGGCGCGGCTCGAGTACACGGCCCACGGCACCACCTCGACCTTGGTCTTCACGCCGATGCGGCTCCAGAACTGCGCCACGGCCTGCACCGTCTCGGGCGCCTGCGGGTAGCGGTCGCCCGGCACGTGGATCGCGATCTGGAAGCCCTGCGGAAAGCCGGCCTCGGCCAGCAGCTTCTTCGCCTGCTCGGGGTTGTAGGCGATGTCCTTGACGTCGGGGTTGTAGCCGAAGCTGCCCTTGGGCATCCACTGGTTGGCCTCGGTGACGGTGCCCTGCAGCACGCGGTCGACGATGGCCTTGCGGTTGATGGCGAGCGACAGCGCCTGGCGCACCTTCAGGTCGAGCAGCGGGTTCTTCTCCAGCGGCTTGCCGGCGTTGTCGGTAATGAACTCGTTGGCCCCGGGCTTGAAGCTGGGCTGCAGCAGCAGCACGCGCAGGCCGGGGTAGGTGTACACGCTGACCTTCGGGTCCTTGCGCAGCTTCTCGACATCGGTCACGGCCACCTTGTCGATCACGTCCACGTCGCCGGCCAGCAGCGCCGCGGTGCGCGCCGCGCCGTTGTTGATGAAGCGGTAGTTCACCTTCTCCCACGCGGGCTTGGGGCCGTAGTAGCCGGGGTTGCGCTCGAACACGGTGCGGTCGCCCGGCACGTACGAGACGAACTTGTACGGGCCGGTGCCGACCACCGCGCGGCCCGCGTTGTAGTCCTCGGTCTTCGACTTCTCGCCCACGTGCTTGCTCACGATGTAGATCGATGCGATCTCCAGCGGCAGCATCGGGTTGGGCGTGTTGGTCTTGATGATGACCGTGGCCGCGTCCTTGGCCGTGGCCGACTCGACCGTGCGCAGCGCGCCCGAGTACGAGGCCACGCTGCCCGGCACGTTGCGCGCGCGCTGGAAGGAATACACGATGTCCTCGGCCGTGAACGGCGTGCCGTCCTGCCACTTGATGTCGGTGCGCAGCTTGAATTCCCAGGTCTTGTCGTCCAGCGTCTTCCAGCTCGCGGCAAGCGCGGGCTCCAGCTTGCCGCCGTCGCGCGAGTTGACGATGGAGTCCCAGAAATGCAGCGCCAGCGAGCGGTCGCCCGCGTGGTTGTTGAGCTGCGGGTCGACCGAGGAGACCGGGTCGGCGAAGCCGATGGACAGGGTCTGGGCCGATGCGGCGACGCCCGTGGCGAGCAGCGCGGCGGCAACGATGGGGAGCAGGCGGTTCATGAAAAATCCTTGGGTGAAAGCAGTGATCGGGTCGGCAACGAGCGAAGAAAAACGGTGGGCGCGCGGCATCAGCCGGCGTCGTACAGGTGGCACGCGGTTTCGTGCCGGATCGCGATGCCGCGCAGCCGCGGCGCCTCGGTGCGGCAGCGTGGCATCGCCTGCGGGCATCGCGGATGAAAGTGGCAGCCCGAGGGCGGCGCGATGGGGCTCGGAATTTCGCCGCGAATGGCGCTGAAGGCGGTGCGCCGCGCGTCGATGCTCGGAATTTCGGCCAGCAGCGCCTGCGTGTACGGATGCGCCGGCCGCGCGAACAGCTCGGCCACCGGCGCGCTCTCGACCACGCGGCCCAGGTACATCACGACCACGCGGTCGCACAGGTGCTCGATCACGCCCAGGTCGTGGCTGATGAACAGGTAGGCCAGGCCGAGTTGCTCGCGCAGGTCCATGAAGAGGTTGAGGATCTGCGCCTGGATCGACACGTCCAGCGCGGCCACCGCCTCGTCGCACACCAGCATCGACGGCTGCACGGCCAGCGCGCGCGCGATGCCGATGCGCTGGCGCTGCCCGCCGCTGAACTGGTGCGGGTAGCGGTGGCGCAGCGCGGGGTCCAGCCCGGCGCGCTGCAGCTGGGCGCACACGTAGTCGTCCTGCCCCGCGGCATCGGTGAGCCCGTGCAGCAGCGCGGCCTCGCCCACGATGCGCGAGACGCGCAGGCGCGGGTTCAGGCTGGCGTACGGGTCCTGGAACACCATCTGGATGCGCAGGCGCGCCGCGAGCTGCTCCGGCGCCGACAGGCTCGCCACCGGCTTGCCGCCGACGCGCACCTCGCCCTCGGTCGGCGCGAGCAGGCCCGCCGCGATGCGGCCCAGCGTCGACTTGCCGCAGCCCGATTCGCCGACCAGCCCGACCACCTCGCCGGGGCGCACCGACAGGTCGACGCCGTCGACCGCGTGAGTGACCACAGGCGCTTTGCTCAGCCCGATGCTGCGCAGCGTGCGGCCCACCGCGCCGGGTGGTGGCGTGGCGCCGAAGCGCTGCGCGACCTGGCGCAGGTCGACCAGCGGCAGGTCGTGTTCCTGCGCCGGCGCGCGCGTTGCAGCGGGAACCACGGCGGGAATCGCGACGGACACCGCTGGCATCGCTGGCACCAGCTTGCCGCGCTGCGGATGAAAGCAGCGCACCTCGTGCCAGGGCGCATCGGCGCGCGGACGCGACACCTCGGGGCGCTGGCCGCAGGGCGCGTCCGCGTGCGGGCAGCGCGGCGCGAAGGCGCAGCCGGCGGGCATGTCGAGCAGGCTGGGCGTCATGCCCTGGATCTGCCGCAGCCGCGCGCCGCGTTCGTTGGCGCTCGGCAGGCTGTCGATCAGCCCGCGCGTGTACGGGTGCTGCGGGTGGTCGAGCACGTCGGCCACGGTGCCGTGCTCCACGATGCGGCCCGCGTACATCACCGCGATCTCGTCGGCCAGGCTCGCCACCACCGACAGGTCGTGGCTGATCCAGATGAGCGAGGTGCCCGTCTCGCGCACCAGCTTCTGCACTTCGGAAAGGATCTGCGCCTGGATCGTCACGTCCAGCGCCGTGGTCGGCTCGTCCGCGATGATCAGGTCGGGCCCGTGCAGCATCGCGATGGCGATGGCCACGCGCTGGCGCATGCCGCCCGACAGTTGGTGCGGGTAGGCGCGCAGCCGCTCCTCGGGGCTGGGGATGCCCATGCGCCCCAGCGTGTCGCGCGCATGGCGGCGCGCCTCTTCGGTGGACACGCGCTTGTGCGCCCGCACCGCCTCGATCATCTGCGTGTCCACGCGCAGCACCGGGTTCAGCGTGGCCATCGGGTCCTGGAAGATCATGGCGATGCGGTTGCCGCGCAGCTCGCGCCGCTCGGTGGCCGGTAGCTGCGTGAGCTCGCGGCCCTGGAACAGCACCTGCCCGCCCTCGACCCGCCCGGGCGCGTCGACCAGGCCCATGATGGAAAAGCCGGTCACCGACTTGCCCGAGCCCGATTCGCCCACCAGCCCCAGCACCTTGCCGCGCCCGAGCGTGAACGACACGCCGTCGACCACCGGCAGCACGCCGGCGCGCGTGTGGAAGCGCGTTTGCAGGTTGCGCACTTCGAGTGTCGGCACCTCGAGTGCCGGCATAGACAAGTCCTGCACGGGAACGGCGCTCATTTCTGCAACCTCGGGTTCAGCACGTCGCGCAGCTGGTCGCCCACCAGGTTGATCGCGACGATGGCGGCCAGCAAGGCGACGCCGGGAAAAAAGCTGATCCAGTACTCGTTGGACAGCAGGTACTGGTAGCCGTTGGAAATGAGCAGCCCCAGCGAGGGCTCGGTGATGGGCACGCCCAGCCCCAGGAACGACAGCGTGGCCTCCAGCGTGATGGCGCGCGCGATCTGCAGCGCGCCAATCACCAGCAGCGGCGGCAGGCAGTTCGGCAGGATGTGGCCTGTCACGATGCGCCAGCGCGCAATGCCCTGGCCTCGCGCCGCGTCCACGTACTCGCGCCGCGCCTCCACCAGCGCCTGGCCGCGCGCGGTGCGTGCGTAGTAGGCCCATTCGAGCAGCACCAGCGTGAGCATCACGTTGCCCACGCCCTTGCCCACGTAGGCCAGGATCATCAGCGCCATGAGGATGGTGGGGAACGACAGCAGCAGGTCGACCAGCCGCATCAGCAGCGCATCAACCTTGCCGCCCGCATAGGCGGCCACCAGGCCCACCAGCGTGCCCACCACCGCGGCGATGAGCGCCGAGCCCACGCCCACCGTCAGGCTGATGCGCAGCCCGTAGACGATGGCCGAGTACAGGTCGCGGCCCTGGCCGTCGGTGCCCAGCCAGTAGGTGTAGCCGCCCTCGCTGCTGTGCGAGCCCGGCGGCAGGCGCGCGTCGAGCACGTCGAGCTGCAGCAGGTCGTACGGGTTCTGCGGCGTGATCCACGGCGCGAGCAGCGCGGCCAGCACCACCAGCGCGAGCACCACCAGCCCGCCGATGGCGATGCGCGAGTGCAAAAAATCGGCGGCCACGCGCCACCAGATCGAGCGTTCGTCGTAGCTTTTTGCCGCGCTCATTTCGCAGCCTCCAGCCGCACGCGCGGGTCGAGCAATTTGTAGAGCAGGTCGACCACGAGGTTCAGCGTGACGAAGATCACCACCACCACCATCAGGTACGCGACCACCACCGGCCGGTCGAGCGAGTTGATGCTGTCCAGGATGAGCTTGCCCGCGCCCGGCCACGCGAAGATGCTCTCGGTGACCACCGCGTAAGCGATGGTCGCGCCCAGCTCCAGTCCCAGCACCGTGACCAGCGGGATCATGGTGTTGCGCAGCACGTGCACCAGCACCACGCGCGTGGGCGTGAGGCCCTTGGCGCGCGCGAACTTCACGTAGTCCTGCGGCAGCACCTCGCGCACGCCGGCCCGTGTGAGCCGCAGCACCAGCGATATCTTGAACAGCGCCAGGTTGAACGCCGGCAGCAGCAGGTGCTGCCAGCCGTCGAGCGTGAGCCACGACCACTGCACGCCGAACAGCTCGCGCGTGGCGCCGCGCCCGCTGGCGGGCAGCCAGCCGAGCTGCACGCTGAACACCATGATGAGCATCAGCGCCACCCAGAAGGCCGGCAGCGAGAAGCCCACGATGCTGGTCGCCATGAGCGTGCGCGACACCGGGTGCTCGGGCTTCATGCCCGCGAACAGCCCCAGCGGCACGCCCACCACGATGGCCATCAGCAGCGCCGCGAAGGCCAGCTCCATGGTCGCCGGCAGGCGCTGCAGGATGAGGCGCACCGCGTCTTCCTGGTAGACGAAGCTGCGCCCCAGGCTGCCGTGCAGGGCGCCATCGACGAAGGCCAGGTACTGGCGCCACAGCGGCTGGTCGAGCCCCAGGCGCGCAATGGCGGCCAGGCGCTCCTGCTGGTTCATGTCCTCGCCGATCAGGATGTCGATCGGGTTGCCGATGGCGTGCAGCCCGATGAAGACGATGACCGTCATCGCGATCACCACGCCCAGCGCCTGCAGCAGGCGGCGCAGCAGCCAGCCGGTCATGGGGCTGCCTCGCGGCCGGCCACTTCAATGGCTCCTGTGGCTCCTGTGGCTTCGGTGGCTCCGATGGCTTCAGCTTCGTCGGTGTAGGGCGGCAACACCGAAGGCGTCCACTCATCGCCGTCGAGCTCCGGCTCGGCATAGCGCTGCATCGCGGCGAAGTGCAGGTCGGCGTCTTCGCTCAGCAGGCTTGCCGCCAGGCCGCGCGCCAGGCGCTGGGCGCCGTCGGTGATCTGCGGAATGTCCCCCGCCGCGGCGCCGTGCGACAGCGAGGCCGCATAGTTGAAGCAGTGCACTCGCTCGAGCCCCGGGCAGGCGCCGGGCGTCTTCGGCTGGAACTCGAACAGCGGGCCGAGGTCCGGCGACTCGTCGAGCTCGCTGTCGGCCATGCCCTCGGGCGGCGTGAAGCGGTCGCGCCACACGCGCACCTGCGAGGAGAACGCGGCGAACTCGGGCCGCAGCGCCCAGTCGGTGCGAAAGCCGGTGCTGAAGACGACGAAGTCCACCGCCAGCGGGCCCTTGGCCGTGTCCAGCCGCAGCGCGCCGTCGGCCCGCCGGGCGGCGCCGAGCACGGGCGTGCCGAGCTGGAAGTGCGCGTTCGCGTGGCGCGACACGCGCAGCGTGCTGCCGTGCGGCGGCGGCACCTGCTGCACGTTGATGTAGTGGCGCACCCGCCATTTCCACTCGTCCGGCAGCTGCCAGAAACCATGGACCATGCCCGGGTTGCCCGCGCCCTTGCCCTTGTTGATGCGCGGCAGGTCGGCGCGGCGGATCAGCAGGTCGACGCGCGCGGCGCCGGCCTCGAGCGCGGTGGCGGCGGCGTCCATCGCCGAGGCGCCGCCGCCGACCACGGCCACGCGCTGGCCGCGCAGGCGCTCGGCGTTCCAGCGCTCCGACGAATGGGCCCAGCGCTCGCGCGGCAGCGACGCCGCCCACTCGGGCACCCAGGCGCCGCCCAGGCCGTCGCGGCCCGTCGCGAGCACCACGTGGCGCGCCTGCACGCTGTAGGGCGCTGCTTCCGAGGCCAGGTCGATCAGGTCGATCTGCACCACACCGTCGGCGCGCGGCAGCACCGCCCTCACCTCCTGTTCGTTGCGCACGTCGAGGGCCAGCACCTGGCGGTACCAGCGCAGGTAGTCGGCCCACTGCAGGCGCGGGATCTTGTCGAGCGCGTTCCAGGCCTGGAGGCCCCACTGCGCCTCGAACCAGGCGCGAAAGGTCAGCGCCGGCAGGCCCAGCGCGGGGCCGGTGAGCTCCTTGGGAGAGCGCAGCGTTTCCATGCGCGCGGTCGTGGCCCAGGGGCCTTCGAAGCCGGCGGGCGAGCGGTCGTAGATGCGCGCGCGCACGCCCAGGTGCGTGAGCGTGGCCAGCAGCGCCAGGCCGGCCATGCCGCCCCCGACGATGGCGACGTCGAGCAGCGCATCGCCTTGTGTCGCGCCCTGTGCAGTGTTCTGCGGAACCCATGGCCTGGCGGGCAGGCCGAGCCACGCCAGGTCTTGCCGCAGGCGCGCCTCGAGGGCGGCCAAACCGATGGGCGCGGGGGTAGAGGAGGTGTGGGCGTTCATCGCAAGGGGCTTTTTCAGGTGGGGCTTTCGTCGCCGTACAGCGTGCGCAGCAGCTCGGCATGCGCCGAGGGGTCGTGCTGCACGAAGTTCGGCAGCGCGCGGGCGGCGGCCAGCAGCGCGTCGATCAGCGCGCGCACCGGCGCCGTCACCGGCTTGGCCTGCGGCGTGACCACGCCGAAGACGAAAGGAATGTTCGTGTCGATGGGCCGCACGGCCAGCCCGTCGAGCGGCGCGCCGTAGGCGCTCAACGGCTCCAGCACCGCCACGCCGAGGCCGGCGCGCGCCAGCGCCTGCGCGTTGACCGACGAGTTGGTCTCTATCAGCGCCTCCCTGCTCGCCGGGCTGTGGCCGGCGCGCGCCAGCGTCGCGTCGATGCGATGGCGCAGGCGAAACGGATTGCTCATGGTGATGAGGCGGCGCTGCGCCAGCGCCTGCAGCGGCACCACCGCGTGCGCGGCCAGCGGGTCGTCGCTGCGCAGCACCGCCACGCAGGGCATCTCGCCGATCCAGTGCACGTCGAGCCCACGGTGCTCCAGCGGCAGGCTGCTCGCGCCGAGCTGCACCGCGCCGCTGAGCACGGCATGCACCACCTGCTCGGGCGAGGCGCTGCGCAGCTGGATGGGCGTGGCGCCGGTCTGCGCCTCCACCCGCTGCAGCGCCTGCGGCAGCAGCCCCAGCGCCAGCGCCGAGGTGGCGGCCAGCAACAGCGGCTGCGCGTTGCCGCGCGCGATTTCGGCCGCGCGCAGGTGAATCTGCTGCAGGCTGCCCAGCGCGCGGTCGACGTCTTCATAGAGCAGAAAGCCCTGCTCGGTGGGCGTCACGCGCGGGCCGTGGCGGGTGAACAGCGCATAGCCGATTTCGGCCTCCAGCTCCTGCACCAGGCGGGAAACCGCCGGCTGGGAGCGCTCGAGCAGGCGCGCAGCGCCGGTGACGCTGCCGGTCGACATGACCGCGGCGAAGGCCTCAAGCTGCCGGAGTTCCATCGGGTTCAGTATCCATTTTCATGATCATGAGGCCATGATCATGCAAACTACAAATACTTCCTGCTCATTAGCTTAGGCAAATAGGCTTCTAAAGCGCGCTCCCGGGCCTGTTTCGAGGGGAAAACTCGACTGGAAAGCGGATGTTTTCAGGCGCCCGGGGAAGGCGCCTTGCCTTCGCCCGTGACGGGCCTGGGCTCCACCGCTTCGGCCCCACCAGCGTTCGCGCCGCGCAGCCGCACGGCCACCAGCACGCCCACCGACAGCAGCACCGCCGCGCAGATGCCGGCCGTCAGGCGCAGGCCGTGCATCAGCGCCTCGCGTGCCGTGTCGAGCAACTGCGCGCCCGCGCCGCCCGTGAGTTGCCCGGCCAGCGCCACCGCGCCGCCCAGGGTGCTGCGCGCGGCCTCCACCTCCACAGCGGACAGGCCCGCACCGGATGGCGCGGCATCGGCCATGGTCGCGCGGTAGATCGCCGCGCCAACGCTCCCCAGGATCGCGATGCCCAGCGCGCCGCCGAACTCCGAACTGGTCTCCGAAATGGCCGAGGCCACGCCCGCGCGCTCGGGGGGCGCGCTGCCGACCACCAGGTCGGTCGCCAGCGTGAACACCGGCGCGAGGCCGAGCGAAGACACCACCGCGCTCGCCACCATCCAGGCCAGCCCGTCCTGCGCTGGCAGCACCACCAGCATGCCGAAGCCCAGCGCCGCCACCGCCAGCCCGCCGCCCATCACGAAGGCCGGCCGCATGCGCCGCACCAGCGCCGGCACCACCATCGAGCCGACGATGAAGGCGCCCGCGCTCGGCATGCTCCACAGGCCCGCGTGCAGCGGCGACAGGCCCAGCACCAGCTGCAGGTACTGGGCGTTGTACAGAAACATGCCGAACATCACGAAGCACGACAGCATGTAGGCGCCCAGCGAAACGCTGAAGGCGGGCAGCGCGAACAGGCGCAGGTCGATCATCGGGTCGGCCAGCCGCTTCTGGCGGCGCGCGAACACCCAGCCCAGCAGCGCGCCGAAGGCGATCGACAGCAGCGGGAGCGTGTGCACCCCGTGCTCCGCGATCTGCTTCACGCCGTAGATCACCGCCAGCACCGCGCCCAGCGACAGGGCCACGCTGGCCAGGTCGAGCCGGGCCGCGTCGGGGTCGCGGTACTCGGGCAGCAGCAGCGGCCCGAGCACCAGCAGCAGCGCCATCACCGGCACGCCGATGAGAAACACCGAGCCCCACGCGAAGTACTGCAGCAGCACGCCGCCCAGCACCGGGCCGATGACGGCGCCGGCCGAGAAGCTCGATATCCACACCCCGATGGCCACCGTGCGCTGCGCCGGGTCGAGGAACATGTTGCGAATGAGCGAGAGCGTCGACGGCGCCAGCGTGGCGCCCGCCACGCCCAGCAGCGCGCGCGTGGCGATGAGCATGTTGGCGCTGGTGGACAACGCCGCGAGCACCGAGGCCACGCCGAACGCGGCCGCGCCGATCAGCAGCAGCCGGCGCCGGCCGATGCGGTCGCCCAGCGTGCCCATGGTGACCAGCAGGCCGGCCACGAAGAAGCCGTAGATATCGACGATCCACAGCAGCTGCGAGGCGGTGGGCTTGAGGTCTTCGCTGATCGACGGGATCGCGAGGTTCAGGACCGTGAGGTCCATCGAATAGAGCATGCAGGGCAGCGCGATGACGGCCAGGCCGGTCCATTCGCGTGCGGTGGCGCGGGCGGGAGAAGCATCAGGGTGCGGGGTCGGTTGGATGTGCATGTCACGGGGCAGGAAGGACGCGTCGGCGCGCCGGTGCCACGGATCATGCAGAGGCGGGCCATACCGCTGTCCCGCAAAGGGTTTCCACGCGGCCGGAGCGTTCGCCGCCCCGGCCGCGCTGGATGGCCCCGCGCCTGCCTAGTTGCCCGAGAAGCTCATCGGCACGGTCTTCACCGAACCGTCGGCCTGCGGCACGCTGACGTTGACCTTCAGTTCGCCCTTGAAGTCCGCCGGCGGCTGGCCGCTGAACTTGCCGGTGGCGGGGTCCAGCTTCAGCCAGGCCGGCAGCGGCTTGCCGTCGGCGGTCTTTGCCGCCACGGTCTTGCCCGCGGGCAGCGTGGCCGGCATCGGCACGCTGGCGCTGATCTGCCGCGTCGCCGGGTTGGCGGTGCCCTGCGTCACGGTCACGCCCTGGCCGCCGGCCAGCGTGGTCTTCTGGCTGGTGTTGCTCGACTCGGTCTCCACGCCGACCGAAGCCACGCCGCTGCCCTTTTTCTGCGTCAGTTGCGCGGGTGTCTTCGGCGGGGCCGAGGTGGGCGGCGCGCTCGGGGCGCCGGCCGGGGCAGGCGCCGTTGCCGGAGCGGGGGCAGGGGTCGGCGTCGTGGTCGGCGTCGATGTTGTCGTCGAAGGCGACGGCGCCGTCGCCGGCGTCTTCGCGCCCGTCTTCTTCTCGGGCGTCAGGCTCGAACCCGAGCCCGATGCCGACACCGCCACGCCCAGCGAGCTGGAGCTGCTCCGGGCTTCGGTCTGCGTCACCGTGCCGCCCGCCGTCACGCCGATGGCGCCGGTCGCCGCAACCTGCGTGCCTTCGAGCGAGGTGTTCCTGCCCGAGGACAGCGAGATGTTGCCGCCGTTGCTCTGGATGCTGGCACCGGTCGCGATGTCGCTGTTCGCCTTGCCGTAGCCCACGCCCACCGATGCCTCGCCGCTGCGCTCGTCCATGGTCTGGCCGCCGGTCTTCTTGCCGGTGGCGGCGTTGGTGGTACCGCCCACGTTGTCCTTCTTGCCGCCCGAGGCGGCCGCGCTCACGTCGACGCTGAGCGATTCGCTGCTCGACGTGCTGCGCGCGGCATTGAACGCGAGGTTGCCGCCGGCCTGCACCGCGATGTCGCTGTTGCTCGCGATCTGCGTGCCGGTGAAGGTGGCGTCGCCGCCGCTCTTCAGCGTCAGGGGGCCGCTGCCGCTGCGCACGCTGCCGGCCACGTCGTCGCTGCCGCTGCTGGTCGACTTGGCGTAGTTCACCGCGGCGCTGCCGCTGCCGCCCTTCAGGCCGGCCGACACGGCCACGTCGACGCCCACGTCCTGGCTGCTGGCGCTGGCCGTGTTCTTCGCGGCGGCGAAGTCGAGCTTGCCGCCGGCGCTCACGCTGGCCGCGCCGCCGGCCGCGAGGTTGGTGCCCTCGAAGCGCGTGTCGCCGGTGGTGGCCACCGCGAGGTTGCCGCCGGCCGAGATGCCACCGACCACCGCCGTGCTGCTGCTGCCGCTGCTGGTACCGCCGGCGTAGTTGACGCCCACCGCCGCGCTCTTGTTCACCAGGTCCACGCTGACGCTGCCGCCCGCGCTGGTGCTGTTGCTGCTGCCGCTGGCGGTGTTCCTGGCCGCCGTGTAGTCCAGCGAACTGGCGCCGATCGTCACGTCCTTTCCGGCCGCGATGTTGCTGCCTTCCAGGGTGGTCGCGCCGCTCGACTGGCTGTTCACGCTGCCGCCCACCTTGATGTTGGACACCACCGCGTTGCTGCTGGCCGACTTGCTTGCGCTGTCGTCGTGCTGATAGCTGGCGCGAATGCCGGCGCCCGCGTCGCTCGAGGTGCCGCCCGGCTTGCCGGCGCCCGGGCCGGCGCTGGCGCTCGCGCTGGCTTCGGCCGAGGCCTCGGCGTACACGCCGACCTTGGCGGTGTCCGTCGCGCTCTTCGCCGAGCTGTAGGTCGTGTTGGCCGCGGCCAGGCTGGTGATGGTCTTGGCCGACTGGTCGAGGTTGCCGCCGGCCTCGATCTGCGTGCCCACGTCCGTGATGTTGTTCGTCGCGGTGCGCGTGAGGTTGCCGCCGGCCGAGATGCTGGAGGTCTGCGCCGTGGTGGAGCCGTCGACCGTGCTGCCGCGCGTGTTCGAGCCGTAGAGCCCGATTTCGCCCGAGGCCTGCGCCTTGGCCGACACGCCCGCCTTCGCGCCGAGGCCGGCCGAGGCGCCGCCCTCCACGCCGGCCTCGGCCTTGCCGCTGGCATAGAGGCCGGCGCTGGTGACGCTGCTTTGGGTGGTGGTCTCGTGGCGGTCGTCGACCGCCTTGAACGTCATGTTGCCGGCGTCGAGCTTCATGTCGCCGCCCGACGCGAGCTTGGAGCCTTCGACGTTCAGCGTGTCGCTCGCCTTCACGGCAAGGTTGCCGCCCGCGCTGATGGACGAGCCCTGGTTGCGCGTGTCCAGCGTGGTGGCGGTGGTGTCGCTCTTCTGCACCAGGTCGAGACGGTTGTCGCTCGACGCGGACACGCCCGCCGATGCGCTCGCATTGGCGTTCGGAATTCCCTTGCCGGCGGCCGCGCTGGCGCTGGCCTCGGCCTGCGCCTTGACGGTGTTGTCGGTGCTGGCCATGAGGCCGACGCGGGTCGTGCTGACGTTGGTGCTGGAGGTCGACTTGTCCTCGGCCGCGAGCAGGTTCACGTTCTTCGCGTTCACGCTCGCGTTGCCGCCCGCGCTCACGCTCGAGCCTTGCAGCGTCACGTCCTTGCTCGCGTTGACGGCAAGGTCGCCGCCGAAGTTCAGTGCGGAGCCGACGTACTGGAGGTCGGTGGTCTGCGTCTTGGTGGTGGTTGCGGAGCTGAAGGCCAGCCCCGCCGCGCCACGGCCCGAGGCCTGGGCGCTAGCCTGCGCCGAGGCGGAGGCCGAGGCACCGTTGTGGTCGCTCTTCGAGGTCGCCGCCGCGCTCGCGCCCGCGCTGGTCGCGCTGCTGCTCGACGCGCCCACCTGCATGAAGCCGCTCTGCTTGGTGGTGGTATTGGTCTCGTCGTAATTGCGCCCGGCCAGCACGTTCACGTTGGTGGCGTTCAGCGTGCCGCTGCCCTTCACGTCCACGCTGGAGCCCTGCACCGTGATGTCCTTGCCGGCTGTCATCGATGCATTGCCGCCCACCTGCAGCGTGCTGCCCACGTTGCGCACCGAGTTCGAGTCGGTGGTGACGGTGGTGGAGCCGTACAGCGAGTTGTTCATGCCGAAGCCACTGGCCTGGCTCTCGGTGTGCGTGGCGGTGCTGTTCTCGCGCGCCAGGATGTTCAGGTCGCCGCCGGCCTTCAGGTCGGCATTGCCGGCGGCCTTGGTGTCGGTGCCGGCCAGCGTGATGTCCTTGCCCGCGTCGATGGACAGGTTGCCCCCGCTGCTCAGGCCCGACTTCACCTGCGTGACGGTGGTCGTGGTGGTGGTCGTGGTGCCGGTGCCGCCGTCCTGCTTGAAGACGCCGCGGGTGGTGTCCGCTCGCTTGTCCTGAATGGTGTCGAAGCTCACGTTGCCGCCTGCTTTCAGGCTCGCATCGCCGCCCGCCGCCACGTTGGCGCCGGTGTTGGCGATGTCTTTCGCCGCGGCTAGCGACAGCGTGCCCGTCGACTGGATCGAGGCGGTCTTGCCGATGTCGGTCACATAGCGCAGGTCGCCGCCGGAGCCGCTCGCGGTCGTCTGGTTGACGATGCTGCCCTGCGTGGACGAAATGGCCACGTTGCCGCCCTTGATGGTGCCCGAGGTGTTGGTCACGTCGCCGACCGACACCACGTTGAGCGCCTGGTTGCCGGCAAGGGTGCCACCGGTGTTGGTCAGCGAGCTCAGGCTGAGGTTGGCCGTGTCCGCGGTAATGACGGCGCCCTGCGTGAGGCCGGAGCGCGTCTGCGGCGACAGGTAGACCACGGGCGCAAGCACCACCTGGCCGTTGATCTCGGTCTGCACCATCCACACGATATCGTGCTTGAGGCCGGCTTGCTGCTCGGGCGTGAGCGCCTGGCCGTAGACCAGGCCCAGCGCCTTGCTTTCGCCGGCGGCCGAGTCCATGAGGTTCTTTACCTGCGTGGCGGCATCCCTGGCACCGGCGAGCAGCGAATTGCCGGTCTGCGCCACCAGCTGCTGCTTGATCAGGTAAGCCTCGTAGCTGGCATCGCCGAGCCGGCGCACCAGCGTGTCGGCGTCGTAGCCCAGCAGCTTGGACAGGTAGTCGGAGCCCACGGTCGACGAACCGATCTGGTAGCGCGGGTTGCTTTCCACCAGGTAGTTGGCGCCCGGCTCGCGGGCCAGCACGTACAGGCCGTTCGGGTTGGTGGGCAGGGGAATGTCGATGCCGCCGAAAGCCGTGCCCTTCACGCCGTTGGCCGCGTTCACCGCGACGAAGGAGATGGCCGGGCGGCCGTTCAGCGTGGTGACGGGGGTCACGGTGCCGGTGGTGGCGCCGGTGGTGCCGGTGGTCGCGCCTTCGACATTGCCCTTGGTGGCGTCCGCGCCGTCCCGCGGCTTGACGGTGGCGTTCTTGGCGGGTCCTTTGACGATGTCCTGCGTGGCCGCCGTGGAGCCGTTGTTGGTCAGCGCGAAGTTGGTGCCGCTCAGCGCGCGCGCGAACACGCCCGCGCCGATGTTGCTGATCTCGGAGAGCTTGTCGGTGGTGGTGTCGTCCTCGACGCGGCGCTTGTAGTAAGTGTCGCCGCCCGCGGCGACGTACTTGGTGTGCTCGGTCCAGGTGCGCGTGTAGGTGGTTCGCTGCAGCGCCAGGTCGTCGTTGTCAAACTTGGCGCCGGTGCCCGTGCCGGTCAGCGTGACCGTGTCGCCGGAGATCACGCCGCCCAGGTTCTTGCCCACATTGAAATTCAGCTTGACCGCGCCCGCGCCGGTGATCTGCGGCTTCACCTTCGGGGTGCCCCCAAAGTAGAACTGGTCCGTGTACCAGGTCTGCGAGTAGTACCAGTACTCGTGCTGGTCGTAGCAGTCGCCGTCGAAGGGGTTGTGGCAGAGGTAGTGCTTGCCGTCGTGGCCGGTTTCGGTCTTGACGGGGGTCGAGGCCGGACCGTCCCTGCGCGTGTCGCCGCCCGGCACCTCGTTGCGCAGGGTCTGCGCGGAGATCGTGATGGAGCCGTTGCTGTCGATGGTGCTGTTGTTCACCAGCGTGTTGGCGCGCAGCTCGACCGACGTGCCCGCGCTGATGGTGCCCTGGTAGGCGTCGAGCGACGCGGCGTTGGTCAGCGTGCCCGATTCGGCCGATGCCGTGAGCGCACGGCCCGCGTACAGCGCGCCCTTGTTCATCAGGTCGCCCGTGGTGGCGGTCACGCTCAGGTCGTGCAATGCGGAGATGCCGCCCGTGAGGCCGTTGGTGACGGACGGCGCACTCACCGTCAGGTCGTTGCCCGAGAACAGCAGCCCATTGTTGGTCAGCGCGTTGGTCGTGGAGATGCGGGTCTGCCAGGGCGCGTCGACCGGCGCGTTCGTGTCGGTGGAGCCCAGCACGGCCGCGTTGGCGCCGGCCAGCGTGAGCGTGCCCAGCGTGAGCGTCATGTCGCGGTCGGACGACAACGTGGCCCTGTCGGCCAGCGCGATGGTGCCCAGCGCGGCCGTGAGCCGCTGCCCGACCACCGTACCGGCGGCGCCGATGTTCAGCGTGCTGCCCGCGCCGCCGTTCACGGCGAGCGTGCCGCTGCGGCTTTGCATGAGGCCGTCGACGGTGGCGGTGTAGTTCTTGCCGTTGCGGCCTTGCAGCGTGAGGTCGCGTTCCGCGATGACACTGCCCTTGCCCGCCAGCCCGCCGGTGCCCACGCCGAGCGTGAGCGCGCCCGCCGATTGCAGCTTGCCGTCGTTCGCCACGGTGGTGGCCGCGACCGTGCCGGCGCCGCCCGCGGCGCTTGCCACGCTCAGCACGCCGGTGGCGGTGTTGGTGAGCGTGCCGGCGACCGACACCGTGCTGTCGGCGCGCGTGCCGCCCTGGACGGTGCCGCTGTTGTCGATGCTGCCGACATCCACGGCCAGCCCGTCCCCGAGCATCTTGCCGCCCTTGGCGTTGGTGAGCGTCGTGCCCGTGCCCTGCACCACGAGCTGCTGGCCGGCCTGCACCACGCCGGAGGCGCCGTTGTCCAGCCCGGTGCCGACGTCGGCGGTGAGCGTGCCGGCGGCGATCAGCTTGCCGGTGTTGGTGAGCTGGTCGGCGGTGAACGTGCCGCTGCCCGCGCTTTGCAGCGTGCCGCTGTTGGTCAGCGTACCCGTGACGCTGACGGTGTCTGCCGCCGAGCCCTGCTGCGACAGCAGCCAGGTGCCCGCGTTGTCGAGGCTGCCCGCGGCAATGGTGCTGCCGGTGTTGGCCTGCACGCGGCCGGCGGCGGTGTTGGTCATGCGCGCGGCCTTGAGCGCGAAGGCACGGTCAGCCAGCAATGTGCCGCTGTTGTTCACGGTCTGCGTCGCCGCGGCGTTGCGGTCCGCGATGTCGATGTCGGTCGCCGCGTGCACCGTGCCGCTGTTGGTCAGCGTGCCGCTCACGCGCAGCGTGGCGGCACCCGCGCCGGCTTCGATGGCGCCGGCGTTGGTCAGGCCGTTGACCGCATTCAGCGCCACGGCCCGGCCCTTGATCGACGCCGTGGCGGCGTTGCCCAGCGCGTTGCCGCTCGTGAGCGTGAGCACGCTGCCGGACTGCAGGGCGCCGCCCGCATCGTTGTTCAGGTCGCCGGTGGTGGACGCATCGATCTTGCCGGCAGCGAGCACGTTGCCGCTGTTGACGAGGCTTGCAGCCGTCACGCCGAGGTCGCCCGCGCTTTGCAGCGTGCCGCTGTTGGCGGCGGCGCCCGCCACGGCCACCTGGTCCTTCGCGCCCGCGCCCTGCGAGAGCAGCCACGTGCCGGCGTTGTCCAGCGAACTCAGCGTGGCCGCGCTGCCGCTGGCGGCCTGCGCCCAGCCGGTGGCCGTGTTGCTGAACGACGCGGCTTTCAGCGCAAGCGCCTGCTCGGCCAGCAGCTTGCCGCTGTTGACGACGGCCTGCGTCGCGCCGCCCGTGCGGTCGGCGATGTCGATGTTGCCCTTTGCGTGCAGTTGGCCGCTGTTGGCCAGCGTGCCGTCCACGCGCAGCGTGGCGTTGCCGCTGTCTGCCGTGGCGATGCCCGCGTTGGTCAGGCCCTTGGCAGCCGTGACATTCAGCGCCGCGGCCTTCAGCACGCCGGTACCGGTGTTGGAGACGGCACCGCCGCTGGCCACGCCCAACGTGCCGCCGGCCTGCGCGGTGCCGCTGTTGGCGAAGCCGTCGGCCGTCGTCGCCGTGAGGTCGGTGGCGGCGAGCAGGGTGCCGCTGTTGTTCACGCTGCCCGCGCCCACCGCCACGGCGCCCGCGCCTTGCAGCGTGCCGCTGTTGGCGAGCGTGCCCGTCACGCCGAGCTTGTCGCTCGCGCCGCCCGCTTGCGACAGCAGCCATGCGCCCGCGTTGTCGATGCTGGCTGCGTCGACCGTGCTGCCGGTCTGCGCCTGGATGCGCCCGGCGGCCGTGTTGCTCACGGCGGCGGCCTTCAGTGCCAGCGCCTGTTCGGTCAGCAGCGCGCCGCTGTTCGTGACGCTGGCCGTGGCGCCGCCCTTGCTGTCGGCGATGTCGAGGTTCAGCGCCGCGTGGATCTGGCCGCTGTTGGCAATGGCACCGTCGGCGCGCACCGTCACCGCGCCCTTGTCCGCCGTCATCGTGCCCGCGTTCGAGATGCCGTTGCCCGCCGTCAGCGCGAGGTTGCCGCCTAGCGATTGCAGCGCACCGCCCGTGGCCGTGCCGATCTTGCCGCTTGAAGTGAGCGCCATGTTGCCGGCCGACTGCAGCACCGCCAGGCCCAGCGCCAGGTCGCCCTTGTCGGCGCTGGCGATCAGGGTGCCGCCGCTGCTGTACAGCTTGGTCGCCCCGGTGGTCACCAGGTTGCCGAAGGTGCCGTTCCAGGCCGCCGCCGCGCTCCACTCGGTGGCGCCCAGCGACGCGGCGTTGCCCACGGACAGCGTCAGCGCGCCGCCGGCGCGGCGCAGGTTGTTGTTGGCCAACCCGGAGGCACTGGCCGTGTCGAGCAGGCTCGCGGCGCTCACGGCAAGGTCGGTGCCCGCCACCAGCGCGCTGCCCGACAGGGTGGCGCCGCCGGCCGCGGCGAGCGTGGTCCTGCCGGTGGAAGTGAGGCTGGCGTCGGCCAGCGCGAGCGCATTGGCGTCGGTGGCGGTGGTGGCGATGCCCACGTCGCCCGAGGCCGAGATGCGGTTCTGCAGCTCGACCTTGCCAGCCGCTGTCAGCGTGAAATCGCCGGCGCTGGCGGCGGCGTCTCCCAGCATGCGCACGCCCACGCCCGCCTCGGTCGAGGTCATGCGGATGCGGTTGGCATACATGCCGCCGAGCGCGGCCGTGTCGATGGCGTACACCGGCGCGCTGCCGGTGGGCGTGGCCGCGCCGGTGACGGCGCGGGTGTCGTAGCTCCAGCGGTTGGTGCCGGCGACCACGTTCACGTCCTGCCCGTTGACCGGGGCCTCGATGCGCACCGAGCGCGTCACCAGGTCGAGCACCTGTTGCGCCGTGGCGTTCAGCCCGGTGCCGGTGATCAGGATGTCGCCCTGCCCCACGCTGAAGCCGCCCAGCTCGCCGTTCGATGCCAGGAACGGGTTGCCGGTGGTGAGCGTCACGCGGTCGGTGTTGATGAAGCCGCAGCCCGAGCAGGTGATGCCGTAGGGGTTGGCCAGCACCACGTCGGCCCTGCCGCCCAGCACCTCGGTGAAGCCGGCCAGCTTGCTGCGGTTGTTCGACACCACCTCGTTCAGGATCACGCGCGCCGCGTTGGCCTGGTTGAAGTTGGCCGTGACCTGCCCCGCCAGCTGCGACTGCCAGGCGATCTGCGCGCTGGTGGTGTTGTTGAGCACCAGGCCGGTCGCGTTGACGTTGAAGCTCTGGTACTGGTTGTGCGACAGGCCGGCCGAGTTGGCCTGGTTGATGTTGACCACCGTCACGCCGTTGGGCGCCACGTAGGCATTGAGGTTGCTGCCGGGCGCCACCACCACGGAGGCGACCTGCGCGAACGCGAAGGGCGGGGCTGCCAGCGCCAGCGCGCCCCAGGCCACGACGGCGGCACGGCGCGCGGCCAACTTGCTGCTCTTGCCCTTTCCGTGCCCGCGCGCGGTTTCCGCAACGGCCATCCAGGTGGCGGACGCGGCGTTCCAGAGGACTCGATAGATGTGGTTCATGGTGCGGATCTCAGAGGGAAGCGGACAGGCGGAAGCCGTACAGGGTGCCTTCGCGCTTCAGCGCGGCGGGCACGTGGACGGCGCGCGAAGCGAAGACGTCGAGGCTCAGGGTCTTCCACTGCACGGCGGCGCCCAGGGTGGCGCCCGACAGCGAACCCGAAGGCACGCCGCTGGCGCGGTTGCTCACGCGGCCCACGTCGAAGCCGGTGTAGACGCGGCCCGACAGCGCAGCGCCGCCGTTCAGCGCCACCTGCCACGGCATCGACAGCTCGTTGCGCACATAGAAGCCGCTGTCGCCGCTGAGCACGGTGTTGAGGAAGCCGCGCACCGACGAGCCGCCGCCGATCAGCATCTGCTGCGTGCCGTAGAGGGTGTCGTACGCATGCTGCCCGCTGAACTGGCTGGACCACACGAACGCGCGCTCGGCAACGCTGAAGCGCCGCGAAAAGCCCAGGTCGAGCGTCAGCTTGCGGAACTGCGCATGCGGCAGGTCGTCGGGCAGGGTGTCGGCGTCGCGCAGTGCGCCGAAGGCCGACAGCCCTTTCACATAGCCGAGCCGCGCGTTGAAGATGCCGCCGCCGATCTGCGTGAAGGCGCTGGCCGCCAGGTCGAGCGTGCTCAGGTCGCGGCTGCTGACCTGCAGGAACTCACCGCCGAGCCAGTTGCGAGTCGACTGCGTGCCCACCCGGGCCGACAGCGAGACGCGGCTGGCCTGGTCGCGGTACACCACGCGGTCGGCCGAGAAGCTCTTGCTGATCGTGCGGCCCTGCGACGTGAGGCTCTGCCCGCTCGGCAGGCGCAGCACGTTGGTGTAGTCGCTCTGGCTGGCGTCGATGCTGAATGTGTTGTAGCCCAGGGGCAGCACGGCGCGCAGGCCGGTCGAGTCCGACTTGTGGTCCCAGCGCTCGGGCAGCACCGACTGGCGCTTGGTGACCGACAGCAGCTCGTTCAGGCCGAGCAGGCTGTCGAAGGTGACGGTGGCCGAGGCGTTGTCGGTGCCGGTGGCGCGCGTGCCCGAGTTGTCGAGCGAGGTGTACAGGTGCACCGGGAACGTGGCGGGGTTCTCCACCACCACCACGGTCTGCCCGGGCTGGCTGCCGGGGCGCAGGTCGAGCCGCGCGTTGTTGGAGGCCAGGCTGTTGACCTGGTCGATGCCTTGCTCCAGGTCGCGCAGGTTCAGCAGGTCGCCGGGGCTTGCCGGAAACGCGCCACGGACCCACTGGGCGCGTTCGCTGCCGCCAGTGACTTCGAAGCGCTCGATCCGGCCTTCGACCACGGTCACTTCAAGCACGCCGCTGCGCAGGTCTTGCGCGGGCAGGTAGGCGCGGGTGGTGATGTAACCCCGGTCGATGTAGCTCTTGGTCAGCGTGGCCAGGATGGCTTCGAGGTCCGCCACGCCCAGGCAGCGGCCGGCGTTGGCATTCTGGACACTGCGTTGGAGGTCGTCGGGCAGGTGCTGGGTGTCGCCACTGAAACGAATCTCGCGAATGTCGCGGCACGGCGCGCCCAGCTCGGGCACGGACACCTGCGGCTTGACCTGTTGCAGGTTGGTGCCGCCGGGCGGGGGCAGCGCGCGCATGGCGCGGTCCTGCTCCTCGCGCAGGCGGTCTTGCTGCTGGCGCTCGATGATCTGGTTCTGGCGGTCGACCGCCGCGGGGTTGACCTGCGCATGGGCCGCCATGCCGAGCAGCGCGCCGCCCAGCAAGGCCACCGGATGACGTAGGAGCGGGCGAATGCCGCGTGCGAAAAGGCCGTCAGACGACGGTCGCGAAACAAAAAGACGCATGAAATCGGCTCGGTTGCGGAGCCGGGCTGCCGGATTCGGGATGAATCGCTGCAGAAACTCACGGGTCCATAAAATGCAACCGGAATATCACAGATACCAACAGAAACTTACATACCCAGTTTCAAGTATTTGCAGCCGCTTCCCTGCTGGCTACAACCACTTCCCGAGCTTGGCCAGCGCCCCCGACCAGCCATGCGTGTGCCCCTCGCGCGCCGCCTCGTCGAAGAACTGCTCGTGCAGCAGCACCAGCTCGCAGCCCTGGTCGTCGGGTTTGATGCGCACGGTGACGCGCGACTCGCGCTCGGGCGTGCTGCGCCAGGCCCAGCTGAACACCAGCTTGCGCTGCGGCTCCACCTCCAGGTAGGTGCCGCTCACGTCGTGGGTTTCGCCGTCGGCCGCCAGCATCGCCACTCGAAAGCGCCCGCCCACGCGCAGGTCGATCTCGGCGATGGGCACCGCGACGATCTCGTCCGGCCCGAACCAGTGCTTCAGCGCTTGCGGGTCGGTCCACGCGCGCCAGACCTTGTCGGCGGTGGCGCGGTAGTGCCTGCGGAGGGTGAGCGAGGGGCGCTCGGCTGCGGCTGCGGCTGCGCCTGCGCCTGTACCTGTGGAAGGGGGTTGGGCCATTCGGTTTGCTCCTGCGGGTCGAGAAAGCGCGCCAGCGCGTCGAGGCGTCCGCTCCAGAACTTCTCGTAGCGCGACAGCCACACCGCCGCCTCCTGCATGGGCCGGGGCGAGAGCTCGCAGCGCACGACGCGGCCCTCCTTGGTGCGGGAGATGAGGCCGGCGTCTTCCAGCACGCGCAGATGCTTCATGAAGCCGGTGAGCGACATGCCGTGCGGCTCGGCCAGCTCGGTCACGCTCAGGCTGCGCCGGCCCAGGGTCTCGAGCACGGTGCGGCGGGTGGTGTCGGAGAGCGCGGCGAAGATGGCGTCGAGCTGGGCGGTGAGGGGCTCGGCAACACCGGGGCCGTCGTCGTCGGTCGGCGTGCCTTGGGAGGCGTCTGGAGAAGAAGAAGAAGAAGACGACGACGACGAAGAAGAAGAGGCTGGGTGAACCATGTGGTTGAGTATCTGGCGCACCCCGCAACGCGTCAAGGGCGTGGCCGCCCCGGTGCGTGCATTCCTTCGCTCAGCCTTTGGCGAAGGCCAGCAGGTCCGCGCTCACCTCGTCCTTGCGCGTGGTGCACATGCCGTGCGGCGCACCCTGGTAGACCTTCAGCACCGCGCCCTTCACCAGCTCGGCCGACAGCAGCGCCGAATCGGCGATGGGCACGATCTGGTCGTCGTCGCCGTGCAGGATGAGCGTGGGCACGTCGAACTTCTTCAGGTCGTCGGTGAGGTCGGTTTCCGAGAAGGCCTTCACGCAGAAGTACGAGGCGGGCATGCCCGCCGCCATGCCCTGCTGCCAGAACGATTCGCGCACCCCTTCGGACACCTTGGCGCCCGCGCGGTTGTAGCCGTAGAAGGGCATGCTCAGGTCTTTCCAGAACTGCGAGCGGTCGGCCAGCACGCCCGCGCGGATCTGGTCGAAGGCCGCGAGCGGCGTGCCGCCGGGGTTGACCGGCGTCTTCACCATCAGCGGCGGCACCGCGCCGATGAGCACCGCCTTGGCCACGCGCGCGGTGCCGTGGCGGCCAATGTAGCGCGCCACCTCGCCGCCGCCGGTCGAGTGGCCGACGTGAATGGCGTCCTTCAGGTCGAGCTTCTGCACCAGCGCGGCCAGGTCGTCGGCGTAGGTGTCCATGTCGTTGCCCTGCCAGGGCTGGCTCGACCGGCCGTGGCCGCGGCGGTCGTGCGCGATGCAGCGAAAGCCCTGCGAGGCCAGCGCGAACATCTGGTCCTCGAAGGCGTCGGAAGACAGGGGCCAGCCGTGGCTGAACACGACGGGCTGGCCGCTGCCCCAGTCCTTGTAGTAGATCTCGGTGCCGTCGGCGGTGGTGATGCTGCTCATGAAGAACTCCTCTGGATGAATGGAGCCTTCACTGTGGGTGCCGCGCGTTGCGTGGGCGTTGCAGCGGGGGGTGCGCGTGTTTCAGGTGCAATGCAGGTGCCGGGTTGCGCCCTCGCGCCTGGCGCCTATCGCCTATCGCGAGCCATGCAAGACGAAGGTCTGCCATCCCCGCATGTGGTCGATGAAACGCTCGCTCAGCCCGCCCTTGCGCAGGTACTCGGCCGGCACCGGCAGCGACGGGCTGTCGTACGCCGCATCGGCCATGACCTGCAGGGGAAAGTCCCGCTGCAGGATGCCGGCCCTGGCAATCAACACGAAGTCGCACCCCTCGTCCAGCAACTCGCCGGCGCGTCGGGCGCTCATGATCTTGCCGGCGGTTCCGAGGCGAACGCCCTTGCGAGGCAACCCGGTGAACAGGCTCAGCATGGTCTTGCCGCGAAAAGGCCCCTCTGTCACGACCTGGGCAGAGTCCCACAAGGCAAGGTCGAGGTAGTCGATCAGTTCGCGATCGAAGATGTACGCGGTGACCTCGCGCAGCTCCTCCAGACGCAGCCCGTAGCGCTCGATCGACAGCCGCCAGCCGATCTGGAAGCCGGCACCGCATTCCCGGCGGATGCCTTCGATCACTTCCAGGGTCAGGCGCGCCCGGTTCTCCAGGCTGCCGCCGTACCTGTCCCTGCGGTCGTTCAGGTGAGGCGACATGAACTCCGAGAGGATCCAGCCGAACGCGCCATGCACCGCGACGCCATCGAAGCCGGCCCGCTGCGCGCGTTTCGCGGCGGCGATGAAGCTGTCGCGAATTCGCTCCACTGCTTCCGTCGAGATCGCGCGGATGCCCGGTAAGGTGCCGCCGGAGGCAGGCGCCGGGATTCCTCCCAGCAGCGGGTTGGCACGGTGGCCTGCGTGGTGCAACTGCACCGCGGAGAGGCCCCCGCCGTCCCGCAGGGTCGTGGCCATGCGGGCCAGGCCTGGCAGATGGTCATCGCTGTGGATGCCCAGCTGCCGCGCGAACGCGATGCCACCTGCTTCCACGGTCGTGGCACAGGTCTGGACCAGCGCATAGCCGCTCTGCGACAGCTGTTCCATCCAGAAGTGGTCGTGCACGGACGCCGTGCCGTCGAGTTCGCTCTGCTGGTTGGTCAGCGGCGCCAGCATGAAGCGGTTTCGCATTGCCGGGCCATGCAGCAGCGTGAGCGGCTTGAACAGATCAGAAACAGACACGAAAAAACTCCAGAAAAATTAAGAGGGCTCGCGCCCGCGAGTGGATGGGCGGCCTTGTGGCCGCCTCCTGCGCACTTTCGGATCAGCCGTTGGCACCGGACTGGTTGTCCGTGGAAAGCTCCCAGCCACCGCCGAGCGCCTTGACCAAGTCGACGGTCGCGCGCGCGCGCTCGCCTTCGAACTGGATGCGCGACTGCCGGCTGCGCAAGCGGGTGCGCTCGGCGTCCACCACGACGAGGTAGTCGACATCCCCTTCATCGAATCTCGCCCTGGCCGATTGCGCTACGCCGGACGACGCGTCTTCCGCTCCCCGCAACTGGAGAATTCGCGCGTCGAGGGTCCGTATCGAAACCAGGGAGTCCTCTACCTCGCGGAAGGCCTGGAGCACCGTCTTGCGGTACTCGGCGACCCGCTCCTCGTACACACCGCGCACGCGGGCCACCTCGGCGCTTCGCCTGCCGCCATCGAAGATGGGCATGCCCAGGGCAGTTCCCACCAGCGGCCCCAGCAGGAATGTCCGCTGCGACCAGTTGGCCAGGTTTCCCAGCTCGGCCGACTCGTAGCCCAACGACCCCGTCAGCGAAAGCGACGGAAAGAACGCGGCCTTCGCAACGCCGATGCGGGCGTTCTCCGCCGTCATGGCGCGCTCGGCGGCGGCAATGTCCGGCCGGCGCTCCAGCAACGTCGATGGCATGCCCGGCGGCAGCCGAACCGTGACGTTCTCCAACGGCTGCGCCTCGACGGACAACGCCGCCGGCGGCTTGCCCAGCAAGATGGCCAGGGCATGCGACGCCAGCGCCTGTTGCTGCTCCACCGCCAATTGCGCCGAACGGGCCGAGAACAACTCCGTCTTCGCCTGGTCGACAACGTAAGGGGCCGCGGCGCCCGCACCGAGCTTTCGCTCCAGCAGCGACAGGGCGTCTTCCCTCAGCTTCACGGTGTCCCGCAGCAGGCGAAGTTCGCCTTCCAGTTGGCGCACGCTGAAGTACGCCTTGGCGACGTCGGCCTGGACGAGCAGCAGCATCTGGTGTGCCAATGCCTGCTGCCGATCTGCATCGGCCCGTGCGGCCGCGACGCCCGATGAAACCCTCCCGAACAGGTCGACCTCGTAGGCCACGGAGGCCTGCGCGCGCCACAGGGTTTGCGCAGATCCCGGCGCGCCGTCTCCGCGCCCCGCGGCTGCACCGCTGGTGCGCTGTCGCGTGGGGCCGAACCCCGCGCCCAATTCGGGCAGTTGCGCCGCTTCGCTTTGCGTGACCATCGCGCGCGACTGCTTGAGCCGCGCCATGGCGATGGACACATCGGGGTTGGCCTTGAGCGCCTCTTCTTCGAGCTGCACGAGCACCGGGTCGCCGAAGACGCCCCACCACGGTGAAGGCGCCTGCTGGTCGGCGGGTTCGGCCGGCCGCCAGCGGCCTGGGCTTTCCGCCGGCTGCAACGCGAGCGGCTGGTTGTCGTACGCCGCGAAGTTCGCGGGAACGTCGATGGCCGGGCGATGCTCGACGGGCACGAGAGAGCACGCGGACAGCAGGAACAAAGTGGCGGCCATGGCAAGCGCGCTTCCGGGCACTCGGGCTGCTCGGGCTGCTCGGCCCACTGGCAGCATCGCGTGGGTGGGGTAGCTCATGCCTGGGCCTCCGGCTGCTGCAGCTCGAGGTGACGAGGGACGACCGCGGGTGCCTCGTGGTGCGCTGCGGACCGCAGCGGCTTTCCTCCCCCGAGCGCCCGGGCGAGCACATAGAAGAGCGGCGTCAGGAACAGGCCGAACAGCGTGACGCCGATCATTCCGAAGAACACGGAGATGCCCATGGCCCGCCGCATTTCCGCACCCGCTCCGGTCGACAGCGCGAGCGGGATCACGCCCATGATGAACGCCAGCGAGGTCATCAGGATGGGGCGCAGCCGCAGGCGGCACGCCTCGACCACGGCCTTCAGCGTCGGCATTCCCGCCATTTCCAGTTCGCGTGCGAACTCGACGATCAGGATGGCGTTCTTCGACGCCAGGCCGACGAGCACGATCAGCCCGATCTGCGTGAAGATGTTGTTGTCACCCTTCGTCAGCCAGACGCCGAGCAGCGCGGAGAAGATGCTCATCGGAATGATCAGGATGATGGCCAGCGGCAGCGTCAGGCTCTCGTACTGGGCAGCCAGCACGAAGAACACCAGCAGCACGCAGAGCGGAAGAATCCAGACGGCGCTGTTGCCGGCAATGATCTGCTGGTAGGTCAGGTCGGTCCATTCGAACGTCATGCCCGGCGGCAAGGTCGCGGCCGCGACCCGCTCGATGGCGGCCATCGCCTGGTCCGACGAATAGCCCGGCGCGGGGCTGCCACCGACGTCGGCGGAGGTGAACCCGTTGTAGCGGGTGACCTGGTCGGGGCCGTAGGTCTGGCTGACCTTCGCGAACGACGCGAGCGGAACCATCTGGCCCGAGTCGCTGCGCACATGCAGCTGCCCGATGTCGTCCGGCTTGGAACGGAACTGGCTGTCGGCCTGCATGCGCACCTGGTACACCCGGCCCAGGAAGTTGAAGTCGTTGACGTAGTAGGAACCGAGGAACGCCTGCAAGGCGCCGAAAGCGGCCGGCGTGTCCACGCCCAGCTGCTGCGCCTTGGCGCGGTCGATGTCCACCTTCAGCTGCGGCGCGTTCACGGTGTAGGTCGAGAAAAGCGCGCCGAGCTCCGGCGCCTCGGACGCCTTCTTGATGAAGGCCTGCGTGGCTTTGTAGAGCGCGTCGTAGCCCAGGTCCGCCCGGTCTTCGATCTGCAGCTTGAACCCGCCCAGCGTTCCCAGGCCATAGACCGGCGGTGGCGGAAAGATGCCGGTGAAGGCGTGGCCGATGCTGCCGAACTCACGGCCCAGGTCGGCCGCGACCTGGTCGGCGCTGATGCCCTTGCGGTCCTTGAACGGCTTGAGCAGCACGAACGACAGCGCGGTGCTCGAGCTCTTCGTCACGCCATTGATCGAAAGGCCGCTGTAGCTCGACGTGCCCATGACGGCGGGGTGCTTGAGCGCCGCGGCGTTCATCTTGTTCATGGTCGCTTCGGTGCGGTCCAGCGTGGAGCCCTCGGGCAACTGCGCCAGGCTCACGAGGTACTCCTTGTCCTGCGCGGGAACGAAGCCGCCCGGAACATGGCCGGTGAGCCACCAGGTTCCGCCCAGCAACACCACGTAGACGGCGAGCAAGGCGCCCTTGTGCCGCAGCAGACGGCCCACGCTTCCTCCGTAGGCCTGCGAGCCGCGATCGAACGTGCGGTTGAAGCGACCGAAGAAGCGGCCGAACACCTTCTGCGTGACCCGGGTCACGGCGTCGGGCGCGTCTGCATGCCCCTTCAGCAGCAGCGCCGACAGCGCCGGGGACAGCGTCAGTGAATTCACCGCCGAGATGAGCGTGGAAATGGCGATCGTGACCGCGAACTGCTTGTAGAACTCCCCGGTCAGGCCGCTGAGGAACGCCAGCGGAAGAAACACGGCGGACAGCGTCAGCGCGATGGCGACGATGGGCCCGCTCACCTCGCGCATCGCCTGGTAGGTCGCCTCTCGCGGGCTGAGGCCCCGCGCGATGTTGCGCTCCACGTTCTCCACCACCACGATGGCGTCGTCGACCACGATGCCGATGGCCACCACCAGGCCGAACAGCGACAGCGTGTTGATGGAGTAGCCCGCCAGCAGAAGAAAGGTGAAGGTACCGACGATCGAGATGGGAACCGCGACCAGTGGAATGAGGGACGCGCGCCAGGTCTGCAGGAAGAGGAACACGACCAGCACCACCAGCGCCACGGATTCGAGCAGCGTCTCGATGACCGCGTCGATGCCGGACTGGACCGCGCGGCTGGGCTCATAGACGATGCGGTAGACCACGTCTTCCGGAAAATCCTTCTCGAGCTCCTTCATGGCCTTGTGCACGTCGCGCGAGATCTGCAGCGAGTTCGCGCCGGGTGCTTCCTGCACGGTCACGGCGACGGCGGGCGCGTTGTCCAGCGTGGCGCGAATGCCATAGTCTTCCGCGCCGAGTTCCACGCGCGCCACGTCGCCCAGCCGCGTGATCGCGCCCCGCGCGTCGGACTTGATGACGATGCCCTTGAACTCCTCGGGCGACTTGAGGCGGCCGTCGGCATTCACGTTGAGCTGGAAGGCGGTGTCCGCCGAAGTGGGTGCGCTGCCGATGGTTCCGACCGCGGCCTGGATGTTCTGGCGCCGGATGGCGCTGGCGACATCGTTCGCGCTCAGTCCGCGCTCGGCCAGGGCGGCCGGGTCCAGCCACACACGCATGGCGTAGCCGCCGGGCCCCCAGATCGCCACGTCGCCGACGCCCGTGATGCGGGCCAGCCGGTCCTTCACGTGCAGGATGGCGTAGTTGCTGATGTAGTTGTTGTCATAGGTGCCCTTCGGCGACACCATGTGCACGGCGATGGTGATCATCGGCAGGTTCTTGACCGCGGTGACCCCCAGGCGCTGCACGTCCTCGGGCAGTCGCGCCTGGGCCTGGGACACGCGGGTCTGCACCAGCTGCTGGGCCCTGTCCGGATCGGTTCCGAGCTTGAAGGTCACGGTCAGGTACAGGTGGCCGTCGCCGCTGGCCTTCGAGTCCATGTAGAGCATGCCCTCGACGCCGTTGACCGACTGCTCCAGCGGCGCCGCGACGGTTTCCGCGATGGTCTTGGCGTTGGCGCCGGGATACTGCGCGTGCACCACGACCGATGGCGGAATGACCTGCGGGTATTCCGAGACCGGCATGTTGAACGACGCCACGATGCCCGCGAGAAGAATCAGCGCCGACAGCACGCCCGCGAAGATCGGCCGGTCGATGAAGAATTTCGAGATGTTCACGAGCGGCCTCCCTGGGCGGCGTCGATGGACGCCTCTGGGACCGCGGAGCCCGCGGGCGCCTCTGCCGCGACGGCGGACACCGACGCGCCCGGGGGGGCGCGAAACGCGCCATCCACGATGACCCTGGCACCCGGCGCGAGCCCGCTGCGCACGACCCGCTGCGTTCCCTGCAGCACGCCAAGGTCGATAACTCGGCGCTCGACCTTGTTCTGTGCATTGACGACCAGCACGTACTTCCGGTCCTGGTCGGTGCCGACGACAGCCTCGTCCACCAGCACGGCGTCGTAGGGCGCGCCGCCCTGCAGCCGAATGCGCGCCCGAAGACCGGGAAGCATCTCGGGGTTCACCTTGTCGATGCGCGCGCGAACGCGCACGGTTCCCGAACGCGTGTCCATCTGGTTGTCGATCGCTTCGATGGACGCCGCGTAGGGAAAGCCGGCGTCGTTCGCAAGGCCGACCTTCACCACCGGCTGCGTGCCGGCCCTGAGCGAGGGCGCGACGATCTGCAGGTAGCTCTGCTCGTCCACGTTGAAGGACGCATAGAGCTTGGCGTCGGAAACGATCCGCGTGAGCGGGGTCGCTTCGCCGCCCGCTGTCACCACATTGCCCGCGGTGACTTCGGCGCGGGAGATGCGCCCCGCGATGGGCGCGCGAACCTGGGTGTAGCCGAGCTGCAACCGGGCCTGCGCGAGCGCGGCCTGTGCCCCCTTCAGCGACGCGGCGGCCTCGCTTGCGGCGTTGTCCAGCGTGTCGAACTCCCTGCGCGCGATCGAGTTCGATTCGAGCAGCCGCTGTCCGCGTGCGCGCTCGGTGTCGGCGAGCCGCTGCCGTGCTTCGACGCCTGCCAGCGTGGCCTGGGCTTGCTGCACCTGGGTCTCGAACGGCGCCGGGTCGATGGTGAAGAGAACCTCGCCCTGGCGAACATGCTGGCCGGGCTTGAAATGCACCGCCAGCAGCGTTCCCGGTGCCCTGGCGCGAACGTCGACGAGATCCACGGCTTCGAGCCGGCCCGTGTAGTCCTGCGAGTCGGACACCGAACGCTGCAGCGCCGGCCGGTACTTCACGGTGGGGAGTGCGGCGGCGGCTTGGGCGTGCGCTTCGGAACCATGCTTCCAAAACGCGCTGCCGGCAACGACCACCGCAACGGCAGTCGTGACGACCGCCAGGTGATGCTTCTTGAGGGGATTCATGCGACGTGCTCTGCGAAATAAAACGGTTTGCAGTCTGTGCGCGCGGTGCATGAAGATCGAGCCTGGAACCTGGGTTACTTTGTTGCCTCACTTGGAACAATCGCTTGCTCACCAGCGGCAGGCCCTGAGGTAAAACGGAAACCCGACGCGATGCTCCCCCCGCATCCCATTCCGCCCCAAGCAACAATTGCCCTGCCAGGAGAGAACCAGTGGACCGCCTCCAGTCGATGCAGATCTTTGCCCGCGTCGTCGAAATGCACAGCTTCACGCGCGCCGCGGACAGCCTCTTTCTTCCCAAGTCGCGGGTCACGCGCGCCGTGAAGGACCTGGAGAAATTCCTGGGCGCGCGGCTGCTGCAGCGAACCACGCGCCACATCAGCCTCACGCCGGAAGGCACGCTCTACTTCGCGCATTGCAAGCGCCTGCTGGCGGACATCGAAGGCGTGGAATCCAGCTTTCCCGGACGGGCCGGACAGCCGCGGGGGTGCCTTCGCGTCGACATGACGCTTTCGCTCGCGCGCCTGGTGGTGCTGCCCTGCCTCAAGGACTTCCAGTCCCGCTTCCCGGAGGTGGAACTCACGCTGACGGCGTCCGACCGCACGGTCGAGCTGGTGCAGGAGGGCATCGAC
The DNA here is from genome assembly GCF_041355175.1 of Variovorax sp. RCC_210. NCBI lineage: Bacteria > Pseudomonadati > Pseudomonadota > Betaproteobacteria > Burkholderiales > Comamonadaceae > Variovorax > Variovorax sp. RCC_210. The sequence continues at coordinate 191,319 of NZ_JBFUPJ010000006.1, read as the reverse complement.
TGCGTCATTCGCGCAGGAACGCCCGAAGACTCCGCCACGCTCGTCGCAAAGCGCATCGGCTCATTCGAATGGGTGACCTGCGCCTCGCCGGACTACCTGGCCCGCCATGGCACGCCCACGTCGCTGGAAGACCTGGCGAACCACGATGCCGTCGGCTACCTGTCCAGCCGCACCGCGCGCACCCTGGAGTGGAATTTCGAGTCGAACGGCGAGCACCGCAGCGTCAGGATGCGAGAGCGGCTCATCGTCAACGACACGGATGCGTACGTGGCCTGCGGCCTCGAAGGCCTGGGCCTGATTCGCGCAGGCAGCTACATGGTGCGTCCCTACCTGCACAGCGGCCGCCTTCGGCAGGTGCTCGCCGACCATGCGTCGCCGACGGTTCCGCTTTCCGTGCTGTATCCGCAGAACCGCCAGCTGTCCCCGACCGTGCGCGCGTTCGTGGACTGGGTCGGCGAAGTCGTGCGCCAGGCGGAGGCCGGCTGGCGAGTCGATTCCTACGAATCTTCCTGAACGGCTTCAAGCCGCGCCGCGAGGCGCTGATGCGGGGCTGCCAACCGACGGACGCTGCAGGTCGTCGAAATCCTTCGCGTCGTGGCGCTCGCGAAGGAAGGTGCCCGGGTCTCCGGAGACCCGGTTGACCACCCTGCCGCGCGCCACGGCGGGACGCGCCGCGATCGCTTTGTACCAGCGCAGCAGATGCACGTACGCGTCGACCGCCAGGAACTCGTGCGTGTTGTACACGCCGTAGAGGCTGCCGGGGTACCAAGGCCAGATGGCCATGTCCGCGATGGTGTACTGATCGCCCGCGATGAACTCGTGCGTGGCCAGGTGCGTGTCCAGCACATGCAGTTGCCGCTTGGTCTCCATCGCGTAGCGGTCGATCGCGTACTCGATCTTCAACGGCGCATAGGCGTAGAAGTGGCCCAGGCCTCCGCCGACGAAAGGCGCCGAGCCCACCTGCCACATCAGCCAGTTGAAGGTTTCCGTTCGCGCACGGCCTCCAGCAGGCAGGAACGCGCCGAAGCGTTCGGCAAGGTGGACCAGGATGGAGCCGCTTTCGAAAACGCAGCTGACCGGATCGGTGGAGTGATCGACGAGCGCCGGGATCTTGGCATTCGGGTTGAGGCCCACGAAGCCGCTTCCGAACTGGTCGCCCTTGAAGATGTCGACCAGCCAGGCGTCGTACTCCGCGCCCGAATGCCCTGCCGCCAGAAGCTCCTCCAGCAGGATCGTGACCTTCTGCCCGTTCGGCGTTCCCTGCGAATACAGCTGCAAGGGATGCTTGCCTACTGGCAGTTCCTTTTCGAACCTGGCGCCGGACACCGGCCGGTTGATGCTGCCGAACGCGCCGCCCTGGTTGTTCTTCGGGCGCCAGACTTTGGGTGGCACATAGCCGGCGGGTTGGTTTTGAAGCGGGTCATCGGTCATCGGTTGTTCCTTGCAGCCAAGAAGTTTGAAATTTCCAGATACGGTCGAAGCGAATGCCCCGCTCGAAGCGGCGGCACTTCGCCGCTACAGGTTGAGCACCAGCTCCGGCCCCCGGGCCCAGGACACGCAGGTGCACATGGCGCCCATGCGCACGTCGGGTGCAAGGGTGTCGCGGTGCACAGGCTCCCCACGCACGACCTCGGTGAGGCACGCGCCGCAGACACCACGGCGGCATTCGTAGCTCGTCCAGACGCCCGCGGCGAGCAGTGCGTCGAGCAGCGACGTGCCCGGGGCGACATGCAATGTCGAACCCGACTGCGTGAGCGTCACGCGCAACGGTGCGTCGCTGGCATCGACGACCGCGCCGAAGCTCTCGGCGTGGATGCGATGCGCCGGCCAACCCGCTTCGGACGAAGCCGAGCGCACCGCGTCGATGAAGCCCGCAGGGCCGCAGACGTAGACATGCGTGCCCGGCGGTTGTTCGCCGAGCAGCTTCCGCAGGTCCAGGCTGGCGCGGCCGATGTGAACGGAGGCCAGCGACCCTCGCGACTCCAGCGGCCCCGACGGCAACGGCCACTGCCGCGCCGCGTCGCGCACGACGTGGCGCAGCGCGAAGCTGCGTCCCTTGGTGCCGAGATGCGAGGCCATGCTCAGCAGCGGCGTGATGCCGATACCGCCGCCGAGCAACAGCACATGGGGTGAGTCGGTGTCCAAGATGAATTCGTTGGCCACGTCCAGCAGGCTCAGGCGGCTGCCCACCACAAGCTGCTCGTGAATGAAGCGCGAGCCGCCTCGGCTGTTCGCCGCGCGCAGCACGCCGATCTCGTAGCGGGTGGGCGCTGCGTCGGCGCGAAGGAGCGAGTAACGCCGCACGAGGCCTTCCAGGTCCAGCACGATGTGCGCGCCAGGCTGCGCGGCGGGCAGCGGGCCGCCGTCGAGGCGCTGCAATGTCAATTTGACGGTGTCTGCGGCGACCGTCTCCTTGCCGACGACGATCAGTTCAAGCGGTTCCACGGGGGTCCTCAAGGGTTGAAGGGCGAGGCTTCGATGAAGCGCCAACGCAAGGGCAGGTTGAGCGGCGAAACGCGCCAGGACTCGACGGTGAACTCGATCCAGCGGCCCGTGCCTCCGGTCGATTCGGCACCGTCGAGCACATCGAAGCAGGCCTTCGCACGGCCGTTCAATTGCAGTTGCCGCACACCGTCGCCGCCTGGCAAGACCAGACCGCAGCGCGCGTCCATGGCGAGGTTGCCCAAGGTGTTGAACATGCTGTTGCCGTTGTAGTCCGGAATGCGCAGCACGTTGCCGACCACCTGCACGAAGCCGGGCCGGCCACCGCGATGCGACACATCGGCTGCGCCGCCGGGCCCGAGGCTCGCGATGAACAGGGTGTCCGCGGTGGTGACCCACTGCGCGACCGTGTCGTCGAATGCAGAGCCACCTGCCAGCAATGCCGGCGATGTGTCGGTGCCCGGCTCTGTGGCTGGCTCAGCGATCTCCGGCTCACGCTTCTGGATGTAGCGCGGGCAGACCGGAAAGGCCTGCCCCACCGTCACGTCGAGCAGGCCACCTGACGCTGAAGCCACATGCCCGTTGACGCGCAAGCGCCTTCGCGTCTGCAGTTCGATGAGCAGCACCGCGACCGACTGGCCTGCCTCCAAGGCGCCGATCGGCGCGATCGTCCGCAAACGGTCGTGCGGATCGACCAGCGCCATGCGCAAGCTGGCAAGGTCTTCCGCGGCCTGCAGGAAGCCGGGCTCACCGATCAACAGGCTGGCGCTGACACCGCCCTCGGCATCGGCCGCGCCGACGACGCACCAACGCTGCTGCGCGACGAAATTGCGCGCCGCCGCCGGGATGTGCGCAGAGATGTTGCGCGCATTGAGCAGCGCGATGGCGCGCTCGCCGGTTCGCTCCTGCACCATCCGCTCGCCGGGGTGGAAGACGGTGTCGTCCATGTCGTCGTGCTTTTGCGCGAACGCGGGGCGTCAGAACGTCACGAGGCAATGGCCGGCGTCCAGGTGCCGCGACAGGTCAAGCACGCCGGTCGTGCCGGGAATCGACTTGTCGCGCACGAGGTCGATGCCCGTCGGTGCCAGGCCACCGGCCGCGCCGAAGACATCGGCGCAACCGCCGCAGGCCACGATACGGTCCAGCACGGCCTCGTAGAGCGCATGGGCGGGATGCGCGGGCTGCGCGAGTTCGGCGGGCCAGCGAACGCCGGCGCCTTGAAAGACGAGGTCGAAGTCGCGTTGCTTTTCCTTCAGCTCGTAAGCGAGAAACAGCGCGTTGAACACGCGGCCCAGGGCTTCCTCGCTGCCGGACTTGGGATCGGAGAAGACGACGATGACGGTTTTCACAAGCTTTTTCCTTTCGATGGCGGCGATGACCGGAAGTGGATGAGGTGCCGCCTCGAAAGCAAATCTATTGCTCCAGATGGAATAGATAAATGCCGGGAAAGCCATTTAAGTACTGCGCTGGTTGCAGTAATTTCGGGGCCATGGACCTTCTCAATGCCATCGACGTCTTTCTCGAAATCGCCGAGCGCGGCAACCTGACCCGTGCGGCCGACGCGCTGTCGCAGTCACTGCCCAGCGTGGTCCGCACGCTGGCCGCGCTGGAGAATCACCTCGGCGTGCGCTTGTTCAACCGCACGACGCGGCGGGTGATCATCACGGAGGAGGGGCTTGCGTACCGCGACCACGCGACGGCCATTCGCATGGCCATCGCCGAGTCGGAGCAGGCAATGAGCCGGGCCCAGGCCGAGCCGACCGGCAGCCTCACGCTGACGGCCTCCGTCAACTTCGGCGAGCTGCATGTCGCACCGCTCGTTGCGAGCTACCTGCAACTTCATTCGCGCGTGAACATGCAGTTGCTGCTGCTGGACCGTGTCGTCAATCTCGTCGAGGAAGGCATCGACCTGGCGGTGCGCATTGCGCCGTTGACAGACTCGTCACTCGTCGCGCGCCATGTCGCCGATGTGCGTCAGGTGGTTGCCGCGAGCCCGGCGCTGCTCGCCGCCCAGGGCGAGCCAGACACGCCGAAAGACCTGGCCAGCCGGTGCTGCATTCTTTTCGGCGGCTTCGGCGATGCCTCAGTCTGGGACTTCATGGCGAACGGGCGGCCCCTGCGGGTCAAGGTCGAGGGCCGAATCGCATGCAACACCATCGGCGCGAGCCTGGCGGCCTGCATCGCGGGCCAGGGCTTCGGGCGCTTTCTTCACTACCAGGTGCAAGACGCGTTCAAGCGCGGCGAACTGGTGCCGGTTCTGCACGACTACGAGCCGGCGACGCGGCCGCTTTCGCTGGTGTATCCGCGCAACCGCCACGGCTTGCCACGGCTGTCGACGATGGTGGACCATCTTCATTCGGGGCTTCGCGAGCGCCTTGCCTAGCTGACGTCAGCGCCCATCCAGCGTGCGCGCCAGGCTCTCCGCCAGCTCCTGCAACCCCAGCGGCTTGCGCAGCAGCGCCACCACGCCGGCATCGCGCGCGCGCTGCTCCAGCGCCGCGCCCACGTTGCCGCTCACCAGAATCACCGGCAGCCCGGGCCGCACCGCGAGCACCCTGGCCGCCAGTTCGCTGCCGGCCAGGCCGGGCAGCATCTCGTCGGTGAGCACCGCGTCGAAACGCTGCGGGTCGGCCATGAAGACTTCCAGCGCGCGTTCGCTCGAATCGAAACCCACCGGCTCGTAGCCCAGCTCGGCCAGCAGTTCTTCGGCCAGCTCGACCAGCGCCCGTTCGTCGTCCACCACCATCACGACCTGCCCGTTGCCGCGCGGCCAGGCCGGGTCGGCGCGCAGCGGCGGCGCTTCGGCCTCGCCGCACACCGGCAGCCACACGGTCACGCGCGTTCCGTGGCCGGGCCTGGGTTCGGGCTCGGTCGCGATGTCGATGGCGCCGCCCAGGTCGGTGACGATGCCGTGCACCATCGACAGCCCGAGCCCCGTGCCCTCGCCCAGCTTCTTGGTGGTGAAGAAGGGATCGAAGGCGCGCTGCAGCACCTCGGGCGACATGCCCGCGCCGGTGTCCGCCACCACCAGCCGCACGTAGCTGCCGGGGGCCAGCTCGCCGTGCAGCAGCGGCCTGGGGGCGGCGGTGGTCTCGCGCTCGAGCAGCACCTCGATGGCGCCCGCGTCGCCCAGCGCCTGGGCGGCGTTGGTGCACAGGTTCATCACCACCTGGTGCAGCTGCGTGCCGTCGCCCAGCACGGCCGCGGTGCCGGCGCCCAGCCGGGTGTCGATGCGGATGGCCTCGGGCAGCGTGGGCCGCAGCATGGCCAGCGCCTCTTCCACCACGGCCTGGATGTGCACCGGCACGCGCTCGGCCACGCCGGCGCGGCTGAAATCGAGAATGCGCCGCACCAGCACGCGCGCGCGGGCGCCGGCCTGCATCACGCGGTCGATGTAGCGGCGCATGTCGCTGCCCGGCACCGCATGCTGCTGCGCCATTTCGCCGAAACCCAGGATCGCGCCCAGGATGTTGTTGAAGTCGTGTGCGATGCCACCAGCCAAGGTGCCCAGCGACTCCAGCCGCTGGGCTTTCTGCAGGCGCGCCTGCAGTGCCGCCTTCTCGGCCTCGCCGGCCTCCAGCTTGCGCAGCTGGCGCAACAGCCCGGCGATGGTGAGCACCACCAGCGCGGCCAGCAGCAGCGTGCGCACGATGGCGCTGTGCAGCTCGTCGTACCAGGGGCGCAGCGCGTGGTCTTCGTCGCGGGTGATGGTCAGCGTGAGCGGCCGCTTGCCCACGCCCACGGCCGCGACCAGCTTGGCGCGGCCGTCGACCGGGCTCACCGAGCGGTCGATCAAAGGCGCGCCCTTGAAGGCCGTCAGCTCCGGAAAGCGCTGGCCGCTGGGCATGCCGGGTTCGTCGGGCTGCCGCACGACCAGCGTGCCGTCGTCCAGCGTGAGCAGCAGCGCGCTGCCCTCGCCCAGTTCCAGCGCCGAATAGGCCGCCTGCAGCTCCTGCAGGGTGACGATGGCGGTCACCACGCCGTCGAAGCGGCCGTCGGGCGTGGCGAGCCGGCGCGACACCACCAGCGCGGGGCGCCGGTCGGTGCGCGTGACCACGGGCTCGTTGATGTACAGGCCGAGCGCGGCGCCTTCGCGCTGGCTCTGGAAATAGGGCCGGTCCGACACATCGGCCAGCGGCTCGCCCGTGACGCGCGAGCGGTGCCGCTGCATGCCCTGGGCGTCGACCAGCGTCAGCACGCTGACCTGCGACACGCCCACCACGCGCGACGCCATCGCGGCCGCGATGGCGTCGGGCGGCAGCGCGTGGCCGGTGCTTTCCCACCACTCGCTGGTGTCGCGCAGCAGCAGGTCCACGGCCTGCAGGTTGCGCGCGCCCTGCTCGGCCAGGGCCTTGGCCAGGTTGCCGAGCTCGCGTTCGGTCGCGAACATGATCTGCTGGTGCAGCCGCCAGCCGTCGTACACGGCCGAGCCGGCAAACGCAGCCACCAGCACGACGCCCGCCGCGATGATGCGTTGGCGCAGCCGCTGGCTCGACGTCATGCCGCGAGCGTGGCCGCCACGGCGCCGAGCAGTTCTTCGCGGGTGCAGGGCTTGGCCAGCAGCCGGCTCGCGCCGAGCGCGCGGCTCACTTCAGAGTCGCCGCCCAGGCTGCGCGCGAGCTGCGCCGAAATGCCGATGACCGCCGCATGCGGCCAGGCGGCGTGCACGGCCTGTACCGTGCGCAGGTTGTCGGCGGCGCGCGCGCGCGGGTGCGGCAGGTCGAGAACCACCAGGTCGACGCTGGTGTCGGTCGGCGCGTTCGTGGCCCCGCCATGCCGCGGCAGCGAGCGGACTTCGTGCCCCTCGCCGGCCAGCCATTCGCAAATGAGCACGCGCATCGCGCTATCTTCCTCGATAACCATGATCTTCGACATGACATCAGTCCCTGTTCTTGCGGGTGCGTGGTGCACCCCATGGACCGATTGGCGCCGACGCAGGTGCCGGCGCGATGTCAGGCGGGCGGCGGTTCGTTTCATTTGTAATGCGCCGGTAGGCCTGCGTAGGATCATTTGAATTACGCTTCGATCGCCATGAACACCGCTGCACCCCACATCCTGGTGGTCGACGACGACCCTGCACTGCGCGAGCTGATGACCGCGTACCTGACGGAAAACGAATTCCAGGTGACCGCCGTGGCCACCGGGGCCGAGATGACCGCGGTGCTGCAGGACAGCGTGATCGACCTGGTGCTGCTCGACCTGCGCCTGGGCGGCGAAGACGGCATGCAGCTGGCGCGCGGCCTGCGCGACACCAGCGAGCTGCCGGTCATCATCGTTACCGGCAAGCAGGACGAGGCCGACCGCGTCATGGGCCTGGAGATTGCCGCGGACGACTACGTCACCAAGCCCTTCAGCAACCGCGAGATGCTGGCGCGCATTCGCGCGGTGCTGCGCCGCTACCAGGCGCGCACCGACGCCGCGCCGGCGGGCCGCAACACCAAGCGCCGCGCCTACCGCTTCGCGGGCTGGGAGCTGAACCTGCTGGCGCGCCGCCTGACCTCGCCCGAGGGCCAGCGCGTGGAGCTGAGCAACGGCGAGTTCAACCTGCTGCTGGCGCTGTGCGAGCAGCCGCAGCGCGTGCTCTCGCGCGACCAGCTGCTGGAGCTGTCGCGCCTGCACGGCGCCGAGGTGTACGACCGCTCCATCGACGTGCAGATCCTGCGGCTGCGCCGCAAGATCGAGATCGACGCGGCCGCGCCGAAGATGATCCGCACCGAGCGCGGCGCGGGCTACGTGTTCGAGCCGCAGGTGCAGGTGCTGCACTGAACTTGCACTGAACCTGCGCTGAACGCGCAACGCACCCGGAGGCACCGGGCCCTGGCGGCCGCGGTGCGCCCCATGGCCGCTCAGGCTTCGCGGCCGCTCTCGAACAGGAACCACGCGCGGCGCTCGGCCTCGTCGATCCACACCTCCAGCAGGCTGGCCGTGGCCACGTCGCCGTAGCCGTCGCACATGCCGTGCGTGGCGCGCATGAAGTCGACCAGGCGCAGGTTGTCTTCGCGCAGCTCGGCCAGCATGTCCTGCGGCGTGACGAACGGCGCATCGTTGTCCGACAGGCGCTGGTGGCGCGTGATGTCGCCGATGGAGCGCAGCGTGGTGCCGCCGAGCTTGCGCGCGCGCTCGGCAATGGGGTCGGTCATGGCGAAGATCTGGTCCGACTGCTCGTCCAGCATCAGGTGGTAGTCGCGAAAGTGCGGCCCCGACATGTGCCAGTGGAAGTTCTTGGTCTTCAGGTACAGCGCGAAGGTGTCGGCCAGCAGGGCCGACAGGCCGCCGCCGATGTCGCGGCGCGCTTCGGCGCCGAGCGAGGTGGGCGTGTGCAGGGGCGCCTGGCGGCGCGCGGTGGTGGATTCGAGCGTGATGGTCATGGGAGCGCCTTTCGATCTGGAACAGGGTTGGAACGAAGCTGCATCGGGTCTGCATCGGATGGACAGATGAACCGCCGGCCGATGCGCAACCGGTGGTCCATGAGTGCACTGTGCCGCGCGACGGTTGCCGTGTCATTTCATTGCGGCTGACCATGTTGCAGATGAAATTCCCAGGGGCGCGAGCGCAGGGAAGATGTGGACCGAACGCGCCGCGCTACAAATGAAACACAGCGTTGCGCGCCTGAAACCATGCTGCAAGCAGCGCGCCGCAACATCGACGCATCAACGCCCCGATCCATCCACCGAGGACCGTTCATGCATGCCACTCCAGCCCGCACCGCACCCACCGCCCCCGTCGCCAACTGGCACGGCGCCGCCTTGGCATTGCGGGTCGACGACGACCGCTTCCTGGGCTTGCTCGCGGCCTACCGGACCTCCGGCGGACTGGCCACGGGGCACGAGATTGCAGCGCGGCGCCCGCGCACCGGCCTGTCGGAGCTTGCGCGCGCCATCGCGGCCCGCGAGGTGATCGGCATGGCATGGGGCGGCCAGCGCTGGCTGCCCTTCTTCCAGTTCGAACGCGGCGACGTGGCGGTGCGCGCGCCGGTGCGGCTGCTGGTCGGCGAGCTGGCCGGCCTGCTCGACGACGGCGACCTGGCGCAATGGTTCGTGCAGCCCAACGGCTGGCTCGACGGCGCGCAGCCGCTGCACCTGCTCGACAGCGACTTCGCACGCGTGCACGACGCGGCCCGCGCGCTGCGCTTCGCCTGCAGCAACTGACCCCGACACAGGAGCCGCACATGGCCGACGATTCAGGCATCCGCAAGTACGAACACCCCGCCGGCGGCTGGGACGCATTGGGAGCGGTGGCCAAGGCCATCCACGGGCAGATGAACGCCGTGTCGGGCACGCGCATCATGCTGCGCAACAACCAGCCCTACGGCTTCGACTGCCCCGGCTGCGCCTGGCCCGACCCGCAGCACACCTCGGCCTTCGAGTTCTGCGAGAACGGCGCCAAGGCCGTCACCTGGGAGGCCACGCGCAAACGCGCCACGCCCGAGGTGTTCCAGCGCCACACCGTGAGCGAGCTGCTGGCCTGGAACGACCACGACATCGAAGACCTGGGCCGCCTCACGCACCCCATGGCCTACGACGCGGCAACCGACCGCTACGTGCAGATCGAATGGGACGACGCCTTCGCGCGCATCGCATCGGTGCTGCAGGCGCTGCCCTCGCCGGACATGGCGGAGTTCTACACCTCGGGCCGCGCGTCGAACGAGGCCGCCTTCGTGTACCAGCTGTTCGCACGCGCCTACGGCACCAACAATTTTCCCGACTGCTCCAACATGTGCCACGAGGCCACGAGCGTGGGCCTGCCGAAGTCCATCGGCATCGGCAAGGGCACGGTGTCGCTCGAAGACTTCGACCACGCCGACCTCATCATCTCCATGGGCCACAACCCCGGCACCAACCACCCGCGCATGATGACCACGCTGCATGCGGCCTCGCGGCGCGGCGCGCCCATCGTGGTGTTCAACCCGCTGCGCGAGCGCGCGCTGGAGCGCTTCGCGGCACCGCAGGACCCGCGGGAGATGGCCACCTTCAGCGCCACCGACATCGCCAGCGACTACCTGCAGGTGAAGGTCGGCGGCGACGCCGCGGCGCTCAAGGGCGTCATGAAGGCGGTGCTGTCCCTCGACGCCGACGACCTTGCCGCGGGCGGGCCGGGCCTGCTCGACCGCGCCTTCATCGCCGAGCACACGCAAGGTTTCGAGGCGCTGGCCGAAGACCTGTACGCCACCGAATGGGCCGACGTGGAGCGCGCCTCGGGCCTGCCGCGCGCTTCACTGGAACACGTGGCGCGCCTGTACTGCAAGGCGCGGCGCACCATCGTCGCCTTCGGCATGGGCATCACGCAGCACCGGCTGGGCACCGACAACGTGCAGCAGATTTCCAACCTGCTGATGCTGCGCGGCAACTACGGCCGGCCCGGCGCGGGCATCTGCCCGGTGCGCGGCCACTCGAACGTGCAGGGCAACCGCACCGTGGGCATCGACGAGAAGGCGCCGCTGGCGCTGCGCCAGGGCATCGAGCGGGTGTACGGCTTCGTGCCGCCGACGCAGCGCGGCCACGACGCGGGCGAAGCCGTCGAGGCCATCGAGGCGGGTCGCTCGAAGTTTCTGATGTGCCTGGGCGGCAACCTGGCGGTGGCCATGGCCGACCCGCTGCGCACCTTCGCGGCCATGCGCGGCCTGGAGATGGCCGTGCACATCGCGACCAAGCCCAACCGCTCGCACCTGCTGGTGGGCAGGCAGAGCCTGCTGCTGCCCTGCCTGGGGCGCACCGAGCTCGACGTGCAGGCGGGCGGCGTGCAGTCGATCACCGTCGAAGACTCGATGTCGATGGTGCACGCCTCCACCGGCCGGCTGCCGCCGCCTTCGGCGCAGGTGCGCTCGGAGCCGGCCATCGTCGCGGGCATCGCGCAGGCGGTGCTCGCGGGGCGGCACGGCATCGACTGGACCGGCATGGCCGCCGACTACGGCCGCATCCGCGACGGCATCGAGGGCGTGCTCGGGGGCTTCGACGGCTACAACCTGCGCATCAAGACGCCCGGCGGTTTCAGACTGCCCATCGGCCCGGCCGAGCGGGTGTGGCACACGCCATCGGGCAAGGCGCAGTTCATCGTGATGCCGGGCATCAAGGAAGACCCGCGCGCCGCCGGTGCGCAGGTGCTCACGCTGGCCACGCTGCGCAGCCATGACCAGTACAACACCACCATCTACGGCTTCGACGACCGCTACCGGGGCATCTTCGGGCGCAGGGACGTGGTGTTCCTGAACGCCGACGACCTGGCCGCGCAGGGCCTGGCGGCGGGCGACCGGGTGGACCTGGAGGCGGTGCCGTTCGAAGGTGAAAGCGAAGGGGAAATCGAAGGGGAAGGGCCTGCGCCGCGCGCGGTGCTGCGCAACCTGACCGCGGTGGCGTACGACATTCCGCGTGGGTCTGCAGGGGCCTACTACCCCGAGGCCAATGTGCTCATCGGCCTGGCGCACCGCGATCCGCAGAGCGGCACGCCGTCTTACAAGTCGGTGCCGGTCAGGGTGCGGGCTGCGGCCTGAAGGCGGGGCGAATCAGGCGCGGGGCCGCGACGCGTCAGACGAACCTGGGAATCGGCCCGACCTGCGGCGTGGTGTCTTCGCCCAGGTCGAGCGCCACGCGGTCCACGAAGCACCAGCCCCAGCCTTCGGGCGGGTCGTAGCCTTCGATGATCGGATGCGCGGTTTCATGGAAGTGCGCTCGCGCGTGACGGTTCGGCGAATCGTCGCAGCAGCCCACGTGGCCGCAGGTGCGGCACAGCCGCAGATGCACCCAGGGGCTGTCGGTCTTCAGGCACTCCTCGCAACCCTTGGCGCTGGGCGTCACGTGGTGGATGCTGTCGGTGTGCGTGCATGGCTTGGGCTTGCTCATTCGGTGGTCCTCATGAAAGTGATGCGAGCTCGGTGGGCCAAGGCTAACGCCAACACGCGGCCGTCGTCCCGGGAACGCTTTATGCGTGCTGCGGCGCAACACCCACCACCTGCGAAGGAGCGCCCCATGCTGGACCGTACTGCCACCCAGTTCTCCCATGTGAAACCCGGCGACACGGAGTTCGTGCCGGGCGGGTTGCGCGACTTCTTTCTCTACCGCGACCTGGGCGTTGCGGAGGCCACCAACGGCAAGGTCATCGCCCACCTCGTCAAGGCCAACATGGCACCGGAAACGGGCACCGGCTGGCACCGGCACGAGGCGGACTTTCAGATCGTGATCATGGTCAAGGGCTGGGCCCGCTTCATGTACGAAGACAAGGAAACGCTGGTCGAGGCCGGCGACGTGGTGCACCAGCGCCCGGGCATCCGCCACTACCTGTTCGACTACTCGCCCGACATGGAGTACCTGGAGATCGTGTCGCCGGCGGACTTCAAGAGCATCGACGTGGAGCCGGTGTGCGAGATTCCGGCGGCCACGCCCTGGGAGTGAGCTGGGGCATGGCGCGTTGCGGCTCTCTACGCGCACGAACCTGCCTTCGACCTGACTTGTCAGGTAAAGAAACGTGTTTCGTCTCGTAGCTCAGACAACGACAGGTAAAAGATCCAAATAAGAGTCATTCGCGGACAGAATTTCCACCCGTGCTGCTTTTGTTTGCACGGCACGGCCCGGGCCCCTTGCCCGCGTCCCCTTCGGAAAGCCCGCTCCCATGACCCAACCTTCACGCCCGACACGCCACCTCACGCCGGTTGCGCTCGCCCTGCTCGGCCTTTGCGCCTCGCTGCCCACCGCGTTCGCCCAGCAGGCGCCGGCCGCCGCCACGCCGGCGGCATCCACCACATCGGCCGCGCCCGCAGCCCCGGCCCCCGGCACCTCCGTGCCCGCCACGCTGCGCGAAGTGCAGGTGCAAGGCGCGCAGGACAAGACCGGCTTCGGCGCCAACCCCGCCTCGTTGAGCCGCCTGCCGGCCGACCTGCGCGACGCGCCGCAGTCGATCACCGTCATCAACCAGGCCGTGATGCAGTCGCAAGGCGCGACCTCGCTGGCGAGCGCGCTGCGCAACGTGCCGGGCCTGACCATCGGCGGCGCCGAGGGCGGGCAGATCGGCACCAACATCAACCTCAACGGGTTCTCGGCGCGCACCGACATCTACCTGGACGGCGCACGCGACCGCGCGCAGTACTACCGCGACACCTTCGCACTCGAATCGGTCGAGGTGCTGATGGGCCCGTCGTCGATGCTCTTCGGGCGCGGCTCCACCGGCGGCGTGATCAACCAGGTCACCAAGAAGCCGTCGCTCGTGCCGGCGGCGGAGGTGTCGCTGTCGGCCAGCACCACGGGCCTGGTGCGTTCCACCATCGACATCAACCGGCCGCTGTCGGACACCTCGGCCTTTCGCATCGCCGCGATGGGCCAGCAGGGCGACGCGAGCACGCGCGAGCAGACAAAGCTGAAGGACTTCGGGCTGGACGCCTCGCTGAAGTTCGGCATCAACACGCCCACGCAGGTCACGCTGTCGGCGCTGGTGCAGCACAACCGCGACCAGCCCGACTACGGCGTGTCGCCGCTCAACGGCCGTCCGGTGAAGGTCGACCGCGACCTGGCCTACGGCTTCAGCGACGACCGCACCATCTCCGACATCCAGGCCTTCAGCGCGGTGGTGCAGCACAAGCTCACGCCCACCACGTCGATCCGCAACCAGACGCAGTACAACGACGTGACCACCGACGCGCGCGAGACCGCGCCGCAGAGCATCGGCACGATCTCGTCCAAGGGCGTGTTCACGCCGTTTTCCACAGGCACCACCGCCGTGCCCACCGCCGCCTTTTCCAGCCTGCCGCTGGACACGCTGTGGGTGCGCCAGCAAAGCCACGACCGCACCATCCACGACAAGTCGCTGTTCAACCTGACAGAGCTGAACACAAAGTTCGAAACCGGCTCCGTGAAGCACACGCTGCTCGCCGGCCTGGAGCTGGGCCACGACACCTACGACAACCAGGCCTACTACCGCAACGGCACCTGCGCCGGCACCGCGCTGAACGCCGCGGGCGCCACCACCGGCTACGCCACCTGCTCGCCGCTGCTCGCGCCCTACCAGGGCAACACCCCCGCCACCGCGCCCACGCTGCCCGGCAACCTGGCCACCGCCAGTGCCACCACGGTGGCCGGCTACGTGAACGACACGCTCGAGCTGACCCCGCAATGGAAGCTGGTGGCCGGCGTGCGACAGGACCACTACCGCGCGAACATCACCAACAGCATCACCAGCGCGACCACGCTGGGGGCCGAGAACCAGACGGTCGACTTCACCAGCGTGCGCGCCGGCGCCATCTGGCAGCCGACGCCCGCGCAGTCGTACTACGTGTCGTACAGCACGTCGTTCAACCCCTCGCTCGAGCAGCTGGTGGCCACCACCGGCGGCACGCAGCCGCTGCCGCCGCAGAAGAACAAGGCGTATGAACTCGGCGGCAAGTGGGACATGAACGACGGCAACCTGTCGTTCACGGCCGCCGCCTTCCAGATCACGCAGACCAACGCGCGCTCGCAGAACAGCGACGGCACCTACAGCGCCACCGGCACGGTGCGCGTGAACGGCGCGCGCGCCGGCGTGGCGGGCCGCGTGACCGACAAGCTGCAGCTGTTCGGTGCCTACACGCACCTGGACGCGACCATCATCGACGGCATCGCGCCCGGCACGCTCGGCAAGACGCCGGCCAACACGCCGAAGGACGCGGCCAGCCTGTGGGCCACCTACGCGATCACGCCCGAATGGGAAATCGGCGGCGGCACCACCTACAGCGCCAGGCGTTACGCGAACAACACCGACGTCGTGCAGGTCGGCGGCTACGCGCGGCTCGATGCCATGCTGGCCTACCATCAGCCCAAGTACGACATTCGCCTGAACCTGTTCAACCTGGCGAACCGCCACTACTACGACGCGCTGATTCCCTCGGACGGCGGCCGCGCGGTGCCGGGTTCGGGCCGCGCCGCCACGCTGTCGCTCACCTACCGCCTTTGAGGAGCCCTTGCCATGCTGGTCTGCATTCCCGGTGTCCTGGACCGCGAGGCGCTCGCCGCGGTGCGCGCACGCCTGGACGCGGCCGGCGACGCCTGGGTAGACGGGCGCGTCACCGCGGGCCACCAGGGCGCGCCGGTCAAGTTCAACCAGCAGATCGACGAAGGCTCGGCGGTCGCGCATGAATGCCAGGCCATCGTGGCCGGTGCGCTGGAACGGCACCCGACCTTCATCAGCGCGGCGCTGCCCAACCTGCTGTACCCGCCGATGTTCAACCGCTACAGCGAAGGCATGCGCTTCGGCCTGCACGTGGACGGCGGCGTGCGCATCGACCCGCGCACGGGCCGCAAGCTGCGCACCGACCTGTCGGCCACGCTCTTCCTGTCGGACGCCGACAGCTACGACGGCGGCGAGCTGCAGATGGAAGACACGCACGGCATGCAGACCGTGAAGCTCGCGGCCGGCGACATGGTGCTGTACCCCGCCACCAGCCTGCACCAGGTGACGCCCATCACGCGCGGCGTGCGCGTGGCGTGCTTTTTCTGGGTGCAGAGCCTGGTGCGCGACGCGGGCGACCGCGCCCTGCTGTTCGACATGGACAACGCGATCCAGCGGCTGAACCAGAGCGGCGCCGACGAGTCGGCGCGCCGCACGCTGGTGGGCACTTATCACAACCTGCTTCGCAAGTGGAGCGACACCTAGGCAGATATTTACACTCTCTCCGCTCGCCAAATTCATAACAACCGAGGAGAGAGAACTTGCGTATTCAAACCGCCCGCCTGACGGCTGGCCTGCTGCTGGCGTGCGCCGCTTTCGTGGCGCAAACCAGCACTGCAGCGTCGTCGTCCAACGCTTCCGGCACATCCGCCAACGCCGCATCGGCCTCGAGCGCCAGCTCGCTCGAAGCCGAGCAGGAGGCCGCATTCAAGGCCGCCAAGGCGGTGCAGAAGGTAGGCCCCGCCGACATCGCGCTGCGCGACCAGGCCCACCTGAAGCTGCCCGAAGGCTACGTGTGGGTGCCCACGCCCGCGGCCGCGCAGATCATGCGGGCGATGGGCAACCGCACCGACGACACCTTCCTGGGCGCCATCTTTCCCGCTGACGACGCCGACTGGATGGCGGTGGTCAAGTTCGTGAAAGAGGGCTACATCAAGGACGACGACGCGAAGGACTGGAACGCCGACGACCTGCTCAAGAGCCTGAAGGAAGGGACCGAGGCCGCGAACGAAGAGCGCGCCAAGCGCGGCATTCCGGCCATCGAGGTGATGGGCTGGGCGCAGAAGCCCGAGTACGAGTCGGGCACGCACCGGCTGGTGTGGTCGGCGCTGTCGAAGCGCAAGGGCGGCGCCGACGACAACCAGGGCGTGAACTACAACACCTACGCGCTGGGCCGCGACGGCTACCTGAGCCTGAACCTCATCACCAACGCGCGCGACCTCGACAAGTACAAGCCCGACGCGGCCAAGCTGCTGACCGCGCTGCAGTACGACGACGGCAAGAAGTACGCGGACTTCAACTCCTCCACCGACAAGGTCGCGGCCTACGGCCTGGCCGCGCTGGTGGCCGGCGTGGCGGTGAAGAAGCTGGGGCTGTTCGCGATCATCCTGGCCTTCGCGGCCAAGTTCGCGAAGCTGGCGATCGTGGCGGTGGGCGCCGCGCTGTGGGGCATCGCGAAGATCTTCAAGAAGAAGGAGCCCGCCAACGTTCCAATGGCAATGCCTGTGGAAGCAGCCCCGTTCGCGGCCACGCCCACGAACGACACGCCCGCCGTTAACGAGCCGCCGAAGCCTCCCGCGGCTTGATCCGTCGAAGCCGAAGGGCGCACGGGGAAGGCGCCCGGCTGTGACGTAGGCGACAAGCGCGGCCGCCGAGCTTTGGCACTATCGTGGAATCGCCCGCAGGGGCTCCACGCCAGGCTCAACCCTCGATGACTTCGCCCTTCCCCGCCACCACGTTCCAGCTTAGCGGCCCGCTGCGCCAACCGCGCCAGATGCTGGCCGACCAGAAGTACGACGGCCACAAGTCCATCCACGACGACGCCATGGCCGAGGGCCTCGGCCTGCGGGCCGGGCCCATCGAAGGCCCGACGCATTTCAGCCAGTTCGACCCCCTGCTGTTCGAGCTGTTCGGCCAGGCCTGGTTCGAGACCGGCTGCATCAGCGCCCACTACCAGAACATGGTGGTCGAGGGCGAATCGGTGCGGGCCTTCGTCGAGCGGCCCGCGCCCGGCGCCACCTTCGTGCGCCTGCGCGCGGAGAAGGCCGACGGCACGCCCGTGCTGCAGGGCACGGCCTCGGTGGGCGATGCCTCGGCGCACCCGCACGAGCTTCGCCAGCGCATCGCCAAGCTGCGCCCGCCCACCGGGCTGGTGATCAACCGCGACCTGAAGGTGGGCCAGCGCGGCGCGGTCGCAGAGAAGATCCGCATGGGCTTCGACCAGCACATGGGCGACCACTACCCGTTCACGCTGAACGACAAGCTCAAGGTCATCACCGAGCCCTGCGACTGGTACACGCCCGAAGGCGGCAAGCGGTCGCCCTGGGGCCGCGCCATCATCCCGACCGAGATGATCAGCGTGCTGCTCGGCTCCACCATCGCCGAGGCACAGCTCGGCGGGCGCAAGCCGGCCGTGGGCCTTTTCGCGGGGCAGGAAATCAGCCTGGTGAAGGGACCGCTGTTCGTCGACACCGACTACGAGCTGGAGCGCGAGATCGTCGCGCTGAGCGAAAGCGCGCGCACCGAGTCCGTGTGGGTGCGCACCAAGGTCTATGAGCTGCCTTCGCGCACGCTGGTGGCCGAGATGATTTTGAACGGGGCCACCATGAAGGCCTCGTACCCGCACTACGAAGCCGAGGCGAAGGCACTGGAGGGGAACCTGTGATGAGCCAACCCTCGAGCATCGATACCGGCACTCCCCACCTCCTGGCCACGCTCGACGAGGGCGTGCTCACGCTGACCCTGAACCGGCCCGAGGCGCGCAACGCGATGTCGCTCGCCATGAACCAGGCGCTCGAGGCGCAGCTGGCCGCCGCCGAGCTCGACACCCGGGTGCGCTGCATCGTGCTCACCGGCGCGGGCAAGGGATTCTGCGCGGGCGGCGACGTCAAGGGCATGGCCGCGTCCGGCGACGGCACCGTGGGCGCGCTGACCATCGACCAGGCCATTCACCGCCAGCGCGCCAACCAGCGCGGCACCGCGGGCCGGCTGTTCAAGATGCCCAAGCCGACCCTCGCCGCCCTGCCCGGGCCCGCTGCCGGCGCCGGGCTGTCGCTGGCGCTGGCGTGCGACCTGCGCGTGATGGCCAGCACCGCGATCATGACCACGGCCTTCGCGCGCGTCGGCTTTTCGGGCGACTACGGCGGCACCTATTTCATGACGCAGCTGGTCGGCGCCGCCAAGGCCCGCGAGCTCTACTTGCTGTCGCCCCGCGTGAGCGCGGAAGAGGCGCTGAAGCTGGGCCTGGCCAACTGGGTGTGCGCGCCCGACGAGCTGGCCGAGCGCGCCGCGCAGATCGCGCGCACCCTGGCCGCCGGCCCGACCGTGGCCTACCGCTACATGAAGGAAAACCTGAACCGCGCCATGGCCGGCGACGTGGACGACTGCCTCGACCTCGAGGCGACACACCACGTGCACTGCGGCCAGACCGAAGACCACCGCGAAGCCAGCCGCGCCTTCGTCGAGAAGCGCGAGCCCGTGTTCCAGGGGCGCTGAAGCAGCGCTGTTCACGGCGGCCCCGCGCGCATCTTTTTTCTCCACCCATTCCTAATCCATCGAGGCAGACCTTCATGAAGACCCGCATCACCGAGCTGTTCGGCATCGAGCATCCCATCATCCAGGGTGGCATGCACTACGTCGGCTTCGCCGAAATGGCGGCCGCCGTGTCCAACGCCGGCGGCCTGGGCATCATCACGGGCCTCACGCAGCGCACGCCCGAGCTGCTCGCGCAGGAAATCGCGCGCTGCCGCGAAATGACCGACAAGCCCTTCGGCGTGAACCTCACCTTCTTGCCGACCGTGAGTTCTCCCGACTATCCGGGTTACATCCGCGCCATCCTCGACGGCGGCATCAAGGCGGTGGAAACCGCGGGAAACAACCCGCAGAAGTGGCTGCCCGCGCTGCACGAGGCCGGTGTGAAGGTGATCCACAAGTGCACCTCGGTGCGCCACGCGCTGAAGGCCGAGTCCATCGGCTGCGACGCCGTGAGCGTCGACGGCTTCGAGTGCGGCGGCCACCCGGGCGAAGACGACGTGCCCAACTTCATCCTGCTGCCGCGCGCGGCCGACGAGCTGAAGATTCCGTTCGTCGCCTCCGGCGGCATGGCCGATGGCCGCTCGTTGGTGGCCGCGCTCGCGCTCGGCGCCGAAGGCATGAACATGGGCACGCGCTTCATCGCGACCCAGGAGGCACCGGTGCACGAGAACGTCAAGCAGGCCATCGTGGCCGCGAGCGAGCTCGACACGCGCCTGGTGATGCGCCCGCTGCGCAACACCGAGCGGGTGCTGAAGAACGCGGCGGTGGAGCGCCTGATCGAGAAGGAGCGCACGCTGGGCGCGGCGCTGAAGTTCGAGGACATCCTCGACGAGGTGGCGGGCGTGTACCCGAAGATCATGCGCGAGGGCGCGATGGACGCCGGTGCGTGGTCGTGCGGCATGGTGGCCGGGCTGATCCACGACGTGCCGACGGTGAAGCAGCTGATCGACCGGATCATGCGCGAGGCCGAGGAAATCATCGGGCAGCGGCTGGCGCGCTTCGCCGCGCGCTGAACCCTGGCGGCTGCCCGTGCATCCAGGGGGATGCACGCAACGGATAAGGCATTCTGATGAATCGGCCTTGAAGAATTGATTTTCCTTCGGCCGGCGCTTTCACTGTAATCAGGGGTGTTCCACCTCTTTTCACAGAAACAGCGCATGACCCAGAACATCGAGACGCAGGCCCTGATCGTCGGCGCTGGACCGGTCGGCCTGGCGCTGGCCATCGACCTCGCGCAGCGGGGCATCGGCGTGCTCGTGGCCGAGACGCGCCACCGCGGCGAAGCGCCGAGCGTCAAGTGCAACCACGTGTCGGCCCGCACCATGGAAATCTTCAGGCGCCTGGGCGTCTCGAAGGCGCTGCGCGAGACGG
Organism: Variovorax sp. RCC_210; assembly: GCF_041355175.1. Taxonomy (NCBI): domain Bacteria; kingdom Pseudomonadati; phylum Pseudomonadota; class Betaproteobacteria; order Burkholderiales; family Comamonadaceae; genus Variovorax; species Variovorax sp. RCC_210. Next base: position 170,847 of record NZ_JBFUPJ010000006.1, on the reverse strand, counting down.
GCCTGCCGGCCGACCACGCCAACGACGTGTCGTACCGCACCAGCTTCACCGGCGAAGAACTCTCGCGCATCCACATTCCCTCGCGCGCCACGCGCTACACCGACAAGAGCGGGCCCGACGGCTGGTGGCCCACCCCCGAGCCGCCGCACCGCATCAACCAGATCTACCTGGAGCCGGTGCTCTTCGCACATGCCGAGGCGACGCCGGGCGTCACCATTCTCAGCCGCACGCGCATCGACGAGTTCACGCAGGACGCGCAGGGCGTGCGCGCACGGGGCATCGACCTCGACACGGGCGAGGAGATCCACGTCCGCTGCCAGTACCTGGTGGGGTGCGACGGCGGCCGCTCGGCCGTGCGCAAGGCCATCGGCGCGAAGCTTTCCGGCACCGACGTGGTGGGGCGCGTGCAGTCGACCTACTTCCGCGCGCCCGACCTGCTCGCGCGCACCGGCCATGCGCCGGCGTGGGCCACCTTTTCGCTCAACCCGCGGCGCAGCGGCAACGTGTACGCCATCGACGGGCGCGAGACCTTCCTGCTGCACAACTACCTGCGCTCGGACGAGCTGGCGTTCGATTCGGTCGACCGCGACTGGGCCATTCGCACCATCCTCGGCGTGGGCGACGACTTCAGCTACGAGATCATCTCGAAGGAAGACTGGGTCGGCCGCCGGCTGGTGGCCGACAGGTTTCGCGACCGCCGCGTGTTCATCTGCGGCGACGCGTCGCACCTGTGGGTGCCGATGGCGGGCTACGGCATGAACGCCGGCATCGCCGACGCGATGAACCTGTCGTGGCAACTGGCCGCGCGGCTGAACGGCTGGGCCGGGGAAGGCGTGCTGGCCGCCTACGAAGCCGAGCGCCAGCCGATCACCGAGCAGGTGTCCAGCTTTGCGATGAACCACGCCATCGCCCTGCAGAAGGAGCGCGAGGGCGTGCCCGCCGGCATCGAGGCGCCCGGCCCCGCGGGCGAGCAGGCCCGCCGGGCGGCCGGGCAGGCGCTGTACGACCTCAACGTCAAGCAGTACTGCTGCGCGGGGCTGAACTTCGGCTACTACTACGACGCCTCTCCACTGATCGCCTACGACGAAGAGCAGGCCCCCGCGTACTCGATGGACGGGTTCACGCCCTCCACCGTGCCCGGCTGCCGCACGCCGCACTTCTGGCTGGACGACGGGCGCTCCCTGTACGACGCGATGGGCCCCGAGTACACGCTGCTGCGCTTCGATCCGCAGGTCGATGCCGGCGCGCTGCTGGAGGCGGCCGCGCGCCGGGGAATGCCGCTCGCGGTGCTCGACGTGCAGGCCCGGGCCGTGCCCGATGCCTACCGCCACGCGCTGCTGCTTTCGCGGCCGGACCAGCATGTCGCATGGCGCGGCGACCGCGTGCCCGGCGATGCGTTGGCCCTGGTCGACAGGCTGACCGGCAACCTGGACAACGTGAACAACGTGGATAACTTGGGCACGCCCGCCTAGTCACATGGAAAGACCCCGATGGACACAGAAGCCAAGCTCCGCAAAGACCTCGCCGCCTGCTACCGGTTGTTCGACTGGCTCGGCTGGACGGAACTCATCTTCAACCACATCACGGTGCGGGTGCCGGGCGCCGAGGGCGGCAAGCCCGCATACCTGATCAACCCCTTCGGCCTGCACTACGCGGAGGTCACGCCCGAGAACCTGGTGTGCATCGACGTCGACGGCAGCCCCCGCATCGACAGCCCCGGCAACCCAGGCAACACAGGCAACACAGGCCAGGTGAACCGCGCGGGCTTCGTGATCCACAGCGCGATCCATTCGGCGAGGGCCGATGCCCACTGCATCATGCATGTGCACACCACCGCGGGCTGCGCGGTGGCGTCGAAGGAATCGGGCCTGCGCCACGACAACTTCTACAGCGCCATGCTGTACGACGACCTGGCGTACCACGACTACGAAGGCGTGACGACCAACCTCGACGAGCAGCCGCGGCTCGTGAAGTCGCTGGGCAGCCGCAACCACCTCATCCTGCGCAACCATGGGCTGCTGGCGGTCGGCCCCGACATTCCGACCGCCTTCAACCGGTTGTGGGTGATGCAGCGCGCCTGCGAGATCCAGCTCGCGTCGGATGCGGGCAGCGGGCCGAACCGGGCCATTCCCGAATCCATCCTGCGCACAGTGCCGCAGACGCGTGTCGCGGGCAAGGGCGAGGTGCATCGGGTCATCTTCGACACCATGCTGCGGCGTGCCGGCATCGGCACCTGAGCGCCGCCCGCACGACAACGACGAGCGACGAGCGACGACAGCAACAACAAGAACCAACGGAGACAACCGTGCGCCACCTACCCGTTCGAAAACTCCTGTGCGTCGTCGCGCTCGCCGGCGCGGCCCTGGGTGCGCAGGCCCAGGCCTTTCCCTCGAGGCCGGTCACGGTCATCGCGCCCTTCGCGGCCGGCGGATCGGCCGACGGCGTCGCGCGCGTCGTGGCACGCGAACTGGGACAGGTGCTGGGCCAGCCCGTGATCGTGGACAACAAGCCCGGCGCCGGCGGCGCGACCGGCCTGATGCTGGTGGCCAAGGCCAACCCCGACGGCTACACCCTCGGCATGGGTGCCGCGGGCGCGATCGTCATCGGCCCCCACCTGCCCGACGCGCCCGCGCTCAACCCGCAAGAGCAGCTGCAGCCGCTGGCGAAGGTGGCCGACATTCCGCTGGTGCTGGTGGCAGGTTCCGGTTCGGCCTCTGGGTCTGGCTCGGGTGCTGGCTACGCCACGCTGCAGGCGCTGCTCGACGCCGCCAAGACCACCGAGGTGCCCACGGGCAATTCCGGCCAGTACACCGCCCACCACCTGGCAGCCGAACTGCTGGCCAGCACCACCAAGACCCGGCTGCCCGCCGTGCCCTACCGCGGCAGCGCGCCGGCCGTGAGCGACGTCATCGGCGGCCAGGTGCCCGTCGCGTTCGTGGACCTCACCTCGGTGGCGGGCCACCTGAAGGCCGGCACGGTGAAGGCGCTGGGCGTGACCAGCGCGAGCCGCTCGAAGCTGGCGCCGGACATCCCGAGCATCGGCGAAACCGTGCCCGGCTACGCGGCACCGGCATGGCTGGGCATGTTCGCGCCGAAGGGCCTGCCGCCGGAGGTGAGCGACAAGCTCGCAACGGGCCTGCGCACCGTGCTGGAAAAGCCCGAGGTGCAGGCGCAGATCCTCACGCTGTCGGCCGAGCCCGCCTACCTCGGGCCGAAGCCCTTCGCGGGCTTCATCGACGCGGAGTCGCGGCGCTGGGCCGCCGTGATTTCGCGGCTGCCTGGGCAGCCGCAGAAGTGACCGGCCGCCGCAGCCGCCCCAAGCCCTCACCGCCCCTGACGCCATCCATGGCCGCAGCTCGCTCGCCGAGCGCCATCGAGAACACCCCCACCCAGTGCCACCTCACGCACTTCACGCACTTCACGCACTTCACGGAGACCACCATGTCCCATTTCACCCGGCGCCTGCTGATGGCCTGCGGCCTGTCCATGGTTGCCCTGGCGGCCGCCTCGCATGCCCAGGCCCAGCCGATCCCGCCCCTGGTCAAGCTCGTGGTGCCCTACCCGCCCGGCGGCAGCGTCGACCAGCTGGCGCGGTTGATCACGCAGCCGCTGCAGGAACTGCTCAAGACCTCGGTGGTGGTCGACAACAAGCCCGGCGCGGGCGGGCGCATCGCGGCCTCGCAGCTCAAGCGCGCGCCCGCGGACGGCCAGCGTGATCCTCATCGCGCCCAATGCGCTGACCACCATCCAGTCGCTCGTGTACGCGGGGCAGACCGACTACAAGGTGATGGAAGACTTCATTCCCCTGGCGCGGCTCGCCAGCTATCCGATGGGGCTCGCGGTGCCGGGCACCAGCAGCATCAGGACCGCGCCCGAACTGGTCGCCGCGATAAAGGCCTCGCCGAACCCGAACTTCGGAACCTCCGGCGCCGGTGGACTCGCGCACTTCGCGGGCCTGGAGTTCGGCAAGACGACCGGGCTCGAATGGACGCACATCGCCTTCAAGGGCGGCGCGCCGCTGGTCACCGACCTGATCGGCGGGCACCTGCAGGCGGCCATCGACACGCTGGTCGACCAGATCGAGCACCAACGCGCCGGCAAGATCCGCGTGCTCGGCATCTTCAGCGACAAGCGCTACGTGCTGGCACCCGAGATTCCCACGCTGGCCGAGCAGGGCATTCGCATGGCGCCGGTGGAGGGCTGGTTCGGCGCGTTCCTGCCCGCGAAGACGCCCCCCGCCGTGGTCGCGCAGATCGAGCAGGCGCTGGCCAAGGTCATGGCCGATCCGGAGGTGCAGGCGAAGCTGGCCAAGCTGGTGCTGCAGCCCGCCTACCTGAAGTCGAGCGACTTCACGCGGCTGCAGGCGGCCGAGCTGGCGCAGTGGGCGCCGGTCGTGAGGGATTCAGGCTTCAAGCCTGACTGACGCGGTTGCGCGGCATGGTGCTGACACCGGTGCTGGCACCGGTATTGGCATCGGTGCGACCGCGCCGCGCCGCGATGGCGCCTTGCGGCGCCTCAGTCCATCGTCGCGCCGGAGGCCTTCACCACCGCGCCCCAGCGCGCGGTCTCCGACTTGATGTACGCGGCGAGTTGCTGCGGCGACATCGTGGCTGCCTCGACCCCTTCGGACGCCAGGCGCGACTGGATCTCGGGCTGCTTCATGACCTTGTCGAGCGCGGCCGCATACTTCGCGACCAGCTCCGGCGGCGTACCGGCCGGCGCGACCAGGCTCTGCCAGGCCACCGCCTGGAAGTCGCCCATGCCGGCGGCACCCGACTCGGCCAGCGTCGCCACCTCGGGCATCGCCGACTGGCGCCTGGCCGACGTCACGCCCAGCGCCCGCAGCCGGCCCGTGCGCACATGGGCCAGGGCCGGGGGAATGTCGCTGAACATCAGCTGGATCTGCCCGCCGAGCAGGTCCGTCATGGCCAGCGCGCTGCCGCGGTAGGGCACATGCGTCAGGTCGGCGCCGGTGGCCGACTTGAACATTTCCACGGCCAGGTGCTGGGGGCTGCCGTTGCCCGCGGAGCCGTAGCTCCACTTGCCCGCCTGCGCCTTCGACAGCGCGACAAGTTCCGCCACGGAGCGCACCGGCACCGACGCGTTCACCACCGCCACCAGCGGCACCGAGCCGATCATGCCGATGGGCGCGAAGTCTTTGGCCGGGTCGTAGCCCAGGCGCTTGTAGAGCCAGGGGTTGATGGCCAGCGTGGTGCTCGTGGCCACGAGCAAGGTGCGGCCGTCCGCGGGCGCGTGCGCGACGTAGGCCGCACCCAGCCCGCTGCCCGCGCCGGGCCTGTTGTCCACGACGATGGTGCCGCCCAGCAGCGGCGCCATCTCCCGGGCCAGGATGCGCCCGAGCAGGTCGGTGGTGCCGCCCGGCGCGTAGGGAACCACGAGCGTGACGGGCTTGTCGCCCTGGGCCCATGCACGGGCCGCGGCCGTGGCCGCCGCCATGGCGGCGGCCGCCCGCAGGATCGCGTTGCGTCTGTTCATTGTTTGTCTCCGTTGCAGCCCGCGTTCGATGCAGGGGTCTGCAGGTTTGTGTTTTCAGGGAATGTTCTTGATTAGAGTCCAGGGCATGTTTTCTGAAAAATGAATCCTTCCATGACGATTCATAAGCAACCCTTATCTTCCTTTCCCTCGGTGCGGCAGTTGCGCGCCTTCGTGGCGGTCTACCACGCGGGCAGCGTGTCGGCCGCCGCGCAGGAACTCGCGCTCACGCAGCCGGCGGTCACCATGCTGCTGCGGGAGCTGGAGGGCAAGCTCGGGCTGAACCTGTTCGACCGCCACACGCGCGCCATCCACCGCACCGACGCCGCCACCCGCGCCATCGGGTACGCGCAGCGGGCCCTCGCGGAAATGGAGGGGCTGACGACATCGATGAACGAGCTCGCGGGCCTGCATGCCGGCCGCGTGCGCGTGGTGGCCACCGCCGCCGTGGCGCAGGCCATGCTTCCGCCGGCGATGCGCAGGTTCCTGGACCGCCACCCTGGCGTGAGCCTGGAGATCGAAGAGGTCGGCCCCGCCGATTTCGTCCACGCCATCGAGACCAGCCATGTCGACTTCGGCATCGGAACACTGGAGGCGCCCGTGGCCGGCCTGCGCGAGGAGGTGCTGATCCGCGAGACCCTGGTGGCCGCGGCGCTCCCCTCGCCCGCTTTCGCGGGCGGTGTTCCGATGACGTGGAAGCAGCTGAGCGCGCTGCCGCTGGTCACGGTGCGCTCGGGCTACGGCATCAGGGGCCGCATCGAGGCCGCCGCGCGCGAAGCCGGCGTGGAACTCAAGATCGCGCACGAGGTCTCGCTGCTCGCCACCGCGGTGGCGCTGGCGGCGAACGGGCTCGGCGTGGTGGTGGTGCCGCCGTCGATCGTGGCGCCCGAGAAGCGGCTGGTCACGCAACGGCTCATGCGCCCGACCATCGAGCGGGTGATCGGCGTGCACCTGCGGCGCGAGCGGTCGTTGTCGCCGGCGGCGGAAGCGTTTCTGCAGGTGCTCAAGCAGGGGGAGGTGCAGGGCATGTGAGCGGCTGTCATGGGCCGGGCATGGAAGCACCGGGCAAGCGAAAAATCCATCACGAAAGCCACCCCTCGGCCTACCTCTTTTCGGGTATTCCAAGCGCCGCGATCGCGCCCTAGACTGGCCGCTCGATCCTTCGTCCATGCGGACACCTGAGGGGATTGTTCGCCCGCCTTGCGCGGGCATTTTTTTGCACGCGACCCGCCGCGCACCGGCCCTGCCATCGCCTCGTACCATCGGCGCATGAGCACAGATTCGAAACACGAAGGCCCACGGATGGTCGACATCGGCGTCAACTTCCACGCGTCGCAACTGGCGTCGATCACCACGTCCCTGCTGGCGCGCGCGCAAGCGGCGGGCGTGGCGCAGATCCTGGCCACGGGCACCTCGCTCGCCTCCAGCCACCTTGCCCTCGAGCTCGCCAGGGCGCACCCCGGCGTGGTCTTCGCGACCGCGGGCGTTCATCCGCACGACGCGAAGTCGTTCGACGCGCACACCTTCCGCGCACTGGCCGAGCTGTGGAAGCACCCCGAAGTGGTGGCGGTCGGCGAGTGCGGGCTCGACTACAACCGCAACTTCTCCACGCCCGAGGCGCAGCGCGCGGCGTTCGGGCAGCAGCTGTCGATGGCCGTGCAGGCGGGCAAGCCGCTCTTTCTCCACTGCCGCGACGCCTTCGCCGATTTCCACGACATGCTCGCGCCCGTGGTGGCCGACGGCGCGCGGGGGGTGGTGCATTGCTTCACCGGCGACCGCGCGGAAGCGGAAGCCTTCCTGGCGATGGGGCTCGACATCGGCATCACCGGCTGGGTGACCGACCTTCAACGCGGCCAGGCGCTTCGCGAGGCCGTGCCGCACCTGCCGCTGGACAGGCTGCACCTTGAAACCGACGCGCCTTACCTGTTCCCGAAGAACGCCGGCAGCCGCCGCGGGCACAACGAGCCGGCGAACCTGCGCTGGGTTGCCGCGGGCGTCGCAGAACTCATGCAGCGCGAGGTCGACGAGATCGTGCAGGCCTGCAGCGCCAACAGCCGGCGCATGTTCGGGCTGCACGCCTGAGTGCATCGCTGGCAGAGCGCGTGCGGCAACGGCTTTTACGGTGCCGATTTAATGCGCTAAAAATTAGAACAATACAGACGGAATATTGATCCAAAGCGATTGGTTTCCGGGGCTAATCTCGCAACGATCCGACCAACACAGGATCGTTCATGCGCCCCCACCTGACACCCGCCCTCGCCCTTCTTTCCCGCGTGCATGACCGCATGGCCGCATGCGCCGCGGCCACGCTTGCCGCGCTGGCCTTGCTGCTGTCGAGCCCCGCGGCGCAGGCCCAGGCCAAGCCGCTGAAGCCCGTGACTATCGCGCTGGGCACGCAGGTCGTCAACGTCACCTACCCCTGGCTCACGCTGCCCATCGCGCTGGGCTACTGGAAGGACGAGGGCTACGACGTCAAGATCGTCACCACCGGCGGATCGCTGCAGGGCATCCAGCAGATGGTGGCGGGCGGCGTCGACTTCGCGCAGGTCAACTCCACCGGCCTCATCCAGGCGAACACGGAGAACAACGTCGCCGTGCGCGGGCTCATGGGCACCGGCGTGATCGACTGGGGCGTGGGCGTGCCGCAGGACAGCCCCGTGAAGACGGTGGCCGACCTGAAGGGCAAGAAGATCGGCATCTTCAGCCTGGGCACGGGCGGCATGCCGCTGCTGAAGGGCTACCTGCGCGCCAACGGCGTCAACCCCGACACCGAGGTGCAGATCATTGCCACCGGTGCCGGCGCGCCGGCGCTCGAGGCGCTGCGCACGGGCCGCGTGCAGGCGCTGATGTTCTGGGGCTCGGCGCTCACCGGCTTCCAGAACGCGGGCGCGAAGATGCGCGTGCTGTTCGACCCGGCGTGGCGCTCGCTGCCCGACTTCACCTTCGCCACCATGCAGAAGACCATCGACGCCGACCCGGCGATGGTCGAGGCCATCGCGCGCGGCGCGGCCAAGGCCACGCTGTTCGCGCAGACCGACCCCGAGTGCACGCGCCAGATCCACTGGAAGCACTTTCCCGGCGGCAAGCCCACGGGCACCGACGAAGCCACGCTCGCCAAGTGGGACCTCGCGCTGCTGCAGACGCAGCTGGAGACGATGGCCGACGCCCAGGCCATGAACGGCGGCAAGCTGATCGGCGCCATGAGCCCCGCCGCCTACGGCCGCATGCAGGACGTGATGCTGAAAGACGGGCTCATCAAGCGCACGCTGCCGCCCGAGTCGATGCTCTACCTGAAGCCAGGCTTTGTGGAGGCCATCAACCGCTTCGACCACAACGCCGTCGTCGAGGCCGCCAAGGCCTGCAAGGGGCTGTGACATGACACCCGAGCAATTCGTGGCGGGCCTGCCCAAGGCCGAACTGCACATGCACATCGAAGGCTCCATCGAGCCCGCGCTTTTCCTGCGGCTGGCCCGGCGCAACGGCGTGGCGATCCGCTGGCAGACCGAGGAAGAGCTGCGCGCGGCCTACAGCTTCACCGACCTGCAGGACTTTCTGGACCTGTACTACGACGGCTGCCGCGTGCTGGTGCAGCCGCAAGACTTTCATGACGTGACGCGCGACTACCTGCGCCGCGCGCAGGCCGACCGCGTGCTGCATGCGGAGATGTTCCTCGGCGTGCAAGGGCACACCAGCCGCGGCGTGCCGCTGGCTGCGGTGATGGAAGGCGTGCTGGGCGCCATGGAGGCCGCGCGCGCCGAAGACGCCATCAGCTCGGGCCTGATTGTCGTGGTGCAGCGCCACCGCAGCGAAGACGAGGCGCTCGCGCTGCTCGATGCGTTGCGCCCCTGGTACGACCGGCTGCTGGGTTTCGGCCTCGGCGGCGCGGAGGTGGGCAACCCGCCCTCGAAGTTCACCGAGTTCTTCCGCCGTTGCCGCGAGCGCGGCTTCAAGGTGGTGGCGCATGCGGGCGAGGAAGGCCCGGCCGCCTACGTGCGCGAGGCGGTCGAGCTGCTGCAGGTGCAGCGGCTGGACCACGGCAACGCCTGCCTCGACGACCCCGCGCTGGTCGCGCAGCTGGCGCAGGCGCGCATTCCGCTCACGGTGTGTCCGCTGTCCAACCTCAAGCTGCGGCTGGTGCCTTCGATGGCCGCGCATCCGCTGCGCAAACTGATGGACGCGGGCCTGTGCGTGACCGTCAACTCCGACGACCCCTCGTACTTCGGCGGCTACGTCAACGACAACTACCTCGCGTGCCAGCAGGCGCTCGGCCTGGGCCGCGACGACCTGGTGAGCCTGGCGCGCAACAGCTTCGAGGCGGCCTTCATCTCGCCGCAGCAACGCGCCGCGGCGCTTCGCGCCATCGACGCGTGGGTCGCGCACAGCACCGAGCAGGCCACGGCATGAGCGCGCTCGTTCAGTTCCCCGCGAGGCACACGACGCTGCAAGAGGCCTCGGGCGCCGTTCCGGCGTTTCGCTTCAAAGGCCTGCACAAGACCTTCCGTTCGAAGGATGGGGCCGACGTGGTCGCGCTGCACGACGTGAGCTTCAGCGTCGCGCGTGGCGAGTTCGTCACCGTGGTCGGGCCGAGCGGCTGTGGCAAGAGCACCCTGCTGCGCATCCTGGCCGGGCTGGAGCGCGCGAGCCGCGGCACGGTCGAGCTCGGCGGGCGGCGCCACAGCGGGCCCAGCCGCGACATCGGCGTGGTGTTCCAGGCGCCCGTGCTGCTGCCGTGGCGCAACATTCTCGACAACGTGCTGGTGCCCGCGCAGATCCAGCGGCGCGACCCCGCGGTCGCGCGCGAGCGCGCCCTGCACTACCTGCACCCGGTGGGGCTGGCGAGCTTCGAGACCAAGTACCCGCGCGAGCTGTCCGGCGGCATGCAGCAGCGCGTGGGCATTGCGCGCGCGCTGGTCAACGACCCGATGCTGCTGCTGATGGACGAGCCCTTCGGCGCGCTCGACGCCATGACGCGCGAGACCATGAACGTGGAACTGCTGAAGCTGCGCGAACGCACGGGCGCCACGATCATGCTCGTGACGCACAGCATTCCGGAGGCGGTGTTCCTCGGCGACCGCGTGGTCGTCATGTCGCCCCGGCCCGGGCGCGTCACGCAGGTGATCGACGTCGACCTGCCCGCCACCCGCACGCTGGAGCTGATCAACACCGAGCGCTTCGGCAGCCATGTGCGCGACATCCGCGCCAACCTGAATGCCAGTGGAGGGCTCGACGGATGAACGCCGCGAACAACATCCTCAACGAGAACATCGCAACCCCCGTGAACAACGAGGCCAACGACCTCGCGCCGCCCGCGCCCTGGCTCACGCCCTTGCGGCGCAAGGCGCTCACCGTGGCCGTCTTCGTGGCGGTGGTGGCCGCGTGGCAGCTGGTGGTGAGCGCGCTGGGCGTCTCTCACCTGATCTTTCCGGGGCCGGTGGGCGTGGCGCGCTCGATGTACGAGGTGTTCCAGTCCGGCGAGGTGTGGCCGCACCTGTGGGTCACGCTCTACGAGATCCTCGCGGGCTTCGCGCTCGGCGCGTTCGCCGGCTTTGTGCTGGGCGCGCTGATCGGGCAAAGCGCCTTGCTCGAACTGGTGCTCTACCCGTACGTGGTCGCTTTCCAGACCGTGCCCAAGGTGGCGGTGGCGCCGCTGTTCGTGCTGTGGTTCGGCTTCGACACCACGTCGAAGGTGGTGATCACCGCGACCATCGTGTTCTTCCCCGTGCTCGCCAACACCATCGTGGGGCTGCGCTCGGCGCCCCGGGAACAGATCGACCTGATGCACGCCTTCACCGCGTCGGGCTGGCACGTGTTCCGCATGGTGCGGCTGCCGCATGCGCTGCCCTATGTGTTCGCGGGGCTGGACATCGGCATCGTGCTGGCCGTGATCGGCGCCATCGTCGGCGAGTTCGTGGGCGCGCAGGCCGGCCTGGGCTACCTCATCCTGCAGCGCAACTTCTCGATGGATGCGGCGGGCATGTTCGCCATCCTCATCGTGCTGTCGGCCATCGGCATCGTGCTGCACGGCGTGGCGAAGGCCATCGCGCGGCGCGTGGTGTTCTGGGCGGACGCGTTCACCGACCTCTCCCGCGGCACATGAGGCCGCCACACCCCACACCACACCCACGAAGGAGCAACGCAATGACCCAAGACGAACAGAAGCTGGAAGCCCCGCGCCGGGCCTCCGCGCAGGAGATGCCCATCCTCGACCTGGGCCCGTGGCTGGCCGGCGGCCCCATCGGGCCGGTGGTCGAGCAGTTCAAGGCCGCATGCACCAACACCGGTTTCTTCTACGTGAAGAACCACGGCGTGCCGCAGGCCGTGATCGACGCCGTGTTCGACGCCACCCGCCGCTACATGTCGCTGCCGATGGAAGAGCGCCTGAAGGACCGCATCGACGAGCGTTTTCGCCGCGGCTTCATGCCCATGGGCGTCACGCAGCATCCGGGCCACAAGCCCGACCTGAAGGAAAGCTACGAGCTCGGCATGGACCTGCCGCTCACCGACCCCGACGTGGCCGGCGGCCTGCCGCTGCACGGCCCCAACCGCTGGCCCGCCGACAAGCCGTGGCTCGCGCCCGCGGCCATGGCCTACTTCGACGCCACCATCGCGCTGGGGCGCAACCTGCTGAAGATCTTCGCCTCGGCCGTGGGCAAGGACGAAGGCTTCTTCCTGCAGTACGCGACCAAGCCGATGGTGCAGTCGCGGCTCTTTCACTACCCGCCGCAGGAGTCGTTCACCAACCTGGAGCTGGGCGCCGCCGCGCACACCGACTACGGCATGCTGACCGTGCTGGCGCAAGACCCCATCGGCGGTCTGGAGCTGTGCACGCGCGGCGGCGAGTGGGTGGCCGCGCCTTATGTGGAAGGCACGCTGGTGGTCAACCTGGGCGACCTGGTGAAGGTGTGGACCAACGACGTCTATGTGTCGAACCCGCACCGCGTGGCGAACCGCACGGGCAGGGAGCGCTATTCGATTCCCACCTTCTTCAACCTCGACTACGACACGCCCGTGGCCTGCCTGCCCGAGTTCGCGCCGCGCGAAGGCGAGCCGCGGCATGCGCCCATCAAGTCGGGCGAGTACCTGGTGCGGCGCTTCGCGGCCGTGCAGAAGTACAAGACGCCCGCGGAGCTGGCTGCGGGCTGAGCTGGCGGCCAGCTAGGCCAGCCCGACACGCCGCCGCGCGGCGCTTGCCTCACTTGCCGGGCCGGGCCTTCGGCGCGCGCGATGCCCGTGATGCCTGTGATGTGCGCGGTTCGGCCCGCGGCTCCTCGGCCGGCCTCGCCAGCTTCTCGGCCTCCTCGAGCGCGGCGGTCAGCTCCGACAAAAAGGCGGCCACCGGAATCGGCAGGCTGCGGCCCTTGTGCACGCTCAGCGCCAGGCGCTGCGGCCGGGCGCGCGGGTCTTTCAGCGGCACGTAGGAGCCCGCCCTGGGCCGCCCGTGCGGGTCTTCCAGCGGCGTGGTCGTGAAGGTGAGGCACATGCCCTCGGCCGCCACGTTGCGCATGAGTTCGTAGGAGTTGGTTTCCAGCGCGATGCGCGGACGGATCTTCGCCTTGGCGAGCATCTCGTCGTACTGCTGCTTGGCCCACAGCGACGAGTCGAGCCACGACAGGCTGTACTCCGCGCAGTCGGACAGCCGCAGCGACTCGAAACCTTCCAGCGGATGCCCGTTGGGCACCAGCACATACAGCGGCAGCAACCGCGAATAGACCACCGACAGGTCGTGGAAGGCGATGTCGCCGAAGGTGAAGCAGGCGTCCAGGTCGTCGTTGAGCAGCATCTCGCCCAGCGTGGGGCTGCCGCTGACCTTCACGCTGAACGAAATGCCCGGATAGCGCTTGGCGAAGCCGGAGAAAAACTGCGGCATGAAGTCGCGCGTGAGCGATTCAGGCATGCCGAAATTCACGTGCCCGCGCTTCAGGCCCTGCAGCGCTTCGATCTCCGAATGCAGCCGCCCCGACTCCTTGACGACGTTCTTGTGATACCGCATCAGGATCTCGCCGGCCGCCGTGAGCTTGACCTTGCCGCGCCCCTGGCGCCGCTCCAGCAAGGGCGCGCCCAGCGAGTCTTCGAGCATGGCGAGCTGCCTGCTGATGGCGGAGGCCGCGACGTACAGGTTCTCGGAAGCCGCCCTGATCGAACCGGTGCGAACGACTTCGGCGAAGTACCGAAGCGAGGTCGTGGAGACAAGACTCAAGAAGAAACTCCGTGGGCTGGCACCAGGTGAGGTGCCGCGGCATGCAAGGCGATGCGCCGCGGAGATTCTTGCACGCATCGCGCGCGGACGGCACAGCCGCCACGGCGGCTGCCACAGTGCGCGCGCGGGCTCAGCGCCCGGTGAACCGCGGCGCGCGCTTCTCCACGAACGCCGTCACGCCTTCCCGCGCGTCGGCGCTGCCGGCCCGCTCGCGCAGCAGCTTGCGCTCCATGGCCAGGTGCTCGTCGAAAGGCCGCGCGGGTGCGCCCGCGCACAGCGCCTTGATGCCCGCGAACGACGCGCTCGCCCCTTGCGCGAGCCGCGCAGCGAGCGCTTCGGCGGCGGCGGCCAGCTCGGCGTCGGGGTGCAGCGCATCGACCGCGCCCCAGGCCAGGCATTGCCGGCTGTCGATGGCGTCGCTCAGCATCAGCAATTGCTGCGCCCGCACCGGCCCCACGCGACGCGCGAGGAAATACGACGCCCCGGCATCCGGCGACAGGCCGATGGCCGCATAGCCCGTGCGCAGCTTCATCGACTCCGCCGCGAGCACGAAGTCGCCGCACAGCGCCAGCCCCACGCCCGCGCCGCCGACAGCGCCGTTCACCGCGACGACCAGCGGCGCGGGCTGGTTCGACAGGCGCAGCAAGGCCGGATGCAGCAGTTCGAGGATGTCGTCGACCAGCGCCGGCAAGGCATCGCGCGCAGCCACGAACTCGTCGATGTCGCCACCGGCGCAGAACACGCGGCCCTCGCCGGTCAGCAAGATGGCGCGCGGCGCCTGCGCGATCACCTCGTCGATGGCGCGCACCAGCGCAAGGCCGCTGGCGCGCCCGATGGCGTTGGCGCGCTCGGGCCGCTTCAGCACGATGCGCCCGATGTCGCCGGCCACGGCCCAGGCGATGCCTTCAAGCTGCTGCATGCTCAGATTCCGGTGAGGCCGCCGGTGCACATCAGCGTCTGGCCGCTCACGTAGTCGGACTCGGGCGCGCACAGCAGGTACACCGCGCCGGCCGCTTCCTCGGGTGTGCCGCCGCGACCCAGCGGAATGGACTGCTCCATCATCGACAGCAGCCCCGGGTTGATGCCCACCTTGATCTCGCGGCCCTCGATGTTGGCGGTCGTCGCCTCGGCGGTGCTCGCGGTCAGCCGCGTCTGGATGAAGCCGAAAGCCACGCAGTTCACGGTGACGTTCATGCGGCCCCACTCCTTCGCCAGTGTTTGCGTGAGCCCGACGATGCCGGCCTTGGCGGTCGCGTAGTTGGCCTGGCCCGCGTTGCCGAAGAGCCCCGCCACCGACGAGATGTTGACCACCTTGCGCACCACGCGCCGGCCCGCCTCGGTCTCCGACTTCGACAGCGCACGAATCACCGGCTGCGCCGCGCGCAAGATGCGAAAGGGTGCCGTGAGGTGCACGTCGATCATGGCGTACCACTGCTCGTCGGTCATCTTCTGCAGCACGCTGTCCCAGGTGTAGCCGGCGTTGTTCACGACGATGTCGAGGCCCTTGTATTCGCTCACCGCCGTGCCGACGAAGCGCTCCGCGAAGTCCGGCGCGCCCACGCTGCCGACGCAGGCCACGGCCTCGCCGCCCGCCTCGCGAATGGCCTGCACGGTTTCTTCGGCCGGCGCGGCGTCGAGGTCGTTGACGACGATGCGCGCGCCTTCCGAGGCGAGCTTCAATGCAATGGCGCGGCCGATGCCGCGGCCCGAACCGGTGATGAGGGCGACCTTGCCGTCGAGCTTGGATGTCATGGTGTTCGTCTCTCTTTTTTCTTTGAGTGAATCAGCGCAGCGCGACCAGCGCCTCGCCGGCGATGCGGGCCTGGCCGTACTGGTTGGCGCTCTGGATTTCCACGCGCACGCAGGGCTCGCCGTCGTGCACCAGCTTCTCGACCACGCGCCCGCTGCAGCGCACCGCGTGGCCCAGGTGGGTGATGCCCTGGAAGCGCACGTCGAAGCGGCGCAGCTGCGACTGCGGCGCCCACTGCGTGAGCAGCCGCCCCAGCCAGGCCATGCCCAGCATGCCCTGCGCGAACACGTCGGGCATGCCCGCCTTGCGCGCGAAATCAGTGTCGATGTGAATGGGGTTGTGGTCGCCCGAGGCGCCCGCGAACAGCGCGAGCGTGGTGCGGTTCACCGGCGGCAGTTGCAGCGCGGGCAGCTCGTCGCCGACCTGCACGGCGTCGTACGTCAAGGGGGTCGCTGTGGTCATGGCGTGTGCTTTCAATGCCTGCAGACGATCACGGCGCGCAGCTCGGCCACCAGTTCGTCGCGCTGGTTGGTGGCGCGCGAGGTCTTCACCACGAACTCGAGCGCGCCGTTCTTCTTGTCGTAGATGTCGGTGATGGTGGAGCGCACCGTCACCGTGTCGCCCACGCAGGCCGCGCGGTGGTACCTGAAGCTCTGCTCGCCGTGCAGCAGCTTGGCGAGCGGAATCTGCAGGTCGGCCAGCAGCCGGTCGGACGCGCCCGAGTCGAGCTCGGCCGCGAACAGGAAGGTGGGCGGCGCGGGCAGGTCGGCGTAGCCGGCGTCGCGCGCGGCGGCGGCGTCGGTGTAGATGGGATCGGTCTCGCCGATGGCCTTGGCGAAGAACTGCAGCCGCGTGCGCTCGATGGGGAGCACCGAGGGTGGCAGCTCGTGGCCGATCCATTTCTTGTCGATCATCGTGTTGTCCTTACACGCGTTCGTACAGCGTGACCACGCACGCACCGCCGAGGCCGAGGTTGTGCTGCAGCGCCAGCCGCGCGCCCTCGACCTGGCGCTTGTCCGCGGTGCCGCGCAGCTGCTGGACCAACTCGGTGCACTGGGCCAGCCCGGTGGCGCCCAGCGGATGCCCCTTCGACAGCAGCCCGCCCGAGGGGTTGGTCACCACCTTGCCGCCGTAGGTGTTGTCGCCGTCGACCACGAACTTTTCCGCGCCGCCCACCGGGCACAGGCCCAGCGCCTCGTAGCTGAGCAGCTCGTTGTGCGCGAAGCAGTCGTGCAGCTCGACCACGTCGACGTCTTGCGGGCCCACGCCGGCCGCGTCGTACACCTTCTGCGCGGCCTCCTGCGCCATGCTGAAGCCGACCACCTCGCGCATGTCGCGGCTCTCGAAGGTGATGGGGCGGTCGGTGGTCATGGCCTGGGCCTTGATGCGCACGCTGCGGTCGAGGCCGTGGCGTTCCGCGAAGCGCGGCGAGCACACGACGGCCGCGGCGGCGCCGCAGGTGGGCGGGCAGGCCATGAGCCGCGTCATCACGCCAGGCCACATCACGGGCGCGGCCATGACCTCGTCTTCGGTGACCACGGTGCGGAACAGCGCCACCGGGTTGTTCGACGCATGGCGGCTGGCCTTGGCGCGGATCTTCGCGAAGGTGGACATCTGCGTGCCGTACTGCTGCATGTGCGCCAGCCCGGCGCCACCGAAGTAGCGCAGCGCCAGCGGCACCTGCTCGTTGCCGACCAGTTCGTCGGTGATGTGCTCGAACTGGTCGAACGGGCTCGGGCGGTCGTTGAACACCGCGCCCAGCGCGCCGGGGCTCATGTGCTCGAAGCCCAGCGCCAGCACGCAGTCGGCCGCGCCGCTGGCCACGGCCTGGCGTGCGAGGAACAGCGCAGTGGAACCGGTGGAGCAGTTGTTGTTGACGTTGACGACCGGAATGCCGGTCATGCCCACCTCGTACAGCGCGCGCTGGCCGGCGGTGGAGTCGCCGTACACGTAGCCCACGTAGGCCTGCTGCACCAGCTCGTAGCCGATGCCGGCGTCTTTCAGCGCGGCGTTGGTGGCGTGGCTGGCCATTTGCGGGTAGGGCTGGTTGGCGCCCGGCTTGGTGAACGGGATCATGCCGACCCCGACCACGTAGACGTCTTGACTCATGGGAATGGCTCCTGAAGGTGATGGATGAAAGAGCAAATGAAATAGTGAATGGAGTGGCTCAGGCCACGCTGCGCTGGCGGTCTTGCCAGAAGGGCTCGCGCAGCTTGGTCTTCAGCACCTTGCCCGCGCCCGACAGCGGCAGCGCGTCGACCACGGCCACGCTGCGCGGGCACTTGTAGTTGGCGATCAGCGTCTTGCAGTGCGCGATGAGTTCCTCGGGCTGCACGCCCTGCCCCGGCTTCAGCACCAGCACCGCATGCACCGCCTCGCCCCACGCGTCGCTCGGGATGCCGATGACGGCGCAGGCGGCCACGGCCGGGTGCTGGTTGATGGCGTTCTCGACCTCGGCGGAGTACACGTTCTCGCCGCCGCTGATGATCATGTCCTTCATGCGGTCGACCACGAAGATGAAGCCGTCGTCGTCCATGTAGGCGCCGTCGCCGGTGTGCATCCAGCCGTCGCGCAGCGCGGCGGCCGTCTGCTCCGGCTTGTTCCAGTAGCCCTGCATGGTGTTGGGGCCGCGCACGGCCACCTCGCCCACGGTGCCGCGCGGCACCTCGGCGCCCTCGACATCGACCACGCGCACCTCCATGCACACGCTGGCGCGGCCCGCCGAGCGCAGCTTGCCGGCCTTGCGGCCTTCGGCCGTGTGGAAGAACGCGGGCAGCAGCGTGGCGATGGGCGACAGCTCCGTCATGCCGTAGGCCTGCGCAAAGGCGACGCCGGGGAAGGCGTCCATGGCGCGGTTGAGCACCGCCTCCGAAATGGGCGACGCGCCGTAGGTGATGTTCTTCAGGCTGCTCAGGTCGCGCGGCTTGCGCATGGCGGGATGGTCGACCAGCATCTGGATCATGGTGGGCACCAGCAGCAGGCTGGTCACGCGGTCGCGCTCGATGGCGTCGAGCACGCCCTCGGGCGTGAACATCGGAATGACGGCGTGCGTGTTGCCCACGAACCAGTGCGGCGTGGCCAGCCCCATGTCGGCCAGGTGGAACATGGGCGCGGCGTGCAGGTAGCAGCCGCCGGGCGCCGCCAGCCCCTCGGCCTGCGCGGCGAGCGCCGAGCTGCAGATGTTGGTGTGGCTGAGCATCACGCCCTTGGGAAAACCCGTGGTGCCGCCGGTGTAGAAGATGCCAGCCAGGTCTTCGCCGCGGCGCACCGCATCGGGCACCGGCTCGGCGTTGTCGATCAGCCCTTCGTAGCCGTGCATGCCGGCGGGCACGGCGCCGTCGCCGCAGTACACCACCTCGCGCAGGCTCTTCGACTGGCCGCGCATCTGCTCGACCACGGCGCGGAAGGTCTCGTCGACCAGCAGGATGCTGGAGCCCGAATCTTCCAGCGAGTAGAGGATTTCCGCGGGCGACCAGCGGATGTTGCAGGGGTTGAGCACGCCCCCGCCCCAGGGCACGGCCATCTGGTACTCCAGGTAGCGGTCGGAGTTGAGCGACAGCATGGCGACACGGTCGCCGGCCTGCATGCCGAGCCGCTGCAATGCGCCCGCCAGGCGCGCGACACGCCCGGCAAGGTCGCGAAAGTTGCGCGATCGGCCGGCGAAGCGCACGGCAATGGCATCGGGGCGCTGCTGGACGGCCCGGTGAAGGCCCTGGGTCATGTACATGGTGTTTGTCTCCATCTCGTTCTTGTGCCGTCGCATGGTAGAAAACCGGCCACCGCCCGGCGATTGCACTTCGCTTCGATCGCATGGCAGAAAAGGTCAATCCGCCGACACATGCTGCAACCGCCCGTCACCATTCCGATTGCCTTCGTGCAGGGCATGCTCTCGGGCGTGCGCGCGCGCGGCGCCGAGGCGGCGGTGTGCGTGGACACCGCGCTGGAAGACGCAGGCATCGCGCCCGCGCTGCTGCACGAGGTGGGCGCGCGAATCACGGCCGAGCAATACGTGGCGCTGTTCGCGCTGCTGATGCAGCGCATGGACGACGAGGCGCTGGGCTTTCTCACGCGGCGGCTGCGCTGCGGCAGCTTCGCGCTGATGACGCGCTCCACGCTGGGCGCGCGCACCTTCGAGGTGGCGCTGCGCCGCGTGGCGCACACCTTCGGGCTGCTGCAGGACGACCTGTCGCTGGTGCTGCTGCGCGAAGGGCCGCTGGCGGGCTTCGGGCTGCAGCTGAACCACCCGCCCGCCACCTACCAGAACTTTCTTCACGAGCTGATGCTGCGCGTGTACTGGCGCCTGTCGGCATGGCTGCACGGCGGGCGGCTGGTGGCGCGCCGCTTCGACTTCGGCTTCGAGCTGCCGCCCTATGCCGACGGCTACGCCAAGGTGTTCCCCGGGCCGCTGCAGTTCGGCCAGCCGCTGTCGGCC
The DNA here is from genome assembly GCF_041355175.1 of Variovorax sp. RCC_210. Taxonomy (NCBI): domain Bacteria; kingdom Pseudomonadati; phylum Pseudomonadota; class Betaproteobacteria; order Burkholderiales; family Comamonadaceae; genus Variovorax; species Variovorax sp. RCC_210. The sequence continues at coordinate 150,975 of NZ_JBFUPJ010000006.1, read as the reverse complement.
GTGTGGTTCGACGCCAGCGCGCTCGACACGCCCGTGCACCGCGACGCGCAGGAGATGCAGGCGTTCCTGGCGGCCTCGCCGGCCAACGTGATCCTGCCGCGCATGGCCGAGCAGGCCGTGAGCGCGCGGGTGCGCGCGGTGCTGCAGCAGCACCGCCCCGCCTGGGCCGACCTGGCGACCACGGCCGACGTGCTGCACATGTCGGTCAGCACGCTGCAGCGGCACCTGGCCACGGAGGGCACCTCGTTCCAGTCGCTGAAGGACCAGCTGCGGCGCGACCTGGCCATCGTGCGGCTGAACACCAGCACGGTGCCGCTCGCGGTGCTGGCCGAAGAGCTGGGCTTTGCCGACAGCGCGGCCTTCCAGCGGGCCTTCAAGGCCTGGACGGGCGGCGCGCCGGGGTCGTACCGGCGGCGCATGCCGCAGGGCTGAGTTTTCAGAACTTTCCGGAATTACAGCCATCCGCGCGACAATTCGGCGCATGGCTTCTTCCACCGACCTTCCTCCCCTCAACCGCCAGTTCGTCGCCCATTTCGGCGAGATGGGCAGCAAGTGGGGCATCAACCGCACCGTCGGGCAGATCTATGCGCTGCTCTACCTGTCGCAGCGCGCGCTCAATGCCGACGAAATTGCCGAGCTGCTGGAGTTCTCGCGCTCCAACGTCAGCATGGGCCTGAAGGAACTGCAGGCCTGGCGCCTGGTGCACCTGCGCCACCACGCGGGCGACCGGCGCGAGTATTTCGAGGCGCCTTCGGACGTGTGGGAAATCTTTCGCGTGCTGGCTGAGGAGCGCCGCCGCCGCGAGATCGAGCCCACGCTGTCGATGCTGCGCAACGCGCTGCTCGAGTCCCCGACCAGCGACGCCGAGCGCCATGCGCAGGAGCGCATGCGCGAGATGCACGACCTGATCGACCGGCTGATGACATGGTTCGACGACGTGCAGCGGCTCGCGCCCGAAACCGCCATGAAGCTCATGGGCATGGGCGCGACCGTGACGAAGGTGCTGACGCTGAAGGACCGCATCACGGGCGGCGGAGCGTCGAAGAAAAAACCCTGAGCGCGACTTGAAAGAGCCTTGAAAGAGCCTTGAGAGGGCCCCCGAAAGGGCGCCTGCAGGCTCATCAGAGCCGCTCCTGCCCTCCCGCGGGCTCGGGCGTCTCGAGCTTGGCCTTGCGAACGGCGTCGTCGTCCATCAGTTCGTACCACATGGCGTTGAGCACGGCGAATGCGGCTGCCAGCGGCAGGCCGAGGATCCAGGCGAAGTACCACATCTTTTTTTCCTCCGGTTCAGTAGGCGTGTCCGCTCTCGTCGCGGATCGCCTGTTCGTCGACCTTGCCCCACAGCACGTGGTAGACCCAGCTGGTGTAGGCCACGATGATGGGAATGAAGAACGCCGTGACCACCAGCATGATGAACAGCGTGAGGTGGCTCGACGACGAGTCCCACACCGTGAGGCTGGCGCGCGGGTCGATCGACGACGGCAGGATGAACGGGAACATCGATGCGCCCACGCTCAGGATGATGCCGGCGATGCCCAGCGCCGCGGTCAGCAGCGCCAGCACCGGGCGGCGCAGCATCAGGCCCAGCAACGCACCCAGCGCACCGACGAAGCCGAGCGCGGGCGCGGCCAGCGTCCAGGGGTGGGCGGCGTAGTTGGCGGTCCATGCGCCGGCGTGCAGCTCGACGGTCTTCAGCATCGGGTTCGACGGCCCCACCGTGTCGACCACGCTGCTGATGCGGTAGCCGCCGATGCTCGAGGCCAGCAGCACGCCGGCCAGCGCATAGAGCGCGATGGTGAGCACCGCCGCGACCATGCCGTAGGTGCGCGCGCGCTCGGCCACCGCGCCCTGCGTCTTCAGCAGCAGCCAGGCCGCGCCGTGCATGACGAGCATGGCGACCGACACCAGCCCGCACAGGATGGCGAAGGGGTTCAGCAGGCCGAAGAAGCCGCCGTCGTAGAAGATGTGCATGTCGGCGTTGAAGCGAAACGGCACGCCCTGCAGCACGTTGCCCACGGCCACGCCGCAGATCAGCGCGGGCACGAAGCCGCTGAAGAACAGCACCCAGTCCCAGCGCGCGCGCCACTGCGCGGACTCGCGCTTGCTGCGGAACTTGAAGGCCACGGGCCGCAGGATGAGCGCCGTGAGAATCACGAACATCGCCAGGTAGAAGCCCGAGAACGACACGGCGTACAGCTGCGGCCACGCCGCGAAGATGGCGCCGCCCCCGAGGATCAGCCAGACCTGGTTGCCCTCCCACACCGGCCCCACGCTGTTGATGACAACACGCCGCTCGATGTCGTCGCGCGCCGCGAAGGGCAGCAGCATGCCGCTGCCCAGGTCGAAGCCGTCGGTCACGGCGAAGCCCACCAGCAGCACGCCGATGAGCAGCCACCAGATGAAGCGCAGGGTGTCGTAGTCGAGGAGTGTGTGGAGAATCATGCGGCGCTCCCGGTGGAAGAAAGGGCGGCGGCCGAGGCGGTGCTGGCACCTGTGCCTGCACCTGTGCCTGCACCTGTACCTGCGTGGGCCGGCGGAACGTGCGACAGCGTGTCGCCCTCGTCGGGCGAGTGCTCGGCCTGCGGGCCCTTGCGAATGGCCTTGAGCATCAGCTTCATCTCGATGACGAGCAGCACGGTGTAGATGGCGATGAAGCCCGCGAGCGTGAGCAGCAGCGTCTTCACGCCCAGGTTCGACACGGCCACCGCGGTGGGCAGCACGCCTTCGATCACCCAGGGCTGGCGGCCGAACTCGGCCACCAGCCAGCCGGACTCGATGGCGATCCAAGGCAGCGGAATCGCGAACACAGCGAGCTTCAGCAGCCAGCGGTAGCTGTCGAGCTTGCGGCGCGCCGACAGCACGAAGAAGGTGCCCGTCAGCAAGATCAGCAGCATGCCGATGCCCACCATCACGCGGAACAGCCAGAACAGTGGCGCCACCTGCGGCACGGTGTCCCATGCGGCCTTGGTGATCTGCTCGTCGGTGGCGGTGCGCGGGTCGTCCACGTAGCGCTTGAGCAGCAGCGCGTAGCCCATGTTGATGCCGTTGTCCTCGAAGTCGCCGCGCACGCCCTGCGTCACCTTGCCGGTGCCACCGGCCTCGCGGATCTTCTGCAGCGCGTCGTAGGCCTTCAGGCCCTCTCGAATGCGGGCTTCGGCGCGCTTCACGAGCTCGTCGATGCCGGGCATCACCGTGTCCAGCGAGCGCGTGCCGATGAGGCCCATCACGCCGGGAATGTGAATGGCGTAGTGCGTCTCGCGCGCCTCCTGGTCGGGAAAGCCGATGACGGTGAAGGCCGCGGGTGCGGGCTGCGTCTCCCACATGGCCTCGATGGCGGCGAGCTTCATCTTCTGGTGTTCGCCCGAGAGGTAGCCGCTCTCGTCGCCGAGCACCGCCACCGACAGCGCGGCGGCCAGGCCGAACGAGGCCGCCACTGTCATCGAGCGCTTGGCCAGCTCCAGGTGACGGCCCTTGAGCACGTACCAGGCCGACACACCCAGCACGAACACGGCGGCGCACACATAGCCGGCCGACACGGTGTGCACGAACTTGGCCTGCGCCACCGGGTTGGTGAGCACCGCGAAGAAGTCGGTCACTTCCATGCGCATGGTCTGCGGGTTGAAGGCCGCGCCCACGGGGTTCTGCATCCAGCCGTTGGCAATGAGGATCCACAGCGCCGAGAAGTTCGAGCCGATGGCCACCGCCCACGTCGCCGTCAGGTGGCCCACCTTGGAGAGCTTGTCCCAGCCGAAGAAGAACAGGCCCACGAAGGTGGCTTCCATGAAGAAGGCCATGAGCCCTTCGATGGCCAGCGGCGCGCCGAAGATGTCGCCGACGTAGTGGCTGTAGTAGCTCCAGTTCATGCCGAACTGGAACTCCATCACGATGCCGGTGGCCACGCCCATGGCGAAGTTGATGCCGAACAGCACGCCCCAGAACTTGGTCATGTCGCGCCAGATCACGCGCCCGGTCATCACGTAGACCGTCTCCATGATGGCGAGGATGATCGAGAGCCCGAGCGTGAGCGGCACGAACAGGAAGTGGTACAGCGCCGTCACGGCGAACTGCAGGCGCGATAGCGCAACGATGTCGAGGTCCATGGGGTTCTTCCTTTGGTGTTCCCTGTTTTCTTGTTCTCTGAAATCAGTCGGGGCGCAGGCTGCGCCATGCGGTGTCGAAGGCGTCGCTGCCCCGGCGCAGGTCGGCCACGATGCGGCCTTGGCGCATGCACAGCAGGCGGTCGGCCAGCGCGGCCTCGCGGCGCAGGTGCGTGGCGATGAGCACCGTGCGCGCACCGGCGTGCCGCGCAAGGCGCTGCAGCACGTCGTGCGCGACGCCCGCGTCGAGCGCCTCGGTGGGTTCGTCGAGCAGCCACAGCGGCACGGGGCGCAGCAGCAGGCGGGCCAGCGCGAGGCGGCGCGATTGGCCGCCCGAGAGGCCGAGGCCGCCTTCGCCCAACCGTGTGTCCAGGCCCGCGGCCATGGCGCGCACATCGGCTTCCAGACCTGCAGCTTGCAGCGCGGCGTACAGCTGGTCGTCGGTGGCGGCGGGGTTGGCGAGTCGCAGGTTGTCGCGCAGGCTGTCCTGGAAGAGTTCGGTGCGTTGCGTCAGCAGGCAGGCGGGCTGCGCAGTCGCAAGGCCGTGCTGCGGCGCGATCTCGCCAGCAATGGCGGCGAGCAAGGTCGACTTGCCCGCACCGCTCGCGCCGATCAACGCCACGCGCTCGCCGAGGCCCAGCGTCAGCGAGATGTCGCGCAGCACCGGCGTCGCGCTGCCGGCGTGCGCGAAGCTCACGTGCTCCAGCCGCAATGCGGCAGCGGCTTCGTTGCGCGGTTCGACTTGCACTTCTTCATCTGCCATGCGCGGCGCAAGGCGACGAACCGCGAGCCAGGTGCGGCCCGCGTCGAGCGCGCCGCGGCGCAAGGCCGCGAAAGGTTCGGTGGCCGTGAGCGCCACCAGCAGCGCCAGCGCGGCGGCCGGCACGCCGATCAGGCCCTCGCCGACCAGCGCGCCGACGGCGAGCAGAACGCCAACGAGTGTCAACGTGCCCGCGCTGCCGTAGGCGAAGCCGGCCGCGGCCTCGAGCTTGTTCAATGCGAGGTCGGCCTTGGCGAGTTGCGCATCGGCGTTCATCAGTGCCGCGCGCTGTGCATCGATGCGGCCCGCCATCACCAGGTCGGTCTGGCCCGCCACAAGGTCGACGGTGCGTGCGCGCAATGCTTCGATGGCGCGCGCGCGCTGCACGGCGGGGCGGCGCGCGCGGCTTGCGACGATCCACGCGATGCCCCAGCCGACGACCACCAGCCAGAGCGCCAGCGCCACGCCCATGCCGACATGCATGAAGCCGAGCACCACGCCCGCCAGCAGCGCGGCGCCCAGCGCGGCGGCGGCCGGCACGAACAGCTGAAGGTAGAGCGACTCGAGCGCGTCGATGTCCGAGGTCAGGCGGAACAACAGCCGGGCGGGCTGCATCAGCAACGCGCGAGCAGCCCCGGGCCTTGCCCAGCCGCGGAACAGACGCACGCGCAGCGCGGCAAGCACGGCGAAGGTCGCGTCGTGCGTCACCAGCCGCTCGCCGTAGCGCGACGCCGTGCGGCCGAGCGCCAGCAACCGAATGCCCGCCGAGGGCATGAACACGTCGAAGGTGAAGGCGGTGGCTGCATGCAGGCCGGCCAGCGCGGTCGCGGTGATGAACCAGCCCGAGAGGCCGAGCAGCGCCATTCCGGTGAGCACGGTAAGGGCTGCGAGCAGGCAGCCCAGCAGCAGCGGGCGCGGCTGCGCGGCGAGAAAGGGGCGCAGCACCAGGCGCAGGTCGCGCCAGTTGTCACGCCAGTTTGTCGAGGCTTGGGCGGCCTTCATGCAGCCTGCTCCATCGCGTCATCGCCGAGGCTGACCGTGCGGTGCATGCGAGTGGCGAGCACCGGGTCGTGGGTGGCGACGATGAGCGTCTTGCCGCGCGCGAGCGCGACCAGCGCGTCGGCCACGCGCTCTGCGGTCTCGGTGTCGAGGTGCGCTGTCGGCTCGTCGACCAGCAGGAGATCGGCGTGCGGGTGCACGGCGATGCGGGCCAGCGCGAGGCGCACGGCCTCGCCGCCCGACAGGCCATGGCCGCCCTCGCCCAGCGCCACGCCCGGATGCGCCTGCGCCACCTCTTCGAGCGAGGCGAAGCGCATGGCGGCGCTGACCTGCGGGGTATCGACGCCTGCGCGCCCCAAGGTGACGTTGGCCTCGACGGAGCCGGCGAAGACATGCGGCGACTGCCCCATCCACGCCATGCGCTGGCGCAGCGCGGATACGGTGTGGTCGGTGAGGGTCACGCCGCCGATCGAGATCTCGCCGCGGCTGGCGGGGACCAGGCCTGCGATGAGCGCGAGCAGCGCGGTCTTGCCGGCGCCGCTGGGGCCCGTCAACGCGACATGCTCGCCGGCGGCGATGCGGAGTTCGAAGCCTTCGAACACTGCTTGCGCTTCTTGCGCTTCGCCGGGCCAGGAGAAGTGCAGGTTGTGGATGACCAGCGCGGGTGCGGCGTGCTTGTCGCCTGCAGCGGCGCGCGTCAGCGAGGCGCTCGCGCCGGGCAGCGGCAAGGCGTTGCGCTGCAACCGGTCGAGCGACTCCCACGCCGCCTCGCCCGCCGCGCGGTCGTGCCACACGGCCGACAGCTCGCGCAGCGGCTCGAAGAAGGCCGGCGCCAGCAGCAGCACGAAGAGCCCTTCGCCCAGGCTCAGTTGCCGGCCCCAGGTGCCGAAGCCGAGCGTGCCCAGCAGATGGAAACCGACGTAAGCCGCCACCATCGCAACGCCCAGGGCAGAGAACAGTTCCAGCACGGCCGACGACAGGAATGCGATGCGCAGCACCGCCATGGTCCGCCGGCGAAGCGACTGCGCGGCATCGCCCAGGCGCTGGGCCGTGGCGTCGACCGCGCCGAGCGCGCGCAGCGTCGCCAGGCCGCGCAGGCGGTCGAGCAGAAAGGCGTTCATGCCGCCAAGTTCGACCATCTGCGCTTCGCTCGCGGCCTTGGCGCGCCAGCCGACGATGGCCATGAACACGGGAATGAGCGGCGCCGCGAACAGCAGCACCAGCGCGGCCACCCAAGAGAGCGCGGCCACGGCACACAGGATGAACAGAGGCACCACCGTCGCGCGCCAGCGTGCCGGCTGGTAGCGCACGAGGTACGGCACCAGCGCCTCGGCCTGCTCGGCGAGCACGCTGGCGGCCAGGCCGGAAGGGGCGCGGCTGCGGTCCAATGGGGACCCTGCGGCCAATGCTGCCGCCGTCTGCGCGCGCAACGCCGAGAGCTGCGCCCTCGCCCGCCCGAAGGTGCGGCGCGAGCCCCAGGCCTCGCAGCCCGCGCGCAGCAAGCCCAGCAGCAGGATCGCAACGGCCGGCCACAGCACCGCCGCAAAGCCCCTGCCCGACGCCAACCCTTGCACCGCCATCGCCAGCAATGCGGCCTGTGGCAGCCAGAACAACGCGGCAGCACCCTGCACCACCCCGCCGACGTCGGGCGACGCGAAGGCCTGCAACGGCGATCGTGATGGCGTGGGCTTGGTCATTCCTTGGTTTCGTGGATTTTCAGTAATTACTGAAATTTCCACAATCATACCGAAGACAACAGCGACTTTATGAGCCCGGAGACTGCGCGTCCCGGGGCTCTAAAGCAAGCAATTGAGAAAAATCAAGCCACGGCGTCAGGGCGTGGCGAGCAGGAACGCCGGGCGATTAGTGCGAAACGACTACGCCGCTGACCAGCAATGCAGCAAAAAGCGTGAACACGCCGCGCCACGACGCCGGGCGCGCCTCCACCCAGCGGTACAGCAGCGCGGCGGCCGCGATCGACAGCGCGAAGGTCGCCACCAGCCCCGCCGCGTCGAACCACGCGCCGTGCGGCCCGGCATTGGCCACCGCCGCGTTCATGGCGAGCAGCACCGGAAAGTGGATGAGGAACAGCGAGTACGACATGCGCCCCAGCCGTTGCAGCGGCACCGCCGCGGCCGGCCAGTGCGGCGGCGACAGCCAGTGCCGCCGTTGCGCCACGGCCAGCAGCAGGGCCGTGACCAGCGCGGTCGCGATGCGGCTGCGCCAGTCGATGGCCAGCGCGCCCGCACCCACCAGCCCCAGCAGCGCGATGGCGCTCTGCCAGGTGCTGAAGCGCGTGGCGCGGCCGATCCAGAACACCAGCATGCCGAGGCCGTAGGTGCCGAAGAAGTAGAAGGCCGTGTCGTCCAGCCCCGCGTTGCGGTTGAAGAGCGCCAGCGAGGCCACGGCCAGGCCGATGACCAATGCCACCGGCATCCAGCGCGCGCGCAGTGCCGCCGGCGCGGCGCCGCTCGTGCGCTGCAGCAAGGTCGGCAGGCCGACCAGCGCCAGTGCGAGCGCGAACAGCTGGAAGTCGATAGCCACGTACCAGACGCCGGTCGAGAGCGACTCGTAGCCCAGCAGGTCCTGCAGCAGCAGCCCGTGCGCAACCAGCTGCCCGAAGGTAGGCGATGCGGGCACCACCTCTTCGTCGAGCCACGGCCGCACCACCGCGGCCACCAGCACGCACACCGTGAGCGCGGCCAGGTACGGCATCACCAGCCGGCCGTAGCGCTGGAGAATGCGCGCCACCGGCCGCTCCACGCGCAGGGTGCCGTCGGGCGCGAGGCTGGCCGCCGCGAGAAAACCGGCGATCACCAGGAACACCTGCACCGCGAGGCGGCCCTGGTCGGACAGCCAGGCGAAGAAGTCGGGCGCGAGCGTGTACGCGCCGGCCGGCATCGGGCCGTAGCGCGAGAGGTGGTGCCCGACGATCACCGCGCAGGCGATGCCCTTGGCCGCGTCGAGCAGCGGCATGCGCCCCAGCGATGAAGACGGCGCGCCGGCAGGTTCAGCGGGTGCCGCGCCGTTCGCGATGGCGGTCAAAGCGCCAGCCGTTGCCTTGCCTGCTGGTATTCGCGCTTCAGCTTCTCGATGAAGGCGGCGGCGCTGGCCACTTCGGTGACGGCGCCAATGCCCTGGCCCGAGCCCCATATGTCTTTCCAGGCCTTGGCCTTGCTGCCGTCGCCGGTGGCGAAGTTCATGGTCTTCAGGTCGCCTTCGGGCAGGTTGGTCGGGTCCATGCCGGCGGCCACGATGCTGGGCGCGAGGTAGTTGCCGTGCACGCCGGTGAACAGGTTCGAGTACACGATGTCGTCGGAATTGCCGTCGACGATGGCCTGCTTGTAGTCGTCGCTCGCACGAGCTTCCTCGGTCGCGATGAACGCGGTGCCGATGTATGCGAAGTCGGCGCCCATGGCCTGCGCGGCGAGCACCGCGTCGCCGGTGGCGATGGAGCCCGACAGCGCCACCGGGCCGTCGAACCACTGGCGGATTTCCTGGATCAGCGCAAACGGGCTCTTCACGCCCGCGTGGCCGCCGGCACCGGCCGCCACGGCAACGATGCCGTCGGCACCCTTCTCGACGGCCTTCTGCGCGAACTTGTTGTTGATGATGTCGTGCAGCGTGACGCCGCCGTAGCTGTGCACCGCGTCGTTCACGTCGGTGCGCGCGCCCAGCGAGGTGATGACGATCGGCACCTTGTACTTCACGACCATCTCCATGTCGTGGTCGAGGCGGTCGTTGCTCTTGTGCACGATCTGGTTGATGGCGAAGGGCGCGGCGGGCTTGTCGGGGTTGGCCTTGTTGTACGCGGCCAGCTCCTCGGTGATCTCGATGAGCCACTCTTCCAGCTGCGCCGCGGGGCGCGCGTTGAGCGCCGGCATCGAGCCGACCACGCCGGCCTTGCATTGCGCGATCACGAGCTTGGGGGTGCTGATGATGAACAGCGGCGAGCCGATGATGGGCAGCGGCAGGTTCGCCAGTACGGGGGGCAGCTTGGACATGTTGTCTCCGGGAATGGGTTCGGTTTTATATGAGGGAAAAAAGCGGCGCGCCGCTGGCGCCCGTCGGATGGGCGACAGCGGCGCGCGGTGTCAGAACGCGTCGAGCGCCAGCGCCGTGACGCTCTCGGCGCCCTCGACGATGCTGTCGCGAATGCCCGGCACCTTGTTCAGGATGTGCTCCGCATAGAAGCGCGCGGTGGCGATCTTGGCCAGCATGAAATCGGTGTCGAAGCTGCGCGAGGCGAGGTCCTGCGCAATGATCAGCGAGCGCGCCAGCTGCCAGCCGGCCACCAGGTTGCCCGCGAGCATCAGGTAGGGCACGCTGCCCGAGAACACGGCGTTGGGCGAGGCCTTGGTCTGGCCGGCGACGAAGTCGACCACATCGATGAAGGCCAGGCGCGCGGCGGTCAACCGCTTGAGCACGGCGGCGGCCGCGGGCTGGTCGCTCTTGGCCAGTTCGGCCTCGGTCTTCTCGATCTGCGCAGCGATGGCCTTGGCCGTCTGGCCGCCGTCGCGCGCGGTCTTGCGGCCCACGAGGTCGTTGGCCTGGATGGCGGTGGTGCCTTCGTAGATCGTCAGGATCTTGGCGTCGCGGTAGTACTGCGCCGCGCCCGTCTCCTCGATGAAGCCCATGCCGCCGTGCACCTGCACGCCCAGCGAGGCCACCTCCAGGCTCATCTCGGTGCTGTAGCCCTTCACCAGCGGAACCATGAATTCGTAGAAGGCCTGGTTCTGCTTGCGCGCATCGGCGTCGGCGCTGTGGTGCGCGGCGTCGTAGGCGGCGGCGGCCACCGAGGCCATCGCGCGGCAGCCTTCGGTGTAGGCGCGCATGGTCATCAGCATGCGCTTGACGTCGGGGTGGTGAATGATGGGCGCGCTGGCGTTCATCGAACCGTCGACCGGGCGGCTCTGCACACGGTCTTTGGCGTAGGCCACGGCGTGCTGGTAGGCGCGCTCGGCAATCGCGATGCCCTGCATGCCCACCGCGTAGCGGGCGGAGTTCATCATGATGAACATGTACTCGAGGCCACGGTTCTCCTGGCCCACGAGATAGCCGACGGCACCGCCGTGGTCGCCGTACTGCAGCACGGCGGTGGGCGAAGCCTTGATGCCCATCTTGTGCTCGATGCTCACGCAGTGCACATCGTTGCGCTCGCCCAGCGCGCCGTCCTGGCCGACGATGAACTTCGGCACCACGAACAGGCTGATGCCCTTCACGCCCTCGGGCGCGCCGCTCACGCGGGCGAGCACGAGGTGCACGATGTTCTCGGCCATGTCGTGCTCACCGTAGGTGATGAAGATCTTGGTGCCGAACACCTTGTAGGTGCCATCGGGTTGCGGCTCGGCGCGCGTGCGCACCAGCGCCAGGTCGCTGCCGGCCTGCGGCTCGGTGAGGTTCATCGTGCCGGTCCATTGGCCGCTCACGAGTTTCTCGAGGTACACCGCCTTCAGTTCGTCGGAGCCGGCCGTGAGCAGCGCCTCGATGGCGCCGTCGCTCAGCAGCGGGCACAGCGCGAAGCTCATGTTGGCCGAGTTGAGCATCTCGCCGCAGGCCGCACCGATGGTCTTGGGCAGGCCCTGCCCGCCGAAGTCCGCCGGATGCTGCAGGCCCTGCCAGCCGCCCGACACGTACTGCGCAAAGGCGTCCTTGAAACCCGGCGTGGTGGTGACCACGCCGTCCTTGAAGGACGAGGGGTTGCGGTCGCCTTCGATGTTCAGCGGCGCCACCACGTCCTGGTTGAAACGCGCGCATTCCTCGAGCACGGCCTGCGCGGTTTCCAGGCCGGCGTCTTCGAAGCCCGGCAGCTTGGCGATCTCGCCGATGTTGGCCAGGTGCTCGATGTCGAACAGCATGTCCTTGAGGGGGGCGGTGTAGCTCATGTCATGTCTCCAGATACAGCGGATACGAAAAGGGCATCGCGAACGATGCCCTCTGGCTCATTGCGGCTAGACGCTCAGAGCGCTTTCACCAGTTCGGGCACGGCCACGAACAGGTCGGCGACGAGGCCGTAGTCGGCCACGCTGAAGATCGGTGCTTCTTCGTCCTTGTTGATCGCGACGATGACCTTCGAGTCCTTCATGCCGGCCAGATGCTGGATGGCGCCGGAAATGCCGGCTGCGATGTACAGCTGCGGCGCGACGATCTTGCCGGTCTGGCCGACTTGCCAGTCGTTCGGGGCGTAGCCTGCATCCACTGCGGCGCGGCTGGCGCCCAGGCCCGCGTTCAGCTTGTCGGCGAGAGGCGCCATCACTTCGGTGAATTTCTCTGCGCTACCCAGGGCACGGCCACCGGAGACGATGATCTTGGCTGCGGTCAGTTCGGGGCGTTCGCTCTTCGTGACTTCGCGGCCGACGAAGCTGCTCTTGCCGCTGTCTGCGACGCCTTCAGCGGTTTCGATTGCTGCGCTGCCACCGGTGGCTGCTGCTGCGTCGAAGCCGGTCGTGCGAACGGTGATCACCTTGGTGGCATCGCTGCTTTGCACGGTGGCGATGGCGTTACCAGCGTAGATCGGGCGCTCGAACGTATCCGGGCTGTCTACCTTGGTGATGTCGCTGATCTGGGCCACGTCGAGCTTGGCGGCAACGCGGGGCGCCACGTTCTTACCGTTGGCGGTCGAGGGGAACAGGATGTGGCTGTAGTTCGCTGCAATCGCCAGCACCTGGGCTGCGACGTTCTCGGCGAGGTTCTCTGCCAGGCTGGGGCTGTCTGCTGCGATGACCTTGGTCACGCCGGCGATCTGTGCTGCTGCCTTGGCGGCTTCTGCAGCGTTCGCGCCTGCGACGAGAACATGCACTTCACCGCCACAAGCGATGGCAGCGGTCACGGTGTTGAGCGTTGCCGGCTTGATGCTGGCGTGGTCGTGTTCGGCAATAACTAGTGCGGTCATGTTCAGATCACCTTCGCTTCGTTCTTCAGTTTGTCCACCAGCGCTGCAACGTCGGGCACCTTGATGCCGGCACCGCGCTTCGGTGGCTCCGCGACCTTCAGCGTTTTCAGGCGCGGCTTCACGTCCACGCCCAGGTCTTCGGGCTTGAAGGTGTCCAGCTGCTTCTTCTTGGCCTTCATGATGTTCGGCAGCGTCACGTAGCGCGGCTCGTTCAGGCGCAGGTCGGTCGTGATGACCGCGGGCAGCGTGAGGGTCAGCGTTTCCATGCCGCCGTCGACTTCGCGCGACACGGTGACCTTGTCAGCTGCGAGGTCGACCTTCGAGGCGAAGGTGGCTTGGGGCAAATCGGCCAGCGCAGCCAGCATCTGGCCAGTCTGGTTCGCGTCGTCATCGATGGCCTGCTTGCCGAGGATGATCAGCGACGGCTGTTCCTTGTCGACCAGCGCCTTCAGCAGCTTGGCGACGGCCAGCGGCTGCAGCTCTTCGGTGGTCTCGACCAGGATGCCGCGGTCCGCGCCGATGGCCATCGCGGTGCGCAGCGTTTCCTGGCACTTCGCGTCCCCGCAGGACACCGCGATCACTTCCGTGACCACGCCCTTTTCCTTCAGGCGAACCGCTTCTTCGACCGCAATCTCGTCGAACGGGTTCATGCTCATCTTCACGTTGGCAATGTCCACCCCGGTGCCGTCGCTCTTCACGCGCACTTTGACGTTGTAGTCGACGACCCGTTTGACAGGTACAAGAACCTTCATTGACTTGACTCCATTGGATTGCAAAAAGGGGGCTTTTGAGGGCAACCGGTCATTCTAGGACGCGACCTTTGCAGCCTCTGCATTCTTCGTCTCGGCAATTGGCGCCAATAAAAAGAACGATCGTGCTTTTTCACGATTATAAAACAGCGTTAACCGCCTCGGCGAGACCCGGCGGTAAAGATATTGGCACATCCTCGTTTCCCTCTGGCGGGACTTGGGTGCAGCACCAAGAATCTCTATCGAACGCGTGGAACCGTTTGCCCTTTTCGATGGCGCTTTCAATGGCCTTCTTGTGACATTCCGAGCGGCCGCCGAGCCTCGTTTTGTTACTTCTTCCGACCGCTCGGCAAGCCATGCCACCTGCCCTCCAAAGCCATGGCCGCAAAGGCCCGCGCCGCAGCGCTGCGGTAGGCGTCTCTGCGCTGCAGCAAGGCGATGGCGCGCGACGGCATCGCGGGCCTGAGCTTGATCGGCACCAGGTCGCTGTGCCCCTGCGTGACAGCCATTGGCAAGAGCGTGGCGAGCCGCCCGCGCCGCACGATCTCGACCGCCGCGCCCACCGAATTGGTCTCCACCGCAATGCGCGGCGAAATGCCGTGCGCCGCCCAGTAGCGGTCTACATGCCTGCGCGTCGCGAAGCTCTCGTTCAACAGCACCAGCTGAAGCGCTTCGAAGGCGGCGCTCGCCAGGGGCGCGGCACGGCCCGCCAACGGATGCGCCTCGCCGACCACCAGCGCCAGGCTCTCCTCGAACATCACCTGCCGCTCGATGTCCGGCGAGCGCACGTCGTCGAACGCGATGCCGAGGTCGAGCGCGTCGTCGTTCAGCAGCACCTCCATGCGCTCCTGCGGCATCTCCTCGATGCGCAGCGTGATCGCCGGATAGCGCGCGTTGAACGCGTCGACCAGCGGCCCGATCAGGTAGGTGGTGAACGTGGGCGCCATCGCCAGGCGCAGCGATCCACGCGTGAGCGCGTGCACGTCGTGCAGCGCGCGCCGGCCGGCCTCGAGGTTCTGCAGCGCGAGCCGGGCGTATTGCATGTAGGCCTCGCCGGCTTCGGTCAGCCGCACCGCGCGGCCGGAGCGGTCGAGCAGCTGCACGTCCAGCGTGTCTTCGAGCTGCCTGATCTGCTGTGACAGCGTGGGCTGCGACACGTGCAGCGCCTCCGCCGCGCGCGTGAAGTTCGCGTGCTCGGCCACGGCGAGAAAGTAGCGGATGTGCCTCAGGAGCATGGCGACGGACGAGATGACGGACCGGGAAGACAGGAAACAGGTATTGGCATGGCCTATCGATCAGATCAGAAATTGGTCTTGGACGCTATGCCTGAAACACGCGATCCTCACCCCATCGACTCACACACCATGCAGGAGCAGGCCATGCGCGACATCATCGAAGGCGTTCTCAGGTTCCAGCGCGACGCCTATCCCGCGCGCGCCGGGCTGTTCCGCGAACTGGCCGGCGGACAGCACCCGGGCACGCTGTTCATCGCCTGCTCCGACAGCCGCGTGGTGCCCGAGCTGCTCACGCAGCGCGAGCCTGGCGAGCTCTTCGTGATCCGCAATGCGGGCAACATCGTGCCGCCCTACGGTGCGGGCGCCGATGGCGTTGCGGCGACGGTGGAATACGCCGTCACGGCATTGGGCGTTTCGGATGTCGTGGTTTGCGGCCACTCCGACTGCGGCGCCATGACTGCCGTGGCCGGCTGCCAGTGCCTGGCGCACATGCCCGCCGTGGGCCACTGGCTGCGCCATGCCGCGCCGGCGCCGCGCCTGCATGCCCATGCGACGACGCGCGAGCGCATCGACGCCACGGTGCGCGAGAACGTGATCGCACAGATCGCCAACCTGCGCACCCACCCGTGCGTGGCGACGGCGCTGCAAGCCGGCCGGCTCGCGCTGCATGGCTGGGTCTACGACATCGAGACGGGTGCCATCGATGCGCTGCAAGGCGATACGCGCTGCTTCGTGTCGTTGGCGGACCATCCTGGCGTATGTGCCACCCCGTCGCTACTGGACCTGGCGGCCTGATCGCGTGCCGGGCGTCAAATCGCCAGGTGCAGGGCCTGCTTCGACGCCTGCGACGGCACCGCGCAGCAGATCAGCGCCTCGCCCTCCTGCACGGGAAACGACGGCTGCGCCGCGTAGGTCACCTCGCCTTCGAGCACCCGCGCCTTGCAGGTGCCGCAGCTGCCACCCCGGCAGCCGAACGCCGGCGACAGGCCGCGCGCCTCGGCCACGTCGAGCAGCGACCCGTCGCCCGGGTTCCAGCGGCCTTCCTTGCCCGATTCCGTGAACACGACACGCACCGGCTCGGTCGCCACAGGCGGCAACGCCGCCACCTCCGCGCCTGCGGAAGAACGGCGCAGGGACGACGGCCCGAAGGTCTCCGCGTGGATGCGCGCATCCGCCACGTTCAGCGCGCGCAGTCCGTCGTAGGTCGCCTGCATGAACGCGGCAGGGCCGCAGAGGTAGAAGTCGTGGTCGTCGAAGGGCAGCGTCGCCTTCAGCAGCGCCATGTCGATGCGGCCTTCCTTGTCGTAGTCGCGCCCCTGCACCGCGGCCCCGGGCTGGCTCAGCGTGCGAACCCACCGCACGCCGCCCTTGCCCGCCTCCACCAGCGCCGCGATCTCTTCGTCGAAGGGGCGCTCCTCGCGCGTGCGCGCTGAATGAAAGAGCCAGGCAGGCCTGAGCGTTCGGGTGCGCTTTCCCTCGTGCACCAGGTGGCGCAACATGGCCAGCAGCGGCGTGATGCCGATGCCCGCGGCGAGCAGCACCGCCGGCCTTCTCTCGGCGGCGTCCACGGTGAAGCCGCCGGCCGGCGCGCGCACCTCGAGCAGGTCGCCTTCGCTCAGCGCGTGCAGGTGGCGCGAGGCGCGGCCCTCTTTCTTCACGCTGATGCGGTATTGCCCGTCCGACGGCGCCATCGACAGCGTGTAGGTGCGGCTGAACACCTGCGCGTCGTCCAGCGTCATGCGCACCGGCAGGTGCTGGCCCGCCAGTGGGGGAATCAGGGCCACGCCGTCCGTCGGCGTGAGGTACAGCGAACGCACGGTGCTGCTTTCTTCCACCACGCGCGCCACGCGAAACGTCCGCCAGCGCTGCGCGAGCGCGGCGGCGGCCAGGCGCTCGGCGGCGTCTTTCCAGCTGCCGGTCATCTCCAGGTTGGGCGACCAACCGCCTGCTTCCATGCGCCAGCGCAGCGGCAGGCCTTCTGGCCGGTGCACCACCTGGCGCGCGGTGAAGGTCCACAGGCGCTCGGCACCTTCGAAGGCGGCGATCTCGGGCGAATCGAGCACGACCTGCGCGTCGCCGGTCATCTGCAGCATGTCGCCGGTTTCGGAATCGATGAAGAGCAGGCCCGTCTTCGGGTTGACGTGGATGTTGCCCAGCGTCATGAAGAACAGGTTGCCCGAGAAGTCGGGAATGGTGAGCACGCCGTCGTCGCCCACGCGCACGAAGCCGGGCTTGCCGCCGCGGTGCGACACGTCGACCTGCCGGGTGCCGTCTTCGCGCGCGATGTAGGAGGCGACGTAGAACGTGTCGGCGCGCGCGATCATGTCGCGGGCGCGCGCATCGAGCGCGCCCAGGCGCACCACCGGCAGCGCCGACGGCAGCGCGGCGTCACGCGCAAAGCTGAAGCTGCGGTTCTGTATGTAGCGCGGGCAGTTGCCGAAGCTCTGCGTCACGTCGATGTCGAACGCACGGCTGCCGGTGCGGCGGATGTGGCCGTTCAGCCGGTTGCGCCGGCGCGTCATGAGGTCCACGCCGAGCAGGCCGATCGCGTCGCCGTCTTCCATGCCGGCTTCCGCCGGATCGCTCGCGTCGCGCAGCGCGGCCACGCTCAGCGTGGCCGCGTCGGGCGATTGCAGAAAGCCGGGTTCGCCCGCGCGCACCGTCGCCCACGCGTCGCCCTGCGCATCGACCGCCCCTAGCGCGACGAAATGCAGCAGCGGATAGAAGCTGCGGTGCTGGTCGAGCAGGAAGTTGCGCACGTACAGCCGGCCGGGCCGGTCCATGTGCTGGACCACGCCGATGCTCTGCTGGATCGCGAGTTCGCCCGCGTGCCACGGCGAATCGGAAGGGGCGTTGGCCGAAGGGGTCATGGTGCTGTGCTTCGCAAGCGGGGATAAGCGGGGCGAGGGAACGAGGGAACCGCGGCCTTCAGGCGTTCACCCAGCGAGGCCGACCGGCGTCCGGCGGAACTCCACGAAGCCAGGCAGCGCCTCGATGCGCGCGAGCCACGCGCGCACCTTCGGGTAGGCCTGCAGGTCGACGTTGCCCTCGGGCGCGCGGGCGATGTAGCTGTAAAGCGCAACGTCCGCGACGGTGGGCAACGCGGCGGCGATGAAGTCGCGGCTGGAGAGTTCCGCTTCGACCACGGCGAGCAGCGCATGGGCGCGCGTGATGACTTCTTCAGGCCTGAACGGTGCGCCGAACACGGTGACGAGCCGCGCCGCGGCGGGCCCGTAGGCGACCTGCCCCGCGGCGACGCTCAGCCACTTCTGCACCGCGGCGGCGGCGACCGGTGTCTCGGGCAGCCAGTCGCCCAGCCCGAGCTTCTTCGACAGGTAGACCAGGATGGCGTTCGAGTCGGTCACGATGGTTCCGTCGTCGTCCAGCACCGGCACCTGGCCGAAGGCATTCAGCGCGAGGAATTCGGGCTTCTTGTGCGCGCCGGTGCTCAGGTCGACTTCGACCAGGTCGTGCCCGGCGCCGATGAGGCCGAGAAACAGGCGCACTCGGTGCGAGTGGCCGGACAGGGGGTGGTAGTAGAGCTTCATGAGTGATTCCTTTGGAGGGGTGGACCATGTGGAGCCGGAGGGGTCCACGCAGCGAGCACCGATGGTCCGCTTTCAGGCGCGCCTCTAGAATCCCCGCCGGTCGCAAGTCACCCTTGCAAAAACGTCAATAAACCCCCGCGACCCCGGCACACGAAGAGGCACACACAAAGATGGATCGGCTCCAGGCCATGGCGGTGTTTGTCACGGTGGTCGACACCGGCGGGTTCGCCTCGGCCGCGCGGCGGCTGAACGTGTCGCCCTCGGTGGTCACGCGCGCGGTGGGCGAGCTCGAAGCGCACCTGGGCGCGCGCCTGCTCACGCGCACCACGCGCTTCGTGCGCGTCACCGAGGCGGGCACGCACTACGCCGAGCGCTGCCGCCGCATCCTGGCGGATGTCGAAGAGGCCGACAGCACGGCGGCGGGTGCGCATGCGGTGCCGCGCGGCCAGCTCACCGTGACCGCATCCGTGAACTTCGGGCGCATGTACGTGGCGCCCATTGCGCGTGCCTACCTGATGCAATACCCGAAGGTGGACATCAACTGCTGGTTCATGGACCGCATGGTGAACCTCGTGGACGAAGGCGTGGACGTGGCCATCCGCATCGGCGAGCTGCCCGACTCCTCGCTGCAGGCGGTGCGCGTGGGCCGCGTGCGCCAGGTGCTGTGCGCCTCGCCGGCGTACCTGGAGCGCCACGGCACGCCCGCGCGGCCCGAAGAGCTGACGCAGCATGTGCAGATTGCCGCCACCGGCATCACACCGACCAATGAATGGCGCTTTCGCGACGGCGCCAGGCCCGTGCTGGTGCGCCTGCAGCCGCGGCTCGCGACCACGACCAACGAGGCCGCCGCCGAAGCCGCGTCGGCGGGGCTGGGCATCACGCGCCTGCCGCTCTACCAGATCGCGCAGGCGGTGAAAGAGGGAACGCTGGCGCTGGTGCTCGAGGACTTCGAGCGGCCCGCGGTGCCCATCCACGTGGTGCACCGCGAAGGCCGGCACGCCACGCACAAGGTGCGCGCCTTTCTCGACATGGCGGTCGATGCGTTGCGCAACGACGCCGACCTGCAGTAGCGCGCGGCGTCAGGACGCGGGTGGCCTTGCCCACGCGGGCGCAGGCGTCGTCACCCTGATGTTCGACCACATGTCCGCGAGACGGCGCAGCAGCGAGCAGCTCGGCGCTGCCGGGGCTGCCGGGGCTGCGTGAGCTTCATGGGCTGCGGACTGGGCGCGCAGCCACACCTCGTCGCCGCCGATGTCGGCGGGAAACTCGTCGTAGAAAGGAGATGGCAGCATGCTTCGGCTCCAGGGTTGTGACCTGGGTCGAATGTGCGGCGGCGGGCGGTCTTCGGGAATCCGCGTGGGCGGCAATTCACTCCTGCAGCCACCGCAATGCTGCGCGGGGCTGTTGGTGGGCTACTGGCCCGACGGCGCCTGCACAGACGCTTCCACCGGCACCGCGCCCGCAGGCAGCGACTCCACCCGCACCACGCGCTGCGGGTACGGAATGTCGATGCCCGCGCCGCGCAGCCCGTCGAGGATGGCGATGTTGATCGCCGAGCGCAGGTTGTCCTTGCCCTTGTCGGGGTCGGCCACCCAGAAGTTCAGCGTGAACTCCAGCCCGTCGGGCGCGAAGTTCATCAGGAACGCCACGGGCGCCGGGTCGCTCATCACGCGCGCCTGCGCCTTGGCGGCCTCGCACAAGATGCCTTGCACCTGCGCCACGTCGCTGTCGTAGCCGACCACCACGGTGGTCGCGATGTTGAACTTGCGGTCGGCCAGCGACAGGTTTTCCACCCGGCTGGTGATGAGCGATTCGTTCGGCACGATGGCCTCGCGCCCGTTGCCCGCGCGAATGAGGGTGTAGCGCGTCTTGATGTCGGTGATGCGGCCTTCGAAGGTGTCGACCTTCACGTTGTCGCCGATGCGGATCGACCGCTCGAGCAGGATGACAAAGCCGCTCACGTAGTTGGCCGCCAGCTTCTGCAGCCCGAAGCCCAGGCCCACGCCCAGCGCGCCGCCCAGCACCGACAACGCCGTCAGGTCCACGCCCACGGCCGACAGCGCGAACAGCAGGCCCACCAGCAGCAGGAAGGCACGCACCGCGTTCGACGCCACCTTGCGCATCGACAGGTCGGTGACGGCCTCGCGCAGGATGCGCTTCTCGATGGTGCTGGCGATCCACAGCGCAATCACCATCACCAGGCCGGCCGACAGCACGCCCTGGAAAATGGTCTGCAGGCTCACGCGCGTCTTGCCGAAAGCCAGCGTGATGTCATCCAGCTCGGCCAGCACCGGCGGCAGCAGCCCGACGATCCACAGCACCGCCGCGATCCACGCCAGCCACGAGATGGTGCGCTCCAGCAGCCGCACGAGGTTGGACGCCGGGAACACCGCGCGCAGCACCCGCGCAAAGAGCCTGATGACCGCCAGCGACAAGAACACCGACACCGCGATGCGCAGCACCAGCACCGTCTGGAAGTCGATCACCACGCGCCGCGCCACCTCGGTGAGCACCAGCGCCAGCAGCGGGAACAGCACGCCGTCGAAGGTGCGTTCGCCGAACCAGATGGAGTCCTTGGGCTGGTCGCGCCCGAACCATTTGCACAGGGCCCAGGCCGCGGCCACGCAGGCCACCAGCGCAACCAGTTCGATGCCGAGGCCGCGGGCGTCGACCTGGGCGAGGCGTTGGGTGAAGTCGTTGAAATTCATCTCTTGCGAATGGTCAAAGCGCTGGAGCGTGGCGCCGCGCGCGCCGGCCGTAGGCAGCCCCCGCGCAGGCTAAAGATCGGCCAGCACGCGGATGTGGGCTTCCACGCTGCGCGCCAGGGCGTCGAGGTTGTAGCCGCCTTCCAGCATGGAAACGATGCGACCCTTGGCATGGCGCCTGGCCACGTCGTGCACGCGCCCGGTGATCCAGGCGAAGTCGTTCTCGTTGAGCCCGAGCTGGCCCAGGTCGTCTTCGCGGTGGGCGTCGAAGCCGGCGCTGATGAACACCATCTGCGGCTTGAATTCCTCGAGCCGCGGCATCCACACCGCCTCGATCATCTCGCGCACGTCCATGCCCCGGGTGTAGGCCGGAATGGGCATGTTCAGCATGTTGGGCGCGGGGTGGTCGGTGCCGCTGTACGGATAGAACGGGTGCTGGAAGAAGCCGACCATCAGCACGCGCGGGTCGTTCGAGAGGATGTTCTCGGTGCCGTTGCCGTGGTGCACGTCGAAGTCGACGATGGCCACGCGCTCCAGGCCGTGCACCTCGATGGCGTGGCGCGCGGCAATGGCCACGTTGTTGAAGAAGCAGAAGCCCATGGCCTGCTCCCGGCAGGCGTGGTGGCCGGGAGGGCGCACGGAGCAGAAGGCGTTTTCCAGCTCGCCGGCCATCACGGCGTCGGTCGCGGCAATGGCGGCGCCGGCGGCGCGGCGCGCGGCCAGCAGGGTGAAGCGGGTGAGCACGGTGTCGGGGTCGACCTGTGCATGGTCGGGGCCGCCGGCGGGCTCGTCGGCCACCAGGCGCTGGTGCAGGGCCTCGAGGTTTTCCACATGGGCCGCGCTGTGCGCCCGGGTGATCTGGGGCAGGGTGGCCAGCGGCACGTCGCGGTGGTCGAGGGCATCGCCCACGCCGGTGAGCAGCAGGCGGTCTTCGATGGCATCGAGCCGGCCGGGGCACTCGGGGTGCCCCTCGCCCATGTCGTGCTTCCAGAAGTCGCGGTGTGTGAAGTAGCCTGTCTTGCCCATGTGTCTATCGTCACGTGCCCATGTGTCTCTATCGCCACGCCTAGACCTCACGCAGCATGGGGCTGGCAAGTCTTACGGTATCGTTTGCATATGGATACAAATATGGACGTTGCTGCAAAGCTAGCCACATTGCTAAACCAGCTTAACACGGTGATCGTGGGCAAGGAGGCCCAGGTTCGCGACTGCGTGGCCTGCCTGCTGGCCGGCGGCCACCTGCTGATCGAGGACGTGCCGGGCGTGGGCAAGACCACGCTGGCGCACGCGCTTTCGCACACCTTCGGGCTGCAGTTTTCGCGCGTGCAGTTCACCGCCGACCTGATGCCGGGCGACCTGTCGGGCGTGGCCATCTACGACCGGGCGCAGCAGGCCTTCGTGTTCCACCCCGGCCCGATATTCGCGCAGGTGCTGCTGGCCGACGAAATCAACCGCGCCAGCCCCAAGACACAAAGCGCGCTGCTCGAGGCCATGGAAGAAAAGCAGGTCACGGTCGAAGGCGAGACCCGCCCGCTGCCCACGCCCTTCTTCGTGATCGCCACGCAGAACCCGCAGGACCAGCTCGGCACCTTCGCGCTGCCGGAGTCGCAGCTCGACCGCTTCCTGATGCGCATCTCGCTGGGCTACCCCGACCGCGCCGCCGAGCGCCAGCTGCTGGCCGGCGCCGACCGCCGGGAGATGCTGTCCACCCTGCCCGCCTTGCTGACCGCCGGCGAGCTGACCGCGCTGCAGCAGCGCGTGCAGCAGGTGCACGCGGCCGACGCGCTGCTGAACTACGTGCAGGACCTGATCGCCGCCACCCGCTCGGGCCGCTGGTTTCTGCAGGGCCTGTCGCCGCGCGCCGGCATCGCGGTGCTGCGCGCGGCCAAGGCCCAGGCACTGCTGGCCAACCGCAACTACGTGGCGCCCGACGACGTGCAGGCCGTGCTGCCCCAAACCATTGCCCACCGCCTCACGCCCGTGGGCGATGCCGGGCGCGGCGCGGTCGAGCAGGTGCGCGCCATGATCGCGGCGGTGCCCTTGCCGTGAGCATGGCCGGCGCCCTGCGCTCGCGCATCGACGGCTGGTTCCTGTCGCGGCGTGCGCCGTCGGACACGCTGGAGCTCACGCAGCGCAACGTCTACATCGTGCCCACGCGGGCCGGCTGGACGCTGGCGGCCACGCTGCTGGTGCTGCTGATCGCGTCGATCAACTACCAGCTCAACCTGGGCTACCTGCTGACCTTCCTGCTCGCGGGCAGCGTGGCCGTGGGCATGCACGTGTGCCACGGCACGCTGCGCGGGCTGGCGATGCACATGGTGGCGCCCGAGGCGCACTACGCGGGCGCGGCGGCGGTGTTTCGCGTGGTGCTGCACAACACGCGGCGCAGCGTGCGCTACGGCATCGGCATGGCCGTGCGCGGCAGCGGCCAGTGGG
This sequence comes from Variovorax sp. RCC_210, assembly GCF_041355175.1. Lineage (NCBI taxonomy): Bacteria > Pseudomonadati > Pseudomonadota > Betaproteobacteria > Burkholderiales > Comamonadaceae > Variovorax > Variovorax sp. RCC_210. The sequence continues at coordinate 127,554 of NZ_JBFUPJ010000006.1, read as the reverse complement.
CCTGGACCGACGTGCCGGCCGAAGGCACGTCGACCGTGGAAATCGCCTTCAAGCCCGAGCGCCGGGGCCTGCACCCCGTGCCGCCGCTCACGGCGGAAACCCGCTTTCCGCTCGGCACCTTCCGCGTGTGGACCGTGTGGCGGCCGGCCGCGCAGATGCTGGTGTACCCCACGCCCGAGGCGCACCCGCCGCCGCTGCCGCCGGGCGAGCCGCTGACCGGCGCGGCCGCCGTGTCCGCCGCGCAGCGCTCGCACAGCGCCGGCGAATACGACGGCGTGCGTGCCTACCGGCGCGGCGATCCGCTGAAGCTGGTGGTGTGGAAGAAAGCCGCGCGCGCGCAGGCCGCCGGCTCCGAAGACCTGGTGAGCCGCGACACCCAGCAGACGCAGCGCGAAGAACTCTGGCTCGACGCCCAGCACACCGGGGTCGCGGCGACAGAGACCGAGGCCCGCATCTCGCGCCTGTGCGCCTGGGTGCTGATGGCCGACCGGCTGGGCGTGGACTACGGCGTGCGCGTGGCGGGCCGGGTGGTGAAGCCCTCGCAGGGCGAAGCGCACCGGCGCGCCTGCCTCGAGGCGCTGGCCCTGTGCTGAAGAAAGCCTGACCCATGAACAAGCTCATGACCCGGCTGGCCGCCCTGCCACGCGACGCGCGGGACACGCTCTTCCTGCTCGCGGTCATCGCGCTGGTCGTGCTGCCGCAGGTGGAGAACCTGCCGTGGTGGTGCAGCGCCATCACGGCGATGGTGCTGGTGTGGCGCGGCATGCTCGCCGTGCAGGCGCGGCCCTTGCCGAGCAAGTGGTGGCGCATCGCGCTGCTGGCGATGACGCTGGGCGCCACCTACGCCACGCACCGCACTTTGCTGGGCCGCGACGCGGGCGTGACGCTGGTCGTGATCCTGCTCGCGCTGAAGACGCTGGAGTTGCGCGCGCGGCGCGACGCCTTCGTCATCTTCTTCCTGAGCTTCTTCGCGATGCTCACGAACTTCTTCTACTCGCAGTCGCTGCTCACCGCGCTCACCATGTTGCTGGCGCTGCTGGGCCTGCTCACGGCGCTGGTCAACGCGCACATGCCGGTGGGCCGCCCGCCGCTGATGCAGGCCGCGCGCACTGCCGGGTGGATGGCGCTGGCGGGTGCGCCCATCATGCTGGCGCTGTTCATGCTGTTCCCGCGGCTGGCGCCGCTGTGGGGCACGCCGGGCGATGCGATGGCGGGGCGCACGGGGCTGTCGAACACCATGCGCGTGGGCACCATCGCCGAGCTGGCGCTCGACGAGAGCATTGCCGCGCGCATCCGGTTCGAGAACGACAAGGCGCCGCCGCAGAGCCAGCTGTACTTCCGCGGCCCGGTGCTCGCGCAGTTCGACGGCCGCGAATGGACCGCGCTGCCCCTGTGGGCCCGCGGTGCTCAAAGCGGCCAGGGCGCCTCCAACCTGCGCGTGAGCGGCGAGCCGGTGCGCTACGAGGTCACGCTCGAACCCAGCAACCGCCCCCTGCTGCTGACGCTCGACGTGGCGCAGAAGGCGCCCGTGGCGCCGGGGCTGGAAGTGACTGGCACCTCCGACATGCAGTGGTTCGCCAACCGGCCGCTGAACGACCTGGTGCGCTACCGCGCCGAGAGCTACACCCAGTTCCAGAGCGGCCCGCTCAAGCGCACCGCCGGCCAGTTGCAGGCCTACCTGGCGCTGCCGCCCGACACCAACCCGCGCACCGCCGCGCTGGCCGCCGAGATGCGCGCCGACCCCGCGCTGGCCCCGCTCAGTCCGCAGGCCGACACGCAGGCCTTCGTGCAGGCCGCGCTGCGCCGCCTGCGCACCGGCGGCTACACCTACACGCTGGAGCCCGGCGTGTACGGCAACGACACCGCCGACGAGTTCTGGTTCGACCGCAAGGAAGGCTTCTGCGAGCACATCGCCTCGGCCTTCGTGGTGCTGATGCGCAACCTGGGCGTGCCGGCGCGTATCGTCACCGGCTACCAGGGCGGCGAGTTCAACGGCATCGACAAGTACTGGGTGGTGCGCCAGAGCGACGCCCACGCGTGGGCCGAGGTGTGGCAGGAAGGCACGGGCTGGACGCGGGTGGACCCGACGGCCTCGGTGGCGCCGGGGCGCATCGGGCAGTCGCAGCGCCTGGTCCAGCAGCCCGGCCTGTTCGCCGGCGCCATCGGCGCCATGAGCCCCACGCTGGCGCAGAACATCCGCGCCGCCTGGGAGGCCGTGAACAACGGCTGGAACCAGTGGGTGCTCAACTACACGCAGAGCCGCCAGCTCAACCTGCTGAAGAACATCGGCTTCGACGCGCCCAGCCTCGAGGACCTGGCCTATGTGCTGCTCTATCTGCTGGTGGGTGCGAGCCTGGCCGGCGCCGCCTGGACGCTGTGGGAGCGCACCCGCCACGACCCCTGGCTGCGCCTGCTCGGCCAGGCGCGCGCGCGGCTCGCCAAGGCGGGCCTCGCGCTGCCCGAGACCGCCCCGCCGCGCCAGATGGCGCAGGCGGCCGACGCCCGCTTCGGCCCGGCCGCGCGACCGGTGCGCGACTGGCTGCTGAAGCTCGAGGCGCAGCGCTACGCCCCGTCCGGGTCTCCGGGGCCCTCCGTACCGGCATCGCTCGCCACCCTGCGATCGGAGTTCCGCCGCCTCGCATGGCCCGGCGCGAACTCGCGCGGCTGAAACCGCATGTGTCGATGAAAGGCCTTCGCGCGCCCGGGCGGCACAATCGTGCCATGCGATTTTTTCTCCCTACGCCGTCCCGCGCCGCCGCGGCAGCCGCCCTTCTTGCCGCCTGCTGCGCCTGGTCCCCGGCAGCAGTCGCACAGAAGTCTTCCAACGGCCGCCCGGCCGGCGTCACCCCGGTGAAGGGCAGCACGCCCTACGCCACGCGCGAGGACGCCATGCAGTTCGCCGACGAAGTGGCCGAGCGCCGCGGCCTGGACCGCAACTGGGTGCGCGCCACCATCGGCAGCGCGCGCTTCCTGCCCAACGTGCCGCGGCTGATGCTGCCGGGCCCGGTCGGCACGGTGAAGAACTGGCAGACCTACCGCAGCCGCTTCATCGACCCCGTGCGCATCGCGGCCGGCGTGCGCTTCTGGCGCGCCAATGCCGACACCCTGGCGCGCGCCGAGCAGGTGTACGGCGTGCCGCCGGAAATCGTCGTCGGCATCATCGGCGTGGAAACCATCTACGGTCGCAACATGGGCAGCTTCCGGGTGATCGACGCGCTGGCCACGCTGTCGTTCGACTTCCCCGACGGCCACCCGCGCGCCGCCGAGCGCCAGGCCTTCTTCCGCGGCGAGCTTGAAAGCTTCCTGAGCACCGAGAGCCGCACCGCCGACGACCCGCTCACGCCGCTGGGCAGCTACGCAGGCGCCATGGGCATGCCGCAGTTCATGCCCAGCAGCATGGCCAAGTACGCGGTCGATTTCGACGGCGACGGCCGCATCGACCTGGTCAACAACCCGGCCGACGTGATCGGCTCGGTCGCCAACTACTTCAAGGGCTTCGGCTGGAAGCCCGGCATGCCGGCCATCTACCCGGTGCACTTCGACGAGGCACGGCTGCAGAAGGCGCTGCTGCTGGCGCCCGACATCCTGCCGACCTTCAGCGCCGACAGCTTCGTGGCCGCGGGCGCGGTGCCCGAGGGCGAAGGCATTCGCCACAAGGGCCTGCTCGCGCTGATCGAGCTGCAGAACGGCGCCGACGCACCGCCGAGCTACGTGGCCGGCACGCGCAACTTCTACGTGATCACGCGCTACAACTGGAGCAGCTACTACGCCATGTCGGTGCTCGACCTCGGACAAGAGGTCAAGGCCGCGATGGAGCAGTGAGAACGACAAGCGCCATGACGCCCGATGCATTGCGCGCTAACTGGCACCAGGCCTGGCAGGCGCTGGGTGTCGCCGCGCCGGACGACGCGCTGTGCAGCGAGCTGCAGCGCCGCTACGCCGAGCCCCAGCGCCACTACCACACGATGCAGCACCTGGGCGAATGCCTCGGCTGGTTCGAGCGCGAGAAGGCGCTGGCCGAACACCCCGGCGAAGTGGCGCTCGCGCTGTGGTTCCATGATGCGGTGTACGACGTGCACGCACACGACAACGAAGCACGCAGCGCCCACTGGGCACGCGAGGCCTTGCGCACGGCGGGTGCCGGCGAGGCCGCGGCCAAACGGGTGCATGCGCTGGTGATGGCCACCTGCCACGACGCGGTGCCCGAAGGCCGCGATGCGGAACTGCTGATCGATATCGACCTGTCGATCCTCGGCGCCGAGCGTGCGCGCTTCGACGAGTACGAGCGCCAGGTCGGCGAGGAATACGGCTTCGTTCCGGCGGCGGTGCGGCTGCCGCGGCGGCGCGCGATTCTCCAGCGCTTTCTGGACCGCGACGCCATCTACGCCACGCCGCGCATGCACGCGCTGCTCGAGGCACGGGCGCGCGCCAACCTGCAGCGGTCGATCGCGGGCTGAGGCCGCGCCCCACACGCCGCGTTCAGTCGAGCATCGTCAGGCGGGCACCAGCCGCCACCATTCGGTCCGCGGCGCTGCGCCCTCGCGCGGCTCTTCCACCACGCCGAACAGCAAGCCCTCGCGCGAGGCGCCCAGCTTCGCAAGCTGCAGCAGCCGCTGCGCATCGCGGCACAGCATGAAGCTCGCATCGCCCTGCCAATCGAGGCAGCGGCCCACTTCGGCCAGCATCAGCGCGGGCTGGCTCTGCATGAAGGTGAAGGGCATCGGCAGGCCCGCGTCGAGCTGCGCCAGCCCCGCGTGCGTGGCGTCCCACGCGCCGCGCAGGCTCGCCACGCGCATGCGCGCGCCGACGGGCAATGCGACTTCGCCGGCCGCGTCGACGCAGCAGCGCGCGCCATGCATCGCCAGCTCGGTCCACAGGCCGACGCGGCGCGGCCTGCGGCCCAGGCGCTGCGCCAGCGCATCGCGCCAGTCCGCCGGCGGCGGATCGGCCACGAAGTGCCCGACGGTGCGCCAGCCGCTCAATGCATCGGGTGTCATGCGGTGCAGTCCTTCAGCACCAGCGACGCGTGCCCGCCACCGAACCCCACGACGTTCAACAGCATGTGACGCAGCCTGCGCGGCGCCTGTGCGCTCAGTGCGATGCCCAGCGTGTCATCGAGGGGGTAGTCCACCGCCGGCCAAACGCCGCCCTCGATGCATCCGACCAGCAAGGCCAGCTCCGCCGCGCCGGCCGCGCCCAGCGTGTGGCCGATGGCCGACTTCAGCGACACGAGCGGCGGCAGCGGGTCGAACACCTGCTTCAACGCCTCGACCTCGATGGCGTCGTTCACCGGGCTGCCCGCGGCCTGCACCTTGACGAGATCGATGTCAGCGGGCCGCAGGCCGCCCTGCGCCAAGGCCTCGCGGCACATGGCCCGCACGGCGCTGCCCTCGGTGCCCGAGGGGTTGCGGCCGTCGACCACGTTCGCGCCGCCCAGCACCTGCCAGCGCGCCGGTTGCGAGCGCAGGCGCAACGCGGCCACCGCCTCGCCGAGCACCAGGCCCTTGCGCTGCGCGCCGAAGGGCTGCGCGCGGTCGGGCGCCAGCAGTTGCATGGCGCCGAAGCCGGCGACGGTGAAGCGGTTGTCCATCTCGGCACCGATGACCAGGGCTTCTTCGGCACCGCCGCCACGAACCAGGTCGGCCGCCGCCAGCACGGCGTTGAGCGCCGAGGTGCAGGCCGTGGACACGGTGAACACCGGCCCCTGCCAGTCGAGCGCCGTCGCCACCACGTCCGCGAAATCCTGCAGGTCGCCGTCCAGCCGTTGCGACTGCGGCAGCTGCTCCATGCCGCCGATGTCGAGCGACGAAGACGCGACGAACAGCGGCGCGGTGCGCGCGCCCCAGTCGCCGGTTTGCGCGACCACGTGGCGCAGCGTGCGGCGCACGCGCCGGGTCCAGTCGCCTTGCCGGCCTTCTTCACCGTGTTGCCCTTCGTCGCGCGCCAGCTTGTAGACCGGCCAGTGCACGCCCTCGGCAACCTTCACCGGCGTGGGCGGCACGCCGCCGCGTCGCAGCGCGGCCAGCACGGCGGGCATGTCGTCGCCCAGCACGCAGGCCAGGCCCATGCCGGCGAGGAACACCGCTGTCATGCTTTTCCGGCAAGCGCCAGGTGCTGTGCCAGGTGTTCCGCAAGGTGCGCGACGGAGCTCAGCGCCCGGCGCGTTTCCTTGCTGTCTGGCATGCGCAGGCCGAAGCGCTGCTGGATCGTCATGGACACCTGCAGCGCATCGAGCGAATCGAGGTCGAGCCGGGCCTCGGGGCCGAACAGCGGCTCGTCGTCGCCCAGGCCGCCGGGGGGCGCATCCTTCTCGACTGCTTCGAGCACCATGGCCTTGAGGCTGGCGATGAATTCGGGGGTGACTGTGCTCACGGTGTGCGCCTGCGAAACAAGAAAACGGCCAGCAAGAACATCAGCGCCGCAAAGCCGACCAGCCGGGCAACCTGCGGCATCGCATCGGCCACGCCGCCGCCGCGCAGCAGCACGGTCAGCAGGGCCTCGAGCCCCCAGTTCATCGGCGACACCTCGACCAGCCGCTGCATGAACCCGGGCATGACGAACTTGGGAACCATGATGCCGCCCGCCGCGGCCATCAGCACATTGACCATCGGTCCGATGGTGGCGGCCTGCGCATGGCTGCGCACCAGGCAGGCCAGCGCGAGCGACAGGCTCACCGCCGCCAGGCTGACGGCCGCGAGCGACAGCAGCAGCGCGCCCCAGTGGATGCCCGCGAGCGAGAGCGCGTCGCCGCCCACGAGCGGCATGAACCAGATGCCGGCGGCCAGCATGAACACGGCCTGCAGCGCGTTCACGCCCAGGTAGGGCAAGGCCTTCGACGCCAGCAGCGTGGTGCGCGACACGCCCAGGCTCTGCAACCGGCCCAGCGCGCCCGAGCTGCGCTCCTGCACGAACAGGCTCGACAGCGAGGCCACCACGAAGAACATGCCGAACACCAGCCACGCGGGCACGTTCTGCTGCACCGAGGTCGGCCGCGGGCCGGCGGTGGAAAAGCGCTCGGCGTTCACCATCGCCTGGATCGACGCATCGGGCGCGGGGCTGGCCGTGCCGGGCACCGCCAGCGCAAGCCGCGCCTTGAGCTCGCCCGACGCGCCGACGAGCTCGGCGCGCAGCGCGTTGAACAGGTTGGCGTCGATGCCGGGCTCGGTCAGCAGGCGGATGCGCGCCTGCGTCGACAGCGCGGCCGATTCCAGTTCCTCGGACAGGCCCGGCTCCATCACGATCACGTACTTGAGCGAGCCGTTGCGCAGGCGCGCCTGCCAGTCGGCGCCCAGCGGCTGGGGCGCGCCGTGGTTGCGCTGCCAGAGCTGCAGCAGCCACTGCGCGGGCGTGGCGCTGTCGCGCATGTCGACGGCGTAGTTCAGCTCGGCCAGCGGCGGGCGGTAGATGTCCTTCAGCGTGAGCGACATCAGCACGATGAACACCATGGGCATGAAGAACAGCGCGGCCAGGCCGTGCATGTCGCGCACGAGGGCGAGCAGTTCCTTCTTGATGAGCGCGAGGAGCATGGGGTGCGTTCAGTCGCGCAGCGAGCGGTGGGTGAGCGTCATGAAGAGCTGCTCGAGGTCGTGGCGGCCGAACTCGGCGTGGCGCACCTCGATGCCGGCGGCTTCGAGCGCGGCCAGCACGGAAGCGGGCCCGTTGCCGGCGCTCAGGTGCACGCGCCAGTGCGTACCGGCTTGCTCCACCGTGCCGAAGGGCGAGAGCATCAGCGCATCGAGCCCGTCGGCGGCCAGGGTGAGCAACATGGCGCTTTTCGAAAGCAGTTCGTCGAGCGCGCCTTCGCGCAGCACCTGGCCGTGGTCGAGGATGGCGACGCGGTCGGCGATGGCCTCGATTTCTTCCATGTAGTGCGACGCATAGATCACGGCCGCGCCCTGTTGCGCCAGGCTCTTGATGGCGTCGAGGATGAACGCGCGCGACTGCGGATCGACGCCCACGGTGGGTTCGTCGAACAGCATCAGCTCGGGCTCGGGCAGCAGCGCGATGGCAAGGTTGAGCCGCCGCTTGAGGCCACCGGAAAGTCTTTCGGCGCGCACGCTGGAGAACTGTTCCAGTTGCGCGAACTGCGTGCAGGCCGTGATGCGCTGCTTCTTGCGCGCGCCCGACAGACCGCCTGCCGAGGCGAACACCGCGAGGTTCTCCGCCACGGTGAGCATCGGATAGAACGCGTGCTCCTGCGGCGCGACGGCGATGCGCGTCGGTGTCTTCGCACGTACCTGCTGCAGCGGTTTTTTGTCGATGAGTATCTGTCCCGACTGCACCGCGAGCGCGCCGGACAGGTGCGAGATCAGTGTCGTCTTGCCTGCACCGTTGGGGCCGAGCAGGCCCATCACGCAGCCTCTGGGAACTTCGAGCGACACGTCGTCGAGTGCGGGTGCCTGTGCTTGCGGGTAGCGGTAGCTGAGGTTCTTCAGTTCCAGCATCTGGCTCCCGCTTTTTGTTCTCCGGCGTCTGCAGGCCGCCGTTCGGGGCGTGTGAACGGGCCGCCGGGTACTTCCCTTCGCGAATGTCCCCCGGGGCTGCGCCCCTCCTCCTTTATTTCGCTGCGGGAAGCACCCGACGCCCTGTTCAGCTGGGCACGCAGCGGGTGATCTGCGATCAACGACTGCATTGCCCAACGATCACGACGGCGGGGTGTCCCTTTTCGAGAAATAAAGGAGGAGGCCGAAGGCCGGGGGACATTCGAGAAAAGGGATACCCCGTCGGCGTGATCGCACCCTGAATGACTTGCCATCAAGCAACCGCAGCCTTGAGATCGCGAAAGAAGCGCTCTTCCTCCTGCGCCTGCTCCCGCAGCTTGCCCGCCAGCGCGACCGGGTCGACCGCTTCGCGCCCCTTCACCATGCGCGCGGCCTTCAGCGCGAAGGCGCGCCAGCCATCGCCGATGGCGATGAGGCGCTCCGACATCTGTTGCAGCTGCGGCTTGTCAAGCAGCTGCGCGGCCTCTTGCAGGAAGCCCGCGTAGATGAAGCGAAAGCCCGCGCCGCCCGTGCCGATTTCTTCCTGCATGCGCACCACGTGGCCGATGAAGTCGACGCTGCGCGGGTCGGTGGGCGACAGCTTCTGCATGCGCCTGGCCAGCGTGTGCATGCCGCGCACGCCCACGATGGGAATGGGCGCGAGCATGTTGCGCACGGTCTTGCGGATGGCCTTGGTGACCGAGGCCGCATCCACCGTCTTGCGGTCGATGGCCTGGGGGTAGTACATGAGGCCCTTGGGCGCGAGCACGCCCTTGGCGAAGCGGGCGCGGGCCAGGTCGGCGCTGGCGCATCGCACGGGCTCCTCGAACACAGGGTCGCTGATGAGGTAGTCGTCGCCCTCCTTGCCGTACACCAGCAGGTTGTGCGCGTTGAAGTGAAAGCGCATGTTCGGCGGAAAGTACGGCAGCCAGTAGACCGAGGTCTGCAGGCCCACCAGCTTGCCGTCGGCCAGCAGCGCGTCCAGCCGTTGCTGGCCGGCTTCGGGGCTGCGAAAGGTCTCGAAGCGAAAGCGCGCGGCCATCGGCGCCAGCAGGCCCTTGATGATGGCCTTGGGCGGCATGCGGTATGAAATGAGCGGCAGGCCCGACAGCTTGATGAACGGCAGGTACGCGAACGAAATGGCGGACGACAGGCCCAGCGCCATGCTCTCGCTCATCGGCGCGCCATGGTGGCGCATGAGGCTGGAGATGACGCCGCTTTCGCAGTGCGCCGCCTGTTGGTGTTGAAACTTCACGGCAAGCCCTGCAAGGTGGAAACGCTCAGGCCCAGCGCGTCGCCGTAGCGCGCGAGCTGGGCCGGCGACAGCGCGGCGAAATGCCGCGGTTGCAAATGGCGGCGCACGCGCCACTGCCAGAAACCGCTGGTCTGCGAGAGCAGCGCCACGTCCATGCGGCGCTCGTACATCCAGTATTCCAGCGGCGATGCCAGCCCCGCCTTCACACGCAGCCTGGCGGCCTGCGCCTGCCCGACCAGCAGGTCGACCGCGTGGCTGGTGACGATTTCTTCCGCCTCCCAGCCGCGCGAGGTGGTGGTGACCACGCGGCCCTGCGCGTCGCGGGCGTACATCAGCTTCGAATGACCGGCCAGGGTGGCATTGCCTTCCTGCGGCACCGCGTCGAGATCCATGGCTACACAGCCTCCATGTAGATGAAACCGCTGGAGAAGCGGCCGCTTTCGGGCACGAACATCAAGAGCTTCTGGCCCGGCTTGATGCGGCCCGAGCGGAACAGCTCGTCGAGCATGATGTACGGCGACGCCGAGCCCGTGTTGCCCTTGCTCGCGAGGTTGCTGAACCAGCGCTCGCGCGGAATCGGCAGGCCGATGGCTTCCAGGCACCGGGCCACCGGCTCGACGAAGTAGTGCGACGACAGGTGCGGCAGGAACCAGTCGATGTCCGTCGCCTTCAGGCCGCGCCGCGCCGCGATGGCCGCGAGCGGTTCGCCCAGCGTGGCGCGCACGATGTTCTCGTTGAGCAGGCGCACGTCCTGCTTCACGGCGAAGGTCGATTCGCGTTGCCAGTCGTCGGGCGACTTGCGCGCCCAGCCATCGAGGCCGCCTTCGGCGTTCTTCTCGGCGCCGGCATACATGCACACTGGCAGCTCGTGCGCGGCGGAAGACAGGTCGATCCAGTCCACGCGCAGCGACAGCGCGCCGCGCGGCTCGCGCTCCAGCAGCACGGCGCCGGCGCCGTCGGACAGCATCCAGCGCAGGAAGTCCTTCTCGAAGGCCAGCTCGGGGCGGGCCTCCAGCGCCTCGAGCTTGTGTTCCAGCTCGGCCTCGAAGCGCGAGCCGCGCATCACGGCCGACGCCAGCTCCGAGCCCGTGGCCACGGCGCGGCGCGCATCGCCCGCGCGCACCGACAGCCACGCATGCTTCAGCGCCGCGGTGCCGGCCAGGCAGATGCCCGCGCAGGCCACCGCCTCGAGCCGCGGCCAGCCGAGCTCGCCGTGCACCATCACCGCGTGGTTGGGCATGAGCTGGTCGGGCAGCGAGGTGCCGGTGGCCAGGCAGTCGACCGGGCCCAGGTCGTCGCCCAGCGCGCGAATGGCCGAGGCCGTGAGCTGCGCGTTGGTCATGGCCAGCGCGCCGGTGGCGCGGTCGATGGCGTAGTGGCGCGACTGGATGCCGTTGCTGCGCAAGATCAGCCGGCGCGCACGCGAGGCCTTGCCGCCGATGCGGCCGAGAACCTCTTCGATGTCTTCATTGCTGACCGGGGCAAAGGGCAAAAAGGCGGCGGTGCGGGTCAGGAAGACATCAGTCGTCATACAGGGAGGTGCGGTCCGTGGCGGAGCCCGAAGGGCACTCGAATTGGGCGGTCATTTTAGTCAGCCACCCCCTGAACAACGGTCGCAACAGTGCCTGCAGCGTCAGGCTCACGGGCACCACGGTGACGATGAGCGCGATGAGGAACACCACGTACAGCAACAGAAGCGGCTTGCGCTGCCAGGCGCCGGGCCCGCCGGCCGCCATGATGAGCTTGCCCCAGAGGTAGAAGCTGCGCGTGCCGGCCTTCTCGCTGACCAGCAGTTTCGCGTCGGCCCGCACCGCGCCCAGGCCGGCCAGCAGCGGCTGCGTGCCGCGCTCCAGGCCCTGGTGCAGCGCGTCGCGCAGGGCGCGGCCGAAGCGCGCGGTGCCGCGTATCTGCTCGCTGCTCAGGCCGGCGTCGGGCATGCCCCAGAAGCCGCGCTTGCGGCCCCAGATGAGCCACGCCGGCGTCGTGAAGAAAGTGGCCAGCGTGGGGCCGGGGTCGGTCAGCACCACGTTGTCGATCAGCCGCGCGCCCACGTCGCCCAGCATGCCCTTGAGCTTCTCGTGCGCGAGCAGCCACATGTTGCGGCACGCGATGACGGTGACCACCGGCTTGCCCGCGAGCAGCCGCGCCGCCACGGGGTGCTTCAGGAATGCGGTGACCGGCTGCGAAGGCGCCAGGAACCACACCTGGTACGGCAGGATGACGAGGTCGAAGTCTTCATCACCGGTGAGCGACAGGGGCGCCAGCGGCTGCGGCTTCATGTGGGCCGATTCCGGAAAGGCGTCGAAGAACCTGAGGAACGGCCACGGAAAGGGGAACGGCGCGAGCGGGCGCAGCACTTCCTCGTGCAGCTCGATCGACGGGTCGGCGCGCAGCGGCGCCACGACCTGATCGGTGACCCGGTCGAGCTGGCCGGACTGGGAGTAGCGAAGGACCAGCACGCGCTTGACGGCGCTCGGGGCGGTGGCGGCTGGCTCGGGCGAGCTGGAGGGGCTGGAGGAACTGGAAGTCACTGGGCGGCATTTCGGGGCCGTCGAATGTAAGCGAAGGTCGGGCCCCACGCATCTGCCATTGGTCATGCCGTCGCGGCAATCAGACGATCAAACGTCCGCAGTGCCAAAAAGGACCGAAAAAAGGGGCCGCACCTTGCGGCGCGGCCCCCGTGATGCGGCCAAGAAAAGGCGCGTGCTCAGCGCACCTTGCCGTCCTTCCAGGCGGTCAGCAGCTTGTTGTAGTCGATGGTCTCGCCCTTGGGCTTCTCGTTGGCCAGCTTCTTCCACGGGGCGTGGTCGTCGCTCAGGTACTTGGCCGGGTCGCCCTTGGGGTTGAGCTTGGGCGCGCACTTGGCCATGCCGGCGCGTTCCAGCCGGGCCATCACGTTGTCCATCTCGTCGGCCAGGTTGTCCATGGCCTTCTGCGGCGTCTTCTCGCCCGTGACGGCCTCGGCCACGTTCTTCCACCAGAGCTGCGCGAGCTTGGGGTAGTCGGGCACGTTCGTGCCGGTCGGGGTCCAGGCCACGCGCGCGGGGCTGCGGTAGAACTCGATCAGGCCGCCGTACTTGTTGGCGTTCTGCGTGAAGAAGTCGGAGCGGATGTCGCTGTCGCGAATGAAGGTCAGCCCGGTGATCGACTTCTTCAGCGAGGTGGTCTTGGCGGTGATGAACTGCGCGTAGAGCCAGGCCGCGGCCGTCTTGTTGGCGTCGTGGCCCTTGAAGAAGGTCCACGAGCCCACGTCCTGGTAGCCGTTCTGCATGCCCTGCTTCCAGTACGGGCCGTTCGGGCCGGGCGCCATGCGCCACTTGGGCGAGCCGTCGTCGTTCACCACCGGCAGGCCCTTCTTGGTCATGTCGGCGGTGAAGGCCGTGTACCAGAAGATCTGCTGCGCGATCTGCCCCTGCGCCGGCACCGGGCCCGATTCGCCGAAGGTCATGCCCATGGCTTCCTTGGGCGCGTACTTCTTCATCCAGTCGATGTACTTGGTGAGCGCGTACACGGCCGCCGGCGAGTTGGTGGCGCCGCCGCGCGACACCGACGCGCCCGTGGGCGTGCACTTGTCGGCGGCCACGCGAATGCCCCACTCGTCGACCGGCATGCCGTTGGGAATGCCCTTGTCGGCGGCGCCGGCCATCGACAGCCAGGCGTCGGTGAAGCGCCAGCCCAGCGACGGGTCCTTCTTGCCGTAGTCCATGTGACCGTAGATGGGCTTTCCGTCGATGGTCTTCACGTCGGTGCTGAAGAACTCGGCAATGTCCTCGTAGGCGCTCCAGTTCAGCGGCACGCCCAGGTCGTAGCCGTACTTGGCCTTGAACTTGTCCTGCAGGTCCTTGCGCGCGAACAGGTCGGCGCGAAACCAGTAGAGGTTGGCGAACTGCTGGTCGGGCAGCTGGTAGAGCTGGCCGTCGGGGGCGGTGGTGAAGCTGGTGCCGATGAAGTCCTTCAGGTCGAGCCCGGGGTTGGTGAACTCCTTGCCCGCGCCGCCCATGTACTCGGTGAGCGACATGATCTTGCCGTAGCGGTAGTGCGTGCCGATCAGGTCCGAGTCGGACACCCAGCCGTCGTAGATCGACTTGCCCGACTGCATGGAGGTCTGCAGCTTCTCGACCACGTCGCCTTCCTGGATCAGGTCGTGCTTCACCTTGATGCCGGTGATTTCCTCGAAGGCCTTGGCCAGCGTCTTCGATTCGTACTCGTGGGTGGTGAGCGTCTCGGAGACGACCGACACCTCCTTCACGCCCTTGGCCTGCAGCTTCTTGGCCGCGTCGATGAACCATTTCATTTCTTCCATCTGCTTGTCCTTGGACAAGGTGGACGGCTGGAACTCGCTGTCGATCCATTTCTTGGCCTCGGCTTCTCCGGCCGATGCAGCCCCGTGCGCGGCGAACATCGCCGCTGCCAGTGCCAATGCGGTGTAGCGCATCTTCATGATGAATGTCTCCTCGGTTGGTGCTCCCGGTCTCTCCTGTCGCGGCCCCGGGAAGCGGAGAGCCGGACGTTTCCTCGACACGAAAAAAAGGCCGGGCCTCAGCCCTTGCGCATGACCAGCGCGAGCAGGCCCATCGACAGCACGAAGCTGATCCAGATCGACGGCTCGGCCTCCAGGGCGAGCCACTCCTGGAACTTGCCCGCCAGGCCGATGAAGATGAGGTTCAGGTAGGCCGCGGCAAGCAGCCCGATGAAGAGCCGGTCGCCGCGCGTGGTGGCCATGGGCAGCCAGCCGCGGCGCAGCGTGGTGGGCGACTTGAACTCCCACACGGTCATGCCGACCAGCATGAGCGCGATGCAGGTGAAGAAAACGGCCACGGGGGTGGTCCAGACCATCCAGTCGAACATGTCAGAGTCTCCTTGTCGTCTCTTGCTCCTTCCCCCTTTGGGGGAGGGAGAAGTTTCAAACACGGCCCATCGCGAACCCCTTCGCGATGTAGTGCCGCACGAACCAGATCACGATCGCGCCCGGCACGATCGTCAGCACGCCCGCCGCGGCCAGCGTCGCCCAGTCCATGCCCGACGCGCTCACCGTGCGCGTCATGGTCGCCACGATGGGTTTGGCGTTCACGCTCGTGAGCGTGCGCGCCAGCAGCAGTTCGACCCAGCTGAACATGAAGCAGAAGAAAGCCGCCACGCCCACGCCGGCCTTGATGAGCGGAAGAAAGATGCGCACGAAGAAGCGCGGGAACGAGTAGCCGTCGATGTACGCCGTCTCGTCGATCTCGCGCGGTATGCCGCTCATGAAGCCCTCCAGGATCCACACCGCCAGCGGCACGTTGAACAGCAGGTGCGCCAGCGCCACGCCCAGGTGCGTGTCCATCAGCCCGACCGTGCTGTACAGCTGGAAGAAGGGCAGCAGGAACACCGCGGGTGGCGTCATGCGGTTCGTGAGCAGCCAGAAGAACACGTGCTTGTCGCCCAGGAACGAATAGCGCGAGAACGCATAGGCCGCCGGCAGCGCCACCGCGAGCGAGATGACGGTGTTGATCGCCACGTAGATCAGGCTGTTGATGTAGCCCGAGTACCACGACTCGTCGGTGAAGATGCGCGCGTAGTTGGCCCAGGTGAGCTGCTGCGGAAAGAACGAGAAGCTCGACAGGATCTCCTCGTTCGTCTTGAAGCTCATGTTGACCATCCAATAGATGGGCAACAGCGCGAACACGATGTACAGCACCAGGAAGATGCTGCGCTTGTGGAACCGCTTGTCGTTCATTGCGTCACCTCCGCCTGCTGCGTGCCCACGCGCTGCATCCAGTTGTAGAGCACGAAGCAGAACAGCAGGATGATGAGGAAGTAGATCAGCGAGAACGCCGCCGCCGGCCCCAGGTCGAACTGCCCCACGGCCTTCTGCGTGAGGTACTGGCTCAGGAAGGTGGTGGCATTGCCCGGCCCGCCGCCCGTCAGCACGAAGGGCTCGGTGTAGATCATGAAGCTGTCCATGAAGCGCAGCAGCACCGCGATCATCAGCACGCCGCGCATCTTGGGCAGCTGGATGTAGCGGAACACCGCGAACTTGCTGGCCCCGTCGATGCGCGCGGCCTGGTAGTAGGCGTCGGGTATGGAGCGCAGGCCGGCGTAGCACAGCAGGGCCACCAGCGGCGTCCAGTGCCACACATCCATCACCAGCACCGTGAGCCAGGCGTCGGTGGCGCTGCCGGTGTAGTTGTAGTCGATGCCCATCTTCTGCAGCGCGTGGCCCAGCAGGCCGATGTCGGCGCGCCCGTAGATCTGCCAGATGGTGCCCACCACGTTCCACGGAATGAGCAGCGACAGCGCAATGACCACCAGCACCGCGGACGACTTCCAGCCCTTGGCCGGCATCGACAGCGCCAGCCCGATGCCCAGCGGAATCTCCACCAGCAGCACCGACAGCGAGAAGCCCAGCTGCCGCCACAGCGCCTGGTGCAGCTCGTCGTCGCGCATCACCGAGGCGAACCATTCGGTGCCGACGAACACGCGGCGCTCGGGCGAGATGATGTCCTGCACCGAGTAGTTGACGACCGTCATGAGCGGCACGATGGCGGAGAAGGCCACGCACACGAGCACGGGCAGCACGAGCCACCAGGCTTTCTGGTTGATGGGCTTGTTGGTGGCGTTCATGACCTTCTCCTCCCCTCCGTCTCCCTCTCCCCTTGCGGGGAGAGGGTTGGGGTGAGGGACGACGGCGTTGGAAAGATGGCGAACGGCGACCAGGCCGAAGCCCTCACCCTGACCCTCTCCCCGCAATGGGAGAGGGGACAAGACCGGCGACTGGGTGATAGATGTGTCATGCCACCAACTCCTCGTCCTTGTAGTAGCACGTGTGCGCATCCAGCACCCGCACCCACACGGTGTCCCCCACCGCGGGCGGCGCGTCGTCCGAATGCAGCCGCGCCTTCAGCACGCTGCCCCCCGCCTCCACGCTCAGCATCACGTGCGTGCCCACGTCCTGCACGTTCTTCACCACCGCGGGCACCGCGCCGGCCGCGCCCGCGGCCGACAGCCGCAGGTACTCCGGCCGGATGCCGATCTTCAGCGCCCCTTGCGGCAGTTCGCGCGTGGGCACCAGCGGCGTGCCCGCCACCTCGAGCGTGCCGTTGCCGCTTGTCGCCGACAGGAAGTTCATGCCCGGCGAGCCGATGAAATGTCCCACGAACGTATGCGCCGGCCGCTCGAACAGCGCCTCGGCGCTGCCCACCTGCACCGCCTTGCCGCGCGTCATCACGACCACTTCTTCAGCGAAGGTGAGCGCCTCGACCTGGTCGTGCGTCACGTAGATCAGCGTGAGCTTCAGCTCGCGGTGGATCTGCTTGAGCTTGCGGCGCAGCTGCCACTTCAGGTGCGGGTCGATGACGGTGAGCGGCTCGTCGAACAGCACCGCCGACACGTCGCTGCGCACCAGCCCGCGGCCCAGCGAGATCTTCTGCTTGGCGTCGGCCGCCAGGCCCGCGGCGCGCTGGTTGAGCTGGCCGCTCATGTCGAGCATCTCGGCGATCTCGCCCACGCGTTTCTTGATCTGCGCCTCGGGCACCTTGCGGTTGCGCAGCGGAAACGCAAGGTTCTCGGCCACGGTCATGGTGTCGTAGATCACCGGGAACTGGAACACCTGCGCGATGTTGCGCTCCTGCGGCGTGGCACGCGTCATGTCGCGGCCGTCGAAAGTCACCGTGCCCTGCGAAGGCACGAGCAGGCCCGAGATAATGTTCAGCATGGTCGTCTTGCCGCAGCCCGAAGGGCCGAGCAACGCATAGGCGCCGCCGTCGCGAAAGCTCATCTGCAGCGGCAGCAGCGCATAGTCGCTGTCCTGCGTGGGGTGGGGGCGGTAGGCGTGCGCCAGGTTCAGATCGATGCGGGCCATCTCACACCTCCCCCTCGGGGGGCAGCGAATACACGCAGTGATGAAAGAGGGGGCTCATACGTTTCCTTTGCGCCACGCAGGCGCCAGCGCCAGCTGCTCGCCGGCATCGAACACATAGGCCTGCGCCGCGCTGAAGTACAGCGTGATCGAGGCACCCAGCTCGAAGCGGTGCACGCCGGTGAGCTGCGCCACCAGCTCGCCCACCGCGGTGTCGACGTGCACGAAGGTGTCGGAGCCCGAGATCTCGGCCAGCTCCACCTTGCCGGGCAAGGCGATGTCGCCCGCCCCCGCGTTCACGTTCAGCGCGCTTGCGCGCAGGCCCACTGTCATGGCCCCCGTCATGTGTTCAGGCACGGCCAGCGCCAGCGCCGGACCGCCCGTGAGCTGCACCCCGCCCGTCGTGGCGGTGCCGGGCAGCAGGTTCATCGGCGGGTCGCTGAAGGCGCGCGCCACGCGCAACGACTGCGGCGCGTGGAACACCTCGGCCGTCGGGCCGTACTGCAGCAGCTCGCCGGCGTCCATCACGGCCGTGTAGCCGCCGAGCAGCAGCGCCTCGCCGGGCTCGGTGGTCGCGTAGATGACGGTGGAGTCACCGGTGGCGAAGAGCTGCGTCAACTCCTCGCGCAGGCCTTCGCGCAGCTTGTAGTCGAGGTTCACCAGCGGCTCGTCGAGCAGCATCAGCGGCGCGTTCTTGGCCAGC
Source organism: Variovorax sp. RCC_210 (assembly GCF_041355175.1). Lineage (NCBI taxonomy): Bacteria > Pseudomonadati > Pseudomonadota > Betaproteobacteria > Burkholderiales > Comamonadaceae > Variovorax > Variovorax sp. RCC_210. The sequence continues at coordinate 109,279 of NZ_JBFUPJ010000006.1, read as the reverse complement.
GCGCGGGCCAGCGCCACGCGCTGCTGCTGGCCGCCCGAGAGCTCGGCCGGCAGGCGCTCCAGGAACATGCCGATGTGCAGCTTGTCGGCCAGCGCCTTCACGCGGGCATCGATGTTCGTCTCGCCGCGCAGCTTCAGCGGCGAGGCGATGTTGTCCGCCACCGTGAGCGACGGGTAGTTGATGAACTGCTGGTACACCATGGCGACGTTGCGCTCGCGCACCGGCATGCCCGTCACGTCCTTGCCGTCGACCAGCACCCGGCCCGCGGTGGGGGTGTCCAGCCCCGCCATGAGCCGCATCAGGCTGGTCTTGCCGGCCTGCGTGGCGCCGAGCAGCACCGTCACCGCGCCGCTGCGGGGCGCGATGCTTTGCTCGTAGAGCCAGGTTTGCGCGCCGACCTTCTTGGTCACGCGCTCCAGAGTCAGTTGCATGTGTCCCCTCCGCCCGTTACGGGTCTTGGTTCAGCCGCTGGTCACTCGCTCTCGGTCCCGGTATCGCTCTTGGTATCGCTTTCGGTATCGCTGTCGCTTGCTCTGTCTGACTATCGCCCTGCTCGTCTGTGTCGATCGGCCTTCGCAGACCGCCCTTTTCCCCGCCGTTTTAAACCGCTTTCGCGTGCCGCTGCATCCACGCATCCACCTGTTCGCGCTGTTCGGGCGTGTAGTGCAACCCCAGCTTCGAGCGGCGCCAGAGCACGTCCTGCGCGCTCACCGCCCACTCGTGGTCCTGCAGAAAACGCAGTTCGCGCTCGAACAGCCCGGGCGCCACTTCGGCGCCCAGGTCGGCAAAAGACCTGGCGTCGCCCAGCACGTCGCCAATGCGCGCGCCGTAGGCCCGCGCCAGGCGGCGGGCCAGCTGGCCGTACAGCCACGGGTGCTTGGCCTGCACGGCCGACACGAAACGCTCGAAGTCGGTGTCGGGGCGCTGCGCGGCGCCGATCCAGCCCGACAGGTCGCCGCCCGCGAGGAAGGCGCCGTCGGTCCAGGCCGGGCGCTGCTCGCTCGACTGGCCCAGCATCTTGCCGACCTCGGCGGCCGCGTCCTCGGCCAGCTTGCGAAAGGTGGTGATCTTGCCGCCCCACACCGACAGCAGCGGCGCGGCCGCGGTGTTCGACTCGAGCAGGTAGTCGCGCGTGACCGCCGACGGGTCGCCCGAGGCGTCGTCCAGCAGCGGGCGCACGCCCGAGTAGGTCCACACCACGTCGGCCGGCACGATGGGCTTGTCGAAGTAGCGGCTGGCCTGGGTGCAGAGGTAGTCGATTTCTTCCTGCTCGATGCGCGCGCCGCCCGGGTCGTCGCCGCTGATCTCGATGTCGGTGGTGCCGATCAGCGTGAACTCTTCCTGGTACGGAATGGCGAAGATGATCCGCTTGTCGGGGTTCTGGAAGATGTAGGCGTGGTCGTGCTCGAACAGCCGCGGCACCACGATGTGGCTGCCCTTCACCAGCCGCAGGCTCTTGGTGGCCAGCGCCTCGCCCTTGGCCGAGTGCGCCACGCCGCGCAGAAAGGACTCGGCCCACGGCCCCGCCGCATTCACCACCGCGCGGGCGCGCAGCGTGCGATGGGCGCCGTCGGGCCCTTCCAGCGTGGCGACCCAATCGTCGGCGCCGCGCTGCACATGCACGCAGCGCGTGCGCGTGAGCACCTCGGCCCCGCGTGCTTGCGCGTCCAGCGCGTTCAGCACCACCAGGCGGGCGTCGTCGACCCAGCCGTCGGAATACACGAAGCCGCGCTTGTACTGGTCCTTCAGCGGCTTGCCGGCCGCGTGGCGGCGCAGGTCGACGCTGCGCGAGGGCGGCAGCACCTCGCGCTTGGCCAGGTGGTCGTACATGAACAGGCCGATGCGGATCATCCAGGCCGGGCGCAAGGACTTGTCCCGGGGGTCGTGCGGCATGACGAAGCGCAGCGGCCACATGATGTGCGGCGCGCTCTTCAGCAGCACCTCGCGCTCCTGCAATGCCTTGCGCACCAGCGAGAACTCGTAATACTCCAGGTAGCGCAGCCCGCCGTGGATCAGCTTGGTGGAAGAAGAAGAGGTGTGCGAGGCCAGGTCGTCCTTCTCGCACAGCACCACGCGCCAGCCCCGGCCGGCCAGGTCGCGCGCGATGCCGCAGCCGTTGATGCCGCCGCCCACGACCAGCACGTCGCAATCCGCGGCGGCGGGGGCCGGGTTCGCTGGCTGGGGCGAGGCGGAGGAGAAATCGCTCACTGGAAGAACTTCCGTGGATCCGTGACCTGGGTCACCAACGGCGGCCATTGTATTTTCGAGATTTTTCACTTAGGTTCCTTTTAGCGCGATTTTCCCCCGAGTTTTCCCTAAGTGCATTCGTTTTCTTTCGTTTTAAATTGGGGCGCACTGTAACCTTGGCGCAGTTTTCCCGCACTCCACGACGCCTCTGTGAACTCCAATCCGCGCCAGATCAACCTCCTTGACACCGTGCGCACGCGCGGCTCCGTCACCGTCGAACAGCTGGCCGAGATGCTCGGCGTGACCCTCCAGACCGTGCGGCGCGACGTGCAGCGGCTGGCCGACGCGGGCTTGCTGACACGGTTCCACGGCGGGGTGCGGGTGCCCAGCTCGACCACCGAGAACATCGGCTACCAGCAGCGCGAGACCCTGAACGCCGAAGGCAAGGCGCGCATCGCCCGCCGCGTGGCCGAGCTGGTGCCCAACGACTGCTCGCTGATCCTGAACATCGGCACCACCACCGAGGCCATCGCCAAGGCGCTGATGCGCCACACCGGCCTGCGCGTGATCACCAACAACCTGAACGTGGCCACCATCCTGAGCGGCAACACCAACTGCGAGGTGATCGTGGCGGGCGGCTCGGTGCGCCCGCGCGACCGCGCCGTGGTGGGCGAGGCCACCATCGACTTCATCCGCCAGTTCAAGGTGGACATCGCGCTCATCGGCGTGTCGAGCATCGAGTCGGACGGCTCGCTGCGCGACTTCGACCTGCGCGAGGTGAAGGTGGCGCAGACCATCATCGCGCAGGCCCGCGAGGTGTGGCTGGCGGCCGACGCGAGCAAGTTCAACCGGCCCGCGATGATCCAGCTGGGCACGCTGTCGCAGATCGACTGGCTGTTCACCGACGCGCAACCGCCGGCGCCGTTCCCGGAACTGCTGGAGAGCGCGCAGGTGCGCCTGGAAATCGCCAGGGACGCATGAGCACGCGGCCGCGCCTGCCAGCCTTGCCCCACAGGGGCAAGGCGCAAGACCGGACTACGAGGACCACGTAAACCATGACCACCTACCTGCTCGCCCTCGACCAGGGCACCTCCAGCTCGCGCAGCATCGTGTTCGACCGCGAAGGCCGCATCGTCGCCATCGCGCAGAAGGAGCTCACGCAGATCTACCCGCAGCCAGGCTGGGTCGAGCACGACCCGATGGAAATCTGGCGCAGCCAGCTCGCCACCGCGCGCGAGGTGCTGGCCAAGGCCGGGCTTCAGCCCACCGACATCCACGCCATCGGCATCACCAACCAGCGCGAGACCACCGTGCTGTGGAACCGAAAGACCGGCCAGCCCGTGCACCACGCCATCGTCTGGCAAGACCGGCGCGCCGAGCCGCTGTGCGCCAGGCTGCGCGACGAGGGCATGACCGACACCATCCGCGAGAAGACCGGCCTGGTGATCGACGCGTATTTTTCCGGCACCAAGCTGCGCTGGCTGCTGGACAACGTGGCCGGCGCGCGCGCGCAGGCCGAGCGCGGCGAGCTCGCCTTCGGCACGGTCGACAGCTGGCTCATGTGGCAGCTCACCGGCGGCAAGGTGCACGTGACCGACGTGAGCAACGCCTCGCGCACCATGCTCTTCAACGTGCACGACAACGCATGGGACGCCGACCTGCTGAAGGCGCTCGACATTCCCGCCGCGCTGATGCCGCAGGTGCAGCCGTCGAGCTCGCACTTTGCCGACACCGACGCCGCGCTGCTGGGCCACGCGCTGCCCATCGGCGGCGTGGCCGGCGACCAGCAGAGCGCGCTGTTCGGCCAGGCCTGCTTCGAGGCCGGCATGGCCAAGAACACCTACGGCACCGGCTGCTTCCTGCTGATGCACACGGGCGGCGCCTTCCAGCCTTCGCACAACGGCCTGCTCGTGACCAGCGCCGCGCAGGCCGACACCACGCCGCAGTACGCCATGGAGGGCAGCGTGTTCGTCGGCGGCGCGGTGGTGCAGTGGCTGCGCGACGGCCTCAAGGCCATCAAGGGCAGCGCCGAGGTGCAGTCGCTGGCCGAGAGCGTGCCCGACGCGGGCGGCGTGATGATGGTGCCGGCCTTCACCGGCCTGGGCGCGCCCTACTGGGACGCGGACGCGCGCGGCACCATCACCGGCCTCACGCGCGGGACCACGGTCGCGCACATTGCGCGCGCTGCGCTGGAAAGCATCGCGTACCAGAGCGCCGCGCTGCTGCAGGCCATGAGCCGCGACGCGGTGGCCGCGGGCGGCAAGCCCGTGGCCGAACTGCGGGTGGACGGCGGGGCCAGCGTGAACGACCTGCTGATGCAGTTCCAGGCCGACCTGCTGGGCATTCCGGTGGTGCGGCCCGAGGTCGTCGAGACCACCGCGCTGGGCGCGGCCTACCTCGCGGGCCTGTCGACCGGCGTGTACAGCGACGCGCGCCAGCTGTCGAAGCTGTGGAAGGTCGAGCGCCGCTTCCTGCCCACCATGGGCCGCGCGCAGGCCGAGGAATCGATGGCGCGCTGGGAGCGCGCGGTGCGCCAGGCCACGGCGACCTGAGGCGACTGCGCGCGGCTGCCAGCACCAGCAACCCACTTCGGTTACCAACCCCAGGTCAGCCGCGACTGCACCCAGCCGGTGGTGCCGCCTTCGTGCTGCACCTTGAGCCAGTCGCCGCGGCGCTCCAGCGTGCGCAGCACGTCGCCGTAGCCGGCCTTCTTCACCACCGGGCTGCGCGTGCCCGGTGCGCGGCGCAGGTTGGCCAGGGGCGCCTTCACCACGCGGTGCGGCGCCTTGCTGGTCATCGGGCGGAAGACCCAGGCCTTGTCGCCCTCGAAGTCGCTCACGTGCAGCCAGTCGCCCTTGCGGCCGATCACCTTGAACGGGTAGCCCTTGCTGACGGTCCAGTGCGTCTCGTAGCGCGGGCCCGGGCCGGTGCGCATGTTGAGCGTCTTGACGGCGACGCTGACCATCTGGGGTTGTGCGGCGGACGCGGCCGGCAGCACCAGCCACGAAAGCGCGAAGGCGAGCAGCAACGCAAAGGCACGCGTGAAGACACCGGTGAAGGCACGGGTCACGACAGGGGTGGGGCGGTGGGCGAGCAAGCGGCTGGGTCTGACCATGGAGCGAGGGTTCCTTTTCTGTAGCTATGGAGGGGTGTCCGGCGGCGCCGGCTGAGCCCGTCTGGGCGCCCCGATGGTGAACAAGTTCCATCGGCACCCCGCTGAAAACACCTTGCCGCCATCGGGGCACTGGGGGGCGCGGCGCGTGCGGCGGGCCAGAATGCGGCCGCCCAGACCGTGCCCCTTGCTGCCTGCCTGCCTGCCCGCCCCGGCCCTTGCTTTGCTCCTGCCGCACACAGCGCGCCCCATTCCCTTGACCACCCCTCTGCCAGACGCCCCTGCGTCACTTGCGTCACCTGTGCCACCTGCACCAGGCCAACCGCCTCCCCGCAGCGCCCTGCTCGCCTGCGGCGTGGTCGGCGCCACGCTGCTCGCGCTCATCGCGCTGGGCCACGACGGGCGGCGCATCGCGCAACTCGCCGTGCTGGCCGCCCCCGCCGTGCTGTGGCTGCTGTGGCCGTTGCGCAGCGCGCGCATGCGGCGGTTGCGCACGCTGTGCGTCTGGCTCTGGGCCATGGGCTTCGCGCTCGACGGCGCCGTGCGCGCCTACCTGCTCGACACCTACCAGGCCGCGCCCGACGGCGCCATGGTGCTGGGCGCCGCGGCCAACACCAATGCGCGCGAAAGCAGCGAGTACCTGTGGATGCACTGGCGCTCGGCGGCCGTGTGGTGCGCGGTGCTGGTGGGGGCGGGCGTGCTGGTGGGCATGTTCGCGCGGCGAGGGGCGCAAGGTTCGCAACGAGAAGCACCGGCGACCCCATCAACGGCTTCGACGGCCCGCGCCCCCCGCTCATCGCGCTGGCTCACCGCGCTGGTCGCGCTCGCGCTGCTCGTGTCCTGCGCGGCCTATGCGAGCAAGCCCTGGCGACGCCTGCATCCCGCCATCTTCTGGGTGCAGTGGGTGGAATCCCTGCACACGCTGCAGTCCGCCTGGGCCGACCAGCAGAAGCAGCGCGACCGCCTCATGGCGCAGGCCAAGGCCATCGCGCCCGTCTTCACGCAGGCCGGGCCTTCCACCGTGGTGCTGGTCATTACCGACAGCATCAACCGCGACAACATGGGCCTTTACGGCTACGGCCGCCCGACCACGCCGCGCCTGCAGGCGCACAAGGCGCAGGCCGGCGAGCAGATGGCCGTGCTGAAGAACGCATGGTCGGTCGACGCCAGCACGCTGCCCGCCTTGCGCAACATGTTCCATTTCGGCCTGCCTGAGAGCGACAACCCGCCGCATGTGCTGGCCCTGGCGCGCGCCGCGGGCTACAAGGTCTGGTGGATCAGCAACCACGACGACCTGGCCATCGAGCAGCAGCACGCGCGCTTCGCCGACGTGGTCGACATGGTCAACCGCACGCCCGGGCGCGCCAGCGCGTCGCTCGACGGCGAGATCCTCGACTGCGTGCAGGAGGCCTTCGCGGACACCAGCACCGAGCGCAAGCTGATCGTGGTGCACCTGATGGGCGCGCACCCGCACTACAGCCTGCGCTTCCCGGCCAACGCCAACCCCTTCGACGACGTCGACGCGGTGGAAAACGGCCTGGTGAAGGAAGGCCGCTCGGCCTGGGTGCGCCGCTTTCGCCAGGAGTACGACGCCGCGCTGCTGTACCACGACTTCGTCGTGTCGGAGCTGCTGCAGCAGACGCGCAGCGCGGGCAAGCCCGACGAATACCGCGCGTGGATGTACCTGTCGGACCACGGGCAGGAGGTGGGCCACGTCAGCGACCGCGCGGGGCACAGCCCGTCGACCGCTTCGGGCTACCGCATCCCGGCCGTGGCCTGGCGCAACCAGCAGCCCTGGCCGCCGCACGCCGCGCAGCAACCGTTTCGCGCGGACTGGACGGGGTGGACGCTGATGGACATGCTGCGCATCCAGTGGAGCGGGCAGAAGGCGGAGCGCGATGTGCTCGGCGGCAGCTACCGCTGGGAGGCGCCGGGCATCCCGGTGGCCGTGGAGTCGTTCACCCGATAAGGCGACTGCGACTACGACTGTGACGGTGAAGGCCGAGCTGTAGCCTGCCTCGTCACGGCGCCGACGTGCCCACGCCCGCAGCGAGCGCGGCCTGGACATGGTCGACGAAGGCGCGCGCCTTCGCGCTGGCCCGGCGCCCCGAGGGGTACATGGCCCACAGGTCCATGGGGGGCAGCGCCCACTCAGGCAGCACATCCACGACGCGGCCATCGGCGAGCTCGGGTGCGAACATCCATTCGGAAACGACGGCCAGACCCATGTCGGAGAGCACCGCCGCGCGCAAGCCTTCGGCCGCTGTCACGCGCAGCCGCCCGGAGAGGGTCACGGAGGCCTCGCGCCCTTCCTTGCGGAACTGCCAGGCGCTGCCCCCGCCACCGCGGTCGTAGACGACCGCCTGGTGCGCGACAAGATCGTCGGGCGACTGCGGCGTGCCGGCGAGCGCCAGGTAAGCGGGCGTTGCCACCACCAGGCGCCGGGACTGCCCGATGCGGCGCGCCGTCATCACCGAATCGGGCAGCTCGCCCATGCGCAAGGCCACGTCGATGCCTTCTTCGACAAGGTCCACGTTGCGGTCGTCGAGCATCACGTCGATCGACAGCCCGGGGTGGGCCGCGAGGAACCCCTTCAGCTGGGGAACCACGTGCAGGCGGGCAAAGGTGACCGCGGCGCAGATGCGGATGCTGCCCGTCAGCGCGATGGCGCTGCCGCGGGCGGCCTGCTCGGCCTCTTCGGCTTCGTCGAGCGCGCGGCGCGCGTAGGAATAGTAGGCACGCCCGGTCTCGGTGGTCGTCAGTTGGCGGTTGCCGCGCAGCAGGAGGCGCGCGCCTAGCCTGTCCTCGAGGTTCGCCACCGACTTGGAGACCGCCGGCTGTCCGACCTTGAGCCTTCGCGCCGCAGCCGAGAACGAACCCGTTTCCACGACGGCCACGAAGGTTTCGATTGCAGCGAATCTGTCCACGGGAGCCCTTTTTTTCTTGGCGCATCCGGTCGGGGACGCACGGTGTTCATGACATGAAATCTCGAGCAGCCGCGCCTCGAAGGAATAGCCGGTATGCGGGCCGCAGGCGTATGCGATCGCACAAGGCCTCAAGAGAATGGCCGCCCGATTCAACGGCTTTGACCCATGTACCAACTCTACGCATTTGCAACTCCCAACAGTGTGAAAGTGGCGATCGCTCTCGAAGAGCTCGGCGCCGGCTACGAACTCCTCCCAATCAACGTTCGCAAGGGCGAACAGAAAGCAGCGTCGTTTCTCGCGCTGAATCCGAACGGCAAAGTGCCGGTGCTGGTCGACACCGACCTGCCGAGCCGCGAGCCCCTCGCCGAGTCCGCGGCGATCCTCGTGTACCTCGCGGAGAAGCACGGCCAGCTTCTGCCCGGCGATGGCATCGGGCGGGCTCGCGTGTTCGAGCAGCTTTTTCTTCATGCGTCCGGCCTTGCGCCGGCGTTCGGCCAGGCGGGCTTCTTCCTGAAGAACGCGAGCGAGAAATTGCCGTTGGCCATCGACCGTTTTCACGGCGAGGCGCAGCGGATCGTGACGCTGCTGGACCGCCTGCTCGCCGAGCGCCGGTATGTGGCGGGCGACCTCTACTCGATTGCCGACATCGCCCACTTCGGCTGGTTCCGGCGGCGCGCGTTCGCCGACATCGATTTCAGCGCGGCGCCGCACGTCGGCCGCTGGTACGACGAGGTGCAGCAGCGCGACGCTGTGCAGCGCGCCACCCGGCGCCTCGAGGCACTGGTTCCGCCCGCCGTTTGACAGGCCTTGCCGTCATGCGAATCGACGTGGAGGCGCGTCTGTCTTGTCAGGTATTCGCGTCGGGAATGGCCGGTATGTCCGCCACCTGTCTGGTGCGAAACGGCTCCCGTCCCGACCATTGGATCTGGTCGTCGCAAACCGTCATCGAGCGCCCGAAGCAAGGGGACACGGTTGCAACGCCCGCGTGAATCCATCAACAACCATCGGAGTAAATCTTGAACAATCTCAAAGGCAAAGTCGCCATCGTCACCGGCGCATCGAAGGGCATCGGCGCTGGAATCGCCCGCGCGCTGGCGTCGTCGGGCGCCGCCGTCGCCGTCAACTACGCCACCGACAAGGCCGGGGCGGAGGGCGTCGTGGAAGCGATCCGCAGCGCAGGCGGCACGGCCATCGCGGTGCAGGGCGACGTCGCGAAGGCGCAGGACGTCCAGCGCCTGTTCGCCGAAACCGTGAAGACGCTGGGCACGCCGAACGTCCTGGTCAACAACGCCGGCGTCTTCCAGTTCGAGCCCATCGACGCCGTGACCGAGGAGACCTTTCACTGGCAGTTCAATACCAACGTCCTCGGACCGGTGCTGCTGACGCAGGAGGCCCTGAAGGCGTTCCCGGCGAGCGGGGGCAGCATTGTCAACATCGGCACGGTGATCAGCAACAACCCCTTCGCGAACGCATCGATCTACGCGGCGACGAAGGCGGCGATGGACGCGATCTCGATCTCGCTGTCCAAGGAGCTCGGCGCCCGCAACATCCGCGTCAACACCGTGGCGCCGGGCCATACCGAGACCGAAGGCACGCGCCGCATCGGCTTCGTGGGCAGCGATGCCGCCAAGCAGATGGTGTCGCAGACCCCGCTGGGCGGCCGCTTCGGGAGCCCGGACGACATCGCCCCGACGGTGGTGTTTCTCGCCTCCGACGACGCGGCCTGGCTGACCGGCGAGCGCATCTGCGCCTCTGGCGGCTGGCGCTGAGGCAAGGCCAGGTCAGACCGGCGCGAGGGTTGAGGGTTGCCCTCGGTCGCCGGCTTCGGTTCAGCTCAGTGCGCCGGAACCAGAAAGTCCTGGCTGATTCGCCCGCCCAGCTCGTTCACGCGATCGAGAAACTGCGTGAGGTACGCATGCAGCCCCGTCGCCAAAATCTCGTCGACCCGCGCGTACTGCAGGTCGGCCAGCAGCTTGCCGGCGCGGCGCTGCGTTTCGGCGCTCTGCTCGTTCTGCACCTTGGCCAGGTTGTTGACCACTTCGACCAGGCTGGCGTGCAGCGAGCGGGGCATGTCGGCGCGAAGAATCAGCAGCTCGGCCACGCGCTCGGGCTTGATCACGTCGCGGTAGACCTTGCGGTACACCTCGAAAGCCGAGACGCTGCGCAGGATGGCGCTCCAGTGATAGAAGTCGTACTCCTGGTCTTCCTCGGTGGCGGCACCGAAGAACTCGCTGTTCAGCGCGTGGAACTTCACGTCGACCAGGCGCGCCGTGTTGTCGGCGCGTTCAAGGAAGGTGCCCAGGCGCGAGAAGTAGAAGGCCTCGTCCTGCAGCATGGTGCCCAGCGTGACGCCGCGCGACAGGTGCGAGCGGAACTTGACCCACTCGAAGAACTGGCCCGGGTCGCGCTCGAAGTCGCCCGCGCGCAGCATGCGGTTCACTTCGAGCCAGGTGGTGTTCTGCGTTTCCCAGGCCTCGGTGGTGAGCGCGCCGCGCACGGCGCGTGCGTTTTCGCGCGCGGCCTTCAGGCACGACACGATGGACGAAGCATTGCTCTCGTCCTTCACCATGAACTCCATCACCTCGTTGGGCGTGATCTGGTCGTACTTCTTGTTGTACCAGGGCAGCAGCTCGCTGATGGACAGCACGCCCTGCCAGCCGTACTTGGCGACTTCGGCGGACTGCGGCAGGAGCGAGGTCTGGTAGTTGACGTCCAGCATGCGCGCCGTATTCTCGGCGCGCTCGGTGTAGCGGGACATCCAGTAGAGATGGTCGGCGGTGCGTGACAGCATCGGGTGTGCTCCTACTACGATTGGCTTTGCGACTGCGCGGGCGCGGCCTTGGGCTTGGGCGCGCGGTCGGCTTCGAGAATCCAGGTGTCCTTGGTGCCGCCGCCCTGCGACGAGTTGACCACCAGCGAACCCTCCTTCAGCGCCACGCGCGTGAGGCCGCCGGGCACCATCTGCACCTCGCTGCCCGAGAGCACGAAGGGCCGCAGGTCGATGTGGCGCGGCGCGATGCCGGCGTCCACGAAGGTCGGTGAGCTCGACAGGCTCAGCGTGGGCTGGGCGATGTAGCCGTCGGGCTTGGCGATCACGGCCTTCTTGAAGTCCTCGATCTCGGCCTGCGTGGCGGCCGGGCCGATGAGCATGCCGTAGCCGCCGGCGCCGTGCACCTCCTTCACGACCAGGTCCTTCATGTTGTCCAGCGTGTACTGCAGCTCGTCCTTGTTGCGGCACATGTAGGTGGGCACGTTCTTCAGGATCGGCTTCTCGCCGAGGTAGAACTCGATCATCTTGGGCACGTACGGGTAGATCGACTTGTCGTCGGCCACGCCGGTGCCCACGGCATTGCAGATCACCACGTTGCCCGCGCGGTAGGCGCGCATCAGGCCGGCCGTGCCCAGCGTGGAGGTGGGGCGGAACACGTCGGGGTCGAGGAAGTCGTCGTCCACGCGGCGGTAGATGACGTCCACCCGCTTCGGTCCGCGCGTGGTGCGCATGTAGACGAAGTCGTCCTTCACGAACAGGTCCTGCCCCTCGACCAGCTCGATGCCCATCTGCTGCGCCAGGAAGGCGTGCTCGAAGTAGGCGCTGTTGTACATGCCGGGCGTGAGCACCACCACCGTGGGCTCGGCCGTGGCCGGCGGGGCGCTGGCGCGCAGGGTTTCCAGCAGCAGGTCGGGGTAGTGGGCGACGGGCGCGATGCGGTTCTGGTTGAACAGCTCGGGGAACAGCCGCATCATCATCTTGCGGTTCTCGAGCATGTAGCTCACGCCGCTGGGCACGCGCAGGTTGTCTTCGAGCACGTAGTACTCGCCGTTGCCGTCGGCGTCGGGCGCCCGCACGATGTCGATGCCCGAGATGTTCGAGTAGACGTTGTGCGGCACGGTGACGCCCATCATCTCGGGGCGGAACTGCGCGTTGTTCAGGATCTGCTCGGGCGGGATGATGCCGGCCTTGATGATCTCCTGGTCGTGGTACACGTCATGCAGGAAGCGGTTGAGCGCGGTCACGCGCTGCACTAGCCCCTTTTCCATGCTGTCCCACTCGTGGGCGGGAATGATCCGGGGCAGCAGGTCGAACGGAATGAGCCGCTCGGTGCCGGAGCCGTCCTCGTCCTTCGCGCCGTACACGGCGAAGGTGATACCGACCCGGCGGAAGATCATTTCCGCCTCTTCACGCCGCGAACGCATCACCTCCGCGGGTTGCTTCGCAAGCCATTGGTCGTAGCGCTTGTAGTGCTGTCGGATCGCAGCCCCCGAATAGGGCAACTGCTCATACATCTCGTCGAATTTGTGCATGGAACGACCAATCTCCTTGAGCCATAGCTTAGCAAGTTCAAGGCCAGTGAAAGCCCTGATATGCGGCGCAAGGAACGGTCGAGGGTCTTTCTCCCCGCGAATTACGAGGCGGTGCCGTCGCCGGCCTGCGCCGCCTTTCTCGGGGCGAGAAATTTCTTGATCCGCTCGCCGGCCTCGTCGCCGTAGAGGCTGGTCAGGAAGGATTCACGTTCGGCGTCCAGCTGCTCGCGCCGGGCGCGTCCGCGCGCGCCGTGCACCAGCGCCTTGATGTGCGCCTGCGCCTCGAACGGCCCGCGCGCCAGCTGCTGCGCCCAGGCGAGCGCCGCCGCGTACGAGGTGCCGCTGGGCACCACCTTGTTGACCACGCCCCAGCCGTGCAGGCGCTCGGCGCTCACCGGCGTGCCGTCGAGCAGCATTTCCAGCGCGGCCTGCGGCGGCAGCGCGCGCGCCAGCGAATCGGTGCCGCCGGCGTCAGGCGACAGGCCCATGTTGACGTACGACATGGCAAAGCGCGCGTCCTCGGCGGCCACGATCAGGTCGCAGGCCAGGCACAGCGAAAAGCCGCCGCCCATGGCCGCGCCCTCGACGGCGGCGATCACCGGCTGGGGCGCCTCCTGCAGCGCCATGATCCATTCGTGCAGCGCGTCGATGTGGCCGCGCTGCTCGGCCTCGGGAAACTTGCGCTGGCGCGCCAGCCGCTTCAGGTCGCCGCCGCCGGAAAAGTGCGCGCCCTCGCCGGTCAGCACGATGGCGCGCACGGTGCGAAAGCCCGCGGTCGCGCGCACGGCCTGCGCGGCGGCGCGGTAGATGCCGGGGTTGAGCGCGTTGCGCGCGCGGGTTGCTCAGCGTGAGCACCAGCACGGCGCCCTCGCGGTGCGTGCGCAGGCGCGCGCCAGCGGGCTCGCCGGGCTCACCGATCGTGCCGGGGCCGGAACCGAAGCCGTCGAGCGCGGGAAAGGTGTCGGCCTTCATGGGAAGACCCCGGCAAACGACGGAACAAGAAGCTGGCGAACGGGCGAGGAGGAGTGGCGCATGAAGTTTCCTTTCGGAAATGAATACGAAACTACTCAACGCGGAAGATTCAACCCGGGAGGGCCCGGGCCGCACTTTCGCCGCCGGATTTGCCAACTACTTCACGAAATCTCAGCTTCCGGCCCGCTCCACCAGCGCATCGACCACCATCGCGCCCTCCCCCGCGGCCCCGACCATGACCGGGTTCACGTCGATGGACGCGATGCTGCCCGCCCCCGCCACGATGAGCCGGCCCACCGCCACCACCACCGCCGCGAGCGCCTCCACGTCCAGCGGCGGCTCGCCGCGCACGCCGCCCAGCAGCGGCGCGATGCGCAGGGTGTCCAGCGCCTTCTTCACCTCGGCGGTGTCGAAGGGAGGCAGCAGCACGGCCACGTCCGGCAGGGCCTCGACGTAGGTGCCGCCGTCGCCTACCACCACCACCGGGCCGAACACCGGGTCCAGCCGGGCGCCGACCATGAATTCATGCCGCCCCTTGTGCATGGCCGCGACCAGCACGCCCTCTTGCGCGGCGCCCAGCGCGGCCAGCTTCGCCCACTGGGCGTCGAACAATGCCGCCGCGGCGTCCGCGCTGCCGATGCGCAGCGCCACCAAGCCGTGTTCCGACTTGTGCGGCACGTCGGCCGAGCAGGCCTTCACCACGGCCGGCGCACCCACCGCGCCCCAGGCGTCGCGCGCCTCGGCCGCCGAGCGGCACAGCCGATGCGCCACCACGGGCACGCCGTGCGCGGCCAGCAGCGCCAGGCTCTGGGCCTCGTTCAGGAAACGGCCCGTGCCCTGGGGCAATGCCGACGCCGACCCCGGCGCGGGCGCCAGCGCTTCCGGCCAGGGCGCGTGCGACTCGCGCATCAGCGCCGTGTGCGACGCCAGCTGCGCCAGCACGCCCAGCGCCTCGGTCTCGTTGCCGAAGGTGGGAATGCCGCGCGCCTTGAAGGGCGCCGCCACCGAGGCCTGCCAGGCCGCCACCACCACCGGCTTGCCGGTCGCGGCCTCGAACCTGGCGGTGTCGTTTGCGAAGGCCTCCACGTCGTAGCCCGCCCCCGCCACCGGAATGTTGATGAAGAACAGGTCGGCCGCCGGGTCCGCGGCCACCGCGGGCAGCACGTCGCCGAACAGGCCGCTGTTGGACAGCAGCGCGGCGGTGATGTCGATCGGGTTGGTCGCCGTCGCGAAGCCCGGCAGCCGCGAGGCCACGTTCTCCCGCGTGGAGGCCGACAGCTCGGCCAGCGGCAGGCCGAATTCTTCCGATGCGTCCGCCCCCATCACGCAGCTCGCGCCCGAGTTGCTGATGACCACCAGCCGCCGCCCCTCGGGCCGCCAGCCCTTCAGGTACGCCTCGGCCGCGAGCGCCTGCGCATGCGGGTCGCGCACCCGCCAGATGCCGTGGTGGCGAAAGAAGGCGTCGACCGCCCGGTCTTCGTTGGCCAGCGAGCCGGTGTGCGACGACGCCGCCTTCTGCCCGCTGGCGGAGCGCCCGGCCTTCACCGCGACGATAGGCAGGTCGCGCTCGCGCGCATGGGCGGCGGTGCGCGCCAGCAGCTCGGGATCGGCGATGGTTTCCAGGTACAGCAGCAGCAGCTTCACGTCGGGGTCGTGCGCCACGGCCCAGGCCATGTCGGAGACCGTCACGTCGGCTTCGTTGCCGGTGGCGTGCACGTGGCGCACGCCCAGGCCGCGCCCGCGCAGCAGGCCGTAGGCCATGGCGCTCATGCCGCCGCTCTGGCTCACCACGCCGATGGGGCCGTCGGCCGGCGGTACCTCCACGAACATGGTCGAGAAGCCCGCGATGGCGCCGTTGCCGAAGTTGGCCAGCCCCTGCGTGTTGGGGCCGTACAGGCGCATGCCGGCGGCGCGCGCGCGCCGGGCCATGGCCCGCTGCACCTCGCGGCCTTCTTCGCCGGCCTCGCCGAAGCCCGAGGCGATGACCACCGCCGACTTCACCCCGCGCGCCGCGCATTCGTCCACCGCGGTTACCGCCTTCTCGCCGCCCACGATCACCAGCGCCAGGTCGGGAGCCTCGGGCAGGGCGGCGAGCGACGCGTAGCTCTTGAGCCCCTGCACCTCCTCGCGCTGCGGATTGATGGGGTAGATGCGCCCGGCAAAGCCGAACTTCTGCATGTAGTGGATCGGCCGCCCGCCGATCTTGTGGATGTTCTCGGAGGCGCCGATGACGGCGACGGACTTGGGGTTCAGTGCGGATTCGAGCAGGTCGGACATGGACGCTTTCAGTTTCTGGATGGCCTGGGTGTTCGTGAGTCTTCGGGTATCGGCTGCGGCTGGGCGATGGCTCAGTCCACCGTCGCACCCGACACCTTCACCACCTGCGCCCACTTCTCGACCTCGGTGTTCATGAAGCCGCCGAAGGCCTCGGGCGTGTTCCAGGTCGCGGCGAAGCCCTGCGCGGCGAACTTGTCCTTCACCTCGGGCAGCGTCAGCGCCTTCTTCAGCTCGGCGTTGAGCCGCGCCACCACCTCGGGCGGCGTGCCAGCCGGCGCGAGCAGGCCGTTCCATGCGATGGCCTCGTAGCCCTGCAGGCCCGGCACGCCGGACTCGGCCACCGTCGGCACATCAGGCGCGGCGGGCGAGCGCTGCGCGCTGGTGACGGCCAGCGCCTTGAGCTTGCCGCCCTTCACGTGCGGCATGGCCGAGAGCATGGTGTCGAACATCAGCTGCGCCTGCCCGCCCATGACGTCGGTGAGCGCCGGCGCGCTGCCCTTGTAGGGGATGTGCGTCATCTTCACGCCGGCCATCGAGGCGAACAGCTCGGCCGCCAGGTGGGTCGATTGCCCGTTGCCCGACGACGCGAAATTCAGCTGCCCCGGTTTGGTCCTGGCCAGCGCGACGAGTTCGGCCACGTTCTTCGCGGGCAGCGCGGGGTTGGCCACGATCACCAGCGGGCCGCTGGTGAGCAGCGACACCGGCGCCAAGTCCTTGGTGAGCCGGTAGCCCAGGTTCTTGAACAGCGACGGGTTGATCGCGTGCGCGGTGGTCGCGATCAGAAGCGTGTAGCCGTCGGGCGCGCTGCGCGCCACCAGCTCGGCGCCGGTGTTCCCGCCGGCCCCGGGGCGGTTGTCGACGATGAACTGCTGCCCGGTCTGCTCCGACAGCTTCTGCGCCACCACGCGCGCCACGATGTCGGTGGGGCCACCCGGCGGGTAGGGCACCACCAGCTTGACGGGCTTGGTCGGGTAGGCCTCGGCGTGCGCCGGGGCTGCGGCCGCGAGACACAGGGCGACACCGAAGGCGCCCAGCGCGGCCAAAGTACGGGTGGCACGGGGCAGCTGCCGCCGGACGAAGGATCGGAACGAATGCATGCGCTTGTCTCCTGCTTGTGGTTGTGAGGTCGGTGAGCGTCGTGGGGAACCGGCGCCGCTCAATCGGGCGGCGGGGACGCGGGCGCGGGCGCGGGCGAGAAACGCACCAGCACATGTCCCGCGTGCGCGAAGAAGCCGGCGGCCACGCGATCGCCGATGCGCACGCCGGGCGCGGCATGGGCCATCAGCCGCGGGCCTTCGTCGAGCGTGACCAGCACCAGCGTGTACGGCGCCAGCGCGCGGAATTCGTCGGAGGGCGCGCGCGAAACGACGGTGACCGCGTGCACCGTCGCCCGGCCGCCGGCGGTCTTCCAATCGAGCCGCGTGCTGCCGCACGCCGCGCAGGCGTAGCGCGCCAGGGTCTGCGCATGGCCGCAGGCCGCGCAACACTGGTAGCGCAGCTCGTGCCGCGCCAGGCCTTCGACGAAGGGGGCCGCGAGCGCGTTCATGCCGCGCCTCCGCGCGACAGCACCAGGCTGACATGCGACGACATCACGCCGCCGTCCGCATGCACGAAGGCGTGGCGCGGGCGGCGCAGCTGCCGGCTGCCGGCCTGCCCCGTCATCTGGCGGAACACCTCCACCGTGTGCGCCATGCCGCCGGCCACGCCGCAATGGCCGAAGGACAGCAGGCCGCCGTGGGTGTTCAGCGGCAGCGGGCCGTCGGCGCGAAAGTCGCCGTTGCGCACGCGCTGCGCGGCGCCGCCGCGGGGCGCGAAGCCGATTTCCTCGAGCAGCATGGCCAGCGTGATGGTGAAGGAGTCGTAGATGCCCAGGCAGTCGATGTCGTCCACGCGCAGGCCGGCCTCGCCGAACGCGCGCTGCGCCGCCTCGGCCGCGCCGCACTGCATCACGTCGGCCATCGCGCTCAGGTGCTGGTGGCGGTGCGCCTGGCCGGCGCCGGCCATCGTCACGCATGCATCGCCGCGCGGCGTCGCCGACACCACCAGCGCCATCGCGCCGTCGGAGATGGGGCAGCAGTCGAGCAGCTTCAGCGGCGCGGCGATGGGCTTGGAGGCCAGCACGTCGTCGACGGAGATGGGCGCCTTCAGGTGCGCATCGGGGTGGCCTGCCGCGTGCGCGCGCATCAGCACCGCGAGCTCGGCCAGGTCGGCTTCGCGCGTGCCGGTTTCGTGCAGGTAGCGCGAGGCCAGCAGGCCGTAGTAGGCCGGCACCGAGGCGCCGTTGGGCACTTCGAAATCGGCGTCGCCCACCTGCGCCAGCGTCTGGATGGCGCTGTCGCGCGACTGGCCGCTGAGCCGGTTCTCGCCGGCCACCACCAGCACATTGCGGCAGCGCCCGGCGCGCACCAGGTCGCGCGCCAGCATCAGCATGGCCGAGCCCGTGGCGCCGCCCAGCTGCAGGCTGTGCGCGTAGGCGGGCCGCAGCGAGAAGCGCTCGCAGAACAGGGTGGACAGCATCAGGTGCGGCAGCGTGGTCGCGTAGCCGCAGAGCAGGCCGTCGATGTCGCCGCGGGCGAGGCCGGCCGAGCCGAGCGCCTGCTGCGCGGCCTCGGCCATCAGGTCGAGCGCGCCGCGGCCTTCGTGGCGGCCGAAGGCGGTGTTGCCGGCGCCGACAAGATGAGCGGTGGGAGCCGTGGGTGTGGTGGGGAAGCTCATGCTCAATGCACCCTGCCGCGCCGAGCCCCGGCCCCTGCTCCCACGGCGCGCGAAGCCACGGCGCTCTGGTGCGCCGCGCCGCTCCACAGCACCTCGCAGGTGGCGCACTCGCGCTTCAGCGCCTTGGCCAGCTCGGCCTCGCGCGTGGTGATGCGGTCGTTCAGCGCCGCGATGCTCAGCGCCCCGACCGGCCGGCCGTCGGCACCAAGGATGGGTGCGGCGATGCCGCCCATGCGCTCCACCACCACGTCGAGCAGCACCGCGTAGCCGCGCTCGCGGGCTTCGAGCGCGCGGGCCTCCAGCAGCTCGGGCGTGATGCGCGGGTAGCGCTGCAGCTGCGGCCCGATGACGGCCAGCGCGGCCTGCCGTTCGGCGTCGGGCATCCAGGCCAGCAGCGCCAGGCTGCCGGCGCCCACGCCCAGCGGGCGGCGGCTGCCCACCGACAGGTAGTTGGCGCGAATGGGGAAGCGCCCTTCTTCCACGTCGACGCACAGCGACTCGATGCCGCTCGGTATCGACAGGACCACGCTGTCTTCGAAGGTGCCCGTCAGGCGCAGCAGGCTGGGGCGCACCAGCGGGCGCGGGTCGAAGCGCGCCAGCGCCGCCGCGCCGAGCACCAGCAGCTCGGCGCCCAGGCTGTAGTGCTTGGTCTGCGGGTTGCGCACCACGAAGCCGTCGCGCATCAGCACCTCGACCACGCGCAGCACCGTGGTCTTGTCCAGCCCGGTGGCCAGCGAGATGTCGGTCAGGCGCGTGACGCCGGGGTCGGACAGCGCCCGCAGGATGCGGCAGGCCCGCTCGACCGACGAGGTCGGCTCGGCGGCGCTGTGGGTGAGCACGGATGCAACGGAACGAGGTCGGGCGGCCATCGGTGTGTCTCTTCGTTGTTTCAATCTTCGGAACCGTGATTGCTGCGCTATTGGAGAACTGGCGCAGGCACGGGTCAAGAAAACACGAAGAAGTTGCCGAGGACGGAACTTTTTGAGGGAAAACCCGGGCGCGTTCGGGTGGCCGCGGGCGGGTGGTTGCCCCGCAGGTTCAGGGCCCGCGGTGCTGCCAGTAGCGCGCGTTTTTCTCGCGCTCGCACACGACATCGCGGGGAGCGGCGCTGGTCCAGTGCGCCGCGCCGCAACGCGCGTTCTCCACCAGCCGCACGCCCCGGCTCGCGTAGCGCCCCGCCACGTCCGGCGCCGGGTGGCCGAAGCGGTTGCGGTAGCCGGCCTGGACCAGCGCGATGCGCGGCTGCACGGCGTCGAGAAAGGCGTCGCCCGACGAGGTCTTGCTGCCGTGGTGCGGCACCAGCAGCACGTCGGCGCGCAACGCCTCAGGCATGCGCGCCACCAGCGCGGCCTCCTGCAGGCGTTCGATGTCGCCGGCCAGCAGCACCGTCGCGCGGCCGTTGCCGATGCGCAGCACGCACGACACGGCGTTGGGCCGGGTGAAGCTGCGGTAGTCCATGTCGAAGGGATGCAGCACCTCGAAAGCCACGCCGTCCCAGGTCCAGCGCTGGCCCGCTTCGCAACGCCGCGCCGGGCGCAGCGCCTGCAGCGGGTGCGTGGCCTCGATGGAGCTCAGCAACGCGGCCTGCGGCTGCATGGCGAGCACGGCAGGCGCGCCGCCGGTGTGGTCGCTGTCGCGGTGGCTCAGCACCAATGTGTCCAGGCGCTCGCCGTGGGCGCGCAGCAGCGGCACCAGCACGCGGTGGCCGGCGTCGCTCTCCAGGCTGTAGCGCGGGCCGGTGTCGTACAGCAGGCTGTGCGTGGCGGTGCGCACCAGCACCGCGTTGCCTTGCCCGATGTCGGCGGCCAGCAACGCGAACTCACCCACTGCAGGCCGCGGCGCCTGCCACAGCAGCACGGGCAGCAGCAGCGGCACGCCCAGCGCGCGCAGCGTCCACGGCAGGCGCATGGCCAGCAGCGCGCCGCCGGCGACGCCGACAACGGCCATCCACAGCGGCGGCGCAGGCATCGACAACGTGGCCCACGGCAGGCCGGCCAGCCACTGCAGCAGCAGCGCCAGCAGCCGCACGGCGTGCGCCGCCAGGTCCCACAGCGGCGCCACGACCACGCCGAGCATGGCCAGCGGCGTGACGACCAGCGTGACCCACGGAATGGCCACCGCGTTGGCCAGCAACCCGACCAGCGACACCTGCTGGAACAGCAGCAGCACCAGCGGCGTGATCGCCAGCGTGATGACCCATTGCTCGCGAAAGAACTGCAGCAGCCGCGCGGCGCCGCCCTTGCGCGGGTCGCCGGGGCTGGTAGCGTCTGTCGCGAACAGCACGCCGACCGCCACGAAGCTCAGCCAGAAGCCCGCCTGCGTCAACGCCCACGGGTCGGCCGCCACCACCACGGCCGCCGTGAGCAGCCACACGTGCGGCCAGGGCCAGCGCCGACCCGCGAGGCGCAGCAGCGCCACCGTCGCGAGCATCCACACCGTGCGCTGCGACGGCACGCCCCAGCCGCTGAAAAGCGCGTACAGCGCGGCCAGCAGCACGCCGCCGAGCAAGGCCGCCTGCTGTGCCGGCACGCGCAGCATCAGGCGCGTGCTGCGCCGCCAGAGCCAGCCGACGATGTGCGCGGCGAACCAGGCAAACATCGTGATGTGCAGGCCCGATATCGCGACGAGGTGGGCCACCCCCGTGGCGCGGAACACCTCCCAGCCCGCGCGGTCGATCGCGCTCTGGTCGCCGGTGACCAGCGCGGCGATCACGCCCGCCTGGGCGCGGTCCGCCACGCGCGCGAACACGGCGTCGCGCACCGCTTCGCGGGCGCGCTCGACGGGGTGGCGCCATGTCGTTTGCAGCAGGGCGGGCGCTTCATCGCGCGAGCCGGTGCGCACGTAGCCGCTGGCGTGCAGGCCCTGCTCCCACATCCACAGTTCGCTGTCGAAGCCGTGCGGGTTGCGATGGCCGTGCGGCGCCTTCAGCCGCACCGTGAGGCGCCAGCGCTCGCCGGCATGCGGCACGGCCTGGAGGTCTTCGGCGTACCAGCCGAGGGCGATGCGATCGGGCACGAGCGGGGGTGCGATGTCGGCAGGGCCTGGGCCTGGGCCTGGGCTGGGGCCGGGCCAGTGCGCGGATTCGACGTCGAGGCGAAACCGTGTTCCACCGTCGCTGCGCTGGGGCATCTCGGCGACCACGCCGGTGACCTGCAGGTCCAGGCCTTCGAGCGCCGGACGCAACGCGCCTTGCGCATAGGCCACGGCGCGCCAGCCTGCATGGCCGCCGCCGGCCAGCGCGCCGCACGCGAAGGCGATGGCAACGAGCCAGCGAACCGGCATGCGCCACCTTGCGAGACCGAGCGCCGCGGCACCCGCCACCAGCAGCAACACCGCGTAGAACCACCACGGCCACAGCACCGGTTGCCGCAGCTGCAAGGCCGCGCCCAGCAGCGAGCCGCCCAGTGCCGCGAAGGCGCCCGTGGCACCGCGCGCCGAGTGAAACGGCGTCAATCCAAGCCCCCCATCCCCATGATGCAAACCCTCCCCAAGTCACGCTCAGTGGCGCGTTAATTGCTTGGCATCTGGGCTAGTATGCGTCTCACCAGAGACATCTTTTCGATGCAATCTGTCAGTACTGCACACAAAAACGCATGTCCATTCACGCCGCTCTCCACCACGTCACCCACTACAAATACGACCGCCTGGTGCAGTTGGGCCCCCAGGTCGTGCGCTTGCGTCCCGCGCCGCACTGCCGCAGCAACGTCATCTCCTACTCGCTGCGGGTCGAGCCCGCCGAGCACTTCGTCAACTGGATGCAGGACCCGTTCGCCAACTACCAGGCGCGGCTCGTGTTCCCCGAGAAGACACGCGAATTCAAGGTCACGGTCGACCTCGTGGTCGAGATGGCGGTCTACAACCCCTTCGACTTCTTCCTCGAGCCCCAGGCCGAGAACTTTCCGTTCAAGTACACGGCGTCGCAGGCCGAAGAACTCGCGCCCTACCTCGTGGCCGACCCGGTCACGCCGCTGCTGGAGGCCTACCTCGACAAGGTCGACCGCAAGGAGCAGCGCACCATCGACTTCCTGGTCGGCCTGAACCAGCAGGTGCAGCAGGACGTCAACTACCTCATCCGCATGGAACCCGGCGTGCAGACGCCGGAAGAAACGCTCACCAACGGCAGCGGCTCCTGCCGCGACTCGGGCTGGCTGCTGGTGCAGCTGCTGCGCCACATGGGCCTGGCCGCGCGCTTCGTCTCGGGCTACCTCATCCAGCTCACGCCCGACGTGAAGTCGCTGGACGGCCCGAGCGGCACCACGGTCGACTTCACCGACCTGCACGCCTGGTGCGAGGTGTTCCTGCCGGGCGCCGGCTGGATCGGGCTGGACGCCACCTCGGGCCTGATGGCTGGCGAAGGCCACATTCCGCTGGCCTGCACGCCCACGCCGTCGAGCGCCGCGCCCATCGAGGGCGGCGTGGACGAGTCGGAGGTCGAGTTCGGCCATGAAATGAAGGTGACGCGCATCTACGAATCGCCGCGCGTCACCAAGCCCTACACCGAAGAGCAATGGGCCGAAGTGCTGGCGCTGGGCGACGCGGTCGACGCGCGCCTGAAGGCCGGCGACGTGCGCCTCACCATGGGCGGCGAGCCCACCTACGTGGCCACCAGCGACCGCGACGCGCCCGAGTGGAACACCGACGCCCTGGGCCCCACCAAGCGCGGCTACGCCACCGAGCTCGTGCAGAAGCTGCGCGCCGAATACGGCAACGGCGGCTTCCTGCATTTCGGCCAGGGCAAGTGGTACCCGGGCGAGCAGCTGCCGCGCTGGGCGCTGTCGATCTTCTGGCGCGCCGACGGCCAGACGCTGTGGCACGACCCCGAGCTGTTCGCCGACGAGCGCTTTCCCACGCACTACACCAGCGAAGACGCGCGCCGCTTCACCACCGTGCTGTCGCACAAGCTCGGGCTGACCGAGCGCTACATCCAGCCCGGCTACGAAGACACCTACTACTACCTCTGGCGCGAACGCCGCCTGCCGGTGAACGTCGACCCCTTCGACTCGAAGCTCGACGACGAACTCGAACGCGTGCGCCTGCGCCGCGTGTTCACGCAAAAGCTCGACGCGGTGATCGGCTACATGCTGCCCATCGAGCCCGGCAACGCGAACGGCGACGCCCCCGCGCTCGCCGGCCCGGCCTGGAAGACCGGCCCCTGGTTCCTGCGCGACGACCGGCTCTACCTGATTCCGGGCGACTCGCCCATGGGCTACCGCCTGCCGCTCGATTCGCAGCCCTGGGCCAGCAAGGGCGACTACCCGTACCTGATCGAACGCGACCCGACCGCGCCGCGCGGCACGCTGCCGAGCGCGGCGGACTACCGCGCGCGGTATGCCGTGGATGTGGCAGGCGTGGATGTGGCAGGCGTGGCCAGCGCGAACGGCACCCGCGCCGACCTGGGCGACGTGCCCTACGCCTTCGGCACGCCGCCGGTGGTGGCGGCTTCGCTGCGCATGCAGGCACCGGGCGCGGCAAGCAAAGGCGAAGGTGACGGCGATGCCGCCGCGGCATCCGACGACACCGCAGCCACGAACGCAACGACCGCCACGCGCCAGCCGCTGCGTGGCGAGTCGGCCCACTGGGTCACCCGCACCGCGCTGTGCGTGGAGGTGCGCGACCCGCGCCGCGCCAACGGCCCCTCGGCCGAGAAGAAGGGCAGCGCCTCGGGCGTGCTCTACGTCTTCATGCCGCCGCTGGCGCGCCTGGAGGACTACCTCGACCTGGTCGCGGCCGTGGAAGCCACCGCGCGCGACCTGGGCGTGCGCATCGTGATGGAAGGCTACCCGCCGCCGCGGGACCCGCGCCTGAAGATGCTGGCCGTCACGCCCGACCCGGGCGTGATCGAGGTCAACATCCACCCGGCCCACAACTGGAAGGAACTGGTCGCGCACACCGAGTTCCTCTACAACGCCGCGTTCGAGACCCGCCTGTCGGCCGAGAAGTTCATGACCGACGGGCGCCACACCGGCACCGGCGGCGGCAACCACTTCGTGATGGGCGGCGCCACGCCCGCGGACAGCCCGTTCCTGCGCCGGCCCGAGCTGCTGGCCAGCCTGCTGCTGTACTGGCACAACCACCCCTCGCTGAGCTACCTGTTCTCGGGCATGTTCATCGGCCCGACCAGCCAGGCCCCGCGCGTGGACGAAGCGCGCAACGACCAGGTCTACGAGCTTGAAATCGCGCTGAAGGAAATCGCGAAGAACCGCGAGATCTACGGCCAGAACATGCCGGCATGGCTGGTGGACCGCACACTGCGCAACATCCTGATCGACGTGTCGGGCAACACGCACCGCAGCGAGTTCTGCATCGACAAGCTGTATTCGCCCGACTCCAGCACCGGCCGGCTCGGCCTGCTCGAGCTGCGCGCCTTCGAGATGCCGCCGCATGCGCGCATGAGCATCGCGCAGCAGCTGCTCATTCGCGCGCTGGTGGCCCGCTTCTGGGACGAGCCCTACAAGGCGCCCGTGACGCGCTGGGGCACCGAGCTGCACGACCGCTTCCTGCTGCCGACCTTCGTGAAGATGGACTTCGACGACGTCATCAGCGAAATGCGCCAGGCCGGCTTCGCCTTCGACGCCGACTGGTTCGCGCCGCACTTCGAGTTCCGCTTCCCTCTGGTGGGCCAGATGCAGGCCATGGGCGTGGAGCTGTCGCTGCGCAACGCGCTGGAGCCCTGGCACGTGATGGGCGAGGAAGGCTCGGCCGGCGGCACGGTGCGCTATGTCGATTCGTCGCTCGAGCGCATCGAGGTGCGCGTGACCGGCCTGAACGAAAGCCGCCACGTCATCACCGTCAACGGCAAGGTGCTGCCGCTGCAGCCGACCGGCGTCACCGGCGAGTTCGTGGCCGGCGTGCGCTACAAGGCCTGGAACCCGCCTTCGGCGCTGCACCCGAGCATTCCGGCGCACGCACCGCTGACCTTCGACCTGGTCGACACCTGGATGAAGCGTTCGCTGGGTGGCTGCCAGTACTTCGTGGCGCACCCGGGCGGCCGCAACTACGACACCTTCCCGGTGAACGCCTACGAGGCCGAGAGCCGCCGCCATTCGCGCTTCACGCGCACCGGCCACACGCCGGGGCTGATGCGCACGCCCCCCGCCACCATCGAGCTCCCAGGCAGCCGCGAATTCCCGTTCACGCTGGATCTGCGGCGATAAGGGGACATTCAGCACACTGCCCGCACGGACACCCGTGACGGCGGTGTGACAATCCCCCTCCTGTGGAACCCCTGAACGAATCCCTGTTCGACGCCCAGGCACTGGACTTTCCAGCGGCCCTGGCGTCGGCGCTCGCCCCGGCCGCGCTGCCTGGCCATTTCGACGAACTGCGCGGCCAGGCCACGGCGGCCGTGCCTGTGCGAACGGCTGCCGGCACCGCGGCGCCCGCGCCCGCCGCGCCCTTGCTGTACGACGCCACGGCGGAGCGACCGGCCATGCCGGCCCCGCCGCTGGCCCCGGCGCCCTCGCAGTCTCAAAGCCAGTCTTCTTCGGCGCAGTCCGGGCCATCGACACAGTCGCAGTCCCAATCCTCGTCACAGTCGTCTTCTCAATCGCAATCCCAGCAGCAGGGCCCGTCCGGCGAACACCCGCCGCTCACGCCCGCCTGGAACGCCTTCTTCGAGCAGCTCGGCCCGGGCGGCTTCAACGACCTGCCGCGGCGCGCCGTGAGCCTGGAGCGCCAGATTCGCGACAACGGCGTCACGTACAACGTGTACGCCGACGCCAACGGCCCGCAGCGGCCCTGGTCGCTCGACCTGTTTCCGCTGATCGTCTCGCCCGAGAGCTGGAGCCAGATCGAGGCCGGCGTGCTGCAGCGCGTGCGCGTGCTCGACCGCGTGATGGCCGACGTGTACGGCCCGCAGCAGCTGCTGGCCGAAGGCCTCATTCCACCGGCGCTGGTGCGCGGCCACCCCGGCTACCTGCGCGCGCTGCACGGCGTGAAGCCGCCGGGCGACACCTGGCTGCACATTGCCGCCTTCGACCTGGCGCGCGGCCCCGACGGCAACTGGTGGGTGGTGTCGCAGCGCACGCAGGCGCCCTCGGGCCTGGGCTACCTGCTGGAGAACCGCCTGGCCATCACGCGGCAGTTTCCGCAGGCCTTCGAGGCGCTGCACGTTCAGCGCCTGGCCGCCACCTACAGCGCCATGATGGAAGGGCTGCAGCGCATGTGCCCGGCCGGCGTGCCGCCGCACATCGCGCTGCTCACGCCCGGCCCGTACAACGAGACCTACTTCGAGCACGCATACCTCGCGCGCTACCTGGGCATCACGCTGGTCGAGGGCAACGACCTCACCGTGCGCGACCAGCGGCTGTACCTGAAGACCCTGCAGGGCCTGCGCCCGGTGCACGGCCTGATCAAGCGGCTGGACGACCAGTACCTCGACCCGCTGGAGCTGCGCCCCGACTCCACGCTCGGCGTGCCCGGCCTGCTGCAAGCCATTCGCGCGGGCAACGTGCTGGTGGCCAACATGCCGGGCTCGGCCTTTCTCGAATCGCCCGCGCTGCTGGGCTTCTTGCCCGGGCTGGCGCGCCGGCTGATCGGCGAGAAGCTCAAGCTGCCCGCGCTGCCCACCTGGTGGTGCGGCGAGCGCGCCGCGCTCGAATCGGTGCTGC
This sequence comes from Variovorax sp. RCC_210, assembly GCF_041355175.1. Lineage (NCBI taxonomy): Bacteria > Pseudomonadati > Pseudomonadota > Betaproteobacteria > Burkholderiales > Comamonadaceae > Variovorax > Variovorax sp. RCC_210. Next base: position 82,178 of record NZ_JBFUPJ010000006.1, on the reverse strand, counting down.
CGCAGCTCGGCGACTGCGCCATCAAGCCCACCTACCCCGGCTTCGAGGGCCGCGCCAGCTTCGACGCCGTGCTCGGCAGCCAGCTGGGCCGGCGCGAGCTCGACGAGTGGGCCGGCCGCATCGTGCGCGAAGGCGACGTGCACACCGTGCAGGGCTACCTGCCGCTGTCGCAGATGCCCACCTGGGCCAACGACATGGGCCCGGGCCACATCGCGCCGCGCGCCGTGCTGTTGCGCGTGTTCGCGGTGAGCGACGGCGCGCAGTCGTGGCGGGTTCTGCCCGGCGGCTTGGCCCGGCTCGCGGGGCCCGATGCGCAAATCGCTTCCATGCAGCGCGGCGGCAGCAGCGCCGACGTGTGGGTGCAGACGCACGGCGAAGTCGACCGCACCACGCTGCTGCAGCCGCACGCCACGCCGGCCTCGCTCGCGCGGCACCGCGCGCCCGTGACCAGCCGCGCGGCGGAAAACATGTTCTGGCTCGGCCGCTACACCGAGCGCGCCGAGAACGCGGTGCGCCTGGCGCGCCTCACGCTCAACCTGCTGGGCGGCGAAGACCAGTCGTCCCGCCCGCTGCTCGAATGGCTGCACCGCATGGCGCTGCGCAACGCGCTGGTGCCGGCCGAGGCGCCCAGCGCGCCACAGTCGCGCCGCGTGTTCGAACGCGCCCTGGTGGCCGAGCTCGGCGACGTGGAGCGCGGCGGCAGCGTGGGCTACAGCCTGCGCTGCATACGGCAGGCCGCGGCCGCGGTGCGCGAGCGCCTGTCGCAGGACAACTGGAACCAGATCGTGCGCGCCGAAACCGAGTTCCTGCGGCGCGCCGCGGAGCAGGCCGGTGAAGGCAGCTTCGCGACCAGCGCGGCCTTGCGCGCGCTGGAGTCCGCCAGCACCGCGCTGGCCGCCATGACCGGTGCGCAAACCGACCGCATGACACGCGACGACGCCTGGCGGCTGCTGTCCATCGGGCGCCACATCGAGCGGCTCGGCTTCCTGTCGAACGCGCTGGAGGCCGGCTTCGAGAACGGCGCCGTGCACGAGGTGAGCGGCTTCGAGGCGATGGTGGCGCTGTTCGACAGCACCATCACCTTCCATGCGCGCTACCAGCAGCGCCGCGACGTCGCCACCATGGTCGACCTGCTGGTGCTCGACGCCGAAAACCCGCGCTCGCTCGCCTGGGTCACGCAAACGCTGCGCGGGCGCATCGCGCGGCTGGCCGGCAGCGCGCCGGGCAAGCTCACCGCGCTGTCCTACGAGCTGCCCGACCCGGCCGGCTGGACGCTGGAGCACCTGTGCGCCGCCGGGCCCGATGCCAACTACCCGGCGCTGCTCGAGCTGCTGGCCCACTGCGAGGCCGCGGCCTACCATGTGTCCGACGCCATCGGCACACGCTACTTCACGCTGACTTCCGAATCGCTGCGCTCCGTCGGCGCCTGATTCGCAGCCAACGACAGTTCCAAGGAGGCATATCCATGTCAGGCATCGCCATCAACCGCCGCTTCGCCCTGGCCGCTTCGGGGCTGTGCACAGCCCTGGCCCTCACCGTGGCCCTTGCCGGTTGCGGCAAGCAGGAAAGCGCCACCCCCGCCGCCTCGAACGCCGCGCCGGCCGCACCCGCCGCGGTGCCCGCGCGCGTGCTGGTCGTCGGCACCGACGCCGCCTACACCCCCTTCGAGTCGCAGAACGACAAGGGCGACATCGTGGGCTTCGACATCGACGTGGTGAAGGCCGTGGCGCAGAAGGCCGGCATCGAGGTCAAGTTCGTCAACACGCCGTGGGAGGGCATCTTCAACGCGCTCGACCAGGGCGACCGCGACCTGCTGGTGTCGGCCATCACCATCACCGACGAGCGCCGCCAGACCATGGACTTCTCGCAGCCGTACTTCGACGCGAAGCAGCTCATTGCCGTGAAGAGCGATTCGCCCGTCGCCAGGTTCGACGACCTGAAGCCGCTGAAGGTGGGCGTACAGAACGGCACCACCGGCGACGAGGTGGTCGGCAAGCTGCTGGGCAAGTCGAGCACCGCCATCAAGCGCTTCGAGTCGACGCCGCTCGCGCTGAAGGAGCTGGAGGCCGGCGGCGTGCAGGCCGTGGTGGCCGACAACGGCGTGGTGGTGCACTACCTGGCCAACAACACGGCCGGCGGCTTCAAGACGGTGAGCGACGCGGGCTTTCCGGTCGAGAAATACGGCATCGCGGTGAAGAAGGGCAACGCCGCGCTGCTCGCGAAGATCAACCAGGGCCTCGAAGGCATTCGCGCCGACGGCACCTACGCCAAAATATTCGCCTCGCACTTCGGTGCCGAGGCGAAGTAGGCCGTTCCCTCTCACCTTCCCCACCCTTCTTCAGACCCCGCGCGCCATGCTCCTCCACGTCACCCACGAAACGCGCTACGAGTACGCGCCGCCGGTCGAGACGGCGCAGCACCTGGCCCACCTGAAGCCGCTGGCCACCGACTCGCAGCGCCTGGTGAGCCACAAGCTCGCCATCGAGCCGCCGCCCGCGCAGCGCGGCGAGCAGAACGACCTGTACGGCAACACGCGCGCCTTCTTCGCGCTCGAGGCCACGCACGACCGGCTGGTCGTCACGGCCGAGAGCGTGGTCGAAACCTCGGTGCCCGTGCTGTCGCCGAACGTGGCGCGCGAACTGCCCTGGGAGACCGTGCGCGAGCGCTTCCGCTTTCGCAAGGACGCCACGTTCGACGCGGCTTCGGAGTTCGTCTTTCCGTCGCCCTACGTGCCGCGCCACGACGACTTCGCGGCCTACGCGCGCGCCAGCTTCGTGCCCGGCCGGCCGGCCTTCGACGTCGCCATGAACCTCACCGAGCGCATGTACGACGACTTTGCGTACGACGCCGACAGCACCGAGATCAACACCCCCGCGGTCGAAGCGCTCGCGCAGCGCAAGGGCGTGTGCCAGGACTTCGCCCACATCATGATCGCGTGCTTTCGCACCATGGGCCTGCCCGCGCGCTACGTGAGCGGCTACCTGCTCACGCAGCCGCCGCCGGGCCAGCCGCGGCTGGTGGGCGCCGACGCCTCGCATGCGTGGGTGTCGGTGTACCTGCCCGGCGAAGCCAACGGCAGCCCCGGCGGCTGGGCCGACTTCGACCCCACCAACGGCCGCCAGCCGGGCGAGGACTACGTCACGCTGGCCATCGGGCGCGACTACTCCGACGTGTCTCCCATGCGCGGCGTACTCCATGGCGGCGCCCGGCACACGCTGCGTGTCGGCGTGACCGTGCAGCCCGTGGGGGAAGCCGAAGAGGCCGCCGAACAAAGCCGGACACAATCACTTTCCCAAGACAAGGAGTCTCCATGAGCGTTTACGACAAACTTTCCAGCCTCGGCATCACCCTTCCCCCGGTCTCGGCACCCGCCGCGGCCTACGTGCCCTTCGTGCAGACCGGCAACCTCGTGTTCCTGTCGGGCCACATCGCGAAGAAGGACGGCAAGGTCTGGGCCGGCCAGCTCGGCGCCAACATCACGACCGACGAAGGCAAGCAGGCCGCACGCGCCATCGCCATCGACCTGCTGGGCACGCTGCACGCGGCCGTGGGCGACCTGAACAAGGTCAAGCGCATCGTGAAGGTCATGAGCCTGGTGAACTCGGTCGGCACCTTCACCGAGCAGCACCTGGTGACCAACGGCGCCAGCGAGTTCTTCGCCGAAGTGTTCGGCCCTGAGAAGGGCGCGCATGCACGCAGCGCCTTCGGCGTGGCGCAGATCCCGATGGGTGCCTGCGTGGAAATCGAACTGATCGCCGAAGTGGGCTGATCGATCCGGCTTCGACAGCATCACGTTTTCGAGGCCTGGCGGCATTGGTCGCCAGGCCTTTTCTTATGGCTTCTCGCAAACCATGACATTGACCGCCACCGATTTCGTCGCCCAGGCCCTGCAAGACCCGGCCAACGCGGCCCTGCTCGAACGCCTGCCCGCGCTGGGCCTGCCGCAGGGCTTCCTGACCGCGGGCAGCCTCTTCCAGGCGACCTGGAACCGTGTCTCCGGCAAGCCGCCGGGCTGGGGCGTGAAGGACTACGACGTCTTCTACTTCGACGATTCGGACCTCTCGTGGGACGCCGAAGACGCCGTGATCCGCCGTGTGCACGACGCGGTGGCCGACCTGGGCGTGACCGTGGAGGTGAAGAACCAGGCGCGCGTGCACCTCTGGTACGAAGCACGCTTCAAGTCGCACTACCCGCGGCTGCGCAGCGCGCGCGACGGCATCGACCGCTACCTCATCGCGTGCACCCGCGTGGGCATCGCGCTGGCCGACCAAACGCTCCATGCGCCCGATGGGCTGGACGACCTGGCCGCGGGCGTGCTGCGCATGAACCCGCTGCTCCCCATGCGCGAGCTGTTCCTGAAGAAGGCCGGCGATTACCAGGCGCGGTGGCCGTGGCTGCAGGTCGTGCAGCCCGAAACCACCCGCGCCGATGAGGCGGCCACACCCGCCGATGAAGCGCCTACTTGCGCCTCCAGCTCGCCACGGTGATGAACACGCCGGTCTCCTTCGCGTCGCGCAGGCGCACGCTGTAGCGCGTGCCACCGTCGGTGCCGTTGAAGACGACTTCGCGCCCCTCCTGCTCCGGGTTCGCGTTCTTCGTGAGTTCCGCGTAGGTGTCGACCAGCGTGCCGAGCGCGGCGTAGCTGCGCAGCGTGACTTCGGCGTCGGGCAGCTCGGGCTCGTTGCGCTGCGAGCGTTGGTAGTCGGTGCGCATCGGCTTGCCTGCGAGGCCCTTGGGCAACACGATCTTGCCGGCGCTCGCCGAGCTGTTCACCTCGCCCGCCTGCACCAGCAGCCGATGCAGCGACGCGGGAAAGCCCGGCGGCAACTGGTCCTTGCGCCAGCCGGGCGCGTCGGGCTGGCCGGTGATGTATTCAACGCTTGCAATCTTCTGCGCGTCCGCTGCTTGTTCAGGGTCGTCGCTCTCGGCCATCGCTGCCGGGAACGCGGGCAGCTTCTTCGCCCAGGCGATCAGCGGCGCGGCATCGGCCTGCGGCGCGCCGGCGGGCTGGAAGATCGACAGCACGCTTTGCGGTGCCGGGTTGCACACATCGGGCGCGTCAGTTTTCGCGGCGGATGCGGGCGCGCGGCAGTGCCCGTTGACCAGCCCCAGCGCGATGAGCTTGCCCTCGGTGTCGATCAGCATCGCCGCGCGCTTCTCGCCATGGTCGCCGCCGTTGACCGACGCGAGCACCTTGCGCCCGTCGGGCCACACGGTGCGCGTGATGTCGTGCCGCGAGCGCATGCCTTCGAGCACCTGCTGCGCGATCAACGCATCGGGGTCGGTGAAGCTGCCGCGCGCGTAGCCCACCATGGCGATCACCGCGGCGCGAATGGCCGGCTGCTCGCTCAGCCGCAGCGGCGGCGCGGGCAGCTCGGTGGTCACGGGCGCGGATGCCTCGGGCACGGTGCCCTGTGCCTGCGCACCCAGCACGCAGGCGAACAGCAGCGACGCGGCGATGGTCTTCGACATCCGCGCGTTCATTGAGCCAGTTCCATTTCGATGTTCGTGATGGCGGGTATGCGGCGCCCGTGCGTCAGGTTGACCACGAAGGCCACGCCCTTGCTGCTGCCCGCGACGAAGCCGGTGGACACGCTCGCGTCGGAGACGAAGTCTTTCAGCGGCGGCGACAGCTGCTTGTAGAACGCGATCACCTGTTCGCGGCTGTCCGTGGTCTGCAGGCGCAGCACGCGCCCTGCCTTCGCATTGCTCACCGCCGACTGGGCGGTGGCGTTGAGCTGCGCGTTCGGGTACAGCGGCACCTGCGCCGAAAAGCCCTTGGGCCGCTTCGGCGCACGGGCGGCGGTGTGCGCGGCGTCGAGCACGATGAACTCGGTGCGCACGATCTTCTCTTCCTCGCCGGAGTCCAGGTCGTCCTTGGGCACCTGGGTGCTCCATGCCAGCAGCGGCTGCGCCTCGGCGCGGTCGACACCGGGGCGCAGGAACACCACCAGCTCGGCGTGCTGGTCGTCGCCACGGCAGCTCACCTTGCCGTCCACGCCGCAGCCGCGGTGCGCCAGCGCGGCGGCCAGCACCTCGCCGCTGCGGTCGTCGACGAGCACCGCGGCGCGCTCGGCGGCGCCGTTCATCCGGCGGTACGACGACAGCAGCCGCCGGTCGCTGGGCAAGGCCAGTTCCTTGCGGTGCATGGCGGTGGCCAGGCCGTCAATGAGCTGCTCGGCCACCAGGCCTTGCTCCCAGTAGTACGAGCCCGACGCCATGCCCGCGAAGCGCACCACGGCGCGGTCCAGCGCGGGCACAGGCTCGGCCTCCGAAGGGCCGCCGGCGTTCAGGAACGGAAGCGGTCCGGCCGCGAGGACCGGGCTCAGCGTGCACAGGGAAGCGACGAGAAAGGCGGAGGACAAGGAGGCGCGCAGCGCGAAGCGGAATCTGGAGGGCATCGAGACGAAAAAAAGAAAAACCGAGAAAGGAGCGTTGCGCTCCGTGCGGGCTGCATGCAGCCGCTTGGGGGGCGGATTCTAGAAGGCGGCCTCGATCACGTTGGTCCGGAATGGTTGTTGCCAAGCCGGCAGCGACGCAGCTACCGACGCAGCCACCGACCCCGCCCGCGCGCGCTTGTCTACTGCGTCTTCTCGAGGCGCAATGCCTCGACCACCAGCATCAACGCCTGCGAGGCCCGACGCGTCGCGTAGTAGAGGTGATAGCCGGGGTAGGTGATGGTCCAGCGGTTCAGCGTCGTCACCAGCCGCCCGGCCTCGATGTGCTCGTCGACAAGGTCTTGCGGCAGCCACGCCAGCCCATGCCCGGCAAGCGCCGCCTCGACGACCAGCTGGTTCTGGTTGAACACCAGCCGGCCCTTCACATGCACGTTGACCGCCCGCTTGCCCTGCCTGAACTCCCACGGCAGCAGGCCGCCGTAGGTCGGCAAGCGAAGCCCGATGCAATCGTGCTCGCCCAGGTCCTGCGGCGTCGACGGCTGCGGGTGGCGAGCGAAGTAGGCGGGGCTGCCGACGACCACGATGCGCATGTCCGGCGCCACGCGCACGGCGATCATGTTCTTGGCAACGTCGTCGCCCAGGCGAATGCCGATGTCGAAGCGCTCGCCGACGATGTCGGCGAACCGGTTGTCGCTGCTGATCTCCAGCTTGATCTCCGGGTACTTCGCAAGCCATGGCAGCAGCCGCGGCCAGACCAGGGTCCGCACCGCATGCTCGGTCGCCGTGATGCGCACCGTGCCGACCGGCTTGCCGCGCATCTCGCCGAGCGTGGCCAGCTCGGCCTCGATGTCTCCGAGCCGCGGCTCGACCGTGCGGTAGAGCGTTTCGCCCGCCTCGGTCGGGGCCACGCTGCGCGTGGTCCGGTTGAGCAGCTTCAGGTCGAGCCGCTTTTCCAGCGTGCGCACCGTCTGGCTCAGCGCCGACTGCGTCACGCCGAGCTTGGCGGCGGCGCGGGTGAAGCTCCCTTCGCGCACGACGGCCGCGAACGCCGCAAGGTCATCGAACCGGCCCATTGATCAGCTCCACTAATGATTGAATGCCAATTCAGCAGTCTAGTCTTTCAATGCCGGGGCGCCTAGATTCAATGGAGTCGCAACGCGCACAAGGAAACGCTTCATGAAAACCCGTCAACTCGGCCGCCACGGCCCCACCGTCTCTGCCCTGGGACTCGGCTGCATGGGCCTGAGCTACGGCTACGGCCCGGCGACCGGCACCACGGACGCCGTCAAGCTGATTCGCGCGGCCTTCGAGCGCGGCATCACCTTCTTCGACACCGCCGAAGCCTATGGCCCGTTCGTCAACGAAACCGTGGTGGGCGAAGCGCTGGCGCCAATGCGCGACCAGGTCGTGATCGCCACGAAATTCGGCTTTCGCGAAGGCGACACCGCCCAGGGCCTCGACAGCCGACCCGAACGCATCCGGCAGGTGGCCGACGCGGCGCTGAAGCGCCTTCGAACGGACCGCATCGATCTTTTCTACCAGCACCGCGTCGATCCGGCGGTGCCGATCGAGGACGTCGCCGGCACAGTCAAAGACCTGGTGCGCGAAGGCAAGGTGAAGCACTTCGGGCTCTCCGAGGCGGGCGCCGCCAGCATTCGCCGCGCCCACGCGGTGCACCCGGTCGCGGCCCTGCAAAGCGAGTATTCGCTGTGGTGGCGCGAGCCCGAGCAGGAGGTCCTCCCGCTGCTCGAAGAACTCGGCATCGGCTTCGTTCCTTTCAGCCCGCTCGGCAAGGGCTTCCTGACCGGCGCCATCGACCAGGCCACCGCGTTCGACGCGAGCGATTTCCGCAACACGGTGCCGCGCTTCTCGCCCGACGCGCGCCAGGCGAACCGCGCCCTGGTCGATGTGCTGGCCGGCATCGCGGCGCGCAGGCAGGTAACGCCCGCGCAGCTCGCGCTGGCATGGCTGCTTGCGCAGAAGCCCTGGATCGTGCCGATTCCCGGCACCACCAGGCTGGGCCGGCTCGAAGAAAACGCGGGCGCCGCGAGCGTCGTGCTGTCGGCGGACGACCTGCAGGAGATCGAGCTCGCCGTGTCGCGTGTTCCGGTGCAAGGGGCGCGCTACTCGGCGGACCGCCAGAAGCTGGTCGGCAAATAAGCGCCCGAAAAAGACAACGATCACACAACCCGCGAGACCCTCATGAAATCACTGATCGCCACCGCCACGCTCGCCCTCACGATGCTCGAGCCCGGCCTTGCCGCCGAACCCGGGCTGCGCGTCAGCCGCGCCGGCACGCGCGCCGTCAACAACGCGCCGGCCGAGAACTTCACCGGCAGCGTGAAGGTCGAGATGCTGTTCACACCGACCGGCCCCGACCGCGCCTCCGCCGGCAGCGTGAGCTTTTCGCCAGGCGCGCGCACCGCGTGGCACACGCACCCGCTCGGGCAACGGCTGGTCGTGACATCGGGCATCGGCCGCATCCAGCGCTGGGGCGGGCCGGTGGAGGAGATTCGCGTCGGCGACGTGATCGAGATTCCCCCGCACGTGAAGCACTGGCACGGCGCCGCACCCGACACCGCGATGACCCACATCGCGATCACCGAGATGCTCGACGGCAAGGCCGCCGACTGGCTTGAGAAGGTGGCGGACGAAGCACCGCAGCAGCAGCCACAACAACAGCCGCAGCGGCGCTAAACTGCCACCCCGCTTTTGCAGGAGACGATGGCCATGACCCGCTTGCTCGTTCGCAGCTTCGGCGTTTCGCTCGACGGCTTTGCCGCCGGCCCCGACCAGAGCCTGGAGAACCCCCTGGGCGTTCGCGGCCCCGAGCTCATGGACTGGTTCTTTCCCACGCGCGTCTGGCAGCAGATGCACAACCCGGGCGAGGCCACCGGCGAGGCCGGCATCGACAACGAGATCGCCGAGCAAGGCTTCGCGCAGATGGGCGCCTGGATCCTCGGGCGCAACATGTTCGGCCCGGTGCGCGGCCCCTGGCCCGACGACAGCTGGAAGGGCTGGTGGGGCGACGAGCCGCCGTACCACGTGCCCGTCTTCGTGCTGACCCACCATGCCCGCCCACCGCTGGCGATGCAGGGCGGCACCACCTTCCATTTCGTCACCGGCGGCATCCACGAGGCGCTGGCGCTGGCGAAGGCCGCGGCGGGCGAACGCGACGTGCGCGTGGGCGGCGGCGCGGCGACGGTGCGCGAATACCTGAAGGCCGGGCTCATCGACGAGTTGCACCTGGCCGTGCGCCCGGTGCTGCTGGGCAAGGGCGAGGCGCTGTTCGCGGGCCTGGACCTGCCGGCGCTGGGCTACCGCTGCGAACGGCAGGTGGCCGGCGAGCGCGCCACGCACATGTTCCTGCGCCGCAGCGCGCCTTGAGGTAACGAGCGGCCCGGGTGTCGGCGAGGTCCTGTCACGATCTCGTCGGCTTCAGCTTCAGCTTCAGCATCAACCCTCGCGCGCCACGCCGCCGACGCCGCCCTTGGCCTGCCGGAACAGGATGACAAGCCCCGACAACAGAAAGTACACCGCCCCGACCGCCGCATAGCCGCCGAAGGTCTGCACCACGGGCGCCGCGCTGCCCTGCTGCGCGATGAAGAACGCCCCGGCCAGCGCGGACTGCGCGCCGCTCAGCATCATCACCCACTGCCCCTTGTCGCTCTTGCGGCGACGGATGGCGGTGGCCAGTTGCAGCAGCCCCGCGACGATGGCCCAGCCACCGAAGATCACCAAAATGATCTGCATCCCCAGCACCAGCGAAGCCACCACGGCCACCGTGACCAGCCCGCTCATCCAGGCGTTCAGGATCTGCGTGGGGTTCGCTTTCGCGCCCCCGCTCATCCTCGCGTCCAGCAGGTTGGCCAGCGCGTCCCACGCGGGGTACACGACCAGCAAGCCGCTGGCGAGCGCGGGCGAGCCCTTGGCCACGGTGAACGCGAGCGCGACCCACGCGAAGGAAAAGGCGGCGCGAACGAAGTAGAGCTTGCGCAGCCATGCGGCGCGCTGCGGAGGGGACAGGGGAGGCAAAGGGGACAGATGGGTGTTGGACATGGTGTGGGCGGCGAGACCGCGAGATCGGTAGAAAGATCGCAACCCCATTGGCGGGGCCGGTGCAACAGATTCTGTTCAGGCCGCCCCCGACGCGGTATCGGTCGAATGACCGACAAGCCCCGAAAAACAGCGGCTGTGCGATGCTGGGCCTTCGCCTTCGCCTTCGCCTTCGCCTTTGCCTCCGCCTCCGCCTCCGCCTCCGCCTCCGCCACCCTGAGCCTCTGAACCACCCGCTGCTGCATTCCATGCCCGACGACACGACCATTGCCGTTTTCGACGCGGTCCGCGCGCTCGCCTTCATCGGCGACCTCAGCATGGGCCAGCCGACCGACCATTCGCTGCGCACCGCGTGGCTCGCCGAAATGATCGCGACGGCGGCCGGCTGCGAGGCCTCGCAGGTCGAGGCCGCCCGCCACGTCGCGCTGCTGCGCTGGTCGGGCTGCACGGCCAATGCCCAGGAGTTCGCGGACTTCATGGAAGACGACGTGCAGGGGCGAAGCGCCCTGCTCGCCTCGCAAAAGCCGCGTGCGGCGCAGCAGCCGCCGCGCAGCGTGCCGCTGCCCGACGGCATGCTGGCCATGGCGACCATCCATTGCGAGATTGCCGGCGACATCGCGAACACGCTGCGCCTGGGCCCCGACACCGAAGCCGCGCTGCGCGCCATCTTCGAGACCTACGACGGCGGCGGCGTGCCCGGCCTGCTGCAAGGCGACGATGTGCCGCTGGCCACGTACGTGGTGGCCCTGGCGAGCGACCTCGAGATCTTCAGCCGCCTGTACGGCCTCGACCAGGCGCTGGCGCTGGCCCACGGGCGCGCGAACAGCGTCTACCCCGGCTTTCTCGTGGACGCCAGCACGCCGCAGGTCGCTGCGTGGATGAAGGCGCTGGACGCCGCCGTGCCGCCATGGACCGACGTTGCCGACCCGCCCGCTTCGATGCGCGAGCGCATCGGCCTGGAGCTGGTGGGCGACGTGATCGACCTCAAGCTCCCGTGGATGACGGGCTACTCGCGCCGCGTGGCGCAACTGGCGCGCGACTGCAGCGTGCGCGCCGGCCTGGACGAGGCCCTGTGCCAACGCACCTACAAGGCGGGGCTGATCCACGGCATCGGGCGCGCGTCGGTGCCCAACGCCATCTGGAACGCGCCCGAGCCGCTGCCGGCCTCGTCGCTGGAGCGCCTGCGGCTCGTGCCTTACTGGACCTCGCGCGCGGCCGGGCAAGTCGACGGGCTCGCGCTCGAAGCGGAAATCGCGTCCTTCGCTTTCGAGCGGCGCGACGGCTCCGGCTACTTTCGCGGGCGTTCGGGCACTGCCATGCCGCTGGAGGGGCAGATCGTCGCCGCGGCCGAGCAATGGGTTTCCCTGCGCACGCGCCGGCCATGGCGCGATGCGTTCACCGAAACACAGGCACTCGATCGCATGAGGGAAGAGGTGGCGGCGGGCCGCTTCGACCAGGCAGTCGTCGATGCGCTGTTCGCCAGCGTTCTGTCGCACGCGACCGCCAAGCCCGTGGTGCCGGCGGCACCGGTGCGCGGCGAGCAGCCGCTTTCAGAGCGCGAACTGGAGGTGCTGCGCTGCATCGCCCGGGGCGAGAACACCAAGCAGGTGGCGCGTGCGCTGGACATCAGCCCGCGCACGGTGCGAACGCATGTCGAGCGCCTGTTCCTCAAGCTCGAATGCTCGACGCGCGCGGCCGCGACGTTGAAGGCGGCGACCCGGGGGCTTATCTGAAGTGAGGCCGGCCCGCAGGGGCGCGGCTGGCGCGGCTATTGCGGGGCGAGGCTGGTGGAGCCATCCCGCAGGTCCACCACGCTTCTTGCCGCGGCCTGCGCCTCGGCGCGTGCGGAAGGCTCGTCCATCGCGGGCGAGGCGCGGAGCGAAACCAGCTTTCCGCCGTCGATGCGGAATTCCCACCCGAACCTGTCGCCGTTGTTGAACGCGCTGACCAGGATGCGGTGACCGCGGTAGTCGAACTGTTCTTCCATCTGTTGCGCTCCAGGCCGGTGCCTGCGCTCAGCCCATCGCGCTTTCTTCATGCACCCCGTGCGCGGGCGCACCGGCGCGCTGCCAGCGAGAAATGGAAGGGCCATTCGACAGCCGCGCCTGGAACTTGGCGACCGTCTCCAGAAGTTGGCGCTCGCAAATCTCCGCCGCCAACCTGTCGCTGAACTCCGCCCACTCGACAAGACCTTGTTGCTCCGATCGGCCGCGCCCCGCCGCGCTGTGGCCGCGCGTGGCTTGCGTGAAGGCGAACACGAAATCGGTGTCACGCCCGTAGTGCTCGACCAACTGGCTGGGGACGGCGACTTCGACTCGGTACGTGGTTTCAATCATGGTCTCTCCTGATCGGCTTGTGCTCGGCTTGTGCCCGTCGTGTGTTCGGCGTGCACTCGCGAACAGCGCTCCGGCGCGTGTATACATCCGGGATTCGATAGCAAATCTAGCCATCCGGGCCAAGGCTGTCTATGGGACAGGTTTGTTCGCCTGTCCCATCAATCGGACCACTGGCAGGGCAAGGCCACCCCTCATGCCCGTGCCTGTACGCACGCCTGGATGGCCTCGCCGGCGAGCGCGGCGAGCTTTCGCTGCGAGGCGTCGGCCAGCGTGGGCGAGTCGAGCAGGTGACGCATGGTTGCCAGCCCGATCACATACGACCCGATCAGCGCCGCGCGAAGCTCCGCATTCCGCCCCCGGAGCTTTTTTGCCAGCGGCGCAACAAACTCCGCGTGAAACTGCGCGCTGACCGTCGCTGCGGTTTCAGGGCTCGCCGCTGCCAGGATCAAGAGCCGCAGGGCATTGAAACCGTCGTCGGTCGAACCCTCGTCGTCCGCGCGGCCCTCCGCCATCACGCCTTTCACCAGGAACTCGCCCAGTGTGTCGAGCGACTCCGGAAGGTGCTCTTCGACACGGAATGCGCCCTGCACCACCTCGGCGAACAGCATTTCCTTGTTGCCGAAATAGCGGTTGACAAGCGCCGCGTCGACGCCCGCGGCGCGGCCTATTTCGCGAACACCGACGTTTTCGTAGCTGCGGCGCGAGAAGCAGGCGCGCGCCGCCTCGAGGATGCGGCCACGGGTTTCGGTCGCGTTGCGCGACGCAACGGCTTCCGTCGACTTGGGCACGGCTTCGGTCATGTCTTCCTGGTCCATTTTTTCGGGCATTCAGAGATTATGTCATCGCTTGTTGACATTGAATCCCGCAACAGTCAAACTTCATGTCATCAGTCGTTGACTTGACTGCAATCCACAGCACGCTCACCTGCGCCGAGCGACAAAGGAGTCGAAGAAATGTTGGATCGAAAGCTCGACGGCAAGGTGGTCGTCATCACCGGTGGCAGCAGCGGCGTCGGCCTTGCAACCGCCCGCCTGTTCATCGCGCACGGCGCGCGCATCGCGATCGCGGGGCGCAGTGAAGAGACTCTGCAGTCGGCGCGCGAAGCCTTGGGCGGCAACGTTCTCGCGGTGCGGACAGACGTCGGCCGCGCGGCCGACCTCCGGGCGCTCATGAACACGGTTCACGATGCGCTCGGCCCCATCGACGTTCTTTTCGCCAATGCGGGAATCTCGGAATGCCCCGACATCTTCGAGACCGGCGAAGCCTTCTTCGACGAGGTGATGCACACCAACGTGAAGGGAGTGTTCTACGCGTTCACCGAAGCCTTCGCATTGATGTCCGAGGGCGCGAACGCGGTGTTCACCAGCTCGGTGGTGCAACAGCGCGGGCGACCGGGCGACGTGCTGTATGCGGCATCGAAGGCCGCGGTGCGCAGCCTTGCGCGGACGCTTGCCGCCGATGAGCGCGTGTTGGCCAAGCAGGTGCGCGTCAACGTGGTGAGCCCTGGCGCCATCGAGACGCCACTGACCGCCGCCGCGACGGCGGACCCGGAGGTGCGCGCCTGGGTCGAAGCGCAGGTGCCCATGGGCCGCTGGGGGCAGGCGGACGAGGTTGCCAAGGCCGTGCTGTTCCTGGCGTCTTCCGACGCCAGCTACCTGACCGCGGGAGAAATTGCCATCGACGGCGGGCTGGGGCAAATCTGATGCACGACCGGCCGTCACCCTCAGTGGCCGCAGGCCGCCCGGCCGACGGGCACCCAGGAACAGCCCGAGCGCCAGCGCTGGCACCGGCCCGCATGAAGTTGTCCGCAAGGTGGGGCGCATACGCCCTTCGTGCAGCCTTCTGGCTGTTTCCTCGGACGCCCCGGCAGCTGACGTTTCGGGGCGGCGACATCGCGCCCAGCCGGATGACCGTGACGACGCGCCATGGCCCGGTGCGTTGCGACGTGTACCGCGCCCCCGAAACCGGGCCGGGCGCGCCACCGCCACCCGTCTATGTGAACTTCCACGGCGGCGCCTTCATCGTTCGCGAGCCACGGCAGGACGCGCACGCGTGCCGCTTCATTGCAGCGACCACGGGGGCCGTGGTGATCAATGTGGACTACGCCACCGCACCGGCTGTGCAATACCCCGTTGCCGAGCAGCAGGCCGCGGACGTGCTCGCGTGGGTGCAGCAGCACGGCCGCTCGCGGGGATGGAACACCGAAGAGATCGTCGTCGGAGGATTCAGCGCGGGCGCCAAGCTCGCGGTCAACGTCTGCCAGCAGATCCGCGACGATGGCGGACGAATGCCGCTCGGCCTCGTCGCCTGCTATCCCGCGTTGAACATGACGCTGCCTCCCGGATCGCGCTTGGAGACGGTGCCGGAAGCGAGATGGGCGGGCCGGCCCGGTCCCGCGGTCGCGCCCTGGCTCATCAAGCTCATGTACGACAGCTACTTTGCACAGGCCATGCGCCGCCACGAGCCGTTGGCATCGCCCGAACTCGATACCGACCTCGCGGCTTTCCCGATGACCCTCGTGCTGACGGGCGCCCTGGACTCGGTGGCCGCTGAAGCGAAGCGCTTTGCCGCGTCGCTCGCGCGCAGCGGCGTCGACGTGCGCCACCGCGGCTTCGAGAACAGCGACCACGGCATGACGCACAACCTGCCCGCGGACCTGGCCAGGGAAGCGCTCGAACTCGTCGCGGAGCACATCGCGCAGGCGTTCGCGATGCACCGTTCGTCCGGGTACTTCGCTTCATAGAAGCGACGCTTGCGTTCAGCGCCGCATCGTTTCCGGTCCGTTCTTCACGCCACGCCGCGCAGAACGGCTCCGCCGGGCTGCCGCGTCGCTATGCCCCGAGGATCACCGCCCGGTGCGCCTGCAGAAACGCCCGCATGCCGGTCGGCGCCCGTCCAGGCAGCGCCCGCAACAGCTCGCGCAGGTCGCTGCCCGGTATCTCCATGTCGCCGCTTGCCGTGCTGCGGTCCATGCCGGCGAAAACGCGGGCCATGCCTGGCGAGGCACCGCATGCGAGCCATGCCGCCTCGAGCTGGTCGGGCATCGTTTCGACGGCCTCGATGGGCGTGCCAAGCACCTCCGATGCCATCGACGCCAGCGCATGGGCGTCCAGCGCTTCTTCGCCCGCCACGGACAGCACGCGGCGTCCGTCGAAGCCGTCCACCAGCGCCGCCGCCGCGGCTGCGGCGCAGTCGGCGCGCGCGACCAGGGTCATGCGCCCACGGCCCGGCGCGCACGGCAGCCGGCCGCTTCGGCGAGCCAGCGGCAGGGTCGCGAGCAAAAGCTCGGCATAGAAAGCGTTGCGCAGGATGCTGAAGCCCGCCTGCCCTTCGCGCAGCACCTGCTCGGTGGCGGCGTGGTCGGCGGCCACAGGCCCGGGCTTGGCCACGCCGGCCGTGGCGAACGACGTGTACACCACGTGCTGCACACCGCAGCGCCTGGCCGCCTCGATGGCATTGCCGTGCTGCGTGACACGGCGTGGCGGTGCATCGGGTGTGTTGGTGCTCACCAGCAGCATGCGCGTCGCGCCCGCGAAGGCGGCGTCGAGCGAGCCGGGCTGGTCGAAGTCGGCGAAGCGCACCGACACGCCGCGCGCCGCCAGGTCGTCCAGCTGGCGGGGTTGGCGGGTGCTTGCAATGAGGGGCACGCGGGGCCGGTGGCGCAACAGCAGCTCGATCACCTGGCGCGCGAGCGCGCCGGAGCCGCCGCTGACCAACAACGCGCCGCCGGTGGAAGTGGAATCAATGGAAGTCATGAGAAAAGTCTTTCGTGTACGGAGCGCGCGTTTCAACGCTTCAGCGCTCCACGCGATTCGGTCGCTTGCCTCCAGGCAATCAGGCGCACGGGCGTACAGGCGTACAGGCGTACCGACACGTGCCGCTTGCACGAGGCAAGCGAACAGACCTGAATGAGAGGAGGCGATGAAGCCGGAAGCACCCGCACGCATCAAGGCGCGGGCGGCCTCCGGAAATCAGCGAAAGACAATGCGCATGAAGGCATCTTCGCACGCGGGCATGAAGGGTGAGATGCCGTGCCGAATAGAGCAACGGTTACGAACACGGCGCTCGAAAAAATTGCGGGCATGCCGCAAGCGAAAGCGCGGCATCTCGAAGGCCACGTTAAGGGGTACCTAGACGCTCCCCCTCGGGTGAAACCCCCGTTGTCGAAACCGGAAGCGCCGGACCTGCACGGGCGTCTTCAACCGCCCGGCTCGTCAGGCTTCTTCGTCCCGGCGTGCGGCTGCCGTGCCGCGATGGCCTCGGTCCACACCGCCACGTCTTCGGCCGTCATGGTGCTGACGGGTGTGAGGCGCCCGTCGACATAGCCCAGCCGTTCGACGTCGTGCAGGTACTGCTCGCGCGACAGCAGGGTGCCGGCGCACACATGCGCGTCAGGCCCGCCGGGCGCCTGGGTCTCGCGTGCCAGCCGCTCGGTCAGCTCCAGCATCACCCAGGCGGGCACGTGGTCGCGCTCGCCGGGGTAGATGTAGCCGAACAGCGCCAGGTGCGCGAGCAGCACGCGCCAGTGCCCGCCGAAGCGCTCCAGCAGGCTGTGCCAGTCCAGCCGCTGCGCGTTGACCTGCAGCAGGTGCGCGATGTCTCCGCCGTCGTAGCGCTCGCGCTCCATGATGAAGGCCTTCGACAGCAGGCAGTCCTCGATGTTGGCCACCCGCACCGGCACGCCGAGGATCTCGGCCGTGCAGTTGTCGCGAAACCAGCGGTCGTCCACCGGCATCAGGCCGTTGCCCGAATTGAAGATCAGGTCGATGAACTCCGGCCCCTGCTCCGGCCCCTGGTAAATCTTGGCGAGCCAGTGCGGAAAGGTCGTCTCGGTGCGGCAGCCCAGCGGCGCCATCAGTTGCGCGATGCGCTCGCAGTCGTCGCGGCAAATGAACAGATCCAGGTCCTTGGTCGAACGGCGGATGCCGGTGTAGCAAGCCTGGGCAAAGGCGCCCCCCACCAGGAACCGGATGCCCGCGCCGTTCAGCGCGCGCAGCGTCTGCCGGTAGAAGTCGGCCACGCCGGGCTCGATCTCCTTTTCCAGCGACGGCGCAAGGGCGGTGACGGGGCTCATGGAAAGCGAAGCTACTTGCGCGCGGCGCACCGCGGCGCAAAGCAAACGGCCTCATCGAACGTCGGCGGGCGCCTACAGCCGTTGCGGGAGGGTGCCGATGAGCGCAGGCCGCGCGCGGGCGCAGGCTGAAGACAAACGATCGAACGCGAAACGCCCATGTCCAACCCCAAATCCTCCTCCCACGTGCGGTTCGCCGCGGTCGGCGACATCCATGTGCACAAGGACTCCGCAGGCACCTTGCGCAGCTTCTTCGCCCAGGCCTCCGACGAAGCCGACGCCCTGCTGCTGTGCGGCGACCTGACCGACTACGGCACCGCCGAAGAGGCCAGGGTGCTGGCCGAGGAACTGGGCTCCGTGTCCGTTCCCATCGTCGCGGTGCTGGGCAACCACGATTTCGAGTCGGGCACGCCCGAGGTGGTGGTGGAGGCGCTCGCGCAGGCGGGCGTTCGCATGCTCGACGGCTCGGCCTGCGAGATCGACGGCGTGGGCATTGCCGGCGTCAAGGGTTTCGGCGGCGGCTTCGGGCGCGGCTCGCTGGGGGCGTGGGGCGAACCGGCGATCAAGCTCTTCGTGCAGGAGGCGCTCAACGAGGCGATGAAGCTCGAATCGGCCCTGGCCAAGCTGCGCACGCGCCGTCGCATCGCCGTGCTGCATTACTCGCCCATCGTGGGAACGGTGCAGGGCGAGCCGGCGGAGATCTTTCCGTTCCTGGGCAGCAGCCGGCTCGAGGAGCCGCTGCTGCGCTACCCCATCGATGCGGTGTTCCACGGCCATGCGCACCGCGGCACGCTGCAGGGGCGCACCATCAATGGCGTGCCGGTATACAACGTGGCCAAGCCGCTGCTGCAGCGCAGCCGGCCCGATGTGCCGCCCTTCTTCCTCTACAAAGTGCCGCGCGAGCCGGCTGAGGAAGTTGCAGGAAGCACGTAGGGCACACAAGGCACAGAGCACCCAAGGCGCCGAGGCCTTGCGGGTGCGAAAGAGGCGCGGCCGCGGGCAGTTGCTGGCGCCTGCCGCGCGGGCGGCTGCTACATCAACTTGTCCAACGTAATCGGCAGCGAGCGAACGCGCTTCCCGCAGGCGTTGAACACCGCATTCGCCACCGCCGCGCCCACGCCGGTGATGCCGATCTCGCCCACGCCGCGCGCGCCCATCGGCGAATGCGGGTCGGGAATGTCGGTCCACATCACGTCGATCTCGGGCACGTCCATGTGCACCGGCACGTGGTAGTCGCTGAGGTTGGCGTTCATGATGCGGCCGTTGCGCTCGTCGAACGCCGTTTCCTCCATCAGCGCCAGGCCCAGCCCCATGACGATGCCGCCGCGAAACTGGCTGGACGCTGTCTTGGCGTTCAGGATGCGCCCGCAGTCGAACGAGCCCAGGAAGCGGCTGACCCGCACCTCGCCCGTGACCGCGTTCACCCGCACCTCGCAGAACATGGCGCCGTGCGAATGCATCGACCAGTGCTGCACCTCCAGCGGCGGCGGGGCGCTGGCCTCGCCGACCAGCTGCGCGCGCCCGGCCTGCGAGAGGATGGCCGCATAGCTCTCGAAACGCTCCGGCTCGTCGAGCTTGCCGAGGCCGCCGTCGCGCCCGACCACCTCGTCGGGCTTCAGGCCGTGCAGGGGCGAGCCCTTGTCGCACAGCTTCAGCAGTTGCGCGAAGAGTTCGTGCTGCGCGGCCATCACCGCGCTGCCGATGGCCGCCGACTGCTGCGAGCCGCCCGCGAGCACCACGCCCGGAAAGCGCGAATCGCCATGGCAGAACTTCACCTTCTCCATGGGCAGCCCGAGCCGCTCGGCCGTGACCTGGGTCTGCGCGGTGGCGGTGCCCATGCCCATTTCATGCGCGGCGATCTCGACCATGGCGTGGCCGTTGCTGTCGAGCGTGATGCGCGCCGCGCCGCCCGGCATGCGGTAGTAGGGGTACGTGGCGGTGGCGCAACCCATGCCGACCCACCACTCCCCTTCGCGCCGCGTGCCGGGCGTGGCGCTGCGCCGGCTCCAGCCGAAACGCTCCGCGCCGGCGCGGTAGGCCTCCACGACGTTGCGTGACGAGAAGGGCGCGCCCGTGGTCGGGTCCTTCTCGGGCTCGTTGCGCAGGCGCAGCGCGATCGGGTCCATCTGCATGGCGTGGGCCAGCTCGTCGATGGCGCTTTCGAGCCCGAAGGTGCCGACCGATTCGCCGGGCGCGCGCATGAAGGTGTTGGCCAGCATGTCGAGCGTTGCCACCTCCACGTCGAGCTTGAAGCTGCCCGCCGCGTAGGCCGAGCGCGCCGGCAGGATGAAGGGCTCGGGCATGTTGTTGTGCTCGGTCATGGTCACCATGCCGGTGTGGATGAGCGCGTCGAAGCCGCCGTCGGCCTGCGCGCCGAGGGCCACGCGCTGCTCGGTGCTGGTTCGCCCGCCCACCACGCGGTACACGCCTTCGCGCGTGAGCATGATGCGCACCGGCCGGCCCGCGAGCTTCGAGGCCGCCGCGGCCAGCACGTGGTGGCGCCACAGCGTCTTGCCGCCGAAGCCGCCGCCCACGTAGGGCGAGGTGACGTGCACCTGCTTCTCGTCGAGCCCGAAGATGTCGGCCATCGACCACGCCATGTGCGCCACGGCCTGCGAGGCGTCGTGGATCATCAGCTCGTCCCCGTTCCACGCCAGCGTGGCCGCATGCAGCTCGATGGCGTTGTGGTTGTGGCGCGGCGTGGTGTAGGTCACGTCGACCCGGTGCGGTGCGGCGGCCAGCGCCGCTTCGGCATCGCCGATCTCCAGCTTGAGCGGCTCGCCCTGGAAGGTGCCGGGCTGCGTGCCCTTGGCCCTGGCCGCGGCAACGGAAGTGGTGGCCGGCGCGCTGTCGTACACAACGCGCACCAGCGACTTCGCATGGTCGGCCTGCTCCTGCGTGTGCGCCAGCACCACCGCGACCGGCTGGCCGTTCCAGTGCACCTGGTCGTCCTGCAGCACCGGCAGGTCGTCGCCGCCGGCGGCCTTGTCCTTGGACATGAAGAGCGGCATGGGCTTCATGCGCGGTGCGTTCTCGTGCGTCATCACCAGCACCACGCCGGGCGCCGCCTGTGCCGCGCTGGTGTCCATGCTGGCGATGCGCCCGCGCGGCACCGTGCTGTAGACGAGCGCGGCGTAGACCATGCCTTCCATCGGGAACTCGGCCGCGAAACGCGCCTGGCCCTGCACCTTCAGCGGGCCGTCGAGGCGCGAGACCGGCGCGCCGATCAGGCCGGTGTTGCGCGCGATCAGCGGGTCGGGTTTTCCGCCGGGCATCCACGCGTCGGGCGCGAGGGCAATGGCTTTTTTCATGACCGCCTGGACGGCCTCTTGAATGACGCTCATGCTTGCATCTCCTTCAGTTCGCCGAGCACGGCGGTGATCGCGCGTGCGGCCAGTTCCACCTTGAATGCGTTGTCTCGCAGCGGCTGCGCGGCCGCCAGTTCGGCCTGCGCCGCGGCGCGGAAGGCCTCCGCGCTGGCCGGCTTGCCGCGCAGCGCGTCTTCGGCCTTCCATGCGCGCCAGGGCTTGTGCGCCACGCCGCCGAGGGCGATGCGCACGTCTTTCACGGTGTCGCCGTCGAGCTCCAGCGCGGCCGCCACGGACACCAGCGCGAAGGCGTAGCTCGAGCGGTCGCGCACCTTGCGGTAGGTCGAGCGCGCCGCGAATGGCAGCGCCGGCAGCTCGACGGCGGTGATGAGTTCGCCGGGCTCCAGCAGCGTCTCCGCTTCCGGATGGTCTTCGGGCAGGCGATGCAGGTCGGTGAACGCCAGCGTGCGTTCGCCGCGCGCGTTGCGCAGGTGCACCACGGCGCCCAGCGCCGCCAGCGCCACGCACATGTCGGAGGGGTGCGTGGCCACGCAGCTTGCGGAAGCACCCAGGATGGCGTGATAGCGGTTGAAGCCGTCGACCGCGTCGCACCCCTGGCCCGGGCTGCGCTTGTTGCAGCGCGAGCCCTCGTCGTCGTAGAAATACGCGCAACGCGTTCGTTGCAGCATGTTGCCGCCGACGGTCGCCATGTTGCGTATCTGCGCCGACGCGCCGGCGGTGATGGCGCGGGCCAGCACCGGGTAGCGCGCGCGCACCGCGGTGTGCGAGGCGAGCGCGGTGTTGCGGGTCGCGGAGCCGATCAGCAGGCTGCCGTCGTCGCGCTCGTCGATTTCGCACGACAGGCCCGTCACATCGACCAGCGAGACCGGGTGCTCGATGGTCTCGCGCATCAGGTCGACCAGGTTGGTGCCGCCGCCGAGGTACTTGGCCCCCGGCTGGCCGCCGCGCTGCAGGGCATCGCCCGCGTCCTGCGCGCGCACGTAGGTGAAGGGGTTCATGTGGGTGCCCCCTCGAAGGTTTCGGCGATGGCCGCGACGATGCCGTTGTAGGCACCGCAGCGGCACAGGTTGCCGCTCATGCGTTCACGCAGCTCGTCGTGCGTGAGCGCGATGGTCGGCGTACAGAGGTCGCCCGTGACATGGCTGGGCACGCCCTGTCGCAGCTCGCGCGCCATGCCCACGGCCGAACAGATCTGCCCCGGCGTGCAGTAGCCGCACTGGAAGCCGTCGTGCTCGACGAAGGCCTTCTGCAGCGGATGCAGCTCGCCTTGCGGGGCGAGCCCTTCGACGGTGGTGACCGAGCGGCCCTGGCACTGCACGGCCAGCGACAGGCACGACAGCACGCGCTCGCCGTCGACCAGCACGGTGCACGCGCCGCACGCGCCCTGGTTGCAGCCCTTCTTGGCGCCGAACAGATGCAGATGCTCCCGCAGGAGATCGAGCAACGAAACCCGCGGATCGTCCGGCAGCTCGACCGGCGCTCCGTTGATGGTGATGGACATGTGCTTCCTCGTGGGGTTGAGGGTTGAGGTGAGGGGTAAACAGTTGTCACAGCGCTGCGTGGCGATGCGATCGACTTCCCTGGGACCTTTGTCTTAGCACGCCCGAATGCGCGGCGGCGTCAGCATTTTTCTTCACCGGGTAGGGCACTGCGCTGGCAAGCGCGGCTGCTAAGTGCGGCCGGCCAAGGAGGCCGGCACGCACGGCCCCGGCCACGCACAAACGTGGTGCTTGCCGTGCCGACGCACGCCCTTGTTCAGCCCTGTCCTACGGCCTGCCCGCGCAGCGCGCCGGACGCTCGGCGTTCTTTTCAAGGAGCAGCGAACATGGAACGTTTCAAGGGCAAGACCGTCATCGTCACGGGCTCGGCCTCGGGCATCGGCAAGGGCGTGGCGCAGCGCTTTTCACAGGAAGGCGCGAACGTGGTGCTGTGCGACATCGACGAGAAGAAGCTGGCCGCCGTGGCCGCCGAACTCCCGGGCGAGCGCACGCTCGCGCAGCGTTGCGACGTGACGCGCTTCGACGAGGTCGAGGCGCTGGTGAAGCAGGCGGTGTCGCGCTTCGGCGCGCTCGACGTCATGGTCAACAACGCCGGCATCGCCTCCGAAGGCACCGCGCTCGAGGTGCCGCTGCAGGAGTGGGGCAAGACCATCGACACCGACCTGAGCGGCGTGTTCCATGGCTGCCGCGCGGCCTTGCCCGAACTGCTGAAGACGCGCGGCTGCATCGTCAACACCGCGTCGGTGTCGGGCCTGGGCGCCGACTGGGCCATGTGCGCCTACAACGCGGCCAAGGGCGGCGTGGTGAACCTCACGCGCTCGCTCGCGCTCGACTTCGGCAAGCAAGGGGTGCGCGCCAACTCGGTGTGCCCTTCGCTCACGCACACGGGCATGACCGAGGACATGGTCAAGGACAAGGCCCTGGTCGGCAAGTTCATGGAGCGCATGCCGCTGGGCCGCGTGGCGGAGCCGGCCGACATCGCGGCCGTGGTTGCGTTTTTGGCGAGCGACGACGCGCGATTCGTCAACGGGGCGAACATTCCCGTGGACGGCGGCGTGATGGCGTCGAACGGCCAGCCGCCGCAGTAGCAGCCGCTCAACCCGGAATGTCGGGCTCGACCAGCTGCGCCAGCGCCACCAGCGATTCCTGCCAGCCCAGGTAGCACATCTCGGTGGGAATCATCGCGGGAATGCCTTCCTGCACCACGGCAATCTCGGTTCCACAGGACACCGCCGTCAGGGTGACGGTGGTCTTCATGGTGCCCGGCAGGTTGGCGTCGTCGAAGCTCGCGTCGTAGACCACGCGCTGGCCGGGAACAAGCTCCAGGTACTTGCCGCCGAACGAATGGCTGTGGCCGCTGCTGAAATTGGTGAAAGACATGCGCCAGGCGCCGCCCACCACCGCTTCCATGCTGTGCACCTTGCCGACGAAACCGAAGGGCGGCAGCCAGCGCTCGAACGCGCCGGGTTCGACGAAGGCACGGTAGAGCCGCTCGGGCGGCGCGCGCAGAACGCGATGCAGGCGCACGGTATTTGTCTGTGTCTGGGTAGCCATGGTTGGTTTCTCCTGTGGGAAAGGTGCAGAGGACGACCCTCTATGGTTACGTCGAACGAGCCCGCGCAGGATCGACATCCGCAAGGATCGGGGAAAACCCTGAGCCGCCATTCCACCGCCTCGGTCGCCAGCGTGCCTGATCGCGTCGCGCGGTCGCGGATACTTTCCCGCCCACTTGTCCATCGCCATGCCCCCGCACGTTCCCCCACCCCCCGCACCTGAAAGCGCCTTGCGCGCGCTCGAAGAAAAGCTCGGCGCCGCGTTGCCGCCGGTGCTCAGGGCCCGCTACGCCGCCAGCAACGGCGGCACCTTCGGCGACCCGCGCCAGCGCGACTGCGAGTGGCGGTTGCACCCGGTGTTCGACGCCACCGACCGCAAGCAGATGAAGCGCACGGCCGAAGACATCGCGCATTACACGCGGCTTGCGCTGAAGGACGCGCGCTTTCCGCGCCAGGGCGTCAGCATCGCGCACGACTACTCGCTGATGCGGCAGCTGCTCGTGCTCCGCGGCGAGACGACCGGCAAGGCGACCGGCGCGATGGCCGACGGGATCGCCGACGCGGTCTTCCTGTTCGACGTGTACACCGGCGAGTGGTGCGCGCCCTACGCGGCCGACCTGCAGGCTGCCATCGCCCAGGCCCGCGTGCCCGAGGCCGTGCAGCCCGACCCCGCCCGCGCGCTGCCCACGTTCCGCTACTACGCCGACCCTTTCGCCGCGGGCGTGCTGCGCACCTCGGGCGAAAGCTGCCAGTGCTGCGGCCAGGCCACCGGCTACATCTACGACGGCGGCTTCTACGCGGTGGGCGACGCATCGCACTTCTGCCCGTGGTGCATCGCCGACGGCTCGGCGGCGGCGAAGTTCGACGGTGAGTTCAACGACGCGGCCGGCGTGGGCAGCGTCGACGGGCCGGGCACCGACGAGGTCGGGCTGCCCGCGAGCGTGGTCGACGAGGTCTCGCAACGCACGCCCGGCTTCTTCAGCTACCAGCAGGAGCGATGGTGGGCGCACTGCAACGACGCGGGCCGCTTCCTCGGCGAGATCGAGCATGTGGACGCCGCGCTGCTGGCGTCCGAAGCGGCCAGCGACTTCGTGCGCGACACCTGCGACGCGGCCCGCCTCGGCGGCGACACCGATTGGCAGTGGCTGCTGCGCACACCTTCGCGCAAGCGCGGCATCGCGGTGTTCGTCTTCGGCTGCCTGCACTGCGGCAAGCTCGGCGGCTATGTGGACCACAGCTGAGGCATGAACCCCCGCAAGATCGTCATCGGCACGCGCCGCTATGCCTGGGTGGTGCGGCGCATCGACGCCCACTACCTGATGCTGCGCGTGTGGCCCGGCGAGCGCCAGCGAAAAGACTTTCCGCTGGAGGTGCGCCTGCGCTTCGACGACCCGTGGCTGAACTTCGGCGAGCTGCTCGCCTCGCCGCCCGAGCGACGCGGCGAGGTGTTCCAGCTGGCGCCCGTCACGCCGCACATGGTGCGCGGCACCATCGAGGCGGCGCTGGCGGCGGGCTGGGCTCCGGCGCACCCGAGCGACCACCGGCGCTTCGACCGGGGGCCGGACGGCACGCTGACGCCGACGGGAATGCCGGCCGCCTGACGGTCACGCGGTCATGCCGTCACGCGCTCACTCGCTCATCGTCCCCAGCGCAGCACCATCGGATCGAGCCGCCGCGCGGTCTCGATCAGTTCGCGCCGCGTCAGCGGATGCATCGCGGGCCACGGATGGCGCGGTGCCTCGCAGGCGATGACGCCGCCTTCCTTCATCAGCGCCTTGGCCGCGAGAAAGCCCGACTGCCGGTTCTCGTGGTTGATGAGCGGCAGCCAGCGCTGGTAGCGCGCGAAGGCCGCGTCGCGCTCGCCCTGTCGGTGCGACTCGACGATGGGCCGCAGCCCGTCCGCATAGGCGCCGCCCGTCATCGCGCCGGTGGCGCCGGCCTCCAGGTCGGCGAACAGGGTGATGCCCTCTTCACCGTCCCACGGCCCTTCGATGGCGTCGCCGCCCTCCTCGATGAGCGCGCGCAGCTTGGCCGCCGCGCCGGGCGTCTCGATCTTGAAGTACGCCACCTGCTCGATCTGCCGCGCCATGCGCGCCAGCAGCGCGACCGGCAGCACGGTGCCGCTGGCCGGCGCGTCCTGCACCATCACCGGAATGCCGATGGCGTCGGACACGCGCGCGTAGAAGGCCTCGATCTGCACCTCGGGCACGCGGAAGGTGGCGCCGTGGTACGGCGGCATCACCATGACCATGGCCGCGCCCATGTCCTGCGCGCGCCGGCTGCGCGCCGCGCACACGGCGCTCGAAAAATGCGTGGTCGTGACGATCACCGGCACCCGCCCCGCCACGTGTTCGAGCACGGTGCGCGTGAGCAGCTCGCGCTCGTCGTCCGCCAGCAGGAACTGCTCCGAGAAGTTCGCCAGGATGCAGATGCCGTCCACGCCCGAATCGATCATGAAGTCGATGCAGCGCTTCTGGCTGGCCAGGTCGAGCTCGCCCACTTCGGTGAAGGTGGTGGGCGCCACCGGAAAGATGCCGCGGTAGCGCGGCGCGCGCAGCCCCGCCATCAGGGCATCACCTGCCCGCCGTTCACCTCGACGACCTGGCCCGTGACGTAGCCGCTGGCCGCCGCGCTCGCCAGGAACAGGAAGGCGCCCACGCATTCATCGGCCGTGCCCAGGCGGCCCATGGGAATGGCGTTGGCGAAGTTCTTCAGCACCTCGGGGCTGGAATGCCCGTCGTGGAAGGGCGTCTCGATGACGCCCGGCGCCACCGCGTTCACGCGGATGTTGTCCTTCACCAGTTCCTTGGCCATGGTGCGCGTGAGGGTCGACACGAAGCCCTTGCACGCCGCGTACAGCCCCGCGCCCGGCCCGCCGCCGGTGCGCGCGGCCTGCGTGGTCACGTTGACGATGGCGCCGCCGCCGCCCGCGGCCATCAGCGGGATCACGCGGCGGCTCACGGCCACCACCGAGCGCGCGTTCAGGCGGAACACGGCGTCGATGTAGTCGTCGTCCGCGTCCACGATGGGCGCGCGCCTGACGAAGCCGCCCGCGTTGTTCACCAGCACGTCGATGCGGCCGAACTCGGCGTGCACGGTCTTCACCATGCGGTCGACGGCGGCGGAATCGGTCACGTCGGCCTGCACCAGCAGCGCGCGGCCGCCCGCGACCTCGATGTCGCGCGCCACCTGCCGCGCGGCCTCGGCGCTGCCGCGGTAGTGCACGGCCACCTGCGCGCCGGCCTGCCCCAGCGCGCGCGCCACCGCGGCGCCGATGCCGGTGCTCGCGCCGGTCACCAGCACGGCCTTGTTCTTCAGATCGTTCATGTCGTCGTGTCTCCTTGTGTTGAAAGCGGGGTCGGGTGCGAGGCTGGAAACCTGCCGCGGCCGCCCCCCGCGTTCACACGGAGGCGGCGGCGATTTCCAGCTGGGTCAGTCGCCGCGCCATGCGGCCGACGAAGTTCTGCGTCACGTGCGGCAGCACGCGCTGCGAGGGCACCACGATGCCGACCTGCAGCTGGTCGAGCGCGGGCAGCTCGAAGGGCCGCCAGATCAGGTCGCCGCGCTTCAGGTCTTCGATGAAGGCGATCTTCGAGAAGCACGAGATGCCTTTGCCGGCCATGATCAGCCGCTTGAGCATGGGCGTCGAATTGCAGGTGGCCGCCGGCTCCATGTCGTCCCAGAAGGCCGCGAACTCGGGAGACAGCGCCGCGCTGATGACCGGGTGCGAGCTCGATCGCAGGAACGGGTAGCGCGCGCATTCCTTGAGCGACACGCGCGCATGGTTGGCCAGCGGATGGCCCGGCGGCATGACCACGCCGATGGGCAGGTTGGCCAGCGCCACCGCCGCCACGCCGCCCGGCAGCCGGCTCACGAAGGTCATGCCCACGTCGACCTGGCCCGACATCACCATCTGCGCCACGTCCATGGGTTGCACCGCGGTGATGGTGTACGTCACGGCCGGGAACACCTGCAGGAAGTCTTCCACCGCCGAGGGCAGCATCTCTTCGAAGAACGAGTCCATGGCCGCCACCTTGACGTGGCCGGTGCGCTCGCCCTTGAGCGCATCGAGTTCGGTGCGCATCACCTGGTATTCGTGCAGCGTTTCCTGCGCGTGCTTCAGCAGGCGCTCGCCCGCCGCGTTGAGCCGCAGGCCGTTGGGCATGCGGTCGAACAGCTCCACGCCCAGCTCGTCTTCCAGCTTGTGGATCTGCCGGTTGACCGCGCTGGCCGCCACGAACAGCCGCTCGGAGGCCTTGCGCACCGAGCCGCAGCTCGCCACCTCGATGAAGTATTTGAGAATGCTGGCGTGCATCAGCCGGCCCTCCCGATCCACGTGCCTTCATCCGGCCAGCCTCGCGCTCTCCAGGGAAATGCCGGGGTGGTCGCAGGCCACGCGCCCCGTGTCGGCCGCGCCGCCGGGCGAGCCCAGCCCGCTGACGTTCGCCGCGAAGAAGTCGCGGTTGATGGCGGTGAAATGTGCCATTTCGGGCGGCAGCCGAAGGTCTTCGTAGATGGCCTGCGTGGGGCAGGCGGACACGCAAACGCCGCAGTCGATGCATTCATCCGGGTGAATGTACAGAGTGCGCTCGCCTTCGTAGATGCAGTCGACCGGGCAGCACTTGACGCACGCGCCGTCCTTGACGTCGATGCATGCGGCGGTAATGACGTGGGGCATGGCATTGACGGGCTGGCGCCTAGCGGCCCAGCCACTGCGGCTTGCGTTTCTGCTGGAACGCCAGCACGCCCTCGTCGGCGTCCTGCGACTGCAGCGCGCTCACCAGCGCCGGCAGCCGCATGCGGTGCGCCTCGGCCGGCGACAGCGTGCCCGTGCGGCGCACCACCTGCTTGATGGCCTTGAGCGACAGCGGCGCGCAGGCGAGCATCTGCTGCACCCAGCGGTCGACCGCGCCGTCGAGCTCCGCGCGCGGCACCACCTCGTTGACCAGGCCCATCTCCAGCGCGCGCTGCGCCTTCACGCGCTGGCCGGTGAGCATCATGCCCATGGCCTGGCGGTAGGGAATCTGGCGCTGCAGCAGCAGCATGCCGCCGTCCAGCGGCAGGCGGCCGACCAGCGGCTCGGGCAGGCCGAAGCTGGCCTCCTCGCAGGCCACCACGATGTCGCAGCCCAGCACCATCTCGAAGCCGCCGCCCAGCGCGAAGCCGTTCACGCGCGCAATCACCGGCACGTCGAGCGTCTCGCGCAGCGCGATGCCGCCGAAGCCGCCGGGTCGCGCCGCGGCCCAGTACTCGACGCCCTTCAGGTTCGAGGTGTTCTTCAGGTCCGCGCCCGCGCAGAACGATCGCTCGCCCGCGCCGGTGAGCACCACCGCGCGAATGTCGTCGCGCGACTCGATCTCGCGCCAGATGCGTTGCAGCTCGGCCTCGGCCGGCAGGTCGATGGCGTTGAGCACCTCGGGGCGGTCGATGGTGACCGTGGCGACATGGTCGGCCACTTCGAAAAGAATGCTCATGCGTCGGCCTCCTCGATGAGCGCGCGCGCCTCGGCCAGCACCTCGGCCGTGTGCTGCCCGAGCCTGGGCGGCTCGCGTCGAATGCCGGCCTTGGCGCCCGACATGTGGATCGGGCTGGCAATGAACTTCAGCGGACGGCTGGCCGAGGCGTCGCCCTCCAGGATCATGGCGTTGTGCAGCGTTTGCGGGTCGACCAGCGCCTCGCGCATGTCGCGCACGGGCGCGGAGAGCAGGTCTTGTTCTTCGAGCTTCGCGAGCCAGTGCTCGCGCGTGTCGCTGGCAAAGCGCTCGTGGAAGATGGCGTGCAGCGCCGTCTTGTTGGCGAACTGCGCCTTCAGCGTGGCGTAGTGCTCGTCGAGCGAGAGGTCCTCGATGCCCAGCGCCGTGCAGATGTCGCGCAGCGGGTTGGCCTTGAAGGCGCCCACCAGCACCAGCGGCCCGGTCTGCGTGTCGAACACGCCCGACAGCGGCATGGCGGCCCAGTTGACCTCCGAGTCTTCCATCATCACCATGGCCGCCTCCTGCATCTGCATGGCGAGCATGGAGTTGTAGAGCGACACCGAGATCTTCTGGCCCTCGCCCGTGCGCTCGCGCTGCAGCAGCGCCAGCAGGATGCCCTGCACCATGTGCATGCCGGCCGTGTAGTCGGCCAGCGCGGTCGGGTAGATCGACACCGGCACCGACGCATCGGCGCGGCGCGCCATCACGCCGGTGAGCGCCTGCGCGAGCACGTCCTGCCCGCCCTTGTGGGCGTAGGGGCCGGTCTCGCCGAAGCCGGTGCCCACCGCGTACACGATGCGCGGGTTCAGCCGCTTGCAGTCTTCGTAGCCCAGGCCCAGGCGCTCCATGACGCCGGCGCGGAAGTTGTTGGTGACCACGTCGGCACCGGCAATCAGCGCCTTCACCAGCTCCATCTGCGCCTCGTCGCGCAGGTCGATTTCCACGCTGCGCTTGTTGCGGTTGAGGCTGCAGAAGATCGGGTTGTCGTGGCCCGCCACGGGCGCGAAGGTGGAGCGACTCAGGTCGCCCGCGCCCTTGCGCTCGATCTTGATCACGTCGGCCCCGTGGTCGGCCAGCATCTGCGTGCAGACGGGGCCCATCATCACCTGCGTGAAGTCGATCACGCGGATGCCGTCCAGCGGCAATGCGGCGGTGCTCATGCGGCCTCCCTGGCGGGCTCGGAGAAAGAACGCGCGATGGCGGGCACGTCGGCGTTCGGGCCCTTCTGGTCGCCGGGGTCGGCGCCCTGTGCGCGCAGCGTCTTCTGCAGCTTCGCGATGTCGACCTCGCGCACCGACACACCCGCGTCCAGCGCCAGCGCGGCGGCGGTGCCGGTGGCCTCGCCCATCGCCATGCAGGGCGGGATCTCGCGGGAGATCTTCTGCGCGGCCGAGGTGGCCGAGTAGTGGCGCCCGGCCACCAGCAGGTTCTCCACGCTGCGCGGCAGCAGCGTGCGGTAGGGGTAGTAGTAGTCGCGGCCCCTCGCCACGCTGTCGTCGAAGCGGGTGCGCTGCGCCACGTCTTCCTTGGTCATCACGTAGGCCCCCTCGAGCAGGCGTGTCTGGCGGATGCCGGTCTGCGGCGCCATGTCGATCAGCGTGCACTTCGCAAAGCCCGGCAGCTTGGCGCGCACGAACTCGATCACCTTGTGGATGGTGGCGCGGCCCTGCACTTCGGCGCGGGTCAGGTCGCTCACCTTCAGGCCGTCCAGCCCCGGCATGTGCGGGCAGTTGCACCACACCACACCGGGCAGCGGCGTCTTCAGCCACCACGCCTCCCACGCGCCGCCGAGCATGTGCTTGATCTCGCGGTCCAGCGCCTGCCAGGCCACGGGCTCGTCGCGCTCGAAGCGCTCGGCCTCCTCGGTGTCTACACCGCCCAGGCGGAACACAGTGGTCACGATGTAGCTGCCGCTGATGTGCGGCGCGCCGGCCGAGGCCGCCACGTCGAGGTCGCCGGTGGTGTCGATCACCACCTTGCCCAGGATGGCCTCGCGCCCGCCCTTGGTCTCGCACACCACGCCCTTCACCTTGCCGTCTTCCACCAGCGTGCGCGAGAACCACGAGTGCAGCCGCAGCTCGATGCCGGCCTGCAGCACCATCTCCAGCGCGCTGCGCTTCCACGCATCAGGGTCGAAGGCGGCGGCGAAGCAGATGGGGTGCGGCTTCTCCTTGCTGTGGAAGTCGTAGGTGCCCCAGCGCTTCCAGCGCCGCACCGATTCGGGCAGCGTGCCCCACTCCTGCTGGCGCGGGTACTCGGCCAGGCCCAGCGCGGACATGCGCTCGATCATTTCCATGCAGATGCCGCGCACCGAGATTTCCTGCTGGTGGCTGTCCCACATGTCGTCCAGCACCAGCACCATGCCGCCCGAAGCGAGGCCGCCCAGGTGGTTGTAGCGCTCCAGCAGCGTCACGCTCGCGCCGTTGCGCGCGGCAGCCAGCGCCGCCGCCTGGCCGGCGGGGCCGCCGCCGACCACCACCACGTCCGATTCGGCCGCCACCCGCACATCGTGCGCGGGCTCCTGCATCCAGTCGCCAATACGGCTCATAGCACTATCTCCTTTAGAAATTGGGGGGTGCGGCGGCACGCGGGCCGCCGCGGGTTGCGAATGCGGCGGTGCTCAGTGCACGTTCTCGGGCTGCCAGCGAATGACCCATTTCTCGGCCAGCGTCACCAGCAGGAAGAACAGGCCCGAGAGCGTGGCGCTCATGACGATGGCGGCGTACAGCAGCGGCGAATCGAAGTTGAAGGTGGCCTGCAGGATCATCGCGCCGATGCCCACCGTGGCACCCACCCACTCGCCCACCACCGCACCGATGACGCACATCGACGCCGCGATGCGCAAGGCCGAGAACAGGTAGGGCAGCGCGTTCAGCAGCCGCAGGCGGAAGAAGATCTCGGTCTTGCTGGCCGACAGCACGCGCATCAGCTCCATCGCCTGCGGGTTGACCGACTCCAGCCCGCGCACCATGTTCACCAGCGTCGGAAAGAAGCACACCAGCGCGGCGATGGTGATCTTCGGCTCCATGCCGTTGCCCATGATGAGCACCAGCACCGGCGCCTTGGCCACCAGCGGCACGGCGTTGAACATCAGCACCACCGGAAAGAAGATGTCCTGCAGCGTCTTGTTGTGCACGAACACGGTCGCCACCGCAATGGCCGCGAGGTTGCCGAGCACGAAGCCGCCGGCCGCCTCCATGGCCGTGGGCAGCAGGTTGTCGAGCAGCACCGCGCGCTTGGCATAGAGCGTTTCCAGCACGGCCCACGGCGTGGGCGCGATGAAGGGCTTGACGTCGAACACCGCAATCACGGCCCACCACAGGAAGATGAGCCCGACGATGCCCAGCGCGGGCAGGATGCGGCGTCGCCACAGGCGTTTTTGCCGCGCGGCGGCCCAGGCCTGGTACTCGGGGTCTGCCGGCGCGGTGAAGGCGCCGGGCACGGCGGAGTCGAGGGAACGTGTGTTCATGGCAATCGGCCTCAGCAGGTTTCCAGCACGCGCCGCAGGTGGCTTGTGAGGCGAACGAATTCGGGGGTCTCGCGCATTTCGAGCGTGCGTTCGGCGGGCAGTTCGACCGGCACGATCTCGCGCACGCGCCCGGGGTTGGCCGCGAGCATCAGCACGCGCTGGCCAAGAAAGGCCGCCTCGTGGATGCTGTGGGTCACGAAGAGAATGGTCACGCCCGTCTCGCGCCACACGCGCAGGATTTCTTCGTTGAGCCGGTCGCGCGTGATCTCGTCGAGCGCGCCGAAGGGCTCGTCCATCAGCAGGATCTTCGGGTCGCTGGCGAGCGCGCGCGCAATCGACACGCGCTGGCGCTGGCCGCCCGACATCTCGTGCGGAAAGGCGTTGGCGCGGTCCTTCAGCCCTACCAGCTCGAGCAGCTCCTGCGGCGAGCGGCGGCCCTTGCGGCTCGCGCCGCCGCCCACCTGCAGCGGCAGCTCCACGTTCTGCAGCGCGGTGCGCCAGGGCAGCAGCGCCGCGTCCTGGAACACGAAGCCGATGTCGCGGTTCTTGCGCGCGGCCTGCGGCGTGGACGACAGCACCTCGATGTGGCCGCGGCTGGGTTGCAGCAGGTCGGCCACCACGCGCAAAAAGGTCGACTTGCCGCAGCCCGAGGGGCCCAGCAGCGTGAGGAACTCGCCCTGCGCCACGTCGAGGTCGAGGCTCTTGATGGCGGTGACGTCGCGGCGCTCGGTGAAGAAGCGCACGCCGATGTCGCGGCACGCGATGGCCGGGGCCGATGCGCGAACGGTTTCCAGAACGGCGGCCATCGCGTCAGCCCTTCATGGCACGCGCGGCGGCGGTGGCCTTCAGCGCGTCGAGCGAGATCACGTCTTCCACCTTGGGCGTGCGCGCGGTGAACTGGCCCAGCTCGGCATAGGTGGCAATCTGCTCCTGCCACACGGCCGGGTCCATCGCGCCCCAGCCCTGCGTCTGCGCGGCGCCGCCGAAGGCGTACTCCAGCATGGCGTCGACCGCCACGCGCTCGTCCTCGCGCTTGAGGTTGGGGTATTCCTTCACCAGCATGTCCACCGCCGCGTCGCGGTTGGCGCGCACGTGGTGCCAGCCCTTGGCCGTGGCGCGCAGGAAGGCCTCGATGACCTTGGGCTGCGTCTCCAGCGTCTTGGTCGACGCGTAGTACGGCAGCGCGTACAGCCGCACGCCCGCGTCCCACTGCGTGAGCGTGGCGATGTCGGGGCCCAGCACCTTGATGGCGGTGGTGTTGGTGAGCCAGCCCGTCACCACGTCGACCTGCCCGGTGAGCAGCGGCGACATGTCCGCGCCGATGGAGATCACCTTCACGTCCTTCTCGGCGATCTTGTTCTTGGCCAGCAGCGCGCGCAGCAGGATGGCCGCGGTCGACGGAATGCCCACGCGCTTGCCCACCAGGTCGGCCGGCTTGCGCACCGGGTTCTTCGCGAGCGAGAAGTAGGTGTACGGGTGCTTCTGCGCGCCCACGGCGAAGCACTTGATGGGCAGGCCCTGCGACACGGCCAGCATGATCGACGGGCTGGAGGACACCTGCCCGACCTCGTAGCGGCCCGAGGCGATGATGGCCACGCCGTCGATGTTGGGGCCGCCCGGCTGGATCGCGAAGTCGATGCCTTCCTGCTCGTAGAAGCCCATGCGCTTGGCGACCACTTCGCCGATCTGGTTGCCCCCCACGATCCAGCCCAGCTGCATGTTGATGCGCGCCTTGCCCTGCGCGAAGGCGTCGACGCTGAGCAGGCCGCCGGCGGAGAGTCCGCCTGCGATGAGGGACGTCTTCAGGAGACTTCGGCGACCGGGGTCCCGGAGATGGGCCATGGCGAATTCCTTTGGGATGCGATGAGGTGAACGGATGCTAGGAGCGCGCGGCGAGCGCACCAAGCACCGTTTTTCGCAACGGGCGAACTAAAAAATAGGTCCCCTTGCGCTTCCCCAATGACATCGCGGTGCATGCGGTGCACCGGCGTGCACCACATGCGGGAAAACGTGAATCCCGCGGCTAGAAAAGTCCCTGCTGCGCGGTCGTCAGCGCCATGAAGCTTTCGCCCATCGGCTGCAGGATGGCGTCCGCGATCGGCTGCAGCTGCTTGCTCAGGTAGTGCTCGTAGTCGATGCGGGAGTGGCGCGTTTCCAGCGGCTCGGGGCCGTTGCGCGTCATCACGTACTGGATCCAGCCGCCGTTCTGGTACTGCATGGGCCGGCCCACGCTGGCGTTGTATTCGTCAGCGATGCGCGCCGCGCGCACCTGCGGCGGCACGTTGACCAGGTAGGCATCCAGCCGGTGGCGCAGGCGCTTGCGGTAGATGAGCAGGTCGTCCTTGCCGCCGGCCAGCGTGGCGCGCGCGTAGTCGGTCACGAAGGCCTTGTAGGGCTCGCCCTGGAAGATGCGCGACAGCAGCCCTTCCTGGAACTGGCGCGCCAGCGGCGTCCAGTCGCTGCGGGCCATTTCCAGGCCGCGGTAGACCATTTCTTCCTTGCCCGCGGCGTCGGTGCTCAGGCCCGCGTAGCGCTTCTTGCTGCCCACGTCGGAGCCGCGGATGGTGGGCATGAAGAACTTGCTGTAGTGCGTGTCGAACTCGATCTCCAGCAGGTTCTGCAGGCCCTGCTCCTCGCGCAGCGTGCGCGTCCACCAGGCATTGATGTCGCGCACCAGTTCGGCCGCGACGGCGTGCGCCTCTTCATTGCTGTGCGTGCGGCGCAGCCACACGAAGATGGAGTCGGTGTCGCCGTAGATGGCCTCGTAGCCGCGCTGCTCCACGAAGTCGCGCGTGAGCTTCATCATCTCGTGGCCGCGCAGCGTGATGGCCGACACCAGCCTCGGGTTGAAGAAGCGGCATTCGGAGGCGCCCAGCACGCCGGCGAACGAGTTCATGAGCAGCTTCAGCGCCTGCGACAGCGGCTCGTTCTTCACGCGCTTGGCCTCGTCGCGCGCGCGCCAGAGCGTGGTCACGATCTCGGGCAGGCAATGCCTGTCGCGCGAGAAGACGGTGCCTTCGGGCCCCTTGACGAGCGGCGCCGGGTCTTTCGCGTTCGAGCCCTCGACGAAGCCCACCGGGTCGACCAGGAAGGTGCGGATGATCGACGGGTACAGGCTCTTGTAGTCGAGCACCACCACCGAGTCGTAGAAGCCCGGCCTGGAGTCCATCACGTAGCCGCCGGGGTAGGCCTTGCTCGCGATCTCGCCCACGCTGGGCGCGACGTAGCCCAGGCGGTGCATGCGCGGCAGGTAGTGGTGGCTGAACGC
Organism: Variovorax sp. RCC_210; assembly: GCF_041355175.1. Taxonomy (NCBI): domain Bacteria; kingdom Pseudomonadati; phylum Pseudomonadota; class Betaproteobacteria; order Burkholderiales; family Comamonadaceae; genus Variovorax; species Variovorax sp. RCC_210. The sequence continues at coordinate 45,725 of NZ_JBFUPJ010000006.1, read as the reverse complement.
GGCGATGGAGCCGCCGAAGTGGTCGGCCTGCAGGCCGGTGGCGTGGGCGCGCTCCATCATGAACTGCAGCAGCTTCGCCTTCTCGAAGATGCGCAGCACCAGCTCGCAGTCCTTGATGTTGTAGGTTGCGAGCGCGGGCTTGTCGTGCTGGTAGCGCCGCTCGATCTCGGCCATCTTGTCGTACTCGTCGCCGATGGCCTTGCCCTCGCCCAGCAGCGTCTGCGACACCGTCTCCAGGCTGAACGAAGGAAAGCTCCACACCGCCGCCTTGAGCGCGTCGATGCCGTCGATGACCACCCGCCCGGGCGTGGGCGCGAACAGGTAGCCCTGCTTGCCCGGATGGGTGCGCCAGTCGATGGGCCGCCGCTCGCGCCCGAGCAGGAATTGCACGCCGCACTGGTCGGCGGTTTTCTGCAGCACGCGCAGGTCGAACTGGATCACGTTCCAGCCGATGACGACGTCGGGGTCGTTGCGCGCGAACCAGTCGTTGAGCGACTCGATCATGGCCTTGCGCGAGGCGCAGTAGACGAGCGCGAAGTCCATCGGCCCGGCGTGCTCGGACGAGTCGCGCGGCGCGGTCGGTGGTTCGCCCAGCATGAAGACGACGCGCTCCTGCATGCCGTCGAGCGCGATGGAGTAGAGCGCTTCGTCCTGGCTGGTCTCGATGTCCAGCGACACCACCTTCAGCACCGGGCGATAGTCGGGCGCAGGCTTGAGCCTGCAGTCGACGAGCACCGAGCGCTCCGCACGGCCGCCCTCCACGCGCACGCCGGCGGTGATGAAGCGCTCCATGAGGTAGCGGTCGTGCGGGCGCACGTCGGCCTCCAGCAGAGGAATGCCCTGTGGCTGCAGGGCGCGCGCCAGCCGGCCGAGCTGGCGGAACTGCTTCGCGTAGAGGCCGACGACCGGGTCTTGCTGGAAGGTCTTGAGCTCGAGGTCGCGCAACTGGATGCCCGGCGTGCCCGCGAGCTCCGCCTCCACCGCGGCCCTGTGCCGGGCGGCGACGAAGGCGACGGAGGTCTGCGAGGTCAGCAGCACCTTCACCGGGCCCGCGTCCGTGGCCAGCCAGTACTCGAGCTCGGTGCCGGCCGGGGCATCGCGCCAGTTGCGCGTGAGGATGAAGCCGTTGAGTTCGAAGGACGGCACGGCGGCTTGAAGAATCGGGTGAGGCGGGAGGGTGGGCTGTTCGGCTTTGTCAGCCTTTTTGGCAGCGCCGATTTTCGCCCGGTTGTGCTCTGTTGTGGCCGGTTGCGCCCGCGCGGCGAGCGGAATCTAGCGCGTGCCCGCGCCCTCGATGTCGTGCGCGAACTTCTGCAGCAGCCGCACCAGGTCCTCGAAGTCCTGCGGCTCCCATTTGTCGAAAATCGCGCGCGCCAGGCGCTCGCGCGCCGTATCGACCGCATCGGTCATGGCCTTGCCCTTGGGCGTGACGACGGCCTCGCGCACGCGCCGGTCGTGCACGCCGCCCTGCCGCTCGACGAGGCCCAGGCTTTCGAGCTTCGCGACCTGCCGGCTGACCGTGGTGTGGTCACGCCCCGCGCGATCGGCAAGCTCGACCACGCCGATAGGCCCGACGCGCTCGATGCCCACCAGCAGCGGAAACAGCGCGCGGTCCAGCGAAATACCCGCCTCGCGCACCATCGCCTCGTCGCGCTGCGGGCGGTTCATGACGCTCACCACGGTCAGCAACGCACCGTGCAACGCCCGCAATTGCGCGGAGATGTGTGCATCTTGCACATTTATTTTCTTTGGCATAGCATCCGCTCCTATTGAGTGCATATTACACACATCGGAGCTTTCCATGACCCAGAACCTTTCTGCAGACGTGCTGATCTGCGGCGCCGGCGCGGCCGGCCTCACGCTCGCCATCGACCTCGCGCGGCGTGGCATTTCCTTCCGGCTGATCGAGAAGATGGGCGCGCCCTTCCAGGGCTCTCGCGGCAAGGGCATCCAGCCGCGCACGCAGGAGGTGCTCGAGGACCTGGGCGTGCTCGATCGCGTCGTCGCGGCCGGTGGCCTGTATCCGCCCTCGCGGGAGTACCGCGCCGACGGCTGCCATGTCGATTCGCCGGTGATGACGCACGCCGCGCCCACGCCCTCGGAGCCCTACGGCGCGCCGCTGATGCTGCCGCAGTTTCTTACCGAAGGCGTGCTGCGCGAGCGACTGGCGGAACTGGGGCACCGGCCGGAGTTCGGCTGCGAGCTGGTCCGCTTCGAGCAGGACGACAGCGGGGTCACGGCGCATTTGATCGGCTCGAATGGAGAAGAAACGCTGCGCGTGCGCTTCCTCATAGGCGCGGACGGTGGCCGCAGCTTCGTGCGGCATGCGCTGGACATCGGCTTCCCGGGCAAGACGCTGGGCGTGCGTGCCGTGGTGGCCGATGTGGTGCTGTCGGGCCTGGGCCGTGAGGCGTGGCACCGCTTCAACGAAGGCGACATGGGCACGCAGATGTCGCTGTGCCCGCTCGCCGGCACCGAGCTGTTCCAGCTGCAGGCGCCGATTCCGCTGGAAGGCGACATCGATCTTTCCGCGCCGGGCCTGAACGCCATGGTCGCCACGCGCACGGGGCGCACGGACATCGAGATCCGTTCGGTCTCGTGGGCCTCGGCCTTCCACATGAACGCGCGGCTGGCGGACCGCTACCGCGCGGGCCGCGTGCTATTGGTCGGCGATGCGGCGCACGTGCACCCGCCCACCGGCGGCCAGGGCCTGAACACCAGCGTGCAGGATGCCTACAACCTCGGCTGGAAACTGGCGGCCGCTGCGGTCGGTGCGCCGCTGGCCTTGCTCGACAGCTACGAGGAAGAACGCCGGCCCATCGCCGCGGAAGTGCTCGGGCTGGCCACCCGACTGCTCGTCGATGCGAAGCGCGGCGAGATGCGGCGCGGCCGGGAGGTGCATCAGCTGGACATCGGCTACCCCGAGTCGTCGCTTGCGATGGAAGCGCCGGCACGCACGCAGGGCCTGCGCGCGGGAGACCGTGCACCCGACGCGCCGGTGACAGGTGCCGCGGGTCAGCCGACGCGGTTGTTCCAGCTGTTCAAGGGCGCGCACTGGACGCTGCTGGGCTGGGAGGCCGACAGGCGCGATGTGCCGCCGCGCGCGGGGCTGCACATTCACACGTTCGGTGATCGCGGTGACCTGCGCGACGATGGCGGCCACTTTCGCGACGCCTACGCACTCGCTGTTGGCGATTGGGTTTTGGTACGGCCCGACGGCTACGTCGGCGCCATCGTGGCGGCCGCGCATGTCGAGGTGCTCGAAGGCTATCTGCAGCGCGTCGGCTGCGGCGCGGCGCGCTGAGGCAAACGACAGCGGCCGAGCGCAGGACGCGCCGCGACGCGACGCGACGCGAGAAGCTTGCCCGAAGCAGGCGCATTCACCGTCGTTTGTGCGCAAGCTGCCGTCTCAGGTCTTCACCTCCGGCGGTCCGCCCGAAGTCGCGGCGACGTTCAATCCGCTTTCTCCCGCGATGTCGTGAAAGAGTTCGCGCGAAGCGAAGTGCCAGCGCCCGTCCGCCTTGACCAGCCGGTCGGCGTAGGTGCCGGCCACCGCAATCACGGGCCCCGCGGTACTGTCGCGCACGACAAGAAAGTTCGAGCGCACGGAGGCCGAAACACCTTCCAGCTCGATCACGATGTTGCAGGTCAGGTGCTTGCGCCGCGCGCCCTCCCTCGGCACGGGCACGAGGCCGTCGAGCAGCGCCTCGATGGCGGGCCTGCCCGTCGCCCTGCCGTTGCGCGAGATCCATTCGCCGTTCTCCGCAAAGAGCCGCGCGAACGCGCCGAGGTCTCGGGCGTCGAGCAGGAAGCAATAGCGCGCGAGCAGCTCGCGAATCTCCTCCCGGTCCTGCAGCGCCAGCACGGTCATGGTGCGAACTCCTGCTTGGGCGCAGCCAGGGCATCCGCCGCGGCCCCGTCGTGCACGGGCAAGATCGGATGCCGCGTCATCGTCAGGCACACCGTGACGCCGATGAGCAGCAATGCACCGGCGATGAAGAAGGCCACGTCGTAGCTGCCGGTCATCGACACCACATAGCCCGTGACGATGGGCGCGAGCACGCCGAAGAGGTTGCCGCCGGTCACCAGGAACCCGTGCGCCTTGCCCGTGTTGGCCGGGTTGGGCAAGAGGTCGCTGGCCAGCGCGATGTTGAGGCCCACCGAACTACCGATGCTGGTGAGCGACAGCGAGAACAGCGCGAGGATCAGCGTGATGTCGTTGACCCACGGCGTCGCCAGGATGCACGACGAGCACAGCAGCATGGTCGCCACCAGGTTGCGCCGCCGGCCCGAATTGACCGGCGCGTTGCGCAGCAGCCGGTCGCTGAGCCACCCGACGAAGATCGTGCCGGGCACGGCCACCGCATAGGGAATGGCGGTGTAGAAGCCGGTCTTCAACACGCCCAGGCCGCGCGTGGCCTGCAGGTAGCTCGGCAGCCACGACAGGAACAGGTAGACCGTGTACACCGCGCAGCCCTGGACGATGAACAGGCCCCACAAGGTGCGCGAGCGCATCAGCGCCGAGAGCGAATCGCTCACCGCGGCCTGCACCGAACCACCTCGCTCCGCGAGGATCTGCGCCCGCTCCTGCGCGCCGATGAACCCGGCCTCTTCCGGCGACCGGTACAAAAGCAGCCAGGCCACCACCCACGAGAAGCCGATGGCCGCCGCCAGGTAGAAGCCGCCACGCCAGCCGAGCTCGCCGACCACGTAGCCCATCACCAGCGACCCCAGGGCCGGGCCCGCATAGCCGCCGCAATTGAAGACGGTGGTCGCCAGGCCACGCTCGCGCGCGGGCATCCATTCGCGGATGGTGCGCGCGCCGGCCGGATAGGTCGAGGCCTCGCCGAAGCCGAGCACCAGCCGCGAGAGGCACGCGCTCACGAAGCCGCCAGAGAGCCCGGTGAGCACCGTCGCAGCCGAGAAGATCGCCATGCCCGAGGCGGTCGCGCGCCGCGTGCCGATGCGGTCCACCAATGCGCCCCACGGCAGCACGAACAGCAGGTAGGACCAGAGGAATGCCGAGAACAGATAGCCGAGCTGGATCGTCGACAGCCCGAACTCCTTGGCGATCGGTTGCGCCGACACCGAGAGCACCACGCGGTCGATGTAGTTGATCGAGCAGCCGGTGAAGAGAAGCAGGTAGACCAGTGTCCTGCCGGGTTTGAGTGTCATGGTGCGGCTCCTGCTGCAATGTCTTCCCGTGCCTGCGCGACGACGCGGAACATCGTTCGTTTCGTGTTCGTGAAGTGGGGCCGCGCGATGCCGCTCCATGCGGTGGCGCGCACCGCGAGCCAGGGCGGCGAGCCCAGTACGTCTTCGCGCAACAGGTCGTAGCAGGCCAGCGACAGCGGCCCGCCGCCGTGGTTGAGAAAGCGCGTCGCCCGCACGCAGCCGGGCACCGCGGCCAGGCCGGGCATGTGCTCGGTGTCGTACCAGCGCGCGATCTCGTCGAGCCAACCGGTCTCGGGATCGGTCTCGACGACGTAGTGGAAACGCGGGGACTCGCCCGCGGCGGCGCCGGCGATGTCGAGTTTCGGTTCGAGCGCGCAGGCACGCACATGGCTCGACCAGTCGCAACTTGCGCCGAATGCCGCGGCCAGAGCTTCGCCGTCGGGTGCTTCGGCCGCCTGCGACTGCAGGTAGACATAGGCCTGCGATCCATCGAGGCTGAGCGCCGCGCGCCGCAGCGTCACCGCCGCGGCAACGCTCGCGCCGAGGCCCGCGCAGAACGCGGTGACATCGGCTTCGATGTGCGTTGCCGCGGAAGGTGCAGCGCGCATCTGCAGGAGAACGAAGTGGGGTCGGGTGTCGGGCATGGGCATGGGCATGGGCATCAACGTCAATCGGGCTTGATCTTCTTGGCGCGGACCACCGCGCCCCACTTGGCGCTGTCGCGCGCCAGCAGCGCGCTCAACTCGGCCGGGCTGGACGGCGCGGGCTCCGCGCCGGAGGTCATCAGGCGGCCCTTGACGCCCTCGTTGGCGAGCGCGCGTCGCACGGCCTGGTTCATCGCGTCGGCCACGCCCACCGGCGTTCCCTTGGCTGCGAAGAGCGCATACCAGTTGTCCGAGTCGACGCCGGCGATGCCCATCTCCTGGAAGGTCTGCACGTCGGGCAGCAGCGGATGCCGCTTCGAAGCCGCGATGCCGATCGGCTTGAGCTTGCGGCTGGTGATGAACGGCAGGAGCCCCGGAATGTCGCCGAAGAAGCCGTCCACGTGCCCCGCGAGCACGTCGGTGATGGCCGGCGCCGCGCCCTTGTAGGGCACGTGCAGCAGCGGCGTCTTCGCGGCGTCCGAGAGCAGTTCCATCGCCAGGTGCGGCACGCTGCCGGTGCCCGACGAGGCGAGCGTCAACGGCTGCCTGCTCTTCTTCGCGGCGGCGACGAATTCCGCGCCCGTGTTGTAGGGCGCGTTGGCGCCGACCACCAGCACTTCGACATTGCGCACGACCAGCGAAATGGGGCTCAGGTCCTTCGCCGGGTCGTACATGAGCTTCTCGTACAGCGAGGGGTTGATCGCCACCGCGCCCACGCTGGTGAGCCACAGCGTCTGCCCGTCGGGCGCCGAGCGCGACACGTACTCCGCCGCGATGCCTCCATTGGCGCCGGCCTTGTTGTCGACGATGACTTGGTGCCCGGTTTCCTTGCCGAGCTGCTCGGCAATGGCGCGGGCCACGAAGTCGACCGGGCCGCCCGGCGGAAACGCCACCACGATGCGCGTGATGCGGTCCTGCTGCGCGTGCGCCGGAAGGCCCGTGGCCACGAGGGCGGCCGCCGCAAGGCCGTGCAGGCAATGGCGTCTGTGAACGAACACATGCTTCATCCGGTGTCTCCTGTTGTTCTTGCGGGGATGCTCAGTCGCAGCGCACCGACATGCCGCCGTCGACCACGATCTCGGTGCCCGTGACGAAGCGCGCCTCGTCGGACGCAAGAAAGAGCGCGGCCGCGGCGGTGTCGCGCCCGTCGCCCATGAAGGGCAGCGGAATGCGTGCCTGGCGCTGCCTGAGCAGCGCCTGCACGTCGCCGCCCGCGCGCTGGCCAGCCAACCGCGTCTCGACCATCGGCGTATGCAGCTGGCCCGGCACCACCGTGTTCACGCGAATGCCCTGCCCCGCGTACTGCACCGCGAGCACGCGCGTGAACTGCATCACCGCGGCCTTGGTGGATGCGTAGGCGATCTGCGCGGCGCCGGTCCAGCGTGTGGCCGAGGTCGATGCCAGGTTGACGATGGCGCCACCGCCCTGCGCAAGCATGTGCGGCAGCACATGCTTGCAGGTGAGAAACACGCTCTTCAGGTTGTGGTCGACCTGCGCGTCCCACACCGCTTCGGTCATCTCGACCGGCCCTCCCCTGGCCGAGCCACCGACGTTGTTCACCAGCACGTCGATGCGCCCGAAGCGCGCCATGCATTGCGCGACCATGGCTTCGATCGATGCGGCCTGCGTCACATCGCAGGCGCCGCTCGCGAAGATGCCGCCGGCCTGCGCGATGAGTTCGGCCGTCTCGCCCATGCGCTCGACCTCGCGGTCCACGCCGAACACCTGCGCGCCTTCCTGCGCGAAGCGCACGGCAATGGCGCGGCCATTGCCCCAGCCATGGCCGACCGAACCCGCGCCGGTGACGAGCGCGACCTTGCCGCCGAGGCGGCGCGCCGAGGGCTGGAACAGGTCCGTCGCAACCGTGGTTGCCGTCGTCGTGGATGTGGTTGTTGATGTGGTCATGCGTCGAAGCGGTAGAAGTCGAGCGGGTTGCGCACCAGGATCTGCGTGCGCAACGCGTCGTCCGGCGCGATCTGCGCCAGCGCATCGACGAGCACGCCGTCGTCAGGCACGTGGTGGTGGTTGGGGTGCGGCCAGTCGGTGCCCCACAGGCAGCGTTCGGGAAACTCGTCGGCCAGCAGGCGCGCGAGTTCGATGCCCTGCGCATAGTCCGCGTCGCCCGAAATGCGGTCGATGCCGCTCAACTTGACGCGAAACAACGTGTTGCGCAGCAGCGTACGCAGCGCCGCGAAGTCGGCATGGCCCGCGCCGAGCGAGGCATCGACGCGGCCGATGTGATCGATGACCACGGGCACCGCGCTGCGGGCCAGCGGCGCGGCCAGCGCGTGCACCAGGCTGCTTTCGAAATGCACCTGCAGGTGCATGCCCAGGGGCGCGAGCCGGCGCGTGAAGGCGACGATGTCTTCCACGCTGCCCGAGGCTCCCAGGTGCTTCATGAAGTTGAAGCGCACGCCGCGGAACCCGGCCGCGGCGAGGCGCGAAAGCTCGGCGTCGGAGATGTCCAGCGGCACCAGCGCCACGCCCAGGTAGCGTCCGCCGCCGGCGGCGATCGCATCCTCGACGGCGCGGTTGTCGAAGCCGTGCACCAGCGACTGCACGATCACGCAGCGCTCGATGCCCAGGTGTTCGTGCAGGGCGAAGAGCTTTTCCTTCGGCGCGTCCGCGGGCGTCCAGGCCAGCGTGTCGGAAAAGGGAAAGCGCGCGGCCGGCCCGAAGACATGCACGTGCGCGTCGCAGGCACCGGGCGGCAGCCTCAGGCGTGGTGCGGAAGGCCGCGGGGTGTAGGTCAGGGTGGTTGGCATGTCGTTGTCTCCCGGTGAATTGTGTTGCGGCGCCCGTCGCTTGATATCTGCTTTTTCCGGATATCAGCTATCCGTAAAATGCATTCGAATGGACCTCACCCGCCTGAACTATTTCGTCGCCGTCGTCGAGTCGGGCAGCTTCAGCCGCGGGGCGGCCTCGCTGCACATGTCGCAGCCCGCGCTGAGCCGGCAGATCCTCCTGCTCGAAGAAGAAGTCGGCCAGCCGCTGCTGGTTCGCACGGGCCGAGGCGTCGAGGCGACCGAGTCGGGCCTTGCGCTGCTTGCGCATGCGCGCACCATCCTCGAGGCGGCCGAGCATGCCCGGGCCGACATGCAGGAGCGGCGCGCGAGCCCGCACGGCCGCGTCGTGATCGGCCTGCCACCGCGCGTGGCGCACGTGCTCGCGGCGGACCTGGTGGAACGCTTTCGGGCGAAGTTTCCCGACGCCGTCATCAGCGTGGTCGAGGGCCTGAGCATCCGGCTGCGCGAATGGCTGGTCGCAGGCAAGCTCGACCTGGCCATCCTGTTCGACCCGCCGCCCTCCCCCCAGATGCAGGAGGAAACGCTGGCGCGCGAACCGCTGATCGTGATCGGCCCGCAGCCGCTGCCGCGCCGCATGAAGCTGGCCGATGTGGCGGCGCTGCCGCTCGTGATGCCGAGCGGGCCGAACGCGCTGCGCCAGTTGCTCGAGCGCGAGACCAAGCCGCGCGGCATGCCGCTGTCGATCGTGGCGGAGGTCGACTCGGTGCAGACCGTGCTGTCGCTGGTGGCGCGCGGCGTGTCGTACACCGTGTTGCCGCAAAGCGCGGTGCGCCTCTGGACCTACGACAAGCCGCTGCATCGCGCGGCCATCCATGCGCCGGCCATCCGCAACCGCATCGTGCTCGCCATTCCGAAGGCGCGGCCCGCCACGCGAACCAGCCGTTGGGCCGCGCAGGTGCTGCGCGAGCTGGCGCTCGAACACTACGGCAGCGTCAAGGCCGAATGAACCGCCGGGCTCAGTGCCCGATCTCGAGCGCCACGAGAAATCTCGACACCATGTTGTAGGCGCCGATGGTGACCATCGCATCGACCACCTGCTGCGACGTGAAGCGCTCGCTGACCCGCTGGTACAGCGCGGCCGGCACATCGATGCCGCGCGTCATCGCATCGGTGAGTTCGATGAGCAGCGCCTCGTCGCTCGACAGGCCCGCCCCGATGGCCGACGGGTCCGACAGCGCATCGACGGCCGCCTGGGAAGCACCCGCCTGCAGCGCGATCGGCACGTGCGCGTCGTATTCGTAGCGCGCACGGTTGAGCACCGCCACCCGCAGGATGACCAGTTCGCGCGCCGCCTCGGGCAGGCTGTTGTGGCGCCGCACGGCCGTCAGCAGCTGTTCCCAGCCGTGGGCCATGGGCGGGCTGTTGAGCAGCACCTGGTAAAGCGGCGAGACGCGGCCGCGCTGCTTGGCAATCTCGGCCTCGAGCGTGGCGAGTTCAGGGCGGCTTCCGGGTTCGATGGGAGCGATGCGCATGGTGGTGGTGTCGGTTCGGGGAGTGAAGGTGAACAAGGGAACAAGGGAACAAGGGAACAAGGGAACAAGGGGAACACGCTGTCCGCTGCGTTCAGATCATCGGCGTCGTCGCGCCGTCCATGGCAATGGTGGCGCCGGTCACGTAGCTCGCGCGCGGCGATGCAAGAAAGACCACCATGTCGGCGATCTCCCGCGGCTCGGCGGGCCGGCCCAGTGGCAGCGCAGCGCCGGGCGCGGCCGGTGGGGGCCGGCCTTCGAGCGCGGCCAGCCGGGCTTCCGCCTCATGCCGTTGGCGCAGCCGGTCGGTGGCGACCTGGCCGGGGTTCAGTGCGTTGATGCGCACGCCCTGGCGCGCATACGCGGCGGCCATGCCGGCGCTCGCGAGCAGCAGCGCCGCATTGGCGGCGCCACCGGCCAGGTGAGTCGGGTTGGCGACCTTGCCACCCGCGCCGACAACATTGACCACGCATCCCGCGCCGCGCGCCGCCATGCGCTGCACGGCCGGCGACATGATGTGGATGTAGCTGAAGAACTTTGCCTGCATCGCGTCGTTCCAGGCGGCGGCATCGAGTTCATCGGGTGGCCTGCGCCTAGCGGCCCCGGCGCAATTGACCAGCACGTCCAACGCGCCAAAACCGGCCACGGCCACGGCGCCGGCCTTGGCTGCCTCGGCCGCATCCAGCGCGGCGAGCGCAGACGCCGGATCGCGCAGGTCGGCGGCGCGCCACAGCACGCGGCCGCCCGCGTCCAGCGACTGCGCGGCGGCGCTCAGGGCGGTTTCGTCCCGCGACAGCATCGTCACCTTCGCGCCCTCCGCCAGGAACGCCTGCACGCAGGCAAAGCCGATGCCGCGGCTGGCACCGGTCACGAGCACATGGCGCCCGGCCAGTCCGAGGTCCATGCTTCAGCCCCTCTTCTCGAGCAGGCCGCCGTCCACCGGCAGGATCACTCCCGTGATGTAGCGCGCCTCGTCGGACGCGAGAAACAGCGCCGCATTCGCGACGTCCCACGCCGTGCCCATGCGGCCCATCGGCACCAGCGCCTCGCGCTCGGCGCGGATCACGTCGCGCGACACGCCGCGCTCCTGCGCGCGGCGCTCGATGGCCATGGGCGTGTCGATCAAGCCTGGCAGGATCACGTTGGCGCGGATGCCGTGGCGCGCGTTCTCCATCGCGATGTGCTGGGTCATGGTGTTGACCGCGCCCTTGCTGGTCTTGTAGGTGATGCTGGGGCGCGCGGCGAGCGACGAGGTCGAGGAGATGTTGACGATGCAGCCCGACTGCCGCTCGATCATGTGCGGCAGCACGTGCTTGCAGGTCATGAACATGCCCTTCAGGTTCATCGCCATGATGGCGTCCCAGGCGTCGGCGTCCATCTCGACGGTCTTGCGGTCGCCCTTGGAGCGCCCCACGTTGTTGTGCAGGATGTCGATGCGGCCGTGGCGCTCGATGCATGCGGCGGCGATGGCGGCGCAGTCGGCCTCGCGGGTGATGTCCGCGCGCAGCACCGAGGCGCTGCCGCCCAGGGCGGCGACGGCTTCTCGCGTGCTCTCGGCCCACGCTTCGTTGATGTCCACCAGCAGCAGCGTGGCGCCCTCCTGCGCGAAGCGCTCGGCGGTCGCGCGGCCGTTGCCCACGGTGTCGCCGGGCTGCTGCCCCGCGCCCACGATGATGGCGATCTTGCCTTGCAGTCTTCCTGTGCCCATGTCTGTTCCGTTCTTCATGTCTGTGGGATCAATCGATCGTGATGTGGCCGTCGGTGACGACCTTGCGCCAGCGCGCTTCTTCGGCGCGCATGAACTTCGTCATGTCCTGCGGTGTGTTGACGGCGACCGTCAGGCCCTCGCCGGCGAGCCGCTCGCGGTAGGCCGGCGCCTCGGCTGCCTTGCGCAGCGCTGCGTTGAGCCGGTCGAGCAAGGCACTGGGCGTGCCGCCCGGCGCGAAGATCGCGTACCAGACCTCCGCGCTGTAGCCCGGCAGCGTTTCCGCGATGGCCGGCACGTTCTTGTAGGCCGCGGAGCGCTGCGGCGAGGTGACGGCCACCGCGCGCATCTTTCCGCTCTCGACGAATTTCGCCACGCCGCCCGCGGTGCCGAACACCATGTCGATCTGCCCGCCGAGCAGGTCGGTGTACGCCGGCCCCGCGCCGCGGTAGGGCACATGCGTGATGTCGATCTGCGCCATGCTCTTGAAGAGCTCGCCCGCGAGGTGAACGGCCGAGCCGTTGCCCGATGAGCCGTAGTTCAGCTTGCCGGGGTTGGCCTTGGCGGCCTTGACCAGGTCGGCAATCGTCTTGTACGGGCTGTTGGGGCGGGTGACCAGCACGTTGGGGCCGTGGCAGATCAGGCCCACTTCGGTGAAGCCCTTCTCCGTGTCGTACGGCAGGCTCTTCACCAGCGACGCGTTGATGGCGAGCGCGGAGGTGGTCAACAGCAGCGTGTAGCCGTCTGCGGGCGCCTTCGAGACGATGTCGGAGCCGATCACGGTGCCCGCGCCGGCCCGGTTGTCGATGATGACCGGCTGGCCCAGCTCGGCCGCCAGCGCCTGGCCGAGCACGCGGCCGACCACGTCGGTGCCGCCGCCGGCAGTGAACGGAATCACGACGCGCAAGGGCCGCGACGGAAAAGCGTCGGCGGCATGTGCCCAGGGGCTGAGGAAGAGGGCCGGTGCGCCGGCCAAGGCCGTGCCGGCCGTGGCCATGCGCAGCACGGCGCGGCGCTGCAGGCGGGGGGAATTCAAGATGGCGTCTCCTTGTTCTGTCTGGCGGCACGCCCCGGGTGGGGGGTGTCGCGGCGAACTCGAAGTCTAGGAATGCTGGAGCGCCCTGCTTTGACGATTCGGCAAAGCTCCTTTTCCCGCGCCCTGCCCCGGCGCGCTCTTTCTTCCTGTTCTGCGTTTCAGCCGTGGCCGGACAGAAGGTGCTCCAGAAACTCGTGCGCCGCCGGCGACAACGCCGCCCTGTCGCCCACGCACACCCAGAGCTGCCGGTGCGCCCAGTCGTCTTCCAGCGGCAGCACGACCAGGCCCATGCGCGCCTCGTAGTTGCGCGCGATGCCCACCGGCACGATGGCCAGGCCCAGGCCCTCGCGCACCAGCTCGCAGCGCGCCTCGGGGTTGGAGACCTGGGCGCGCACGCGCAACGGCCGCGACAGCGCGGGCGCCATCAGCTGCATGAACTCTTCCAGGCTGTGACGCGGAAAGTAGCCCAGAAAGTCGTGGTCGAGCGCGTCTTCGAGCCGCAGCGTTTCCCGCCGGGAAAGCGCATGCCCCACGGGCACGACCAGCCCGACGCGGTCGGTGCGGTAGGGCATCGACACCACGCCGGAGGCCGGATGGGCTGCGTGGTAGACGCCGATGTCGGCCTCGCCGTCGGCCACGATGCGCGGCACGTCGTAGCTGAAGGCCTCCATCAGGTCGACCCGCGAACCCGGTGCCTTGCGCGAGAAGCTGCTGATTTCCGACGGAAGAAACTGCTGCACCGCCGACGAGTTGGCCACCAGCCTGATCTTCGGTACCCCGCTGGCCGAATAGGCGCCCAGCGAGGTCTGCACCTGCGCGAGCGTGCGCAGGATGGCCTTGGCCTGCTGGTAGAGCATGGCGCCCGCGGGCGTGGGCTCCACCCCCCGCCCGTGGCGGCGCAGCAGGCGCGTGCCGAGCTGGCGCTCGAGTTCGGTGATGCGCTTGCTGGCGGCGGACGTGACGACATGCGCCCGCTCAGCCCCCCGCGAGAGGCTCTTTTCCTCGATGGCGGCCACGAGGATTTCGAGTGATGCGATGTCCATCGCTGGATTTTGAGTCATCGACGAGATGCGGTGCGGCGCAGCGCGGCCGGCCAAACCGTAGAAACCCGCGCGGGTGCCGTCGACACGATGACGTTCGCGCTGGCACGCGAACTGGGGCCACGCAAGATCCGCGTGAACTCCATCCTGCCGGGCCATACCAACACGCCCGCGACCGACGGCAACTTTGCCGGCGAGTTCGGCGCCAAGCTCATCGCCGGCACACCGCTCGGGCGATTCGGCGAGCCCGGGGACATCGCACCCGTCGCGGTTTTCCTGGCGTCGCAGGACTCCCACTGGGTCACGGGCGAGTCGCTTCGCGCCGCGGGTGGCGTGCGCGGCGTGGGCTACTGAGCGTCAGCCGCGGCCCATCCGATCAACATCCAGGGCCCGCTCGAACACGTTCAAAAATTCTGCGGTCATAGACTTGTCGCAGGCAATCTGAAGCGAGGTTTTCCAGCCTCGCGATGCAGTGTTGCATGGCCCCGATGTCCATCCGAAGCCTCTGCCGGTTGCAACGAACGATGCAACGCACGAGGCGAGGTTCGAAGGACTCGGTGGCAGCCCCACATCACGGATCGAACGACAGGAATGGCTGAAGGTATGAATCACCGAGTTCGGGTTGTCAGCGTGTTCGCCTCGGGCCCCGATGGCGGCAACCCGGCCCCCATCGTCGTCGACGCGGCCGGCATGACGGACGCCGACATGCAGCAGGTGGCGCGCTCGCACGGGCACGAAAGCGGGTTCGTGTTTCCGGCGCCGGCGGGTTCGGGCTGCGACTTCGAGTTCAGGTTCTGGGTGCCCAACCACGAGATGTCGATGTGCGGGCACGCCACGGTCGGCGCGCTCTGGCTGCTGGAGCGACTGGGCCGGCTGCCCGGCGACAGTTACACCATCCTGACGCGCAGCGGCCGCGTCGAGGCCAAGGTCGGCGGGCGCACGGAACAGGGCACTGAACAGGGCGCGCAGATCGAAATCTCGCAGCCCCTCGGCCATGTCGAGCCGCTGCCCGATGCCGACAGGAGCCGCGCCGACATCCTCGACGTGCTGGGCCTGCAGGCCGACGACCTCCTGCCCCTTCCGGTACAGAACGCCGCGACCAGCCGCGTGAAGACGCTGGTGCCGCTGAAAAGCGTGGCCACGCTCGACCGCCTGACGCCTGATTTCTCCCGCATCGAAGCGCTGTGCGAGCGCATCGGCTCCACCGGGCTCTATCCGTACGCGGTGTCCGACCCGGGCGCGCAGGTGGTGGACGCGCGGCAGTTCCCGAGCTCTTCGGGCTACCCCGAAGACGCCGCCACCGGCATCGCGGCCTCGGCGTTGGCGTTCGGCTTGCTGTCCAACGGAATGGTCGAGGCCTCGCAGCGACGCATCGCCATTCGACAGGGTCGCGCGATGCAGCGGCCCTCCGAAATCTCCGTGCGCTTCCGGCTCGACCAGGGGCGCCCGGCGGGCTGCTGGCTCGGCGGCGCCGTGCGGATGGCGCAGCACGACCAAGGCGATTTGTCATGAGCAACAGCAAGCGCGACAGCACCTGCCCTGTGGGCCGGCCCGGTTAACCAACGAGGAGAAAACCATGCAACGTAGAGAGCTTCTTCAACTGGGCCTGATCGCGGCGCCCACGATCCTTCTTTCGAACTCGGCACGTGCGCAAGAGGGCGAACTGGTCATCGGCTCGGCCGCCACCAACCCGCCCTTCGGGTTTCGCGACGGCGACCGCTATTCGGGTTTCGACTTCGAGGTGTTCACCGAGATCGCCAAGAGCCTCAACCGCAAATGGCGGCTGCAGTCGATGGAGTTCGGCGCGCTCATTCCGGCGCTGCAGACCGGCAACATCGACGCCATCGTGTCCCAGCTCTTCATTCGCCCGGCACGCCAGAAGGTCATCGACTTTTCCGACCCGTACTACAAGAGCGGCCTCATCGCGGTGACCCGCATCGACAACAAGACCATCAACTCGCCCGACGACCTCGCGGGCAAGACCATCGGCACCGAGACCGGCACGCTGGCGGTCGAGTTCATCAAGGACCACGTGAAGGGCGCGACCGTGGCGCAGCTGTCGAGCGTGAACAACGCCTTGCTCGCCCTGGAGGCCGGTCGCACGGACGCGGTGGTCTACGACAAGCCGGTGCTCATGTACTACGCGGCCAACGTGGGCAAGGGAAAGATTCGCATCGTGCAGCCGGCGCTCGAAGGGCTGGACGTGGGTGTCGGCTTCAAGAAGGGCAGCCCGCTGGTCGCGCCGACCAACGTGGCGCTGGCGGCCATGCGTGCCGACGGCCGCCTGAAGGCGATCCGCGAGAAGTGGTTCGGCGTGGGCGCCGACTGAGCGCGGCAACGACACCCCCAACCCCGCACTTGATCGGACCTCTGAAGTGAACTTCGATTGGACCGCCATCGTCGAGGCCCTGCCCGAACTGATGCAAGGCCTCCAGCTGACCCTGTGGATCGCGCTCGCCGGCCTGGCCGGCGGCATCGTGCTGGGCGTGCTCACGGGCGTGACGCTGACCTATGGTGGCTGGAAAGCGCAGGCCCCTGCGCAGCTCTATGTCGCCCTGATCCGGGGCACGCCCATCACCGTTCAGGTGATGTTCGTGTACTTCGCGCTGCCCATCCTGCTGAACGTGCGCATCAGCGCGACCAACGCCGGCATCCTGACGCTCATCATCAACTCCGGCGCCTACAACGCCGAGATCGTGCGCGGCGCGCTCAACAGCGTGCCCCACGGGCTGCGCGAAGCCGGGCTCGCCATGGGCCTGGGCTTTCGCAAGGTGCTGACCCACGTCATCGCGCCCATCGCGGTGCGCAGGGCGCTGCCGGCCATGGGCAACCAGTTTGTCGCGGTGGTGAAGGACACGTCGATCTTCCTGGTCATCGGCGTGGGCGAGCTCACCCGGCGCGGGCAGGAAATCATGGCGGCCAACTTCAAGGCCGTCGAGATCTGGGCCGCGGTGGCGCTGATCTACCTGGCCGTCATCAGCATTCTTGCTTTCAGTCTCCGATACGTCGAACGGGCGGTGCGCTTGCCATGACCATGGTCGAATTCAAGAAAGTCACCAAGCGCTTCGGCGCGAACCTGGTGCTCCAGCCCATCGACCTCGCGGTCGACCAGGGCGAAGTGGCGGTGGTGATCGGCCCGTCCGGATCGGGCAAGTCGACCATGCTGCGTTGCGTGAACGTGCTCGAGACGATCAGCGAGGGCGACCTGCTGGTCGATGGCGTGAGCGTGCGCGGCAACGCGCGCGACGTGCGCCACATCCGGCTCGAGGCCGGCATGGTGTTCCAGCAGTTCAACCTGTTTCCGCACCTCACCGCGTTGCAGAACGTGATGTTCGGGCCCATTCGCTCGCGCAACAAGAGCAAGGCCGAGGCGCGCGAGATCGCCTGCGCCCTGCTGCAGAAGGTCGGCCTGGCGGAGCGCATGAACCACTACCCGTCGCAGCTGTCGGGCGGGCAGCAGCAGCGCGTGGCCATCGCGCGCGCGCTGGCCGTCGGCCCCAAGCTGATGCTGTTCGACGAGCCCACCTCGGCGCTGGACCCGGAGCTGCGCCAGGAGGTGCTCAAGGTGATGCAGACGCTGGCGGCCGAAGGCATGACGATGATCGTCGTGACCCACGAGATGGCCTTTGCCCAGCGGGTCGGTTCGCGCCTGCTGTTCATGGACGGCGGCCAGCTCGTGCACGACGGCAAGCCGGCCGAGCTGCTGGCGAACCCGCCCAGCGAGCGGCTGCGCGACTTTTTGCTGCACGTGCACTGAGGCACTGCAGGTGCGCGACAACGGCGGCACGCGCCGCCGTTGTCGATGCCCGCCGGTTCCCTTCCCTGTTTCCTGGAGTTTTCAGCCGTGATGAATGCGTCGGCCTTCAAGGCCACCTATGGTTTCAACCGCGACGAGGTCAGGCTCGGCAACTGGCGCGAGGCGCCGTGGAACGTGTGGGCGTTTCGCCATGTCAGCGAGTTCATTCCGACCGCCCGCATCGCCGCCACGCCCGGCCTCACCGAGGAGCCCGTGGCCAATGCGGACGACCTGCTGCGCCAGCAGTTCACGCGCGGCGGCACCACGCTCAGCGTGGCCGACGCGCTGCGAACGACATCGACCGACGCCATGGTGGTGATGAAGCGCGGGCGCGTCGTCGCCGACTTTCATGCGCCGCAGTTCGACCTGCAAAGCCGCCACATCCTGTTCTCGGCGAGCAAGTCGGTGACCTCGGTGGTCGCGGGCATCCTGCACGACGACGGCCTGCTCGACTTCGACGAACGCGTGCCCTGCTACGTGCCGGAGCTCAAGGGGTCGGCCTACGGCGATGCACGGGTGCGCGACGTGCTCGACATGCGCGTGAGCCTGGACTTCGAGGAGGTCTACCACGACCCCGACGGCCTCTACGCGCGCTACCGCCGGGCCGGGCTGCTGGAGCCCTCGCGCCCTGGTGAAACCGAGAACGAAACCGTGGTCGAGTTCATCGCCAAGCTGAAGAAGGGCAAGGGCGCGCACGGCGGCCCGTACCACTACGCCTCGCCCAACTCGGACGTGCTCGGGCTGGTCATACAGGGGGCCTCGGGCCGGCGCTTTTCCGACCTGGCCTCGCAGCGCCTGTTCCAGCCGCTGGGCGCCCGGCAGGACGCCTACCTGACCGTCGACCGCGCCGGCACGCCGCGCACGGGCGGCGGCATCAACATGACGCCGCGCGACCTCGCGCGCATCGGCGAAATGCTGCGCCAGGGCGGCACGGCCAACGGGCGGCGCATCGTCTCGCAAGCCTGGGTGGAAGACACCGTCACCGGCGGCTCGGCGCAGGCCTGGGCTGGCGGTGAATCCACGTCGTGGCTGCCGCAGGGCCGCTACCGCAACAAGTGGTACCAGACCGGTGCGGGCAACGGCGCCTTCTTCGCGCTGGGCATCCACGGCCAGTGGCTGTATGTGGACCCGCGCGCCGAGATGGTGATCGCCAAGTTCTCGTCGCAGCCCGATGCCATCGTGGACGACGCCAAGACGCTCAACCTCGCGCTGTTCGAGGCGATCGCGCGGATGGTCTAGACGGTCCAGATGGCGTGACGGCGCCATGCCGTTGCCCTCGGCCCCGCGCGCCCATTCGATTCGCAGGGAAGGCTCCCTGCCATCCATTCACTCTTTCGCAGAGCCCGAACCCAGCATGCCACTGACACCCCCGACCACGGACAACACGAACAGCGCAAGCAAGGCGCCGGTGACCGTCTTCGGTCCCGACTTTCCCTTCGCCTTCGACGACTGGATCCGCCACCCCGCCGGCCTGGGCGTGCTGCCGGCCGAGCACCACGGTGCCGAAGTCGCCATCGTCGGCGCCGGCATGGCCGGCATGGTGGCTGCCTACGAGCTGATGAAGCTGGGCCTGAAGCCGGTGCTGTACGAGGCGTCGAAGATGGGCGGGCGGCTTCGCTCGCAGGCCTTCGAAGGCGCGCAAGGCGTGGTCGCAGAACTGGGCGGCATGCGCTTCCCGGTGTCGGGAACGGCGTTCTATCACTACGTCGACCAGCTGGGGCTGGAGACCCGGGCGTTTCCCAACCCGCTCACGCCCGCCTCCGGCAGCACCGTGGTCGACCTGGAGGGCGCGACGCACTACGCGCAGACGCTGGCCGACCTGCCGCCGATGTTCGCGCAGGTGGCCGACGCCTGGCGCGAGGCGCTGGAAGACGGCGCGACGTTCACCGCCATGCAGGACGCCATCCGCACGCGCGACGTGCCGACGCTGAAGGCCCTATGGAACCGGCTGGTGCCGCTGTGGGACGACCGCACCTTCTACGACTTCGTCGCCACGTCGAAGGCTTTTTCCGGCCTGTCGTTCCAGCACCGCGAGGTGTTCGGCCAGGTCGGCTTCGGCACGGGCGGGTGGGACTCCGACTTTCCCAACTCGATGCTCGAGATTCTTCGCGTCGTGATGACCAACTGCGACGACGAGCAGCGGCTGATCGTCGGCGGCGTGGAGCAGGTGCCCCTGGGCCTCTGGCGCCACGCGCCCGACACGCTCGCGCACTGGCCCGCGGGCACCTCGCTGGCCAGCCTGCATGCAGGGGCGCCGCGCGCGGGCGTGGAAGCCATTCGCCGCCAGGCCGACGGGCGCCTCGCCGTCATCGACCGCTGGGGCGACCGCCAGGCGTACGCCGCCGTGCTGACGACCTGCCAGAGCTGGCTGCTCACCACGCAGATCGACTGCGACGAGTCGCTGTTCTCGCACAAGATGTGGATGGCGCTGGACCGCACGCGCTACATGCAGTCGAGCAAGACCTTCGTCATGGTCGACCGCCCTTTCTGGAAAGACAAGGACCCCGAAACCGGCCGCGACGTGATGAGCATGACGCTGACCGACCGCCTCACGCGCGGCACCTACCTGTTCGACAACGGCCCCGGCAAGCCCGGCGTGATGTGCCTGTCGTACGCGTGGATGGGCGACGCGCTGAAGATGCTGCCGCAGTCGCCCGAGAAGCGGGTGAAGCTCGCGCTGGGTGCCTTGAAGAAGATCTACCCGAAGGTGGACATCGCGAGCCACATCGTCGGCGACCCGATCACCATCTCGTGGGAGGCCGACCCGCATTTTCTCGGTGCCTTCAAGGGCGCCCTGCCCGGCCACTACCGCTACAACCAGCGCATGTTCGCGCACTTCATGCAGGACGACATGCCCGAGGCGCAGCGCGGCATCTTCATTGCCGGCGACGACGTGTCGTGGACGCCGGCGTGGGTCGAGGGCGCCGTGCAGACATCGCTGAACGCCGTGTGGGGCATCCTGCGGCACTTCGGCGGGCGCACCCATGCGGACAACCCCGGCCCGGGCGACGTGTTCCACGCCATCGGCCCCATGGCGCTGCCCGAATGAACGACCTCCGACTGGCACTGCTGCAGTGCGAATCGATGCCGGGCGATGTCGCGGCGAACATGCGGCGGCTCGCGCAGGCGTGCGAGGACGCCGCGCACGCGGGCGCGCACCTGCTGGTCACGCCCGAGATGTTCCTGACGGGCTACAACATCGGGCGCGCGGCGGTCGATGCTTTCGCCGCGTTCGCCGCGTTCGCCGCGTTTGCAGACGGTGCGCAGCACCGCGAGCGCGTGGAGGCGGTTGCCGCTATCGCGCGCAGGCACCGCATCGCGGTCGTCTTCGGCCACCCGGAGCGCGTGCCGGGCGGCGGCGTGGCGAACACCGCCGTCTGCGTGGACGCGGGCGGGCAGGTGCTGGGGCGTTACCGCAAGACGCACCTGTTCGGCGAGCTGGACCGCGACATGTTCAGCGCGGGCGCGGGAGACGAAGCGCTGTTCGACGTTCGCGGCTGGAACATCGGCATGTTGATCTGCTACGACGTGGAGTTCGCGGAAAACACGCGCCGGCTAGCGCTGCAGGGCGCTGACCTGATCGCGGTGCCCACGGCGAACATGGTCGGCTTCGACTTTGTCGCGCAGCATCTGGTGCCGACCCGCGCGTACGAGAACCAGGTGTTCGTCGCGTACGCCAACTTCTGCGGGCGGGAGGCGGATCTTGCGTATGGCGGACTGAGCTGCGTGGCGGCGCCCGATGGCACCGTGCCGGCGCGCGGCGGCCGGCTGCCTGCGCTGGTGCTGGCGGACCTGAAATCGGAGGCATTGGTCGAAGGGCGACGGCGGCTGCGGCACCTGGCGGATTTCCGCGGTATGCGGGACGCGGGGCGCTGACCGCCGCGGGGCGAATCGGTGCTGAATGGGTGCTGCGCGTTCGCCGTGCGAAGACGGTGTTGGTTGCTGGCAATTCGCGCTTCGAGATTCGCGCTTTGCTATTTGCTCTCGGCGGGAATCGAGCCATGCAACACGACACCCGGCACGTCGAGCACATGCATCAGCACGTTGCCATGCGTGGAGTCGGTGACGAAAAGCGTCGACCTGTCCGGCCCGCCGAAAGCGATGTTCGTGGTCGACGCACCGGCCGGGCCGCGCAGCACCATCACGGGCTCCGCCCGCGTGTTCAGCACCCAGACGTAGCCCAGCCCCGGGTTGGCCACCAGCACCCGCCCCTGCATGTCGACGGCCAGCCCGTCGGGCCCGCTGGGCCCGTAGGACGTGAAGAACTGGCTCACCTTGGCGACGCTGCCGTCGGCCAGCAGCGGCACGCGCCAGACGCAGTTGCCCCGCGTCACCGCAAGGTAGAGCACCTTGCCGTCGGGAGACAGCGCCACGCCGTTCGGGCTGGGCACGTTCGACAGGAGCAGGTCGAGCTGGCCGCCAGGGCGCAGGCGGTAGAGCCGGCCCGACGGGTCGTGAAGCCCGCTCTGCCCCTGGTCCGTGAAATAGATGTTGCCCTGCGCGTCGAGCACCAGGTCGTTCACGCCCTTGAAGCTCTCGGTGTTGCGCCGCTGCAGGTGCGGCGTGACACTCCCGGTCCGCACGTCCACCCGCATCAAGCCGTTCTTGTAGTCGGTGACGAGCAAGGTGCCGGCGTCGATGAACTTCATGCCGTTGGGTTCGCCGTCGTACTCGGCCACCTGCGTCCAGGCGCCCGCCGGATCGATACGGAAGATGCGGCCGAAGGGAATGTCCGACACGTAGAGGTTGCCCGCGTCGTCGAACGCAGGCCCTTCGAGGAACGAATCGGTCGGCGCCCCGCCGCGGTTGGCGTCGGCCCAGACGCTGCGCTGCGGCCGCCGCAACGGCGCGGGCATTGTGGTGAAGGTCTGCAGTTCGAGCACCTGGGGCGCTTGCAGAAAGTACATGGGGGTCTCCTTGTCAGCCGATGCCGCGGCGTTCGATGCGCGCAGGCCCGACTTGATCACGCAGTGGCGAATCCGTAAAGCTTCGCGGGGTTGTCCACCAGGATGCGCTCGCGCACGACGGCGCTGTCGCACCAGGCCGCGAGCACATTGGCCAGGTCGGCATCGTTGACGGTGTCGGGGGCTTCGGTGGTGTGGGGCCAGTCGCTGCCCCACACCAGGCGCTCCGGCGCCGCGGCGACCAGCGCGCGGCCGAGGTCGAAGGCATCGCCGTAGGCAGGTGCCCCGTCGCGCGACCGCATGTACACGCCCGACAGCTTCATCCATGTGTTGCCGCCATCGAGCAGGCGACGCGCTGCCGCATAGGCCTCGCCTTTGGTGCCTTCGGCCGGATCGATGCGGCCCATGTGGTCGATGACCAGCGGCACCGGCAGGCCGGCGAGCACCGGGGCGAGCGCCACCAGTTGCTCCGGCTGCACGAACACCTGCACGTGCCAGCCCAGCCGGGCCACCTTGCGCGCCAGGGTGGTCAGCATCTCCGGCGTGGTGACGCCCCACGACTGCGGCGTGACGAAGTTCACCCGCAGCCCGCACACGCGCTGCGCCGCGAGCGCATCGAGCGCGCTGTCGGCCACCTGGTGCCCGACGACGGCCACGCCGCGGGCCTGCTCGCCCAGTTGCGCGAGCGCGTCCAGCGTGCAGGCGTTGTCGGTGCCGTAGGTGGAAGGGTTGACCACCACCGTGCGCGAGGTTCCGAGCCGCTGCTGAAGCCGGCGATACGCCGACACCTCGGCGCGCGGCGGCTGGCGCTTCCAGTGCGGCGACGGCGCGAACCGCGGGTCGAAGATGTGCATGTGGCTGTCGCAGGCATCGCGTGGCAGTGGCAGCGCGGGGCGGTCGGTTCCCACCGAATGGGGGACCGGCTGGCCGTCGGGCAAGTCGAGCGAATCGGGCGAGTCAGGCATGGGGTTCATGAAGGGTCTTCAGTCGAGCTTGATGTTGCCCTTGCGAATCACCTCCGCCCACTTCGCGTCTTCCTTCTTCAGGAACTCGGCGAACTCGGCCGGCGTCGAGCCCACCGGCTGCACGCCGACGTCCACGAAGCGGCGCTTCACATCGTCTTCCTTCAGCACCTCGATCACCGCCTTGTGGAGCTTGTCGGCAATGGGGGCGGGCGTGCCGGCAGGCACGAGCAAGCCGTTCCATTCATAGGCCTCGTAGCCGGGCGCCACGGTTTCGGCCAGCGTCGGAACGTCGGGCAGGCGCGCCGAGCGCTGCGGCGACGACGCTGCCAGCGCGCGCAGCTTGCCGGACGACACCAGCGGGTACGAGGCCGCGATGGTGCTGAACATGAAGTCGACCTG
This sequence comes from Variovorax sp. RCC_210, assembly GCF_041355175.1. NCBI lineage: Bacteria > Pseudomonadati > Pseudomonadota > Betaproteobacteria > Burkholderiales > Comamonadaceae > Variovorax > Variovorax sp. RCC_210. Next base: position 21,785 of record NZ_JBFUPJ010000006.1, on the reverse strand, counting down.
CCCGCCCATGACATCGACGATGGCGGGGCCGCCGCTCTTGTAGCCGACGTGCACCATGTCCAGGCCGAGCCGCTGGCGCAACAGCTCCGCCGCCAGCCGCTGCACGGTGCCGCTGCCACCCGACGCGTAGTTCATCTTGCCGGGCTCGGCCTTGGCCTTGTCCACCAGGTCCTTGATGCTCTTGAGCGGCGACTCCGCGCGCACGATGACGATGTTGGGCGCCAGCGCGACCAGCGCCAGCGGCTGCAACGCGTTGCTGGCGTACGGCATGCGGGGGAACAGGTGCGGGTTGATGGAGTACGGCGTGGCGTCGTACAGCACCGTGTAGCCGTCGGGCGCGGCCTTGGCGGCGAAGGCCGCGCCGATGGTGCCGCTGGCGCCGGGCCGGTTGTCGACGATCACGCTGGTGCCCAGCTTCTGGCCGACGCGCACCGCGAGCACGCGCGCCAGGGCATCGGCAGAGCCGCCCGGCGCGTACGGAACGACGAGGGTGATGGGGCGCTCCGGGTAGGCTGCGGAAGCGGAAGCGGAGGCGGAAGCTGAGGCCGGGGCGGCATGCGCGAACAGGGTGGCGAACACAGCGGTGCCGACGCACGCCGCGAGCAGGCCTTTGACGAAATTTTTCATGGTGTCTTCAGTGAGGGGTGACAGCTGCGGCGATGGCGCAGCGCGTTCATTCGCTCTGGAGGTCGAGCGAGCGGGCCAGCTCGCCGTACAGCCTGACCTCCTGCGCCAGCTGCGCGCCGAAGGCATCGCCGCAGGTGCTCTGCGCCTCCATGCCGAGCGAACGCAGCTTCTCCCGCGTGGCGGGCGCCTGCGCGAACTCGGTGGCGACGCGGCGCAGCGCGGCCACCACCTCCGGCGGCGTCTTCGCGGGCGCCAGCAGGCCGTACCACGCGTCGGCCGCGTAGCCCTTGACGCCCACCTCCTCGAAGGTCGGCACGTTCGGCAGCAAGGCCGAGCGCCTGGGCGCCGCCACGGCCAGGGCCGTCAGCTTGCCCGACTGCACCTGGTTCAGCACCGAGCCCAGCGTGGCGAACGAGCTGTCGACCTGCCCGCCCATGAGGTCGGTCGTCGCCTGGGCAGCCCCCTTGTACGGAATGTGGTTCATCGAGGTGCCGGTCAGCTGCGTGAAGTGCGCGCTCGCGAAATGCCCGGAGCTGCCGGAGCCCGGCGTCGCATACGTGCGCTTGCCGGGCTCGGCCTTCACCGCCTGCAGGAACGCGCCGAAGGACTTGACCGGCATCGACGGGCCCACCACCAGCACCGTGGGGCTCACGGCGAGCGAACACACCGGCGCGAACGAGCGCACCGCATCGAACTTGACCCGCTGGCTGTAGAGCGCGGGAATCATGGTGTGGTTGGTCGCGCCCAGCAGCAGCGTGTAGCCGTCTGCCGGCGCGGCCGCGACGGCCTCGGCCGCCAGGATGGTGTTCGCGCCGGGCTTGTTGTCGACGATGAACGGCTGGCCCAGCGCGCGCGATGCGTGGTCGGCAAAGGCGCGCGCCACCACGTCGGTGGGGCCGCCCGCGGAAAAGCCGACGAGCACGCGCACCGGCTTGGTGGGCCATGGCAGTGCCTGCGCTGGAGCTGGCACTTGCACTTGTGCCTGCGCTGCCAGGACCGTCATCAGCCCGAGCGCGGCCACCACGCAGCGGACGCCTTCATTTCTCTTCATGCCTGTCTCCTTTTTCTTGAGCACCGGCCGCCATGCTTCAGGTGGTTGCCGCCTGGCGCGAGAGCACCTGCAACAGGTTCCTTGCCGCACCGACGCCCATGTTCACGTAAGCATCGCTGGTTACGCCGCCGATGTGGGGGCTGAGCACGATGTTTTTCTGGCCCTGGAACGGATGGCCGGGCGCCATCGGCTCGACTGCGAAGCTGTCCAGCCCGGCCATGGCGACCTGGCCCGAACGCAGCGCGGCCAGCAGCGCTTCTTCGTCGATGAGCCCGCCGCGCGCGGTGTTGACGACGATCACGCCGCGCTTGCATCGCGCCAGCGTGTTTGCGTTGAGCAGCCCGCGGTTGTCGTCGGTCAGCGGGCAGTGCAGCGACACGGCGTCGGACTCCGCCCACAGCGTCGCCAGGTCGACGGGCTGCACATGCTCCGGCAGGTTCCCGGCGAAGGGGTCGTGGCCGATCACGCGCATGCCCAGCGCGTCGGCCATGCGCGCGAAGCGCAGGCCGATGGCGCCGAGCCCGACCAGGCCGATGGTGCGCCCACCGAGCTCCAGGCTCTTGTGCGTCGCCTTGTCCCAGTGGCCGGCGTGCATGCGCGCGTCGAGCGCCACCACCGACTTGGCGCAGGCCAGCAGCAAGGCGAGCGCCTGCTCGGCCACGGCAGCCGCATTGGCGCCGACGGCAGCCACCACCTCGATGCCGCGCGCCTGCGCCGCCGCCTTGTCGATGGTGTCGGTGCCGCTGCCGTGCTTGGAAATCACCTTCAGCGAAGGCGACGCGTCCATCACGGCGGCGCCCACCTTGCCGTAGCGCACGATGATGGCCACGGGGTCGTGCGCGCGGCACAGGGCGACCAGGTCTTCTTCGGTCGGCGTCTTGCCGGCGTACACGATGTCGTGGCCTTCGAGCAGTGCGAGCGCCTGCGGCGCCAGGTCGGCGCCGGTCACGAGGACGGTGTTGGCAGCGGCGGCGCTCACAGCGTCTCGCCTTCCTTCAGCACGCCGGCCGTGCGCAGCGCCGTGTTCAGCCATTTGGCGGCGGTGTCGCCCTCCTTGATGGCGGCGATGCGCGCGGCCTCGTCGCGCACCTTCTTGGCCGCCAGCGGCAGCAGCGATTCGATCTTCTCGCGCTCCACCACGACCACGCCGTCGCCGTCGCCGATGACGAAGTCGCCGGGGCGCACCGTCACGCCGCCGATGGACACCGGGTGGCCGATGCGCCCGCCGATGTTCTTCGTCGGCCCGTTCGGGTTGGTGCCCACGCTGAAGACGGGGAAGTCCATCTCGTCGATCTCCAGGCTGTCGCGGCAGGCGCCGTCCATCACCACGCCGGCGATGCCGAGCTTCTTGCAGGCCGTCATCATGATGGTGCCCATGAGGGCCGAACTCAGGTCGCCCTTGCCGTCGATCACGAGCACGTCGCCGGGCTTGGCCATGGCGATGGCCGCGTGGATCATCAGGTTGTCGCCGGGGCGCACTTCCACCGTGATGGCGGTGCCGGCCAGCTTCATGCGGGGGCGCAGGGCCTTGATGCGCCCGTCGAGCGCGCCGCGCCGGCCGGCCACGTCGGCCAGGATCGCGGGCTGGAACCCGGCGGCCTGCGCCACGATGTGCGCGGGCACGCGCTCGAAGTCGCGAATGATGTCGGGAAGGGCATCGGTGAGGGTCGAGGACATGGAGTTGCTTTCCGTGAGAGAGATAAAGGGGGATGAAGGGGAAATGAAGGGAACGAGGTTCAGTCGGGCTTGTCGGCCATGGCGACGACCTCGGGCTGCTCCAGGTGGCGCACGACCTCGTCGTGCAGGCGCTGCACCACCGGCGCGGACATGCAGGGTCAGTCCATCTTCACGCCGGACGACTTCACGATCTCGCCCCAGCGCACGCCGTCGGTGCGGATGAGCGACGCGAACTTTTCCGGCGGCCCGGTCATCACTTCAGCGCCCTGGGCGGCCAGCTTCTTCTGCACGTCGGGCGTTGCCAGGGCCTTGTTGAACGCCGCGTTCAGCTTCACCACGGCGTCCTTCGGCATGGCGGCGGGGCCGGCCACGCCGAACCAGGTCACGGCCTCGAAGTCCTTGTAGCCCGACTCGGCCAGGGTGGGCACGTCGGGCAGGTCGCGGTTGCGTTGCAGCGAGGTGACCGCCAGCGCGCGCAACTGGCCGCTCTTGATCTGGGCGATCAGTGTCGGCACCGACGAGATGTACATCTGGATCTGCCCACCGACCAGGTCGGTGAGGCCCTGCGACGCGCCCTTGTAGGGAACATGCGTGAACTGCACGCCGGCCGCCTTCTGGAACTGCTCGGTGGCAAGGTGGGCCACGGTGCCGTTGCCCGAGCTCGCGTAGTTGAGCGCGGTCGGCTTGGCCTTGGCGGCGGCCACCACGTCGGAGAGCTTCTTGTAGGGCGACGCGGCCGACACCACCACGACCAGCGGCGCCGAAGCGACCAGGCCGACCGGGGCGAGGTCTTTCACCGGGTCGTAGGGCAGCTTCGCGTAGAGCGACGGGTTGATGGCCAGGTTGCTGGTCTGCCCCAGCACCAGGGTGTAGCCGTCGGGGTTGGCCTTGACCGCGGCATCGACACCGATGTTTCCGCCGGAGCCGGGCTTGTTGTCGATGACGATGGTCCAGCCTTCCGAAGTCGCGACCTTGTTCGCCACTTCGCGGGCAATGATGTCCGTGCCGCCGCCCGGCGGGAACGGCACCACGAGGCGGATGGGGCGCGAGGGATAGGCCTGCGCCAGTGCCATGCCGCAGGTGAGAGCGAGGGCGGCGCCGAGGGCCGCGCGACGGGAAATGGAGCTGTTGCTCGAGGTACGCATGGGGTTGTCTCCGAATCGTTCGATGGGTGCCTGGCAGCGGTGCTCCGGGGCATGCGGCGACTTTAGTTTTTCGTTCCGCTCCATACAATGGTGGTCCATGGGACGCAACACGGACCACAGAGTGAAACGAAATGGCCACTGCAAAAAACACGAGCACAGCAAGAACCGCTACCGCGAAACCCGGCACGGCAAGACCCAGGCGGTCGGCTGAAGTCGTCGAGGCGCCGCGCGAAGCCGACCTCGAGGCCACCGGCGGCGTCACGGCGGTCACGCGCGCCCTGCAGCTGCTGGACACCTTCGGCATGCAGGACGAACGGCTGTCGCTGGCCGAGCTCACCCGGCGCAGCGGCATGCACAAGACCACCATCCTTCGCCTGCTTCGCACGCTGGCGCTGGCCGGCTACGTGGTGCAGCGCGACGATGGCGAATGGCGGCTCGGCCCGGCCGCGGGCTGGCTCGGCGCCCGCTACCAGGCCAGCTTCGACGCCAACAACGTGGTCGAGCCGATGCTGCTCGCGCTATCGCAGGCCACGGGCGAGAGCGCGGCCTTCTACGTGCGCGAAGGCAACTCGCGCACATGCCTCGCGCGCGTGGAAGGGCCGCAGCCGATTCGCCATCACGCGCGCATGGGCGCGATGCTGCCGCTGGAGCTCGGCTCGCCGGGGCGGGTGATCCTTGCGTTTTCGGGCGAGCCCGGAAAGCTGTACGAAGACATTCGCAAGAAGGGCTACCACTTCTCCATCGGCGAGCGCGAGAAGAACGTGGCCACGGTGTCGGCGCCGGTGTTCGGCCTGCGCTGGGCCTTGCTGGGTTCTGTGTGCATTTCCGGGCCTTCAGATCGGCTGCCCAAGGCCAAGCTGCTCGGGCACGCGAAGACGATCATGAAAGCCGCCAACGAACTTTCATACGCGCTCGCCGGTCGACCTACGGCGCAGACGCCAGCGGTCGTTTCGACGTGGCATCCGTAGGCAAATTGCGGTGCGGTCGAGTGTTGAAGGCGTCGCGACCTCAACCGTGGTCCGTGCTCGGCTCCTCCGTGCCATCGGCACTCCAGTGCCGCCACACGCCGACCTCCAGGCCCTTTTGATAGCGGCCTTCGGCCGCAGGCTGTCCATCCGGATAGAAGTCGCGCCAAAGGCCCTCCTCTTTTCCTTCGACGTACTGCCCTTGCGACACCACCGCCCCGGCTTCGTCACACGCGACGAACAGTCCGTGCCTGATCCAACGCGTCCGGTCGGGCGACAGCACCCTTGCGTAGCGGAACTTGACGGCGCCTGATTCGTAGAGGATTTCGGCGATCTCGAGGTCGACTGGGTCAGCCATGTTTCCTGGGCATTGGTGGCGTGGTGGAAAAAATGTGATCGCAGCCGTCGGCAGCGGTGGAGCTGGCTCGCGCCATGACACGCGCCACGGCGCGCCCTCAGCGCTCATCACTCATCGCTCATCGCTCGCGAACCAGTTGGGCGTATCGCCACACTCCCCATACCGTTCCGACAGCAATGCCGATGCCCACGCTCCAGCCCGCCGACAAACCGAATCCGAATGCCAGCAGCAGCATCAACGCGGCGCACGCCAGCGAGATGAAAAGCAGCGTGACGAAATCGAAGCGCGCGACCTCGAACGTGTCTTCGGCAACGCCGCGGCTGCGGTGACCCCGCTTGCGGCGCTGGCCCCGGAACAACAAGACATCGAGAACGAAATCGAACAAGCCGACGGAAAGATCGGCCAGGATGCTCCACATCGGGCGGCTCCATGCGTGTGACGGCACCCTGGGCTGTTGTTTTTCTCGCGATGGTCCGGCCAGGGCGATGCGGCGGACCATGACGAAATGTTACCTCGCTCCGACCAGGGAAGCGACTGCACGCCGCGCCCCCTGCAACCCCGCGGTCGCACTCACTCCGCGACAGCCGACTGCGCAGCCTGCGCTCGCGAAGACCGCGCCTGCCGAGCCGGCGAAGGCGCTTCCTTGCGGATGTCCGACGGCGAGCGTCCGTCCACCCGCCGCATGGCGTGCGCCAGCGCGGCGCCGCTGTCGAAGCCGACGCGGAACGCGATCTCGCTGATCGGCAGGTCGGTGCCGCTCAGCAGCTCGCGTGCGGTCTGCAGGCGAATGCCCTGCTGGAACTCGCCCACCGACAACCCGGTGCCGTCGCGAAACAGGCGGGTCACGTGGCGCCTCGAAATGCCGAAGCGTTCGCACAGGGCGTCCAGCGGAATGTCCTCGTCGGCGTGCAGCGTCAGGTACTCCTTCAGGTCGGCCACCAGCGCCATGCCGTGCTCGCGCTTCGACACGTTGGGCATCATCTCGCCGGCGATGACCTCGGCGATGCACTGCACCAGCAGCGCCGCCGACAGCGAGCGCTTGACGCCCGCGTGGCCGTAGGCGCCGTCGTCGCTCTTCATCGCGAGTTCCTGCAGCGTGCGAATGGTCGATGTGCGGCGCACCAGCACGGCGGCGCGGGTGCGGCGGTGAAACTCGCTCAGCGAGCCGATGTCGCGGTCGAGCCGGTGCAGCATGTCGCCGGTGGCGTACAGCGCGACATGGCTGTTGGCACCGATGCCCGCGCGCGTCTTGTGCGCCCGGTTCGACGGCACCACCGCGAAGCGGTCGTGCGACAGCCAGGTGCCCTCGCGCCGGTCTTCGTGCTTGAGCTCGAGCGTGCCCTGGCTCGGCAGGATGAACATCACGCAATCGTGCCAATGCCAGGGCTTGGCGTAGGCGCCGCTGTTGGCCAGGCTGGCATGCCCGTCCTCAGCCGCGATCACCAGGTTCTCGGTTGCCGTATGGCAGAGTTGTTCAAATGACCGCAACATGGGTGGACCGGCCTTTATCGAGTTGGCGAGGTGGCGAGCTAGCGAATGTCAGGTTGGCAGCGTCGACGGGCATGGCGCACCCGAAGTCCGTGGCAGTTCGACAGGCTTCGGGCGGGCCGGGCCCGCCGGGGGCGCCGCATGTCGACAAAGCAAGATTGGCGCCGGAGCGGATTTTGCGCCCTGCGTCCAGTGTGCCCAGCGCCTTGCAGGTCGGCCAACGGCGTTGCTTTCAGTAACCGGCCGCGCGCTCGACCACCCGCAGCAAGGGCGCGTTGGCCAGCAGCCGCTCGCAGTTCTCGGCGATCTGGTTCACCACCTCCGGTATGGGCATCACCGCGGCCATGTGCGGCGTGACCATCACCTTGGGGTGCGCCCACAGCGCGTTGTCCGGCGGCAGGGGCTCCTGGTCGAACACGTCGACGATGGCGCCGCCCAGTTGCCCGGCGTCCAGCGCGGCCACGAGGTCTTGCTCGCGGAGCTGCGGGCCCCTGCCGCAGTGCACGAGCTTGGCGCCGGGCCTGAGCCGCGCGAACAGCTCGTGGCCGAGGATGCCCGTGGTTTCGCTGGTCAGCGGAAGCATGCAGACCAAGATTTCGAGCTCGCCCAGGAACGCGCCAAGGCCCGCGTCGCCGCCGTGCACACGCACACCGTCGATCGGCTTGCCCGAGCGCGACCAGCCGCGCACGTCGTAGCCCGCATCGCGCAGGGTCGTGGCAAGGTGCGCGCCAATCTGGCCCAGGCCCATCACGCCGACGCTCACCTGGCCCGCGAGCCTGTTGGGCGGGCGCTGCCAGATCTTCTCGCGCTGGTTCCTGGCCACGATGTCGAAGCCCCGGTGGTAGTACAGCGTGCACCAGAGCACGTACTCGGCCATGCGCCGGGCCAGGTCGTCGTCGATGACGCGGCAGACCGGCACGTCCGGCAGCGCCGGGTCGCCCAGCAGGTGATCGACGCCTGCACCTATCGAATGCGCCATGCGCACCGCGCGCAGGTGCTCCCAGGTGCCCGGCGGCTGGTTCCAGCAAACGGCCACCTCGGCGGCGCGCGCGGCCTCGTCGGTCGACTTGACGACGGACCAGCCCGGCAGCCGCTTCGCGAGCTGCTCCCCTATCGACGTGTTGCTGTGCAGGAAAGCGCCCGCGACGGCCAGGACAGGCATGGTGTCAGGCCTCCAGAAGCGCGTCGGCCAGCAGCGCGAGCCCCTCTTCGAACACCGCGTCCTCGATGGTCAGGGGGAACAGGAAGCGAATGACATTGCCATGCACGCCGCAGGTGAGCAGCAGCAGGCCCTTGGCAAGGGCAAGGTCCTGCACGCGCTTCACGAACTGCGGCAAGGGGGTGCCGGCCTCGTCCCTGAACTCGATGCCGACCATGGCGCCCAGCCGGCGCACCTGCGTGATCGAGGGCACGCGCTGCCTGAGCCCGTCGAGCTTCTCGACCAAGCGGTCGCCCAGCACTTCGGCGCGTTGTGGCAAGGCCTCGCGGTCCATCACGTCGAGCACGGCGAGCGCCGCGGCAACGGCCAGCGGGTTGCCCGCATAGGTGCCGCCCAGGCCGCCGGGCGCCGCGGCGTCCATCAGCTCGGCGCGGCCGGTGAGCGCGGACAGCGGAAAGCCACCGGCCAAGCTCTTGGCCATGGTCAACAGGTCGAAGTCGACGCCGTGGTGCTCGAGCGCGAACAGTTTGCCGGTGCGCCCGAACCCGGTCTGCACCTCGTCGACCACGAGCAGGATGCCGTGCGAGTCGCAGATCTCGCGCAGCTTGCGCAGCAACGCCGTGGGCGCGATGTAGAAGCCGCCCTCGCCCTGCACGGGCTCCAGCACGATGGCCGCGACGCGGTGCGGGTCCACATCGGCCTTGAACAGGCGTTCGATGGCCAGCACGCTGTCTTCCACGCTCACGCCGAGCGCCTCGGCCGGATACGGAACGTGCCACACCTCCGGCGGCATCGCGCCGAACCCGGCCTTGTACGGGTGCACCTTGCCGGTCAGCGCCATGCCCAGCAAGGTGCGCCCGTGGAAGGCCCCGGAGAAGGCGATGACCGCGCTGCGGCCCGTGGCCGCCTTGGCCACCTTGATGGCGTTTTCCACGGCCTCGGCGCCGGTGGTGAACAGCGCCGTCTTCTTCGCGAAGGCACCGGGCGTGCGGCTGTTGAGCTTCTCGCACAGCTCGACGTAGCTTTCGTACGGCGTGACCTGGAAGCAGGTGTGGTGAAAGTCACGCAGCTGCCGTTCCACCGCGGCCATGACGGCGGGGTGCCGGTGGCCCGTGGCCAGCACGGCGATGCCGCTGCCGAAATCGATAAGGCGCTTGCCGTTGACGTCCCAGATTTCGGCGTTCTGCGCGCGGGCCGTGAACGACTGCGTCTGCACGCCGACCCCACGCGGGCAAGCCGCCTGGCGGCGTTGTTCGAGCACGGTGTTCTTGTCGGGGGTCGCGAGCATGGAAAGGGTCCTGGGCTGGGGGGGTTGAAAACGCGAGCGCGGTCGGCTCGAACAGGGCGCGATTCTATGCATCTCGTGAAAATATAAAAGATATTTTTCACGCAAGTGAATATCTTCAATTTCCGCGTTCGATGATGCGAGCGGGCTTTTCCGGCCCGGCGGCGAAGGTCTGCAAGGTACGATGGCCCCCCGCGTTGTTACAGGTCGCGTGAAGCGCGCCGAAGCGCCCGGCAACCGGGCAACCGAGCCCATGAGCAAGACAAACACCAGCAAGACAAAGCCCGCCGCACCCAAGGCCGCGGCCGTGCGCCGCAAAGCCCCGCCGAAAAAAGCCGTGCCCGCCAAGTCCACAGCGTCCGCCGCGCCTTCCGCGCCTGCCGCGCCTGCCACCTCCCCGCGCAGCAAAGCCAAGAGCGCCGACCCGATGGCATGGCTGGGCCGCGAGATCAAGAGCCTGCGCAAGGCCAAGGGGCTGTCGCTGCAGCAGCTGGGCAGCGCCTGCGGCAAGTCGATCGGCTTCCTGAGCCAGGTCGAGCGCGGCATGAGCACGCCCTCGATCAGCGACCTGCACCAGATTGCCGACACGCTGGAGGTGCAGATCAGCTGGTTCTTTCCCGACGGCGCGGCCGCGGAACCCTCCGACGGCGGCGTGGTCGTCAGGAAGGCGCGGCGCCGCCGGCTCGCCTTCGCATCGGGCATTGCCGACTACCTGCTCTCGCCCAACCTGGACGGCCCGCTGGAGCTGCTGTGGTCGAGCATGGAACCGGGCGCGGAGAGCGGGCCCGATTTCTACGACCACATCGGCCACGAGGGCGGCGTGGTGCTGCGCGGCGCGCTGGAGCTGTGGGTGGGCGAGCAGCACTTCGTGCTGGCGGAAGGCGACAGCTTCAGCTTTCCCAGCAGCACGCCGCACCGCTACCGCAACCCCGGGGACACGATGACCGAGCTGTTCTGGGTCGTCACGCCGCCGTCGTACTGACGCACGGGCGCCCGCGAAAGGACTTGCGCGAGGGGCGCTTGCGACCCCGTTTTACTTGCCCGTCGATTTACGTAATAATGAAAATCTTAGTGCAAATTTTCATTTTCATGGAATATTGTCACGGCGCGCTGGCATCGCGGTCGGTTTTCGATGAGGTCGGGGTACCAAACGATGAACAAGCGCTACATCTATCCGCAGGTGCGTGCGACGGTCGGCGAGGCGGAATGGGCGCAGCGGGTGAACCTTGCGGCCTGCTACCGGCTGCTGGCGCACTACCGCATGACCGACCTGATCTACACCCACGTGTCGGCGCGCGTTCCGGGCGCCTCGGGTGAATTTCTCATCAACCCGTACGGGCTGATGTTCGACGAGATCACCGCCTCCAGCCTGGTGAAGGTCGACCACGCGGGGCGCGTGCTGCTCGACGCCACGGGCATCGGCTTCAACCCGGCCGGCTTCGTGATCCACAGCTGCATTCACCATGCGCGGCCCGGCCTTCACTGCGTGATCCACACGCACACGGCCGCGGGCATGGGCGTGGCCGCGCAGGAGCGCGGCCTGCTCGACATCTCGCAGCACGCCATGCGCTTTCATGGCGCGCTCTCGTACCACGACTACGAAGGCGTGGCGCTGGACGCCGACGAGCAGCCCCGCCTGGTGGCCGACCTGGGCGAGAAGAACAAGGCCATGGTGCTGCGCAACCATGGCCTGCTGACGGCGGGCGAGACCGTGCGCGAAGCCTTCGACCTGATGTTCTACCTGGAGCGCGCCTGCCAGGCGCAAATCGCCGCCCAGGCCGGCGGCGCGGCATTGCGCGAGTGCAGCAGCGAGGTCGGGCGCAAGGTGGCCAGGCAGTTCACGGAGCCGGACGGCAGCGAACTGCACGACTGGCCCGCGCTGATGCGCTTGCTCGACCGCATCGACGACTCTTACCGGAACTAGCAGGCAACGGGCGCCTTCCCGTGCGCCGTGCGCCGTTCGCCTTCGCTCCTTGCTCACACCGCCGCGTCCGCGCGCGGCAGCCGCAGGTGCTTCTTCAGCGTCTCGAACACCTGCCGCGTCACCGGGTTCACGACGTGGCTGCGCACGTAGAGGTGGTAGGCCAGGTCGGGCAGCCGCGGCATGCCGTCGCCCGCGCCCAGCACGCGCAGGCCGGCATCGAGCTGCTCCACGCCGCGCGCCGTCACGCCGAGCCCCGCGCGCAACGCGGCCTTGATGCCGATCAGGCTCGACGAGGTGTAGCGCGGCGTCCAGGCCACGCCCGCGGCGTCGAGCGCCTCGTGGCCGAGCCGGCGGAAGATGCTGGGCCCGTCGGCCATGATGAGCGGCACCGGCTTGGCCGGGTCGTGCACATAGCCCGCGGCGCACAGCCACACGGTGGGCGAGTTGCGCAGCACCACGCCTTCGAACTGCGACTGCGCGTCGGCGCGGTTGGAAATGATCATGTCGACCTCGCCGCTCTTGAGCGAGGTCATGAGGTACGGGCTGCGTCCGATGTGGATGTCGAGCTGCAGCAGCGGCGACGTGCGCGCCACCTCGGTCAGCAGCAGCGGCAGCATGGTCTCGGCCACGTCGTGCGGCGCGCCGATGCGAAGGTTGCCTTCGAGCTGGCCCTGGCGCAGGCTGCGCAAGGCCTCGTCGTTCAGCGCGAGCATGTGGTGCGCGTAGCTGAGCAGGCGCTCGCCGTGCTCGGTCAGGCGCTTCTGGCGGCCCTGCTTGGCGAACAGGGGGTGGCCGATCTGCTCTTCGAGCCGCTGCATCTGCTGCGTGATGGCCGACTGCGTGCGCTCCAGGTGCACCGCGGCGGCCGCGAAGCTGTGGTGGCTGACCACGGCGGCGAAGGAGCGGAGCAGTTCAAGGTCGAGGGTGGCCATACATTAATTTTATTGATGTGTTTGTTGCGCCGCTTGGATTGTTGCGTCATGCGGTCGTCACTAAAGTGAACCCATACCGAACACAGAGCCATCCCCACTGGAGAACACGCATGAGCAACACGTCAGGGCACCGCCAGCAGGCGGTTACCGCATCCATCGACAGCATGAAGAAAGCCATTGGCGGCGCTGAAGCCACGCGCGAAAAGCTCGGCGTGGTGCTGGGCGCGCTGGAGGGCCTGGCCGCGCACACCGAGTACTGGGGCGCGGCCGACTTTCCGGCGCCCGAGGCCGGCGAGCACCAGGCCCGCTACCTGATCGCCGAAGACGCCGACCAGAGCTACGCGCTGTACCTGAACGTGATGCGCCCGGGCAAGAAGATCGTGCCGCACAACCACACGACCTGGGCCTGCATTGCCGCCGTGGAAGGCACCGAGCACAACCGCGTGTACGAGCGCACCGACGACGCCAGCGTGCCGGGCGTGGGCACGCTGAAGGAAACGGCGCTGGTGGTGGTGGCGCCGGGCACCGGCATCGCGCTGATGCCCGAGGACATCCACTCGGTGGAGATCCAGGGCGAAAAGGTGATTCGCCACCTGCACATGTACGGCCGCGCGCTCGAAACGCTGAACCAGCGCACCGCCTACGACCTGGCCGCGGGCACGTACCAGACCATGGGCATCGGCGTGCAGACGCGCCGCTAGGCCCGCGCTTTTTCCCCCTTCATTGCTTCATGCGGGTCGCGCGCTGCGCGGCCTCGCAGGGACCCGTTCGCCTCAACGACTTGCCCTCATGACCTTTTTCATCGACCCGAAGACCCTCAAGACCTGGCTGCACGACGGCGCGGAAATCGCGCTGCTCGACGTGCGCGAGCACGGCCAGTACGGCGAGGCCCACCTGTTCTACGGCATTCCCCTGCCCTTCAGCCGGCTGGAGCTCGATGCGCCCCGGCTGGTGCCGCGCCGCGGCGTGCGGGTGGTGGTGTACGACGAAGGCGCTGCAGCCGATGGGGGCGCTGAAAACGCTGGGAGCAATGACGACGTGGCGCAGCGCGCCGCCGCCCGGCTGGCCGCCCTCGGCTACACCGACGTGCACGTGCTGCAAGGCGGCGCACGCGGCTGGAAGGCGGCGGGCTACGTGCTCTTCGCCGGCGTGAACCTGCCTTCGAAGACCTTCGGCGAACTGGCCGAAGAGGTCTATCACACGCCCCGCGTCAGCGCCGACCAGCTGGCCGAGATGCTGGCGAGCGACGCCCGCGTGGTGGTGCTCGACGGCCGGCCCGTGAGCGAGTTCCACAAGATGAACATTCCCGGCGCCACCTGCTGCCCAAACGGCGAACTGGCCTACCGCGTGCGCCGGCTGGTGCCCGACGCCACGACGCCCATCGTCATCAACTGCGCGGGCCGCACGCGCAGCATCATCGGCGCGCAGACGCTCATCAACCTGGGCGTGCCCAACCCGGTGTACGCGCTGGAGAACGGCACGCAGGGCTGGTACCTGAACGACCACGTGCTGGAGCACGGCGGCACGCGCCGCTACGCGGACGACAGCGGCAACACCGACATGCGCCCCGCCGCGCAGGCCCTGGCCGCACGCTTCGACGTGCCGACGGTGCCCGCGCAGACGGTGCGGCAGTGGGCCGCGGACCCGGCCCGCACCCTGTTCCTGTGCGACGTGCGCACGCCTGAAGAATTCGCGGCCGGCAGCTTGCCGGGCGCGCAGCACACGCCGGGCGGGCAGCTCATGCAGGCTGGCGACCAGTACTTCGGCGTGCGCGGCGCGCGGCTGGTGCTGCTGGACGACGACGGCGTGCGCGCACCCACCATCGCCAGCTGGCTGCGCCAGATGGGACACGACGCGAGCGTGCTCGAAGGCGGTCTTTCGAGCGGGTTGTCGCTGCCGCCCGCGACGCCCCCGGTTGCGTCGCCGCTGGCCACCATCGATGCCCGAACGCTGGCCGCTCGCATCGAGAGGAACGACGTGGCCCTGGTCGACCTGCGCGGCAGCATGGCCTTCCGCGCCGCCCACATTCCGCAGGCGCGCTGGTCGATACGCCCGCGCCTGGCAGCCGATGTGAAGAACGAGACACGCCAGCTCGTGCTGGTGGCCGACGACGCCGCGCTCGCGGCATGGACGGCGGCGTCCGAACGCGTGGACGCGCACGCGCCCGCGCCGCTGCTGCTCGAAGGCGGCATGGCCGCCTGGCGCGCCGCCGGTCTCCCCGTGGAAGCCACGCCCGCGTTGCCCGCCGACAGCGACTGCATCGACTACCTGTTCTTCGTGCACGACCGCCACGACGGCAACAAGGAGGCGGCACGACGCTACCTCGCGTGGGAGACGGGACTTGTCGCGCAGCTCGATGCGCAGGAGAAGGCGGCCTTCCGCCTGCCTTCGGCCGCTTCGAAACCTTGACTGCGAATTGAACAAAGCAACGCCCCGAAAGCAACCCGTTTTTTTCTGTTCCTTCCTGTCCGTTTCTCTTCCAGGAGTTCCGTCATGTCGCCTGTCAGTCGCATCTCGCACCTTGCCCGCCTTGCCGTCGCTGCCCTGGGGCTCTCCGCGCTCGCGGTGCAGTCTCACGCCGCGGAGCCGCTGCCCCCGCGCAACGGCTTTCCGTCGCAAACGGTGAAGTTCATCTCGCCCTTCCCGCCGGGCGGCGGCAACGACGCCACGGCGCGCCTGGTGACCACGCGCCTGCCGGAAATCATGGGCCAGGCCGCGGTGGTCGACAACCGCGGTGGCGCGGGCGGCAACATCGGCGCCAAGGCCGTGGCCGACGCCAAGCCCGATGGCTACACCGTGCTCACGTCGCAGGTGTCGATCATGGCCGTCAACCCCTCGCTGTACGCGCAGGCCGGCTTCGACCCGATCAAGAACTTCATTCCCATCACGCAGATCAACGCCGCGCCGCTGGCGCTGGTGGTCGATGCCAATTCGCCGCTGAAGAGCTTTGCCGACCTGGCCGCCAAGGCCAAGGCGAGCCCCGGCAAGGTGACCTATGCCACGCCGGGCAACGGCACGCTGTCGCACCTGGTGGGCGTGGTGCTGGCCAAGGACAAGGGCGTGGAAATGACGCACGTGCCTTACAAGGGCGCCGGCCCCGCGCTCACCGACCTGCTCGGCGGCCAGGTCGATGTGCTGGTGACCTCCACCGCGTCGGTGTCGGGCCTGGTGCAGAACGGCAAGCTGCGCGTGCTGGCCGTGACCAGCCCGCGCCGCATCGGCGTGTTCGCCAAGGTGCCCACGCTCGAGGAGCTGGGCTACGCCGGCGCGCGCTTCGAGGACTGGTACGGCTTCTTCGCGCCGGCCGGCACCCCGCCCGAGCGCGTGGCTTACCTGAACGAAGCCATCGTGCGCACGCTGCACCTGCCCGAGGTGACCAAGCTCGTGACCGACGGCGGCAGCGAGGTGGTGGCCAATTCGTCGGAAGCGTTCGCGGCGCAGCTGCGGCAGGACATCGAGCGCTGGTCGCGCATCGTCAAGCTCTCGGGCGCGCGTGCGGACTGAACACCGCAAGACCTCGCAAGACCCTGGTCCGTCCCGGACGGTCCGCGGTTGAAGCAACATAGCGGCCCGACCATCGCGAACCGAACCTTTCCAGCCTCGCTCACCATGACCGACTCGCACGCCACCCCTGAAGACCTCGCGCCCGGCACCCGCCTCACGCGCACCGGCAAGACGCCGTCGTATGCCGGCGGCTCGCCGGTCAACACGCCGCTGGTGCGCGCGAGCACGGTGCTGTTCGACAGCGTGGGCGCCATGCGCGACGCACGCGCCCGCCGCGACGGCGAGCGCATCTTCAGCTACGGCGCGCGCGGCACGCCCACCACCTTCGCGCTGGAAGACGCGGTGAGCGAGCTCGAAGGCGCGTACCGCACCCGGCTCTTTCCCACGGGCCTGGCCGCCATCGGCATGGTGCTGCTGTCGTACCTGAAGCCGGGCGACCATGTGCTGATGTCGGACAGCGTGTACGAGCCCACGCGCAACCTCGTGCATTCGTTTCTCGCGCCCTACGGCATTCGCAGCAGCTTCTTCGCGGCGGACGGCAGCGGCATCGAAGACCTGTTCGAGCCCACTACGCGGCTGGTGTACGCCGAGTGCCCCGGCTCGCTGGTCTACGAGATGTGCGACCTGCCCAGGCTCGCCGCGCTGGCGCACGCGCGCGGCGCGCTGCTGGCGGCCGACAACACCTGGGGTTCGGGCCTGCAGTACCGCCCGCTGGCGCTGGGCGCGGACATCTCGACCATGGCCGCGACCAAGTACCTGTCGGGCCACTCCGACGTGATGATGGGCACCGTGGCCACCACCGAGGCCGCATGGCGGCCGCTGAACGAGCGCTGCGACGCCTTCGGCATGACCGTGAGCCCCGACGACGCCTGGCTGGTGCTGCGCGGCATCCGCACGCTGTCGGCGCGGCTGCAGATGCACGAGCGGCACGCGCTGGAAGTGGCGCACTGGCTGGAGCAGCGGCCCGAAGTGGCCACCGTGTTCTGCCCGGCGCTGCCGCAGCACCCGGGGCACGACATCTGGAAGCGCGACTGCAGCGGCACCAACGGGCTGCTGTCGATCGAGCTGCAGCCTGGCATCGACAACGCGGCGGTGGAGCGCTTCGTCGATGCGCTCGCGCTGTTCGGGCGCGGCTCGTCATGGGGCGGCTATGAAAGCCTGGTGGCGTGGACGAACATGCGCGCGGCGCGCAGCGTGACCGACTGGAGCAAGCGCGGGCATGTGGTGCGGCTGCATGTCGGGCTGGAGGCGCCGGGGGATTTGCTGGCGGACCTGGCGCAGGGGTTTGTGGCGATGGCGGCGCAGAGATGAAGGCGGAAACGCGTGAAGACGTGAAGGGCAAGTCCGGCCAAGATGTCGCGGCCCCTTCAAATATTTCCAACAACTGATATGCAGCAGCTCGTTTATCTTCAGCCACCTAAATTGGCTGACGAGCGCGAGTTCCTTAACTCAGTCAAGAAGAGTGGCGACCTTCACAGCCCTTGGACCTCGCCGCCGTCCACGCCTGAACATTTTCAAGCGTACCTAGAAAGAATGTCTACGCATGAAAACGCAGCATTTCTTGTTTTCCGGCATGCCGACGACGGCCTCGTCGGCGTCTTCAACATCACCAATATCGTCAGGGGCGCGTTCCAAAGCGGCTATCTCGGCTACTACGTTTTCGCCGGACACGAGAGACAAGGCCTGATGAGGAAGGGGTTAGAGGCGGTGGTTCGCTTTGCTTTCCAAGACCTCAAGCTGCATCGGTTGGAAGCCAATATCCAGCCGACCAACGTCGCCTCCATCGCGCTTGTGAAAGCCTGCGGCTTTCTGAAGGAAGGTACTCACCTCGCTACCTGAAAATAAACGGGCGTTGGCGCGATCACGAGCGATGGGCGGTCCTCGCTCCATAGAAATTTAGCTGGCGGTAGTTCGACGCCAGTCGGCCAAGACCAGTCATTCGACAGCTTGCTTCAACTCACACGAAGGCGCTCCATGGGGCCGTCCGCCCGCGGCGCGAATGCGCAGCGCCCTTCAGACCTCAGGTTGAATACCCGGCCGCGCCCGGTACACCAACACCTTCAGCGACCGCTCGTCGGACACGTCGGGAAAGGTGCTTGGATTCGCCAGTCTTTCCACGAAATCCAGTTCTGGCGCCAGTTCGCTCATTTGCTCCTGCAGGAATTTGGGTCCCAGTTCCGGGGCATTGAGGCATAGCAGGACAACGCCGTCGGGCTCCAGCAGGTCAGGCAAGCGCTTGATCAGCCGGGCGTAGTCCTTGGTCGCAACGAAACTTCCCTTTTGATAACTCGGTGGGTCAACGATGATCAGCCCGTAAGGGCCTCCGCGCGTGATTTTCCCCCACGAACTGAAAACGTCATGCGGGAGGAAGCTCGCGCCGGCGAGCACGCCGTTGGCGCGGTGGTTCTGTTGCCCCACGGCCAGAGCGCCCTTGCTCATGTCCAGGTTGGTGACGTGCCGGGCCCCTGCCTGCAATGCGACCACCGAAAACGCGCAGGTGTAAGCGAAAAGGTTGAGCACCTTGACGCGCGACCGGGCGTCTGGGCGCGTCTTCACAAACGCACGAACCCAGCGCCGTCCTTCGGCCATGTCGAGAAACAGCCCGTGGTTCTGGCCCCGGCCCACGTTGACGCGATAACGAGCACCCTCCTCGGTGACCCAATGCGGGTCGGGCACCGAACCGCCCATGAGCTGTGTGCTGCTCTGGCCTTCATGCCGGCACTGAAACACCCATTGCAGCGTTTCACCCGGTGCCAACTGCGACCAGCGACGCTCCAGTGCAGCGCCAATTGCAGCCAGTTCGCCGTCGGTCGCAGGCTTGAAGCTGGTCAGCACCCAAACCGGCGGGAAAAAGTCCAGCGACAAGTGAGCGCACTCGGGATGAAGCCCACCGCGGCCGTGGAAGATGCGCTGCGCATCCGCCGGTGCGGACATTGAAGCGATTGCGTCGAACAGGGGCTGCATGGGCATAGGCTCTCATTCTGACCGGATACCGCGGTGGTCCTGGCCAAGACTTCACTGGGCGAACTGGACCGCCGAGCCTCAGAAAAGGCCGGAAGCACCAGAAGCATGCTGACAACGAGCACACCTGCTCTGTTCCATTGGAGTTGATCTACCGGTGACAAGCGGCTTTTCGCGGGCGCTCGGACGGCGTTCGACTTTCCAGCCCCTGCCCAATCTGTGGAGAGAAGTCGCTTTGTCGATACGGGAGGCGTTGCAGCGCACATGGTGCGCGCCCCGGCTTTGTCGGACCAGGAGCGCTGTGGGCACGGTGTTCGCTGTGCCTCTCGTATGAGCACTCCCCAGGTTTGGTACCTGAGTGGTGGAAAGCCATTCCGCTGTCCAACGAGCATCGTTTCACCGCGGAGCCTGAGGAAGTCGAACGGTCGCTTCGGCTTCAAAAGCTACTTTGACGGAAGCACTCCAACTACTGTAATCGGCCACGAGCGGTCACTCAACTGCACGTTCAGGTTGACGAGGCCTCAAAGCGAGACGACGACCTTGCCGAATGCCCCGTGCTCCAGTTGCGCAAAGGCAGCCGGCACGTCGGCGAAACCGTAGACCGAATCGATGACGGGTTTGAGGTGCGTCGAGTCGATGGCGCGGCTCATGTCTTCCAGTGCGCAACGATGCCCGACGCTGATGCCTTGCACGACAGCCCGGCTGCGGATGAAGTCGAGGGCTTGGGCCTCGACCTTGCCTCCATCGATCACGCCGATCAGCGAGACCCGGCCACCGGGCGCCACAACGCCCAACGACCGTCCCAGGTTCGCACCTCCGACTGTTTCCAGCACGTGATCGACACCGCGTCCGCCCGTCAGACGCCTGACCTCGGCGGGCCAGTCGGCTTCGCGCGCAATGACATGCGTGGCGCCGAGCGCCATTGCCTTGTTTCGCTTGTCAGCACCACCTGAAACCACGATCGCCTCTGCGCCATGCATCGCCGCAAACTGCAAGCCGAACAACGCGACGCCGCCCGTGCCATGGATCAATACCGTGTCGCCGGCCTTGAGCGAGCCCTCTTCGAAGTAGGAGAACCAGGCTGTGAGCGCGGCGCAGGGCAAGGTCGACGCCTGTTCGGGTGTGAGTGTTCGTGGCGCGGTCACAGCCCATTGCTCGTCGAGCAGCACATGCGTCGCCAAGGCGCCCGGGCCAGGCCCCCCCAGAGAGAACGTACCCGCGGGCGCCTTGCCGTCAAACCACCCAGCGACGAAGGTGCTGATGATCCGCTCGCCGCCTTTCCAGCGTGTCACGCCCGGGCCCACGGCTTCCACCACGCCGGCCAGGTCAGACACGGGCGTGAACGGCAAGGGAGGCGTCCACGCGTAGTTTCCGCCCGTGATCATCAAGTCGCGGTAGTTCAGCGAGACCGCTTGCGTGCGCACAAGGATCTGGCCGGCGGTGGGTGCGGGCATCGGCACCTCCACCTGCTTCAAGCTGCGGCGGTCGAAGGAATCGATCTGCCAGCGTTGCATCGTGGTTGTCATGAGAGGCTTCTTTCCAAGGAGGGAGGAGGACGATGCGCTCGATGCTATTGGCTCTCACGAATCACCGGTGTGGCATCTCATTCACAAGATTGCGTCCTAGAATTCGCCAATGAGCGAACGTCTGGACGGTATCGAGGTCTTCGTGGCGGTGGTCGAAGCGGGCAACTTCGCCGCGGCGGCCGACAAGCTGAAGCTCACTCGCTCTGCAGTGGCCAAGAGCGTGGCTCGGCTCGAGGCCCGGCTCGATACACGGCTTTTTCATCGCACGACGCGCAGCCATCGTTTGACGGAGTCTGGACAGGCTTACTACGAGCGGTGTCGACGGGCGCTAGACGAACTGACCGCTGCAGGCGAAGAACTCGAAGCCGGGCGGCAGGAACCGCTCGGCCGTCTGCGGCTCACCATGCCGATCATCATCGGCCGGCTGCTGATCGCGCCGCTGCTGTTCGAGCTGGGTGTGCGGTATCCGCAACTGTGCTTCGACATCACATACAGCGACCGGCGAGTCGACCTGATCGAGGAAGGCATGGACCTGGCCATCCGCAGCGGTGCGCTCGACGACAGCACGACGCTGGCCGCGCGCTCGCTCGGGCGGCAGGTGATGGGCGTCTATGCATCGCCGGGATATCTGGCCGGCCACCCGCGGCCTGCGTCGTATGAAGATCTCGTGGCGCAGCGCGAGTCGCATCGCTTCGTCGGCTATGCACGCCAAGGCTGGCGACAGCCTTGGCGCTTTGCCTCCGCGGACAACGCAGATATCAATCTCCCCTTTGAAATCGAGTCGCGCTTCGTCTGCGATTCGCTCGACGTGGTGATGGACGGCGCGATCGCCGGCTGGGGTTTGACACGCATACCGGTCTGGATGGCCGCGCGGGATGTCGAGGCCGGACGGCTGGTCCGCGTCTTCGAGGAGCGCGTACCCTTCGGCTACGAACTCAACGCCGTCTGGCCAAGGATGCGGACGCTGCCGATGAAGGTGCGGGTCGTGATCGACCTGGTGCTTGATCGCCTCCCCCGCCTGATGGCGTCGGGAAGGGCTCGTAGTCTCCATACGAAATGAGAGGAGACGCCTTTCTTAAAAACGCGCAGCTACTGCTGTCGGCCAGAAGCATCGGTGATCGGGCGGGTTGATTTGACCTGCGGAGTTCTCTTCCTAGACTCGTAGATCCACTACGAAGGAGAG